>NZ_JBPJZF010000003.1:0-658580 GCF_051216515.1 Variovorax frigidus
CATCGTGCTGGCGGACGGCACCGCCTTCGAGGGGGGCACGGCCCTCAACTTCGATCTGCCGATCCAGCCGCACACCTTCAGCGCGGGTTCGGTGATCCCCGTGTCCAGCGAACTGGCGGCGGCGATGCAGTTGCCGGGCGGCACGGTGCTGTCGGCCAACGTGCGCGATGCCTCGGGCCAGGTCATTCACGCGGCCGGCAGCATCGTCGGCGAGAACGTGACGCTGCCCCAGGGCACACGCTTCGACGCCGGCACGCGCCTGCCGGCCAATGCCATGCTGGCTGCACTGACCTGGCCCAAGGGCGTCGTCTTGGCCGGCGGGCGCTACCTGATGAACGGCGACACCCCCTTGCCGGTGGGCGCGCTGCTGCCCTCGGCCACCGACATCAAGCTGCCCGGTGGCGCGAAGTCGGTCGAGCTGCGCCCCGCAGGGGAGGGGCGGCTGTGGGCTGTGGCCCCCATGTTGCCGGAAGGCTCGCAATCGTGGTCGCTGCAGCTGGCGGCCGGTGCCGACCTCGGTGCTGCCGACCCGCGCACCCTGCAACAGCAGCCGGCAGCAGGCAACCTGCGCATGGCCGACAGCCACTACGGCCTGTTCGGCAAGGCGTTGCCCGGTGGCTGGGTCTGGTCCGAAGAAGGTTCGCTGGATTTCTTTGGCGATCTGAGCGTGGTCGGCCAGCCCATTGATCTCGACGCCATCGGCTGGCCGACCATGTGCGAAGACGCTCCCGGCCATTGCGTCGCCCACGGCGTGGAGTACGAATACCTTCCCGGCAGCACCCGCTTCAGCGTGCTGCGTACCGGCGCCGCGGATCTCGACCTGCGCGCCGCCGGCAATCTGGGCATGAATTCGCTGTTCGGCGTCTACACGGCGGGTGCGTCGTCGCAGGCGACGCAGCCTGGCGATCCGTACAACCTGCCGCGCTCCCTGGGTGGCACGGACACCGTGTTGGCCGACCGCAGCCAAGCCTACGAGAAATTCGTGAATGGCGGGGCCGACAGCCTGGCGCGCGCGTGGTACCCGGCCGGTGGCGGCAATCTGACGCTCGCAGCCGGCGGCAACCTGACCGGCGACCTGATGGAGCCCATCACCTCCTCCGGCGTGGGTCGTCCCAATTCGTACGACACGGGCGTGAGCAATGCCGACACCGCCAACTGGCTGTGGCGCCAGGGCAGTGGCAGCACGCTTGGCGCGGGCAGCGACCAGCCCACGGCCTGGTGGATCAACTTCGGCAGCTACGCGACGCGCGGCGTCACCGACACGCTGGCCGGCTTCACCGGCTACGGCACGCTGGGTGGTGGCGACCTGCGCGTGGATGTGGGCGGCGACGCGGGCATCGTGTCGAGTCGCGGCGCGGCCGTGCGTACCGGCGTGGACAACCTGCGCAGCAACGGTCTGGTGCTGGCCGTGGGCGGCACCGGCCGCGTGCTGGCCGATGGCAGCCTGGCGCTCACCGGCGGCGGCGACCTGAGCCTGCGCATCGGCGGCGCGCTCAACCCCTTCGCACTCGATCCGATGGACACCATCTCGACCAACGCGGTGCGCAATGGCGCCATCGTCAACCTGCGCGGCGACGTGCAGTTGCAGGCCGGTGCCCTGGGCACCCAGTCGCTGGGCTATGCGCAATCCACAGGCGGGCAGTCCGTGCGTGAAGCACGGGCCGTCGATCCGTTCGCGGCCAACCGGGTCGCGGCGCAGGGCGGCATCGTCCTCGTGCCGGGCGATGCCAGCTACAACGTGAACACGCGTGGCGACCTGGTCGTGATGGGGGCCAACGACGCGGGCCGCGCCGAGGTGCAGAACACCACGCCCTTCATCGTCGGCACGGCCAAAGGCAGCGGCGAAAGCTGGTTCACGCTGTGGACGCCGAACACCGCCATCCGCCTGTTCTCGGCCGGCGGCGACCTGACGCCGCAGATGGCCAATATCGGCGTTCCCGCGACCGACATGGCATACGTCTACCCGTCGATCCTGAGCGCGGTCGCGGCCAGCGGCAGCCTCTACTATGGCAGCGCGGCGACGGCGCGCTCGACGGAGGCGGGCGCCGGCGCGCTGGTGCTGGCGCCGTCGGCCAACAGCCAACTGGAATTTCTCGCCAGCGATTCGATCTACGGCGGTGGTTTTGCCGTCAGCCCGTCGGGTGCCGCCGAGGGTGCAATGGCCACGCCTTTCCGCCCGGCCTTCCAGGGCGTGCTGGCGAACGGCACGGCGGTGAGCAACCTGTCGCTCGCCGGTAACCGCGTCCTGACCGGACGCCCGCTGTTCGCGCTGGGCGCCAACACCGTGTCGGCGGGCAGCGAGCACGGCAGCGAACCCGTGCGCTTCTATGCGGTGAACGGCGACCTGGTGGGCGTGGCCACGGGCCGCATCAACGCATTCCAGTCCAACGACCCGACGCGCGCCGGCCAGACCTACTACGAGGCTGGGCAGCCGGTGTGGATGATGGCCGGGCGCGACATCGTCGGCAGCGGCACGCCCATCGGCCAAGCCGTGCGTACGGGTGGCGCTTTCGATACCGCCTATGAAACCTCGGGCAACCTGTTCGCGCACAGCGATGCGACCGACGTGTCGATGGTCTCGGCCGGGCGCGACATCATCTACAGCAACTTCAGCGTCGTCGGCCCCGGCACGCTGGAGGTCAGCGCGGGCCGCCACATCCAGATGGAAGACCGCGCGGGTGTGGCCAGCCTGGGCCCGGTGGTGCCGGGCGACAGCCGGCCCGGCGCGAGCATCGCGATGCTGGCCGGCGTGGGCGCGAACGGCCCCGATTACAGCGGCCTCCTGGCACGCTATCTCGATGCCGGCAACCGTGCCCAGGCCGGCCTGCCGCTGGCCGACCAACCGGGCAAGGTCGTCAAGACCTATGAAGCCGAGCTGCTCGCGTGGCTGGTCGACCAGGACAACGGCCATGGCTTCCAGGGCACGCCGGTCGAGGCACGGGCCTTCTTCGATGCGCTGCCGGCCGAACAGCAGCGCATCTTTGCGCGGCAGGTCTACTTCGCCGAGCTGCAGGCCGGCGGGCGCGAGTACAACGATGCGGACGGCGCGCGCTTCGGCAGCTACCTGCGCGGGCGCAACGTCATCGCGGCGCTGTTCCTCGAAAGCGCCGCGGATGGCAAACTGATCGACTACCGCGGCGACATCACGATGTTCCGCGGCATGCGCACGAATGTTGTCGATGGCATCAGCAACACCTTTGCGCGCAGCGGCTTTGTGCGCACGCTGTTCGGCGGCGACATTCAACTGCTCACGCCGGGCGGCCGCCAGGTCTACGGCATCGAGGGCGAGGCGCCGCCCGCCGATTCGGGCGTGCTGACCCAGGGCGCGGGCGACATCGCGATCTATTCGCTGGGAAGCATCCTGCTCGGCCAGAGCCGGATCATGACCACCTTCGGTGGCTCGATCATGGGCTGGTCGGCCGAAGGCGACATCAACGCGGGTCGAGGCTCCAAGACCACCGTGGTCTACACGCCGCCCAAGCGCGTGTATGACCAGTGGGGCAACGTGACGCTGTCGTCGGAGGTGCCGAGCACCGGCGCGGGCATCGCGACGCTGGCGCCGATCCCGGAAGTGCCGGCCGGTGACATCGACCTGATCGCGCCGTTGGGCACCATCGACGCAGGGGAGGCGGGTATCCGCGTCTCGGGCAACGTGAACCTCGCGGCTTTGCAGGTCGTGAACGCGGCCAACATCCAGGTCAAGGGCCAGTCGGTGGGCATCCCCACGATCGCGGCGGTGAACGTGGGCGCGCTGAGCAACGCCAGCGCTGCCGCCGCGCAGGCCGCGGGCGCGGCGCAGGAGGTGCTGCAGCGCGAACGCGTGGCGGCGCGCCAGAGCCTGCCGTCGGTGTTCACCGTGCGCGTGCTGGGCTTCGGCAATGAGCCTGTGCCTGAGGCGCCCCGTGAAGAAAGGGCGGGGATGCGGCCCGTCGGCTACGACGCGCGCAGTGCGATCCAGGTGTTGGGCGACGGTGCGTTGAGCGATGCACAGAAAGCGGTGTTGACGCCTGCCGAGCGGCGCAATTGGCGGCCCTGAGAGAAGCACGGGCGCTTGACGTATCGCGCATCCGTGTCGGCGAGTCTCTCGAGCTTTTATCTTCGACCGAAGCGCAGCGAGGTTTCCGCCGCCGTCGCACCAGCCCGCACCTGGTCGCGGCGCTGGCGCACCGATGCCTGTTCGGTGTCATCGAGCTCACCAAGCCCGGTGCGTACGCCGCTCAGCTGAAGTCCAGCATGAGCAGCACGCTGCTCGATGACGGGTCGTAGAACAGCAGAAGCTTGTCGGCGCCGTGGTCTCGATAGAGGTAGCCGGTCAAGATGCCCACGAGGCGGTACGGTTGCCCTTGCTCGTTCAACGGATGAACGAAGGTGTCGCCGTCGATGGTCTCTTCCAGTCCCATCAGCCGATGCGGCTTGCGTCCCCACCTGATCACATCAGCCTCGGATCGGAGTGCATTCGACCAATTGCCTGCGGTAGCGCGGCCTCCGAGCTGGTTCACCCAGTAAGAATCGCGAAAACCCTTGGTCATCCGCCCGTCTTCATGCCAGGCGCGTCGGTGCTCCATGTAGCTTCTGTTGATCACGTCGTACCAGTGCTCCGCCTCCGTGTCGCCTCGCTCGCGGTTGATCTCGAAATAGCGCCAGTCTCCGGCGAATCGATACTTCGAATCCTCCCGCACGAACTTGATCCACGCTTCGCCGCAATGGGGGCCGTAATAGGCAAGGCCTCCCTCACCCAGCGCACCGTCGTAAGGCTCGATGGGAAGAACGAAGTGGAACTGCCCTGTCCACGCGGGGTCGATCTGTGCGGCGGGCACCGTGAGCAAAGGATGGAACACCTTGACGTGCTCGTCCAACGCCGTCGCGAAAACGTCGACGGGATCGGGGTAGGGCGCGAATCCTGGCGGGGCGGCGAAATCTTGAGTCATTCCGGTCCAATCTGTGGTCAATGGTGGCTTATCTGGACTAGACGTTTGGCGACGAGGTGGTCCGCAACTCTTTTGGAGGTTGAGGCGGATTTGGTGCGGCAAATTTTGCATCCACACTCGGTGAAAAACGCCTTAATCGCCATGTGTTGGCGCATCTCTGGCGCGATGGCGGGTTATCGGCCTGCCAAGGTGTTCAGCACAAAGTCAGCACGTTCCTCGACACCGACTTTGGGCAGTAGCGACACCTCATACCCCAGCGACGGATAGGCGAGCTGCAGCCGGTACTCCGCTTGCGCGCCGTCGGTCCCCGATCGAAGAACACCCACGTACCGCTATCCGGTGGTGCATTGCTCCATATGCGAACAAGACGAGGGCTATCGACGAAGATGCACACCGGGCCTCTTGTAGAGGCTGGTTCTTGAGGCGATTGCGGTGGCCGTCTTCGCGCAGTTGAAATCGTGAACGCTAGGCGGCGCCGACCGAAGCCGAGAAAAGGATCCGAACGCTGAAGCCGCGACCGTCCAGTCCTTCGCCGGTTTGGATGACGGCGCGATGGAGATCGACAATGCTCGATACCAGCGACAGCCCGATTCCGCTGCCCCTCGAGCCGGTCCCGACTACCCGATGAAACCGTTGGAAGATGGCTTCGCGCTCAGCTTCTGGAACACCCGGCCCATCGTCCGCCACTTCCAGGAATATCTGCTTCAGGCCGCCTTCCGAAGTAGTGCCGCAGGCGATGCGGATGCGGGCACCTACGGGCGTGTGCCGCAGGCTGTTGTCTACCAGATTGCGCAGCAGGATGCCGATCTCGTCGATGTCGCAGTCGATCCAGCCGGATTCAATCGCCAGAAAGATAGAGCGGTCCTGCTGCTTTGCATGGACCTCGAATTCGCGTGCGACATACAGAACGAGTTCGCTCAGGTCGACGGGCACATGGTGCCTTGCGATCGCTCCGGCGTTGAGCCGTGCGAGATCGAGCATCTGTTCCGACAAGCGAACGCTGCGCTCCACCACGAGCATCAGCTTGGCCAGCGCCGCATTTTTCTCGGCGGCCGTGGTTGCCTGGATCGCGACCTGTGCCTGCGCCTGTAGCGCCGACAGCGGCGTGCGCAGCTCATGCGCCGCATCGCCGATGAAGCGCCGCTCCCCTTCGACCGCTTTGTCGAGCTGGTCGAGCAGATGATTGAACGACGCGATCAGCGGTCTCAGCTCCGACGGAAGGTCTGCCATCGGCACAGGCGTGAGGTCAAATTTTTCGCGCTCGCGAAGAGTCGCCTGCATCGCCGTCACCGGCTTGAGCGAGCGTCGAACCGCAAACCACATCAGCCCCCCCACCAGAGCTAGCAGCACAGTGTTGAGGGCCAATGCGATCAACGCCTTGGACTGCAGGTCGCCGTCAACGACACGTTGCAGGTTCCCCACCTGCACATAAATGCGGCCGGTGCTGTCCGAAACGGAATAAACGCGCCAGCGCTCTCCGTCAATGACCGTGGTGGCAATGCCCTCCGCGAAGTCCGGCCGCAGCGGTGTCGCCGGTGCGCCCGGCGTGCCGACCGAAAGCCTGCTGCGGTCGACCCAGATTTGAAACACAAGCTGTTCGCTCTTTGGCAGTGCATCCGAGCGAAGCTTCAGGCCTTCAACCCGTGCTTTTGGAAGATCTGACCGTGACGGGATGGCGAGCAGCACCCGGGTAGCGATCGACTCGAGCTTGTCGTCCCAGATGCTGGTCTGGTTGTACTGCACGTAAGTGAACAGTACGACGAGCGCCACTGCCCAGCACAGCGCGATGGTCGCGCCGAGCACGACGAGCATCCGCCTCTGCAGCGACTTCATATCTGGGCCTGTCCGATCACGTAGCCATGACCGTGGACGGTACGGATGAGATCCTCGCCGAGCTTGCGGCGTAGCTGGTGGATGAAGACGGCGATGGTGTTGCTTTCAATGGTACTGGCCGTGCCGTAGACCACATCCTGCAAATGATCCCGCGTGACAACGTGGCCCGGACGCTCAAGAAGCGCCAGAAGCGTACGGTATTCGTGCGCACTCAAAGGCACCTCGACACCACCGCGTGTGACCACACGCTTGCCGCGATCGAGCTTGATATCGCCATGGGTGAAGACAGGAATCACACGCCCTTGGCTGCGTCGGATCACCGCTCGAACGCGCGCCCACAGTTCATCGAACTGGAACGGCTTCACCAGGTAGTCATCCGCTCCAGCATCGAGCCCAAGAATGCGCTCACTCAACTGGCCGCGCGCGGTGAGCATGAGTACCGGCGTTGGGTCGTAGCGGCTACGCAGCGAGCGCAGCACGGTCAAGCCCGACTCGCCGGGCAAACCTATGTCGAGAAGGACCGCGGAATAGGCGTGGTCGACCAGCGCAAGCCTGGCACCTGCAGCGTCACCGACGTGATCGATCGTCCAGGCACTCTGACGTGCGCCGTCGCAGATCGCCTCGGCGAGCATGGTGTCGTCTTCAACCAGGAGGAGATGCATTGGTGCGGCGTCGCTGTTGTCGGTGTGGAATGACGGTAGGAGCGATCTTGCCGGTGTGCGATTAATTTCTTGTTAAGACCTTCGGATCCATTCGGAAGTATGCGTGCTCCACGTCTTCCTGAGGCCGGGTTTATTTCAAATCGCCGCGACCATGATTCAAACGATTAATCAAATCCTAAAACGCCTAAAGAGTTGTTAAAGGCCACGGATCAGCATCCAGTTCTGCCAACGAAGGACATGTCGTCCGAGCTTGCATCGAACTGGAGCTGCCGTGCCCGTCCGCCTCGAATATTCCCTCATCGCGATTCATCTGACGCTTCTTCTCGCGTCGTGCACCAGCATCCCCATGAGCACAACCCCGGGCACAACCCCGGAGTCGCGCTTTTCGCAGACGAGCTGCGGCGAGTTCGATGCCGAAGCGGCGCTGGCCGGCGAGAGCAAGCGCGTTGCGATGCAGGCGCGAAGTGATTCCTGGCACGTGGCGCTGTCGATCCTCGTTGTGGCCAGGTACATCAACGCGAACTCGTCGCTGTCGCAAACCGAGGCTGAATCTCGTGCTATAGGGCCGCCCGGTCGATGGGTTGTCGGATGCCGCGCGCGTGGCCACCGATACCACCGTGGGCGTGCTCGGCATCTTCGACGTGGCGCCGCCGCTCGGCCTGCCGCGCCATGCCGAGGACTTCGGGCAGACGTTCGGGCACTGGGGCTTCGACTCCGGCGCCTACGTGGTCTGGCCGCTGCTCGGTCCATCGTCGGTGCGCGAATCAGTCACCGTGCCAGTGGACTTCGTCACCTCGCCGACCCTGGGCGTCGCCGCCATGCCGCTGCAGTTCGTCCATACACGCTCCACCTTGCTACCAGTGACTTCGATGCTCGATGACATCGCGCTGGACCGCTACCCCTTCGTGCGCGACGCCTATCTGCAGCGCCGACAGAACCTCGCGAACAACGGTGACTCCCCGCCAGACACAGAGGCGGCCTCCGCTGCCGAACCAGATTCTTTTCAACCCTGAGGACTTCAAAGATGAATGAAACCCGTACCCCTGTCAGCGACCGTGCCCGCACGCGTGGACGCGCCCTGCTTATAGGAACCGCGCTCGGCGCCATGATGGCACCCGCTGCCTGGGCCCAACCGACCTTCGGAGCTACTGACGATTGGAGCGACGGTCGATCGCAGTGGGGTTTGGGCGTCGGCTTGGGCTTCGAGCGCAAACCCTACCGCGAGTTCGACGACAAGGCACAAGGCATCCCGCTGATTTTGTACGAGAACAAATACGTCAATCTCGTGGGCCCAACCCTGGACGTGAAGTTGCCCTCCGCGGGCCCGGTCTCATTCCGGCTGCGCGCACGCTACGTGGACGAGGGTTACAAATCCGACGATTCTCCCTTCCTCGCCGGCATGGATGAGCGCAAGGCCAGCTTCTGGCTCGGTGGGGCGGCGACATGGCGCAACGACTTCGGGAACCTGTCCGCTGAATTCCTGGCCGACGGCTCTGGCAACAGCAAGGGAACCAAATTCAAGTTGCAGCTGGATCGCCGCCTCAAGTCCGGCGCCTTCGACATCACGCCTCGCATTGCCGCGAACTGGATGGACAAAAAGTACGTCAATTACTACTACGGCGTGAGTTCCACCGAAGTGACGGCCGACCGAGCCTTCTACGAAGGCCGGTCCGCTGTAAATTTCGAGCTCGGGGTGCGCGTGGGGTATGACATCGCACCAAAGCAAAACGTGTTCGTCGACTTGAGCGCCACCACGCTGGGCAGTGGCATCAAGAACAGTCCGCTGGTCGACCGGTCAAGCTCGGCGACCGTGCGCGTCGGCTACGTGTACCGGTTCTGACAATGGCGCCCGCATCGTTTGGTCACAGGCCAATACTGACCGCCTACGCGCTGCTGCAGGCGCTTCTCCTGACCCAGCCGGCCTGGGGCGTTGGATCGAGGAGATGACCCGCCAGCAGGTTGCGGACTGGCATGGCATGCCGCTGCGCGGTGGCGTGCGTCACCCCACGGGCAGGCGCGAGGCGAGATACGCGTCGAGGGTTGATCGGGCGTGTTCGCAGGCCCGCGTCAAGGCCGCCGTAGGCGACTCACAGATCGGGCCCGCGCCGCTGACGCCGTCGTCCCCGGTCGCGAAGCTTCCCACCCATGCGGCGCCGCGCGGCTCGACCTGGACGTCGACGCGGTACTGGCGATGCATGAACGTGTGTCGCATGGATGTGGGCGCCTTGCAGGAGGCGTGGTCTTCGTGTCTGCCATGACCGACCGAACTGTGGGGACTCGTTCCGTGGAAACCCTAGGATGAAAGAATGACATCCGTCATCTGCTTGTGTCGCACCCCAGGCCCCGAGAAGCGATCGCGGGTGTAGATTTGAACTTTAGTTCAAGACATAGGTGTGACGCTGGCGTGGGTTCTTTCTTCCACTGGAGAAATCAGAAATGAATGCGATCAAGCAAGTGCGCCGGCTCATCGAAGCCGATCCCTCGACCGAAGTGGCCCAGACCCTGTCGAAACTCGTCCTCGCACTGGAGTCGGAGACGCCCTTCGATCTGTCCAGCCTCTATCGGCTCGACCTCCAGTCCTTCGACCTCGCGACCGCCATATTGGCCCAGTGGCGGATCGATCGCTACTACGCCGGCAAGGCCAAGCTTTTCGATCTGTCCTACCAAGTGGAGCGCATGTCCTTGTCGTGAGCGGTTGTCACGACACGGTCATCCGGCTTGGAGGAAATGGCGGGTCATCAAACGTTTCGAGGACCGCATGCAAGCCGATCGCCCGACCCGAGTTCTGTTCATCTGCAACGACGATGCCGTTCGTGGCGTGATGGCCGCCGCCTTGCTCAACGAACTGGGCAAGGGCCGTTTCCAGGCCTATTCGGCGGGGAGTCGACCGAGTCCGGATGGCCGGCCCGATGCCCGAACCGTCCAGACCCTCGAGGACGCCGGCATGCAGACCGCTGGTCTGCGCAGCAAAGCATGGGACGAGTTCGCGACAGACGACGCGCCCCCGATGGACTTGATCGTCACCGTGTGCGACGAGACCGCAGGCGAGACCTGCCCCATCTGGCCGGGCCGTCCCGCGACGGCCCTGTGGTCCTATCCCGATCCGCGAGGCGCAATGCTTCAGGAAGACCCGCACGCATTCGTTCATGTGCTGCATGCCATCCGCCGGCACGTGGAACTGCTCGTCAACCTGCCGGCCGACCGTATCCACCGACTCGTCCTCCAGGCCGAGGCCCGTCGGATCGGCATCGACACCGTGTGATTCCGAAAAAGCTCGCCATGCGCCCAATCGTTGGGGCACGAGAACCCTCCTGTGAACCGTGTTCGCGAAAGGCTGGTTTCCGAGCGATGTCCGGATAGAACGACCAGAGGTTGTTGCGTCGTGGCATTTCGCCTTTAGGCGCGGTTGTCGTGGAACAAGCGAGCCCAGCAGATCAACGCGCAGCATTTGGGAGAGCTTCAAGCTCAGCGACCCCACCTCCGCCCAGTACACCAGCGATGAGTTCCAGCAATTGCTGAGGAGCCAGAACATCATCTGCAGCATGAGCCACTGCGGGGAATGCTGGGACGACGCGGGTATGGAACGCCATCAAGCCTGGGATCAAACACCTAGTTCATGGGTGGACCCGTCATTCCTGCGGCGATGCCAAGTGCCCCCATCAGCAAAGACAGCGCCAGAAGCAGCCCTCCGAGCTCGGCGACGCCGGCGAAGGCGCCGACGAGCAAACCCGCCACCGGTTGAGCGAGGTTGTTCAGCAACACGATCACGCCGGTAGTCTTGCCGTAGTCCCCTACCGGAATGATCTGTTGTCTGCCGACCCGGATGTAGATGCTGAACATCTTGTCAAAGCCGATGACGGCGACAAAGCCGATCGCATACGCCACATGATGAGCGCTGACCGCCATCAGCATGCCGCCGCAGAAGATCAGGAGATAGGAAATCAGCCCCATCTTCCTCAAACCGAGCGAGCCACGAACGATCCCCAGGAGAATGACGATGGTGGCGACCGCGCCGAAGGTCTGCAGTCCGGCGTAGTACGTCGCGGAGCGCTGGTAGAGGCCGGTGACCAGCGCGGCAGAAGACGCCAGTGTGGCCCCGACGATCAGGTTCACTCCGATGGCCAGGACGACCAGCTGCTTTAGGCCCGGTAGGCGCAGCACATGGCCCAGCGCCGTGTTCAGCGGCCGCATGAAATTCCCTGGTTGCGGTTGCGGTTCGTGCAATTGCACAGGGTTGTTGCGCCGCCAGAATGCGGTGGCGCCATCGGCCAGCAAAAACAGCGCGGCGGCGACTCCCACCGCCGCCTGCCACGGCCAGTGGGCAAAAAGAAGCGCCGCCAGCAAGGGACCCAGCACCATGCCCGCCTGGTCCGCGGTTTGTGCGTAGATCAGGACCTTGTCGAACCCGCGGCCATCGGCGATCTGGGGCAGCATGACCTCTCTCGCCATCATTCCTTGGGTCGTCAGCACGCCGCAGACCGCCGATAGTGCCACCAGCCACCCGATGCCGCCGAGCCACTCGTTGCCCAGAACACCCAGCGCGCAGACCAGCGCACGAACCACTTGGCTCGCGCGGAGCAACTTGAGTGGGGACACCCTGTCGCACAGGGCGCCACAAACGGGGAACGACAGGAACCTCGGGAAAGTCTCGGCCGCGAACGCATAGCCCGACCAAGCCACGTCCTGGGTGACCTGGAACACGACGAGCGGCACCAGGAACAGCAGGATCTGATCCGCCAGCTTGGAAACAAAAAGGGAAAGAAGAAAGGCTTGGAACTTCATCGCGCCAATGGGTGATCGCTCTCAGGGCGTAAGCGCATCGAAATGGGCACGCAGACGCTCGACGAATGCACCGGTAAGGCTCGATCGCGCGACATGCGGAGCGTACGCCATATGGGTCTTGACCGTGATTCCGGGCACAAAAGGCGCCATGTGCACCAGGCCGGAGAACAACGACGCCGCGTAGGTACTGACCACGCCGACGCCGACGTCGGCGGCCGCCAGAGTGCAGATGGTCGCGGAGTAGCTGGTTTCGACGATCGATGGCGGTGTCACTCCATGCCGATCCAGCGCCTGCTGCAGCATCTGATGTTGCGCGTCATCCGAGTGGTGAGTCAGCAGCGGGTAAGCCGCCAGGTCACGTACGTGCACGCTGCTCTTTCCCGACAGCGGATGCTGCTTGTGCATGACGCAGACCGAGCGGTCCTGATGCACCAGGATCGGGTCGAGCCCCGTGGCACGAATATCGCTGGTCGAAAGCGCCAGGTCATACAGGCCGTTGAGTAGACCGTCGCGCATCAAGTGCGTACCGATGGTGTGGAGGGTGATGCGTACACGGGGAAAGTCCTGTTTGAAGATGCGGATGACGGCGGGCATGACCGCCAGGCCCAGCACGGGTGTGCAGGCGACACGCAGGAGTCCAACTCCCGAGTGTTTCAGCGAGGCGATGGTCTGTTCGATCTTTTCCAGGCCCAGGTAGTGGCGTTGAACGGCTCCGAAGAGTTCCTTGGCCTCGGCGGTGGCGAGCAACCGGCCGCGCTGGATCTCGAAGAGCTTGACGCCGCTTGAGGATTGAAATTGCGCCAGCAGTCGGCTGATGCCGGGTTGCGTTGTGTGTAGGAGCTGCGCAGCGGCGGTGGTCGTGCCGCTGAGCATGACAGCTCGGAAGGCCTCGATCTGGCGGGCGTTGAGGGGACGGGTCATGGCGACTGGGGCAAGTTGGACAGACAAAGGGCTGCTGTAGCGGGTGCGCGCAATGTATACCAACGATGAATAGTCATGTGTCAAAATTACATTTGCGGGTATGGGTTCGCAAACCTAGACTTTGCGCATGCTCAAGCCCAAAACCCTCGGCGCTCGCGAATGTGCCCACCAAATCGAAAGTGGAAAGCTGAGTTCCGAGCGACTGGTGAGCAGTCGCCTCGACCATGCCCAGGCCCGCGAAGACGAACTCCATGCCTGGGCGTGGTTGGGGGCTGAAGAAGCATTGAGGGAAGCGCGCGAGTGCGATCGGGGGCCGCGCCGAGGCATCCTGCACGGCGTGCCCATCGGCATCAAGGATTTGTCCGATACGGCCACCTTGCCGACGGGCTACGGCTCGCCTGCGTACGCCGGCCATCGGCCGGTCATGGACTCGGCGTGCGTCGCGCTGGCCCGCTCGGCCGGGGCCGTCATCCTGGGCAAGACCGCGACGGTGGAGTTCGGAGCGACACGCCCTTGCGCAACCACCAATCCGAACAACAAGCTGCACACGCCCGGAGGCTCGTCGGCCGGGTCTGCGGCCGTGGTGGCCGACGGCCAAGTGCCTCTCGCCACCGGCACCCAGACCGGTGGCTCCATCATTCGTCCCGCGGCATTCTGCGGCGCTGTCGGCTTCAAGCCGAGTTTCGCGTCGATCTCGACGGCAGGCACCAAAGGCTATGCCTGGTCATTGGATACGGTGGGCATCTTCGCGCAGACCGCCTGCGACGCTGCGCTGTTCTTCGACGCGCTGCGCGGTGCCACGATGTCCACGCCGCTGCCCGACGCGATCGCGAAGCCGCGTATCGGCGTCTTTCCCGGTCCGTTTGCCGATCGCGCGCAGCCCGTGGCGCTGGACATGCTGGAACGCGTGGCCGCGCGTTGCAGCCACGCGGGCGCGCGGGCCGAGTTCGCGGCGCCACCTGCAGGTTTCGAGCACTCGCTGGCTTGGCACCGGACTCTTTCAGGCTACGAGATGGGGCGTTCCCTCATGCCGGAGTGGCGAGCATTCCATGAGCGGTTGGGCCAACCGCTGCTGGAGGAAATCGAAAAGGGACGAAACGTCGACGAAGACAGCTACCTGCGCGCCAAGCAATGCGCCGCACAACTCGGCCGACGGGTGGACGCGCTGCTCGCCGAACAGGATGTGCTGCTGACCCTGGCGACTGCGGGCGAGGCGCCGAAGGGGTTGCACTCCACCGGCGACGCGAGCTTCAACTTGAGTTGGTCGCTGCTTGGCCTGCCTTGCCTCTCCCTGCCTTTGGGGTCTGGCCCCGGCGGCATGCCGCTGTCCGTGCAGTTGGTCGGCGCCCGCCATACCGACCGCCAGCTCCTGTCCATCGGCCATTGGATCCAACGGCTCTTTCCCGACGTCATGCAGTTGCGCTGACGCCTTTTTCAACTTCAAGGACTCTCATGAGCTTTCCGCAGAATCGCCAATTCGCACCCATTCGAAGCCACGAACCTGCCGCTCCCATCTGGCAGGCCGAGGCTGTGCGCGCCGGCCCCTATATCTTCACATCTGCCAGGATGGCTACGGACTGGAAGACCGGCATCCCCGCGGAAGCCAGCACCAACGAGCATTTTCCCTACTTCGAGTCCGCCGCCGAGTTGCAGACGGATTACATCCTGCGCTCCCTCTCTCGCACGCTCGAGAGCGCCGGCAGCGGGCTCGAGTTGGTCTTCAAGGCCCACGTCTTCCTGTTGGACGGGGCGGACTTTCTGGGCTTCGATCGGGTGTGGAATCGCTATTTCACGAGTCCGCCCACGCGCACCACGGTCGGCGCGGCCGGTCTGCTGGTGCCAGGCGCGCGGTTGGAAATCGCCTTCATCGCGTTGGCCGCCGACAGCGGCCTTCGCATTGAGCCGGCGGTATCCGACGCCCCGCGCCCGTTGACAAAGAAGATCGAGGCGGTCCGCGCAGGCGACTTCGTCTTCACGTCAGGCCAGCTCGCGCACAACGCGGTTGCCGGCGTACCGCCCCAGGCCCAGGGACCGCAGGGCCAGTCCGACATGGGCCGGCAGACCGCCTACACCATCGGCAACATGACGCGCTCGCTGGCCGCAGCTGGTGCCACGCGCGCCGACGTGGTCAAGGGGCAGGCGCTGCTTCTCGACACCCGGCAGGAAGCGGAGTTCCTGCCGGCCTGGCACGAGGCGTTCGAGTCTTCGACCCACTTGCCGGCGCTTGGCGTTCCGGGGATCAGCTCGCTGCTGGTGACCGGCACATTGATCGAGATCGATCTGACCGCCTACACCGGCGGCCAAGTGCGACTTCCGCCGCAAAGCGGCCCGCGCGGCCCCGAGGCGATCGGCTGCGGCGATCTGGTTTTCTCCGCTGGCATCTGCGCCGGCTTCGACACTGGCGCGCTGCCTCTCGAATGCGAGGTCCACACGGCATATCCGCACTACTCCTCCGCCATCAAGCTCCAGACGGAATGGGTCCTGGCGCGGCTCGACGCCGCACTGCGCGAGGTCGGCAGCGACCTGAGGCACGTCGCCAAGGCACAGGTCTTCCTGACAGACCTGAGCGATTTCGCGATGTTCGACGAGGTCTGGCGCGTCCACTTCCCGACGCCGCCCGCACGTTCGGTCGTCCTGGCCTCGGGTTTTTCCGTCTCTGGCGCAAGGGTCGCGATCGAAGTGATCGCGCTGTCCGCATGATTTCCACTTCAAGGAGCACTCGCATGTTCAGAATCCTCGCGCTTCTCATTCTGTGGCTCACTTGTTCGAACGGCGTGCTGGCACAGGAAGTCCGGAAACCCTCGCACCTCGTCGCGCACGGCAAGCTGACCTATGCCGTGGCGGGAACTTTCGCGCCCTTTGCATTCATGCGCGACGGCGCGCTCGTCGGTTTCGATATCGACATGGGCAACGAACTTGCCAGGCGCATGGGCGCTGCGGCGCAACCCCTGAGCATCGAGTTCAAGGGCGTCATTCCCGCGCTCCAGGGAGGGCGCGTGGACTTCATCAATGCCGCGATGTACATGAACGAAGCGCGCGCGAAGGAGGTCGACTTCATCCCCTACTTGCGCATAGGCACCGAGGTCGTGGTCGCAAAGGAGAACCCCAGGAGGATCACTGGGCGCGACGATTCGTTGTGCGGCAGGAAGGTCGCCGTCACGCTCGGTGGAATCCAGGAATCCTATGCCCGGGCCGACGACGCACGCTGCAAGGCCGCGGGCAAGGAAGGTGTCACGGTCATGACGTTTCCAACAGCCCAGGACTCGCTGCTGACCGTTCGCCAAGGCCGCGCGGATGCCCTCTTCGACTCCACTCCTGGCGCGGTCAAGGCGCTGAGCGAACTGCCCGATGTCTACGCGGTCGTCGGCAGGACATTCGAGGCCAGTACGCAGATGGGCTACGCCGTGCGCAAGGGCGACGCCGACATGCATCGCGCGGTCGAAGATGCACTCAAGGCGACAGTGAGAGACGGAACTTACAAACGCCTGATGCAGAAGTGGGGATTTCCCACGACGATGGCCATCTTCGAGTAGGACGATATGACGCTCTCGCTCGAACTGGTCTTCCAGTACGTCTTCTCGGCGCCCTTCGCCAAAGGCGCTGGTGTGACCCTGCTGCTGACGGTGACCTCGCTGTTCTGCGGCCTGGCCATCGGCCTCCTGCTGGCGCTGTTGCAAGACTCGCGCTCTCGCCTGCTGCGGGGAAGCACCATCGCCTATCTCTGGTTGTTCCGGGGAACGCCGGTACTCTTTCAGATCATCTTCATCTTCAATGTGCTGCCGACCTTCGGCATCACGCTGACAGGCTTCGCAAGCGCGGTGCTTGCGCTTTCTCTCAATGAAGGGGCCTACATGGCCGAAGTCGTGCGCTCGGGGTTGCTCGCCGTGAAGAAGGGCCAGCGCACGGCCGGCCTTTCGCTCGGCATGCGCGACTGGGAGGTGATGCGCTATGTGGTGATCCCGCAAGCCCTCAAGGTGATCCTGCCGCCGCTGGGCAACCAGATGATCGGCATGCTCAAGCTCAGCGCCCTGGTCTCGGTGATCGCCGTGGAAGAACTGTTGCTGGTCGCCAACCAGACTGCGAGCGCCAATTTCAAGTATTTCGAAGCACTCGCCGCAGCGGGCCTCTACTACCTTGCCATGACCACCGTCTTCATGGGTGTCCAGGCCGTCGTCGAGCGCGCGATGAATCCGCGCACGCGCCGCGCGGCAGGCCATCCGACGCTGACCCAGCGCCTTCTCGGCGCCACGACGATTCGAACCTCCACAAGATGAAAACCACATCTCCATCCCTCAGCGCCGGCGAGTTGCTCCGCATGTCAGGCATCGACAAGTTCTACGGCGAGCACCACGCGGTCAGAAAATGCTCGCTTACCGTTCCCGCGGGAAAAACCGTGGTCATCGTCGGGCCCTCGGGCTCGGGAAAGTCCACGCTGCTACGCTGCATCAACCTGCTCGAAACGGTCGATGGCGGCTCGATCGTCTTCAACGGCCAGGAGGTCGGGCGTGATCGATCCAAGGCCTACCTGACCCGCAGACAGATGGGCATGGTGTTCCAGAACTTCGAGCTGTTCCCGCACCTGAACGTGTTGGAGAACATCATGCTGGCGCCCGTTCGAATACTGCGCATGGATCCGATGGAGGCGCGGCACGAAGCTCTGGCACTGCTGGAGAAGGTTCGCATCCCCGACAAGGCGCAGGCATATCCGGACGATCTCTCCGGTGGCCAGCAACAGCGCGTCGCCATTGCCCGTGCGCTGGCGATGAAACCCCGGCTGATGCTCTACGACGAGCCGACATCGGCGCTGGACCCCGAAATGATCAAGGAAGTGCTCGACGTGATGACGGACCTCAGCGAAGGCGGTATGACGAGCGTCGTCGTCACCCACGAGATGGGATTCGCCAGGCGCGCCGCAGACCAGATCGTCTTCATGGAATCGGGCGAGATCGTCGAGAACACCTCGGTCGAAAACTTCTTCTCGGGATCGATCACACCTCGCGCGCAGCGCTTCCTGCAGCAGATCATCCATTGAGCCATGAGCATTGACACACCCTGCCCCTTGCGCCGCGTCGGTGCGGGACCTCATCATCATTTCTTCGGCTACTACAACAAGACTCCCTGGGACCGTACCGGCCGGCATCTTCTGGCCCAGCGGGTGCCGGTGATGACTGCGCCCCTGGACGCCAAAGCCATTGCCGAAATCGGATGGTTCGATCTGGCCGATGGGGATCACTTTCACGCGGTCGCCAAGACCCAGGCCTGGAACTGGCAGATGGGGAGTCAGCTTCAATGGCTGGACGGCTTGCCGCAGCGCGCGCTCATCTACAACTCCCGCACCGACGACCTTGCTTCGTTCTACCCAGGCCTCGGCGCGACCATCCATGACCTGGACACTCGCCAGCAACGGCAACTTCCGCTGCCGATCTACGTCGTGTCTCCGGACAGTCGCTATGCCCTGTGCGTGGACTACGGCCGCCTTCAAATTACGCATCCCACCATCGGCTACCCGGATTCGTCGACGGCGCGCAGCTTCGCGCCCGCCCCCTCAGACGATGGCATTCACTGGATGGACATCGCCTCGGGCCGCCACCGGTTGATCCTGAGTTACCGCGACCTGCGCGAGTTCAATCCTTGCCGGTCGATGGACAAGGCGATCCATTGGGTCAGCCACATCGAGATCAACCCGAGTTCGTCGCGCGTGCTCCTGCTGCATCGCTGGACCGAACGCGTGGAAGACGAGACCTGTTTTCTGCATCGGCTCATCACGATGAATCCCGATGGCACGGGACTGCGTCTTCTCGAGTGCTCGGACCATCCGCTGCCGCAGCTCGCAGAGGCCTTCGATCCCGCCGCAGCGGGCACTTTCGACTACGAAAAGTCAGAGTGGCAGATATCCCATCCGCTGTGGAGGGATGAGACGCACATCATCGCGTGGAGCCCGCATGCAGGCCGCATCCACTATCACTTGTACAGCGACGCTGATGGAGGAAAGGTCGAGGTGATCGGCGATCGGACGCTGTCCGAGAACGGGCACATGACATTTGCGCCCGTCGACAAGCGGTGGCTGCTGAGCGACACCTACCCGGATCCGGTGACGCATGAACGGACTCTGATCATGTTCGACACCGTGCGACAGGTGCGGCACGACTTGGGTCGCTTCTACGCGACGCCGGATCTTGGCAAGGAAAATCGTTGCGATCTGCACCCGCGCTGGAGCCGCGAAGGCACGCGGGCATGCATCGACTCCGTGCACGAATCTCAGCGCCAAATGTACATTGTGGACCTGCAGGATTTGGTCTGCGGTCCGAACTGATCACCCCCGACTTCCTGGGTCGCTGAACCGGTTCTAGAGACTCGCCCAGGGTTTCGGCCGGTGTCTTCCAGCTCAGCGTTTTCTGGGGCGCGGAAGGCGCAGATCGTGCCGCGGGCGGGTAAGTTGGGTACCCAGCCCCCGCATCGTCGTGCAGCTCGCGAGCGATGTTGCGCGACCTGAACGCGCCTGTGGCGTAGCCATAGACCCGCACCTCGACCCTCATGGCCGGGTGGATCGATGCGGGTTCTTCCTGCAAGCCACAATAGCCGCCATGTCCGACGTGCACTCCGATCAACTCCTCAGCGAAGTCGCGGCCCTGCCGCAGTTGCCCGGTGTCTACCGCTATTTCGACGCGGCCGGCGCCGTGCTCTATGTGGGCAAGGCCCGCAACCTGAAGAAGCGGGTCGCCAACTATTTTCAGAAGAGCCACGGCGGTACCCGCATCGGCCACATGATCTCCAAGATCGTGCGCATGGAGACCACCGTGGTGCGCTCCGAGGCCGAGGCGCTGCTGCTCGAGAACAACCTGATCAAGACGCTCAAGCCGCGCTACAACATCCTGTTCCGCGACGACAAGAGCTACCCCTACCTGAAGATCGCGGCGCATGCCTTTCCGCGCCTGGCCTATTACCGCGGCGCGACCGATCGCAAGCACCGCTTCTTCGGCCCGTACCCCAGCGCCTGGGCGGTCAAGGAGTCGATCCAGCTGCTTCAGAAAGTCTTCAAGCTGCGGACCTGCGAGGACACGGTCTATGCCAACCGCACCCGGCCCTGCCTGCTCTATCAGATCAAGCGCTGCAGCGGACCCTGCGTGGGCTACATCGGGCCCGAGGCCTATGCGCAGGACGTGGTCAGCGCCGAGGCCTTCCTGATGGGCGACACCCAGGGCGTGCTCTCGAAGCTCGAGCAGCGCATGACCACGCATGCCGAGAAGCTCGAATTCGAGCAGGCGGCCGAGTTGCGCAACCAGATGTCGGCGATCTCGCGCGTGCTCCATCAGCAGTCGATCGAGATCGCTTCCGACAAGGACGTCGATATCCTCGCGGTCAAGGTGCAGGGCGGCAAGGCCTGCGTGAACCTCGCGATGGTGCGCGGCGGCCGGCACCTGGGCGATCGCGCCTATTTCCCGGTGCACGTGGAGGACGCGGCCCAGATCCATGAGGGCGAGCTGGACGACGAATCCTCGGTCGGCGATCCGATCGAGGTGCAGGTGCTCGAGGCCTTCATCGCGCAGCACTACATCGACGTGCCGGTGCCGGCCACGCTGGTGCTGGGCCAGCCCGTGAGCCGCGAACTGATCGAGGCGATCTCGCAGCAGGCCGGCGTGCGCATCACGGCCGTCTTCCAGCCGCGCGAGCAGCGCCGTCACTGGCTCGAGATGGCTCAGACGAATGCGGACCTGCAACTCGCGCGGCTGTTGGCCGAAGAAGGTTCGCAGCAGGCCCGCACCCGCGCGATGGCCGATGCGCTGGAGCTGGCGCCCGACGACCTCGACAACTTCCGCGTCGAGTGCTTCGACATCTCGCACACCGCCGGCGAAGCGACGCAGGCCTCGTGCGTGGTGTTCGAACGCCACGCGATGCAGAACCGCGAATACCGCCGCTACAACATCGAGGGCATCACGCCGGGCGACGACTATGCGGCCATGCGCCAGGTGCTGCACCGCCGCTATGCCAAGCTGGCCGAGGCGATGGCCGCCGAGACCGACGCACCCACGCCCGGCGACGCCGACGGCGCGGGCAGCGATGCAGCGCCGGCCACGCGCGCGGCGCGCATGCCCGACCTGGTGCTGGTGGACGGCGGCAAGGGCCAGGTCTCGATGGCGCGCGAGGTGTTCACCGAGCTCGGCCTGCCGCTGTCGCTGATCGTCGGCGTCGAGAAGGGCGAGGGCCGCAAGGTCGGGCTGGAGGAACTGGTGTTCGCCGACGGCCGCGAGAAGGTCTACCTGGGCAAGGACTCGGCCGCGCTGATGCTGGTGGCGCAGATCCGCGACGAGGCACACCGCTTCGCGATCACCGGCATGCGCGCCAAGCGCGCCAAGGTGCGCGTGGGCGGCAGCCAGCTCGAGGACATTCCGGGCATCGGCCCCAAGCGCCGGGCCCGGCTGCTGCAACGCTTCGGCGGCATCCGCGGTGTCGCGGCCGCGAGCGTGGAGGACATCGCGTCGGTCGAGGGCATCGCCTCCGATCTGGCCGAGGAAATCTACCGGGCGCTGCACTGAAGCGTCGCCCTCGATGACACCCGTTGGCATCATGCACAATCGCGGCATGTTCTGGACCTTGCCAACGATCATGACCTGGACGCGGATCATCGCGATCCCGCTGATCGTGGGCGTGTTTTATCTGCCCATCGCCGAGCCGATGCGCAACTGGATCGCCACGGTGATGTTCATCGTGTTCGCCGCCACCGACTGGCTCGACGGCTTCCTGGCGCGCAAGCTCAACCAGACCTCGGCCTTCGGTGCCTTCCTCGACCCGGTGGCCGACAAGTTCCTGGTCTGTGCCTCCTTGCTGGTGCTGGTGCATCTGCAACGCGCCGATGTGTTCGTGGCGCTGATCATCATCGGCCGCGAGATCGCCATCTCGGCGTTGCGCGAATGGATGGCGCAGATCGGCGCCGCCAAGAGCGTCGCGGTGCACATGCTCGGCAAGGTCAAGACCGTGGTCCAGATGGTGGCCATTCCCTTTCTGTTGTTCGACGGCCATCTGTTCGGCTTCATCGACACCGGTCTGTGGGGCCAGTGGTTGATCTGGGTGTCGGCCGTGCTCACCGTCTGGTCGATGGTGTATTACCTGCAAAAGGCCATCCCCGAGATCCGGGCTCGCACCAAATGACGGCGGTGGCCGCCCGCACGGCGGGCTGGCTGCGTTTCCTGCCGGGTGTGTTCGTGCTGATCTGGAGCACCGGCTTCATCGTCGCGCGCTACGGCATGCCCTATGCGCCACCGCTCAAATTTCTCGCCTTGCGCTATGCGCTGTCGATGCTGTGCTTCGCCGTGTGGGTGGGCCTGGCGCGCGTCGCACTGCCGTCCACGCGCCAGCAGGTGGGGCACCTGGCGGTCACCGGCGTGTTCATGAACGCGGGCTATCTGGCCGGCGTGTGGGCCGCGGTCCATGCGGGCATGGGTGCGGGGCTGGTGGCGCTGATGGTCGGCCTGCAGCCGGTGCTGACCGGCCTCTGGCTGTCGATGCGTGGTGGCGCCATCACGCGGCGGCAGTGGGCCGGCCTGCTGCTGGGTTTTACGGGTCTGGTGATGGTGGTGTCGCGCAAATTCGGCGACAGCGGCGAGGTCAGCCTGCTGACCATGGGCCTGGCCCTGGGGGCGCTCGTGTCGATCACCGTCGGTACGCTGTACCAGAAGCATTTCGTCGCGCCCTGCGACGTGCGCAGCGCGAGCCTGGTGCAATTCGGCGCGGCCTTGCTGGTCACGGCGCCGCTGGCGTTGCTGGAGACGGCGCCCATCCACTGGAACCTGTACTCGGGTGGCGCCATGGCCTGGTCGGTGCTGGTGCTGTCGCTGGGCGGCAGTTCGCTGTTCTACATCCTGATCCAGCGCGGCACGGCCACGGCCGTCACGAGCCTGCTCTACCTGGTGCCGCCGACCACCGCCCTCATGGCCTGGCTGCTGTTCTCCGAGCAGATCACGGCGCTGACGCTGATCGGCACCGCGGTCACCGCGCTGGGCGTCGGCCTGGTGGTGCGCGAGAGCCGGGCCTAGCTAAGGCTTCCAGGGCTCGCTGCGAAACTGCTCGGCCAGGAAGTCGATCAGCAGCCGCACGCGCCGCGGCGTCTTGGGACGCCAGGGCGCGATCCAGTGGATGTCGGCGTCGGGCATCGCGTGGTGCGGCAGCACGCGCACCAGTTCACCCGAGGCCAGCTGCGGTGCGATGTCCCACAGGCTGCGCAGCATGATGCCGCGGCCCGCGAGGCACCAATCACGCACCATCTCGCCCGAATTGCTCGACAGCGGCCCCTGCACCCGCACGCGCGACAGGGCGCTCTCCTTGTCGTGCTTGAGCGCCCAGTGCTCCCGGCCCGCGCCCTGGGCCTCCGCGTTTTCGCGCACGATCAGGCAGGCGTGCGCCGCCAGTTCCTCCAGCGCGCGCGGTGCGCCATGCGCCGACAGGTAGGCCGGCGATGCGACCAGGATGCGCTGGTTGCGCGCGAGCCGGCGCGAGATCCAGTGCGCGCTGTGCGCGCCTTGCACCGACCACAGCCACAACGCGCCGTCGTAGCCGTCGGCCCCCAGGTCGGGCAACTGTTCGCTGAGCTGCAGGTCGATCTGCAGTCCCGGATGGCGCTGCTGGAATTCGGCCAGCGCCGGCCCGACCCAGCGCCGGCCGAAACCGAGCGTGGCGGCGATGCGCAGCCGGCCGCGCAGCGCGCTCTGACGCTCGCTCAACTCGGCCTCGAGCACGGCAAAACCTTCGAGCAGCTTGTCGGCATGCAGGCACACGGCCTCGCCCTCGGCCGTGAGGTTGAGCCGGCGCGTGGTGCGCTCGAACAGCCGCTGGCCCAGCCGCCCTTCGAGCGCGGCCAGCCGCTTGGTGACGACCGAGGGCGCGACGCCCAGTGCCGCCGCGGCCGCGGCCAGGCTGCCGCGGTGCCGCACGGTGGTCACGAGTTCGAGGTCGGCGCGTTCCATTCAGGCCCTGAGGGAAATAATCAATTCGATGATTGTTGCTTGAAGCCGAGAGGAGGGCAACGCACAATCGATGCGTGCTCAACGACTTCACCTCCTTCGATCTGCAACGCGACGGCGTCGCGCTGCATGGCCGCATCGGCGGCAGCGGCCCGGCGTTGCTGCTCCTGCACGGCCATCCGCAAACGCACGTGATCTGGCACCGCGTGGCGCCTGCGCTGGCGGCGCATTTCACGGTGGTGATGATGGACCTGCGCGGCTACGGCGATTCGGGCCGGCCCGCGGCCGACGCCGAGCACGTGACGTACAGCAAGCGCGAGATGGCGCACGATGCGATGGCCGTGATGCGGCACCACGGCTTCGATCGCTTCCAGGTGCTGGCCCACGACCGCGGTGCGCGCGTGGCCCATCGGCTGGCGGCCGACCATCCGGCCGCGGTCGAGCGGCTGCTGCTGCTGGACATCGCGCCCACGCTGGCCATGTATGCGAACACCTCCGAGGCTTTTGCGCGCGCCTACTGGCACTGGTTCTTCCTGATCCAGCCACCGCCGCTGCCCGAAGCCCTGCTGTCCTCCGATCCGGCGCGCTACGTGCGCAGCGTGATGGGCGGTCGGCATGCGGGCCTCGCGCCCTTCGCGCCCGAAGCGCTGGCCGAGTACGAGCGCTGTGCGGCGCTGCCCGGCACGGCCGAGGCGGTGTGCGAGGACTACCGCGCCTCGGCCTCGATCGACCTGGTGCACGACCGCGAAGACATCGCTGCCGGCCGTCGCCTGGCCCAGCCGCTGCGCGTGCTGTGGGGTGCGCACGGCGTGGTCGGCAAATGCTTCGACGTGCTGGCGCTGTGGCGCGAAGTCGCCGCCGACGTGTCGGGCGGCACGCTGCCCTGCGGCCACTACATCCCTGAGGAAGCCCCCGACGCGCTGGTGCGCGAGGCGCTGACCTTCTTTCAAAAATCCAGAGACAACTCTTCTTCATCCAAGGACATCCGACCATGAGCACCCATCGCATCGCAGTCATCGCCGGCGACGGCATCGGCAAGGAAACCATGCCCGAGGGCGTGCGCGTGCTCGACGCGGCCGCGCGCAAGTTCGGCATCGACCTGAAGTTCGACCACTTCGATTTCTCGAGCTGGGACTACTGCGAGAAGCACGGCAAGATGCTGCCCGACAACTGGAAGGACCAGATCGGCGGCCATGACGCCATCTACTTCGGCGCGGTCGGCTGGCCCGAGAAGATCGCCGACCACATCTCGCTGTGGGGCTCGCTGCTGTTGTTCCGCCGCGAGTTCGACCAGTACATCAACCTGCGCCCCGCACGCCTGATGCCCGGCATCGTCGCACCCGTGGTGCGCCGCGACGGCACGCCGCGCCAGCCCGGCGAGATCGACATGTACATCGTGCGCGAGAACACCGAAGGCGAGTACTCGAGCATCGGCGGGCGCATGTACGAAGGCACGCCGCGCGAGATCGTGGTGCAGGAGACCGTGATGTCGCGCATCGGCGTCGACCGCGTGCTCAAGTTCGCCTTCGAGCTCGCGCAGTCGCGGCCCAAGAAGCACCTGACCAGCGCCACCAAGTCCAACGGCATCTCGATCACCATGCCCTACTGGGACGAGCGCGTGGCCGCGATGGCCAAGAACTACCCGGGCATCACGCTCGACAAGTTCCACATCGACATCCTGACCGCGCATTTCGTGCAGCGCCCGGACTTCTTCGACGTGGTGGTGGCGAGCAACCTGTTCGGCGACATCCTGTCCGACCTGGGCCCGGCCTGCACCGGCACCATCGGCATCGCGCCCAGCGCCAACCTCAACCCCGAGCGCACCACGCCCTCGCTGTTCGAGCCGGTGCACGGCTCGGCGCCCGACATCGCGGGCAAGGGCATCGCCAACCCGATCGGCCAGATCTGGTGCGGCGCGATGATGCTCGAATTCCTCGGCCACAAGGACGCGCACGACGCGATCCTGGCAGCGATCGAGAAGGTGCTCGCGCCCGACAGCGGCGCGCCGCGCACGGCCGACATCGGCGGCACGGCCGGCACCGCGGACCTGGGTCGCGCGATCGCCGAAGCGCTCTGATTCGAAGGCCGTCTGCGGCGTTGCCCGCGCCGCAAGGCTTCGGTCTTGCTGCGCGCGTGCGCCTTGCATTCAGCCCCGATGGATCCGGCGCGTCCCGGAAACGGAGTGAACAGGCCCTAGAATCGCCGTCCCCGCAGGGCGGCACGGGCGCGCGACTTATTGACACCCCGTAGCCCTGTGGTTGTAATCATCGTCGGCGGTCCGCTGCCGACACGTCAGATTCGCCTGCGTATCCGTCGCCGAGTGTTCCGCCGCGAGCCCGTCGTGCATCTGATGAAAACCGATCCACTTTTCCTTTGAGGGGCCCTTGTGAACAAGACCGAACTGATTGAGCACATCGCAAAAAACGCCGACATCTCCAAAGCCGCCGCCACGCGCGCACTCGAGTCCACCATCGGCGCCATTCGTACAACGCTCAAGAAGGGCAACTCCGTGTCGCTCGTCGGTTTCGGTACTTTCGCAGTGGGCAAACGTGCGGCACGCACGGGTCGCAACCCGCGCACCGGCGAGGCCATCAAGATCAAGGCTGCAAAAATTCCGAAGTTTCGTCCTGGCAAGGCGCTGAAAGACGCGCTGAACTGAGACAATCCCTCGCTGCACAACGGGGTGCTTAGCTCAGTTGGTAGAGCGTCGCCTTTACACGGCGCAGGTCGGCGGTTCGAGCCCGTCAGCACCCACCACCCGTTTCGTGCATGAATCCATGTGAAAGGGCCCGGAGCGATCCGGGCCTTTTTCGTTGGGTGCGCCATGCAGCGCTTAAACCGGCCTGCGCCCGAGGCTGATCGGGGGGGTGACCGACCATGCTGATAAAATGGGCAGGCCCCGTCAGGCCCTTCGCAACGCTGGTCGGCCGCCCTGGATGAATCGTCGGTTCGTCGGGCTTGCCAACTCCCTCACCGGGAGCCATCCGCGGCGCGGAGCCTTCGGCGTTCACCACCCGGCAACCAGGCGAACAGAAGTTCGCCTTTTTGTTTTGCCTTCCGGCATTCGTCACAGAGAGTCTTCAAGCATGTTTGAGTTCTTCCGCAGGTACAACAAGATCGTCATGGGCTTCTTGTTCTTGCTGATCATTCCGTCCTTCGTGCTGTTCGGCGTCGACCGGTACCAGGGCGACCAAAAGGGCGAGAAGGTGGCGAGCGTCGACGGTCATGACATCACCCGTCCCGAGTGGGACCAGCAGCATCGCAACGAGGTCGATCGCATTCGCCGCCAGATGCCCAACGTCGAGGCAGCCATGCTCGATTCGGATGCCGCGCGCTATGCCACGCTGGAGCGCATGGTGCGTGACCGCGTGCTGGCCGCCGCAGCCGCCAAGTCGAACATGACCGTTTCGGAAGACCGGCTCGCCCGCCTGTTCGCCGAAGACACCAGCCTGGCATCGTTCCGCACCGCCGACGGCAAGTTCGACCGCGAGCGCTTCATGATGGCCACCGGCCGCACGCCGGAGCAGTACGAAGCCGCGGTGCGCTCCGACCTGGCCACGCAGCAGGTCCTGCTCGGCGTGTCGGGCACGGCCTTCGCGACGCCCGCGCAGGCGCAGGCCACGCTCGGCGCGTTCTACGATCGCCGCGAGGTGCAGCTGGCACGTTTCAACCCGGCCGATTTCAAGGCCAAGGTCGTGGTCAGCGATGCCGACATCGAGACCTACTACAAGGACCACGCGGCGCAGTTCCAGGCGCCCGAGCAGGCCAGCGTCGAGTACCTGGTGCTCGACCTGGACGCGGCGAAGAAGAACATCTCGGTGACCGATGCCGACCTCAAGAGCTACTACGAGCAGAACGGCGCCCGCTTCGGCACGCCCGAGGAACGCCGCGCGAGCCACATCCTGATCACCGCACCGGCCAGCGCCTCGAAGTCCGAGCGCGAAGCCGCACGCGCCAAGGCCGAGCAACTGCTGGCCCAGGTCAAGAAGGCGCCGGAAACCTTCGCCGACGTGGCACGCAAGAATTCGCAGGACCCGGGTTCGGCGGAGAAGGGCGGCGACCTCGACTTCGTCGCGCGCGGCGCGATGGTCAAGCCTTTCGAGGACGCGATGTTCGCGCTCAAGAAGGGCGAGATCAGCAACGTCGTCGAAAGCGAATTCGGCTACCACATCATCCAGCTCAAGGACATCAAGCCGGGCGTGCTGCAACCTTTCGAGCAGGCGCGCGCGACGATCGAGAACGAAGTGCGCGGCCAGCAGGCCACGCAGGAGTTCGCCAAGGCCGCCGAGACCTTCACCGACACGGTCTACCAGCAGCCCGACAGCCTGCAGCCCGCAGCCGACAAGCTCAAGCTGACGATCCGCACGGCCGCCAACGTGGCCCGCACGCCGCAGCCGGGGGCCACCGGCCCGCTGGCCAGCACCAACTTCCTGGCCGCGCTGTTCGCTGCCGATTCGCTGTCCCGCAAGCACAACACCGAAGCCATCGAGATCGGCCCCAACCAGCTGGCGTCGGGCCGGGTCGTCAAGTACGAAGCCGCCCACGCGCTGCCGCTGGCCGAGGTCAAGGAATCGGTGCGCACCTTGCTGGTCGCGCAGCGCGCTGCAGCGCTGGCCAAGGCCGAGGGCGAGGCCAAGCTCGCCGCCTGGCAGGCCAACCCGAGCGCCGCCACGCTGGGCGCCGCGATGACCGTGTCGCGCATCGATGCGCAATCCCAGCCGCAGGCGGTGGTCGAGGCCGCATTGCGCGCCGATGCGACCCGCCTGCCCGCGCTGGTGGGCGTCGATCTGGGCGCCCAGGGCTATGCGGTGCTGCGCGTCGTCAAGAACGTGGCGCGCACGGCACCCACGCCGGAGGCGGCCAAGCAGGAGAGCGAGCAGTTCGTGCAGGTCGTGACGGCTGCCGAGAACCTGGCTTACTACGATTTGCTCAAGGAACGCTTCAAGGCACAAATCCTCGTGCCGCAGCCCGCCGAGGCTTCGGCACGTTGATTTTGTTGCTACAATAGAAGGCTCTGCGGTGGCTGTAGCTCAGCTGGTAGAGTCCCAGATTGTGATTCTGGTCGTCGTGGGTTCGAGTCCCATCAGCCACCCCAAAAAATCTCGAATTGAAAAAGGCACCTCGGTGCCTTTTTCTGTTTCTGGGCTACCTTGCCTTCATCAAGGTGATTCTGCACAGCGTGGCCTCTCAAGGCATTTGCAGTCTGCGCCTGCCTTTTGCGGTGAATTGCGGTCCTCAGACGTCCACGGGCGTCTTGCTCCCACTCATTCGCATCACTCACCGGCGTGACGACGCGCCGCTGCCATGGCGGCGTGCCTTCATCCCGTTGGTTGCTGCGTGTCGGTTTGTGAGGGGAGGACGAATGCACGTCGGATGCGCCCCGCAGCGATGCTCAAATGCTTGCACTGACTCTGGGCGTTTCGCCGTACGGCACCCGCCCCAACGAAAAAAGCCCGTTGTCCTGGAGACAACGGGCTTTCTGCGATTGGTGCCGGAGAGATGAATCGAACACCCGACCTTCTCATTACGAATGAGCTGCTCTACCGACTGAGCTACACCGGCTAAGCCTTCGATTATAGCGGGTCGTGATACCGCGTGACGCGCTCGACCTCATTTTTTGAGCCGAGCATCACGCTGACGCGTTCATGCAGCTTGGCCGGCTGCAGGTCGAGGATGCGCTCGCGGCCGTTGGTGGCCATGCCGCCGGCCTGTTCGACCAGCCAGCTCATGGGGTTGGCCTCGTACATCAGGCGCAGCTTGCCGGGCTTGCCCGGTTCGCGCTTGTCCCAGGGGTACAGGAAGACGCCGCCGCGCATCAGGATGCGGTGCACGTCGGTGACCATGCTCGCGATCCAGCGCATGTTGAAGTCCTTGCCGCGCGGGCCTTCGGTGCCGGCCAGGCATTCGTCTATGTAGCGCTTCACTGGTTCGTCCCAGTGGCGCTGGTTGCTCATGTTGATCGCGAATTCCTTGGTGTCGGCCGGGATCTGGATGTTCTCCTTGGTCAGCACGAAGGAACCCTGTTCGCGGTCGAGCGTGAACATCGCCACGCCGTCGCCGACGGTCAGCACCAGCGTGGTCTGCGGGCCGTAGATGCAGTAGCCGGCCGCGACCTGCTTGGCGCCGGCCTGCAGGAAGTCGGCTTCCTGCACGCCCGGGTGGTCGTCGGGCTTCTTCAGCACGCTGAAGATGGTGCCGATGCTCACGTTGACGTCGATGTTGCTCGAGCCGTCGAGGGGATCGAACAGCAGCAGGTATTCGCCCTGCGGGTAGCGGTTGGGCACCACGTAGATGCTGTCCATCTCTTCGCTGGCCATGGCAGCCAGGTGGCCGCCCCATTCGTTGGCTTCGATCAGCACCTCGTTGGCGATGATGTCCAGCTTCTTCTGGACTTCGCCCTGCACGTTCTCGCTGTCGGCGGTGCCGAGCACGCCGCCCAGGTCGCCCTTGTTGACGGCCATGCTGATGCTCTTGCAGGCGCGGGCCACGACTTCGAGCAGCAGCCGCAATTGGCCGGGGATGAGGCCGTCGGCGCGTTGCTGCTCGACGAGGTAGCGGGTGAGTGAAATTTTCTGTTGTGCCATGGAGTTTCCTTGGGGTTCAGTCCGCGAGGGCGCGGTGGACGACTTCCTGTGTGTCCTTGCTCAGGTCGGGTCGCGCGGCCACGCGGGCGAGGGCTTCGCGGGCCGCGCTGCGGTAGGGTTCGGCCAGCTTGTTCCAGCGGTCGAGGCCGCGCGCGAGGCGGGCCGCGACCTGCGGATTGAGCGCGTCGAGCTCGATCACGCGGTCCGACCAGAACACGTAGCCCGCAGCGTCGGTGCGGTGGAAGGCGCCGGGGTTGGCGCTGCAGTAGCTGAAGATCACGCTGCGAGCGCGGTTGGGGTTCTTGAGCGAGAAGTCCGGGTGCTTCATCAACTGCTTGACCAGTGGCAATACGTGGCCGCCACGGTCGGGCGCGCCGGCCTGCAGCGAGAACCACTTGTCGATGACCAGCGCCTCGTCCTTGAACAGCGCATGGAAACGCGCGAGCGCCGGGGCGGCCAGCGCATGGCCCGAGGACACCAGGGCCGACAGCGCATTGAAGCGGTCGGTCATGTTGCCTGCGTCCTTGAAGCGCTGCAGCGTCTTGCCGGGCCAGACATCCGATTGTCCTGAGCCTGTCGAAGTGGCCGATTCGCGTGCCGCCAGGCACAGGAAGGAGAGGGCCATGCCGGCCAGCGCACGGCGGCCGGCCGAGAGCGGGTCGGGCGTGTAGGCGCCGGTGTCGTGGTTCTGTTCGTAGGCCTGCTCCCATTCGGCGAACAGGGCCGTGGCCAGCTGCGCGCGCATGGCTTCGCGCACCGTGTGGATGCGCTGTGGATCGACCACCTCGAGCTGTTCGGCGATGTAGGTCTCCGAGGGCAGCGTGAGCACCAGTTCCTTGAAGGCGGCATCGAGCTTGGCATCGCGCAGCACCGCGCGCATGGCGTCGATGTAGGCGGCGTCGAGCACCGGTGCGCCGGCCTCGGCGGCGCCGATCGCGCGGATCGCGCTGCGCAGCGCCAGCCGCTGGCCCGCTTCCCAGCGGTTGAAGGGATCGAGGTCGTTGGCCAGCAGCGTGAGCAGCTGGGTGTCGGTGTAGCCGAAGTCGAGGATCACCGGCGCGCTGAAGCCGCGCAGGATCGAGGGCACGGGCTCGGCGTCGAGGCCGTGGAAGGTGAACTGCTGTTCGGCTTCGGTCAGCACCAGCGTGCGGGTGCCGTGCGCGGCCTGCGCTTCTCCGTCGCGCTGCAGCGGCAGCTCGCGGCCGTCGGCAGCCAGCAGGCCCAGGTTCACCGGGATCACGAAGGGCAGCTTGAGCGCCTGGCCCGGCGTGGGCGGACAGCTCTGCGTGAAGCGCAGCGTGTAGCTGCGCGCCTCGGCGTCGTAGTGGCCGCTGGCCGCGAGGCGCGGCGTGCCGGCCTGTCCGTACCAGCGCTTGAACTGGGGCAGCAGCCGGGCCAGTTCGGAATCCGGATTGGCATCGGCGATGGCCTGCGCGAAATCGTCGCAGGTCACGGCCTGGCCGTCGTGGCGCTCGAAGTACAGCGTGATGCCAGCCTCGAAGCCCTTGCGGCCGACCAGCGTCTGCATCATGCGCACCACCTCCGCACCCTTCTCGTAGATGGTGACGGTGTAGAAGTTGCTGATCTCGATGTAGCTGTCGGGGCGCACCGGGTGCGCCATGGGGCCGGCATCTTCGGGGAACTGCGCGGTGCGCAGCACCCGCACGTCCTCGATGCGCTTGACTGCGCGCGCCGACGCATCGGCGCACAGGTCCATGCTGAACTCCTGGTCGCGGAAGACCGTGAGGCCTTCCTTGAGCGAGAGCTGGAACCAGTCGCGGCAGGTCACGCGGTCGCCCGACCAGTTGTGGAAGTACTCATGGCCGACCACGCTTTCGATATTGCCGTAGTCGGCATCGGTGGCAGTCGCCTGGCTGGCCAGCACGTACTTCGTGTTGAAGATGTTCAGGCCCTTGTTCTCCATCGCGCCCATGTTGAAGTCGCTGGTGGCGACGATCATGAAGCGGTCCAGGTCCAGCGGCAGGCCGAAGCGGGTCTCGTCCCAGAGGATCGAGTGCACCAGCGAGTTCATCGCGTGCTCGGTCTTGTCGAGGTCGCCCGCGCGCACGTAGACCTGCAGCAGGTGCTCCTTGCCGGCGCGGGTGGTGATGCGCTGCTCGCGCGCCACCAGCTTGCCCGCGACCAGCGCGAACAGGTAGCTGGGCTTGCGGAAGGGGTCGACCCATTTCGCGAAGTGACGGCCCTCGTTGCCGGGTCCTTGCAGGTCGCCGCTCTCGGTCAGGTTGCCGTTCGACAGCAGCACCGGGTAGGCGGCCTTGTCGGCGCGCAGCGTCACGGTGTAGCTGGCCATCACATCGGGACGGTCGAGGAAGTAGGTGATGCGGCGAAAGCCCTCGGCCTCGCACTGCGTGAAGAAGGTGTTCTCGCTCACGAACAGGCCCATGAGCTTGGTGTTCTTCGCCGGGCAGCAGGTGGTGAAGATCTCCAGCTCGAAGCTGTCGGGCAGGTTGTCGATCACCAGTTGGTCGTTGTCCATGCGGAAGGACGCGCCCTGGCCGTCGACCAGCACGCGTGCCAGGTTCAGCTCGTCGCCGTCCAGGCGCAGCGGGCCGGCCGGCAGGTCGGGGTTGCGGCGCAGGCGCATGCGATTGAGCACGCGCGTCTTGGCCGGGTCCAGGTCGAAGGTCAGGTCGACGGTGTCGATCCACCAGGCGGGGGCGACATAGTCCTCGCGACGGATCGCCAGCGACTGTTCTTGTCCATCACGCAGTTGCAGCATCGAGTGTCTCCAGGAAATTCGAAAGGGCAAGTTCTTCGTAGTCGCGCACGGCGGCGATCACGTGCGGGCCGGCCAGTTCGGCCGCGCTGTGGGTGGTGCAGACCGCCACGGCGCGCATGCCGGCGCGGCGCGCGGCCTCGATGCCGAAGGGGGCGTCCTCGAACACGATGCAGTGTGCGGGTTCGACGCCGATGCGGCGGGCCGCCTCGAGGAAGATGGCCGGCGTGGGCTTGCCGGTGAAGCCCTCGTCGCCGCCCACGATGGTCAGCGGCAGCGGGTCCATCCGCAGGCGCTCCATCACGAAGGCGACGTTGTGGCGGTCGCCCGCCGTGCCGACCGCGACCTTCAGACCGCGCGCCGCCGCCGCTTTGGCGAAGGCGCCGAAGCCCGCGACTTCGGCGAACACGGCGCCGAACAGCTCACGGTAGATCGTTTCCTTCTCGTGCGTGATCTCGTCGCTCTCGGCCGCGCTCACCTCGCGTTCCATCAGCTCGCAGGCGCATTCGAAGGCATTGCGGCCGGTGGTGCGGCGCATGAGATCGGGCACGTCGAGCGCGAGCCCGCGCCGGCGTGCGAACTCGATCCATGCCTTGGCGTGCCAGGGCATGGAGTCGACCATGGTGCCGTCCATGTCGAAGATGAGCGCGTCCGTGCGAGGCATCAGACGCCTTGCTTCAGCGAGGCTTCGATGAACACGTCGAGCTCGCCGTCGAGCACCTTCTGCGTGGCCGAAACCTCGACGTTGGTGCGCAGGTCCTTGATGCGGCTGTTGTCCAGCACGTAGCTGCGGATCTGGTGGCCCCAGCCCACGTCGGTCTTGGTGTCCTCCAGCTTCTGCTGCGCTTCCTGCTGCTTGCGCAGTTCGAAGTCGTACAGCCGCGAACGCAGGCGCTTCCAGGCCACGTCGCGGTTGCTGTGCTGGCTGCGGCCGTCCTGGCACTGCACCACGATACCGGTCGGGATGTGCGTGAGCCGCACGGCCGAGTCGGTCTTGTTGATGTGCTGGCCGCCCGCGCCGCTGGCACGGAAGGTGTCGGTGCGCACGTCCGACGGGTTGATCTCGATCTCGATCGAGTCGTCCACTTCGGGGTACACGAAGATCGACGCGAAGCTGGTGTGACGGCCGCCCGACGAGTCGAAGGGCGACTTGCGCACCAGGCGGTGCACGCCGGTCTCGGTGCGCAGCAGGCCGAAGGCGTAGTCGCCCTCGACCTTGATGGTCGCGCCCTTGATGCCCGCGGTGTCGCCCGGGGTCTCGTCCTCGATCTGCGTCTTGAAGCCCTTGCGCTCGGCGTACTTCAGGTACTGGCGCAGCAGCATGCTGGCCCAGTCGCAGGCCTCGGTGCCGCCCGCGCCGGCCTGGATGTCGACGAAGCAGTTCAGCGGATCGGCCGGGTTGTTGAACATCCGGCGGAACTCGAGTTGCTTGATGTCGGCTTCGAGCACGGCGGCGTCATCGGCGATGGCCTGCAGGCCGTCCAGGTCGCCATCGGCCTTCGACATCTCGAACAGCTCGGTGTTGTCGGCCAGGCCGCCGGTGAGGCGGTCGAGCGTGACGACCACGCCGTCGAGCGACTTCTTCTCGCGGCCCAGTTCCTGGGCCTTCTTCGGGTCGTTCCAGACCGTCGGATCTTCGAGCGATGCGTTGACCGTCCTCAGACGTTCGGCTTTGGCATCGTAGTCAAAGATACCTCCGTAAATCGACCGTGCGCACGCTCAGGTCGGCAAGGTTGGCTTCGATCTGGTTGATTTGTTCTGCGTCCATGGGGTGTCCTGAAAAAATGAGGTGGCCCGGCGGGCGCCGGGCGCAACCCGACATTTTCTCATGCCCCCGGCCCCGCCGCAGAATGGCCCCGTTCAGAAGCGTCGGCCGTAGGAGAACATCAGGCCGGACGTGCCCAGAATCGCCACCTGCACCGCGTCGACCGGGGTGAGGTGGTCGCCGACGGCCGGGATGATGCTGCGGAGCGGCGGCTCGGGCGGCTGTTCAGTTTTCCCTCGGTTTCAGGGGGTGGGCGCTTGCAACGGCAGGGTCACGCGGAACAGCGCGCCTTCGCCGGGCGTGCTCTCCACGCCGATGTCGCCGCCGTGCGCGATCACGATCTCGCGCGTGATGTACAGGCCCAGCCCCAGGCCGGCGGCGTGCTTGCGGCTGTCGTCGGTGCGCTCGAACTGTTCGAAGATCCGCCCGTGGTCCGCGGTCGCGATGCCGATGCCCTGGTCGCGCACCGTCATCTGTGCCTGCTCGCCGAGCCGACGCACCGTGACCGCCACCGGGCTGCCCCGGCCGTAGCGCAAGGCGTTGGTCAGCAGGTTGGTCAGCACCTGTTCGATCCGGAACTCGTCCCATAGGCCTTCGATGGGGCCTTGCGCGTCCAGGTGGATGGTCGATCCCACGGCCTCGGCCTGGTTCATCAGGCTTTCCACCACGCGCTGTGCGAGCTGCGCCAGGTCGAAGGGCTTGGGCCGGATCGACAACGAGCCGCTGCGCAGGCGCGACACGTCGAGCATGTCGTCGATCAGCCGCACCATGTTCTGGATCTGCCGCTGGTCGCGCTCGATCATGGCCGGCAGCTTGTCGGGCGCGAAGGGCGCCATGTTGCCCTTGCCCAGATGCAGCTTGCGCACCTGCGTCTCGAGGTAGAGCGTGTTGAGCGGCGTGCGCAACTCGTGCGAGACCATCGACATGAAGTCGTCGCGCATGCGCACCGCGCGCTCCAGGTCGCCCTGGGCGATCTGCAGCTTGTCGACCAGCGCCGCCTGCTCGCGATGGGCCGCGGCCAGTGCCTCCATCTCGTGCTTGAGCGCCTTGCGGTGGTGGTGCAGGTCCACGAAGACGTTGACCTTGCTGGCCACCACGTAGGCGTCCAGCGGCTTCTGCAGGAAATCGACCGCGCCGCTCTCGTAGCCCTTGAAGGCGTAGTTCATCTCGCGGCCCGCGGCGCTCACGAAGATGATCGGAATGTGGCGCGTGCGCTCGGTGCCGCGCATCAGTTCGGCCAGTTCGAAGCCGTTCATGCCCGGCATCTGCACGTCGAGGATGGCCAGCGCGAACTCGTGTTCGAGCATCAGTGCCAGCGCCGCCTCGGCCGAGGTGGCCTGGAACACCGTTCGGCCCCGGCCGCGGATCAGCGCGTCCAGCGCGAGCAGGTTCTCGGGCAGGTCGTCGACGATCAGCAACTTGCTTTCGACATCAATCGGCATGAAGAGCATTCAATTCCACCAGCAAGGTATGCAGACCGCGCAGCGGCAGTGTGCGGTCGGGAGTGAGCAGCGCCAGCGCGGCCCGGGGCATGGTGTCGACTTCGGCCTCGGCCGGGTCCTGCACCGCAGTCAGGCCGCCGGCCTGCTGGATCTTTCGCATGCCTTCGGCGCCGTCGGCGTTGGCGCCCGTCAACAGAAAGCCGGCGAGCGTGGGGCCGTAGGCATCGGCCGCGGATTGCATCAACAGGTCGATCGAAGGACGCGACCATAGCACCGGGGGTTCGCAGCTCAGCGAGAACACCCGATCGCGCTCGATCGACAGGTGGTAGCTGGGCGGCGCGAAATAGAGCGTGCCCCGGGCCACCGGCGCCTTGTCCTCGGCCTCCTGCACCGGAATCGACAGGCGCTGGCGGAACACGTCGGCCAGCCGGCTGTCACGCCGCTGCGGCAAGTGGATCACGACCACCAGCGGCAGCAGCCAGGGCTGGGGCAGATCGCGCAGCAGCGTGGCGAGTGCATCCACGCCGCCGGCCGAGGTGCCGATCACCACCGCGTCGACGCGGCGCAAGGGCGCAAGCGGCATCGTCATGTCGCCTTGCGGTAGATGCGCTCGGGCCGCACCAGGTCGTCGAAGCGGTTCGCGTAGGCCGAGAAGTCGATGCTCTCCTTGGCGCCCAGGCCGAGGAAGCCACGGTGGCACAGCGACTCGTGGAACAGGCCGAAGGCCCGGTCCTGCAGCGCGCGGTTGAAGTAGATCAGCACGTTGCGGCACGACACCAGGTGCGTCTCGGCGAACACGCTGTCGGTCGCCAGGCTGTGGTCGGCGAAGATCGTGTTGGTGCACAGCGAGGGATCGAAGCGCGCGGCGTCGTAGGCCGCCGTGTAGTAGTCGGAAAAAGACTGGCGGCCGCCCGCGCGCTGGTAATTGGCGGTGTAGTTGCGCACCGCTTCCATCGGAAAGATGCCCAGGCGCGCCTTGTCGAGCGACAGCGGGTTGATGTCGGTGGCATAGATCTGCGTGCGCTCCAGCAGCCCTTCCTCGCGCAGCAGGATGGCCAGCGACCAGGCTTCCTCGCCGGTGCTGCAGCCCGCCACCCAGACCTTGACCGAAGGGTAGGTCTGGAGCACCGGGATCACCTGCTGGCGCAGCGCCAGGAAATAGCTCGGGTCGCGGAACATCTCGCTGACCGGGATGGTGAGGAACTGCAGCAGTCGCGCGAAGGCCGAGGCATCGTGCAGCACCAGGTCCTGCAGGGCCGAGACGCTGGCCAGATTGAACTGATCGAGTGCATACAGCACGCGGCGCTTCTGCGAGGCGCCGGTGTAGTCGCGGAAATCGTAGCTGTACTTGAGGTAGATCGCCTCCATCAGCAGCCGCAGCTCGATCTCGATGTCGCTGGGCGGCGTCAGCGGCTTCGGCTGCCTCATTCCGTCCGAGGGAATCAGTGGACTCACATGCGCTCCATGCGCGGCATCCATACGCGCAGCAGCGAGAACAGGCGGTCCAGGTCGACCGGCTTGGCCAGGTAGTCGCTGGCGCCGGCGGCCATGCACTGCTCCTGGTCGTCCTTCATGGCCTTGGCGGTGACGGCGATCACCGGCAGCTTGGCGAAGCGCGGGTCCTGGCGCAGCCGGCGCGTGGCTTCGAGGCCGTCCATCTCCGGCATCATCACGTCCATCAGCACCAGGTCGATGTCGCTCACCTGGTCGAGCTTCTCCAGGGCTTCGCGGCCGTTGCGGCCGATCTCGACCAGCGCGCCGCGCTGCTCCAGCGCACTGGTGAGCGCGAAGATGTTGCGCACGTCGTCGTCCACCAGCAGGATGCGCCGGCCTTCGAACACGCGGTCGCGCCCGCGGGCGGTCTTGAGCATGTTCTGGCGCTCGGTCGACAGGTCGGCCTCGACCTTGTGCAGGAACAGCGTGACCTCGTCGAGCAGCCGTTCGGGCGAGCGAGCCCCCTTGATGATGATGGAGCGCGAGTAGCGCAGCAGCTCGGCCTCCTCGTCGCGCGTGAGGTTGCGCCCGGTGTAGACGATCACCGGCGGGAACGAGCAGATCTCCTCGGTCGCCATGCGCTTGAGCAGCTCGCTGCCCTGCATGTCGGGCAGGCGCAGGTCGGTGATCATGCAGTCGAAGACGCGGCTGCGCAGCAGCACCATCGCCTCTTCGCCCGAGGCCACGGCGGTGATGGCCACGTCCTCGTCGCCGATCAGCCGCACCACGGCCTCGCGCTGCAGCGCGTCGTCTTCCACCAGCAGCACGGTCTTGAGCTTCTGCGTGAGCTTGTCCTCGAGCTTCTGGAACACCTGCTTGAGCTGTTCGCGCGAGGCCGGCTTGAGCGCATAGCCGATGGCGCCCATGTGCATCGCGGTTTCGGTGCTGTGGTCCTGGGCCGAGACGATGTGCACCGGGATGTGGCGGGTGTGCGGGTCGTCCTTGAGCCGCTGCAGCACGTTCAGTCCCGGCGCATCGGGCAGGCGCATGTCGAGCAGGATGGCGTCGGGCACGAACTGCACCGCGAGGCTGAACCCGTCGGCCGCGCCATGGGCCACCAGGCAGCGGTAGCCCAGTTCGTGCGCGAGGTCGTAGAGGATGTGGGCGAACTGGGGCTCGTCCTCGATCACCAGCACGCGGCGTGCGCTGTCGCGGGGCAGGGCACGGTCGTCGGCGAAGTGGGGGATGAGCGGCGCCGGCACGGTCTCCGAGGCGATCGGCATCGGCGGCGGCGCGGCGACGTAGAGGCGTTGCACGGTCGCGGGCGACGGCGCCATGGCCGGCGGGCGCTCGCCCTGAACCGCGATCGGCGCCGTCGCGGGCAGTTCGAGCGTGAAGGTGCTGCCCTGGCCCGGAACGCTGTCGACCGTGAGGCGGCCGCCGAGCAGCGCGGTGAGATCGCGCGAAATCGACAGGCCCAGTCCGGTGCCGCCGTAGCGCCGGCTGGTGGTGCCGTCGGCCTGCCGGAAGGCTTCGAAGATCACGTCCTGCTGGTCCACCGGAATCCCGATGCCCGAGTCCTTGACCGCGAAGCGCGCGCCGCCACCCGGTGCGCCGGACACGGTCAGCGAAACCTCGCCCTGGTCGGTGAACTTGAGCGCGTTCGACAGCAGGTTCTTGAGGATCTGCTCGACGCGCTGGCGGTCGGTCACGAGCAATTCAGGTGCGTCGGCCTGCACCGCCAGCCGGAAGGTGAGCTGCTTCTGCCGGGCCAGCGGCGTGAAGGTCATCTGGAGGCTGTCGGCCAGGCGGGCCAGCGGCACTTCCTCGGACACCAGTTCCAGCTTGCCGGCCTCGACCTTGGCGATGTCGAGGATGTCGTTGATCAGCACCAGCAGGTCGTTGCCCGAGGAATGGATCGACTCGGCAAACTTCACCTGCTCGGCCGTCAGGTTGCCCTGCGGGTTGTCGCCCAGCAGCTTCGACAGGATCAGCGCGCTGTTGAGCGGCGTGCGCAGTTCGTGCGACATGTTGGCCAGGAACTCCGACTTGTAGCGGCTCGCGCGCTGCAGCTCCTGCGCGCGCTCTTCCAGGTCGTTCTGCACCCGGCGCAGCGCCGCGTTGCGCAGGTCCAGCGCTTCGGTGCGTTCCGACAGCTGGCTGTTGGTCTGTTCGAGTTCGGCCTGCTGGTTCTCCAGCGTGGCCTGCGAGGCGCGCAGCGCGCGCGACTGCTCCTCGAGCTCTTCGTTGGCGGTGCGCAGCTCTTCCTGCTGAACCTGCAGTTCCTCGTTGAGCTGCTGGGTTTCGGCCAGCGCGTCCTGCAGCTGCTCGCGGTAGCGCACCGCGGCCACCGAGCTGCCGATGTTGCCGGCCACCAATTCGAGCAGTTCGGTCGAACGTTCCTCGGGCGCGCGCAGCAGGCCGAGTTCGATCACGCCGTTGACGAAGCCGTTGTGGCTGACCGGCATCAGCACGGCCGCGCGCGGCGCCATGTCGCCAAGGCCGGAGTTGATGCGCAGGTAGTCGGCCGCGACCGGCTCGACCACCGTCAGACGGCGCTCGGCGGCCGCCTGGCCGACCATGCCTTGTCCGGCTGCAAACACCTGCGGCGAGGCGTCGGCCTCGGGCGAGAAGCCGTAGCTGGCCACGCGGCGCAGGTCGCCATTGCGCTCGCGCACGTACATCGCGCCCACGCTGCTGCCCAACTGGTGCGCGAAGAAGCCCAACACCTTGCGGCCCATCTCGTGCGCGCTGAGTTCACCCACCAGTTCGCCCGTGAGTTCGGTCTGGGCACCGCGCAGCCAGGCCTGACCCTGCAGGGCGTCGGCATGCGTGGCCTGCCGCTGCAGCACCATGTCGTAGCCTTCGGACAGGCGCACCAGCTGCCGCCGGCCGAAGAAGGCGAGCAGGCCGGTGAGCGCGAGCGTGAACAGGACGAACAGGCCGACGATCGCCAGCGCCGTGGTGTTGGCCTCGTTGTTGCGCTGGAAGCGCAGGCCCTGCTCGACGCTCATGAAGTTGTTGAAGCCCGTGCGGATGTCGTCCGTCAGGCGCTTGCCGCGCCCCTGTCGAATGACCGTCTCGTAGTCGCCGCCGGCGCGCCGCAGCGCGATCATCTCGGCCGCGAACTGGTTCCAGGCGGTCTGCAGCGTGGCGATGCGGTCCAGCCGGTCGACCTGCGCCGGGTTGTCCGCGACCAGCTTGCGCAGCGCCACCATGCCGGCCGTGAGCCGCGGCTGGGCGCTCTCGTTGGGTTGCAGGAAGGCCTCGTCGCCCGTGAGCAGGAAGCCGCGCATGCCGGTTTCGAGGTCGATGGTCAGGCGCTGCATTTCGCTGGCGTCGCGCGTCACGCGGTCGGTGTGCTCGACCCAGGAGATCACCGACAGCAGATAGAAGATCAGCCCGACGAAGACCACGGCCCCCAGCAGGCCGCCGATCAGCGGGAGCTTCACGTTGCGGCTCAGCAGGCGCTGGAAGTCCCGGGGATCGATGGCAGTCACGGCAGTGGTGGTCATGGGGAGCGCAAAAAGAGCAAAACCCGCGAAGTCTGCCCGCTAATTGTTAACTTGTGTGTCGGATAACACCCTGAATCCGCACTCTGAATCCGAACGGGCAGGCGGCCGTGCCGCGCCGCTGGCTCAGCGCAGGAAGTCTTCGATCAGGCGCGCCACCTGCTGCGGCTGGTCGTGGTGCAGCATGTGGCCGGCGTCCTGCACCACGGCGACGCGCGCGTCCGGCACCGACTTCAGCCGCTCGTGGTACTCGGCCAGCGTGTAGCGGTCGCCCCAGCGCGCGAGGCTGTCGTCCGAGGCTTCGACCGCCAGCACCGGCGCGGCGATGGCGGCATACAGGGCCAGCGCCTCATCCACGCGGAAGATGTTGGCGTTGATCACCTTGTGCGCCGCGGTGCCGAGGATCTGCCAGCGCGTGCTGCCATCGGCCTGCAGCTGCGGCGCGGCCCAGTGGCTGGCCAGCCAGTCGGCCTTGTCCTGCGACAGCCGCGGGTTGGTCTTCATCAGCCGCCGCGCCACGCCCTGCACGTCGGCATAGCTTTGCAGGTCCATCTCGCCGCGGTGCAGGCGCTTGAGTTCGTCGATCCACTTGCCGTAGCGTGCGGGCGCCTGCTCGGGGCGCAGCAGCGGCATGCCGAAGCCTTCGAGGTTGACCAGCCGGCGCACCCGCTGCGGCCGGATGCCGCCGTACTGCATCGCGAGGTTGCCGCCCATGCTGTGGCCGACCAGGTCGACCGGCGCATCGCCCGCGAAATGGTCGAGCAGCCAGTCGAGGTCGGCCAGATAGTCGGGCATCCAGTAGTTGTCGACCTCGCCGCCTTCGGTCAGGCCGAAGCCGCGCCAGTCGGGCGCGACGATGTGGCGTTCCTCGGCCATCGCGTCGACCACGAACTGCCACGAGGCGGCCACATCCATCCAGCCGTGCAGCAGCACGAGGGGCGGGCGCACGGGGGAGGGCGTGCCCCACTGGCGCACGTGGTAGCGCTGATGGCGCACGGGGACGAATTCGCTGCGTGGGATGCGGAGGGCGGAGTACATCGCTCCGATGATAGGCAAGCCGCCCGCGGCGCGCGGACGCCTGCGCGTCAGGGATAAACCTCTCATGGCAGGGGGAGGGCCGACCTACAGTGGGTGCTCCAAGGAGACCCAGCGCATGCCCTTCAAGAGAGTCCTTTCCAGCGTGGCGACCGCCTGCCTCGTCGTGCTGTCCGGCGCGGCCCAGGCCGGTACCGTGACCGTGATCACCTCCTTCCCCAAGGAGCTGACCGACGCCTACAAGAAGGCCTTCGAGGCGGCCAATGCCGGCGTGAAGATCGAGGTGCTCAACAAGAACACCACCGCCTCCATCGCCTACATCAAGGAGCTGCCCGCGGGCCAGCGGCCCGATGTGATGTGGGCCTCGGCGCCCGACGCCTTCGAGGTGCTGGCGCGCGACAAGCTGCTCACGGCCGCGCCCGAAGTCAAGAACCCGCACGTGCCGGCGAAGATCGGCAACTACCCCATCAACGACCCCAAGGGCCTCTACTACGGTCAGGCGCTGGCCGGCTACGGGATGATGTGGAACACCCGCTACCTGCAGGCCAACAAGCTGCCCGTGCCGCGCGAATGGCGCGACCTCGCGAAGCCCGAGTACTTCGGCCACGTCGCGATCTCCTCGCCCTCGCGCTCGGGCACCACCCACCTCACGGTCGAGACGCTGCTGCAGGGCGAGGGCTGGGAGCGCGGCTGGACGCAGCTGCTCGAGATCATGGGCAACTGCGCGGCCGTGACCGACCGCAGCTTCGGCGTGCCCGACGGCGTGAACAGCGGCCAGTACGGCATCGGGATGGTGATCGACTTCTTCGGCCTGGCGGGCAAGTACTCGGGCTTCCCGGTCGAGTTCGCCTACCCCAGCATGACGGCCGTGGTGCCGGCCAACATCGGCCTGGTCACCGGCGCGAAGAACGCCGACGAGGCGAAGAAGTTCATCGCCTTCACGCTGTCGAAGGAAGGCCAGCAGCTCCTGTTCGACCCCAAGATCAGCCGGCTGCCGGTGCTGCCCTATGCCGACCTCAAGGTGCCGGCCGGCTACCCCGACATCCAGGCGGTGGCGAAGAAGGCCAAGGTGCAGTTCGACTCCGCGCTGTCCGAGTCGCGCTACCAGGTGGTGGTGAGCATGTTCGACCAGATGGTGACCTTCCGGCTCAAGGAACTGCAGGCCGCCACCAAGGCAATCCACGATGCCGACCGAAAGCAGAAGGCCAAGCCGAATCCGCAGGCCGCCGAGCTGCTGAAGCAGGCGCGCGGTTACGCCTATGCGCCGCTGGTCGGCCAGGAGATGGTGAAGAACGAGCAGTTCCTCGACCTGTTCCGCAAGAGCCGGCGTGACGTCGCGGTGTCCAAGCAGCTCACCGGCCAGGAAGAACTCTGGGCCTCGAAGGCCAAAGCCAACTACGCCAAGGCAACGGAACTGGCCAACCAGGCGGCCGCGCTCGTCAAGTGAGCGCGCCGACGTTGGCGGCGGCGGCGCCCGCCACGGTGCGGCGTGCCGGCGCGGGCTGGGGCGCCTGGACGCTGGCGGGCGCGGTGCTCGCGTTCCTGCTGGCCTTCCTGCTGATCCCGGTGGCGCTGGTGGTGTTCACCGCCTTCGTCGACGAGAGCGGCGGCTTCACGCTCGGCCACTTCGCGAACTTCTTCGGCCAGAGCATCTTTCGCGAGTCCTTCTTCAACAGCCTGGTGGTGGCGCTCGCGAGCGTGTTCTTCGCTTCGCTGATCGCGGTGCCGCTGGCCTACCTCACGGTGCGCTTCGAGTTCCGCGGCGCGCTGCTGATCCAGACGCTGGGCGTGCTGCCACTGATCATGCCGCCCTTCGTCGGGGCGGTGGCGCTGCAGCTGATCTTCGGGCGCAACGGCTCGGTCAACCTGCTGCTCGACCAGTACCTCGGCTTCAAGATCCCGATCATGGACGGCCTGGTCGGGGTGACCTTCGTCGAGAGCATCCACTACTTCCCCTTCATCCTGCTGAACCTCGTGGCCTCGATGCGCAACATCGACGGCGCGATGGAGGAGTCGGCGATGAACCTCGGTGCGCGCGGCTTCCGGCTGTTCCGCCGCATCATCTTTCCGCTCGCCATGCCCGGCTTCCTGGCCGGCGCGGCGCTGGTCTTCGTCAAGGTCTTCGACGACCTCGGCACGCCGCTGGTGATGGGCGTGACCAACATGCTGGCGCCGCAGGCCTACCTGCGCATCACCTCGGTCGGCATCGACGACCCGCTGGGCTACGTGACCAGCGTGCTGATGATCGGCTTCTCGATCCTCGCGCTGTGGATGGCCGCGCGCGTGATGAAGGGCAAGGACTATGCGACGCTGCAGAAGGGCGGCGGCTCGCTGCAGCGGCGCCGCTTGGGCGGCTGGGAATCGGTGCTGGCCTACGGCTGGATCGCGCTGGTGCTGTGCATCGTGCTGGCGCCGCACCTGGGCATCCTGCTGATGTCCTTCGCCAAGGTCTGGAGCTTCTCGGTGCTGCCCGACGCCTACACGCTCGAGCACTACGCCAGCGTGTTCGAGAACTCGCGCCAGATGATCGGCAACACGCTGCTCTACTGCGTGATGGCGGCCGGGCTCGACGTGCTGATCGGCACCGCCATCGCCTACCTGATCCTGCGCACCACGCTGCCCGCGAGGCGCTGGCTCGACTACCTGGCCTCGGCCGCGCTGGCGATTCCCGGCCTGGTGCTGGCGATCGGCTACCTGCGGCTGTTCCGGGGCGTGAACCTGCCCTTCACCGATTCGCCGGTGGTCACGAGCTCGGTGCTGATCATGCTGGCCTATGCGGTGCGCCGCCTGCCCTATGCGCTGCGCTCCTGCATGGCGGCGCTGCAGCAGGTGCACATCTCGCTGGAGGAGGCCGCGCAGAGCCTGGGCGCGACGCGCTGGCGCACGGTGCGCCGGGTGATGGTGCCGCTGATGGTCGGCGGCATGCTGGCGGGCTTCGTCACCAGCTTCATCACGGCAGCGGTCGAGCTGTCGGCCACGCTGCTGCTCACCTCCTCGGAGACGCAGGCGCCGATGAGCTACGGCATCTACCTCTACATGCAGAGCGCCTCGGGCCGCGGGCCCGGGGCCGCGCTGGGGGTGCTGGCGGTGGTGGTCGTCGGCCTCGGCACCTGGGCTTCGCACCGATTCGCCGAACGCACGCGAACGCCTGAAAGAGCATCGACATCATGAACAAGGTCTCCCTCGAGGCGCGCCACATCAGCCTGAGCTACGGCACGACCGAAGTGCTGCGCGACATCAACCTGAAGATCGAGCCCGGCGAGTTCTTCGCGCTGCTCGGGCCCTCGGGCTCGGGCAAGTCGACGCTGCTGCGGCTGATCGCGGGCTTCAACCAGCACCAGCGCGGCGAGCTGCTGGTCGACGGGCAGGACATCACGCACATCCCGCCGCACGCGCGCAACATCGGCATGGTGTTCCAGAGCTACGCGCTGTGGCCGCACATGACGGTGTGGGACAACGTGGCTTTCGGGCTGGTCGAGCGGCGCGAGTCGCGCGATGCGATCAAGCGCAAGGTCGGCGCGGCGCTCGAACTGGTCGGCCTGGCCGACTATGCCAAGCGCCGGCCGGGGCAGCTCTCGGGCGGCCAACAGCAGCGCGTGGCGCTGGCGCGCACCATCGTGATCGAGCCCAAGCTGCTGCTGCTCGACGAGCCGCTGTCGAACCTCGACAAGAACCTGCGCGTGCAGATGCGCGACGAGCTCAAGCACCTGCAGCGCACGCTGGGCCTGACCACCATCTTCGTGACCCACGACCAGGAAGAGGCCATGACCACGGCCGACCGCATGGCCGTGCTCGACAAGGGCGTGCTGCAGCAGGTCGGGCCGGCCACCGGCCTGTTCGACTTTCCGGTCAACCGCTTCGTGGCCGGCTTCGTCGGCACCGCCAACCTGCTCGAGGGCCGCGTGACGGGGCGCGAGGGCGGGGCGCTGTGCTTCCATGCCGAGGGCGTGGGCGAGCTGCGCCTGCCGCAGGCCGCCGATGCGCTGCCGCCCGACGGCGCGACCGCGATCGCCTTCCGTCCGCACCAGGTGCACATCCGCGCGGCCGGCACGCCCGGCGACGCGGCCCGGCTCTGGCTGGACGGCATGGTCGAGAGCACCGAGTTCCTGGGCGAGGTGTCGCGCTACAAGATGCGCGTGGGCCGGGTGTCGCTGGTGGCCGACGAGGTGCACTATGCCGGCGAGCCGGTGTTGCAGCCCGGAACCGCGGTGCGGCTGGGCATCGACCCCGCGCAGGTGCGCTTCCTGTCGGAGTGAAGGCGGAGATGCAGGCGGGGCGGTAGCATTCCACGCATGCAGAAAACCACCTTTGAAAAAGTTCGGCTGGGTCGCAGCGACCTGCGCGTCGCGCCCATTTGCCTCGGCACCATGACCTTCGGCGAGCAGGTCGACGAGCCCACCGCCCACACCATCCTCGACCACGCGCTGGCGCGCGGCGTCGACTTCATCGACACCGCCGAGATGTACGCCGTGCCGGCACGGCGCGAGACCTACGGCGCCACCGAAACCATCATCGGCAACTGGTTCGCCGCCCGGCCCGGCGCGCGGCAGAAGACCGTGCTGGCCACCAAGGTCGCCGGCCCCTCGCGCGGCATGGACTGGGTGCGCGAAGGCAAGGGCATGACGGCGGCCGACATCGTGGCCTCGTGCGACGCGAGCCTGAAACGCCTGCAGACCGACGTGATCGACCTCTACCAGATCCATTGGCCCGAGCGCCATGTGCCGGCCTTCGGCAACGTCTACTACGACCCGGCGAAGGAGACTTCGGCCACGCCCATCCTGGAGCAGCTCGAGGCGATGCAGGGGCTGGTGAAGGCGGGCAAGGTGCGCGAGATCGGGGTGTCGAACGAGACGCCCTACGGCGTGCACGAGTTCGTCCGCCTGGCCGAGAAGCACGGCCTGCCGCGCATCGTCACGGTGCAGAACGTCTACAACCTGCTGAGCCGCGCGCTGGAGAACGGCCTCGACGAGTCCCTGCATCGGCTCGACGTGTCCTTCCTGCCTTACTCGCCGCTGGGCTTCGGCCTGCTCACGGGAAAGTACGACCGTGGCGGCGTCGAGGGTCCGGACGCGCCGAGCGGTGCGCGCATCGCGAAGTACGAATCGGTGCGCAAGCAGCGCTGGGGCCGGCCCGAGTCGCTGGCCGCGGCGCGCCGCTACAACGCGCTGGCGCGCGACCACGGCCTCACGCCCGCGCAGATGGCGCTGGCCTTCTGCTACACCAAGTGGCAGGTGGCGAGCACCATCATCGGCGTGACCTCGGTCGCGCAGCTCGACGAGGACCTCGATGCCTACGGCACGACGCTGTCGGCCGAGGTGCTGGCGGAGATCGACAGGATCCGCTGGGAGATCCGCGACCCGGCCATCTGAGCATGGCGAAGAAACCGCATGTGAGCGAGACACCTGCGACGCAATGGCTGCGCGCGAACAAGGTCGCGTTCACCGAGCACCCCTACGAATACCTCGCGCACGGCGGCGCCCAGCACAGCGCCGAGGTGCTGGGCTTCGACCCCTTCACCGTGGTCAAGACGCTGGTGATGCAGGACCAGGACGCGAAGCCGCTGATCGTGCTGATGCACGGCAACCGCACCGTGTCGACCAAGAACCTGGCGCGCCAGATCGGCGCCAAGTCGGTCGAGCCCTGCAAGCCCGAGGTGGCCCAGCGCAACAGCGGCTACATGGTGGGCGGCACCTCGCCCTTCGGCACCAAGAGGGCGATGCCGGTGTACATCGAATCGACCATCCTCGCGTTGCCGCGCATCGCCATCAACGGCGGCCGGCGCGGCTACCTGATCGGGATCCATCCGCAGGTGTGCGTAACGCTGCTCGACGCCAGGCCGGTGGACTGCGCGCTGGCAGAATAGGCCGCCCCACGCCCGGGCGCTTCCTCCGAAGCGCCGACCCGGAGACAACCCTTGAGCTTTCATCTGCCCTCGTTCATCGCGATCGTCCTTTCGTACCTGCTGGGCTCGCTGTCCTTCGCCGTGATCGTGAGCCGCGCGCTCGGCATGGCCGACCCGCGCAGCTATGGCAGCGGCAACCCCGGCGCCACCAACGTGCTGCGCTCGGGCAACAAGGCGGCGGCGCTGGCCACGCTGGTGCTGGATGCGCTCAAGAGCTGGCTGCCGGTGGCGCTGATCCGCTGGTTCGGGCCCGACTTCGACATGGGCCTGGGCACCGCGGCGCTGGCCGGCCTGGCCGCGTTCCTGGGCCATCTCTATCCGGTCTTCTTCGGCTTCAAGGGCGGCAAGGGTGTGGCGACCGCGGCCGGCGCGCTGCTGGGCATCGACTGGCTGCTCGGCCTGTCGACCGGCCTGACCTGGCTCATCATCGCCTTCTTCTTCCGCTACTCTTCGCTCGCCTCGCTGGTGGCGGCCTTCTTCGCCCCGGCCTTCTACCTGATCGGCGGCGGCATCGTCTGGCCGCTCGATCGCACGGTGCTGCTGGTGCTGATCGCCATCAGCCTGCTCCTGGTGTGGCGGCATCGCGAAAACATCCGCCGCCTGGCGGCCGGCACCGAGTCCCGGCTCGGCGCCAAAACTCAAAAGGAATGAATCTCCATGGCTGAACTTCAACGCTTCCACGTCGGTGCACGACTGAGCGAAATGGCGGTGCACAACGGCACCGTGTACCTCGCGGGCCAGGTGCCCGACGACACCACGCAGGACATCCGCGGCCAGACCGCACAGGTGCTGGGCATGATCGACCGCCTGCTGGCCGAGGCCGGCAGCGACAAGACCTGCATCCTGATGACGCAGATCTTCCTGACCGACATCGGCGAGATCGGTGCGATGAACGAGGTGTGGGACGCCTGGGTGCCGGCCGGCCACACGCCGCCGCGTGCCACGGTGCAGGCGCCGCTGGCGAACAAGGGCTACAAGATCGAAGTGGTGGTGACCGCGGCGCAGCGCTGAGCGCTCAATACCGGCGCTCGAGCACCATCTGCTCGGCGTCGCGCCGCATCGAGAAGCGGCCGATGAAGCTGTTGCCCAGCAGCACCCAGGGCATGGCCTGCTGCGAGACGATGGCGTCGATGTCGCGCACTTCGACGTCGCCGACCCGCACCGAATCCAGCCGCATCCGGTAGCCCTGCACGACGCCGTTGGCGGTGTTGATCTGCACGGGCGTGCCCTTCTGGAAATCCAGGCCGATGCGCACCGCATCGGCGGACGACATCGCCACCGTGGTGGCGCCGGTGTCGAGCATGAAGCTCACGCTGCGCCCGTTGATCGTGCCCGCCGTCATGAAATGGCCGCGGCTGTCGGCGTTGAGCACGATGCGCGAGCCGTTGCCTGTGCTGCCGCCGCCTGCGCCCACGCTCACCGGCGTGTCCATGCGCAGCGTCAGGCGCTGCCCGGCCGACTCGACCACCGCCTGGCCGTCCTGCAGCGAGACCAGGCGCACGTTCTGGAACTTCTCGCCGACCGCGACCGTCTTCGGCGCACTGCCGTTGACCACCAGGATCGCGCGGTTGCCGATGGTGCCGGTCAGCATGACCGAGTTCGACTGCGCCGCGGCCCAGCCTACGCACAGGGCGAGCACGGCCATGATGCCCAGCCGGGGGGCGCGCATGTTCAGTCGCGGAAGTTGTTGAAGGTGAGCGGCATGTCCGGCACGTCCTTCTTGATCAGCGCCATCGCGGCCTGCAGGTCGTCGCGCTTCGCGCCGGTCACGCGCACTGCATCGCCCTGGATCGCGGCCTGCACCTTGAGCTTGCTGTCCTTGATCAGGCGCTGGATCTTCTTGGAGGTCTCGGTCTCGATGCCGCTCTTGACCTTGATGACCTGCTTGACCTTGTCGCCGCCGACCTTCTGCACGTCGCCCTTGTCCAGGAAGCGCACGTCGACGCTGCGCTTGGTCAGCTTGGCGCGCAGGATGTCCTCGACCTGGACCAGCTGGAACTCGGCGTCGCCGATCATCGTGATCTCCTTGTCCTTCAGTTCGACGGCGGCGGCCGTTCCCTTGAAATCGAAGCGCGTGCCGATCTCCTTGGCCGTGTTTTCGACGGCATTCTTGACTTCGGGCAGGTTCGGTTCGCAGACGGTGTCGAATGACGGCATGCAGGCTCCTCGGATGGCTCAACGTGAATGCGACAATTCTCCCATGATCGTGGAGTCCAACGTCCCGCTGCAGCCGTACAACAGCTTCGGCATCGTCGCGCGTGCGCAGCATCTGGTCCGCATCGCCAGTGAGGCGGATGTGGCCGCCCTGCTCGCCGATGCGCAATGGCGCGACGCGCCCAAATTCGTGCTCGGCGGCGGCAGCAACATCGTGCTGACCGGCGACGTCAAGCCGCTGGTGCTCAAGGTCGAGATCCGCGGGCTGCGCCTGGTCGAGGAGGGCGAGCGCGCCTGGATCGTCGAGGCTGGCGCGGGCGAGGTCTGGCACGACATGGTGCAGTGGACGGTGGAGAACGGCTTCCCCGGCCTCGAGAACCTCGCGATGATCCCCGGCACCGTGGGCGGTGCGCCGGTGCAGAACATCGGCGCCTACGGCATCGAGCTGCAAGACCGCTTCGAATCGCTCGATGCGATCGACCTCGAAACCGGCCGCGCCTTCACGCTCGACGCGGCCCAGTGCGCCTTCGGCTACCGCGACTCGGTGTTCAAGCACGCGGCCAGCGGCGGCAACGACTTCGGCCTGGCCGGGCGTGCGCTGATCACGCGCGTGCGCTTCCGGCTGCCCAAGCCCTGGAAGGCGGTGGTCGGCTACCTCGACCTTGAACGCAAGATGGAAGAGACGGGCAACTTCACGCCCGATGCCAAGGACGTCTTCGACTGGGTCTGCGCGGTTCGCCGGGCCAAGCTGCCCGACTGGCGCGTGCTGGGCAATGCCGGCAGCTTCTTCAAGAACCCGACCGTGACGCCCGAGCAGTGCGCCGACATCATCGCGCGCGACCCGAAGATCGTGCACTACCCGATGGACGACGGCAGCATCAAGCTCGCGGCCGGCTGGCTCATCGACGCCTGCGGCTGGAAGGGCAAGTCGATCGGCAACGCCGGCGTGTACGAGCGGCAGGCGCTGGTGCTGGTGAACCGCGGCGGCCGCGAGGACCCGGTGACCGGCGGCGAGGTCATGACCCTGGCCAAGGCGATCCAGACCAGCGTGTACGAGCGCTTCGGCATCCGGCTCGAGCCCGAGCCGGTCGTCGTCTGACGGCGTGACGGCGCTCTCGTCACTCACTTTCCGCAAGCGCATCACAGCGCTGCAGTGGGCGCGCCGGCTGGTCTGGTATGGGGCCATCGTGGCCGGGGCGGCCACGCAGAGCGTCGGTGTGCTGGTGGCAGGCCTGGCGGTCTGCGCGCTGCTCAACGCCGCCTTCAAGGCCTGGCAGGCGAGCGCCCGCCGGCAGTTCGTGCGCGAGGCGCGGCTGCCTCCTTTTCTCGTCGGCAAGCTCCGCGCGGCCTACCCGCAACTGCAGCAGCGCGATGCCGAACTGGTGCTGCGGGGCTTGCGCCAATTCTTCATGGCGCACCTGCGCAGCGACCGCAAGTTCGTCGCCATGCCCTCGAAAGTGGTCGACGCGGCCTGGCACGAGTTCATCCTCCACACCGAGGCCTATGCGCAATGGTGCCGTTACGCCTTCGGCGGCATGCTGCACCACACGCCGGCCGAGGTGCTGGGCCGCAGCGCCCAGCGCAACGACGGCCTGCGCCGAAGCTGGTACTGGGCCTGCAAGGAAGAGAGCATCGATCCGCGCCAGCCGAGCCGGCTGCCGCTCCTGTTCGCGCTCGACGCCAAGTTCGCGGTCGCAGGCGGTTTCAGCTATGTGCCCGACTGCAGCGCCATCGACAGGGCGTCGTCCTCCGGCGCCCATTGCGGCTCCGACTTCGGCGACTCGGGTTCGGCCTCGGGCGACGCCGGTGGTTTCGGCGGCAGCGAATCGAGCAGCAGCGGCAGCAGCGACGGCGGTTCCAGCGCTGGCGGCGGTGCCAGCGACAGTGGCAGCAGCGACAGCGGCTCGGGCTGCGGGGGCGGCGGCTGCGGGGGTGGCGGAGGCGGCGATTGAAGGCGGCCAGGGCCACAGCACCAGCTGACGCGAGCCAGGGCGCTCGCATGGTCGTCGTGTTCGATGCGCAATGCCTGCTGTGCGACGGCTGGGTGCGCTTTCTGCTGCGCCACGACCGGCGTGGCGTGCTGCGCTTCGCCTCGATTCAGGGCGCGAACGGCCAGGCGCTGCTGGCGCGTGCGGGCCTGCAGGTCGACGGCCTGCAGACGCTGCTGCTGGTCGACGGCGAGCGCATCTGGCAGCAGACCGCGGCCATCCTGCACGTGCTGCATGCGCTGGGTTGGCCGTGGCGGCTGGCCTGGGCCGCCTGGCTGGTGCCGGCGCCGCTGCGCGACGCGCTCTACCGCGTGCTGGCGCGCCACCGCTACCGCTGGTTCGGCCGCAGCGAGACCTGCCTGATGCCGCCGGCCGACCACGCGCAGCGCTTTCTCGATTGAGCGAACCCCCATGAAAAAACCACCTCGCGGTGGTTTCTTTCTTTGGGGCTGCAAACAATTACTTGGCGTCGCCGTCGTTCGTCAGCTTCGGCAGCGAGGCGCCGCTGCCCTGCGCGAGCAGGCCGGTCTTGGTGTAGATGCCCAGCTTGTCGCGCGTGTCGATGATGTCCAGATTGCGCATCGTCAACTGGCCGATGCGGTCGGCCGGCGAGAACGCGCCTTCGACCTTTTCCATGCTCAGCCGCTCGGGCTTGTAGGTGAGGTTGGACGACACGGTGTTGAGGATCGAGTAGTCGTTGCCGCGGCGCAGCTCGACCGTCACTTCGCCGGTGATGGCGCGCGCCACCCAGCGTTGCGCGGCTTCGCGCAGCATGATGGCCTGCGGGTCGAACCAGCGGCCCTGGTAGAGCAGGCGGCCGAGCTTGCGACCACTGTCGCGGTACTGCTCGATGGTGTCTTCGTTGTGGATACCGGTGACCAGGCGCTCGTAGGCGATGAACAGCAGCGCCAGGCCCGGGGCTTCGTAGATGCCGCGGCTCTTGGCTTCGATGATCCGGTTCTCGATCTGGTCGCTCATGCCCAGGCCGTGGCGGCCGCCGATGCGGTTGGCCTCGAGGATCAGCTCGACCAGGTCGGGGTACTCGCGGCCGTTGAGGGCGACCGGGCGGCCTTCCTCGAAGCGCACGGTGACTTCTTCACGCTTGACCTCGACTTCGTCCTTCCAGAACGCGACGCCCATGATCGGGTTCACGATCTTCATGCCGCTGTCCAGGTGCTCGAGGTCCTTGGCCTCGTGCGTGGCGCCCAGCATGTTGGAGTCGGTCGAGTAGGCCTTCTCGGCCGACATCTTGTAGCCGAAGCCTGCGGCCGTCATGAACGCCGACATCTCGGCGCGGCCGCCCAGCTCGTCGATGAACAGCTGGTCGAGCCAGGGCTTGTAGATCTTCAGTGCCGGGTTGGTGAGCAGGCCGTAGCGGTAGAAGCGCTCGATGTCGTTGCCCTTGTAGGTGCTGCCGTCGCCCCAGATGTGGACGTCGTCTTCCTTCATGGCCGACACCAGCATGGTGCCGGTGACCGCGCGGCCCAGCGGCGTGGTGTTGAAGTAGGTCACGCCCGCGGTGGTCACGTGGAAGGCGCCGGCCTGCAGCGCGGCGAGGCCTTCGGCAGCCAGCTGGCTGCGGCAGTCGATCAGACGGGCCAGTTCGGCGCCGTACTGCATCGCCTTGCGCGGGATCTCTTCGTAGTCCGGCTCGTCGGGCTGGCCGAGGTTGGCGGTGTACGCATAGGGGATCGCACCCTTGTTGCGCATCCAGTGCAGCGCGGCACTGGTGTCGAGGCCGCCGGAGAAGGCGATGCCGACCTTCTGGCCGGCGGGAACGTTTTGCAGGATGGTCGACATGATGGATGTTCTGTGGGTGGTGGCGCGGTTCAAGGGGTCATGACATGCGTGGCACGGCGCGTCTCGGTGCCGGGGATACCGTGGAACCGGCTTCGCCGGGCCACTGGTATCGCCCCCTTCAAGGGGGTGGGAGAAGCGACACGAAGTGCGCGAAGCCTGGGGGTCTACCCAAAATGGCAGATGTAGCTGTAGGGCTCGCCGCTCACGCGGATCTGGAAGCTGGAGTTGCCCGGCACGCTGAACTTCTCGCCCGCGCCCGATGCGACCCACTCGCTGCTGCCCGACAACAGGTACTCGCAGCGACCGGACGTGCCTTCCATGATCTCGGGCGCGCCGGTGTTGAAGGTGAGCGTGGCGGGAAGGATCACGCCGACCGACTTCTTCGTGCCGTCGGCCAGCGTGAGGTTGTGGCTCACGCACTTGCCGTCGAAGTAGACGTTGGCCTTGGTCGCGACCGCAGTGCAGCTGAGGGATTCGTTGATGGTCATGTGAAGGTCAGGGCGCGGGCCCGCTCGGCTGGAAAAGGGGCGAGGCACCGCCCGCAATCTGCGAACGGCCTCTGTCCCGGTGGAAAGCCAGCGATTTTAGGGCTTGCGGCCCGTCTGCCCGGACCGGCCCCTGTCCGCGCTCAGCGCCAGCGACCGCGCCCGCCGCCCCAGCCGCGCGAATAGCCGAGGTTCAGCGACAGGCCGATCGGCGGATAGGCGTAGGGCGCGTAGCCATAACCGTACCCATACGCCGGTTGCACATAGACCGGCGCCGGTGCGTAGACCGGTGCCGAATAGACGACGGGCGGTGCGTAGTACACGGGCGCGGGGGGCGCGCCGCCGCCCGAGACGACCACGCCCCGCTCGGGGACGACGCTCTCCCATGGCGAGCGGGTCCGGGCCGGCGACGCGTACTCGACGGGCGACTGCGGCGACGTCGGCAATGCGGCCACGCCGTAGGCATTGACTTCGATGGGGATCGTGGCGCCCGGGTGGTAGTCGCTGTGGGTGGTGTAACGGCGACCTTCGTATTCGTAGGCCACTTCATACCCGGGGCGCCCCTGCGCGTCGGTGACCTGGGTGGCGGAGATCACCCGGGCCTGGACCTGCTGCGAGGGTTGGGAGGACAGGGAAGTCTGCGCCCACGCACCCCCACTGGCCAGGACAGCCGCCAGCGACAGGCCGAGCACGGTCGCGGAAGCGGGAGAAAACAGTTTGTTGCGCATGGAATCTCCTTCAACTAGGGAGCGGATGGCCCCTGTTCGGCCGGGTTGGATGCAATCGGCGCGGCCGGGTTCAATTGTCCGTCTCGGCCAGTGAGGCCCAGCCGTCGGCATCGAAACCGGTTGTGACATCGGGCCGGCCCGCCCAGCGCACCACGGGCCGCTTGATCAGGCTCGGGTTCGCCAGCAGCACCGTACGCGCCGAGGCCGCGTCGACCACCGCGTCCCGGGTGGCGTCGTCCAGCTTGCGCCAGGTGGTGCCGCGGCGGTTGACCAGCGCCTCCCAGCCGGGCGCCTGCAGCCATCGGTCGAGTTCGGCTTCGGGCACGCCTTCTTTTTTGAAGTCGTGGAAGCGATAGCCCACGCCGTGGGTGTCGAGCCAGGCGCGGGCGCGCTTGACGGTGTCGCAGTTCGGGATGCCGTAGAGGGTTGTTGTCATGGCGGGATCATGCCCATGCGGCAGGTCGGCGACAATCCCGGCCTCCATGAAAACCCTAGCCGACTGGCTCGCCCACGCCGAGCAACAGCACCCCAAGACCATCGAACTCGGGTTGGACCGCATACGCGCCGTGGCCCAGCGACTGGGCCTGGCCTTCGACTGCCCCGTGATCACCGTGGCCGGCACCAACGGCAAGGGTTCGACCTGCGCGATGCTGGAATCGATCCTGCGCAATGCCGGCTACCGCACCGCCGTCTTCACCTCGCCGCACCTGGTGCGCTTCGAGGAACGGCTGCGCCTCAACGGCGAGGCCATCGACGGCGCCGAACTCGTGCCGCATTTCGAGGCCGTGGAACAGACGCGCGCCGAGATCCCGCTGACCTACTTCGAGCTGACCACGCTGGCGATCCTGCGCTGCATGGCCGCCAGCAAGTCGGACGTGGCGATTCTCGAGGTCGGCCTGGGCGGGCGGCTCGATGCGGTCAACATCATCGATGCCGACTGCGCGGTGATCACCAGCATCGACCTCGACCACATGGAATACCTCGGCCCCGACCGCGAGAGCATCGGCTTCGAGAAGGCCGGCATCCTGCGCACCGGCCGGCCGGCCATCGTGAGCGACCCGATGCCGCCGCAGAGCGTGATCGACCATGCGCGCGAAATCGGTGCCGACCTGTGGCGCTTCGGGCAAGACTTCAATGTGTCGGGCGACAAGCAGCAGTGGGGCTGGAGCGGCCGCGGCCGCCGATATAGCGGCCTGGCCTATCCGGCGCTGCGCGGTGCCAACCAATTGCTCAACGCGGCCGGCGTGCTGGCCGCGCTCGAAGCGCTGCGCCAGCGGCTGCCGATCACCGCCCAGGCGGTGCGCACCGGCCTGGCGATGGTCGAGCTGCCCGGGCGTTTCCAGATCGTGCCGGGCGAACCCACGCTGGTGCTCGACGTGGCCCACAACGCGCACGCCGTGGCCGCGCTGGCCGAGAACCTCGACGCGATGGGTTTCTTCCCGACAACCCATGCCGTCTTCGGTGTGATGGCCGACAAGGACCTGGCGCCGATGCTCGCGCGCATCGGGCCGCTGATCGACCGCTGGTACTTCACCGACCTGCCCACGCCGCGCGCGGCGTCCGCGGCCGACCTGCTGGCCCGGTGGCAGGCCCAGAACACGCGCAAGGACGCGAGCGGCAGCGTGCACGCGGGACCCATGGCGGCGCTGCAGGCGGCCATCGATGCCGCAAGCCCCACTGATAGAATCGTGGTCTTCGGATCGTTCTTCACGGTGGGTGGCGTGCTCGCGCACGGGACGCCCCGCCTGCAGGCCAAACACCTGCTCTCAGGCGCCTGATCGGCGGGTGTCCGGGCCCTTCGCAACCACACCGCGCAGCTCTCATCAGGGATCGAACTCATGGCGTTTTTCAAGTTCCGCTCGCGTGGCCAACCCACCAATGAAGGGCGCAACGCCAGCGTGGCGGCGGCTCCGGCCGAAAGCGTGGACGCCATGCGGCGCCGCGCCCGCCATCGGCTGCTGGGCGCCGCGGTGCTGGTGCTGGTCGGCGTGATCGGCTTCCCGCTGCTGTTCGATACCCAGCCGCGTCCGGTGGCCGTCGACATCCCGATCGAGATCCCCGACCGCAACAAGGTCGCGCCGCTGCCGGCACCGGTCGCGCCCGCGGCCCCCGTCGCCCAGTCGCCCGCACCTGCCCCGGCGGCTCCAGCCCCCGACAACCGCACCCGCGTGGCCAGCAACAGCCCCTCGTCCGGCGGCGTCATCACCGAGACGGCCGATGGCCGCGAGCTGCCGGCCGAGCGGCCGGTGGCGGCGGCACCGCCGGCCGAGACCCGGCCGGAGCCCAAGCCCGAGGCCAAGCCGAAGCCCGAACCCAAACCCGAGGTCCGCCACGAGGCCAAGCCCGAAGCCAAGCCGGCCGCGCCCGCCAAGCCGCCGGCCGACGACGGCGCGCGTGCCCGCGCGCTGCTCGACGGCAAGCCGCCGGCCGCTGCCGCCGCGGCGGCGGTCAAGCCCGCCGCCGCCACCACCAACGACGCCGGACGCTTCGTCGTGCAGGTCGGTGCCTTCGCCGAGGCCGACAAGGCGCGCGAAGTGCGCCAGAAGCTGGAGAAGGCGGGGCTCAAGACCTACACCAACGTCGCGAAGACGGCCGACGGCGAACGCACGCGTGTGCGGGTCGGTCCCTTCGCCTCGCGCGCCGAGGCGGAGCGCGCGGCGGGTCGCGTCAAGGGCTTGTCCTTGCCCGCGTCCGTCCTCAGCTTGTAGTCACTGCGCGCCGACGTGGCCCTGCTCGACTGGATCGCCGTCGCGCTGCTCGCGGTGTCGTTGATGTTCGGCCTGGTGCGCGGGCTGGTGTTCGAAGTGATTTCGCTGGCCGGCTGGGTGGTCGCCTTCTTCTGCGCGCAATGGTTTGCGGCGGATGTGGCCGCATGGCTGCCCATCAGCGGCGACCCGGAGGCTTCCTGGCGCTATGCGCTGGCCTTCGTGCTGCTGTTCGTCGGCGTGGCTTTCGGTGTGGGCCTGGTGGCCTCGCTGACGCGCAAGCTGATCGCCGCCGTGGGGCTGCGCCCGGTCGACCGCCTGCTCGGCGCGGCCTTCGGACTGGCCCGCGGCGCGGTGGCGCTGCTGGCGATGGCGGTGGTTGTTCATTTGCTGACGTTGAGCGACAGCGCCTGGTGGCGCGAATCGCACAGCGCAGTCGTCCTGGATGCGGCGTTGCAGGGATTGAAGCCTGCACTGCCAGAGAAGTTGGCCAGTTACCTGCCCTGAGAAGGAAAGACCCCATGTGTGGAATCGTCGGCGTTGTCAGCAACGCGCCCGTCAATCAGCTGCTCTATGACGCGCTGCTGCTGTTGCAGCATCGCGGCCAGGATGCGGCCGGCATCGTCACGCTGCTGGAACGCAAGTTCTTCATGCAGAAGGCCAAAGGCATGGTGCGCGACGTGTTCCGCACCCGCAACATGCGCGCGCTGCCGGGCGACGTCGGCCTGGGCCAGGTGCGCTACCCGACCGCGGGCAACGCCTACAGCGAGGAAGAGGCCCAGCCCTTCTACGTGAACGCGCCCTTCGGCATCGTGCTGGTGCACAACGGCAACCTGACCAACGCCCACGCGCTGCGTGCCGAGCTGTTCTCGACCGACCACCGCCATACCAACACCGAGAGCGATTCCGAAGTGCTGCTCAACGTGCTGGCGCACGAACTCGAGCGCTCCTCGCGCGGCGTGCCGCTGAACCCGCCCGAGATCTTCGAGGCGGTCAAGAGCATGCACAAGCGCCTGCGCGGCTCCTATGCCGTGGTGTCGCTGATCGCCGGCCACGGCCTGCTGGCGTTCCGCGATCCCTACGGCATCCGCCCGCTGTGCATGGGCCGCAACCCGGCCGACGGCACCGTGATGGTGGCCAGCGAATCGGTGGCGCTCGAGGGCTCGGGCCATGTGTTCGAGCGCAACATCGAACCCGGCGAAGCGGTGTTCATCGACCTCGCGGGCAAGGTGCATTCGATGCAGTGCGCCGAGTCGCCGAGCCTGAATCCCTGCATCTTCGAATTCGTCTACCTCGCGCGTCCCGACTCGGTGCTCGACGGCATCTCGGTCTACCAGGCGCGCCTGAACCTCGGCGAAACGCTGGCCAAGCGCGTGGTCTCGACCGTGCCGCCCAACGAGATCGACGTGATCATCCCGATCCCCGAGTCGAGCCGCCCGAGCGCGACGCAACTCGCGCACCTGCTGGGCGTGCCGTACCGCGAAGGCTTCGTGAAGAACCGCTACGTGGGCCGCACCTTCATCATGCCGGGGCAGGGCGTGCGCAAGAAGTCGGTGCGCCAGAAGCTCAACGTGATCGCGAGCGAGTTCAAGGGCCGCAACGTGCTGCTGGTCGACGATTCGATCGTGCGCGGCACCACCAGCCGCGAGATCGTGCAGATGGCGCGCGATGCCGGCGCCCGCAAGGTCTACCTCGCGAGCGCGGCGCCGCCGGTGCGCTACCCCAACGTCTACGGCATCGACATGCCGACCAAGGACGAGCTCGTGGCGCACGACCGCACCGTCGAGCAGATCCGCGAGCTGATCGGCTGCGATGCGCTGATCTACCAGGACGTCGACGCCATGAAGCGCGCCATCGGTTCGCTCAACCCCAAGCTCGCGGGCTTCGATGCCTCGTGCTTCGATGGCGTGTACGTGACGGGCGACATCGACATCGATGCCATCAACCGCATGAACGGCAACCGCCCGCGCATCGAGGAAACCGAGGAAGACTCGTCGCGCCTGTCCCTGCCCAATCCGAGCTGAACAAGAGGCCCCCCGTGACCGACCGCACCCTGCCCGAAGGCCTGCACCGCGACACGCTCGCGCTGCGCACCGGACTGGCGCCGAGCCAGCATGGCGAGCATTCCGAAGCGCTGTTCCTGACCAGCGGCTTCGTGCAGCCCGACGCAGAAACGGCGATGCGCCGCTTCGCCGGCACCGAGGACGGCTTCACCTACTCGCGCACCTCGAACCCCACGGTGGCCAGCTTCGAGCAGCGCCTGGCGGCGCTCGAGGGCACCGAGGCAGCGATCGGCGCCTCGACCGGCATGGGCGCGATCCTCATGATGTGCATGGGCCTGCTCAAGGCCGGCGACCATGTGATCTGCTCGCGCTCGGTGTTCGGCTCCACGCTGAACCTGTTCGGCAAGGAGTTCGCCAAGTTCGGCGTGGAGACCACCTTCGTCTCGCAGACCGACGTGGCCGAGTGGCGCGCGGCGCTCAAGCCCCACACCAGGCTGCTGTTCGCCGAGACGCCGACCAACCCGCTGACCGAGGTCTGCGACATCCGCGCGCTGGCCGACCTGGCGCATGGCGCGGGTGCGCTGCTCGCGGTCGACAACTGCTTCTGCACGCCGATCCTGCAGCGCCCCGCCGAACTGGGTGCCGACCTCGTGATCCATTCGGGCACCAAGTACCTCGACGGCCAGGGCCGCGTGATGGCGGGTGCGATCTGCGGTCCGTCGAAGCTCATCGTCGACGTGTTCGGCCCGGTGGTCCGCACCGCCGGCATGGCGCTGTCGCCGTTCAACGCATGGGTGGTGCTCAAGGGCATGGAGACGCTGGGCATCCGCATGCAGGCGCAGTGCGCCAATGCGCTGGCCGTGGCGCAGTGGCTCGAGCAGCAGCCCGGCATCGCACGCGTCTACTACCCCGGCCTCGCCTCGCACGGGCAGCACGAACTCGCGATGCGCCAGCAATCGGGGCAGGGCGGGGCGGTGGTGTCCTTCGACGTGGTCGGCGACAACCCCGAGACCGCGCGCGCCAATGCCTTCCACGTGATCAACAGCACGCGCGTGCTGAGCATCGCCACCAACCTCGGCGACACCAAGTCCATCATCACGCACCCCGGCACGACCTCGCATGGCCGCCTCACCGAGGCGCAGCGCCAGGCCGCGGGCATCGGCCAGGGGCTGATCCGCCTCGCGGTCGGCCTCGAGTACATCGACGACATCACGGCCGACCTCTCCCGAGGTCTTTGCGGCCTGAGCACCCTGAATTCCTGAGAACCACATGACCGGCAAAGTTAGAACCCGCATCGCACCGTCGCCCACCGGCTTCCTTCACCTGGGCACGGCCCGCACCGCGCTCTATTCGTGGGCCTATGCGCGCCACCACGGCGGCGAGTTCGTGCTGCGCATCGAGGACACCGACGTGGCCCGTTCCACGCAGGACTCGACCGACCAGATCCTCGCGTCCATGCACTGGCTGGGCCTCGACTACGACGAAGGCCCGATCTACCAGATGCAGCGCCTCGAGCGCTACCGCGAAGTTGTCGCGAAGCTGATCGCAGAGGGCAAGGCCTACCACTGCTATTGCTCGCCGGCCGAACTCGACGAGATGCGTGAGGCGCAGCGCGCGCGCAACGAAAAGACGCTGTACGACCGCCGCTGGCGCCCCGAGCCCGGCAAGGTGCTGCCGCCCGTGCCCGAAGGCGTGCCGCCGGTGGTGCGCTTCTGCAACCCGCCCGAAGGCGACGTGAGCTGGAACGACCTGGTCAAGGGCGAGATCACCATCAACAACCGCGAGATCGACGACCTGATCATCCTGCGGCCCGACGGTGTGCCGACCTACAACTTCGCGGTGGTGGTCGACGACTGGGACATGGCGATCACGCACGTGTTCCGCGGCGACGAGCACATCAACAACACGCCATGGCAGATCAACATCTTCCGCGCGCTGGGCGCCGCGCTGCCGGCCTTCGGCCATGTGCCGGTGATCCTGGGCGACGACGGCCAGAAGCTGTCGAAGCGGCGCGGCGCGGTGAGCGTCACGGCGTATGAAGAGAACGGCTACCTGCCCGAAGCGATGCTGAATTACCTCGCGCGCCTGGGCTGGAGCCACGGCGACGACGAACTGTTCACGCGCGAGCAGATGGTGAGCTGGTTCGACGGCTCGCACCTGTCCAAGAGCCCCGCGCAGTGGGATGCGGCCAAGCTCGCCTGGGTCAACGCCCAGTACATCAAGGCCAGGACCGGCGACGAACTCGCGCCGCTGGTGGCGGCGCAGCTGCAGAAGCGCGGCATCGTGGCCGATGAACGGCTGGGTGCGATCTGCACGCTGTTCAAGGACCGTTGCGAGACCACCGTGGCCCTCGCCGGCTGGGCGGCGGCCTTCTATGCCGACATCGAAGTGAGCGAGGCCGATCGCGCGCAACATCTCACCGATGCGGTGAAGCCGGCGATCGCCACACTCGTTGAAAAATTGATGACAGTCGCCTGGGATCGGGCCTCGATCGCAGCTATGATCAAGGAAGTTCTCGCCGCACATGCATTGAAGATGCCGGTGTTGGCGATGCCAGTACGAGTGCTTGTGATGGGAACATCGCAGACACCGTCCCTCGATTCGGTGATCGAAATTTTTTCCCGCGAAAAAGTTATCGAACGTCTGAAAAGGGCCTGATTTTTCGGGCTATAATTCGAGGCTCGACACCCACACGGGGGTATAGCTCAGCTGGGAGAGCGCTTGCATGGCATGCAAGAGGTCATCGGTTCGATCCCGTTTACCTCCACCATTAAAGTGTCGAGAGTTTTGAAGAAGAAAAGTGCTGATCTCAGCACGGTTCCTAAGGTTTTGACCCTATCGTCTAGAGGCCTAGGACACCACCCTTTCACGGTGGCTACCGGGGTTCGAATCCCCGTAGGGTCGCCAGTTTCACGCAAGTGAAGCAGGCAACGAGTCGTCAGCACTCGGCTCCGCAAGGAGTGAACGTTGTCTACCAGGAGTGGTAGTTCAGTTGGTTAGAATACCGGCCTGTCACGCCGGGGGTCGCGGGTTCGAGTCCCGTCCGCTCCGCCAAGGTTCACGAGGTTCGCCTCGAAAGTACCCACGAAAGTGGGTATTTTTTTGTGCCGAACAAGTCTCGCAAGAGCAAAGGACAAGCGCTGATCGCAGCGCGGTTCCCCAGGTTTTTCGACCCTATCGTCTAGAGGCCTAGGACACCACCCTTTCACGGTGGCTACCGGGGTTCGAATCCCCGTAGGGTCGCCAATTTCACGCAAGTGAAGCAGGTCTACGAGTCGTCAGCACTCGGCTCCGCAAGGAGCGAACGTTGTCTACCAGGAGTGGTAGTTCAGTTGGTTAGAATACCGGCCTGTCACGCCGGGGGTCGCGGGTTCGAGTCCCGTCCGCTCCGCCAGTATCGATAAGGGTTAGCAGGTAAGTATCTGCTAACCCTTTTTTTGGCTCGGCTGTCCTGCCAGTGTCCTGCGCGGCCCGACTGTCCGCTCGCTCTTCATGTGCGGGCCGATGACCCACAGGTATAGAGTGGTGCGACAACGGATCTCTCCGATACGTTTGCAAAGACCTATGCACCTCGAAGGCTCCTGCCATTGCCGCGCTGTTCGTTTCTCGCTCGAAGCCGACAGCCCCGTTCCGTTTCTGCACTGCCATTGTTCGATCTGCCGCAAGACGGCCGGCGGCGGTGGCTACGCCATCAACCTGGGCGGTGACGCCCGCACCCTGAAGGTCCAGGGCGAGAAGCACCTGGGCACCTACCACGCCGTGATGCGGGAGGAGGGCAAGCGCGCCACCCGCTCGAAGGCCCAGCGCCGCTTCTGCCTCAAGTGCGGCAGCGCGCTGTGGCTGTGGGACCCGCGCTGGCCCGAGCTGATCCATCCGCAGGCCTCGGCCATCGACACGCCGCTGCCCAGGCCGCCCGAGGTGGTGGAGGCGGCGCTGGACTTCGCCGTCGGCTGGGAGGATGTTCCCAAGGGGCGGGGCCACAAGCACTTCGCGCGCTTTCCCTCCGAGTCGCTGGCAGAGTGGCACCAGCGGCACGGCCTCGAGGGTTAGCGCACGGGCCTCGCTCAGTGCTGCAGGATCTTCGAGAGGAACTGCTGTGCGCGGTCGGAGCGCGCGGACGGATTGCCGAAGAACTCTTCCTTGGGGCAATCCTCGACGATGCTGCCGCGGTCCATGAAGATCACGCGGTGCGCCACCTTGCGCGCGAAGCCCATCTCGTGCGTGACGCACATCATGGTCATGCCTTCGCGTGCCAGCTGCACCATCACGTCGAGCACTTCATTCACCATCTCGGGATCGAGCGCGGACGTGGGTTCGTCGAACAGCATCGCGATCGGGTCCATCGCCAGCGCGCGCGCGATCGCCACGCGCTGCTGCTGGCCGCCCGAGAGCTGCGAAGGAAACTTGTGCGAATGGGCCTGCATGCCGACGCGTTCGAGCAGCGCCATGGAACGCGTGCGCGCCTCGCTCGACGAGCGCTTGAGCACCTTGACCTGCGCGATCGACAGGTTCTGCTCGATCGAGAGATGAGGAAAGAGCTCGAAGTGCTGGAACACCATGCCCACGCGCGAGCGCAGTCGGTTGATGTCGATCTTGGGGTCGCCCACCGAGACACCATCGACCGTGATGCTGCCTTGCTGGAAGGGCTCGAGCGCGTTCACGCACTTGATCAGCGTGGACTTGCCCGAACCCGAGGGGCCGCAGACCACGACGACCTCGCCCTTGCGGACCTGCGTCGTGCAATCGGTCAGCACCTGGAAGGCGCCGTACCACTTGCTCACCTGGTTGATTTCGATCACGGGGTTTCCTTTGCTGGCGGCGCCAGGAGTTGCAGGAGCGTGTTGGCGACGACCACGGTCGCCTTGCGCAGTTCGTCGAGCGGCACGCGTTCGTCGGCACGGTGGCCGTTGGCTTCGAGCAGCGATTCGGGGCCGGCGCCGTACATCACGGTCGGGATGCCGGCTTCGCTGTAGAGCCGCGCATCGGTGTAGAGCGGCACGCCGATCGGCGTCACCGGCTTGCCCATGACCGCGCTGGCCTCGCGGCACATGAGCTCGGCGAATTCGGCCGCGCCGGCGGCGGGCGCGAAGGGGCGGGCCAGCAGGATCTGCCGGATCTCGACCGCGATGCCCGGCAGCGCGGCGCAGGCGTCCTCGATGACCTGGCGCAGTTCGGCCTCGACGGCCTCGGGCACTTCTTCCGGCACGATGCGGCGGTCGATGCGCAAGCTCAGCCTGTCGGCCACCACGTTGGTGTTGATGCCGCCCTCGACCAGGCCGACGACCATCGTCGGATGCGTGATGCCGGGGGTCTGCGATGGCCGGTGCACCAACTGGTTGCGGTAGCGGTACAGCGCGGGCAGCAATGTCGCGGCGGCTTCGATGGCATCGGCGCCGGTGTCGGGCCACGCCGCGTGCGCGGAGGTGCCGCGCAGCGTCACCTCGAGGTGCAGGCAGCCGTTGTGCGCCACGACCACGTGGTGCGAGAAGGCGGCCGAGATCACATAGTCGGGACGGCTCAGGCCCTGCGAAAGAATCCAGCCGGGGCCGGTCATGCCGCCGGTTTCCTCGTCGTAGGTCAGGTGCAGTTCGACCGTGCCGGCCAGCGGCATGCCGCTGGCGCGCAGTTCCTTCAAGGCACGCAGCGCGAAGGCATAGGTGGTGAAGTCCGACTTCGAGACCGCGGCGCCGCGCCCGTACAGCCAGCCGTCGCGTACCTCGCCACTGTAGGGCGAGCGGCTCCAGCCGGAGCCCGGCGGCACCACGTCGCCATGCGCGTTGAGCGCGATCACCGGGCCGTCGCCGAAGCGCTCGCGCACGATCAGGTTGGTCACGCTGCGCATGCCGTGCTGCTGCGCGAAGGCGGGCGGCACGGCGTGGCGCTCGACCACCAGGTCCATGTCCTCGAGCAGGCGGGCCGTGAGTTCGGCATGCGGCGCGCAGTCGCCGGGCGGGTTGTCAGAGGGGCATTGCACCAGCCGCGCCAGGGTTTGGACCTGGGCTTCGAAGTGCGTGTCGATGAATTGGCGCAGCACGTCGCGCGCGCGAGAGGGGTCGGTCATGGGGCTCCGTCAGAGGAATCGGTCGATGCGGAAAGGCGTGATGTCGATGTCCGTGCGCCCGCGCACGATCAGGTCGGTGACCAGGCGCGCGGCGATCGGCGCCAGCGTGTAGCCGTTGGAGGTGACGGCGGTGTAGAAGCCGGGCACGCCGGGCACGTCTCCCAGGATCGGCGCGCCGTCGATGTTGACGTTCATGCCGGCCCAGCAGCGCACCATGTGCAGGCCACTCACGGCCGGCAGCACCTGGCGCGCGACCCACAGGCCGCCCTCGATGCTGTTGCGCTCGGCGCGGTTGAGCCGCATGCCTTCGTGGAAGGCCGCGGTCCAGCCGCCGCCGATGATCAGACCGCCGGTGGCCGCCTGCTTGAGGCTCAGGTGCCGGTCGGCATGCGCGACCAGGTGGTTGACCAGCGGCGGCGCGGGCTCGGTCACGATCATTTGCAGCGGCGCGCCCTTGACCGGGATCGGCACGCCGAGCATGTCGCCCACCTTGCTCGACCACGCGCCGCTGGCGTTCACCACCCGGCCCGCGTGGATCACGCCGCGCGAGGTGTGGACCACGAAGCCGGCGCCGTCGCCGGGGCGGCGTTCGATGTTCTGCACGTCGCAGCCGCGCAGGAAGCGCGCGCCCTGCTGCCGCGCGAGCGCGGCCACGGCGTAAGTCGCGCGCAGCGGATTGATCTTGCCTTCCATCGGGCAGAGCTCGGCGCCAAGCAGTTGTGGTGACAGGGCCGGCGACAGCCGGCGCAGCGTGGCGGCATCGATCACCTGCGCGTCGATGCCGTGGCTGCGTTCCAGCGCGGCCTTGGCTTCGATGAAGCGCATGCCGGCCTCGGAGTCGGCCACCATCAGGCCGCCGGTGATCTTGATCTCGAGGTCTTCGCCGCTCTCGGCCTCGATCTCCTGCCACAGCCGCACCGACATCGGGCCCAGCGGCAACGTGGCCGCGGCCGGGCCGCCGCCTTCCTGGGCCTTGGCGCCGAAATCGAAGGACAGCAGCTGCACGTGCAGGCTGCCCGCATTGGCGCCCGAGGCCTGGAGGTTGAGGTCGTCGCGGTCGACCACCGTCACGTCCTGGCCCGCCTTCGACAGGTAGTGGCCGAGGCAGGAGCCGAGCACGCCGGCGCCGATCACCAGCACGTCGGTGCGCAGCAAGTCGAAGGGCGCGTGCTCGACCGGGCGCGCGAGGTTCGGCGTGATGGCCGGCTTGTGGCCGCCCCATTCGGGTTTCTCGAAGCCCAGCGCGCCGGCCGGCACCGGCTTGGCCGGCGGACGCGGCGCGAAATACTGCTCGACCTCGAGCGGCCTTCCGGTCATCTCGCTGACCAGCCTGGCCGCCGTGACCGCGCAATAGCGGCCCTGGCAGCGGCCCATGCCCAGCCGCGTGTTGCGCTTGAGCGCGGCCAGCGTGTCGCGGCCCGCGCGGATCTGTTCGCGCACCGAGCCGAAGGTGATCTCCTCGCAGCGGCACAGCAGCGTGTCATCGCCGACCGCGTCCAGCGCCACGGGCGGGGCGTCGTAGAGCGACCAGAGCGCCTGCTGGAAGCACTCGGCCTGGCGCAGCTGCGTGCGGATCTTCGCGGGCGCGACGGCGGTCGGCAACGACAGACAGAGCTTGTGTGCCGCGGCCCGGCCGGCCAGCGTGCCGCGCGCCAGCGCCACGCGCGAGCCGCCCATGTCGGCGCCGTCGCCGACCACGAACACGTCGGCCAGGCTGGTGGCGCCGTTCTCGGCAGTCACGGTCGCGAGATAGCCCAGGTGGCGATCGACCACGCGGTGTTCGCAGCCCAGCATGCGCGCCAGTTCGGTCGAGGGGATGAAGCCGTAGCCCAGGCACAGCGTGTCGGCCTCGAAGCGGATCGGCGGCGCGGCCGTGGCCCGGCCGTGCGCGTCCAGCGCCACGGCCTGCACCGCCTGCAGTTCGCCGTCGCCTTCGGCCGCCACCACCGCATGGCGCCAGAGCACCGGCACCTGGTGCGCGCGCAGTTGCCGCAGGTAGGCCCACCCCTGGCGCACCAGGTCGGGGGCGGTGCGCGCGGTCGTCAGCAGCTCGCGCCAGTCGCGCAACGAGGGGCGTGCCGCCGATTCGAGCACCGCGAGCACCTGCGCGCCGCCGGCCAGCAGTTCCGCCGCAAGCTGCAGGTTGAGCGGGCCGTTGCCGGCGATGACCACGCGCCGGCCCGGTGCCACGCGGTAGGCCCGCGCCAGTGTCTGCGCCGCGCCGGTCGTCATCACGCCGGGCAGGGTCCAGCCGGGGAAGGGCACGGGCCGTTCGTAGGCGCCCGGGGCGATCACCAGCTGGCGGCAGCGGATGTTGGTGGCCCGGCCGTCGATCAGGGCGCTCACTTCATGCGCCGAGAACGCGGCCCAGACCTGCGCACCCTGGGCCACGGCAACGCCCGCGGCCAGCACCGCGCGTTCGAGCGCCAGGCCGTCGGCGAACTGGCGGTCCGCGGGGCGGGGCGCCTGCTGCGAGGGCGCGAGCGGCTTGTAGAACTGGCCGCCCGACTGCAGCCGCTCGTCGAGCACCAGCACGCTGGCGCCGGCCTGGCGCGCGGCCAGCGCGGCCGACAGGCCGGCCGGTCCGGCGCCCACCACCAGCACGTCGACCTCGCGCTCGGCCGGCCGGGCGTCGGCGGCCGGGGCCATCGGCTGCAGCGGATCGGCCGGCGTGCCGGCGGGCATGGCCGAGCGGACCTGCTGGCCGTCCGCCACCTTGGTCAGGCAGGCGCGCTGGCTGGCCACGCCGTCGACCGTCACCAGGCAGTCGAAGCAGGCGCCCATGCCGCAGTAGAGGCCGCGGCGCTCGCCGTCGCGCGTGTGCCGCAGCTGGCGGAGGTGGCTGGCCGCGAGCGCGGCCGCCACGGTCTCGCCCTCGAGGCCATCGACGGGCTGGCCGTCGTACCAGAAGCGGATCGGCCGGCCGGCGGCGGCGATGGAGGAATGGGTGAGGCGTGCGCTCATGAACAGGTTCGAAACAAAAAACCGCTTGGTGCGATTGAACGTATACGTATACTAGTCGTATACAAATACTTCGTCACCCGATTTTTTACCGAGGACCGACCCATGACAGCGTTTCGTGGCACCTATACGGTGCTGATCACCCCGATGACCGCCGACGGAAAGCACGTTGACGTGCCTGCGCTCAAGAAGCTGGTCAACTGGCAGATCGAAGAGGGCATCCACGGGCTGATTCCCCTGGGCAGCACCGGCGAATTCCTGTCGTTGACGCCGGAAGAACGGCAGTTGGTGATCGAGACCTGTGTGCAGACCAGCGCAAAACGCGTGCCCGTTTTGATCGGCACCGGCGCGGAGTGGACCGACGAGTGCGTGCGGTTGAGCCGCGAGGCCGAGCGCATGGGCGCCGACGGCGTGATGATCATTCCGCCCTTCTACAGCTCGCCCACCGACGACGAGCTGTTCGCCCACTACCGCAAGGTGGGCGAGGCGATCAACGTGCCGATCATGGTCTACAACAACCCGGCCACGGCCAATGTCGACCTCAGGCCCGAGCTGGTCGCGCGCCTTTCGCACATCGACAACTGCCTCTACATCAAGGAGTCGACGCTCGAGGTCACGCGGGTGCGCGACATCATCGAACTCTGCGGCGACCGCATGACGGTGTTCGCGGGCATCCTGGGTTACGAGTCCTTCTGGCTGGGCGCGCAGGGCTGGGTCGCGGTCTGCTCCAACCTGATCCCGAAGATGTCAGCCCGCCTGTTCGAGCTCGTGGCCGACGAGCAGGACATGCCCGCCGCGCTGGCGCTCTACAAGAAGATGCTGCCGATCGTGCGCTGGGTCGGCGGCCACCGCTATGTCGCGGCCTCGAAGGACGGCCTCTCGATGATGGGTCTGCCCGTGGGCCAGCCGCGCGCCCCGCGGCTGCCGCTGCCCGCAGCCGATGCCGCCGACCTGCGCCTGGCACTCGACCGGCTCGGCCTGCTCGACTCCATCGCGCGCTGAGCGCCGCCTTTCCCCACTCCCTGCCTCGTTCCACCTTCACCAGGACATCACCATGAAACTGCTCTCCGCTCTCGCCACGGCCGCTGCTCTTTCCATTCTCGGGACGGGGATCGCCAATGCCCAGGCCTGCACCTCGCCGGTGCCCGACGCCGCGCTGGTGAAGAAGGGCACGCTGATCATGTCGGTCAACCCGACCCTGCCGCCAATGCAGTTCGTCGACCAGACCGGTGCGCTCAAGGGCATGCGGGTCGAGTTGGGCGAGGCGATCGCCAAGCGGCTGTGCCTGAAGCCCGAGTACGTGCGCATCGAGTTCTCGGCCATGATCCCGGGCCTGCAGGCCGGCCGCTGGGACGTCATCAACACCGGCATCTTCTACACCGACGAGCGCGCCAAGCTGATGCAGATGCTGCCCTACGAAGACCAGGCCATCAGCATCAGCACCGCCAAGGGCAACCCGCTGAAGATCGCCAAGCCCGACGACCTCTCGGGCAAGAGCATCGGTGTGGAGATCGGTGGCTTCGAAGAGCGCAAGGCGCGCGAGCTCGACAAGCAACTGACCGACAAGGGCATGAAGGGCATGACCATCCGCACCTTCGAGAACTTCGCGATGGCCTTCCAGTCGCTGCGCGCGGGCCAGGTCGATGTCGCGCTGTCGATCGACTCCACCGGTGCCGAGTACCAGAAGCGCGGCGACTTCGACCGCGTGCTGCACGGCCTGTTCCCGACGCCGGTCGCGCTGGCCGCGAAGAACAAGGAGCTGTCGAACGCGGTGGCCAAGGTGCTCAACGACATGAAGGCCGACGGTTCCTTCGCCAAGCTGTTCGACCAGTACGGCGTCAAGGCGATCGACGGTGCCGTGGTCGTCAAGGGTCCCGCGAGCTGAGCGCGCGTCGCGTTCGTCACTGACTCCGCAATCAAGGAAATTCCATGGGACAAGGCTGGAACTGGTCGGGCTTCTTCGACTATCTGTTCAACCCGTACATCCTCGAGGGTGCGCTCACGACGCTGTGGCTGACGCTGGCGTCCATCGCGGGCGGACTGGTCGTGGGCTGCGCGCTGGCCTTGGCCCGGCTGTCCCGCCACCGCTGGCTCGCGGCGCCGGCGCACTTCTACATCTGGGTCTTCCGCGGCACGCCGCTGCTGGTCCAGCTGATCATCATCTACACCGGGCTGCCGCAGCTGGGCGTGAAGCTGTCGGTGGTCGAGTCGGCGCTGCTCGGCCTGATCCTCAACGAGGCCGCCTACCTGGCCGAGGTGGTGCGCGGCGGCATCCAGGGGGTGTCGGCGGGGCAGACGAACGCTGCGCGCGCCGTGGGCTTCAGCAGCGCCCAGAGCATGCGCTACATCGTGATGCCGCAGGCCATGCGCCTGATCATCCCGACGCTGGGCAACAGCATCAACGGCCTGCTCAAGACCACGTCCATCACCTCGGTGATCTCGATGGAGGAACTGCTGCGCCGGACCCAGGTGCTGATCCAGGAGAAGTTCATGGTGCTCGAACTGTTCGTCGTGGCTGCCATCTACTACCTGCTCATGACCACGGTGTGGGACTTCATCCAGCGCCGCATCGAGCGCCACTACGGCCGCGCCTACGGCAACGCGACCGAGCCGGTAGCGCCCCCCGCCGACGCGGTGCTCGAGCAGCGCTAGCCGGAGAAGCCTCATGCAGCACTACGACCTGATCCTGCGCAACGCCGACATCGCCACGGTCGGCGACCGCTACACCGCCGACATCGGCGTGCGTGACGGGCGCATCAGCGCGATCGCGCAGCAGCTCGACGGCAGCGCCGCGCGCGAGATCGACGCGGCCGGCCGGCTGGTCACACCCGGCGGCGTCGACGGCCATTGCCACTTCGACCAGCCCACCAGCGACGGCTCGCGCTTCTCCGACGACTTCTTCACCGGCACGCGTTCTGCCGCCTGCGGCGGCACGACGACCGTGCTGCCCTTCGCCGCGCAGCAAAAGGGCGGCAGCATCCAGGACGCGGTCGACGACTACCACCGCCGCGCCGACGACAAGGCCGTGATCGACTACGCCTTCCACCTGATCGTGTCCGACCCCACCAAGGACGTGACGCAGCGCGAGCTGCCGGCGCTGATCGAGAAGGGCTACACCTCGTTCAAGGTCTACATGACCTACGAGGACCTGAAGCTGGACGACCGCCAGATCATCGAGGTGCTCGCGGTGGCGCGCCGCCAGGGCGCGATGACCATGGTCCATGCCGAGAACAGCGACTGCATCGCCTGGCTCACCGAGCAGCTGCTCGATGCGGGCCTGACCGCGCCGCGCTACCACAGCAGCTCGCGGCCGATGGCTGTGGAGCGCGAGGCCACGCACCGCGCGATCGCGCTGGCCGAACTGATCGACACGCCGATCCTGATCGTGCACGTGTCGGGCCGCGAGGCCGTCGAGCAGATCCACTGGGCGCGCGGGCGCGGGCTGCCGATCTTTGCCGAGACCTGCCCGCAGTACCTGTTCCTGAGCGCGGAAGACCTGGGCATCGACCCCGACGACCCCATGCACGGCGCCCGCTGCATCTGCAGTCCGCCGCCGCGCGACAAGGCCAACCAGCAGTTCATCTGGAACGCGCTCTCCAGCGGGCTGTTCACGATCTTCTCGTCGGACCATTCGCCCTTCAACATGAACGGCCCCGACGGCAAGCGCGTGGCCGGCGACGACGCCTCCTTCGACCGCATTCCCAACGGCATCCCCGGCGTCGAGACCCGGATGCCGCTGCTGATGAGCGAGGGCGTACTCACCGGGCGCATCGACATCCACCGTTTCGTCGAACTCACGGCCACCAACCCGGCGCGCATGTACGGCCTGTACCCGAAGAAGGGCACGATCGCGGTGGGCGGCGACGCCGACTTCGTGGTCTGGGACCGGTTCGACGCCGGCCAGGAGAAGGTGATCGCCAACGACATGCTGCATCACGCAGCCGACTACACGCCCTACGAGGGCATGCGGCTGCGCGCCTGGCCCGGCATCACGGTGTCGCGCGGACGCGTGGTGTGGCAGGACGGCGTCTTCTCCGCCGAACCCGGCTCGGGCCAGTTTCAGCCCTGCCTGCGGCCACGCGCGCCCAACGCCGGCAGTCCGCTCGACAAGTGGCTGTGAGACCATCCACACCGCAGCGGCCGGCCTGCTAAGCTTTTTGCCCCGTCTGTGGAAACTCTCTTCTCTCGCATGCCAAGTCTTCCCAGCCCGGCCCAGCCCGCCACCATCACCATCGCACCGCTCGAGGTGCGCTCCGCCAGCCTCGCGGAACAGGCTTACACGAGCCTGCGCACCCTGATCCTGGACCGCAAGATATCGGCCGGCAGTCCCTTGCAGGAAGGCCGGTTGGCGGAAGAACTGAGGATCTCGCGCACACCGATGCGCGAGGCGCTCGTGCGGCTCGCCGGCGAAGGCTTGCTGGTGCGCCGCGATGCGCGTTCCTATGCGGTGCGTGCGCTGGGCACCAAGGAGTACTTCGACTGCATGCGCGCGCGCGAGATCATCGAGGGCGAGGCCATCGTGCTCGCGGTCGACAAGATCAGCGACGCGCAGATCGATGTGCTCGAGGCCGACCTCAAGTCACTCGACGCGGGCGAGCACGACGAGACCGAGCACTGGCATTTCGACGACCGCTTTCATCAGATCATTTCAGCCGCCAGCGGCAACGTCGTGCTGCCTCGACTGGTCGAGGAGTTGCGCGTGAACGCGCGTCTGTTCCGGCTGCACAGCCCGCTGCACCGTCAACGCGAGAACCACGACGAGCACGGCGAGATCATCCTGGCGTTGCGCGCGCGCGACCCGGTGCGCGCGCGTGCCGCCATGTGCGCGCACCTGCGCAGCCTTCAGGAAGACGTCAAGCGCGCGATCGTCGGCTAGTCTAGAGCCCCTGCGCCTCGGCCATCAGGCCTGCACCGCGCGACTGCAGCAGCGACACCAGCCTTTGCGCAGCCGGCGACAGGTAGGCACTGCGCCGGTAGGTCACGCCCAGAGTGCGTTGCAGCGTGGTTTCGTGCAGCGGCACCTCCTTCAAAACGCCCTGGCTGCCGCTGCCCAGCGTGCGCCGCGAGACGAAACTCAGCAATCCGGTACGCAGGATCAGCGCGGGCAGCAGCGGTATCGAGTTGGCAGTGATCTGCACCCGAGGCAGCGGCAGGCCGTGCGACTGGAACACCATGTCCAGCCACTGGCGACTCGGGATCGATGTCACGGGCAACACCCAACCGTAAGTCGAAAGGGCCTGCAGCGTCACCCTCGGCGATGCAAACACGGGGTGCTGAGGGCTGGTGGCCACCACGACGGCATCGTCGAAGATCGGGTGCGTCTCGAACTGCGGATCGGGTGGCGGAACCAACCCGATCAGCAGTCGATGCGGCCCTCGTGCAGCTGTTCACGCAGCGCCATGCTCGGGCCGACGGTGATGTCGATCGTGGTGCCGGGGGCTTCCGACAGCAGCAATTGGCACAGAGCGGGCAGCACATGGTCGGCCGCGATCGGGCCGCTGCCGATGCGCACGTGCCCGGCATTTCCCTGGGCGAAGTCGCTCACTTCACGCTGGGCTTCTTCCGATGCGCTGCGCAGCAGCCGGGCCCGCACCAGCAGGACCTCGCCCACGGCCGTGAGCTGGATGCCCCGTCCGGCGCGGCTGAACAGCGGCGCACCGAAGGCGTCCTCCAGCCGCTGCATGCACTTGCTGAGCGCCGGCTGTGTGCGCCCAAGCCGCTCGGCGGCCTGGCCCAGGTGGCCCAGTTCGGCGACCACCTCGAAGTACCCCAGGTCACGCAGGTTGATGCTCATTCATAACTTAAAGAGATGATTGAATGAATAGTAGCAAATGGACGGAATGGGTTTGGCTCCTCAGAATTCGCGGCTCACGCCAACACCAGGAGACAAACCATGGTTCAAAGACGCACCCTTCTCACCGCGATCACCGCGGCCGCCCTCCCGTGGATCGCCTCCGCCCCGGCCTGGGCTCAGACCGGCGGCGCCTGGCCGCAGCGGCCGATTCGCCTGGTGGTACCTTTTCCGCCCGGCGGCAGCGCCGACTTTCTCGGTCGGCTGGTGGCCGAGAAGATCACGGCGGCCACCGGCTGGGCGGTGGTTGTCGAAAACCGAGCCGGCGCGGCAGGCAATATCGGGCTCGATGCGGTGGTGCGCGCGCTGCCCGACGGCTATACCTTCGGCATCGGGCAGACCGCCAACATGGCGATCAATCCTTCGCTGTACACGAAGATGCCTTTCGACCCGCTCAAGGACCTGCAGCCGATCGCGCTGGTCGCATCGCAGCCGATGGTCGTCACCGTCAAGGCAGCGTCTCCGTTCCGCACCCTGAGCGACCTCCTGGCCGAAGCCAGGAAGCGCCCCGATCCGATGCGTGTGGCCTTTGCAGGCAACGGCACGGTGGGCCACCTGGCGATCGAATTGCTGGAGCGCCGCGCCGGCATTGCGCTGCTGAATGTTCCATACAAAGGTGCCGGTCCGGCCGTGAACGACCTGCGCGCCGGACATGTGGACTTCTATGTCGGCAACTCGGTGTCGGTGCTGGGCCAGGTCAAGGGCGGTGACTTGCGCGCACTGGCGGTCACCTCGCCCGGCCGGCTGCCGGCCTTGGCCGCGGTGCCGACCGTGGCCGAGTCGGGCTTTCCGGACTTCGATGCCCAGACCTGGTCGGGTGTGGTGGCGCCGATGGGTGTGCCGCCGGCCATCCTCGAGCGCATGTACGCCGAAGTCAGCCGGGCGCTGGCGCGGCCCGATGTGCTGGCCAAGTTCGCCGCCGAGGGCAGCACGGCCGCCACGGGCCGCAGCACGCAGCAATTCGCCGAGCTGATCGGCAAGGAGCACCGCGTCTGGGGTGACGTGGTGCGCCAGGCCAAGATCCAGCTCGACTGATGTCCAAGCGCACACCACCCCTTTCCTCGACAGCGCGGCCGCCCTTCACCGTGCTGGTCACTGCGCCCACACTGGCAGCGCCCGGGGCGGCGTTGTTGGACGACGCCGGTTGCCGTGTGCTGTACCTGCCGTCGGGCGCGGGCGACGACGCGGTGGCCCGCATGCTGGCGGCCGAGCCGATCGACGCCGTCATCTCGCGCACCCTGGCGCTCACCGCGCGCGACATGGCGGCCTGCCCGACGCTTCGCATCATCTGCAAGCACGGCGTGGGTGTGCCCAACATCGACGTGGCCGCAGCGACACGGCGCGGCATCCCGGTGTGCGTCACGCCGGGGGCCAACGCGCAGTCGGTGACGGAGATGACGCTGGGGCTGATGTTCGCCGCGGCTCGGCGGATTCCCTGGATGGACGCCGAGCTGCGAGCGGGTCGCTGGTCGCGCGCGCAGAACGGGCTGGAGCTGCATGGCCGCACGTTGGGCCTTGTCGGCATGGGCGCGGTCGGGCAGCGGGTGGCCACCGTGGCCATGGCACTCGGCATGCCCGTGGTGGCGTTCGATCCGTCTGTGTCGGCGCTGCCCGCCGCTTTGTCGGGCGCGCGCCTGCTGCCCTCGCTGGATGCCGTGGTGGAGGTCGCCGACGTGCTGAGCCTGCACGTGCCGCTCACCGCCGCGACGCGCGGACTGATCGACGCGACACGCATCGCGCGCATGCGCCCCGGCGCGATTCTGATCAACACGGCGCGTGGCGAGGTGGTGGACGAAGCGGCGCTGGTCGCCGCCTTGCGCAGCGGCCGGCTGCGTGCGGCAGGCCTGGACACCATGGCCGTCGAGCCGTTGCCGCCCGGTCACCCGCTGATCTCGCTGCCCAACGTGGTGCTGACGCCGCACGTCGGCGGCTCGACCCCGGCGGCGCTGGACGCCATGGCGCTGGGTGCCGCGCGCACCGTGCTGGCGTATCTGCAGGGTGGACCGCTGGACCCTGCCACCTGCATCAATGCTTCCGACCTTTACCTTCTTCGTGAACGAGACGCGCCATGAACACCTCTGCCTCCTTCCCCCCCGGCTATCAGATCAACCCGCGCGCAGACAGCCTGCCCGCCGCACTGGTGGACGCCTTTCGCCGCATTCCCGTGGCCGTGGCGGGTGACTGCATGGGCCGCAGCGTGGGCGCCATCGGCCTGCATGGCTATCACGGCAGCCTGGATACGGTGCTGTGCGGGCCGGCCTTCACCGTGCGGGTCCGTCCCGGTGACAACCTGATGATTCACAAGGCGTTGATGATGGTGCAGCCGGGTGACGTGCTGGTGATCGACGGCGGCGGCGACCTCACCCAGGCATTGATGGGCGGGCTGATGCGCGCCACCTGCCAGGTGCGCCAACTGGGTGGCCTGGTGATCGATGGCGCATTGCGCGACCGCCTGGAGTGGGCCGAAGGCGGTCTGCCTGTGTTTGCGCGTGGCCATACCCACCGCGGTCCGAGCAAGGAAGGCCCGGGCGAGATCAACGTGCCGGTGGCCTGTGCCGGACTGGCCGTGATGCCGGGCGACCTGGTACTGGGTGACGCCGACGGGGTCATTGCCATCCCTGCAGCCGAAGCCGCGTTGGTGCTGCAGCGCGCCAAGTCGCATCTGGAGAAAGAAGCCCGCATCCGCGCCAGCAACCTCGCGGGCACGTCCGACCCGGAGCGTTTCAACGCGCTGCTGCGCGCCAAGGGTTTGCCGGTGTGAGGGGAAGGCCGACCGAGCATTGCTTTGACGGCAAAGGCAAAGGAGTCGTCGATGCTCTTGACGAAACTCACATGACCCCGACGGCCTTGCTGAGAAAAATCCGGCACTGATGGACGGCAGCGCGGCCATCAGCGAAGAGGGAAAGAAGGTATGGGGCCGACGCCTAGCCGGGGGCCGAGCCGGTCGTCGGTGCCAGGGGCGGCACCGCGGCCAGGGCCGGTGACGGCTCCGGCAGATAGTGCACGAACACCTCGGCCACGAGCCGAAGCAGTTCGAAGTCCTCGTCTGGGAGCGCCAGCGCGGCCGTGTCGAAGTGGCAGATGGTGCCGAGCACCCGGCCCTGCATGGAGACCAGCGGCACGGCGTGGTACGAATTCAGCACGCCCTGGTAGACGTTGCCGTCCAGTCGCGTGTCGCGGGCGGAGTTCTCGGTCCTGAACTGCCCGTCGCGGATCGCGTACTGGCAGAAGCTCTGGTTGTAGGCGACCGATCGCAGGTTCGGTGGGATGGCCTCGTGCTGTTTGTCGAAGAAGCCGACGTTCACCAGGCGCTGCGCATCCGCCATCGCATAGACAGCGCTGTAGCGGTGACCGATCGTCTGATTGAGCACGCCCAGCGCCGCGTCGAGTCCCTGCGTCCTCAGCGCGCCGCAAACCTGTATGAAGGTCTCGGTCATGCGTGCGGTCGGCCCCGCGGAGAGACGGTCCGGCAGGGTCTCGATCTCGACCGGGGCATCGGGGATGCAACGGCACACCTCGTCGGCATTGAGGACCGCGCGCGCATAGGTCGCGAAAGTGCCGCAGCTCTCCGCCATGCCCAGCCCGTCGGGGCTGTGCAATTCCCATCGCCAGCGGCCGGTGGCATCGAGGGAAACGGCTACGCGCATGGTGATGTCACCTGGATGCCTTTTCGTTGGGCGTCGACCGGCCCGCCAGCGCGTCGAGACTCGCGCCCGTCGGCCCCAGCTCCCGTGCGGCGGCGACCCCGTGCCGCAGCGCCTGGATCGCGTGTTCGACCTGGATGCGTTCGCCGTAGCTGCCGACGCTTCTGGAGATCGCTAGGCCGTCTGCGTTGCGAAGCTCCCATGACCAACGATCTCGGTGCTCGGGAATGATCACGAATTTCATGCGGGCTCCAGGGCCTGCCCTCTTTGCCGTCCGAACGGAGAAGCGCCGGAAGAGCGCCTCTGGGGGGCCATTGGGCGAAGGATACTCGCGTCGCCCGCAGATCCGTCGTCGCATCGACCGTCAACGCCGGGGCCGGCGCGCGACCGCGCCAGCACCTTCGGCCGACGACCCGTTTCACCGCGCATGCCCTGCGAGCATCGCAGTCGACATCGCCCGACGCCGGGCCTTTCACTTCCGGCACCGCGTTTACGGAGGCGCGCCAGCAAGATTCACTGCCAGAGGCCCGAAGTTCGATCGAACTTGCGGGGCCTCCCGCCCTAAATTCGTGGGATCACTCCATCCATCACACACAGGGTCTCGCCATGAAAGTCATCGTCCTCGGCGGCGGCGTCATCGGAATCAGCAGCGCCTACTACCTCGCGAAATCGGGTGCCGAAGTCACGCTGCTCGACCGGCAGCCGGGGCCGGCGCTCGAAACCAGCTTCGCCAATGCGGGCCAGGTCTCGCCGGGCTATTCCACGCCCTGGGCCGCGCCCGGTATCCCGCTGAAGGCCATCAAGTGGATGTTCCAGAAGCACGCGCCACTCGCGATCCGGCTCGACGGCAGCCTGTTCCAGCTGCAGTGGATGGCGCAGATGCTGCGCCATTGCTCGCCCGAGCGCTACGCGATCAACAAGGAACGCATGATGCGCGTGGCCGAGTACAGCCGCGCCTGCCTGCAGCAACTGCGCGCCGACACCGGCATCCAGTACGAGCAGCGCACCGGCGGCACGCTGCAGCTGTTCCGCACGCAGGCGCAAGTCGATGCGGTGCAGCGCGACATCGCGGTGCTGGAGGAATGCAACGTGCCCTACGAGCTGCTCCGCGCCGACCAGCTCGCTTCGGTCGAGCCCAGCCTGGCGCAGGCCCGCGACCGGCTCGCGGGCGGCCTGCGCCTGCCCAAGGACGAGACCGGCGACTGCCATCGCTTCACCACGGCGCTGTGCGCGCTCGCGCGCGGGCTGGGCGTGGACTTCCGTTTCGGCCAGTCGGTCGACGGGCTGGTCACCGAAGGCGGCCGCATCACCGGCGTGCGCTCCGGCGGTCAGGTGTTGAAGGCCGATCGCTTCGTGCTGGCCTTCGGCAGCTATTCGCGCGACTTTCTGCGTTCGGCCGACATCGACCTGCCGGTCTACCCGGTCAAGGGCTATTCGCTGACCGTGCCGCTGGTCGATCCGGCCTTCGCGCCGCAGTCGACCGTGCTCGACGAGACCTACAAGATCGCGGTCACACGCTTCGACGACCGCATCCGCGTGGGCGGCATGGCCGAACTCGGCGGCTTCGACCTGCGGCTCGATCCGCGGCGCCGTGCGACGCTCGAGCACGTGGTCAGAGACCTGTTCCCCGGTGGCGACGTGGCGGCCGCGAGCTTCTGGACCGGCCTGCGGCCCATGACGCCCGACAGCACGCCGGTGATCGGCGCAACGAAATACCCGAACCTGTTCCTCAACACCGGCCACGGCACGCTGGGCTGGACCATGGCCTGCGGCTCGGCCAAGCTGATCGCCGACATGGTGACGGGCCGGCGCCCGGAGATCAGCAGCAGCGGGCTGGGCATCGACCGCTATGCGAGCGACGGCGCGCGCCATCGCGCGCTCCAGCCCTCGGCGGCCTCGGCCCCAGCCTCCGCATGACCCGGCCCTCCCGTGCGCGCATCGACCTCGGTGCGCTGCGCCACAACTACGCCCTGGTGCGCCGGCTGCACGGCGGGCGGGCGCTGGCGGTGGTCAAGGCCAACGCCTATGGCCATGGTTCGGTGCGCTGCGCGCAGGCGCTGGAAGGGCAGGCCGACGGTTTCGCGGTCGCCTTCCTCGACGAAGCCGCGACCTTGCGCGCGGCCGGCATCCGCTCGCCCATTCTCGTGCTCGAGGGGCTGTTCGATGCCGACGAACTGGCGGCGGCCCATGCGCTGGACCTCTGGACCGTCGTGCACCACGAGGCGCAGCTGCGCATGATCGAGCGCGATCCGTATCCGGGCACGCTGCAGGTCTGGCTCAAGGCCGACTCCGGCATGGGCCGGGCCGGCTTCGCGCTGGCCGACATGCCGGCCGCCCATGCGCGCCTGCGCGCCAGCGGCAAGGTCTCGGACATCGTGCTGATGACGCACCTGGCGTTGGCCGACGAGCCCGGCCGGGACATGACGGCGCGCCAGCTCGCGGCCTTCGATGCCGCGACCCGCGAATTGCCCGGCGACCGCAGCCTGAGCAACTCGGCCGGCCTCCTCGGCTGGCCCGGGGCCCGTCGCGACTGGGCGCGGCCCGGCATCTGCCTCTACGGCGCGGACCCGATGCCGCCGGCCTGGCGCGAGGAAGCGAGCGGGCGCGCGCAACCGCTGCGGCCGGTGATGCATTTCGAGAGCCAGGTCTTCGCGGTGCGCACGCTGCAGCCCGGCGATGCGCTGGGCTACGGCGCCACCTTCGTGGCCGATGCCCCCACGCGCGTGGGACTGGTGGCCGCGGGCTACGCCGACGGCTATCCGCGCCTTGCCGGCACGGGCACGCCGGTGGCGGTCGACGGCGCGGTGACGCGGCTCCTCGGCCGGGTCTCGATGGACATGCTGACGGTCGACCTGAGCACACGGCCCGAGGCCGGCATCGGCAGCCGCGTCGAACTGTGGGGCGCGCAGATCGACGTGAACGAAGTGGCGCGGCGCGCGGGCACCATCGCCTACGAGCTGCTGTGCAACCTCAAGCGCGTGCCCGTCGTCTGCGAATAGAAGAAGAGGCGGCGGGCTTCAGGCCGGCGCATGCGCCGCCACCAAGCAGTCGGCGAACATCTGCGTGGCGCGCGACGGTGCGGGCGACTTGCGCACCAGGCTGACGAACTGGCAGGCGTAGTGGAAGCGCTTCGGCGCGATCACGCGCATCAGGCCGCGCTGCTCGAAAGCCTCGGCATAGTGATTGGGCAAAAAACCGAGGAACTCGCCCGAGAGGATCAGCGTGGCGATCGACTCCTGGTCGAAGCCCGTGGCCTTGCGCGGCAGCTCGGCGCGGTGGCTGAGTTCCATGTTGGGCGAGTGGTAGCCCAGGCCCGCGAAGGCGTGCGTGCGCAACTTCGCCCAGGTCAGGCCGGTGTGCGAGGCGCCGAACAGCGGATGTTGCTGCCCGCAATAGAGCAGCATGGTCTCGCCGAACAGATCGGCATAGGCCAGGCTCTCGGAGCTGCGGTGGGAGGGAATGACGCCGACCTGGAAGCGGCCGTCGATCACGCCGCGCTCGATGGCGTTGATGCTCGCCACGTGCAGCGACAGGCGCACGCCCGGTGCGGCCGCGCGGAAGCGCGCCACGGCCTCGCCCAGCCGGGCCTGCGGATTGGTCGCGGTCTTGTCGAACACCGCCACGTCGAGCTGCCCGCCCAGGCGCTGGTGGATGTCGTCGATGCTGCTGCGGAAGGCATCGACCGAGGCCAGCAACCGCAGCGTCTGCTCGTAGACCTGCTGACCCTCGGAGGTGAGCGCGAAGCCGGCCCGGCCGCGTCGGCACAGCACCATGGCCAGTCGCGTCTCGAGGTCCTTGACGTGGCGGCTCACGGTCGAGGCGCCGATGTTGAGCTCGAGCTCCGCCGCGGTCATGCCGCCGCATTCGACGACGGTCTTGAACACCCGCAGCAGGCGCAGGTCCATGTCGCTCAACTGGCCGAGCAGGGCGCGCGATTTCGGCCTGGTACTTACTTTCATGGATCGGCAAGTGAACGTGGATATCGCGTCATTCTCGCCGGTGACGCGAAGGCCAAGAATCGCGGCTTCTCCACCGCTTCGAGCCGCGTTGCCGCGGGCCGCCCCATGTCCATTTCGACCGTCGCCCCACCCGCATCGCCGCAGCGCACCGACGCCCAGTCGCTCGACGCCTACTGGATGCCCTACACCGGCAACCGCCACTTCAAGGCCGACCCGCGGATGATCGTGGAGGCCAAGGGCACCTACTTCACCGACGGCGAAGGCCGCAAGGTGTTCGACGGCCTGTCGGGCCTGTGGTGCACCGGCCTGGGCCACGGCCGCCCCGAGATCACCGAGGCCGTGAGCCGGCAGATCGCCAAGCTCGACTACGCGCCGGCCTTCCAGTTCGGCCATCCGCTGGCCTTCGAGCTGGCCAACCGCATCAAGGAACTCACGCCCGCGGGCCTGGACCGCGTGTTCTTCACCAACTCCGGCTCCGATGCGGCCGACACCTCGCTCAAGATGGCGCGGGCTTACTGGCGCGCCAAGGGCAAGGCGAGCAAGACCCGCCTCATCGGCCGCGAGAAGGGCTACCACGGCGTCAACTACGGCGGTCTGTCGGTGGGCGGCATCGGCGGCAACCGCAAGGTCTTCGGCGCCGGCATCGAAGCCGACCATCTGCCGCACACGCTGCTGCCCGGCCACACGTTCACGCGCGGCATGCCCACGCAGGGCGCCGAACTCGCCGACCGCCTGCTCGACCTGATCGCGCTGCACGACGCCTCGAACATCGCGGCGGTGATCGTCGAGCCGATGTCGGGCTCGGCCGGCGTGGTGGTGCCGCCGCAGGGCTACCTGCAGCGCCTGCGCGACATCTGCACGGCCCACGACATCCTGCTGATCTTCGACGAGGTCATCACCGGCTTCGGCCGCTGCGGCGCGATGACGGGCGCCGAGGCCTTCGGCGTCGTGCCCGACATCATGAACATCGCCAAGCAGGTCACCAACGGCGCACAGCCGCTGGGCGCGGTGGTCGCCAAGGACGAGATCTACCAGACCTTCATGGAGGCGGGCGGCCCCGACTACATGGTCGAGTTCGCGCACGGCTACACCTACTCGGCGCACCCGGTGGCCTGCGCGGCCGGTGTCGCGGCGCTCGAGGTGCTGAAGGCCGAGGACATGATCGGCCGCGTGAAGACGCTGGCACCGTATTTCGAGGACGCGGTCCACAGCCTGAAGGGCCTGCGGTACGTGACGGACATCCGCAACTACGGCCTGGCCGCGGGCATCACGCTGGCGGCGGTGCCGGGTGAACCCGCGCGCCGGCCCTTCGAGGTCGCGATGGCGTGCTGGCGCAAGGGCTTCTACGTGCGCAGCGGCGGCGACACGATCCAGCTGGCGCCCGCCTTCGTCACCGAGAAAGCGGAGATCGATCGGCTCATCAACGCCCTGGGCGAGGCGCTGGCCGAAACCGCCTGAGCGTGCGCGGCGCAGGGCCGCTCAGCGGTCCATGCGCAGCGCCATGCTCTCCTTGATCTCTTCCATCACCACGTAGCTGTGGGATTCGGCGGCGACCGGCAGCTTCTTGAGGATGTCGCCGAGCAGGCTGCGGTATTCGTCCATGCCGCCCAGCCGGGCCTTGACCAGGTAGTCGAAGTTGCCCGAGACCAGATGGCACTCCTGCACGTCGGGCACGTGCAGCAGTTCCTGGCGCACCTTGTCGAAGACCTCGCCCGACTTCGCGGCCAGCTTGATCTCGACGAAGACCAGCAGCGTCTTGCCCAGCGCATGCGGCGACAACTGCGCGTGGTAGCCGGTGATCACGCCCTCGCGCTCCATGCGCTTGACCCGCTCGGAACACGGCGAGGTCGACAGGCCGATGCGCTGCGCGAGTTCGGTCATGGCGATGCGGCCCTCGCGCTGGAGGATGTCCAGAATCTTCCGGTCGGTGCGGTCCAGTTCCATCGTCGTCGCTTCGTTCAACGCGCCCAAGCGGCGCGACAGGAATTCTTGCTGGGAATCGCCGCAAGCACAATCGAATCGACTGGGTTTTTGCGTGTTTGGCGGATCAATTCATGGTGATCGGGGCATTCCACCGAAGGCCGATGCCAGGCCGAATGACACCGTCGCCGACGTTGGGCGTCAATGTCGCTAAGGGTGGGGTGGGGTGGGGCGGCGAGGCATGACGCCAGAGGTTCATTCCGAAATCAGATGAAGTCCTTCCGTAATGTCGTTTGCGCGGCCGTGCGGACCTACCTACGATGCCTTCCTCCCCATGGGCGTGCCATTCCATCCTGTCATGACCGGATGGCGCGGCCTGCGCCCGCACAGCACTCTGAACGAAGCCCTTCGATGCCAGCCAGCTCCCTGCTTTCCCCGGACGCGATCCGCGCCGATTTTTCCGCCGCGTTGTCGGCCATGTACCGCGAGGAGGTGCCGCAGTACGGCCTCCTCATGGACCTGGTGGCCGACGTCAACGCGCAGGCGCTGAAGGCGGACCCCGCGCTGCGCGACGCACTGGCGGCCGGCGACCAGATCGCGCGCCTCGACCAGGAGCGCCACGGCGCGATCCGCGTGGGGACCGAGGAAGAACTGGCGTGCATCGCGCGCATGTTCGCCGTGATGGGCATGGCGCCCGTGGGCTACTACGACCTGGCCGAGGCCGGCGTGCCGGTGCACTCGACGGCCTTCCGGCCCGTGTCCGATGCCTCGCTCGCGGCCAATCCCTTCCGTGTCTTCACCTCGCTGCTGCGGCTGCCGCTGATCGAGGACCCGGCCTTGCGCGAAGAGGCCGCGGCCATCCTCGCGCGCCGGAACATCTTCACGCCGAAAGCGCTGGCGCTGCTGGAACTGGCCGAAGCCCAGGGCGGCCTGGATGCGGCGCAGGCCGCGGCCTTCGTGCCGGCGCTGCTCGACACCTTCCGCTGGCACGGCGACGCCACGGTCGACGCAGCGACCTATGCACGCCTGCTGGCATCGCACCGCCTGGTGGCCGACGTCGTGTGCTTCCGCGGCCCGCACATCAACCACCTGACGCCGCGCGCGCTCGACATCGATGCCGCACAGGCCGAGATGCCGCGCCGCGGCGTCGGAGCCAAGGCACTGATCGAGGGACCGCCGACGCGGCGCCATCCGATCCTGCTGCGCCAGACCAGCTTCAAGGCGCTGGAGGAACCGATCGCCTTCGCGGGCGCCGACGGCGCCGACGGTGCGCACACCGCGCGCTTCGGCGAGATCGAGCAACGCGGCGCCGCGCTCACGCGCACCGGCCGCGCGCTCTACAACCGTCTGCTGAGCGAGGCACGCGATGGCGACGCCAACGTGCCCTACGCCGAGCGGCTCGTGCGTGCCTTCGAGGCTTTCCCCGACGACCTGGGCGAGATGCGGCGTGCGGGCCTGGCCTTCTTCCGCTACCGGGCGGTGGGCGCAGCCGATGCCGATGCGGCGTCGCAGTCGATCGATGAGTTGATGGCGCGCGGCATCGTGCAGGCCGAGCCGATCACCTACGAAGACTTCCTGCCAGTGAGCGCGGCCGGCATCTTCCGCTCGAACCTCGGCGATGCGAGCGGCCCGACCTACGACGCGCCCGGCAGCCGGGCCGAGTTCGAGCGCGCGCTGGGCCGCGCGGTGCACGACGAGATCGCACTCTACGAAGCGGCCGAGCAGCACTCGATCGCCGAGGCGCGCGCGGCGCTCGCACGGGCCTCGTGATGCCGATGCACCCGATCCCCTTCGCCTCGCCCTTCGCCGATCCGGCCGGCTCGCCGATCCGCGAGCTCTTTCCCTACCTGAGCCGGCCCGGGATGATCTCGCTGGCCGGCGGCTACCCCTCGGCCAGCCTGTTCGACCAGGCGGGTCTGCAGGAGGCCGGCCTGCGCGCACTGGCACGGCCCGGCGTATCGCTGCAGTACAGCGCGACCGAAGGGCTGCCCACCTTGCGCGATGCGCTTCGGCAGCTGAGCGCCGCGCGCGGCGTCCATTGCGCGAGCGACGAACTCATCGTGACCACGGGCTCGCAGCAGGCCTTCGACCTGCTGGTGCGCGTGCTGATCGAACCCGGCGATGGCGTGTACGTCGAGTCGCCCACCTATCCGGCCACGCTGCAGGCGCTGAAGCTCGCGCAGGCGCGCATCGTGCAGGTGCCCGCCGACGAACAGGGCCTGCAGGTCGATGCGCTCGAAGCCCTGCTGGCCGGCACGCCGGCGGCGCGCCGGCCCAAGCTGCTCTACACCGTGCCCAACTTCTCGAACCCCGGCGGCACGCTGCTGCCGGCCCCGCGGCGCGAGGCGCTGGTGCAGCTGGCGATCCGCTACGACTTCCTGATCGTGGAAGACGACCCCTACGGTGCGCTCGACTTCGGCGACGGCACGCCGGCCACGCTGTTCGAGACCGCGCGCGCGCTGGCGCCCGAGCGCAACCCGGTGCTGTATCTGTCGAGCCTGTCGAAGACCGTGGCGCCGGCGCTGCGCATCGGATGGATGGTGGCGCCGCCCGAGGTGCTGCGGCGCTGCGCGATCGCCAAGCAGACCGCGGACCTCTGCACCTCGTCGTTGGCGCAGGCGATCGCCGCCGAGTACCTGGCGGGCGGCAGCGCAGATGCGGCCGTCGCCGCGATGCGCGCCGAGTACGGCCTGCGCATGCGGCACATGGTGGGCGCGCTGCGCGACCGGCTCGGGCCGCGCGTGGCCTTCGTCGAGCCGGCCGGCGGCATGTTCGTGTGGCTGCGCACCGCGCCTTCGATCGATCCGCAGCGCCTGTTCGAGGCCGCGGTCGAGGCCGGCGTGCTGTTCGTGCCGGGCCATGCCTTCTTCGCGGCCGACGGCGATCCGCACTGCATGCGGCTGACCTATGCGTCGCCGGACGTCGCGCAGATCTCCGAGGGTGTCGCGCGCCTCGCGCAGGCCTTCGACCGCGCCGGCCACTGAGACCACTGAGACGTCTGCCGCGCCCACGAAAAAGCCGCCTCGAGGGCGGCTTTTGTCTGGGAGATTGGTCGTGGGCTCTTACGCGACCCACGTTACGGCACATTCACATGCAGGAACACTCTGTAATTTTTCTCGTCGTGAGCGTTCTGTATCGACGTACCGCCGTGAGATTCGGCGCTGCCTGCAGGGCAAGCCCAATGCAACCTTGGGCGTCTCGTATTATACACAAAAGTTGAATGCTGTCATTTCCATTCAAGGAAACCGGAATGAAGGCGCCGGTGAACCCTTCTGCACCGGCTTTTGACACGCGCACTGATGCTGTTCACGCGGGCAGGGCCTGCCTAGGCTCGATGCCATGCCTTCCACCTCCTCGCCGACCCTCCAACTGCGCAAGCGCAGCCTTCAGATAGAGACCATCTTCCACGAGGGCGGTCCGCCCGCCAGCCGTCCGGTCCGGGTGGCCGCAGCCTGCGCGGTGGTGCGCAATCCCTATGCCGGGCGCTTCGAGCCCGACCTGTTCGCGTTCATGGAAGCGCTCAAGCCGCTGGGCCAGAGCCTGGCGGAGGAACTGGTCGCCACCTTGGGCCGGGACCGGGTCGAAGCCTACGGCAAGGCCGCCATCGTGGGCGTGAACGGCGAGATGGAACACGGCGCCGTCTGGCACGAGGCGGGCGGCTGGGCGATGCGCGAAGCACTCGGCGCGCCCCAGGCCATCGTGCCCTCGGTCAAGGCGGTCGCAGGCACGGGCTATCGCCTGATGGTGCCGCTGCACCACGTGCATGCGGCCTACGTGCGCAGCCACTTCAGCGCAGCCGAGATCGGCATCCAGGACGCGCCGCGGCCCGACGAGATCCTGTTCGCGCTGGTGATGTCCGACGGCGGCCGGATCCATGCGCGCGTGGGCGGGCTGAGGGCGGAGCAGATCTCGGTGGGCGACGGGCAGCGCTAGGGTTAGTCCCGACGAAGGCCTTCGGCCAATTGTCGTCACCGCCACAAACTCATCGGAGGTGCAGTCCTAGCATTCGTTGGCTTTCACAAAAAAACGGAGACAAGCCATGCGAGTTCAGTCGAGATTCATCTTCCATGCGTCGGCTGCGGCCGTTGCCGCGGGACTGTTGGTCGGTTGCGGTGGCAGTGGCGGTGGCGATGCCGCGCCCCCGAGCACGGGTGGCGGGGGCACGACGCCTCCGGCCGCGACCGGTGCGCTGGCGCTCAAGACGCTGTCGAACCGCGCCGACATGATCAGCGACGGCGACGCATTGGTGGAGGTGGTGCTGCCCGCGGGTCTGGCCGCCGGCGACGTGCGCCTCGACCTGAACGGCTCGGACGTGACCGGCGCCTTCGCCGCGCGCGACAACGGGCGGGTGATGGGATTGCTGACCGGTCTGCGCGACGGCGAGAACCTGCTGTCCGCGACGGTCAAGGGCAAGGCCAGCGGCGCACGCCTCACGATCACCAACTTCTCGCGCGGCGGCAACATCTTCGCCGGCGCACCGATCCAGCCCTGGGTGTGTGCCACGCGCACGGGCAGCACCGTCCTGGTCTCGCCGGAAGGCACCAACCTGTCGGGCACGGCGACCACGCGCCTGAACGGCCTGGACTCTGAGCCCCTCGATGCGGACTGCAATGCGCCGGCCAAATACAGCTACTACTACCAGCCCAAGGCCAAGGAAGGCACGGCCTGCACCTTCACGGTCGGCGACCCCAATGCCTGCCTGCTGCCTTATCCCGCCAATGCACGGCCCCAGGACGTCGACATCGCCGACTTCACCAACGACCGCGGCGACAAGGTCAAGGCGCTGCTGCGCGTGGAACTCGGCACCATGGGCCGCGGCATGTACCAGATCGCCACGTGGTTCGATCCGGCGCAGCCCTGGGCGCCCTGGGCGCCGCAGAAGGGCTGGAACGGCAAGTTGCTCTGGAAGATGGGCGCATCGGCCTCGGGCAACCGCTTCCAGCAGCAGCCCGGCAACGCGATCTTCGACGACAACGCATTGCGCGCGGGCTTCGCGACAGTGAACTCGCAGCTCACCAACCACCAGGACAACAACAACGAAGTGCTGGCCACCGAGAACATCATGATGGTGAAGGAGCACCTGATCGACACCTACGGCGAGGTGCGCTACACGATGAGCGACGGCGGCTCGGGTGGCTCGATGATGCAGACCGTGCCGGCCTCGGTGATGCCCGGTCTGCTCGACGGCCTGCAGACCGGCGTGAGCTATCCCGATGCCGTGAGCACCTGGATGGAGACGCGCGAGTGCGGCATGCTCACGCACTACTACGCCACCACAGCAGGCTCGGCCCTGAGCGACACGGCGCGCGCGGCGGTGAACGGCCACCCCAGCGCCGTCCATTGCTTCACCTGGGCGCTGTCCTTCATCAACCCGCAGGACCCGAAGCTGCCCGACAACTGCGGCAACGGTTTCCCCGCGGGCATCGTCTACGACCCCCGCCTGCGGCCGACCGGCGTGCGCTGCTCGATCCACGACGTGCTGACGCCGGTGGTCGGCACGGTCACCGACACCGACCGCACGGTGAAGCCCAACCTGCCCTACGACAACGCGGGTGTCCAGTACGGCCTCAAGGCCTTGCAGGCCGGCGCGATCACGTCCGAGGAATTCGTTGCGCTCAACGAAGGCGTGGGCAGCTACGACCTCGACATGGTCTGGTCGGGCGGCTCGGCGACGGCGCCGACCATCCCTGCGCCGCGGGCCCGCGTATCGCCCACGGCGATGGTGCCCTTCTACAAGAGCGGCCTCGTGAGCGTGGGCAAGAACCTGGCGCAGGTGCCGATCATCGATCTGCGCCCGGAGATGGGACCGGACATCCACATGGCCTGGCGCTCGTACGCGCAGCGCGCCCGCCTCGACGCGGCCAACGGCGGCCACGCCAACCACGTGATGTTCGGCAGCGCGTCCTACTATGTCGACGGGACGGCCCTCAATCGCAAGGCCTTCCACACAATGGACCGCTGGCTCGCCGCCATGGAGCAGGACAAGTCGGCGGACCTGAAGCCGGCCAAGGTGCTGCGCAACAAACCGCGCGATGCGGTGGACTTCTGCATCGCCACGGCCGGGGTGACCGACGCCGAACTGGTGGACGTGGGCTTCGGCAGCGCGGCCTGCGCGGTCAAGCCCTATGAATCGCCGCGCATCGTGGCGGGCGGTCCGCTGTCGGAAGACGTCTTCAAGTGCCAGCTCAAGCCGCTGGACTTCGCGTCCACCGACTACGGCAGCGCCACCTTCTCGGCAGGGCAGCGGGCGCGGCTGAGCGCGGTGTTCACCGACGGCGTGTGCGACTGGCGCAAGCCGGGCGTGGGCCAGACCGCCTGGGCACCCACGAGCTTCCGCGCCGGGCCGGGCGGGCAGCCGTTGCCCGCGGTGCCGACGTCGACATCGTTCTGACAGAAAGGCGGGCACCGGGGCGCGCGCCCCGGTGCTCTACATTCAGCCGATCGCGGCCCGCCGCCCACCCCACGCCGAACACGTTTTCCCATGCCGCCTTCCCGGGAACTCCGTCCTTTCTTCGAACGCTGCATCTGGCCGCGTGCGCTGACCCACGCGGAATGCACCAAGGCCTTCGATTCGCTCTACGTCAAGCACCACGAGACGCACGCTTCCGTGTGCCAGCGCGACGAGATCGCCGACAGCTGGATCGGCGTGCTCGAGGGCTTCCTGCGTGTGCAGGACACCACCGCCGACGGCCGGCTCGTGATGTTCACCGGCGTGGCGGCCGGCGGCTGGATCGGGGAGGGCTCGCTGCTCAAGCCCGAACACCGCAAGTACGAGATCATGGCCACGCGCCCGACGGTCACGGTGCACCTGCCTCGCGCCACCTTCTCCTGGCTGCTCGAGCGCAGCATCCCGTTCAACCACTTCATGCTGTCGCACCTCAACGAACGGTTGGGCCAATTCATCGCGATGGTGAAGTTCGACCGGCTGCTCGAACCCACGGCCCGTGTGGCGCGGGGCATCTCGAGCCTCTTCCATCCCGTGCTCTATCCCAACACCGATGCCACCTTGCACATCAACCAGGAAGAGCTGGGCCTGCTGGTCGGCGTGTCGCGCCAGCGCGTGAACACGGCGCTGACCGAGCTGGCATCGGCCGGGCTGATCCAGCGCGGCTACGGCTACATCACCGTGACCGACCGGCAGGCGCTGGCCCGCTACCCCTGAACTTTCAAGCGCGCGCTCAAGGCTTCAGCGACTTCGCCGTGCGCAGCAGCTGTTCGACGAACACGCGGATCGCCGGGTGGGTCCGCTCGCCCTGGCGGAAGGCGGCCGAGATGTGCCGGTGGACCCTGGGCCGCAGCGGCACCGCGGCGAAGGTGCCGCGCATCTGGCCCAGGCGCAGGCCGGGGATGATGGAGACGGCGCAGCCCGCGCTGACCATGGCCGCGATGATCTCGGAGCCCAGGCACTCGGCGCTCACGCGTGGCGTGTAGCCCGCGCGGCGGCACAGGCCCAGCACGAACTCGCCATACACGCTGCTCGCGGAGTCGAGCGCCCACTCCTCGTCCTTGAGCTCGGCCAGCCCCAGCGTCTTCTTGCGCGCGAGCCGGTGCCCGGTGGCCAGGATGACGTGCAGCTCGTCGTCGATCAGCGGCACGTGCTTTACCGTCTGGCCGCCGCGCGTCTGGCGCCCGCCGAGGTCGTCCACGATCGCGATGTCGGTGCTCCACGAGCCCAGCGCGGCCAGTCCTTCGGCGGGCTCCATCTCGACCAGCGTGATCTGCAGCCGCGGGTAGGCCGCACGCAGCGCCTGGATCACGGGCGGCAGCAGCGCGGCCGCGGCCGTGGCGAAGGCCGCGACGCGCAGCGTGCCCGCGATCTCCTGGCGGATCTGCGCCAGCTCGGACTTCGCCTCGTCCAGCACGGTGAGCACGCGTTCGACATGCCCCACCAGCACCTCGCCCGCGTGCGTGAGCTTCACGCCCCGGCCGCGCCGCTCGGTCAGCGCCACGCCGACCTCCGCCTCGAGCTGCGCCAACTGCTGCGAGACCGCGGACGGTGTCAGGCACAGCACATCGGCCACGGCCGTCATGGTCTGGCGGTTCGAGAGTTCCCGCAGTGCCCTGAGTCGTGCGAAGTCCATGGCAGGCCCGTCGATAGTTAAGAATTTATTGAATATATCCAAAGAAATGATCAATGGTGCTGATCTGAAAGCCGCCCTAGGATCGCGCCGTTTCCTGCTTTTCATTTCAGAACGGACCTCCTCTTGGCAGTCAGCGTCTTCGACCTCTTCAAGATCGGCATCGGGCCTTCGAGCTCGCATACGGTCGGCCCGATGCGGGCCGCGCGCCTGTTCACGAAGGCGCTGGAGGACACGGGCCTGCTGGGCGGTGTGCGCCGCGTCGTGTCTGAAATGTTCGGCTCGCTGGGTGCGACGGGCAAGGGCCACGGTACCGACGTGGCCGTGCTGCTGGGCCTGGCCGGCCACGAGCCCGACACCGTCGACGTGGATGCGGTGCCGGCCCTGTTGGCCGACATCCGTGGCCGCAAGTCGTTGCACTTGGCCGGCGTTCACACCATCGCTCTGGACGAGAAGGCCGACCTGTTGCTCTACAGCCTCAAGGCACTGCCTTTCCATCCCAACGGCATGCGATTCACGGCCTTCGATGGCGACGGCGGCAGGTTGCTGGAGAAGACCTACTACTCCGTGGGCGGCGGATTCGTCGTGAGCGAGACCGTGGCCGGCGACGGTTCGCGGCAGAAGCTGATCGCGCCGGACACCGAGATCCTCGAATGGCCCTTTCACAGCGGTGCCGATCTGCTGGGCCTGACCACGCAGCACGGCTGCAGCATCGGCGACGTCATGCGGCGCAACGAACGGCATTGGCGGACCGACGAAGAGACCGATGCGGGCCTGCTGCGGATCTGGCAGGTGATGCAGGCCTGCGTCGAGCGCGGCTGCCGCACCGACGGCGTGCTGCCCGGGCCGTTCCGCGTCCGGCGCCGGGCCGCGGCGTTGACGCGGCGGCTCGGGGACTTCCGCGCGGCCATGGTGGACCCGCTCACGGTGATCGACTGGGTCAACGTCTTCGCCCTGGCCGTCAACGAGGAGAACGCCGCGGGCGGCCGTGTGGTCACGGCACCCACCAACGGCGCGGCCGGCATCGTGCCCGCGGTCCTGCACTACTACATGCGCTTCGTGCCCGGCGCCAGCGAGCGCGGGGTCGTCGACTTCCTGTTGACCGCCGCGGCCATCGGCCTGCTCTACAAGGAGAACGCTTCGATCTCCGGCGCCGAGGTGGGCTGCCAGGGCGAGGTCGGCGTGGCCTGCTCGATGGCCGCGGCCGGGTTGTGCGCGGTGCTGGGCGGCAGCCCCGAGCAGGTGGAGAACGCGGCCGAGATCGGCATGGAGCACCACCTGGGCCTGACCTGCGACCCGGTGGGCGGGCTGGTGCAGATCCCCTGCATCGAGCGCAACGCCGTGGCCTCGGTCAAGGCCATCAACGCGGCGCGCATGGCGCTCTACGGCGACGGCGTGCACCACGTGAGCCTCGACCAGGTGATCAAGACCATGCGCGAGACCGGCGCCGACATGATGACCAAGTACAAGGAAACCTCGCGCGGCGGGCTGGCCGTGAACATCGTGGAATGCTGAAGCTGCGGTCTGCATTCGCGCAAGGGACTGAAGCGGGGGCCGATGCGCACGCGTTGTCTCGACAGAGAAGGCAGCACCGGGCGATTTGGGTTCATGGCTGCGCGAGGGTACTTTCCAGAGGGGTCGCCGGGCTATCGGGTGTCTGAAGAGGGCTCAAATCCGGTGCGCGCAGAAGGGTGCCCGGAGGGCGATTTCCGCGGCACTGTTGCGGCTCCGGCTACACTCCGCGCCGCATTGCAGCCGTATCAGGCCTTGCGGCCGTTGAGAGAAACGGCCAACTCATCTTAGGAAAATTCAGTGAACCGTATCGAACTCGTCGAGAAAATCGCCACCGCCCACAACACCAGCAAGGCCGAAGCGGCCCGCATCCTGGAGACCATCACCGGTGCCATCGTCGCCGCGGTCAAGAAGGGCGACCCGGTCCAGATCGTGGGCTTCGGCACCTTCAAGCAAGTCGCACGCGCTGCACGTTCGGGCTTCAACCCGCAAGCCGGCACGAAGATCAAGATCGCCGCCCAGAAGGTGCCGAAGTTCGTTCCGGGCGCTGCCTTCAAGGCCGCCATCGACCCCAAGGCTGCCAAGCGCAAGGCCGACAAGGTCGCTGCAAAGCCGGCTGCTGCACCCGCCAAGAAGGCTGCCGTGGCTGCCAAGCCCGCTGCCGCACCCGCGAAGAAGGCTGCTGCCGCTCCTGCCAAGGCACCTGCCAAGGCTTCGGCGAAGGCTGCCGCACCTGCGAAGGCTCCGGCAAAGGCCGCAGCGGCCCCCGCCAAGGCACCGGCCAAGAAGGCTGCCGCCAAGAAGTAATTGCTGTTCGCAGCATGATGGACGACGGCCCTTCGGGGCCGTTTTCTTTGGGCCCACCGATCGCGGTGTGAAGCCGCGGAGTTGCCAGCCTTCGTGCAATGGCGGGATAATGCAAGCCTTCCAGGAGAAGCAACGACCCCCAGGGGTCGTTCTACCGAAGGCGCATCCCCGAAACGCTCAGGTCCCGTACTGGATTCATCATCAAACTGGAGAGTGCTGCCGGCGTCATGCCGAGCCGCCGCCGAAGGTGCAAACCGCGTCGCAGGACGCGGTGAATCTCTCAGGCAAAAGGACAGTGGGGCCGACGACCAATTCTGGTCGCCGGCCCTTTTTCTTTTGCGTTTTCGAACTGGAGATGATGATGAAAGTGATCGTGATGGGCGCCGGCGTGATCGGCGTCGCCACCGCATGGTACCTGCGGCAGGCCGGCCATGAAGTGACCGTGCTCGAGCGCAATGTCGGTGCCGCGCGCGAGACCAGCTTCGGCAACGGCGGCCAGATCTCGGTGAGCCATGCCGAACCCTGGGCCAACCCCTCGGCGCCGTTCAAGCTGCTCAAGTGGCTGGGCCGGGAAGATGCGCCACTGCTGTTCCGCCTGCGCGCCGACCCCGCGCAATGGCGCTGGGGCCTCAAGTTCCTCGCCGAATGCGGCGCGAAGCGCTCGACCCGCAACATGGTGCAACTGCTCAACCTGGGCACCTACAGCCGCGACAGCCTGCAGCAGCTGCGCCGCGACACCGGCATCGCCTACGACCACCTGACCAAGGGCATCCTGCACTTCTATACCAGCCAGAAGGAGTTCGATCTGGCGCTCGAGCCGGCGCGCATCATGCGCGAGCTGGGCTGCGAGCGGCAGGTGATCGATGCCGACGAGGTGGTGCGCATCGACCCCGCCATGGCCGCGATCCGCCCGCGGCTGGCCGGCGCCACCTACACCAGCGCCGACGAATCGGGCGACGTGCACAAGTTCACCACCGGCCTCGCGCAGAAGGCGGCCGAGCAGGGCGTGCAGTTCCGTTACGGCGTGCGCGTCCAGCGGCTGCGCACCGAAGGCGGTGCGATGCGCGGAGTGGAGATCGCGAGCGAGAGCGGCATGTACGAGGTGGTGCAGGGCGATGCCTACGTGCTCGCGCTGGGCAGCTTCAGCGCCCCGCTCGCGCGCGGCGCGGGTGTGTCGCTCGACATCTATCCGGCCAAGGGTTACTCGGCGACGCTGCCCATCCTCGATGCCGACAAGGCGCCCAGCGTGAGCCTGACCGACGACGAGCACAAGCTGGTCTTCTCGCGCTTCGGCGATCGGCTGCGCATCGCGGGCACGGCCGAGCTCAACGGCTACGACCTGTCGCTGAACCCGGTGCGTTGCGAAGCCATCGTGCGCCGCACGCTCGACATCTTCCCGGGCGTGAGCCGGCCCGAGCTCGCGAGCTACTGGGCCGGCCTGCGTCCGGCGACGCCAGGCAACGTGCCCTACATCGGCCGCAGCAAGGTGCAGGGCCTGTTCCTCAACACCGGCCACGGCACGCTGGGCTGGACGCACGGCTGCGGTTCGGGCCGCGCGCTGGCCGAACTGATGTCGGGCCGGCGGCCCGAGGTCGACTTCGCCTTCTGCGGGCCGACCCCCGCGCGGGCCGTCGTCTCGACCGTGCTGGCGCCGGATCGGCGCGGCCGCGCGGCCTGAGCCATCTCGGCGCGAGATGCGCGCTTCGCCCATCGGTATGAATTTTCCGCGTTAACCCGCTGCGGCGGGCGGCGGTGCGCGCGCGACGATTCGCGCATCGCCGGGCGTGAGAACATGCCCGGCTGTCACCCGGGACCTTCTCCATGAACACCTCTGCCATGCCGCGCCCTTCGTCGGGCGCCGGCGCCTCCCTCGCCGCGGACGCGGTCTACCGAAAAGTCAGCTGGCGGCTGATCCCGCTGCTCTTCGTCTGCTACATCGTCGCCTACCTCGACCGTGTCAACGTGGGCTTCGCCAAGTTGCAGATGCAGGACGCGCTGCAGTTCAGCGAAGCCGTCTACGGCCTGGGCGCGGGCATCTTCTTCATCGGCTACTTCCTGTTCGAGGTGCCGAGCAACGTGATCCTGCACAAGGTCGGCGCCAAGCGCTGGATCGCGCGGATCATGGTGACCTGGGGCCTGCTGTCGGCCGGCACGATGTTCGTGACGACGCCCATGTCCTTCTACCTGGTCCGCTTCTTCCTGGGCGCGGCCGAGGCGGGCTTCTTCCCCGGCATCATCCTGTACCTCACCTACTGGTACCCGGCGGCGCGCCGCGGCAAGGCGACCTCGCTGTTCCTGGCCGCCATTCCCTTCGCGGGCATCCTCGGCGGGCCGTTCTCGGGCTGGATCCTGCAGAGCATGGCCGGCGTCAACGGCTGGCAGGGCTGGCAGTGGCTGTTCCTGCTGCAGGGCCTGCCGACGGTCGCCATGGGCTTCCTGGTCTGGCGCTACCTCGACGACCGCGTGAAGGACGCGCGATGGCTCGAGCCGGCCGAGCGCGAACTGATCGCGCGCGACATCGCGGCCGACGGCAGCGGGAAGTCCGAGGCCAAGGTGCTCAGCGTGCTGACCAACGGCCGCGTGTGGCTGCTGGCGCTGGTGTACTTCACCTTCACGGCGGGGCTCTACGGCATCTCGTTCTGGCTGCCCAGCATCATCAAGTCGATCGGCGTGAAGAGCGCGCTCGACATCGGCCTCTTGAGCGCGATCCCCTGGTCCTTCGGCGTGGTCGCGATGTACCTGGTGGCCCGCAGCGCCGACAAGCGGCTCGAACACCGATGGCACTCGGCCGTCGCCGCGGTGGTGGGCGCGCTCGGCCTGGTGCTGAGCGTGGCCATGCACGGCAACGCGGTCTGGGCCATGGCGGGCCTGACCATCGCGACCATGGGCATCATGGCCACGCTGCCGGTGTTCTGGGGCCTGCCGACCAGCTTCCTGGGCGGCGCGGCCGCGGCGGCCGGCATCGCCTTCATCAATTCCTTCGGCAACCTCTCGGGCTTTGCCGCGCCCTTCCTGATCGGCGTGATCAAGGACATCACGAAGAGCACCGACTCGGGCCTGCACATGCTGGCCGGGCTGCTGGTGCTCGGGGCCGTGCTGGTGCTGGTGTTGGCCAAGCCCACGGCTGCGTCCCGCGGCAACCGCTGAGCGGCGGTACGCCCTTTTTTGACAGGAGCCCCCATGTCCCCCCACGCGAACACCGCAGCGGGCGCGCCGCTGCATGCCCCGCGCCGCTCACCTTCGCCCGCGCTGACCGCGCAACTGCAGGCGCATTTCGGCGCGCGTTTCTCCACCGGCGCTTCGGTGCTGCTGCAGCATGGCAGCGACGAGTCGGCCTACCTGCCGGTGCCGCCCGATGCGGTGGTCTACGTGCACAGCACCGAAGAGGCCGCCTTCGTGGTGCGCGCCTGCGCGGCCGAACGCGTGCCGCTGATCGCCTTCGGCGTCGGCTCGTCGATCGAGGGCCACCTGCTGGCCGTCGAAGGCGGCGTCTGCATCGACTTCTCGCAAATGAACAAGGTGCTCGCGATCCGCACCGAGGACCTCAACGTCACTGTCGAGGCCGGCGTCACGCGCAACCAACTCAACGCGGCGCTGGCCGGCACGGGCTTTTTCTTCTCGGTCGATCCCGGCGCCGACGCCACGGTGGGCGGCATGGTCGCGACCGCGGCCTCCGGCACCAACACGGTCCGCTACGGCACGATGCGCGACAACGTCGTCAACCTCACCGTGGTCACGGCCGACGGCGAGATCGTGCGCACCGCGACCCAGGCGCGCAAGAGCTCGGCCGGCTACAACCTGACGCAGCTCTACTGCGGCTCCGAGGGCACGCTCGGGCTGATCACCGAAGCCACCGTGCGCGTGCACCCGCACCCCGAGGTGGTGGCCGCGGCGGTGGTGCATTTCCCCGCCGTGCGCGACGCGGTCGACTGCGTGATCGAGGCGATCCAGCTCGGCGTGCCGCTCGCACGCGCCGAGATGCTGGACGCGCTGACGATCCGCGCTGTCAATGCGCACAGCCGCACGGCGCTGGGCGAACACCCCACGCTGTTTCTCGAGTTCGGCGGCAGCCAGGCTCAGATCGACGAGCAGGCTGCGATCGTGCGCGAGATCGCGGCGGGCCACGGCGGCGGCGCGTTCCAGTGGGCCACGCTGCAGGAGGAGCGCTCGCGGCTCTGGACGCCGCGCCACCACGCCTATTTCGCGTCGCTGCAGTTGCGCCCCGGCTGCCGCAGCATGACCACCGACGCCTGCGTGCCGCTGTCGGCGCTGGCCGCCTGCATCGGAGAGACGCAGGAAGACATCGGCGCGCACGGCCTGCTGGCGCCGGTGTTCGGCCACGTGGGCGACGGCAACTTCCATTGCCTGGTGCTGTTCGATCCGCTGAACGCCGACGAGGTCGCGGCGGCCGAGGCCTTCAGCCACCGGCTGGTGCAGCGCGCGCTGCGCCACGGCGGCACCTCGACCGGCGAGCATGGCGTGGGCCTGCACAAGATGCCTTACCTGGTCGAGGAGCACGGGGTGCATGCAGTGGCGCTGATGCGCGCCGTGAAACACGCGCTCGACCCGCACAACATCTTCAATCCCGGCAAGGTGGTGCCCTTCGAAGCGCTGCGCTGACGCCGTCGGCGCGCGGGTCCGACGACAATGGCCGCTGGAGGCTCCTGCGTTGGAACTGCGTCAATTCAAGTATTTCCTGTCGATCGCCGACAGCGGCAGCGTGTCGCGCGCGGCGCAGCAGCTGCACGTGGCGCAATCGGCGCTGAGCCGGCAGCTGTCGGAACTCGAGGCCGAGCTCGGCACGCAGCTGCTGCTGCGCAGCCGCAACGGCGTGGTGCTCACCGACAGCGGCAAGGTGTTCTACGAATACGCGCAGGGCATCACCAAGCAGATCGAGGACGCGCGGGCGGCCGTGCACTGCGCGGCCGATGCGGTGGTGGGCTCGGTGGTGGCGGCCTTGCCGCAGAGCGTGGCCGCCACGCTCGCGCTGCCGCTGCTGCGGGCCGCGGCGAAGCGCTATCCGAACATCGTTTTCCATCTCAACGAAGAGCTGACCGGCAACATGGCCGACCAGATGCTGCGCGGCCGCGTCGACGTGGCGGTCTTCACGCCCGGCATGCTGCCGCAGGACATCGCCTTCACGCCGCTGGTCGACGAGGCCTTCGTGCTGATCCACGCCGCGCAGGACGAGGGCGCGCCGCCGCCCGGCGACGTGACGGTGGCGCAGGCCATCGCGCGGCCGCTGGTATTGCCCAGCAATCACCATGGCCACTGCACGCGCTGGATCGTCGACGCCGCGCTCGAGGCCGGCGCGTACCGCGCGCAGCGCATCGCCGCCGAAATCAATTCGGTCTACGTGCTCAAGAGCGCGGTGGAGGCCGGCATCGGACCGACCATCATGCCGCTGGGCCTGGCGCAGCGCGAGGTCGAGGACGGCCGGCTGGTGGCGCATGCGATCGCCTCCGACGCGATGGTGCGGCGGCTGGGGCTGTGCGTCTCGCGGCACCTGCCGATGACCAATGCCAAGCGCGCGATCTGCCAACTGATCCGCGATGTGGTGCGCGAGTTGTGCGAGCAGCAGAAGTGGGCCGGCGCGCGCCTCGTCGCGGAAGACTGAGGCGCGCGAAAAAGCCGGCCCTCGCTTGCGCGCGGGCCGGCTTTTCTTTCAGATCAAGCGTCGATCAGTTGGCGGCGGCAGGGCGTTGCTGCTGCGCCTGCACCGGTGCCGAGGTGCGCGCCATCGTCGAGATCACGCGGCTGTTGACCTTGGAGCCGCTCGACACGTTCTGGTCGGGTGCGCTGGCTTGCTTGACCGCATCGGCGTAGACCGCATCGCGGCTGGCCGTCGAGGTGAAAGGCTCGGCGCCGCGCGAACCGCGTGCGACGTTCTGGTTCGGCGAGGCGGCGGTGCGTTCGGCTTCGGCGGCGACTTCGGCGCGGCTTTTCACCGAGTTGGCGGCGTGCACGCCGTCGTAGGTTTCGGCGTGGGCCAGCGAGAAGATCGACAGCGACAGGGTGGCGGCGATGAGCGAGAGCGTTTTCATGAGAGGTCCTTGGAAGTGGATCTGCAGGGTGATCGGTTCGGCTGGCCATCGCATGGCAACACCGTGTCGCAAGTGTGTTGATGTTTTGTGTCCCACACAGCGCCACTTCGTGCACGCCGTGTTTCCATCGCGCGAACAATCGCTCTAGAAATGCCATGCGGCGAGAATCAGGCGCACTCGGCTACGCTTCAATTCCTCCGACGCTCCTTCCCCGCATGACACCCTCCGACCTCCAGCCCGGACTTCTGGTCCTCCACGGCAACCGCGCCGAGCTGCTGGGCGATGCGTTGTTCGAATGGACCCGGCGCCACCCGCTGCAGCCATTGGAGGAGGAGATCTTCCTGGTGCAGAGCAACGGCGTGGCCGAGTGGCTGAAGATGACAATGGCCGCGCGCAGCGGCGTGTGTGCGGCCGCCCGCGTCGAATTGCCCGCGCGTTTCCTCTGGCGCAGCTACCGCCAGGTGCTGGGCCGCGACGCCGTGCCTGCCCGCTCGGCGCTCGACAAGCAGGCGCTGACCTGGCGCCTGATGAACCTGCTGCCCATGCTCGCGCCGCAGCCGGGCTACGAGCCGCTGGCCGGCTTCCTGCGCGACGGCGACATGGGCCGGCGGCTGCAGCTCGCGGGCCGGCTGGCCGATCTCTACGACCAATACCAGGTCTACCGCGGCGATTGGCTCGCGGCCTGGGAGGCCGGGCGCGAAGTGCTGCCGGGCCCCAGGGGCGAGACCGCATTGCCGCCCGACCAGTGCTGGCAGGCCGCGCTGTGGCGCGAACTGCTCGATGGCCTGAGCGGGGAAGAGCGCTTCGCCGCGCGCTCGAATCTGCACCGTCGCTTCATTGCCGCACTGGATGCCGGCAAGGTGCCGGCCACGCCGGTGGCGCGCCGCGTGATGCTGTTCGGCATGACGCACGTGCCGATGCAGACGCTCGAGGCGCTGGCCGCGCTGTCCGCGCACAGCCAGGTGCTGCTGGCCATCCCCAACCCCAGCCGCTACCACTGGGCCGACATCATCGAAGGCCGCGAACTGCTGCGCATGGAGCGCCGCCGCCAGCCCTTGCGCGGCGAACGCGACCTGGCGCTGGTGCCGCTCGAGCAGATGCATGCGCACGGCCATCCGCTGCTCGCGGCCTGGGGCCGCCAGGGCCGCGACTTCGTGCGCCAGCTCGACGCCTTCGACGACGCCGACGCCACGCGCCAGCGCTTCGGCGACAGCAAGATCGACCTGTTCGACGAGGCCGAGCCGCAGACATTGCTGCAGCAGGTGCAGGCGCACATCCGCGACCTGCTGCCGCTGGGCGAGCACACGCATCCGGCGGTCGACGCAGCCGACCGCTCGATCGTCTTCCACATCGCGCACGGCGCGCAGCGCGAGGTCGAGATCCTGCACGACCAGCTGCTGGCACTGCTCGCGAATCCCCCGGGCGGCACACCGCTGAACCCGCGCGACATCGTGGTCATGGTGCCCGATGTCGCGGCCTTCGCGCCGGCCATCCGCTCGGTGTTCGGCCAGCACACGCGCGGCGATGCGCGCTTCATTCCCTTCGACATCGCCGACCTGAGCGAGCGCGGCCACAACCCGCTGCTGGTCGCGCTCGAATGGCTGCTGCGCCTGCCGCAGCAGCGCTGCGGCCTGACCGAGATCCGCGACCTGCTCGACGTGCCGGCCGTGGCCGCGCGCTTCGGCCTCGATGCCGACGCGTTGCCGCGCCTGGCGCGCTGGATGGAAGGCGCGGGCATCCGCTGGGGCCTCGACCTCGCACACCGCCGCGACCTCGGGCTGGCCGAGTGCGGCGAGCAGAACACCTGGCTGTTCGGACTGCGCCGCATGCTGCTGGGCTATGCGAGCGGCGAGGCGGCCGAGGGCGTGGACGGCAGCTTCCTGGACATCGAGCCCTATGCCGAAGTCGGCGGCCTCGAAGCCACCATCGCGGGCGCGCTGGCCGACCTGGTCGAGGTGCTGGGCGACTGGTGGGTGCAGGCCTCGACCGATGCCACGCCCGCGGCCTGGGCCGAGCGTTCGCGTGCCTTGCTCGAAGCGTTGATGGCGCCGACCGACGAACGCGAACGGCTGGCGCTGGCCGCCGCGCAGGAGGCGTTGGGCCAATGGCTCGAGGCCTGCGAGCTGGCCGGCTTCGACGCACCGGTGTCGCTGGCCGTGGCGCGCGAGGCCTGGCTTGAGGGCATCGACGAGCCCGGCTTGAGCCGCCGCTTCCGCGCGGGCGGCGTCACCTTCTGCACGCTGCTGCCGATGCGCGCCGTGCCCTTCGAGGTCGTGTGCCTGCTGGGCATGAACGACGGCGACTATCCGCGCAGCAGCCCGCGCAGCGACTTCGACCTGATGGGCCTGCCGGGCCAGCGCCGCCCCGGCGACCGCTCGCGCCGCGACGACGACCGCCAGCTCATGCTCGAAGCGCTGCTGTCGGCGCGCCGCGTGCTCTACCTGAGCTGGACCGGCCGCAGCGTGCGCGACAACAGCGAGCAGCCACCCTCGGTGCTGGTCTCGCAACTGCGCGACTACCTGGTGGCGGGGTGGCACGAGGATGTGATCGAGCGTCGCACCACCGAGCATCCGCTGCAGCCCTTCAGCCGGCGCTACTTTGAAGGCGCTGAAGGCGATCCCCTGTTCACCCACGCGCGCGAATGGCGCACCGCGCACGAGGCCACGGCGGAACAGGCCGTGCCCGCGCTGCGCCCCGAAGGCAGCGCGGCCAGCGGCGAGCGCGCGGTGCCGCTCACGCTCGCGGCGCTGACCAGCTTCCTCAAGAACCCGGTGAAGGATTTCTTCCGCCGGCAGCTCGATGTCGTGTTCCAGGAAGACGAGGCCGCGATGGAGGACCACGAGGCCTTCGCGCTCGACGGCCTCGAACAGTACGGCCTGCTCGACGAGGCGCTGACGGCCTTGCGCGATGTCGACGACGCGGCCGTGCTGTCGCGGCGCGTCGATGCGCAACTGCAGCGCATCCGCCGCAGTGGCCGCCTGCCGATGGCGGAGCTGGGCCGGCGTGCCGAGCGCGCGCTGGCCGACACGCTGCAGCCCATGCTCGCGCGCTGGCGTGCGCTGCACGCGCTGTACCCGGTGGCGGGCGTGAAGGAGCCGTTGCGCTTCGCGCACGAAGGCCTGCTGCTCGACGACTGGCTCGACGGACTGCGGCTGTCCTCGCTCGAATCGGGCGAGCCGGTGTGGATGGGCATGCTGCCCACGCGGCTCGCGTCGGAGAAGGGCGTGGTGCGGCCCGACAAGCTGATCGCGCTGTGGGTGAACACCCTCGTCAGCAGCGCCTGCGGCGCGCCGGTGCAGGGCGTGCTGGTGGGGCGCGATGCGACGGTCACGGCCCTGCCCCTGCAGGCCGACTACGCGATGGCCACGCTGCGCACCCTGCTCGATGTCTGGCGTGAAGGCATGGGCCGGCCCTTGCCGCTGGCGCCGCTGACGGCCCTCGAATGGCTGGCCGGCGGCAAGCCCGAGCAGGCTTACGAAGGCGGCATGTTCGTCGGCGGAGAGGTGCAGGAGCCCTGCCTGGGGCGCGTGTATCCCGACCATGAAGCGCTGCGCGCGGGCGGCGAATTCGAAGACCTGGCCGAGGCGCTGTTCGCGCCGCTGCGCGACTGGGCCGCGACGCAACTCACGGTGGAACTGCATGCGGCCGGCGGGTCGGAAGGAGACCTGGCATGAGCATCGCGCTGAACGCACTCACGCTGCCTTTGTGGGGCAGCCGGCTGATCGAGGCCAGCGCGGGCACGGGCAAGACCTGGACCATCGCCGCGCTGTACCTGCGGCTGGTGCTGGGCCATGGCGGCGAGGACGAAGACAAGGACGAAGGTGGTGGGCCCACCGCCTTCGCGCGCCCGCTGGTGCCGGCCGAGATCCTGGTGATGACCTTCACCCGCGCGGCCACGCGCGAGCTGTCGGACCGCGTGCGCGCGCGGCTGCTGGAAGCCGCGCGCTGCTTCCGCGGCGAGACCGAGCCCGTGGCCTTCGATGTCTTCCTGCGCGAACTCATGGCCGCGTACCCCGAAGGCCCGGCACGCACGGCCGCCGCCTGGCGGCTCGCGATGGCGGCCGAGAGCATGGACGACGCAGCGGTCCACACCATCGACGCCTGGTGCCAGCGCATGCTGCGCGAGCACGCTTTCGACAGCGGCAGCCTGTTCGACGAAGAACTGGCCGCCAACGAGCGCGCGATGTTCGACGAGGCCGCGCAGGACTACTGGCGCCAGCAGTTCTATCCGCTCACGGGCGACGCGCTCGATGCCGCGCTGGCCGCCTGGGGCAGCGTCGAGGCGCTCGCGAAGGATGCGCGTGCGTTGGCCGAGCAGCCCTTGCCGGCCGATGCGGGGCAGGGCAGCCTGGGCGACCTGATCGCCAGCACGATGGCCGAGCGCCAGCGCGCGCTGGTCGACCTGAAGCAGGGCTGGGCCGCGCGCATCGAGGCCATGCGCAGCTGGCTCGAAGGCCAGCTGGGCGGCAAGACCAGCGTCTTCAACAAGACCAAGCTGCGCGCGCAGTACTACGAACCCTGGCTGCGCGAACTGCACGGCTGGGCGACAAGTGCGCGCAGCGATCGGCCGGTGCTGAACAAGGGCGAGTTCCGGCTCACGCCCGCGGGCCTGGACGATGCGTGCAAGGGCGATGCCCCGCCCGTCTGGCCGGCCGAGTTCAGCGCCTTCGCGCAACTGATGGCGGCGCTCGATGCCTTGCCGCCCATCGCGCCGCGCCTGCGGCTGCACGCGGCCGCACAGATCGCGCGGCGCATGGCCGAGCTCAAGAAGCAGGCGGGCAGCTTCGGCTTCGCCGACATGCTCGAACGGCTCGATGCGGCGCTCGATCCGGCGCGCAACGGCGAGGCCGCGGTGCGCCTGCGCGAACGCATGCTCGTGCAGTACCCGGTGGCGCTGATCGACGAGTTCCAGGACACCTCGCCGGTGCAGTCGCGCATCTTCGACCGGCTCTACCGCATCGCCGACAACGCACCGGCCACGGGCCTGCTGCTGATCGGCGATCCCAAGCAGTCGATCTACGGCTTCCGCGGCGCCGACATCCATGCCTATCTCACGGCACGCCGCGCGACCGAGGGCCGGCACTACGTGCTGGGCACCAACCACCGCTCGACCGCCTCGGTGGTCGCGGCCGTGAACCACCTGCTCGCGCAGCCCGAGGCGCGCGAAGGCGAGGGCGCCTTCATGTACCGCAGCGCGGGCGACAACCCGCTGCCCTTCGAGGCGGTCGATGCGCGCGGGCGGGGCGAATCCTTCGTCAGCGCAGACGGTGCGGAGCCGGCCGTGACCATCGCGCTCGATGCCGAACTGCTCAACGCCGAGGGCAGCCGGCGCCGCTTTGCGGCGCGCTGCGCCGAGCGCATCGTCACGCTGCTCAACGACGAGACGGCCGGCTTCGCCGAGCCCGACCAGCCCTTCGTTCGCCTGCGCCCGGCCGACATCGCGGTGCTGGTGCGCACCGGCAAGGAAGCCGCAGCCGTGCAGCGCGAGCTGCGCCGGCGCCGCGTGGCCTCGGTCTATCTGTCGGACAAGGATTCGGTGTTCGCGAGCGGCGAGGCGCACGACCTGCTGCACTGGCTCAAGGCCGTGGCCGCGCCGCTCGACGTGCGGCTGGCGCGCGCCGCGCTCGCCACGCGCACCGTGGGCCTGTCGATCGACGAGCTGCGCGTGCTGGCGCGCGACGACGAGGCTTTCGATGCGCGCAGCGAGCAGCTGCGCGAACTGCACGGCGTGTGGCAGCAGCAGGGCGTGCTCACCATGCTGCGCCGCACGCTGCACCGGCTCGACCTGCCTGCGCGCTGGCTGGCCGCGCCCGACGGCGAGCGCCGGCTCACCAACTTCCTGCACCTGGCCGAACTGCTGCAGGCCGCGAGCGGCATGCTCGACGGCGAGCAGGCGCTGGTGCGCTGGCTCGGCGACCAGCTGCGAGGCGAATCGGCCGGCGGCGACGAGCAGGTGGTGCGGCTCGAAAGCGATGCCGACCTGGTCAAGGTGGTCACGGTCCACAAGTCCAAGGGCCTGGAGTACCCGCTGGTGTTCCTGCCTTTCGCGAGCGGCTTCCGCGGCGTGAAGAAGGCCGGCACCTCTCACCTGAGCCTGGCCGATGCAGAGGGCGAACGCACGCTGCACCTGCACCTGAGCGATGCCCACGTGGCCGAGGCCGACAAGGAGCGGCACCGCGAAGACCTGCGCCTGCTGTACGTGGCGCTCACGCGCGCGCGGCATGCCGTCTGGGTCGGGCTGGCCGCGCTCAAGGAGGGCAGCGCCAACGCGCCGACGCTGCATCGCAGCGCCATCGGCTATGTGCTGCACGGCACCGAGACGGTGCTGCCCGAGCAGCTGCAGGCGCGCATCGCGCAGGCGGTGCAGGGCTGCGCCGATATTTCGCTGATGCCGGCCGCCGAGATGGCGGGCCTCGCCACCACGCCGCTGCAGCCGCGCGGTGCGCCGCCCGCGTTGCGCGCGGTGGTGGCCTACCAGGCCAGCTTCGACCGGCGCTGGTCCATCGGCAGCTTCTCGGCGCTGGTGCGCACGCTGCCCTCGATGCCGGGCGTGCTGGCGTCGAGCGTGGCGGCGGTGCGCAACGACGAGGTCAGCGACGAGGTGCCGGAACCCGTGGCCTCTGCATCGGGCGACGCCCCCTGGCACCGCTTCCCCCGCGGCGCCTTCGCGGGCAACTTCCTGCACGACCAGCTCGAATGGCTGGCCGGCGAAGGCTTCGACCTCGCGGCCTCGGAAGAACGCCAGCAGCAGTTGCTGCGCCGCTGCGAGCGTCAGGGCTGGGGCGAGCGTGCGCCCGAGGTGCTGGCCTGGCTGCTGCAGGTGCTGCAGACGCCGCTGCCGCCGATCGGCACCGCGCTCGAAGGCTTGCCGACCACGCTGCCCGAAATGGAGTTCTGGCTGCCCAGCCGCAGCCTCGATGCGCTGCAGATCGATGCGCTGTGCAGCGTCCACCTGCTGGCCGGCCGCGCGCGGCCGCCGCTGCCCGAGCGTGAACTGCACGGCATGCTGATGGGCTTCGCCGACATCGTGTTCGAGCATGGGGGCCGCTACTGGGTGCTCGACCACAAGTCCAACCACCTGGGCGACGCCGATGCCGACTACACGCACGATGCGCTCGAGGCCGCGATGGCCGCGCACCGCTACGACGTGCAGGCCGGCATCTACCTGCTGGCCCTGCATCGCCTGCTGCGCGAGCGGCTCGGCGATGCCTACGACCCGGCTGCGCACCTGGGTGGCGCGGTCTTCCTGTTCCTGCGCGGCGTGGCCGGACCGGCCAGCGGCTGCTACCACGTGCAGCCGCCGCTGGCGCTGCTCGACGGGCTCGACCAACTGCTGGGTTCGGCGCAGGAGGCCGACGCATGACCATCGCATCCACGGCATCGACACGCCCGCTGATCGACACGCTGCGCCGCTGGGCCGCCCAGGGATGGCTGCGCCGGCTCGACAGCGCCTTCGCCGCCTTTCTGGGCGAGCTGCAATCCGACACGCCACCCGAGGTGCTGATGGCCGGTGCGCTGGTCGCGCACATGGAAGGACGCGGCCACGCCTGCCTGCTGCTCGACGAGCTGCGCGACGACCCTGCGGCACTGCTGAACTGGCCGGCCGAGGCGCTGGTCGAACTGCAGGCCGCGATGGCCGCCTTGCCGCCGACGGCGCAGTGGGCCGACGCCTTGCGCGCCAGTCCGCTGGTCGCGAACGGCGACGGCGCGGCGGCAGGCCGCGGCGAGCCGCTGGTGTTGCAGGCCGGCAAGCTCTACCTGCGCCGCTACTGGGCCTACGAGCAGCGCGTCGCGGCCCAGGTGCTGGCGCGCGGCGCCGCGCCGCGCAAGGTCGACGAAGCGGCGCTGCGGGCGCAACTCGACCTGCTGTTCGGGCCCGCGAAGCCGGACGGCGATGCGGTCGATTGGCAGAAGATCGCGTGCGGCATCGCGTTGCGCGGCCGGCTGTCGATCATCACGGGCGGCCCGGGCACGGGCAAGACCTACACCGCCGCGCGCCTGCTGGCGCTGTTGTTCGCGATGGACCGCTCTCCCGAGCGCCTGCGCGTGATGCTGGCCGCGCCCACGGGCAAGGCGGCCGCGCGGCTCAAGCAGTCGATCGATGCCGCGCTGGGCGAATTGAGCGAGCAGGTGGGCGACCGCCTGCCATTGAACGAACTGGCCTCGCACATCCAGCCCGCGCGCACGCTGCATTCGCTGCTGGGTGCACGGCCCGACACGCGGCGCTTCCGCTTCGATGCGGCGCGTCCGCTCGAGGTCGACGTGCTGATCGTCGACGAGGCCTCGATGATCCATCTGGAGATGATGGCCGCGCTGCTGGAAGCATTGCCGCCGCAGGCGCGCGTGGTCTTCCTGGGCGACAAGGACCAGCTGGCCTCGGTCGAAGCGGGCGCGGTGCTGGGCGACCTGTGCCGCGATGCCGAAGCCGGCCGCTACAGCGCGCGCACGCTGGCCTTCATCGAGGCGGCGACCGGCCAGCGCGTGCCCGACAGCTTCGCGGGCGAGGGGCCGCCGCTGGCGCAGCAGACCGTGATGCTGCGCGAGAGCCGACGCTTCGGCGGACCCATCGGCCAGCTGGCGCTGGCGGCCAACCGCGGCGACGTGAAGGCGTCCACGCAGTTGCTGCACGCCAAGGCGAAGGGCGAGCTGGCCTGGCTCGATGCGCCCTCGACCGCGGTGGTCGTGCAGCTCGCCTTGCATGGCCGCGCCGATGCACCGGGCGGCTTCGCAGGCTATCTGCAGGCGCTGCGCCAGCGTCCCACGGTGCCGGATGCGCAGACGCACAGGGACTGGGTGCTGTCGGTGCTCAACGCCTTCGAGCGTTTCCGCCTGCTGTGCGCGGTGCGGCAGGGCGACTGGGGCTCGGAAGGGCTCAACCTGGCGATCGAGCGCGCGCTGGTGTCGGCAGGCCTGCTGGTCAAGCGCGGCGCCTGGTACGAGGGGCGGCCGGTGATGGTGACCCGCAACGATGCGGGCGTGGGCGTGTTCAACGGCGACATCGGCATCGCGTTGCCGCCCGCCACGCCCGGTGCCCCGTTGCGCGCCTACTTTCTCGACGGTGCCGAAGCGCGCTCGGTCGGCGTGAGCCGGCTGGCTGCGGTCGAGACCGCATTCGCCATGACGGTGCACAAGTCGCAGGGCTCGGAGTTCGAGCACACGGTGCTGGTGCTGCCGCGCGACCCGAGCCGCGTGCTCACGCGCGAACTGGTCTACACCGGCATCACGCGCGCGCGCAAGGCCTTCACGCTGGTCACGCCGCGCGCACAGGCCTTCGGCGAGGCGCTGGCGCAGCGCACGCGGCGCGCCAGCGGCCTGCTGGAGCGGCTGCAGAGCGAGGACGCCTAGCGATTCGCGGGTCGCCCCCAAAGCCGGACCACGGCGATCACCCTTGGGCTGCGGCCCCTCATGACCGATGAGGCGTCCCCGCAGCGACTTCCACTTTCTTCGATGCGGATCCAACTCCTGATCTGCTGCGTACGTATCCCGTGAACTCTCCACTCCCATCCGACTTCCTCCCCTCCCAATACAACCTGTGGGCCGTCGCCGCTTCGGTGCTGATCGCGATGCTTGCGTCCTACGTGGCGCTCGATCTGGCGCGGCGCGTGCGGCAGTCGGACGGTCGGCTCCACGCCATCTGGTGGGTCGCCGGGTCCTTCACACTGGGCACGGGCATCTGGTCGATGCACTTCGTCGGCATGCTCGGCTTTTCCCTGCCGGTCGATCTCGGCTTCACCGTGGGGGCCACGCTGGCCTCGTGGATTGCCGCGGTGGGCGCGTCCAGCATCGCGCTGTGGGTGGCCAGCCAGGGGCGGTACGGGGTCCAGCGACTGATGATGGCCTCCGTTGCCATGGGGGCGGGCATCTGCGCCATGCACTACATCGGAATGGCTGCGCTCGACATGGCGCCGGGCATCGTCTGGCATGCGCCGACGATCGCGCTCTCGGCCGCCATCGCGATCGGCGCCTCGGCGGCCGCGCTGCTGATCTTCAAGCACCTCGGCGATGCGGCGCCCGAGCGGCGGGTGCCGCTGCAATTGCTCGCCGCGCTGGTGATGGGGCTCGCGATCTGCGGCATGCACTACACCGGCATGGCGGCCGCGGCCTTCCCTGCCGGCTCTGTCTGCCTGAGCGCCGACGCGCTGCATGGCACCGGGCTCACCACCGTCGTCGGGCTCGCGACCAGCATCCTGTTGCTGGGCACGCTGTTCACCTCGACCCTGGAAGCGCGGCTGCAGGTCGTGGCCCAGCGCCTCGCGCATTCGCTGCAGGAGGCCAACACCGAACTCACGCGTGCGAACCAGGAGCTGCACCAGCGCGCCTTCACCGATGCACTCACCGGGCTGCCGAACCGCGTGCTGTTCGAGGACCGCTTGCACCATGCCTTGCTGCGCATGGGGCGCGCCAACCAGATCAAGGTGGAGGAGCGAATCGCGGTGCTGTTCGTCGACCTGGATGGTTTCAAGCCCATCAACGATTCCTTCGGCCATGCGGCGGGCGACCACATCCTGCGCGCGACGGCGGACCGGCTGGCGCGCCTGGCCGGCGAGAGCGACACCGTCGCGCGGGTGGGGGGCGACGAGTTCCTGATCTTGCTGGAAGGCGTGCGCGACGACGCCGAATGCGCCCAGGCGGCGAACAAGGTCCTGCGTGCGCTGTCGGAGCCGTTCAGCATCATGGGCAAGCAGTTGCAGATCGCCTGCTCGATCGGCATGGTGCTGCACCCCGACCAGGGCGAACCGGACAAGCTGGTGTCCAACGCCGACGCGGCGATGTACGCCGCCAAGCGCGCGGGAGGTGGCAACTACGCGATGTTCGAGTCCTCCATGGGGGCCGACGCCTCCTTGCAGCTCGAGCTGCAGAGCGACCTGCGCCAGGCGCTCGAGCTCAAGCAGTTCGAGCTGTACTACCAGCCCAAGATCGACGGGCAGAGCAAGCACACGAGCGGCGTCGAGGCGCTGGTGCGCTGGAACCATCCGCAACGCGGGCTCATCGCGCCGGTGCATTTCATCGGCCTGGCCGAGCGCTTCGGCCTGATCGTGCGCCTGGGCGACTGGATCATCGACGAGGCCTGCCGCCAGATCGCCCAGTGGCAGGCGCAAGGCATGACCATGTCGGTGGCCGTGAACCTGTCGGTCATGCAGCTGCGCGAGGCCGACTTCGCGGAGCGTGTGGGGCAGTCGCTGGCGCGGCACGGCGTGCCGGCGTCGCTGCTGCTGTGCGAGATCACCGAGTCGCTGGCGATGGAGGACTTCCGCGCCACCGAACGCACGATCGCGGGCCTGGCACGCATCGGCGTGTTCCTCTCGATCGACGACTTCGGCACCGGCTACTCGAGCCTGAGCCATCTGCGCCAGTTGCCGGCGCGCCAGGTGAAGATCGATCGCAGCTTCGTGCAGGACCTCGAGACCCAGGAGGACGCACGTGCCGTGGTCGACGCCGTGATCCGCCTGGCGCACGCGCTGGGTTTGGGCGTGGTGGCCGAGGGAGTGGAGACGCAGGCGCAGCGCGACCTGCTGCTGGCCATGGGCTGCGACGAACTGCAGGGCTTTTTCTATGCCAGGCCGATGGATGCACCGGCCCTGCTCGACTGGTTCGATGCGCGCAATACCGGCGATGCAGGCGGCTTGAGTGCCGCCGCGGGCGGGCGTCTTTCGCCCGGCCTGCCGCAGGCCTGAAGGCCTAGCGCGCCGCGCCGTTGAGGTAGGGCTCGGGATTGACCGCCGTGCCGTTCTTGCGGATCTCGAAGTGCAGCTTCACGCGGTCGGCGTCGCTCTGGCCCATCTCTGCGATCTTCTGGCCCTGGCGCACGATCTCGTTCTCCTTGACCACGATCGCCCGGTTGTGGGCATAGGCGGAGAGGAAGGTCTCGTTGTGCTTGATGATGACCATGTTGCCGTAGCCGCGCAGCTGCCCGCCCACGAAGACCACGCGGCCGTCGGCCGAGGCGACGATCGGGTCGCCCGCGTTGCCTGCGATGTCGAGTCCCTTGTTGCGGTTGCCGTCGAAGCGCGCGAGCGTGGCACCGGGTGCGGGACGGATGAAGATCGCTTTGGCCTGCGGCGCCGCGGCCGGGGCGGACTTGCCCGGGCCCGGCGTGGGTGTGGTGGTGGTGCAGGCCAGCAGGCCGAAGGTGGCCAGCGCCGCGAGGCCGCCGCGCAGCATGGCGCGCAGGGAGGGGGGTGAAGTGGAACGGGACATGGGTCGATTGGAACGCATTTGCCCGGCAGGGTTCCCCAAAGCCGGACTCACTGCGGCGCGACCATGCGCTGCAGCAACGGTTGCCGGGCCAGCACGGCCTCGCGCGGGCCGGCGTCGAGCACGCGGCCGGCTTCCATCAGCACCACGGTGTCGAAGCGGTCGAGCAGGCTGAGCCGGTGGATCGAGGCCACCACGCAGGCTTCGGGGAAGGCGTTCGCGATGCGTTCGAGCACGCGCGCCTCGGTGGCGGCGTCGAGCGCGCTCGTGGGCTCGTCGAGCAGCAGCAGCGTGCTGCCCTGCGCCGCGAGCACGCCGCGTGCCAGGCACAGCCGCTGGCGCTGTCCGCCCGAAAGGTTGAAGCCGCGTTCCGACAGCGGCGTGTCGAGGCTGCCCTGCGTGGCGGCAAGCACTTCGTCGAAGGCGCTGGCATGCAGCGCGGCCAGCAGCGTGGCGTCGTCGCCGGGGCGGCCGAAGGTGAGGTTCTCGCGCACGCTGGCTTCGAACACCTCGGTCTCCTGCGGGATCAGCGTGGCGATCTGGCGCAAGCGACCCCACTCGGCGGCCTGTCCGTCGAAGGCCAGCGTGCCGGCCTGCGGTGCGTAGAGGCCGGCCAGCAACCGCAGCAGCGTGCTCTTGCCGCCGCCGCTGGGGCCGACCAGCGCGACGCGCTGGCCGCGGCGCAGCGTGAGTGCCACGTCGTGCAGCCCGCTGCGCACGGTCTCGCCTTCGACGGCCGTACCGCGCCGCGCGTAGTCCCAGACTAGGCCCGCCAGCGTGAGTTGCGACCAGCGCGCGTCGGCGTCGATGCGCTCGTGCGCGGGCACCTGCTCGGGCGGGGTGGTCAGCGCCGGGCCGTGCGGCGCTTCCCAGATCGGCGTCGCGCTGCCGTAGTCGGTGTGCATGCGCGCGAAGAACTGGAAGTTGGCCGCCATCGACGACACCACGCCGGCCGCCTGCTGCGCGTACTGGTAGATCATGAAGACCGAGCCCAGCAGCACCGCCTGGCCCGGCGTGCGCGACTGCCACACGTACAGCACCACCAGGCCCCAGGTCAGCATCAGGCCCAGCATGTCGACGGTGAACCACTTGCCTTCGTTGAGGACCACGGTGCGCTTGAGCGGCACCGAGATGGCCGCCATGCGTGCGCGCAGCAGCAGGCGCGAGGCACCCTGCAGGCGCAGCCCGATCACGGTCGAGGTGTTGCCGACGAAATCGAGCAGCGCGGCCACATAGCGCCGGTCGGCGTCGTTCTCGGTGCGTGCGAGCCGCATCAGCGCGCGGTCGATGCGCAGGATGATCAGGCCGATCACCACATAGCCTGCGAGCGCGGTGATCCCGCTGGTTCGCGACAGCAGCGTCAACGCCACCAGCGGCCCGACGATGTTGACGCCGTTGGTGAGCCAGATGAACTGGTTCTGCGCGAAGTCCGAGAGTGCGCGGCTGGCCTGGTGCACGCGGTGCTGCAGCTCGCCCGAATGGTGGCCGTCGTGCCAGACCAGCGGCGCTGCGGCGAGGCGCACATAGAGCTGGTCGGCCAGCGATTCGCGCACATGCACGCCGACGTTGCGTTCGAGGATGCGGCCGGGGCCGTGCAGCATCCACGAGAAGAGGTAGACCCCTGTCAGCGTGGCGATCCAGCCGCCCGAGCCGCGCAGGTCGCCGCGTTGCAATGCGTTGATGGCCTGGCCCGCGAGATAGGGCAGGGTCAGCTTGACCAGTTGCGAGCCGGTGAGCAAGGCCGTGGCGCCCAGCAACTGGCCGCGCGCGCCTTCTGCGAAGCGCCACAGCGCGGCATAGAGTTCGCGGACGGCGTTGCCGGGGGCTGTGGTCATCCGTGCGGGGCCGCTTTCCCTACTTCACCGGAATGGGCATGGCCCGGTCCACCGGCACCGCGGTCACGCTGTTCTGCGGCGAGCCCTCGACCAGCCGGTCGGAGTAGCTCAGGTAGATCAGCGTGTTGCGCTTGGGGTCGACCATGCGTACCACGCGCAGGCGCTTGAACATGATCGACTGGCGCTCGCTGAAGATCTCGTCGCGCTTCTTGAGCGCTTCGGTGAAGCTCACCGGGCCGACCTGGCGGCAGGCGATCGACGCCTCGGCCTTGTCCTCGGCCAGGCCGAACGCGCCCTTCACCCCGCCCGTCTTGGCGCGCGAGACATAGCAGGTCACGCCGGCGACCTGCGGGTCGTCGTAGGCTTCGACCACGATCTTGTGGTCGGGGCCGATGAACTTGAAGACCGTGTCGACCTCGCCCACCTGCTCGGCACCGGCCGTGCAGGCGGCGATGGCGCCGAGGAAAACGAAGGCGAGGCGTTGGATCTTCATGAAAGGCTCACGTGATGTCGAGGGTGTGGACGCGGTCGAAATCTCCGCGGCGGCGGTCGTCGAAGTAGCAGCGCAGCGTCTCGCGCACGGTGCGGAAGGCGATCTCGTCCCAGGGAATCTCTTCCTCGGTGAAGAGCTTCGCCTCGATGGTCTCGTGGCCCGGATCGAACACGTCGTCGAGCAGGCGGGCGCGATAGAACAGGTGGACCTGGCCGACGCGGATCACGCTCATCACGGCGAACAGGCCTTCCATTTCGTAATGCGCGCCGGCCTCTTCATCGGTCTCGCGCGCGGCACCCTGGGCCGTCGATTCGTTGAGCTCCATGAAGCCGGCCGGCAGCGTCCACTTGCCCCAGCGCGGCTCGATGTTGCGCTTGCACAGCAGCACGCGATCGCCCAGCACGGGGATCGTGCCGACCACGTTGACCGGATTCTCGTAATGGATGGTGTGGCAGGCCGGGCACACGGCGCGCTCGCGCGTGTCGCCGTCGTCGGGCACGCGGTAGACCACGGCCGTGCCGCAGTTCTTGCAGTGCTTGATGGGGAGGTGGACGACGCTCATCGCTCAGACGATCTTGACGGTGAGCGACGGCAGGCCGGCCACCGTCCCGACCAGCGTGTCGCCCTTGACCACCGCGGCCACGCCTTCGGGCGTGCCGGTGAAGATCAGGTCGCCGGGCTGCAGATCCCAGGCGGCCGACAGATGCTCGATGGTCTCGGCGATGTTCCAGATCAGCTTGCTCACCGTGCTGCGCTGGCGGTCGGTGCCGTTCACCTGCAGCGCGATCTCGGCGTTGGGCGCATCGCCGGCCTGGGCCACCGGCACGATCGGGCCGATGGGCGCGCTCTGCTCGAAGCTCTTGCCGATGTCCCAGGGGCGGCCCTGCTTCTTCATCTCGCCCTGCAGGTCCCGGCGGGTCATGTCCAGGCCCACGGCGTAGCCGAAGATGTGCTTGTGCGCATCGGCCGCGGCGATGTTCTTGCCCCCGGTGCCGATCGCCACCACGAGCTCGATCTCGTGGTGCAGGTTGTGCGTGAGCGAGGGGTAGGCCATGGTGCCGGTCTGGCCCGCATCGACCACCACCACCGCGTCGGCCGGCTTCATGAAGAAGAAGGGCGGCTCGCGGCCGGTGAAGCCCATTTCCTTGGCATGTTCTTCGTAGTTGCGGCCCACGCAGTAGATGCGGTGCACCGGGAAGCGGGCGGGCTGGCCGGCGACGGGGATGCTGACCACGGCCGGCGCGGGGAAAACGTACTCGGAAGCCATTTGCTTGTTCGTCCTTTGAAGCGAGAACGGCAGTTTGCCAGAGGCGCAACGAAGACGTGCCGCGGCGCCCCTTCGCAGGGGCGGCGCGGCACGCGTCAAGTCAGGGCCGGTGGAGGCGGCCGGCGGGGATCAGAAGCTGTGGCGCAGGCCCAGTTCGTAGCCGGAGACGTTGCTGCCCAGCGCGATGGTCGGGCTGGCGAGCGAGGACGAGGACACGGCCAGGCCGCGGTTGGCGCGGTCGTCGTTGCTCACGCGCGAGATGGTGCCGTAGAGCTGCGTGCGCTTGGACAGGTTGTAGCCGTAGCCCAGTGCCAGCTTGTCCGAGTCGGCGTTGTCGATGTCCTTGCGCTGGAAGTGGCTGTAGGCCGCGCGGATCTCGCCGGCGCCCACGGGCACGGTGACGCCCACGCCCAGCAGGTCGACGCGGCGGCCGTTGCCGCGCTCGGTCGCGAACAGGATCATCGGCTTGGCGACGCCGAAGTTGTACGAGGCGCCGATGTTGGCCGACTTGTAATCCACGCCCACGGCGGTGGTGCCGCCGCGCGTCTCGCCGTAGCCCAGGGCCGCGTTCAGCGGACCCGAACCGTAGCCCAGGCGCAGGGCGACCGAATCGCGCAGCGTGTCGTTGATCACGTTCGAGACCTGCTCGCCGAAGGCGTACTGGACCTGGCCGTAGAAGCCGCCCAGCGTGGCGGGCAGCAGGTAGCTGATGCCGTTGCTGGTGCGCTTGGGCGCGCTGCCTTCGGGCGTGCCGACGGCCGAGCTGGCGCTGCCGACCAGGTTCGAGCCGCCGATGCCGCCGACGCCGACGTCGCCGAAGGGATCGAAGGTCTCGATGTTCAGGTAGGCCGGCGACTTGTCGCGGCCCAGGCGCAGCTCGCCCAGTTCGTTGGTCGACAGGCTCACGGTCGAGCGGCGGTCGAAGGAGAAGCCGGCGCTGTTGCCGTTGTCGACGTTGATGCCGGCTTCGAGCCAGAAGCCCGCGGCCAGGCCGCCGCCGAGGTCTTCGACGCCGCGGAAGCCCAGGCGGCTGCTCGACTGGCCGCCGTTGGCCAGGCCGGTGATGCTGGCATTGCCGGCCTTGATGTGGGCCAGCGAAGCATCGAGCACACCGAACAGTTGGACGTTGGATTGGGCGAAGGCGCCGGCGGCGGCGGTCAGGGCCGCGATGGCGACGAGGGTGTGTTTCATGGAGGTCGTTTCTTCGTTGGAGGGATGCCGGCGGCCTGCTTGCGCGAGGGCGCCGGACATGCGCATGGCGCCCGTTGCCGGGTGCCTCCCGATTAGAGAAACCTTGTGTGACAGCTCAGGGTAAACCCGTGCAGCGAGGGGGCATGCGCCGCGCTTCGTCATCGGGGCGTGATAGGCCCCGGATCCCGTGGGCCGAGCCCTCGGCGCGCAGGGGCCGCGATATGCTCGATGCATGATGAAGCTGCACAACTACTTTCGCTCCTCCTCCTCGTACCGCGTGCGCATCGCGCTGAACCTCAAGGGCCTGGCCTACGACTACGTGCCGGTGCACATCGCGCGCGGCGAGAACCTGCAGGCGCCGTTCAACACGCTGTCGGCCGACATGCTGGTGCCGGTGCTGGAAGAAGACGCGTCGGCGGGCGGCGAGCTGTTCTCGCAGTCGATGGCGATCATCGAATACCTCGACGAACTGCACCCCGAGCCGCCGCTGCTGCCGCACGACCCGGTCGGCCGCCAACGCGTGCGTGCGCTGGCGCAGATGATCGCCTGCGAGATCCACCCCATCAACAACCTGCGCGTGCTCAAGTACCTGGTGCGCGAGCTCAAGGTCGACGAGGCCGCCAAGAACGCCTGGTACCGCCACTGGGTGCGCGAAGGGCTGGAGGCTTTCGAGCGGCAGCTGGCGCGCCTGCCCGCGAGCCTCTACTGCTACGGCCACACGCCCACGCTGGCCGACTGCTGCCTGGTGCCCCAGATCTTCAACGCCCAGCGTTTCGATGCCGACCTGAGCGGCCTGCCGCGCACGATGGCGGCGTATGAAGCGGCGATGCAGCTCGATGCCTTTCAACGGGCTCAACCTTCCCGTTGCCCCGACGCTGAGTCATGACGCCAGCGGTGGACTGGCTGCAGCCCGACTGGCCCGCGCCGGCGGGCGTGCATGCCGTGTGCACCACGCGTGCCGGCGGCGTCTCGCAGGGCGCCTGGCGCGGCCTGAACCTCGGCGACCACGTGGGCGATGACCCGGCGCACGTCGCGGCCAACCGGGCGCAACTGCGCGCGGCCATCGGTGCGCAGGCTGTGTTCCTTCAGCAAGTCCATGGCGCCGACGTGCTGGCGCTGCAGGCCGACACGCCCGACGGGGCGGTGGCCGATGCCTGCACCACGACGCACCAGGGCCTGGCCTGCACGATGATGGTGGCCGACTGCCTGCCGGTGCTGTTCACCGACCTGCAGGGCCGGCGCGTGGCGGCCGCGCATGCGGGCTGGCGCGGCCTGGCCGCGGGCGTGCTCGAGCGCACCGTCGACCGTTTCGAAGGCGAGCGGCCCATCGCCTGGCTCGGCCCCTGCATCGGACCCCGGGCCTTCGAGGTCGGCGACGAGGTCAAGGCCGCCTTCGAGGCCCGGTCGGCCGAGGCTGCGCAGTGCTTTCACCCGACCGGCACCGCCGGCAAGTGGTGGGCCGATCTGCCAGCGCTCGCGCGTCAGCGGCTGCAAGCCGCGGGCATTGCCGGGATCTACGGCAACGACGGCAGCGAGGCCTGGTGCACGGTGCGCAATCCGTTACGGTTTTTCTCGCACCGGCGCGACGGTGTCAGCGGGCGTTTCGCCGCCTGCATCTGGCGTGGTTGATGCCGCGGCAGCCGCGGCCTTGTCCGCGGCCGCACGGCGCGCCGCCTCCTGTGCCGCAGCCTCCTTTTCCTTCAGCACGCGGCGCCGCGCGGGCGTGCTCATCAGGTAAACCACCAGGGAGAGTGGCAGCAGGCCATAGAGTAGAAAGGTGAAGATGGCGCCGAGCACCGTGCCGTTCGTGTTGGTGGCTTCGGCCACGGCCATCATCACGGTGACGTAGAGCCAGGCGATGATCACGAGGTAGAGGGACATGGGGTGCGAATGAGGGAAGGAGAAAGCTGAAATGAAGGGGGCGTCGCGTTGTGGCGGCCCATCGAATGCAGGATACTCAAATTCAAAAGCAGTCCAGGAACCAGGAGAACCCATGAAGCAGCAGGCCGCATCCTCCGATGCCTTCACCCCGTTCCAGGAAGCACTGACCCAAGGCTGGCAGAAGGCCCTGACGTCCTTCCAGTCGATGGGCACACCGGGTGCCGCACCCGAGATACCGCGCTTCACCTTCGCCGCCGACAAGCTCAAGGCGATCCAGGAACAGTACGTGGCCGAAGCCGGCACGCTCTGGCGCCAGGGACTCACCGCCCAGCCGGCCGCCGACAAGCGCTTCGCCGGCGAGGCCTGGACCCACAACCCGTTGTCGGCCTTCGCCGCCGCGGTCTACCTGCTCAATGCACGCACGCTGCTCGGCATGGCCGATGCGGTCGAGTCCGATGCCAAGACGCGTGCCCGCCTGCGCTTCGCCATCGAGCAATGGCTGGCGGCGTCCTCGCCCAGCAACTCGCTGGCCTTCAATGCCGAGGCCCAGCAGAAGGCGCTGGAAAGCCGTGGCGAAAGCATCGCCAAGGGCGTGCAGAACCTGGTCCACGACATCCAGCAGGGCCACCTGAGCATGACCGACGAGAGCGCCTTCGAGGTGGGTCGCAACGTCGCGACCACCGAGGGCGCGGTCGTGTTCGAGAACGAGCTGTTCCAGCTGCTCGAATACAAGCCGCTCACGGCCAAGGTCCACGAGCGGCCCTTCCTGCTGGTGCCTCCCTGCATCAACAAGTTCTACATCCTCGACCTGCAACCCGAGAACTCGCTGATCCGCTATGCGGTCGAGCAGGGCCATCGCGTGTTCGTCGTGAGCTGGCGCAACCCCGACGAGTCGATGCGCGAGTTCACCTGGGACCGCTACATCGAGGACGCGGCCATCAAGGCCATCCACGTGGTGCAGGAGATCGGCGGCCAGGGCAAGGACGCGAAGATCAACGCGCTGGGCTTCTGCGTCGGCGGCACGATCCTGGGCACCGCGCTGGCCGTGCTGGCCGCGCGCGGCGAGAAGCCGGCGGCCTCGGTCACGCTGCTGACCACGCTGCTCGACTTCCAGGACACCGGCATCCTCGACATCTTCATCGACGAGGCGATGGTGAAGCTGCGCGAAGCGCAGATGGGGCAGGGCGGCGTGCTGCCGGGCATGGACCTGGCGTCGACCTTCAGCTTCCTGCGCCCCAACGACCTGGTGTGGAACTACGTGGTGGGCAACTACCTCAAGGGCGAGACCCCGCCGCCCTTCGACCTGCTCTACTGGAACAGCGACGCGACCAACCTGCCGGGCCCGTTCTATGCCTGGTACCTGCGCAACACCTACCTCGAGAACAAGCTGGCCCAGCCCGATGCGCTGACCGTCTGCGGCGAGAAGATCGACCTGGGCCGCATCGACATTCCGGCCTACATCTACGGCTCGCGCGAGGACCACATCGTGCCCATCGGCGGCGCCTACGCCTCGACCCAGCTGCTGACCGGCAAGAAGCGCTTCGTGATGGGCGCCTCGGGCCACATCGCCGGCGTGATCAACCCGCCGGCCAAGAAGAAACGCAGCCACTGGATCCGCGAAGACGGCAAGCTGCCGCAGGCGCAGTCGGACTGGCTGGCCGGCGCGGTCGAGCATCCGGGCAGCTGGTGGACCGACTGGTCGCAATGGCTCAAGGGCCATGCCGGCAAGCAGATCGCGGCACCCAAGGCCTACGGCAAGGGCCGCAGCTATGCCGCGAGCGAACCGGCGCCGGGACGCTACGTCAAGGCCCGCGCCTGAACATCCTTTTCCTTTTTCTATTCAAGCCCAAAGCAACGGAGCATCCATCATGGAAGACATCGTCATCGTTTCAGCCGCACGCACGGCCGTCGGCAAGTTCGGCGGCTCGCTGGCCGGCATCGCCGCCACCGACCTCGGCGCCATCGTGATCAAGGAAGTGCTGGCGCGTGCCGGCCGCTCGCCCGAGGAGATCGGCGAAGTCATCATGGGCCAGGTGCTGGCCGCGGGCGCGGGCCAGAACCCGGCGCGCCAGGCCTTGCTCAAGGGCGGCCTGACCAAGGCCACGCCGGGCCTGACCATCAATGCGGTCTGCGGTTCGGGCCTGAAGGCCGTGATGCTCGCGGCGCAGGCCGTGGCCACGGGCGACAGCGAGATCGTGATCGCGGGCGGCCAGGAGAACATGAGCCTGGCGCCGCACGTGCTGCCGAATTCGCGCAACGGCCAGCGCATGGGCGACTGGAAGCTGGTCGACACCATGATCGTCGACGGCCTGTGGGACGTCTACAACCAGTACCACATGGGCATCACGGCCGAGAACGTGGCCAAGCAATACAACATCGACCGCGCATCGCAGGACGAACTCGCGCTGGGCAGCCAGACCAAGGCCGCGGCCGCGCAGGACGCCGGCAAGTTCAAGGACGAGATCACGGCCGTCACCATCCCGCAGAAGAAGGGCGACGCGATCGTCTTCGACCAGGACGAGTTCATCAACCGCAAGTCGAGCGCCGAAGGCCTGGCCGCACTGCGCCCCGCCTTCGACAAGGCCGGCGGCGTGACGGCCGGCAACGCCTCGGGCCTCAACGACGGCGCCGCCGCCGTGATGGTGATGACGGCCAAGAAGGCCGCCGCACTGGGCCTGACGCCGCTGGGCCGCATCGCGAGCTACGCCACCGTGGGCCTCGACCCCGCGATCATGGGCATGGGCCCGGTGGGCGCATCGAAGAAGGCGCTGGAGCGCGCGGGCTGGAAGGCCGCCGACCTCGACGTGCTCGAAATCAACGAAGCCTTCGCGGCCCAGGCCTGCGCGGTGAACCGCGAGATGGGCTGGGACGTGAGCAAGGTCAACGTCAACGGCGGCGCGATCGCCATCGGCCATCCGATCGGCGCGTCCGGCTGCCGCATCCTCGTGACGCTGCTGCACGAGATGAAGCGCCAGAACGCCAAGAAGGGCATCGCCTCGCTGTGCATCGGCGGCGGCATGGGCGTCGCACTCACGATCGAGCGTTGAGCGCGTTCTTGAGCGGCGGCCGCTGGGCCGGCGCTTCGTGAAGACCCTGGTCCTGGGCGGCTACGGCAATTTCGGTGCGCGCATCGTGCGCGCGCTGGCCGGCGATCCCGCCATCGCGCTGTGCATCGGCGGCCGCGACCTGCGGCGCGCCGAGGCGTTGGCGGCCGAGGTCGGGCACGGTGCCGTCGGCATCGCCATCGACCTGTCGGCCGCCGACTTCGCCGCGCAGTTGCGCCGGCTCGGCATCGGGCTGCTGATCCACACGGCCGGGCCGTTCCAGGTGCAGGGCTACGGCGTGGCCCAGGCGGCCGCGGCGGCCGGTGCGCACTACATCGATCTCTCGGACGGGCGCCGCTTCGTCTGCGATTTTCCTGCTGCACTCGATGCGCGCTTTCGCGCCGCCGGCCGCAGCGCCGTCTGCGGCGCGAGCACGGTGCCCGCGCTGTCCTCGGCCGTGGTGGACGAACTCGCGCGCGGCTGGCAGCGCATCGACGTGATCGACACCTGCATCGCGCCGGCCCAGACCGCACCGCGCGGCGAGGCCACGATGGCGGCGGTGCTGGGCTACTGCGGCGCGCCGATCGCGGTCTGGGACGACGGCCGCTGGCAGATGCAGCGCGGCTGGGCCCGGCCTGCGCGCGTGCGCTTCGAGCGGCTGCGTCCGCGGCTGGGTGCGCTGTGCGACATCCCCGACCTCGAACTCTTTCCGGCGCGCTATGGCGTGTCGCAGCGCGTGATGTTCCGCGCCGCGCTCGAGCTGGGCTTCGCGCAGCGCGCCTTCGCCACGCTGGCGGCGCTGCGCGGCGCCGGCCTGCTGCCCGATCCCGCGCGCTGGGCGAAATGGCTCAACACGGCCGCGGGCACCATCGATTTCCTCGGCTCCGCGCTGGGCGGCATGGTCGTGCGCGTACAGGGCCTCGACGCGGCAGGCCAGCCGGCCCGCGTGGCCTGGCACATCGCGGCCGACGACGACCACGGCCCCGAGATCCCCTGCATGGCCGCGATCCTGCTGGCCCGCCGCTGGGCGCGCGGCGAGCCCGCCCCCGTGGGCGCATTCACGAGCAGCGGCCTGTTGGCGCTGGCCGACTTCGCGCCCGAGTTCGCGCGCTGGGGCATGGTGACCGATCTGCGCGTCGAGACCGCATCGGACGTCTGGTCGTGAACGCGGCGTCTCGTGACATGTCGTGGCTGCGCTTCAGCCTGGTCTTCGTGTGGCTCGCGACCGCGGTGGCCAGCGTCTGGGAGCTGAACGGCCAGAGCACCGCGCTGCTGGTCGCGGCCGGCCTCGACGACCCGGCGTTGCGGCGCGGCCTGATCCTCGGCGGCGCGGCGGTCGATGCGGTGCTGGGCCTGCTGCTGTGGCTGCGACCGACGCGCGCCGTGTACCTCGCCGCGCTGGCCGCGATGCTCGGCATGACCGTGGTCGCGACGGCGTTGCTGCCCGCGCTGTGGCTGCATCCGCTCGGGCCGCTGACCAAGAACCTGCCCATCGCCGCGGCGCTGTGGCTGCTTTCGAGCCAACGAACATGAGCCTCTACCTGACCCTCAAGTGGGTGCACATCCTGTCGAGCGTGGTGCTGGTCGGCACCGGCTTCGGCTCGGCCTACTACATGTTCTTCGCCAACCGCAGCGGCAGCGTGGCGGCGCAGGCCGTGGTGGCACGGCTGGTGGTGCGGGCCGACTGGTGGTTCACCACGCCCACCATCGTGCTGCAGCCGGCCACCGGCCTCGCGATGGCGCACCTCGCGGGCCTGCCGCTGAGCACGCCCTGGCTGATGCTGTCGCTGGTGCTGTTCGTCGTGGCCGGCGCCTGCTGGCTGCCCGTGGTGTGGCTGCAGTTGCGGCTGGCCGCGATGGCGCAGACGGCCGCGCGCGATGGGACGCCGCTGCCCGAGCGCTTCGCCCGCTATGCGCGCTACTGGGAATGGCTGGGCTATCCGGCCTTCGTGGCGATGCTGGGCATCTTCTATCTCATGGTGGCCAAGCCGGCCCTGTTCTCGTGACCCTCGATCCTTCTTCCGACAGCGCTGCGATCGTCATCGACACCAACATCGTGCTCGACCTGCTGGTGTTCGACGACCCGCGCTGGGCCGCGTTGCGCACCGCGCTGGCCGCGGGCCTGCTGCAGTGGCTGGCCACGCCGGCGATGCGCGTCGAACTCGCGCGCGTGCTGGGCTATCCGCTGATCGTGCGGCGGCTCGCGAAGGATACGCGCGCGCCCGAGGCCGTGCTGGCCGCCTTCGATGCGCAGGTGCAGGTGGTGGCCGACACGCCGCCGCGCGCGCGCTTCGTCTGCAAGGACCCGGACGACCAGATCTTCATCGACCTCGCGGTGGCGCACCGTGCGCGCCTGCTGAGCAAGGACCAGGCGGTGCTGGTGATGCGCAAGCGGCTGGCCACGCTGGGCGTGGCGGTCGGGCCCAGCTACTGAGGGGCGTCCGGGTACCAGCGCCCCAGCAGCCGTGCCAGCGCGCGCACACGTTGTGTGTCGCGGCCCCAGCGTCGGCTCGCGGGCAGCTTGCGCAGCCAGCGCATGCGGCGCGAGGCCTCGGCGATGCGCTCGCGCACGGCCTCGCTGGCGCCGGCTTGCGCTGCGTGCCACTGCTCGCCCGCGGCCTGGGGCGCTGCGGCGCGCACCAGCATCGCGGTGGAGTGCAGGTAGCTGAGCCAGTCGCGCACCTGGCAATCGGTCAGGTCCAGGGTCTCGCCCGGGTCGTCCTCGAAGTCGATGTAGCCGATCACGCCATCGGGGCACTGGACCAGATTGCGGTCGAAGGCCTGGCTCAGGTAGACGCCGCGTGCATGCACCGCGGCGATGGCTTCCAGCCCCTCGCGCCACACGGCCAACAGCGAGGCCGGGCCGGCTGCGGCGGCCTGCTCGATGCGTTCCTGCACGGTCACGGTGGCATGGCTCTGGCCCAGGTCCGACAGCAGCAGGCCGCCGGCTTCCTGCGCCAGCACCACGGGCACGCGCAGCCCGGCCGCGCCCAGTTCGCGCAGGCGCCGGGCCTCGATGGCGACGGCCGCCTCGCCGCCCGGATTGGGCACCGGCTTGATGATGTCGAGCCGCAGTGCATGGGCGAACAGCGCCATCACGCGGTAGCCCCATTTGCCGTGCCGCGGACCGGCCTTCTTGAGCCACACGCGCTCCTGGCCGAGCCGGTGGCTCGCGACGGTGTCGGCTTGCCGGGGCAGCATGGTGTGCAGGAAATCGGCGTAGCCGTCGTGCTGCACGTCGGCGGTGGCGGGGCCGAGCGGTGCCGGCGCGGAGGCCATGCCCTTGCGCATCTGCACGCGCGTCGACGTGCTGCCGCGGCCGCGTTGCAGGGGGGTCATGCGGCGAGGGCCTGGTCTTGGGGTTCAGGCATGTCCTGGGCCATGGGCTGGAAGCTCCGCGCACTGGCCAGCGGCCAGTACATGCGGAACACCGTGTGCTGCTGGTCGAGTGGCCCGAGCAGGGCGCCGGGCTGCACTTGCATCACGAGGTTGCTCAGCAGGCGGACTTCGGTGTCGGAGATGCGCCGCACGATGTGGTGCGCGGTGATCTGCTGCGGATGGTCGAGGCCCGCGGCCTGCACCAGTTCCTGCAGCGCATGCAGCGTGCTGCGATGGAAGTTGCGCACCCGGTCGGCCTTGGCCGGCACCACCAGCGCCTGCTGGCGCACCGGGTCCTGGGTGGTGACGCCGGTCGGGCAGTGGCCGGTGTGGCAGCTCTGCGCCTGGATGCAGCCCAGCGCGAGCATGAAGCCGCGGCCCGCGTTGCACCAGTCGGCGCCCAGCGCCATCATGCGTGCCAGGTCGAAGGCGGTGATCACCTTGCCGGCGCAACCGACCTTGACGCGGCTGCGCAGGCCCACGCCCACCAGCGTGTTGTGCACCAGCAGCAGGCCTTCCTGCAGCGGCGCGCCCACATGGTCGATGAACTCCACCGGCGCCGCGCCGGTGCCGCCCTCGGCCCCGTCGACCACGATGAAGTCGGGCGTGATGCCGGTCTCGAGCATGGCCTTGACGATCGCGAACCACTCCCACGGGTGGCCCAGGCAGAACTTGAAGCCGGTCGGTTTGCCGCCCGACAGCTCGCGCAGCCGGGCGATGAAATGCATCATCTCGATCGGCGTGGAGAAGGCGCTGTGCGAGGAGGGCGAGATGCAGTCGATGCCGATCGGCACGCCGCGCGCGGCCGCGATCTCGGCCGTGACCTTGGGCGCCGGCAGCACGCCGCCGTGGCCGGGCTTGGCGCCCTGGCTCAGCTTGATCTCGATCATCTTCACCTGCGGATCGCGCGCGTTGACGATGAAGCGGTCCTCGCTGAAGCTGCCATCGTCGTTGCGACAGCCGAAATAGCCCGAGCCGATCTCCCAGATCAGGTCGCCGCCGTGCACCCGGTGGTGCTGCGAGATCGAGCCCTCGCCGGTGTCGTGCGCGAAGCCGCCCATCTTCGCGCCCTGGTTGAGCGCGAGGATCGCGTTGGCCGACAGCGCGCCGAAACTCATGGCCGAGATGTTGAACACGCTGGCGCTGTAAGGCTGGGTGCAGGTGAAGCCCGAGGGCGTGGCCGGGTTGGGCGTGCCGCCGATCACGATGCGGAAGTCGTGGTCGACCAGTTGCGTCGGCTGCATCGAATGGTTGATCCACTCGTAGCCCGAAAGCGTGACGTTGAGCTGCGTGCCGAAAGGCCGGCTGTCGGGTTCGCCCTTGGCGCGCTGGTAGACCAGCGAACGTTGCGCGCGCGAGAACGGTGCGGCTTCGCTGTCGCTCTCGATGAAGTACTGGCGCATCTCCGGCCGGATGAATTCCAGCAGGAAGCGCAGGTGGCCGATCACCGGGTAGTTGCGCAAAATCGCATGCCGCTCCTGGCGCAGGTCGTGCACGCCGACGCCGGCGAGCGTGGCGAACACGGCCAGCGCGAGCCAGGCCAACCATGCCTGCGGCAGCAGGACGGAGGCGACGACACTGGCGACAAGGCCCGCCACGCACAGCGCAAAGGCGGTGTAGCGGGCCGGAAAGAAGGAAAACGTGGGGGATGAAATGGTGTCTCTCCGGGAGCCTGCTGCATCATAGAGGGCTCTATCCGGCCTTTTCATGACCACGACACCCGATACCCCCGCTTCCCCGCCCTCCGACGACACCCCTGCGACCTCGGTGAACCCGAACGCGGAAAAGGCGCTCGGCCCCGAAGATTTCGACCTGCTCGACACCCTGCTCGACGCGATGCGCGAGAAGGACGACGAGATCCCGCAGTGGGAATTCTGCGAGGGCTTCCTCGCCGCGCTGGTCTGCTCGCGCCGCGCCATCCCGCCGTCGGAGTACTGGCCCGTGCTGCTGGGCGACAGCTTCGTCGCCGCGCAGCAGATGGAATTCGTCTGGCACTGGAAGCGCCGCTGGCGCGAGGTCGAGCAGGCGCTCGATGCCGACGTCGAGGCGCTCGACGACGACCGCAGCTACCAGCCCGAGGTGCTCGACACCCGCGGCGCGATCGCCTCGCTGCCCGAGGAAGAGCGCGAGGAAGTGGCCGGCGAGGCCATCCCCTCGTTCGCCCAGGTCTATGCGCTGGGCTTCATGTTCGCGGTCGAGAACTGGCCCGAGGACTGGGCCGCACCGCGCGACAAGGAAGCCGCCGGCATGCTCGACGACGCGCTCAATTCGATCGTCGCGCTGACCGAGGACGACACCGGCAAGCCCGAGCTCTCGATGTTCAGCGAGGACGGGCCGCCCAGCGTGAGCCAGCGCCGGCTCGACGAATTCGGCGAGGCCATCTGGGCCGTCTACGACCTGCGCCAGCTCTGGAAGAGCATGGGCCCGCGCGTCGAGACCATGCGCAAGGAAGCCACGCCGGGACGCAACGACCCGTGCCCTTGCGGCAGCGGGAAGAAGTTCAAGAAGTGCCACGGCGCGTGAGCGCCCGAGGGCACGTCGGCGTTCTCAGATCTTGAAGGCGCGCTGGATGTCCGGCCGCACCAGGTCCGCGTAGTCGCGGTGCTTGCGGATGTAGCCGGCGATGAACTGGCACACCGGGATCACGTGCTTGCCCTCGCTGCGCGCGGCGTCGAGCACGTGCTTGGCGAGCGCCGAGCCCACGCCCTTGCCTTCGTTCTCGGGCAGCACCTCGGTGTGCGTGAACATGATGGCGTCGGTCAGCAGGTTGTACTCGCAGTAGCCGGCCAGCGCGTCGCCGGCAAAGGCCTCGTAGCGGTGCAGTTCGGCGTTGTTGGTGATGCGGAGGTCGGCCATGGCGTGCGATCTTTCGGAGTCAGGGGTTGCGGGCAAGGAAGGCCTTGAGGTTGGCGGCCGCGGTGCCGCGCACCTTGCGGCGCAGGCTCGGCGACCAGCCCAGCAGCAGGCCCGGCAGGCCCAGCGCCTGGCGGGCCCAGGTCCAGAAGGAAAAGCTGTCGCGGTGCGTGGCGATCAGGCCTTCGGGCGTGAAGGTGAAGCGCGCATCGACGGCGTTGTCCACGGTGCGGCCGGTGGCGCTGAAGCGGTAGTGCGCGTCCCAATGGGCTTCGCCCTTGGTGCCGTCGGCCTTGACGTCGCGGTAGGTGAGCTTCCAGATGTCCGCGCCCTTGGCCTTGGTGCTGCTGCCCAGCAGCTTCCACATGCCGCCGATCTCGCGCGTGCCGCGCAGGTCGAACACTTCGTCCTTGAAGGTCGCGTCGGGCGCATAGCAGGCGGCCATGGTGTCGGCATCGAGCCGGGCGAAGGCGTCGTAGAAACGGCGGATGGTTTGTTCGGGCGTGGTGGTCATGGTGCTGGAGATGCTGGAGAAGGTGAGTCGGCCAGGAGCAGGGCCAGCGTCTGCAGGGCATGGTGGGCGGTAGCGCCGCGCACGGCGGCGCGGTCGCCGTCGAAGCGGCGGCGCTCGCTGCGCAGCACGCCGTCGACCGACCAGCCGAACCACACGGTGCCCACCGGCTTGTCGGCCGTGCCGCCGGTCGGGCCGGCCACGCCGGTGACGGCCAGCGACACCTGCGCCTGCGCATGGGCGACGGCGCCCTCGGCCATCGCGCGCACCACGGGTTCGCTGACCGCGCCGTGCGCCTCGATCAGCGCCGCGTCGACGCCGATCGATTCGTGCTTGGCGGCATTGGAGTAGGTGACGAAGCCGCGTTCGAACCAGGCGCTGGAGCCGGAGAGTTCGGTGCAGGCCGCGGCGATCAGCCCGCCGGTGCAGCTTTCGGCCGTGGCCAGCATCCAGCCGCGGCGCTGCAGCAGCGTGGCGACCTCGGCGGCGAGGGCGGGCAGGGTGGAATAGGCGTCGTGCATGGGCGCCGAGTATGCAATGTCCGACTCAGCCGACATTCACCAGGCGCGCCCACAGCGCGATCACCACCAGCGTGCAGAAGGCGGCCACCAGGTCGTCGAAAATGATGCCGAAGCCGGCCACGCTCCAGCGCATGGTGTCGGCCGTGGCGGTCTTCTGCTTGCACAGCGCATCGGCCCACCTCACCGGTCCGGGCTTGGCGGCGTCGAAGAAGCGGAACAGCCCGAAGGCGATGAGCTGGCCCCAGAAACCGGCCGGTGTGACCAGCCAGAGAATCAGCCAGAAGGCCACGATTTCGTCCCACACGATGGCGCCCGGGTCGGACACGTTCATGTGGCGCGCGGTCACGGTGCAGGCCCACCAGCCGATCGGCAGCGAGGCGAGGATCACCCAGCCGATGGTGGCCGGCGAGAACCACAACTGCATCACGAGGAAGGCCACCCAGGCCCACAGCGTGCCCACGGTGCCCGGCGCCCGGCGCGGCAGCCCCGAGCCGAAACCCAGGGCGATGAGGTGCGCCGGGTGCGCGAGCATGAAGCGGAAGGTCGGGCGCATCGAGGTGGCGAGCGGGCGCGGCGCGGAGCCGGAAGAAGCGGTGGGCGGCAGGGCGCCGGATTCGGGTGCGGTGGACATCATCACCCGGCAGTGTCGCGCATCTTGGGTGCACAGGGCTGCGTCGCCATTAATGCAAGCAATAGCTTGTTTAATTAAGGGTGCAAGCCTAATATCCCAGGTCTGACTTGGATTAACGCCGGCATGCCCCGGCTTCTCGATCGCTCATGACTTCGCATGCTTCGGCGGCCGACGCCGCCCCTTCCGCCGCCGACCACACCGCCGGCTGGTCCGAACTCTTCACCGGCCGCAACGGCTGGCGCGCGCTCGCGCTGACCGGCGGCGTGGCGCTGCACGCGGTCAACGTGCACATCGTGACCACGGTGCTGCCCTCGGTGGTGCGCGAGATCGGCGGGCTCGACTGGTACGCATGGAGCACCACGCTGTTCGTGGTCGGCTCGATCGTCGGCGCGTCCCTGTCGGTGCGCCTGCTGGCCGCGCTGGGCCCGCGCGGCGCCTGCCTGGCTGCGCTGGCGGTGTTCGCCGCAGGCTCGGCGGGTTGCGCCCTGGCGACGTCCATGCCCTGGCTGCTGGCCGGTCGCACCGTGCAGGGCCTGGGCGGCGGCATCCTCGCGGCCCTGAGCTATGCGCTGATCAGCCGCGTGTTCGAACCGCGGCTGTGGCCGCGCGCGGTGGCGCTGGTCTCGGGCATGTGGGGCGTCGCGACCTTGTGCGGCCCGGCGGTGGGCGGTCTGTTCGCCCAGGCCGGCCACTGGCGCTGGGCCTTCTGGGCGCTGCTGCCGCTGGCCGTGCTGCAGGGGCTGCTGGTGAGCTGGCAGTTGTCGCCCAGGGCCGGCGTGCAGCATCAGCGGCCCGACACCCTGCCGCGCGTGCCCGCGCCCCAGATCGCGCTGCTGGCGCTGTCGGTGCTGGCGATCGCCACGGGCGGCCTGCTGGATTCGCTGGTGGCGCAGGCCGTTGCGGTGGGGGTCGGCCTGGCCCTGGGCTGGCTGGCCAGCCGCCGGGACCGGCGCGCCACGGTGCGCCTGCTGCCCACCGGCGCCTATGCGCTGGGTCGGCCGCTGGGCGCGATCTACGCGGCCATCGCGCTGCTGCTGGTCGGCACCACCACCGAGATCTTCGTGCCCTATTTCCTGCAACTGCTGCAGGGCCACAGCCCGCTGGCCGCGGGCTATCTCACGGCCGCGATGGCGGCGGGCTGGAGCGTGGGTTCGCTGGGCTCCTCAGGCCGACACGGGGCCGCGGCCGACCGTCTGCTGCGCATCGGTCCGGTGCTGTCGGCGCTGGGCCTGGGCGTGCTGGCCTGGGCCGTGCCCACGAGCGGCGCGCTGGCTGCCGGCCCGACGCTGGCGATCATGGCGCTGGCGCTCAGTGCCGTCGGCCTGGGCGTGGGCATCGGCTGGCCCCACCTGCTGACGCGCGTGATGGCCCTCGCTCCCAAGGGCGAAGAGGGTATTGCCTCGGCCTCGATCACCACGGTGCAGCTCTACGGCATGGCCGTGGGCGCGGCCATCGCCGGTCTGGTGGCCAATGCGGCCGGGCTGAGCGCGCCCGGCGGCGTGGCCGGCGCGCAGTCGGCAGCGCTGTGGCTGTTCGCCAGCTTTGCGCTGGCGCCGCTGGCGGCCGCCCTGCTGGCCCGGCGCGCGACGCGAGGCATCGCATGACCCTCGATGCCACCGCACTGTTCGCCGGCACGCAGGCGCTGGGGCTCGCGCTCTGGGCCAGCCTCGCGGTGCTCAACAACATCCAGGACTTCCAGGGCGCCGCGGCCGCGGTCGGCCGCACGCTGTCGATGGCGCCGCTGGCCGAGGCACCGGCCATCGACACGCCCCTGCGCCGGCGCGCGATCCGCTCGCCGATGCTGCACCGGCTGGGCTTGATCGGCGTGGTGTCGCTGCAATTCGTCGCCGCAGCCGCGCTCTGGACCGGCTGCGCGCTGTGGGCCTTGCACGGCACGCGCGTGGCCGCCTTGCCCTGGTTCGATCTCGGCCTGGCCGCCTTGTCGGCCGCGGTGATGGCGATGCTGCTGGGCGGCCTGGCGACGGCCTACTGGATCCGGCAGGAGTCGCTGCAGCAGACCCACTTCCTGCTGCTGCTGTGGATCCTCGCGGCCTTCGGCGTGCTGCACTTCGGCGTGGCCGCATGACGACGCCGCAGGCGAGCGGCCCCGTGCCGGAGGCCCTGGAACGGCTGCTGGCCAGGGGCACCGACAACGCGCTGCTGCGCATGGGTCTGGCGCTGGCCTACCACCGGCGCGGCGAACTGGCCCGCGCGCGCGGCCATGTCGAACAGGCGCTGGTGCACCAGCCGGGCTTCGCTGCGGCAGGCCGTCTGCATGGGTTGATCGCGCTGGAACAGGGCGAGCCCGCGGTGGCGGCCGAAGCCTTCGCGCAGGCGCTGGACGCCGCGCACAGGCAGGGCGAGCGGCAGCTGGAGCGCGAACTCGCGGTGCGGCTCAAGCGCCTGCAGCCGCCTGCTTCAACCGCTCAGACGAAGTGATCGAATGACGTGAAGCGCTGTTCGACCGGCGCACGCGCCGCATCGACGATGCGCACGCCGGGCGCGGCCTCGATGCGGCCGATGCGCGTCACCGCGGTGGCGCTCACGCGACCGGCCTGGGCCACGGCTTCGCGCGCCGCGGCCGGTGCGGTGAACACCAGCTCGTAGTCGTCGCCGCCCGAGAGCGCGCACAGGCGTTGCATCCCCACGCCCAGCACCTCGGGATCGAAGGCCGGATGGGCCCGGGCCGCGATGCAGCCGGCCGCGGCATCGGCGTCGACCACCGCGCCCACGCCGCTGGCCCGCAGGATGTGCGACAGGTCGCCCAGCAGGCCGTCGCTCACGTCGGCGGCCGCGCTCGCGATGCCGCGCAGCGCCTGGCCCAGCGCCACGCGGGGCGCGGGCGTTTCCATGCGTGCGCGCGCCAGCGCGAACAGTTCGGCCGGCAGTTCGAGCGTGCCGCGAAAGACTTCGAGCGCCAGCCGCGCATCGCCCAGCGTGCCGCTGACCCAGAGGTCGTCGCCGGCCTTGGCGCCCGAGCGCAGCAGCGCGCCGCCCTGGGGCACTTCGCCGAAGACCGTGATGCAGATGTTGAGCGGGCCGCGCGTGGTGTCGCCGCCCACCAGCGCGCAGCCGTGTGCGTCGGCCAGCGCGAACAGGCCGCGCGAGAAGCCGTCGAGCCAGCCCTCGTCGACCGAAGGCAGCGACAGCGCCAGAGTGAAGGCCAGCGGCCGGGCGCCGCAGGCCGCCAGGTCGCTGAGGTTCACGGCCAGCGACTTGTGGCCGAGCCGCACCGGGTCGACGGTGGAGAGGAAGTGCCGGCCCTCGACCAGCATGTCCGTCGACACGGCCAGCTGCATGCCGGGCGCGGGCTGCAGCAGCGCGCAGTCGTCGCCCACGCCGAGCACCACGGCGCCCGCGGCACCGGTGGCCGCACGGCCCTGCGCCGGGCGCGTGAAGTAGCGCGCGATCAGGTCGAACTCGCCCATCATGGCCACTTCGGCGGGTTGCGGAAACGCAGCGCGGCCTGCCGGACCACTTCGGCCAGCAGCTTTTCCTTCGACTGCTTCTCGCGCAGCCAGCGCGCGTCGTTCTGGCCGGCCTCGACGTCGGTGCGCAGCTGCGCGATCGAACGACTCGCATTGATCGCCTCGCTGTGCCACTCGAGCTGCGTCATGGTCATCAGGATGTGCTCGCGCAGCGGCATGTGCTGGCCGGTGGCCGGGTCGACATACACCGCGTCGAGCCCGAAACGGCAGGCCTGGAAGCGGTTGTAGGTGTAGACCAGGTAGTCGTCCTCGGTCGGCGTGAAGGGCTGCTCCTGCAGGAACCAGGCGCCCAGCGATTGCACGTAGCCCGCGAGCGCGGCCGCGCGCTCGACCGTCAGCGGCGTGTCGAACACGCGGATCTCGATGGTGCCGAACTCCGGCTTGGGCCGGATGTCCCAGTAGAAGTCCTTCATGCTGCGGACCACGCCGGTGCGGGTCATGCGCTCGAAGTAGTTCTCGAATTCGCGCCAGCTGAGCGTGAAGGGCGCGCGGCCCGACAGCGGGAACGCGAACACCGAGTTGAGCCGGGCCGAGTCGAACTGCGTGTCCTGCCCCTGCACATAGGGCGAGGAAGCCGACAGCGCGATGAAGTGCGGGATGTAGCGCGACATGCGGTGCAGCATCAGCAGCGCGGCGTCGGCATCGGGGCAGCCGATGTGCACGTGCTGGCCGAAGATGGTGAACTGCTTGCTCAGGTAGCCGTAGAGTTCCGACAGCTCGCGAAAGCGCGGCTTATCGTAGATGCGCTGCTCGTGCCACTGCTGGAAGGCATGCGTGCCGCCGCCGAGCACCGCGATGTTGAGCTTGTCGGCGCTCTTCACCAGCGCGTCGCGGATCGGCGTGAGCTGGTCGATCACGTCCTGCGCCGAATGGCAGATGTCGGTCGAGATCTCGATCATGCTCGAGGTCATCTCGGGCACCACGCTGCCAGGCAGCGGCGTCTGCGCCATCAGGCGCAGCATGTCCTCGGCATAGGGCGCGAGGTCGTAGTCGTTGGTGTTCACCAGCTGCAGCTCGAGCTCCACGCCCAGCGACAGCGCTTCCGATTTGTTGAAGGGCTCGAGCCGGATGCCGCGGTCGGCGGGCCGCGCCGGCTTCGCATCGGACGAAGGGGTCTGCGTGCTCATCGTTGGGTGTCTCTCGTGTCGCGTTCCTCGGGGCGGGCGAAGGCTTCGGGCGCCCAGGGCCGGTGGCTCTCGCCCGAGGCATGGATCGCCACGGTGGCGAGCACCGCGCCCAGCACTTCCATCAGCAGGATCGCGGGCAGGATGATCTGCGTGATCATCGCGCCCAGCAGCGGCGAGGCGCTGGCGAAGTTCGAGGCGATCAGCAGCGCGATCGACGACAGCGGCGACATCGCGCAGCCGACCCAGAAGGCCTGCTTCCAGCTCGTGCCGCTACCCTTGTTGGCGATCGCGACGCCCGCGATCTTGGCCACCAGCCGCACGCCGATCACGGCCAGCACCAGGCTGGCCACCGGCATGCTCCAGTCGCCCTGTGCGGCGACGATCGACACCAGCACGAACATCAGCATGGTCAGCAGCGAGGCCGCCGTGCCCAGCTGGCGCGGCCAGGCCCAGGGTTTGGGATTGAGCTGCTTGAGCAGGATGCCGCCGATCAGCGCGGCCAGCGGTGCGGCGCCGCCGAAGTGGGCCGCCAGCGCCGCGCCCGCGCCGATCAGGGCGAGCAGCAGGATCGAGGTGTTCTCGCTGGTCGGGCTCATGAACCGCAGCGCCGAGCGCATCGCGAGCGCGAGCACCGCCCCCACCACGAAAGACACGCCCAGCACCACCAGCACCGGATAGAGCTTGCTGATCAGACCGGCCGGACCGCGCTCGAGCAGGCCGGCCTGCGCATAGCCCAGGGCCAGCGCATAGAAGGTGTTGAGCGTGGCGAGCGTGAGCGCGCGCTCGGTCACCGGGCCGGACGCGCCGGTGTCCATCACCACCCGGCTCAAGACGGCCGGCGAGGCGACGATGGCGATCAGCGCGACCGGGTTGGCCACCGGGTCGGGCACGCCCAGCCAGTGCAGGGTCCAGAACACGCCGAAATAGGTCAGGGCCGATTCGAGCAGGCTCTGCAGCAGCAGCATCGGGTTGTGGCGGAACCAGCGCAGCGGCAGCCGGCCGCCGGCCTCGAACAGCACGATGGCCACGCCCAGCTCGAGCAGGAACAGGCTGATGCCCTGCAGCGGCCAGACGGCGCCTTCGAAGCCGGCCAGGCCGACCAGCGTGCCGACGATGGCGTAGCCCACCACCTTGGGCATGCCCATGTAGCGTTGCACCAGGTGGCCCGAGGCCGCGGCCGCCGCGATCAGCAGCGACCACAGCACGGTCGGCAGGCCGGCCGAGGGGCGCACCCATTCGGCCCAGAAGCCCAGGAGATCGGCGGGAATGAAAGAGGTCATCGGGCAGGCACGAAGAAGCTGGCAGGCCGGCTGCGCCATCGGGCCCAGATCGCGGAACGGATGCGCGCGCGGTCGACAGCGTTCACGCTGTGGGCGCGCAGGGCGAGGCGGAAGGCGAAATAGAAGCTCACGCTCACGTTGAGCGCGCCGATCAGCGGCACGGCCGCGACCGCCCACCACAGCGCGGTCATGTGCAGCGCGGCCGGACCGAGCGCGCCCGCCGCGGCGGCGATCTGGCCGGCCGAGAGCGTGACGTGGCGCACGTCCAGGCCCACGCCGAAGAAGGCCGCGAACGCCGGCACCAGGCCCAGCATGAGGCCCAGCGAGATGTTCGAAGCGAAGCCGGAGATGTGTGTGCGCATGAAGTCGGCCCAGCGGCGGGCACGGGCGGCGCCGAGGAAGGCGCCGATGCGGGGGTTGTAACGCATGGCCGAGTCCAGACGATGCAGGACAAAGGCGTTTTCGGTCCAGCCGGCCACGATGCTGGACGCGAACAGCAGCGCTCCGGTGAAGGCCGCATAGAGCACGGTCGGCCCCGCCAGCGACAGGCCGTGCAGCACGTCGACCGCATGCACCGCGTCGAGCGGCGCCGCGCCCAGCAGCTGCTGCGCCGCCGCCACGATCGCCAGCACCACCGGCACCACGACCAGCACGTTGCCCAGCACCGCTGCGACCTGCGAGCGCACCAGGTGCGTGACCTCGTCGACGAAAGCATCGACCGCGCCTTCGGACTTCAGGTCGCGCAGCTTGGCGGCCATGGCCGGCGCGGTCATCGCGGGCTGCTTGGTGGCCAGTGTCAGGTGCAGCAGTTGAATCGCGACGAAGCTGGCCGCATACATGAGCCCGGCCCACAGGCCGCCCCAGAAGGCCGACAGCCCGAGCGCCAGGATGGCGAACTTGAGCAGCACCGTGATCGAGGTCAGCGCGCCGCCGCCCGCCGCCTTGCGCACCATCTGTGCATAGGCGCCGCGGTCGCGCGTGATGTAGTGCTCGCCGGCCTCGGCGCTGCGCTCGGTGACCTTGGCCGCGAGCATCGAGGAGTTGGAGGCGATCAGCGCGCGGATGCTGCTGCGCTCGCCGCCGGCCGTCACGAGTTTGCCGACCAGCCGCGCCACGCTGGCCTGCGGCGCCGGGGTCATCAGGCAGTCGAGCAGCTCGCGGATGCGCAGCACGCGCTCGCGCAGCTGCCGCAGCCGGAACACCAGGCCGACCGAGATGCCGTGGTCCTCGAGGTGCGTGTAGACCGAGGAGGCGCCCAGCCGGCAGGCATCGAGCCGGTCGCGAAAGGCGAGGTAGGCGGCCTGCCATGCGGCCTCGTCGCGCGGCGCGCGGAACATCTCGTCGCGCAGGTCGTCCAGGCTGGACATCAGCGTGTGGAAGGGACGCGACTGCCGCACCGGGTCGCTCATGCGCAGCCGCAGTTCGGGCGAGAAGCCAGCGGCGACGACCTGGCTGCTGCAGTAGGTGATGGCGTCCATCACGGTGTGGCGCCAGCGCGGGGCTGCGTCGGATTCATCCGATGCGTCGGCCGCCGGCGCATCGGCCAGCAACTCGCCCACGCGCACCAGCGTGGCCTCGTCGAGCAGCGCGATCCAGTGGGCATCGAAGTCGCCGGGCAGCACCATGCGGAACAGTTCCGATGCGTCGGTGGTCTCGGGCGTGCCGGGCAGCAGCTTGCGGCGCAGGCGCTCGCTCAGCTCGCTGAGGAAGGCGGTGCGCGGCGCGAAGCCGTGGTCGGCCAGCAGGGCCGTGAGGTCGACGTCGCGCGTGAAGGCCGACCACCAGGCCCGCACGCGCTCGCGCAGCGCGGGCCGCCCGTCGATGGCGTCGAGCAGCAGGCGCACGCGCGCCGCCGCGGCCTGCGGTGTGCCGCGTTCGCCGCGCAGCCAGTCGAACAGGTCGATCAGCCAGACGTGGCGCTCGGGGGTGCCGGCCGCCGGGTCGAGTCGGGCGAGCAGCGTCGACAGATCGCTCTGGGCGCGCATCCTGAAGCGGGGCGCCGGGCTTAGTGCAGCACGCGCGCAGCAGGCGCGCCGTCGGTGTTGGCTTCGAGCAGGAACAGCGGCACCGGCACGTCGTGGCGCCCGCCGTGTTCGTCCACCACGAAAAAGCTGCCGTGCATGGTGCCGCTGGCGGCCTGCAGGCGGCAGCCGCTGGTGTAGCGGAAGGATTCGCCCGGCGCCAGCAGCGGTTGCTGGCCGATCACGCCCAGGCCCTTGACTTCCTGGGCGTGGCCGGAGGTGTCGTTGATCAGCCAGTGGCGCGCGATCAGCTGGGCCGCGACCTTGCCGATGTTGGTCACGGTGATGGTGTAGGAGAAGGTGTAGACGTGGTCGTCCGGCGAGGATTGCTCGGCGAGGTAGCGCGGTTCGACCTGGACGCTCATGGGGGACTGGGACATGCGGGAATGGTAACTGTTGGCCCCGGCGGCACGCTGCGACAATCCGAAGCATGAGCAGCCCCACCTACCGCATCGCGCCCTCGATCCTGTCCGCCGACTTCGCCCGCCTGGGGGCCGAGGTGACCGACGTGATCGCTGCCGGCGCCGACTGGATCCATTTCGACGTGATGGACAACCACTACGTCCCCAACCTCACCTTCGGACCGATGGTGTGCCAGGCCCTCAAGCCGCACGCCAGGAAGCCCGACGGCACGCCCGTGCCGATCGACGTGCACCTGATGATCCAGCCGGTCGACGCACTGGCCGCGGCCTTCGCGCAGGCGGGCGCCGACTACATCAGCTTCCATCCGGACGCCTCGCCGCACGTGCACCGCAGCATCCAGGCGATCCGCGCCGCGGGCTGCAAGCCGGGCCTGGTGTTCAACCCCGGGGCCGGGCTCGAGGCGCTCGACTGGGCGATCGACGACATCGACCTGATCCTGATCATGAGCGTGAACCCCGGTTTCGGCGGCCAGAGCTTCATCGATTCGGCGCTGCGCAAGATCGAATTGGCGCGCAAGCGCATCGAGCAGAGCGGTCGCGACATCCGGCTCGAGGTCGACGGCGGCATCAAGGCCGACAACATCGCGCGCGTGGCCTCGGCCGGCGCCGACACCTTCGTGGCCGGCAGCGCGATCTTCAACACCAAGGACTACGCCGGCGTGATCTCGTCGATGCGCGCCAACCTGGCGGCCTGAACACCTGCGGGCGGCGTGCTGCCTGGACCGTGCGGGCTGTTCAGACCGCTGTGAGCTGATCGCCTCTCTCGCTGCCCGGTGTGGCTCAGCGCTTGACCTTGTCGTTGTAGACGCGGTCCGTCACCGGGCCGCGGTCGGTGTCGACCGCGCCGCGTTCCACGTCGTCGTGCGCACGCTTGCCCACCTCGGTGGCCGTGCCGTCGGTGTTGCGCTGGCTGTCGGAGGATTCGTCGCGCTCGTGCGGCAGGCGCGGTGAGGATTCGCCGCCCTGCGTGGCGCGGGTCTTGCCGTCGTCGGGCTGGTCGGGCTTCTGCGGGGTCTTCTTCGTTGCGGTCATGGGGGCTCCTTGGGCTTTCGCCTGTGGTTCGGTTATGGCGTGGGCTTCGGAAAAGCCCGGTAGGACCGCCCAACCGCGCACTGTAGGATCGCCGGCGATGCTTTCATTTCCGCCCGACGACCTCCTGCGCATCCACAGCTTCGTCTCGGCCACGCCCGGCCCGCGGCTGATCGTGCTCGGCGGCGTGCACGGCGACGAGACCTGCGGCACCGTGGGCATCGAGCGCCTGCGGGCCGAGCTCGACAGCGGCGCGCTGCGGCTCGCGCGCGGCGAACTCACGCTGGTGCCGGTGGCCAATCCGCTCGCGCGGCGGCTGCTGCGGCGCGAAGGCGAGCGCAACCTCAACCGCTCCTTCCGCCCCAGCGACGCACCGGCCGACCACGAGGCACGGCTCACCAACCTGCTGTGTCCGCTGCTCGCGCGCCACGAGGTGCTGCTCGATCTGCATTCCTTCCAGAGCGCGGGCGAGGCCTTCTCGATGATCGGCCCGCGCGACAACAGCGGCACGCTCGAGCCCTTCGCCCGCGCCTTCGAGGAAGGCCAGCTGGCGCTGCACATCGGCACGCCGCGGGTGGTCGAGGGCTGGCTCGACATCTATGCCGCGGGCCTCGCGCAACGCGCGGGCGGCCAGCCGGCCGACGAGGCGGCGCTGGCCTTCGGCTGGGGCACCAACGAGTACATGCGCAGCCAGGGCGGCTACGGCGTCACGCTCGAATGCGGGCAGCACACCGACCCGGCCGCGCCCGAGGTGGCCCATGCGGCCATCCACTCGGCGCTGCGCCTGCTCGGCATGGTCGATGCGCCGGCCCCGGCTGCACCGCCGCAGCCCGCGCTGCTGCGGCTGGTGAGCGTGACCGACCGCGCCCACGAGGACGACCAGTTCGTGCGCGAATGGGCCACCTTCGACGCGGTGGCCCAGGGCGAAGCCATCGGCGTGCGCGCCGACGGCAGCGTGCTGCGCGCCGAGCGCGACGGCTTCCTGGTGTTTCCCAACACCGAGGCGCTGCCGGGCACCGAGTGGTTCTACTTCGCGGTGGCGAGCGAACGCCGACTCTGAACGCATCGGTGCCACCCCACGAAGGGGAAGGCCGGGTTCCTACAAACGCAGCCGAAGCACAAGGCTAGCTTGCAGCCTGGAGGAATCCCGCCATGCCTGCTGCTGCCAAATCGTCGACCCCCCGCGTGCTCTGGAAAGGTGCCATCAGCTTCGGGCTGGTGCACATCCCGGTCGCGCTCTATTCGGCCACCACCGACCACAGCATCGACTTCGACTGGCTCGACAAGCGCACCATGGACCCGGTGGGCTACAAGCGCGTGAACAAGAAGACCGGCAAGGAAATCGCGCGCGAGCAGATCGTCAAGGGCATCGCCTACGAAGACGGGCAGTACGTGGTGCTGACCGATGCCGAGATCGCCGCGGCCTACCCCAAGACCACGCAGACGGTCGAGATCGAGACCTTCGTGCCGGCCGACAGCATTCCCTTCGTCTACCTCGAACGGCCCTATTACGTGGCGCCGATCAACCGCGGGGCCAAGGTCTATGCCTTGCTGCGCGAAACGCTGCAGCGCACGGGCCGGGTCGGCATTGCGCGCGTCGTGATCCAGACCAAGCAGCACCTGGCCGTGCTGGTGCCCGCCGGCCCCGGCCTGGTGCTCAACCTGCTGCGCTGGGGCGCGGACATCCGCCCCTGGAAGGACCTGCCGCTGCCGGCCGAGGGTGCCAAGGCGGCGGGTCTCACGGAGCGCGAACTCAAGATGGCGGGCGAACTGGTCAAGGACATGAGTTCCGACTGGGATCCCGACGAATTCAAGGACTCGTTCAAGGACGAGATCATGCGTCTGGTGGACCGCAAGGTCGCGGACGGCGACACCGAGTCGGTGACGCAGCCCGAATCGGCCGAGGACGGTGGCCGCGGCAGCGCGAAGATCATCGACCTCACCGAACTGCTGCAGCGCAGCCTGCGCAAGGGCGCCAAGGCTGCGGCTGCGCCGCCCGAAGAAGACGAGGAAGAAGCGCCTGCAGCCAAGACGGCCGCCCGCAAGAAGCCCGCGCGCAAGACCGCGCCCGCCAAGAAGACCCCTGCCCGCCGCCGCGCGGCCTGACGCCCGGAATCGCCATGGGTGCGAAGGAGGCGCTCGCGCACTACCACCGCAAGCGCGATTTCAGCAAGACGCCGGAGCCGCGCACAGGCGGCCAATCCGCCAAGGGCACGCTGTCCTTCGTGATCCAGAAGCACCACGCGAGCCGGCTGCACTACGACTTCCGGCTCGAGCTCGACGGCACGCTCAAGAGCTGGGCCGTGCCCAAGGGCCCGTGCCTGGACCCGCACGTGAAGCGCATGGCGGTGCGGGTCGAGGACCATCCGCTGTCGTACGGCGGCTTCGAGGGCACGATCCCGCCGGGCCAGTACGGTGCCGGCACGGTGATCGTCTGGGACCGCGGCACGTGGCAGCCCGACGGCGATGCGCGCGCGGCGTTGGCCGCGGGCAAGCTCAAGCTCGCGCTGCATGGCGAAAAGCTCCAGGGCCACTGGACGCTGGTGCGCATGAAGGGCAAGGGCGAGAAGCAGGAGGCCTGGCTGCTGATCAAGGAAAACGACGATGCAGCACGGCCGCTCGAGGGCTATGACGTGACCGAGGCGCTGCCGGACAGCGTGATCGCCCCGGCCCTGGCGAAGCCCGCCGCCGCACCTGCGAAGAAGACGGCGCCCGCCGCGAAGCGAGCCACCACGCGCCGCCGCGCGACGCCGCTCTTGCTGCCCGAAAGCTTCGCCCCCCAGCTCGCCACGCTGGCCACGGCGCCCCCGCCCACGCCGCAGGATTGGCTCTGGGAACTCAAGTTCGACGGCTACCGGCTGCTGACCCGGATCGAGAACGGCACCGTGCGCTGCTTCACCCGCAACGGTCACGACTGGACCGCCAAGCTGCCCGAACTGGCGCGCGCGCTGGCAACGCTCGGTGTGCGCTCGGCCTGGCTCGACGGCGAGATCGTGGTGCCGGGCGAGCGCGATGCGCCCGATTTCCAGGCATTGCAGAACGCCTTCGACCAGCGCACCACCGCCTCGATCGTCTACTGGCTGTTCGATGCGCCCTGGCTCGACGGCGAAGACCTGCGCGTGCTGCCGGTCGAGCAGCGGCGGGAACGCCTTTCCGCGCTGCTGACCGACGATCTCGCGCCGCGCCTGCGCTTCAGCGAGAGCTTCGATGCGCCGCCGCGCGACCTGCTGGCCTCGGTCAGCGCGCTGGGCTTCGAGGGGCTGGTCGGCAAGCGGCTGGGCTCGGGCTACGTGTCGCGCCGTTCGCCCGACTGGATCAAGCTCAAGAGCCAGCAGCGCCAGGAATTCGTGATCGGCGGCTACACCGCGCCCAAGGGCTCGCGCGCCGGCTTCGGTGCGTTGCTGCTGGGCGTGTACGACGCGCAGGGCGCGCTGCGCTACTGCGGCAACGTGGGCACGGGTTTCGACGGTGCGCGGCTGGCAGACATCAAGGCGAAGCTCGATGCCGTCGCGAGCACACGCTCTCCATTTGCCGAGGGTGCGCACGGCGTGCCCCGCACGGTCAAGGCGCAGTGGGTCGAGCCGCAACTCGTGGCCGAGGTCGCGTTCGGCGAATGGACGCGCGAGCATCGCGTGCGCCACAGCGTCTTTCAGGGGCTGCGCAGCGACAAGCCCGCACGGCAGATCACGCGAGAACAGGCGGTCGCCGTGGCGCCCGCCAAGGAAAGTGCCATGACGAAAAAGAAAAGCGCTGCGCCCAAGACACCGCGCATCACCAACGCCGAACGCGTGATCGATGCGCAGAGCGGTGTGACCAAAGGCGAACTGGTCGCCTACTACGTCGAGGCCTCGCCCCTGATCCTGCCGCACCTGAAGGGCCGTCCGGTCTCGCTGGTGCGCGCGCCCGAAGGCATCGGCGGCGAACTGTTCTTCCAGAAGCACGCCAAGGGGACGGAGATGCCGGGCATCACGCTGCTCGATCCGTCGCTCGACCGCGACCACGATCCGCTGCTGCAGATCGACCGCGGCGAAGGGCTGCTGTCGGCCACGCAGCTCAACGTGGTGGAGTTCCACACCTGGAACGCGGTGTCGGCCGCCATCGACAAGCCCGATCGCATGACCTTCGACCTCGACCCGGGCGAGGGCGTGCCCTGGGAGCGGGTGCAGGAGGCTGCCTTGCTCACGCGCACATTGCTAGAGGAGGTCGGGCTGGTCGGCTTCCTCAAGACCAGCGGCGGCAAGGGCCTGCACGTGGTGGTGCCGATCCGCCGCCATTTCGGGTGGGACGCGGTCAAGTCCTTCTCGCAGGCGCTGGTGGTGCACCTGGCCCAGACCATTCCCGACCGCTTCGTGGCCAAGAGCGGCCCGCGCAACCGGGTGGGGAAGATCTTCGTCGACTACCTGCGCAACGGCTTCGGCGCCACCACCGTGAGCGCCTGGTCGGTGCGCGCACGCCCGGGGCTGGGCGTGTCGGTGCCGGTGGCCTGGGACGAACTGCCCACGCTGGGTTCGGGCGCGCACTGGAACCTGCATTCGGCGCCCGAACGCTTCGGCGTGGGCAACATGCCCTGGGCCGACTGGGAGCAGGGGCGCAAGGGCCTGGCGGCGCCGATGAAAGTGATCGGGTTCACGCCCGACGCCGCCGCCTGAGCCGCCTCAGCCCGTCACTTCCAGCGTGGTCACCTCGAAGCGCTGCAGCGTGTTGGCGCCGAACACCATGGTGATCGGCACGTCGGCGGCGTCGCGACCCCGCGCGATCACGATGCGGCCGATGCGCGGCGTGTTGTGGCGCGCATCGAAGGTGTGCCAGCGGTCGCCCAGGTAGACCTCGAACCAGGCGCTGAAATCCATCGGGTAGGGCACGGGCGGAATGCCGATGTCGCCCAGGTACCCGGTCACGTAGCGCGCCGGGATGTTCATGCAGCGGCACAGCGTGATCGCCAGGTGCGTGAAGTCGCGGCACACGCCCACGCGCTCGCGAAAGCCCTCGAGCGCGGTGCGCGTGGCGCGCGCCTGCTGGTAGTCGAAACGCAGGTGGTTGTGCACGAAATCGCAGATCGCCTGCACGCGGTGCCAGCCCGGCGTGACGCCGCCGAACTGCGCCCAGGCAAAGGCCAGCAACTCGCTGTCGACCTCGCAGTAGCGGCTGGGCAGCACGAAGGGCAGGGTGGACACCGGCAGGTTGGCCGGGCCGTGCTCGATGGCGCCGTAGTCGACCGGGTCGTGCCAACCCGCGTCGTAGACCACCGCCTCGTTGCGCAAGCGCACGCTCTGCACGCCGTAGGGCACATGCACCCGCGCGCAATGGTTGTCGAAGCTGTCGCGGTAGTGGTCGGTCGGCAAGGGCGGGCTGATCGTGATGTGCTCCCCATCGGGGATGTCGGCCGCACGCGAGGGATGCACCTGCAGCATGTAGACGAGCGCGGTGGGAGCGCTGACGCCGATTTCGATGTCATAGCCGATCTGGATGAGCATGGCGTCGCTTCGCAAGAGTGGAGTGGAAATGCTGAAGCATGTTCGGTGCCCGCTTTGGCCCATCGTAGCCGCGGACTTGTCCGTGCGCCGCACGGGAGCCCGTCATTGCGTAGGCCGAAGACGCTGCGTCGGCCCATGCCTACCGGAACAACCCCCGCCGGCCTACAGACCCGAGCGCGCGGCCACTACGGGGGGGAGCGGTGCCAGGCCCCAAGCTCCTTCGGTCGAGGCAATCGATCCGTCGGACTGCAGCACCCAGCCTGCTGTCACGGCGCCCCTTTCTTTCCAAACGAGGCAAACATGGTGCTTTCCACTCTGGTCGACCTGCTGAACAGCCCCATCATGGATGAATTCCTGATCTGGTCGGTGGCCGCGGTGGCCGGCACCATCGGTCTCGTTGCATTGGTGAATGCGCTGGACATCGTCCTCGACGCAGAAGCCCGCTGAATTTTCCGCGCCGTGAGGCGCCCCCACCACGATCCCGAGGATTCGGAATGACCCCAAGAAACAGGGCCGCGGCCAACCGCCGCCCGAAGGCCGGCGACGGCCCGAACGGCAAGCAGATGCAGCTGGCGGGCTTCACCCAGGAGGGCGCGGCGCAGCTCACGACCAACCAGGGTCTGCACATCCCCGACAACCACAACTCGCTCAAGGCGGGTGTGCGTGGCCCGACGCTGCTGGAGGACTTCATCCTCCGCGAAAAGATCACGCACTTCGACCACGAGCGCATTCCCGAGCGTGCCGTGCATGCCCGCGGCTCGGCCGCCCATGGCTACTTCGAGGTCTACAAGTCGATGTCGCAGTTCACCTGCGCCGATTTCCTGCAGGACCCGGCCCAGAAGACGCCCGTTTTCGTGCGCTTTTCGACCGTCGCGGGCGAACGCGGCTCGGCCGACACGGTGCGCGACGTGCGCGGCTTCGCGGTCAAGTTCTACACCCGTGAAGGCAACTACGACCTGGTGGGCAACAACGTGCCGGTGTTCTTCATCCAGGACGCCATGAAGTTTCCCGACCTGATCCATGCGGTGAAGCCCGAGCCGCACCATGCGATGCCGCAGGCCGCGAGCGCGCACGACACCTTCTGGGACTTCGCCTCATTGATGCCCGAGACCACCCACATGCTGATGTGGGCCATGAGCGACCGTGCGATCCCGCGCAGCTACCGGATGATGGAAGGCTTCGGCGTCCACACCTTCCGCTTCGTCAATTCGCGCGGCGAGTCGCACTTCGTCAAGTTCCACTGGAAGCCCAAGCTGGGCGTGCACGGCCTGGCCTGGGACGAGGCGCAGAAGATCGCCGGCAAGGACGCCGACTTCCATCGCCGCGACTTCTGGGACGCGATCGAGAACGGCGACTTCCCCGAGTGGGAGCTGGGAGTGCAGATGATCCCGCAGGACAAGGAGCACTCGCTGGGCTTCGACCTGCTCGACCCGACCAAGCTGATCCCCGAGGAGCTGGTGCCGGTGCAGAAGATCGGCCGGCTGGTGCTGGACCGCAACCCCGACAACTTCTTCGCCGAGACCGAGCAGGTGGCCTTCCACCCGGGCCACGTCGTGCCCGGCATCGACTTCTCGAACGATCCGCTGCTGCAGGGCCGGCTGTTCTCGTACACCGACACGCAGATCTCGCGGCTCGGCGGCGCCAACTTCCACGAGCTGCCGATCAACAAGGCCGTGTGCCCCTTCCACAACTTCCAGCGCGACGGCATGCACCGCCAGACCATCGCGCGCGGCCAGGTGGCCTACGAGCCCAACACGCTGGCCACGGGCGCGGAGTACCGCGTCGATGGCGAGAGCGGCGGCTTCCAGACCTTCCCCGAGGCGATCGAGTCGCCCAAGGTGCGGCGCCGCAGCGCCTCCTTCGACGACCACTTCACGCAGGCGCGCCTGTTCTTCAACAGCCAGAGCACGGCCGAGAAGGAGCACATCGTCGCGGCCTTCCGCTTCGAGCTGTCGAAGCTCGACGTGCCCGCGATCCGCCAGCGCATGGTGGACAACCTCGCGCACGTCGACGAGAAGCTGGCGCGGCGCGTGGCCGAACCGCTGGGCATCGGCGCCCCCGACGCCAAGGCCGCGGCCGGGCGCCCGGGTTTCCGCGACCACCGCATCGCATCGGCGATCGAGGAGTCGCCCGCATTGCGCATGGTCGACAGCGGCGACGGTTCCATCAAGACCCGCAAGATCGCGATCCTGGTCGCCGACGGCGTGGACTCCGCATCGCTCAAGCCGATCCGCGAGGCGCTGGAAAACGCCGGTGCGATCTGCAAGGTGGTCGGTCCGCGGCTGGGCACGGTGGCCAGTGCATCGAAACGCCAGATCGACATCGACGCCACCTTCGTCAACATGCCTTCGATCATGTTCGACGCGGTGCTGGTGCCGGCCGGCAAGGACGGCGCCGCGGCCATGTCACAGAACGGCGACGCCGTGCATTTCGTGCTCGAAGCCTTCAAGCACTGCAAGGCGATCTGCGCGGTGGGCGAGGGCGTGCAACTGCTGTCGACGCTGGGTGTGACCGCGGACGCGCCCGCACCGGCCGGCGTGGTGGTGGCGGCGACGCCGGTTACCAACCTGGGCGACATCACCGCGGCTACCGACATCGCCGCGGCCTTCGTGGCGGCGATCGCCAAGCACCGGCACTGGGATCGGGCAGGGGTGGAGTCGGTCCCGGCCTGAGCGGTCTTGAGCGTCTGTCTCTCGATCGAAAAAAGGGACGCCGGGTGGCGTCCCTTTGCATTTCAGCGGATGGCCGCGCTCAGCCGCGCGCCGGAATCGCCAAACCCTTGATCACCGCCGGCCGGGCCACGAAGGCTTCGAGCACGCGGTTCAGGTTGGGGAAATTCTCGAAGCCCACCAGCTCGCGCGCTTCGTAGAAGCCGATCAGGTTGCGCACCCACGGGAAGGTCGCGATGTCGGCGATGCTGTAGTCGGCGCCCAGGATCCAGTCGCGGCCGGTCAGCCGCTGTTCCAGCACACCGAGCAGACGCTTCGATTCCGCGACGTAGCGGTCGCGCGGACGCTTGTCCTCGTAGGCCTTGCCGGCGAACTTGTGGAAGAAGCCGAGCTGGCCGAACATCGGGCCGATCCCGCCCATCTGGAACATCACCCACTGCAGCGCCTCGTAGCGGCCGGCGGCATCCTGGGGCATGAAGCGCCCCGTCTTCTCCGCGAGATAGAACAGGATCGCGCCCGACTCGAACAGCGCGAGCGGCCGGCCGCCGGGTCCGTCCGGGTCGATGATCGCGGGGATCTTGTTGTTCGGGTTCAACGAGACGAAGGCCGGCGACAGCTGGTCGTTGGTCTCGAAGCTCACCAGGTGCGGCTCGTAGGGCAGGCCCAGTTCCTCGAGCAGGATCGACACCTTCACGCCGTTGGGCGTGGGCAGCGAGTACAACTGGAGGCGCTCCGGGTGCTGGGCGGGCCACTTCTGCGTGATGGGGAAGGCGGAGAGGTCGATGGTCATGGTGTGCGCACGGTGCGAAGAAGAAGGGTGCCGGATGCAGCGGTGAGCGCTGCTGGTCTGGATTCTGCATGGCAGCAGGGATCTCGTCCGGGCCCGGGTTTCTGCGCCTGTGGCGGGGCCTCGGGGCCGCCTGTGAGAAAGCGATGGCCCCTTGGTCCGCCGGGCGCCATGGCCCAGTCGCGAAAGCGCGTTCTTGGCTCTACCGCGACCGGGGCGTGCTGCCTAGAGTCGCTGCATGACCGAAGCCCAACCCCTTTACTCCCCGCCGATCGACGCCACCCTGCGCCATGCCGAGACCGATGCCGAACTGCGCGCCTGCTGGCCCGTGATGCAGCAGTTGCGGCCGCACCTGCAGAGCGCCGACGACTTCATCGCCCGCGTGCACCGCATGCGGAACGACGGCTACCGCCTGCTCGCCGTGTGGCAGGGCGACACACCGCGCGCGCTGGCGGGCTATCGGCTGCAGGAGAACCTGGTCTATGGCGGGCGCTTCCTCTACGTCGACGATCTCGTCACCGACGAGGCGGCGCGCGGCACGCAATGGGGCGCGCGTTTGATCGAGGCCACCACGCGCGTTGCGAATGAGGCCGGCTGCGTTCGGTTCGTGCTCGACACGGGTTTGTCGAACGCGCTGGCGCAGCGTTTCTACTTCCGCCAGGGACTGCTGACCGAGGCGATCCGTTTCGGCCGCACGCTGGGCGCTGCGGGGGCCGCCGCATGAAGAAGATCCTGCACATCGTCTGCAGCCCGCGCGCCGAGGGCTCGCACAGCACGCGCTTCTCTTCGCAGATCGTCGAGCGCCTGGTGGCGAAGCATCCGCAGGCCCAGGTGGTCGTGCGCGACCTCGCCGCCGTGCCGCTGCCGCAGGTCGACAGCGACTACGCCCACACACTGGCCGGCGCCCGGCCCGACGTGGCCGCGCCGGGTTCGCTCGCGCGCTCCGACCACCTGATCGCCGAGCTCGAACACGCCGACGCCGTCGTCATCGGCACGCCGATGCACAACTACACCGTGCCGTCTTCGCTCAAGGCCTGGATCGACCACGTGCTGCGCATCGGCCGCACCTTCGTGCCCACGCCCGAGGGCAAGAAGGGCCTGTTGCCCGACCGGCCGGTGTATGTGGCCGTGGCCTCGGGCGGCCTCTACCTGGGCGAGCACGCGCGCCAGCCGGATTTCCTCACGCCCTACCTGAAGGCTGCGCTGGGTACGGTCGGTTTGCGTACCTTGCACTTCTTTGCGCTGCAGGGGATGGTGCGAGGGGAGGAGGCTGTGGCGGCGGAGTGGCGAGGGGCGATGGCCCGACTCGATGTTCAATTGCCTTTGCTGTGCGCGACAGCGTCGGCCGCTTGAGATGCGGACCATCGCGCTCGTGCATCCGCCGCGACGGTCGGCAGTCCGGTGACACGGCCGCAAAGCACGTGTCACCGCATGGGGTTCACTTTCCCCAGCCGTCCCGCATCCCCGCCGCCCGATTGAAGACGCGCGCACCGTTGGCGCTCGCCTTCGAATCGACCACGAAGTAGCCGTGGCGCTCGAACTGGAAGCCCGCGCCGCCGGCCTCGGCGCCCGCCAGTGAAGGCTCGACGAAGGCCGTGATCGTGCTCAGGCTGTTCTTGTTGAGTTCTTCCAGCAGCTCGCCGCCGCCCGGCCTCTCCGCCGCGAAGAGCCGTTCGTACAGGCGCACTTCGGCCGGCACCGCATCGGCGACGGCGACCCAGGTGATGTTGCCCTTGACCTTGACCGCATCGGCACCCGGCGTGCCGCTCTTGGTGTCGGGCACCAGCGTGGCCTGGATTTCGAGCAGCTTGCCGTCGGCGTCGCGCGTGGCGCCGGTGCATTCGATGGTGTGGCCGTATTTCAGGCGCACCTTGTTGCCCGGGAACAGGCGGAAGAAGCCCTTGGGCTGCACGTCCTCGTAGTCGGTGCGTTCGACCCAGACCTCGCGGCCGATCTTGAAGTGGCGCAGGCCGGCTTGCGCGTCGCGCGGGTTCAGGGGCGCGGTGCAGTCGTCGAGCACCGCGTCGCCGCCCATCAGTTCGCCCCAGTTGGTGATCACCAGCTTGACCGGGTCGAGCACGGCCATGGCGCGCGGGGCGATCGGGTCGAGCGTGTCGCGCAGCGCCGCCTCCAGGCTCGCGTAGTCGATCCAGCCGCCGGACTTGGTCACCCCGCTGCGTTCGCAGAACAGCTTGAGCGCCTCGGGCGTGTAGCCGCGGCGGCGCAGGCCGGCGAGGGTGGGCATGCGCGGGTCGTCCCAGCCGTCGACGTGGCCTTCCTCGACCAGCTGGCGCAGCCGGCGCTTGCTGGTGATCACGTGGGTCACGTTGAGGCGCGCGAACTCGTACTGGCGCGGGTGCGGGCTGGCGATCAGGCCGCCTTCGGCCAGGCGGTCGAGCAGCCAGTCGTAGAACGGGCGCTGGTCTTCGAATTCCAGTGTGCAGATCGAGTGCGTGATCTGTTCCAGCGCGTCCTCGATGGGATGCGCGAAGGTGTACATCGGGTAGATGCACCAGGTGTCGCCGGTGTTGTGGTGCGTGGCCCGGCGGATGCGGTACAGCGCGGGGTCGCGCATGTTGATGTTGGGGCTCGCCATGTCGATCTTCGCGCGCAGAACGGCGGCGCCGTCCTCGAGCTCGCCGTCGCGCATGGCACGGAAGCGCGCCAGGTTCTCGGCCGGCGTGCGGCTGCGGAAGGGGCTGTCGGTGCCGGGGGTCACGAAGTCGCCGCGGTTGGCGCGCATCTCATCGGGTGTCTGCTCGTCGACGTAGGCCAGGCCGGCCTCGACCAGGTACTCGGCGGCGCGGTACATGAAGTCGAAGTAGTTGCTGGCGAAGTATTCGTGGGGCTGCAGCGTGCCGGGCGCGCTGGGGCGGTCGGCCAGGTAGGTTTCGTAGCCCAGCCACTTCACCGCGTCGCGGATCGAGTCGACGTATTCCTGCTCTTCCTTCTCCGGGTTGGTGTCGTCGAAGCGCAGGTGGCACACGCCCCCGTATTCCTTCGCCATCTCGAAGTTGAGCCAGATGCTCTTGGCGTGGCCGATGTGGAGGTAGCCGTTGGGTTCGGGCGGGAAGCGCATGCGGACCTGGGCCGGGTCGGCCATGCCCTGTGCATGGTGGGCGGCATCGCCGGGGGAACCGCCCCATTGGCGCTGGGCATAGGTCTTCTGCTCGAGATCGTTTTCGATGACGTGACGCAGGAAATTGCTGGGGGCAGCGGGCGTTTTGCTGCCGCTTTTGTCTACAGGGGAGGTCATGGGATCATTCTAGGCGGCGGGTCGAAGCGTTACCTTTGGCAACGAACTTCACGAGCCCGAGTGAACCTGATTCACAGCTGACGCGTTCAATACATGCAAAGGCGCTTTCCGCCTCCCGTCGACAAGCCGGCGTTTCGCCGGTGACCCGATCCAGTTTTACAGGAGTCCCGTCATGAGCCTCACACGTTCTACCTTCTTCAAATGGGCTGCCGCCGGTGCGGTGGCCGCCGCCGCACTGTTCGGCGCCTCGGCCGCCAGCGCCCGTGGCGACGTCAGCTGGTCCATCGGCATCAACACGCCCGGCGTGGTGTTCGGCGCCCCCGCTCCCACGTACTACGCGCCGCCGCCAACCTACTACGCACCGCCGCCGACCTACTACGCGCCGCCGCCGCCGGTGTATTACCGGCCCGCCCCGGTCTATTACGCGCCGCCGCCGGTGTATTACCGTCCGGCCCCCGGCTATTACCGGGGCGGCGACCGCGGCGGCCACCGCGGCGGCTACTATCGCCACGACCACGGTCGCCGCGACTGGCGCTGAACCCGGACGACAGGGCGCCGTGCGCGCGCCTGCGCTTCCCCAAGCCGACCTCCTTCCGGAGGCCGGCTTTTTCATTTAACCATGACGTCAGCACCGAATTTGGCTGACGTTCGCTAAGGCTCGCCACAGCGAGTCAGGCCCAGCCCCAGTCCGGCGTTGCCGGGAGGTCGGGGGCTCGATGGCATATGTAACCAAATGGTCACGATCGGCTGCCACCATGGCACTTCCTGAATGGTGCCCAACCCTTGCCGAGCCGATCCCCTCTTCTGTCAGTGTGTCCGCGCCGCCGGTGCAGGGTTGACGTCGCCCGTGGCAATGCAGGGCACGAGGGTTGGCCTGGATGCGATTTCCCCCAGCCGCGCTGATCCGCCACGGCGCTGCGTGGTGGGGCGCCTGCGCGCTGCTGGCCTGTGTTCCGGCGCAGGCGTCGGAGGGACACGATGCCCCTGCTGAGGGCGCGTCCGGGATCGCGTCATCCAATGCAGCCGGACTGCCGATCCAATTCGACATTCCCGCCCAGACGCTTGCCACTGCGCTGGACCGATTCGCAGCGCTATCCGGCCGGTCTGCACTGTTCAGCAGCACCTTGGCTGTCGGTCGTACTGCGCCGTCGGTGCATGGCCGCTACACGCCATTGGATGCCCTGCGCCGGCTGCTCGAAGGCACGGGCCTGACGGCGGAGGAAGTGATCACAGGCTCGCTGTCCGCTTTGGTGGTGAAGCAAGCCAGCCCGCAGGCGCTGGCGAGCGCGGCGGCACAGCGGGCTGCCGCGCAAGACCGGCTACGGGCGTACGACAGCCTGTTGCAGGCTCGGGTATGGGAAGCGCTCTGCGCCGATCCCCGGACGGCACGACAAGACTACCAATCCCTGATTCGCTTCCAGGTGGGCGCCGGCGGCCAAGTCACGGGCGCCGAATTGCTCGGCACGACCGGCGAGCGGAGGCGCGATGCCGCCTTGGTGTCGGCACTGGGCCGCGTGCAGATCGGTCGTGCGCCACCGCCCGATCTGGCGCAACCCGTCACCCTGCTGATTCTGCCCCCGCAGGATGGCGGACCGGCCTGTGCAGCGGAGGCGACATAGCCATGTCCGAAGAGGTCCGACTCCAACTGCTGGATTTCCTGACCCGGAACTATGGCGATCTGCGGCGTCGCCTGACCCGGCACATGCGCAGCCCGGAACTCGCGGACGACGCGCTGCACGACACCTGGCTGCGCGTGCATCGTCTGGAAAATCAGACACCTGTGCTGAATCCGCGCGGTTTCCTGCTGCGGATGTCGGTCAACATCGCCATCAACAACCTGCGCAACCAGGGCAGCGCCGTGCCACGCAGCGAGGTCGATGCCCTGCTGGAAGTCGCCGACCCGGCACCTGGGCCCGAACAAACCGTCGTTGCGCGCTCGGAGATGGCGGCGCTGCTGGAGATCATCCAGCGCATGCCGCAGCGTCGCCGTGACGTGCTGCTGCTGGTGCGATGGGAGGGCATGGCGCAGAAGGACGTCGCCAAGCGCCTGGGCGTGTCGCTGCGCACGGTCGAACTGGAGCTGAAGTTGGCCAACGACCATTGCGCGGCTCGCATGGCCCGCAGCAATAAATAGCGGGTTTGGACGATGCGAAGTGTCTTCTTGGGAAGGGATCACCCAAACTGCCATTCAGGGCAAGCGGTGCGGCCCAGTATCACGCGATGAAATGACAGGATGAAGACCCCCATGCCCGCTTTGGATGATGATCAGGTGCCAACCGATGTGCTCCGCGAGGAAGCCCGCATCTGGTTGAGCCGTCTGGCCATCGGCGAGATCAAGCAAGTGGAACTGCAGGCATTCAAGCGGTGGCAGCGCACCAGTGCCGCCCACGCCGCGGCCTTCGAGGACGCCAAGTACCAATGGCAGACGATGAAGCCGGCCGTGGGCGAATTGCTGCGCACCGATTCGAAGATCGCCGCCCGCCACGAACGCCTGGTGCGCGGAGAGAGGGTCATGGGGCGGCGCGCCTTCCTGGGCGCGGCAGCCAGCGCTGCCGCCGTCGCCGGCGTGGTGGTGATCCATCCGCCACTGGGCCTGTGGCCCTCGCCCGATGAATGGGGCGCCGACTACCGAACGGCCACCGGCGAACAACAGGCTGTGGCCCTGGCGGATCGGGTACGCATCACCCTCAACACCCGTACGAGCATTCGCAAAGGCGCAGTGGGCAGCGATGCCAGCGGGATCGATCTGCTGGCCGGCGAAGCAGCCATTGACCTGAGCGGTACCGTGGCGCCCTTCAGCGTTGTCGCTGGCGTGGGCCGTGCTGTGGCGGAGTCTGGCCGCTTCGAGGTGCGCAATCTGGCCGGCCTCGTCTGCGTGAGTTGCATCGAGGGCGCGCTGCGTGTGGAACATCCGGCGGGTGTTCGCCGCTTGCAGGCCCGGCAACAGACGATCTACAACGCCATCTCGGTCGGCAATGTGGCCGGCATCGAACCGGACGACGTGTCGGCCTGGCGCCGGGGCGAACTGGTCTTCAGGCAGACGCCACTGGCACAAGTGGTGGACGAGATCAATCGCTACCGCCCTGGCCGCCTGATGTTGACGGCGACGTCCAAGCGGGAACTGCCCGTGAGTGGGCGCTTTCGCATCGTCGGTCTGGACGAGGCGATCTTGCAGCTCCAGCACACCTTCGATCTGAAGGCGCGATCGTTCCCTGCCGAGGTGCTGGTGCTCAGCTGAGGTCTTCCTCCTCTGCTTTCTCCCGTCGTCGTTCGCGACGAAATGAGGGGGATCGCATGGGTGTCATTGGCGCGGGACAGTGTGTCCGAGAGTGGGATTGCGCGTGTTTTCGCAGGGCCGTGTCGTCGGTTCTTCTGCCGATCCTCGGCCTGGGTGAAATATTTAGCGGGTTTCGAAGTTGCCGCGTGTCTTGAAGGGAGACGGACCGACCAGCCCCAGGCGTGCAACGCCGACGGTATCGCGGTCCACGTGAACTTGGCTGGCCGACCGGTGCGGACAGCCGATCCGGCATCGCCTCAACTTCGGCAGGAACTCAATGACCACACGCGCACGCAACGGCAAGGATCAATCGAAACGCACCGAGGAGCGGGTGTTCCGCATGGCGCCCATTGCGCGTGCCATCGCCATCACGCTGGCGGCCGGTGGGGTGATCGGCCATGCCCAGGCCCAGCGTGCCTTCAGTCCTGCATGGTTTTCGGACAAGGGGGCGATTCAGAACACGGCCTCGCAAACGGGCCGGCTGCCCAATGGCATGCCCGCGTCCTCGTTGACCAACCCGCCGGGCCAGCAGCAACGCGCCAATGATCAGCTCCAGCGCTCGATCAATAACCTGAATCTGGCTGCACGCGGGATTGCCGCCCAACAGGCCGCGCAGGAAGCCGCACGGAGAGCCGCCGGCCTTGCCCCCTCCGACATACCGGACGGTTTGGGCGAAGGTGGCTTGAAGGTCGATACGAATTCCCTTACCGCCGGCTGGCTCGACGCCAAGGACCCGACGCAGTCGGTGATCGGCGGCAAGACCACGGTGACCATCGAGCAGATCAAGGACAAGGCGATCCTGAACTGGGAGACCTTCAACGTCGGGAAGAACACGACGGTGAAATTCGATCAGCGCGCCGGCACCCACGCCAAGACCGGCGCCAACGAATGGATCGCCCTCAATCGCATCAACGACCCGAGCGGCCGACCCAGCGAAATTGCCGGCCGGATCGAAGCTGACGGCAGCGTCTACCTCATCAACCGCAACGGTGTCGTCTTCACCGGAAGCAGCCAGGTCAACGTGCGCAACCTGGTCGCCTCCAGCCTGAAGCTCAGCGACGAACAGTTTAAGGCCGGCCTCAATGCGCGCCTGGGCGCGAACCCGGGCGACCCAGGCTACTGGAGCGGCCTCGAGATCGCGATGGGGGTTCCCACTTTCGGCGAGAACCCCACCCGGATGCCGGAGGATTCGTCCGTCTTGTTCGATGACATGGGGCCGGCCTTCGATCCCGGCGCGGCCCCGGGCAAGGTCGAGGTGCAGGCGGGCGCGCAGATCACGGGCCAGGGCGGCCACGTCCTGCTGTTCGCACCCAAGGTCAGCAATGCCGGCCGCATCCTGACGCCGGGCGGTCAGACGCTGCTGGCCGCGGGTGAAAACATCTGGCTGGAAGCCAAGGAAATCAGTCCCACCGTGCGCGGCTTCGATGCCGTCGCCTCGGCGGTGCGGCCCTGGGCCTTTCCGGCCAAATATGCCGTCAATCCGCTGGCGGGCACTGCCTACCAGCAATATCTGATCGGACGCATCGTGTCCGACATCATGCCGCTGATGGCGCAGCGCGCGGCCGAGGTCGGCTACAGCGTGCTGAACACCGGCACCATCCAGGCAGAACACGGCGACATCACCATGGTGTCGCGCGAGATCGGCCAGAACGGCATCCTGCAGGCCAGCACGGCGCTGAACAATCAGGCGGGTTCCATCCGTCTGCGCGCCTGGGGCCAGGGCGTCTACAACATCGACAACTCCTTGGACCGCTCCGCCACGCACCTGGTGGCCTGGTCGGGCGGCACGCTGACCCTGGGGCCGGACAGCATCACGCAGGTCGTCAACGATTGGCAGGACCTCACCAAGATCGAAAGCGGTGCCATCGGCCAGCGCTACCAGCCCGGCCGCATCGAGCTCTACGGCAAGACCATCGACGTGCAGGCGCGCGCGCAGGTGACAGCGGCGGCGGGCGACATCGACATTCAGGCCCAGGCCAACCCTGCAGCCCTGCGGCGCAACGCCGAGGTGGGCGATGGCAGCCGCATCCTCATCGGTGAAGGGGCCACCATCAGTACCGCCGGACTGCTGGAAATGCCGGTGGACATGGTCAGCAACTTCGTCGAGGCCGAACTGCGCATCAACGAACTGCGCGACTCGCACCTGCAGGCGGACACCTGGCTGTACGGCAGGAAAGTCATCGTGGATCGGCGCAAGTCCGGCACCTTCAGCGGCCTGATGGCGGGCGTTGAATGGGTCACCGACGAATCCGGCAAGGTGGTCAAGGGCTTCTGGGTCGGAACCCCGCTGGCGGACGTGACGGGCTGGGTGGGCAATGGCCTGGTCACTCTGTCCGAATTGGCGGCACGGGGTGGCGACATCACCATCCAATCCAACGGCTCGGTGATCACGCGCCCTGGCTCCATTCTGGATGTGTCCGGCGGCTCGGTGCGCTACGGCGACGGCTGGAATACCGAAACCCTGCTGCGCGGCGCGGACGGGCGCAGCTATCTCATGTCGTCCGCTCCGGCGGACATGACCTACGTGGGCATTGCGGGCCAGTACCAGCAGACGCATGCGCGCTGGGGTGTCACGCAGACCTATGTCAGTCCGCTGCTGTCGGGGCGGCGCTGGGAGCCGGGCTACGAGGAGGGCCGGGAGGCAGGTTCGATCGAGATCCTGGCCGGCAGTGCCTTCATTCTGGAAGGCGAGTTCAGGGGCTCGGTGCAGCCGGGCGACCGGGCACAGCAGCAGGCCGACCTGCCCCGGGCCGGCCGCCTGACGCTGGGCTCCGACCGGGCGCAGGAGGGCATGTGGACCCTGGGCCAGGTCGTCATCAGCGACAGGCCCGCGCTGCTGCCGACCAATTTCGCCATCGACAGCCTGTTGGGAGAGGACGCCTTCCTCGCCGAGCCGGAAGGGCAATCCCCCGGCGCGGGCGCGGGTCCGCACCGCACCACCTGGCTGTCGGCCGCGGGGCTGAGCCGTTCCGGTCTGGGGACCATTGCGTTGAACCTGAGCACCGGCTTCGCGCTGGAAGAAGACGCGGTGGTGAACCTGGCGCCGGGCGCCAGCTTCACGGCCGCGGTCTACGACGGCCAGGGCAACCCCGGAAATTTCGACATCCAGGGCAGCCTCATCGCACCGGGCGGCGCCATCAACCTGAGCGCCGGCGGCGTCGCGGACAGCGTGCTGCGCCTGGGCGCCAACAGCCTGCTGAGCGTCGCGGGCCAGTGGATCAACGACACCGCCGGTGGCGTCACGCTGGGCCGCGCCATCCACGGCGGCGCCATTGCCCTGGGCACGCCATCGAAGGAGGGCCTGGGCACGGTGTACGGCAAGGTGGAGGTGGCCGCCGGTGCGACGCTGGACGTGTCCGGCGGAGGCTGGTTGCCCGGTGCCGCGTCAGGGGGCAGGGTAGGCAAGACGCGGGCCGGCGACGGCGGCGCCATGACCCTGATGGCCTTGGACAGCACGGCGCTCCATACGCTGGACCTGCGCGGCTGGTCGGGGGGCGATGCATCCCGGCTCACCATCAGGGCCACCGGCGACGTGCAGGTCGGCGGCGCGGCGCCTGCCGCCGCGGACACGCTGCACCTGCCGGAAACCCTGTTCGCCGAACGCGGCTTCGGCGCGATCGGCATCCGCTCGATCGGCGGGGACATCGTGGTCGCAGATGGCGCCAGGGTGCACCTCCAGCCGATGGGTTGGGACATGCCTGCGGCCGTGTCGGCGCTGCGGGCGCTGCCCAGCGGAAGCTCACTGGGCCAGACCTTGGCCCCTGTGGCGCTGGACGAACTGAGCGGACAGGACCGCGCTGCGCGCGCGCCCGGCAGCTTGTCGCTGGCCACCGCCGCGTCCGGCGGGGGCATCCGCATCGACGCGGGCGCCAGCATCCAGGTGGAAGCCGGCGGCGCGGTGTCCCTGGACGCGGACGGGTCCGAGCAGTTCGCTTCCGTGGTCGTGGCCGGCCGCATTCTGGCGCCTGCGGGCACGCTGAACATCCGTGCCAAGAACACCTTGACGCTGGCCGACGGGGCCGAGCTGCTGCTGCCCGGGGCGGCGCAGATCTTCTACGATCCCGCCACGCAGTTGCACAAGGGCCAGGTGCTGCCGGGTGGCAAGGTCACGTTGAACGCCGGCACGCTGGACGCGCAGACGGGCGCCCTGATCGACGTATCGGGCACGCGGGGCTCGGTGGACTACTGGGATCGCGACGCGGGTGTGTTCGGCGCGCGCCGTCGCGTGACGCAGGAATGGGGGAGTGGCGGCGGTGAGGTGGCGATTGCGGCAGCGAGCGGCGGCGCCATCAACGCCACGCTCCGCGCCCACGGCGGCAATGCGCAGGCGGCGGGCGGCTCCTTGTCCATCATGGACACCAGTTCGGCCGGGAGTCCGACCGGGGATCTGGTGGCGCCGGACATCGGCTCCTTCCTCTTCTACAAGAATCCGGCCGGAACCTACACGTTCGACGGAGAAAGCTATTCGCGAATCATCGGCACCAGCGGCAACCTCGACGTGCGCGACGAGTATGCCGGCGAGGTCAAGATGGCGAGCGCCATGCGCACCGCGATCAACAGTTCGCTGCCGACGTTGGTTTCCAGCAGCAACGGGCTGGTCATCGACGCGGGCACGGCGCTTGTTGCGGGGCCGGGTGGGGGCATGGCGCCGTCGGAATACAACCCGACCATCGACCAGCGGGTGGTTGACCTGCTCAACAAGTATTTCTGGAGCGGGACCGGAACGGCACTGAGCCACAAGATCAACATCGGCAACATCGCCACCAGGGACAGCACCCTGCACGTATCGGCGGGGGTGCTGCAAAACACAGGCTTCTCGGCGGTGGATCTGCATTCCACGCAAGTGGGTGTGCAGTTGTCCCGCGGTGTGGATGTGAACGTCGACGGTCGCTTGAGCATCACCGCCCCGGTCATCAGGAGCGACGGGCAGGGCGGCGTGGCGCGCCTGCATGCCAACCACCTGCAACTGAAACCGTTGGCGGGCACCGTCAGCGCCGCGGCCGGCAAAGCTGGTCAATTGATCCTGTCGGCCAGCCAAGCCATCGACATTGTGGGCAGCAGCGTGAAGGGTGGGAGTGGCGACGCGCAGTCCGTCAAGCTGCAGGGCTTCGAGCGCACGGCGCTGGAGACCGGCGATCTGCGCTTCGTGGCGGGGGCCTACAGCGAAGGCGGCACCGACTACGACAACGCCCAGCTCAGGGCCACGCTGGTGGTGGATGGCGCGCTGGAAATCAAGGCTGCACAGGTCTACCCGGCCACGGCCGTCACGGCGGAGATCAAGGCGGGCGAGTCCATCACGGTGCGCGGCAACGGCGCTGCCTCCGCGCCGCTGTCGGCTGGCGGCAGCCTGACGCTGACCGCGCCCGTCATCGAACAATACGGCGTGCTGCGTGCGCCTTTCGGTCAGCTTGCGCTGAACGCCGGCAACCGCCTGGTGCTGGGGGCGGACAGCCTGACCTCGGTTTCCGGCGCGGGCCTGCGCGTGCTCTACGGCACCCTGCGCAACGCCGAATACTGGCTGGACCCGGCCAACCCCTCGGGCCGCAACCAGGTCAATGGTGGCGATTCCACCTATCTGGACGAAAACCGCTACCTGTCGTCCCTGCCGGAAAAGCGCGTGTCCCTGCAAGCGCCGGATGTGGCAATGGCCGCAGGTGCGGTGGTTGACATCGCGGGCGGGGGCGACCTGTACGGCTGGGAGCACGTGCCCGGCTCGGGCGGCTCGCACGATGTGCTGACGCTGCCGGGCATGTACGCGGTGATGCCGGGCTACCAGGGCCTGTCGCCCGTGGCCGGCGGCGCGGCGGGCCGGCAGGTCTGGCTGGCCGGCGGCGGCCTGGATGCCGGCTGGTATACGCTGCTGCCGGCACGCTATGCGCTGCTTCCCGGGGCCTTTGCCGTGCAGGGCACAGGCCAGGCTTTGCCGGCCTGGGCCGCGTCCCGCGGCGAGGTGGTCAGCTTGCGTGACGGCTCGATGATCGTGGCCGGGCGGACGCAAGACACGATCGGCGGCGCGCGGGATGCCACGGCCTCGGGCTGGCGTGTCCTGTCCGGCGACCTGGTGCGCCAGGTCAGCGAGTACAACGAAGCCCAGGGCAATGCCTTCTTTGCGTCGGATGCTTTCAAGCTGACGCAGTACCGCCTGACGGGGCAAGACGTCGTGACCCCGCGTCTGGCGCGCGACGGCGGCGCGGTGGTGTTCAAGGCCACCCACGCCCTGACGCTGGACGGCGAATTGCGCGCGCAGCCCGACGCGGGCGGACGGGGCAGCCTGGTGGACATTGCCGCTGCCAAGATCGCCATCGTCGGGGCTGGGCAGGACGACAGCGACCTGCGTGCCGACAACTACCTGATCGTGGATGCCGGCAGCCTGACGCGCTTTGGCGCAGGCAGCTTGCTGGTGGGCGGCACGCGCACGGGCGATGCGCTGGGCCTGCAAGTGGACGTGGCCGCCAGCGATGTGGTGCTGCGCAACACGGCAGGCACGGCGCTGAGCGGACCGGAAGTGATTCTGGCCGCGAAGAATCTGGTGTCGGTCGAGTCGGGCAGCGTGCTGCGCGCGAACGGCCAGGCTTCGGGCGAAGAGGTGGATCTGGTGCTCAAGCCGCAGGTGGCGGCCGTGTGGAGCAACAACAACACGCCGCACGACACCAGCGACGACTACATCACGACACCGTCCAGAGACGCGGGTGCGCTGGTGCGCGTGAGCAGCGGCCAGGCCGTGCGGGCGCTGCGCGAGAACGTGGACACCACGACGGGCGGCCAGGTGCGCATCGGCGCCGGCGCGCTGCTGCAGGGCGTCTCGGCGTTGCTGATCGACGCCACCAACACCACCGAGATGGCAGCCGGCGCGCAGTTGTCGGGCACGGCCCTGTCGGTGGCCGCGAGCCGCATCGGCATCGGTGGAGGCAGCGGCGGCCTGGTGCTGGACGCCGACACGTTGGCGCAGTTGTCGCGCACGCAGGCGCTGACGCTGCACAGCTACGGCAGCCTGGACTTCTATCGTGCGCTGGACATGCGCGGCCTGGCGCAGGTGGTGTTCGACGCTGCGGCCCTGCAAGGCCATGGCGCCCACGCCGTGCAGGTGCAGGCCTCGCACCTGACGCTGCAAAACACCGGCGCGTCCTTGAGCGGCACGGGCACCGGTGGCGGCCGCCTGGAACTGTCGGCAGACGAATTGGTGCTGGGCGCGGGCAACAAGACTGTTTCCGGCTTTGATCAGGTGGTGCTGTCGGCCAACCGGCGCATCGCCGGCGAAGGCGGCGGCGGCCTGGATGCCGGCACGGCGGCGCTGACGCTGCGCACGCCGGTGCTGCAAGGGATGTCCGGCTCGGACCAGACGCTGCGCACTCAGGGCCAACTGGTGTTGCAACAGACGGGGACGGCGCTGGACGCCGTCACGCTGGCCGAACTGGGTCGCGCCAGCCTGGGTGCGCGCCTGGCCCTGTCGGGTCAGGGCGTGGCCGTGGCGCTGCCGGTGCTGGCGCTGGGCGGCAGCATCGCCGTCGATGCCGGCACGGGCGACCTGACGCTGTCCGAGCAGGGCAGCTTGCGCGCGGGTGGCCTGGAAAAAGTCATCTTCGATGTGGCGCAGTACGTGGATGCCGGCCAGATCAGCCTGGCGACCCGGGGGGGCTTGATCGATCTGGCCGCGGGCAGCCTGCTGGACTTGTCCGCCCACCCGGGCGGCGGCGATGCCGGCAGCCTGACGGTGGATGCGTCGGCGGGCGGACGGGTGAACTTCGGCGGCGCCCTGCAAGCACAGGCCGGCGGCCACGGCGGCCGTTTTGCGCTCACCATCGACCAATTGGCCGACTTCGGCGCGCTGGCGCAAACGCTCAACGAGACGGGGTTCAGCCAATCGCGCCAGTTCCGCATCCGCCAGGGCGACCTGACCATCGCGGGCGCCACGCGGGTGGCCGACTTTGAAGTCATCACCGATCGGGGCGCGATCACCGTCGACGGCGCGGCACGCGTCGAAGCCAGCGCCGCCTACGGCGGCAGCATCCGCCTGGTGGGCGGTGGCGGGCTGACGATGCAGGCCGGCGCCGTGCTTGCCGCACACGCCGCCGACGCCGTCGATGGCCTCGGCAGCAGCCGCATCACCCTGGAAGCGGTCGACGGCAAGCTGCATCTTGCCGGTGGCACGCTGGACCTGAGCGGCGGCGAAGGCGGCAAGCTGCGGCTGCGGGCCCAGCGCACCGCAGGCAACGACGGCCTGAACGTCACGGCGCTGAACGCTGTCGTGCAAGGCGCGCGTTCCACGGTGCTGGAAGGCGTGCGCAGCCATGCCAGTGCCGATGGCACGGTGGAATCCGTCAAGGCCACAGCCATCGACGAAGCCAATGCCTTCGTGGGCAATCCCGGCGTGCTTGCGGGCCTGGGCGGCAACGCCGCGGCCTACACGCTGGCCGCAGGCATCGAGATCACCAGCGATGGCAACCTGACGCTGGGCAGCGACTGGAACCTGTTCGACAGCTTCGGCGCGGCTCACCGCGAAGGCACGCTGACGCTGCGCGCCGGCGGCAACCTGAACATCGACGGCCACCTGAGCGATGGTTTCGACGTCGCGGGTCGCGACAACGGCGCAGGCCAGGTGGCGCGCCTGCAGCAGGCGGCCTCGTGGAACCTGCGCCTGGTGTCGGGCGCGGACCTGAGTTCTGTCGATGCGCTGGCCACGCAGGCGCTGGGCGCGTTGGCGCCCGATGTCGGCACGATTCGCGTGGGAACAGCCGACACCGCGCCGGGCGTCGGCGGCGCCGGCAAGCTGGTGCGCACCGGCAGCGGCGACCTGACGGTACGCGCCGGGCGCGACATGGTGCTGGCGCACAAGGAATCCGTGCTCTACACGGCGGGCAGGGCCGAAGCCGATCCAACGCTGGGCGGGCGCTTCAGCACCGCCAGCGTCGATGCCCAGTACGGCATCGAAGGCGGCCACGTGGATATCACGGCCCAAGGCGGCGTGCGGGCACCCATCGCGCAGGGGTCGCGCTCGGACCAGATACTGACCGAATGGTTGTTCCGCCAGGGGCGCTATGGGGGCGAGCTTGGCAGTCCCACCGGCTATTACGATGCGTACAACATGGGCCCTTCTTGGGCACCTGTCATGTCCGCACGCGGCCAGCAGCCAAGTTGGTGGGTGAACTACGCCACCTTCCAGCAGGGCCTGGGCGCGCTGGGCGGCGGCAACCTGCGACTCTCTGCCGGTGGCGATCTGGTCAATCTGGTGGTGGCATTGCCCAGCACCATGCGGGTGACGGGCGGGCGCTCGGCCGGTGATGAGGCGGTGGCCATCGCCACGCGCAACGGCGGGCAGATGCAGGTGACGACGGGCGGCATCCTGAAGGCCGGCCAGTATTACGTGGGCCGTGGCGCGGGCGAGATCGAAGCGAGCGCAAGCGCCGCCGGCTATCGGCTGACCGGGCAGACAAACACCTGGTCCGCAGCCTCGGCCTATGCCTACGACATCGCGCCCGTGCTGGCGCTGTCGGACGCCACGCTCAAGCTGAAAACGCTGGGCGACCTGGTGGTGCAGACCGTGGTCGACCCGATGCAGATACGCCGTACTTTCGTCGATCAGGCCGACCGGGATGTTCAAGGCGGCTCCCATGCGGTCTTGATGAGCGGCTACACCGAGCGCAGCGCCGTCACACTGGTGTCCACCGGTGGCGACGTCAATCTGGTGAATCAGTCCGAATACGTCACGGGCAATGGCGTCGTCGGCCAGAACCCCACCAAGTTGGTGACCGGTGTGATGGACACCAATCTCCAGACAGACATGGTGGGCCTGTATCCCGCCAAGGTGAGCGTGTCAGCCCTGGACGGCAGCGTACTCGTCGGAGGCTTGCTGGCGATGGCACCGGCCAATGTCAGCGACCTGTCGCTGATGGCCGCGCAGGACCTGCGCTTCCTGCGCGGAAGCAGCGCGCTGAATACGGGGACCATCGTCATGACCCAGGCCACGCTGGACAAATGGCCGTCGATCCTCCGTCCGTGGGCGGGCCTCTGGACAATGCTGGACGGTGCCGTGGCGTTTGGGGCGCCGCTGAAGTCGGTGTATTCCGGCTTTGCGGTCACCAATACCTTCATGACGAACAGCCTCAACGGCGGGGAGGTATTCGACAACCCCGATACGCTGCCGATGCAGGCGCATGACTTCACCCCCAGCCGTCTGTACGCCGGCGACGGTTCCATCACCGACCTGAATCTGATCGCGTCCGAATCGGTGCGCGTGCAGGCCGGCACCGACATCCGCAACTTCGAACTGAGCGCGCGCAACCTGCGCGCCACCGACACCACCCGGCTGGCGGCGGGCAACGACATTCTGGCGGTCGCGAACAGACCCCTGTCGCACCGGTACGTGGTCTACGGCGGGTCTCCAGCGTCGTACTACTACGACAGGGGCAGCCGCGTCGCGCTGCAAGGGCCGGGAGAATTGCAGCTGCTGGCCGGGCGCGACATCCAAGGCAACAACCTGTCGCTGTACACCAATGCCAACCGCTATTGGGACTATGTCGCGGCCATGCCGCACGGCGAGGAAGCGAACCTCATCAAGGCCCTGCCCGTCGAAGGCGCCGACATCACCCTGATGGCCGGCATGAACGAAGCCGCCAGCTACGACATCTTCGAGCAGGCCTACCTGAACCCGGCCAATGTGGCCGCGATGCCGGACTACCTGAAGACCACGCTGGCCGACGGCACTGTGCTGCCGCTGTACCTGACCGATGGCGTGGAAACGCGCGAAGACCTGGAGAAGGTCACCCGCCGCGGGCTGGTGTCGTTCGTGGAGCGCATGACAGGGCAGGAAGAACTGTCCCCGCAGCAGTCCTGGGCGCACTACCAGCAGCTGCCGGCGCTGGCGCGCCAGCAGTTCCTGCGCCAGTTGTTCAGCTATGAACTGCGCGAAGGCGGCCGCAACCAGAACATGGCCGATGCCAAGGCGCAGCCGCTCAACGGCGGCTACAACCGGGGCTACGCAGCCATCGACACGCTGTTCCGGACCGCTGATGCGCAGGCGCTGCCCGTGCGCTACGCGCGTGACATTCCGGACGACTGGCAGAGCGACTGGGCCGGCCGGGGCGATATTGCAGCCACGCGCATGGCGGTGCGCACACACCAGGGCGGCGACATCAACGTGTTCACGCCGGGCGGTGGCTTGCAGGTGGCCGCGCTGGGCGCCACGGTGCCCGACGGCTACGGTCTGGTGACGATGGCCTCGCCCGGCCAGATCAATGTCTTTGCCGAGCAGGACATCGTCATCAACCGCTCGCGCCTGCTGTCTTTTGTGTCGAAGGCGCACCCGCTTGGCAGCGACCAGATGCTGTGGGCGACGCGGGGGGATATCGACGCCGGCCGCGGCACCAAGACCGTGCGCGTGGCGCAGGCACCGGACATCACGGTGGACGTGGACGGCAACGTCACCGTGTCGGAGAAGCTGGACATGAGCGGCAGCGGCATCGGCACGGTGGGCGAGGGCGACGTGGACCTGGTGGCGCCGAAGGGCACCATCAACGCTGGCGACGCCGGCATCCGGGTCGCCAGCAACCTCAACATCGCCGCGCTGCAGGTGTTCAACGCCGACAACATTCAGGTCGAAGGCGAAGCGACCGGGCTGCCGGTGGTGGCAACGGTGAACGTGGCTGCCCTGACCAATGCCAGTGCCGCGGCATCGCAAGCTGCAGGTGCGGCGCAGGAAGTCCTGCAGCGCGAGCGTGCATCGGCCCGCCAGAACCTGCCGTCGATCTTCACGGTCCGGGTGCTGGGCTTTGGCACGGAGTCGATGGAGGGCGGCGAGCAAGCGCCGCCACCCAAGCCGGGGCTGCAGTCCGGTGTTCCTTCCTATGACCCGAAGAACCGTGTCCAGGTCCTGGGTCATGGGCAGGATTTCAGACCCGAGTTGCTCTCGCGCCTCACGGCGGAGCAGCGGCGTCTGTTGCAACAGAACCGTTAAGCCCAGCAAGCGCCGTGTTTCTCATCTGTTCCCCGCCCTGGCGGGAACAGACGGAGGAAGCCTTTGCCAAGGATCAGCCCATGACTGCACTTCAACCTGCTTCTACCCCGGCGGGCATCGCGCCGCGCATGAGGCCGCTGCAAGCCGACGCGGTGTCAGGGAGTGGGCGTCACGTTCACCGCGGTCAGCCCATCGTGGACCTGGGCGCCTGGCATTTCCCCGCATCGTTGGAGGAGATGGATGCGGTTTTCCTTGAGACGCCCGCCGAGGACCACGGCGCCGCACTGCGCGAGTTTCTAGCCTCGAACTACACCCGCCTGCACCAGCGCCTGAAGCGCCATCTGGGCTGCTCCGACCAGGCGAGCGACTGCCTGCACGACGCCTGGCTGCGCCTGGGTGAGATGACCCTGTCCGAGCCCGTGCAAAGCCCCGAAGCCTACGTCTACCGGGTGGCCTGCAACGTGGCGATGGACCGCCTGCGCCGCAACCGCAAGTGGCAGTACGCGAGTGACCTGGAGTCCGGACTGGAGGCATTGGCCGATCACTCCCCCGGCCCCGATCTCATCGCAGAAGCCCGTTCCGAGCTGGAAGCGGTCGAGCGCGCCCTGGCGTGCCTGCCTCGCCGCCACCGCTCCGTGCTGATCGGGCTTCGTATCGAGGAGAAGACTCGCCAGGAAGTGGCCGACTGGCTGCGCATCTCCTTGCGCAGCGTGGACACCGCGCTGCGCAAGGCCCTGGACCGTTGCGCCGAAGCTTCCGGCCTGCATCTGGACCCGGCGGCCAAGGGCATGAAAGATCTGGCGGACAGCGGACCTGTTCCCTGAGCCTCACATCGCGCGAAACAGGTGGGCATAGAGCCGGCTCACCGGCAGCACCTCGCTGCGCCCGCGCAGCGTGAGCGACAGTTTGCCGGCGTCGTCGCGGTGCACCGCGGCGATCGCGTCGGCACGCACGGCCACCGCCCGGTGGACCTGGCGGAAGGCGTTGGCGTCGAGTTGCGGCAGCAGTTGCTTGAGGGGCGTGCGGATCAGGTATTCGCGCGTCGCGGTCAGCACGCGCACGTACTTGTCGGCCGCCTCGAAATACTGGACCTCGTCGACCGGCACCATGTGCACCGTCGCGCCCGAGGAGCCGGCCTCGCTGGCCGTGATGAACTTCAGCGGCGTGCCGGCCGGGTCGCCGGCCACGTTCAGCAACTTGCGCCACTGGGCCAGAGTACTGGCCAGCACGTCGTCGTCGGCCACGGCCGTCGAACGGCGCAGCGCCATCGTTTTCTTCAGCCGTGCCACGGTGCGTTTCAGCCGCTCGGCCTGGACCGGCTTGAGGATGTAGTCGATGGCTTGCGCCTCGAAGGCGCGCGCGGCGTACTCGTCGTAGGCGGTGACGAACACCAGCTCCGGAAGCGGGGCCTCGTCGGTCGGCCAGTTGTCGGCCAGTTCGTCCGCGGCGGCCAGGCCGTCGAGGCCGGGCATGCGGATGTCGAGGAATAGGATCTGCGGCAGCAGGCGCAACGCCTCGCGCACCGCGCTGAGGCCGTCGCCCACGCGCGCGACGACCTGCAGTTCGGGCCAGGCGAGCGCGAGCTCTGCGTGGAGGGCTTGCGCGAGCAGGGGCTCGTCCTCGGCGATCAGCGCGGTGGGGTTCATGGCGTCAGGGGGAACGAGATGCTCGCGCAGGTCCCACCCTCGTGCAAGGGGGTCAGTTGCAAGGCGCCTGCGTCTCCGTGCACGGCGGCCAGCCGTTCCCTGACCTGTGTCAGGCCGAAGCCGCCGCCCTCCGATGGTGTGTCGGTCGGCGCGTGGCCCAGGCCGGTGTCGCAGACGTCCAGCACCAGCCGTGCGCCCTCGCGCCGCGCGCGCACCGTGATCTCTCCGCCTTCCACCTGCGGCTCCAGGCCGTGCCGGATGGCGTTTTCCACCAGCGGCTGCAGCAGCAGCGGCGGCACCGGCACCTCGCGCAAGGCCGGGGGCAGGTCGAGCGTGTAGCGCAGCCGCGGCCCCATGCGCACGGCCATCAGTTCGAGGTAGTCGCCCAGCCGGTCGAACTCGGCCGACAGCGGATGCGACAAGGCGCGCGAACCCGACAACGTCACGCGCAGGTAGCTGTTGAGCCGGTCGAGCATGGTCACGGCACGCGGCGGGTCGAGCGTGATCAGCACCCGCAGGTTGGCCAGCGTGTTGAAGAGCATGTGCGGCTCGAGCTGCGTCTCGAGCAGCTTGAGCCGGGCCTCGGTGGCGGCGCGCTGTGCCAGGTCGATCTGGCTTTGCAGGTGCTTGCTCCTGCCCAGGCTGTAGAAGAAGTAGCACACGCCGATGGTGGCGGTGACCGTGATGACGAGCGCGGTGGCCAGCTTGTGGCCGGCGAAATCCAGGAAGTCGAAAGTCGGTGCGCCGACCCAGGCGTCGCCGATGAGGTTGCCGCCCAGGAAGCCGAAGGTCCCGCCGACCACCACCACCAGGTAGCCCCTGTAGCCGAGCGGCCAGCGGATGTCGCGGCCCCGGGTGAGCAGCAGCCTGCCGAGGTCGATGAACAGCCAGCTGATGGTGCCGATGGCCAGCGAATAGACCAGGTGGTCGGCCCAGTCGCCGCCCATGGTGAGGGTCAGCGCGATGGCGATCAGGCAGCAGAAGACGGCGGTGACCAGGCCATGCCGCAGGATGTCCCGAAGGTCTTCGGCAAGGCCCCGGGACGGAGGCTCGGCCAGGCTCATCCGCGCTCCCTGGCGCGCAGTGCGCGGCGTTCTCGTTCCAGCAGCCGGTCGTAGAGTCCGCCGCCGGGCGCGAGCAGCCAGATCGCCGCGCCATGGACCAGCAGGCCCAGGCCCCAGCCCATGAGCGGATAGATCGCCCAGGTGCGGCCGTTGGCGGCCGACAGCGCGACCAGCCCGAGGTTGACAAGCACGTAGACGAAGGCATGGATGTACCAGCCCATCTTGGCGCCGGCGCGGCGGCGGGCCATGCGTTCGATGTCGGGCAGGGTGGTGTTCGAAGCGGTGTGGATCATGGCGATGCGCCTCAGCATAAGGGGTGGGCAACGCCGCTGGCCATCGAATCGGTCGCGAGCGCCAGCTTCCACAGGCGCAGCGCGCGGGCCGCGAACACGCCGGTGAAGGCGCCGTAGAGCGTGGGCACCACCCAGGCGAAGGTGGCCTGGTGCTTCAAGTCGGGGTGCAGGGCCAGGGCCACGCCCACCACGTACTTGGTCAGGAAGATGCCCATCATCAGCATCAGCGGCACGGGGCTGCCGGCCAGATGGAAGCGGCGCGCCACCGCGTCGTAGCGGGTGGTGGCGGGCAGCGGCCGTTGCAGCAGCAGGGCCAGCATCACGGCCGCGGCCACCGCCCAGCCGAGCAGGGCGCCGGGGGAGCCGCCGAAGGCCGAGATCACGCCGTAGAGCGACAGGGCGCCCATGGCGACGGGCATCAGCGTGACGCGGTTCAGGCCCACGCTGTTGGCGAACAACTGCTTCGTGCCGAGCCAGAGCAACAGCGCGAGAACGACGAACACCCACTTGGGGGTGTGGAGGATGACTTGCATCAGCATGGTGGCACTCCGTGGAAGGTTGGGGAGACGGTGGAAGAAGAGGGCGGGAAGCGATGGATCGGACTGTGCCGGGCAGCGCCGGCACCCGCCATCGGCTTGCGACGGAACGCCTTCCGGCGGCGCGAGCGGGCGTCCTGCAGCGCCAGATGCGGCCGGCGGCAAGGTCGGGCCGGCGCTTTACCCGCCGTTTACGGACAGACGGAGCAAGCGTCGCAATCCGCGCCTGGGTGCAAGCTACGATTCGATGCAAATTTCCGCGCGTCGGTCCGACCGGCGGCTCTCTTCAGGACTCTCCATGGACAACCGTCCCGCCGAAGCACCCTCGCCCCCCCCGTCGACCGCAACACCGCCGCGCCCGCGGCGGCGCTGGCTCGGGGGCACGATCGCCCTGCTGGTCCTGGCCGCGCTGATCGGTACCGCCTGGTATCTGGCCAATCGGCCACCGGCCGACGCCGCGCCCGGGGGCCGGCCCGGCGCCGGTGCGCGTGGCCCGGGCGGACCTGGCGGCCCTCGGGCAGGCGCCGGCGGCGCCGGTCCGCTGGTGACCGTGGGCATGGCCGTGGCCCAGCGGGCCGACGTGCCGGTCTACCTGGATGCGCTGGGCACCGTGACGCCGGTCACGACCATCACGCTGCGACCGCAGGTCTCGGGCGTGATGACCGATGTGCTGTTCACCGAAGGCCAGACCGTCAAGAAAGGCGAGGTGCTGGCGCGCATCGACCCGCGGCCCTACGAGCAGGCGCTGATGCAGGCGCAGGGCGCGCGCGTGCGCGACGAGGCGCAGCTCGAGGCCGCGCGCGTCACGCTCGCACGTTTCCGCACGCTGCTGGGCCAGGACTCCATCGCGCGCCAGGAGGTCGACACGCAGGCTGCACTGGTCAAGCAGCTCGAAGGCACGGTGCTCACCGATCGCGCTTCCGAAGCCACGGCACGGCTCAACGTCGAGTACACCCGCGTCACCTCGCCGGTGAGCGGCCGCGTCGGCCTGCGCACGGTCGACCCCGGCAACTACGTGGCCGGCGGCGCGACCACCGGCATCGCCGTGATCACGCAGATGACGCCCATCGACGTGCAGTTCTCGGTGCCGCAGGACCGCGTGCCCGACATCGAGCGCCGCGTGGCGCAGGGCGCGAAGCTGAGCGTGACCGCGCTCGACCGCACCAAGGCCAGCACGCTGGACACCGGCGTCTTCTCCACGCTGGACAACGTGGTCGACGTGCAGACCGGCACGGTCAAGGCCAAGGCGCGCTTCGCCAACGCGGGCAGCACGCTGTTCCCGAGCCAGTTCGTCAACGTGCAGCTGCTGCTGCGCACGGTCGAGGGCGCGGTGGTGGTGCCCGTGACGGCGCTGCGCACCGCGGGCACCGGCAACTATGTGTATGTGATCAACGAGGACCGCACGGTGTCGATGCGCAACGTGAAGCGCGGCGAATCGACGGTCGAATCGGTGGTCATCACCGAGGGCCTCAAGGAAGGCGAGCGCGTGGTGACCGAGGGCGGCGACCGCCTCAAGGACGGCACCACCGTGCAACTGCCGACCGATGCGCCGGGCGCGCGGGCGCGCGGCGGCGCATCGGGCGCGCGCAACGGCGCTTCGGGGCCGCGCAGCGGCGCCTCCGGCCCGCGCCGCCGCCCGGAATGAGGGTGCGCCAGCCATGAGTCCGTCGCGCCCCTTCATCGAGCGGCCGGTCGCGACCGCGCTGCTCATGCTCGCCATCGTGCTCGCGGGCTTCGTCGGCTTCCGTTTCCTGCCGCTGTCGGCGCTGCCGCAGGTCGACTACCCGACGATCCAGGTGCAGACGCTCTACCCGGGCGCCAGCCCCGAGGTCATGAGCCGCACCGTGACCGCACCGCTCGAGCGCCAGTTCGGCCAGATGTCGGGCCTGAACCGCATGAGCTCGACCAGCGCCGCGGGCGTGTCGATCATCACGTTGCAGTTCGGCCTGGCCGAGACGCTCGACGTGGCCGAGCAGGAGGTCCAGGCCGCCATCAACGCCAGCAACTCGCTGCTGCCGGCCGACCTGCCCGCACCGCCGGTGTACGCCAAGGTCAACCCGGCCGACGCGCCGGTGCTCACGCTCGCCATCAGCTCGGGCACCATGCCGCTGACCGAGGTGCAGAACATCGTCAACACGCGGCTCGCGCAGAAGATCAGCCAGGTCTCGGGCGTGGGGCTGGTCACGCTCTCGGGCGGCCAGCGGCCGGCCGTGCGCATCCAGGCCGACACCAAGGCACTGGCCTCGTACGGCATCGGCCTCGACACGCTGCGCACCGCCATCTCGGCGGCCAACTCCAACAGCGCCAAGGGCAGCTTCGACGGCCCCAAGCGTTCGTACAGCATCAACGCCAACGACCAACTGGTCACGGCCCGCGACTACCGCGACCTGATCGTGGCCTACCGCAACGGCGCGCCGGTGCGCATGTCCGACGTGGCGGGCGTGGTCGACAGTGCGGAGAACACGCGCCTCGGGGCCTGGTCGGGCATCGACGGGCAACTGACGCCCAGCATCATCCTGAACGTGCAGCGGCAACCCGGCGCCAACGTGATCGCCACGGTCGACGCCATCAGGCGCCAGCTGCCCGACCTGCAGGCCGGCCTGCCGCCCACGCTCGACGTGCGGGTGCTGAGCGACCGCACCACCGGCATCCGCGCCTCGGTCAAGCACGTGGAAATCGAGCTGGTGCTGGCCGTGCTGATGGTGGTGCTGGTGATCTTCTTCTTCCTGCACAGCTGGCGCGCCACGCTGATCGCCAGCCTGTCGGTGCCGATCTCACTGATCGGCACCTGCGGCGTGATGTACCTGATGGGCTACAGCCTCAACAACCTGAGCCTGATGGCGCTGACCATCGCGACCGGTTTCGTGGTCGACGACGCGATCGTGATGATCGAGAACATCTCGCGCTACCTGGAGGAGGGCGAGGCGCCGTTCGCCGCGGCCGTCAAGGGCGCGACGCAGATCGGCTTCACCATCATCTCGCTCACCGTCTCGCTGATCGCGGTGCTGATCCCGCTGCTGTTCATGGGCGACGTGGTGGGCCGGCTGTTCCGTGAGTTCGCCGTCACGCTGGCGATCACCATCCTGATCTCGGCCGTGGTGTCGCTGACGCTGGTGCCGATGATGGCGGCGCGCATGCTCAAGAGTGAATCGCACAACGCTACGCGCGGCCTGGCCGGCAAGGTCCAGGCCTTCTTCGACCGCGTGGTCGCGCGCTACGACATCTGGCTGCAATGGGTGTTCCGCCGCCAGGGCCTGACGCTGATCGTGGCGCTGGCCACGCTGGCCTGCACGGTGCTGCTCTACGTGTTCATTCCCAAGGGCCTGTTCCCCACGCAGGACACCGGGCAGCTGCAGGGCCGCATCGAGGCCGCGCAGGACGTGTCCTATGCACGCATGGCCGAGCTGCAGCAGGCGGCCGCGCGTGCCGTGCTGGCCGACCCCGAGGTCGAGAGCCTGAGTTCCTTCACCGGCGTGGACGCGGCCAACAACACCATGCTCAACACCGGCCGCATGCTGATCAACCTGAAGGCAGACCGCGGCTCGCAGGAGGCCACGATGAACCGGCTGCGCGAGCGCGTGGCGCAGGTGGCGGGCGTGAAGCTCTTCCTGCAGCCCACGCAAGACCTGACCATCGACGCCGAGACCGGCCCGACCGAGTACCGTTTCTCGATCGAGGGCGTCGACTCGGCCACGGTCACCGAATGGGTCAACAAGCTGCGCGCGCGGCTGCAGGACGTCAAGCAGGTGCGCAACGTGACCAGCGATGCCGGCGCGCAGGGGCTGTCGGCCTACGTCGACATCGATCGCGCCACCGCCTCGCGGCTGTCGGTCACGGCCAGCGCGGTTGACGACGTGCTCTACAGCGCCTTCGGCCAGCGCATCGTCTCGACCATCTTCACCGAGACCAACCAGTACCGCGTGATCCTCGAGGCCAAGGTCGATTCGATCGAGACGCCGCAGCAGCTGGGCACGCTGAACCTCACGACCGGTTCGGGCGCGCCCACGTCGCTGGCCGCCATCGCCACCATCCGCGAGCAGCTCGCGCCGCTGCAGATCACGCACGTGGCGCAGTACCCGGCCGCGACGGTGGGCTTCGATACGGCCGACGGCGTGTCGCTGGGCCGCGCGGTCGATGCGATCCGCCAGGCGGCCAAGGACGTCGGCCTGCCGACGGGCGTGACCATGACCTTCCTGGGCGCCTCGGGTGCCTACGAGAAGTCGCTGTCGAACCAGCTCTGGCTGATCCTGGCGGCGGTGGTGTGCGTGTACATCGTGCTGGGCGTGCTCTACGAGAGCTACATCCACCCGCTGACCATCCTGTCGACGCTGCCCTCGGCCGGCGTGGGCGCCTTGCTGGCGCTGATGGTGACGGGCAACGACCTCGGCGTGATCGGGATCATCGGCATCATCCTGTTGATCGGCATCGTCAAGAAGAACGCGATCATGATGATCGACTTCGCGATCGAGGCCGAGCGTCACCAGGGCAAGACGGCCCTGGAGGCGATCCACCAGGCCGCGCTGCTGCGCTTCCGTCCGATCCTCATGACCACGCTGGCGGCGCTGTTCGCCGCGGTCCCGCTGATGCTGGGCTTCGGCGAAGGCGCCGAGCTGCGCCGGCCGCTGGGCCTGGCGATCTTCGGCGGGCTGATCGTGAGCCAGGTGCTGACGCTGTTCACCACGCCGGTGATCTACCTGGCTTTCGACCGGCTGGGTCGGCGCTTCGGCGGGCGGCGTGAAGAGGTGAGCGCAGCATGAACGGCTTTGCGCATTTGCTCCCTCCCCCTCCGGGGGAGGGCTGGGGTGGGGGCCTGCGGCCTGAGCAGCTGGCGGCATGGTTGCCCCCATCCCAACCTTCCCCCGGAGGGGGAAGGGGCAAGACAGGGGAGGGGTCATGAATCTCTCCAAGCCCTTCGTCGAACGCCCGATCGCCACCATTCTGCTGACCGTCGGCATCGCGCTCGCGGGCATCGCGGCCTTCTTCGTGCTGCCGGTGTCGCCGCTGCCCAAGGTCGACTTCCCGATCATCTCGGTCAGCGCCTCGATGGCCGGCGCGAGCCCGGACACCATGGCCAGCAGCGTGGCCACGCCGCTCGAACGGCGGCTGGGCACCATCGCCGGCGTCAACGAGATGACCTCGAACAGCTCGACCGGCTCGGCCCGCGTCACGCTGCAGTTCGACCTCGACCGCAACATCGACGGCGCCGCGCGCGAAGTGCAGGCCGCGATCAATGCCGCCCGCGTCGACCTGCCGGCCTCGCTGCGCAGCAACCCGACCTACCGCAAGGCCAACCCGGCGTCGGCGCCGGTGGTGATCCTGGCGTTGACCTCCAAGACCAAGACGCCGGGCCAGATCTACGACGCGGTGTCCAACATCGTGAGCCAGCGCCTGTCGCAGGTCGAGGGCGTGGGCGACGTCGAGATCGGCGGCGGCTCGCTGCCCGCGGTGCGGGTCGAGTTGCTGCCCTTCGCGCTCAACCGCTACGGCATCAGCACCGAGGACGTGCGCGCCGCCATCCAGGCCACCAACGCCAACCGGCCCAAGGGCGCGATCGAGGGCGAGGGCCGTCGGCTGCAGATCTACACGCCGTCGCCGGCACGCAAGGCCAGCGAGTACCGCTCGATGATCGTGGCCTGGCGCAACGGTGCGGCGGTGCGGCTGTCGGACGTGGCGAACGTGGTCGACGGCGTCGAGAACCGACGCACGCTGGGCCTGTTCAACGGGCAGCCCGCGATCATCGTGCTGATCACGCGCGAACCCAGCGCCAACATCATCGAGACGGTCGACCGCGTGCGCGCGCTGATCCCCGAGCTGCGCGCGCAGCTGCCGCAGGACATCGAGGTGCAGGTCGCATCCGACAGCACCAACTCGATCCGCGCCTCGCTCGAGGAGATCGAGCTGACGCTGGTGGTCTCGATCGTGCTGGTGGTGCTGGTGGTGGGCCTGTTCCTGCGCAAGGCGCGCGCCACCATCGTGCCGGCCGTGGCCACCGTGGTGTCGCTGCTCGGCACCTTCGGCGTGATGTACCTGCTGGGCTTCAGCCTCAACAACCTGAGCCTGATGGCATTGACCGTGGCCACCGGCTTCGTGGTCGACGACGCCATCGTGGTGCTCGAGAACACCATGCGCCACATCGAGGCCGGCATGGACCGCGTCGAGGCCGCGCTGCGCGGCGCACGCGAAGTCGGCTTCACGGTGCTGTCGATCAGCCTGTCGCTGGTGGCGGTGTTCATCCCGCTGCTGTTCATGGACGGGCAGGTGGGCCGGCTGTTCCGCGAGTTCGCGATCACGCTGTCGGCCGCGGTGCTGATCTCGCTGGTGATCTCGCTGACCACCACGCCCATGATGTGCGCGCTGCTGCTGCGCCCCGAGCCGAAGCTCGAAGGCCCGCCGCGCCGGGCGTCGTGGCCCGCGCGCTGGGCCGAGCGCGGCTACGACGCGGTGCTGCGCGGCTACGAGCGCTCGCTCGACTGGGCCCTGGCCAGCAAGGCGCTGGTGATGCTGATCCTGCTGGCGGTGATCGGCCTCAACGTCTACCTGTTCGCGAAGGTGCCCAAGGGCTTCTTCCCGCAGACCGACAACGGCCAGCTCAACGGCGGCCTGCGCGCCGACCAGAGCATCTCGTCGGAGGCGCTGGGCGACAAGCTGCGCCAGGCGGTCGACATCATCCGCCAGGACCCGGCGGTCGACACTGTGGTCGGCTTCTCGGGCGGCAGCCGCGCGGGCGGCGGCTTCATGTTCGTCAACCTCAAGCCGGTGAGCGAACGCAAGGTGAGCAGCCAGGCGGTGATCGCCCGGCTGCGGCCACAGCTCGACCGGCTCACCGGCCTGCGCGTGTTCCTGGGCCAGGTGCAGGACCTGCGCGGCGGCGGGCGCTCGAGCAACTCGACCTACCAGTACACGCTCAAGGCCGACAACATCGCCGATCTGCGCCTGTGGGTCGGCAAGCTGGCCGACCGGCTCAAGCAGGAGACGGCGCTGACCGACATCGACAGCGACCAGTCGGAGAACGGCGTCGAGACCTATGTGACGGTCGACCGCGAGACCGCGTCGCGCCTGGGCATCACCTCGAGCACCCTCAACAGCGCGCTCTACAACGCCTTCGGCCAGCGCTCGGTCGCGACCATCTACGACGAGCTCAATCAGTACGCGGTGATCATGGAGTGGGCGCCGAAGTTCATGCAGGGCCCGGTGGCGCTCAAGGACCTGTACGTGCCCGCCTCGGCCGCGACGGCCACTGGCGCAACCGTGACCGCGACCTCGGCCAATCCGGGCCAGCGCGGCGCGTCCACCGGCGCGCCGCTGAGCACCAGCGCCACGACCATGGTGCCGCTGAGCGCCATCGCCAAGCTGTCCGAGCGCGCGATCCCGACCTCAATCTCGCACGACGGCGGCGAGCTGTCGAGCACCATCTCCTTCAACCTCGAGGCCGGCGCCACGCTGGGCCAGGCGCAGGCGATCATCGACCAGGCCACGGCGGACATCGCGATGCCCATCAACGTGCGCGGCAGCTTCGGCGGCACGGCCGCCACCTTCCAGCAGTCGCAGGGCCAGCAGCTGTTCCTGGTGCTGGCGGCGCTGGTGGTGATCTACATCGTGCTGGGCGTGCTCTACGAGAGCCTGATCCATCCGATCACCGTGCTGACCACGCTGCCCTCGGCCGGTGTGGGCGCGGTGCTGGCGCTGATGGTGCTGCGCATGGAGTTCTCGCTGATCGCGCTGATCGGCGTGTTCCTGCTGATCGGCATCGTCAAGAAGAACGCCATCCTGATCATCGACTTCGCACTCGATGCGGAGCGCGCGCGCGGCCTGAGCGCGACCGAGGCGGTGCGCGAGGCCTGCATGCTGCGCTTCCGCCCGATCCTCATGACCACGCTGGCCGCTGCGCTCGGCGCGCTGCCGCTGGCCATCGGCTTCGGCCAGGGCGCCGAACTGCGCCAGCCGCTGGGCGTGGCCATCGTCGGCGGGCTGATCGCCAGCCAGCTGCTGACGCTGCTGACCACGCCCGTGGTCTACGTGCTGATGGACAAGCTGCGCCGCCGCGCCCCCAACGAACACCGTCTGGCCCGACCCGATGCGGCCACCACCGCGGCCTGAAGAGAAGAAACGAAACTGCCATGACCTCCCGACGCTTCCTGTCCACCCTGACTGTGCTGGCCGCCGCGGCTGCGCTCAGCGCCTGCGCCGTCGGGCCGCGCTACGAACGCCCGGCGATGGACGCCCCGAGCGCCTGGAAAGAAGCGCCGGCCGCCGAGGGCTGGCTGCCCGCCGCACCGGCCGATGCGCTGGCGCGTGGTCCGTGGTGGCAGCTGTTCGGCGACACCGACCTCGATGCCCTGGCCGATCGCGTGCAGGTGTCGAACCAGAACATCGCCGCGGCCGTGGCCAGCTATGCGCAGGCGAGCGCGCTGGTGCGCCAGCAGCGCGCGGGGCTCTTCCCCAGCGTGTCGCTGACGGGCGGCGCCTCGCGCAGCGGCAACCGCGACGCCGGCTCGGCCAGCGGCAGTGCCAACGCGACGCTGGGCGCGGACTGGGCGCCCGACGTCTGGGGCCGGCTCGGCCTGGCGGTGGACAGCGCCGCGGCCCAGGCCGAGGCCAGCGCGGCCGATCTTGCGGCGGCGCGGTTGTCGGCCCAGGGCGCACTGGCCTCGAACTACTTCTCGCTGCGCGAGGCCGATGCCGAACTGGCGCTGCTGGCGACCACGCTCGAGGGCTACGAACGCTCGCTGACCATCGCGCGCAACCGCTACGAGGCCGGCATCGCGGCGCAGAGCGACGTGCTGCAGGCGCAGACCACGCTGGTCAACACGCGCGCCGAACGCGTCGCGCTGCAACGCACGCGCGACACGCTGGAGCATGCGATCGCGGTGCTGGTCGGTGTGGCGCCGGCCGACTTCCGGATCCCGGTGGCCGGCAGCTGGACCCCGACCGTGCCGGCGGTGCCGCTGGGCGTGCCCTCGACGCTGCTGCAGCGCCGCCCCGACATCGCGTCGGCCGAGCGTGCCGTGGCCGCGGCCAATGCGCAGATCGGCGTCGAGCGCTCGGCCTACTACCCGAGCTTCAGCCTCAGCGCGTCGCTGGGGCGTTCGTCGAGCCGCGTGTCGGATCTGTTCGGCGCCTCGAACACGCTGTGGTCGCTGGGCCTGTCGGCCGCGCAGGTGATCTTCGATGCGGGCGCCATCGGCGCGCGTGTCGATTCGGCCAAGGCCGCGCACGAGGCCGCGGTGGCGCGCTATCGGCAGACCGTGCTCACCGCCTTCCAGGGCGTGGAGGACCAACTCACCGCCACCGCCAGCCTGGCCCAGCAGGAAGCGTTGCGTCGCGAGGCCTCGGCCGCGGCCGACCTGACCGAGCAGCAGATCCTCAACCGCTACCGCGCGGGGCAGGTGAGCTACACCGAGGTGGTCACGGCCCAGGCCTCGGCCCTGAGCGCGCGGCGCACGGTGCTGCAGCTGCAGGTCAACCGCCAGAACGCGGCCGTGACGCTGATCCAGGGGCTGGGCGGCGGCTGGACCGCGCCGGATTGAGAACGTGCGAATGAACCTGCTGCGCACCCCGATCCCGCATCTGCGGTGCTCACCGCACGTGAGTGCGGCTCCGCTCCTCAATGCAGGCTCGGCGCGCTCGCGACGGTTCCTTCGCACGTTCTGAGGGTTACTCCGACACGGGCGCTCACGGCATCTATCTACAATATGGACGACCATCCACATTATGGACAGATGACATGCCCGTCGAAGCCAACGATCCCGACCCGAAAACCCCCTACCAATACCCGAACCCACCGGACGCGCTGCCCGAGATCGTGATCAACCACGCGATCCCGCAGGACGAGCGCCTGTGGGTGCCGCAGGCCGAGAACGTGTGGTTCCGGCCGCTGTGCCTCAACGCGAGCCAGGGCTACTGGATGAACCTGCTGCGGGTGCGCAAGTCGGGCGTGCTGAGCCGCCATCGCCATCCGCAGGCGGTGCACGGCTTCGTGCTCAAGGGCCGCTGGCGCTACCTCGAGCACGACTGGGAAGCGACCGAGGGCAGCTACGTGTTCGAGCCGCCGGGCGAAACTCACACGCTTTACGTGCCCGAGGACGTCGAGGAAATGATCACCTACTTCCAGGTCAACGGTGTCATGTACTACACCGACCCCTGGGGCAAGGGCATCGGCTACGAGGACGTGTTCACCAAGATCGACATGTGCCGCAAGCACTTCGAGGCCGTGGGCCTGGGCGCGGACTTCACCAAGCAGTTCATCCGATGAGCCAGGGCTACGGCACCGCGCGCTACGACTTCGGCGGCAGCGTGGCGATCGTCACCGGCGGCGCGAGCGGCATCGGGGCCGAGGTGGCGAGCCGGCTGCGCGAGAGCGGCGCGCGGGTGGCGCTGTGGGACATGGCCGAGAGCGTCGACGCCGAAGCCTGGCAGGTCGACGTGACCGACCGCATGGGTGTGGACAACGCCGCACAGGAAGTGCTGGCGCGCTTCGGCCGCATCGACTTCCTGGTCAACAGCGCGGGCTTCACCGGCCCGACCCTGCCGCTGGAGGACTACGACCCGGCGCTGTGGGCGCGCATCGTCGAAGTCAACCTCGTCGGCGTGTTCAACGTGTGCCGGGCGGTGGTGCCCACCATGCGTGCGGCGGGCGCGGGGCGCATCGTGAACATCGCCTCGCTGGCCGGCAAGGAGGGCACGCCCAACGCCTCGGCCTACAGCGCGGCCAAGGCCGGCGTGCTGGCGCTGACCAAGTCGCTGGGCAAGGAGCTCGCGACCACCGGCATCCTGGTGAACGCCATCGCCCCTGCGGCAGTGCGCACGCCGATCCTGTCGCAGATGTCGATCGCGCACGTGCAGGCCATGGTCGACAAGAGCCCGATGGAGCGGCTGGGCGAACCCTTCGAGGTCGCCGAGATGGTGGCCTGGCTGTGCTCGGGCTCCTGCAGCTTCAGCACCGGCGCGGTGTTCGACCTGTCGGGCGGCCGCGCGACCTATTGATCCGGAATTTCTTTCTTCTCTCATGACCTATCAGGCAGATCTTTTCAAGGGCAAGCGCGCGCTGGTGTCGGGCGCGACGCAGGGCATCGGCGCCGTCATCGCCAACCACCTGGCCGCGCTGGGTGCGCAGGTCACGGCCATCGGGCTGGGCAAGGGCGACGGCACGCTGGATGCGGCGGTCGAAGTCAAGCAGGCCGACGTGACCTCGGCCGAGAGCGTCGAGACGGCGCTCGCGCCCATCGAGCGGCTCGACATCGTCTTCAACTGCGCGGGCATCATCCAGCGCGGCGCCGAGCACGACATCGAGGTCTTCGAGCGCGTGCTGGCGGTGAACCTCACCGGCACCATGCGCGTGTGCGGCGCGACGCGCGCGCGGCTCAAGGCCAGCGGCGGCTGCATCGTCAACACCGCATCGATGCTGAGCTTCTTCGGCGGCGGGCTGGTGCCGGGCTATGCGGCCAGCAAGGGCGGCGTGGCGCAGCTCACCAAGTCGCTGGCGATCGCCTATGCGGCCGACGGCATCCGCGTGAACGCGGTGGCGCCGGGCTGGATCGCGACGCCGCTCACGCAGGCGCTGCAGGACGACCCGGCACGCGCCGGCCCGATCCTCGCGCGCACGCCGCTGGGCCGCTGGGGCACGCCCGACGATGTGGCGCGCGCGGCGATGTTCCTGTGCACGCCGGCCGCGGCCTTCATGACCGGCGTGATCCTGCCGGTGGACGGCGGCTACATGGTGGCCTGAACGCACGAATGAACCTGCTGCGCACCCCGATCCCGCACCTGCGGTCCTCACCGCACGGGAGTGCGGCTCCGGTCCTCGATGCGGGCTCGGGGCGCTCGCGACGGTTCCTTCGCACGTTCTGAGCGCCAGGGCATGCGCAGATAATCGCGCGGCCCTTCGCCCACCTTCCTTCTTCATCCTTCGCATGCCCGCCCTTAGGTCTCCCACCGCCGTCGCCACGCCCGTCTCGGCGCAGGTCGCGGGCACCGCATCGTTCTCCAAGTTCATGCATGTGCTGCAGCTGGTGTCCGATGCAGAGGAGCCGGTCAACGTCGCGGCGCTGATGCGTGCCAGCGGCTACCCGCGGCCGACGGTGCACCGCATCGTCGCGGCGCTGATCGCCGAGCGGCTGCTGGTCGAGAACGAACGCAGCGGCATGCTCGCGCTGGGCCCGCGGCTGATCCAGCTCGCGAGCCGCAGCTGGGGCCGGTCCGAACTGCGGCTGGCCGCGGTCGACGAACTCAAGCGCCTGCGCGACCTCACGGGCGAGACCGTGCACCTCGCGGTGCCCAACGGCGCCAGCATGGTCTACATCGAGAAGCTCGAGAGCCCGAGCGCGGTGCGCATGACATCGCGCATCGGCACCAGCGTGTCGTTGCATGCCACGGCCGTGGGCAAGGCCTACCTCGCCGCCCTCGACGAGGCTGCGCTGGCGCCGCTGCTGCAGGGCCTGCCGCTGCCGCGCTACACCGCGAACACCGCCACCGACGTCGCGGCGCTGCGCGCGCAGGTCGCGCTCACGCGCACGCGCGGCTGGTCGGTCGACAACGAGGAGAACGAGGCCGGCATCTTCTGCTTCGGCGCCGTGGTCCGCGGCGGCACGGGCGCGCCGGTCGCGGCCATCAGCGTGAGCACGCTGGTGTTCCGTCAGAAGGACGATCCCGAGCAGGCCTATGTCACGCCGCTGCTCGAGGCCTGCCGCGCGATCTCGGAGCGCATCGCGCAGACGCCGGCGCTGTCGGCGGCGGACATCCTTTAGCGCTCAGGACAGGCGCGCGCCCGCGCGGCCTTGCGTTGCAAGCCGAGCCTCGACCGAACCTTTCCGCGACCCTTCGCGCATCGATCGCCCCACGGGTCGGATGCCTGAACGCCACCTGACTTGCGCGCTCGCGATAATCCAGGCTCTTTCAAAGGAGTACGCGTGGACATTGTTTTGCTGGCCAAGGCCGCCATCATGGGAATCGTCGAGGGGCTGACCGAGTTCCTGCCGATTTCGTCGACCGGCCATCTGATCCTCGCCGGCTCGCTGATGGACTTGCATGGCGACAAGTTCAAGGTCTTCGACATCGCGATCCAGACCGGCGCCATCTTCGCGGTCATCCTGGTCTACTGGCAGAAGATCCATTCCACGGTCGTGGCACTGCCGCGGCAGGCCAAGGCGCGACGCTTCGCGCTCAACGTGGTCATCGGCTTCCTGCCGGCGGTGGTGCTGGGCCTGCTGTTCGGCAAGGTCATCAAGGCGCACCTGTTCATCCCGACCGTGGTGGCCACCACCTTCATCGTGGGCGGCTTCATCATCCTGTGGGCCGAGAAGCGGCCGCCGGGTTCGGTGCGCATCGAGAGCGTCGACGACATGACGCCCTGGGACGCGCTCAAGGTGGGCCTGGTGCAGTGCTTCGCGATGATCCCCGGCACCAGTCGCAGCGGTTCGACCATCATCGGCGGCATGCTGCTCGGCCTGAGCCGCAAGGCCGCGACGGACTTCTCCTTCTTCCTCGCGATCCCCACGCTGATCGGCGCCGGCGCCTACAGCCTCTACAAGGAGCGTGCCTTGCTGTCCACGGCCGACATCCCGCTGTTCGCGGTCGGTCTGCTGTTCTCCTTCCTCAGCGCCTGGCTGTGCGTTCGCTGGCTGCTCAAGTACATCAGCACGCACAACTTCGTGCCCTTCGCCTGGTACCGCATCGCCTTCGGCATCGTGGTGCTGGCGACGGCGTGGAGCGGTGTGGTGGTCTGGGCGGACTAGGAGAGTTTGAGATGACGTTGGCGATGAGCTGGGACGACTGGGCCGCACACGACGGCCTGGGGCTGGCCGAAAGGGTCCGCAAGGGCGAGGTGTCGGCGGCCGAACTCGCGGCGCAGGCCGCGGCCGGCGTCGCGAAAGTGAATCCGCAACTCGACGCGGTGGTCGAGGTGTTCGACGACGTGGTGGCCGATCCGCTGAAGGACGGCATGAACCCCGCGGGCGTGTTCGCCGGCCTGCCGTACCTGATGAAGGACCTGGGCCCCACGCTCAAGGGCCGGTTGCAGGAATTCGGCTCGATGATCATGCAGGGCCATCGCCCCGCGGCCGACAGTTTCCTCACGCAGCAGCTGCGCAAGGCCGGCCTCAACATCGTGGGCCGCAGCACCACGCCCGAGTTCGGCGTCTGCAGCTCGGTCGAGAACGCGCTGCATGTCACGCGCAATCCGTGGGACCTTGCGTACACCACCTGCGGTTCGTCGGCCGGTACGGCCGCGGCGGTGGCAGCGGGCGTGCTGCCGCTGTCGCATGCCACCGATGGCGGCGGCTCGATCCGCATCCCCGCGGGCGTGAACGGCAACATCGGCCTCAAGGTGTCGCGCGGCGTGTTCTCGCTGGCACCGAACCTGTCGGACCTGTCGGGCCTGGTGTCCATTCAAGGTTGCCACAGCCGCACCGTGCGCGACACCGCGGCCTTCGTCGACCACTGCCGCGGCGGCGCGCCCGGCGAGTTCATGCCCTTCTGGTCGCCGGCCGCGCCGTACAGCGAATTGATCAAGAAAGACCCGGGTCGGCTGCGCATCGCGCTGTCGCACGAATGGGGTGACTTCCGCGCCACGCCGCATTTCGTGGCCGAGCTGACGCGGGTCGGCCGATTCCTCGAAGGGCTGGGCCACCATGTCGAATGGGCGCTGCCCGCGGTCGACTTCCAGGGTGCCTTCGCCGCGCAGACCACCTGCTACATCAGCAACTTCGCGCAGGTCATCGACGGCCACCTGCATCGCCTGGGCCTGGAGCGTCCGCCGGCCGAGCTGCTCGAGCCGATCAACATCAAGATCTGGGAAGCCGGGCTGCACACCTCGTTCTCCGAGCGCTCGAAGATGCAGGCGGTGTTCAACACCACCTCGCGTGCCTTCGGCCAGTTCTTCCAGGACTGGGACATCATCCTCACGCCGATCACCGCGCTGCCCACGCCCCGGGTCGGCACCAGCGAGTATCTGACGACCAGCACCAACCCTTCGGTGCACGACTGGTTCGCCAACCTCTGGCAAAACTTCGCCTACACGCCGCTGGCCAACCTCTGCGGCATGCCAGGCATTTCGCTGCCGATGGCAGCGCAGGAGAACGGCCTGCCGCTGGGCATCCAGGCGCAGGCGGCGCAAGCGAACGACGGCTTGCTGCTGCAGCTGGCGGCGCAGATCGAACGCGCGCTGGACGGCAAATGGAACGCGGGCCGGCGCCCGGGCGTGCACGTCACTCAGGGCTGAGCCGAAGCGCGCGCGGCCTGCTCAGCCGCGGGCGCCGAGGATGGCGCTGGTGGCCTGCGCCTCGCGCTGCACGGCCAGGGCGATCGGCCCGCCCAGGGCCGGGTCGAAACCGCCCGTGGCGCCCAGTGCCGTGAGCACGGCGCACACGCGGCCCGCATAGTCGTAGACCGGTGCCGCCACGGCGCTGATGCCGCGCAGGTAGGTGTCCTTCACGCTGGCGCAGCGCGCCTGCTGCACCTCGCGGCGCAGCTGTCCGATGGGGTCGGTGGCGTCGAGCGTGGCGCGCATGTCGGGCGTGGCCGCGGCCAGCTCCTGCTCGGCCAGCGCCACCACGCGCGACTCGTCGAGCAAGCCGAGGAAGGCGCGTCCGGTGGCCGACCACAGCATCGACATCACCGAACCGGCGCGCACGTTCACCGTCACCGGCAGGCCCGGCTCCTCGAAGCGCACGATGGTCGGGCCCTTGTTGCCCATCACCGCGATGAAGCAGGTCACTTCCAGCGATTCGCGCAGCCGGATCAGGCAGGGCTCGGCCGCGCGGATCGGGTCGGCCTGTCGCATGGCCGCCAGCCCGATCTGGATGGCTTCGGTGCCCAGGTAGTAGTGCTGCGATGCGGCGTCCTGCGACACCAGCCCTTCCTCCATCAGGCTGGCCAGGTAGCGGTGCACCTTGGCCGGGCTCTCCGCGACGTGGGCGGAGAGGGCGGTCAGGCTGCTGCGCCCGCCCAGGTAGGCCAGTCCCTTGAGCACGGCCATGCCGGTCTCGGCGGCCTGGACGCGCTGGCGCCGTTCGCGCACGGGCGCCGGGGAGTCGGGTGAGGAGGAAGTCATGTCGCCTGGATGTTAGGGGCTCGGATCGGTCATGCCTGCGCGTCGGGCGTGGGGTGGGTAAACCCGCAATTTGCAATTACGCAATGCGGATCATACTTACGCAATACACAACATCCCATCCGGAGACACCCCATGAAGAAGCACCTTGCCAGCGGCCTCGCACTGCTCTCCCTTGTCGTGGCGGCAGGCGCCAGCGCGCAGAGCTATCCCACCAAGCCGATCCGCTGGATCGTTCCGTACGCGGCTGGCGGCGGCTCCGATTTCCTGGCGCGCACGGTCGCGCAGACGCTGTCCACCCAGGTCTCGCAACCGGTGCTGGTCGACAACAAGCCCGGCGGCAACACCGCGCTGGGTGCCGCCGAGACTGCGCGCGCACCGGCCGACGGCTACACCATCCTTTCGGCCGACAACGGCACGCTGGTGTTCAATCCCGCGCTCTACAAGTCGCTGAGCTACAACGCCACCAAGGACTTGGCCCCCGTCACGCTGATGGGCAAGTTCCCGATGATCCTGGTGGTCGGCACCAACTCCGGCTTTGCCACGGCCAAGGACTTCATCGCGCAAGCCAAGGCCAAGCCTGGCGGCATCAACTACGCTTCGGCCGGCGCGGGCAGCCCGCACCACCTGGCGATGGAACTGCTCAAGGTGGAAGCGGGCCTGTTCATGGTCCACGTGCCCTACCGCGGCGCCGCGCCGGCGCTGGCCGACGTGGTGGGCGGACAGCTGCCGGCCATGATGGTCGACCTGGCGGCGGGTGCCGGCTTCATCAAGGGCAACAAGGTGCGCGCACTGGCCGTGGCCAACCCCACGCGCCTGCCGCAACTGCCCGACGTGCCGACCTTCGCCGAGCTTGGCTACAAGAACGTCGAGGCCGCTGCGCTGGTCGGCGTGGTGGTGCCCGCGGCTACGCCGACGGAGGTGGTGAACACGCTCAACCGCCAGATCGTCGCGGCCATCCACGAGCCCGCGGTGCGCACCCGCATGATCGACTTCGGCGTCGAGCCCGTGGGCAACACGCCCGCGCAGTACACCGAGCTGCTGAAGAACGAAACGACGCGCTGGCACAAGCTGATCCGCGACCTGAAGATCACGCTCGACTGAAAGAACGGAACGCCCGCCATGCCCGACACCGCCACCCCTTCGCGCGCTTCCGGTTGCCCTGTCGCGCACGGTCCGCTCTCCGCCGAGCGCACGCCCACCGGCTGCCCGGTGAGCCAGCGGGCCGCCGCCTTCGATCCCTTCGAGGACGGCTACCAGCAGGACCCGCCCGAGTACGTGCGCTGGGCGCGCGAGCAGGAGCCGATCTTCTACAGCCCCAAGCTGGGCTATTGGGTGATCACGCGCTATGCCGACATCAAGGCGGTGTTCCGCGACAACATCACCTTCAGCCCGTCGAACGCGCTGGAGAAGATCACGCCCACGGGCGACGAAGCCAATGCGGTGCTCGCAAGCTACGGCTTCGCGCTCAACCGCACGCTGGTGAACGAGGACGAGCCGGCCCACATGCCGCGCCGCCGCGCGCTGATGGACCCGTTCACGCCCGAAGAACTCAAGCACCATGAACCCATGGTGCGCGAGCTCGCCCGCAGCTACGTCGACCGCTTCATCGACGACGGCCGTGCCGACCTCGTCGACCAGATGCTGTGGGAGATCCCGCTCACCGTGGCGCTGCACTTCCTCGGCGTGCCCGAGGAAGACATGGACACGCTGCGCAAGTATTCGATCGCGCACACCGTCAACACCTGGGGCCGCCCCAAGCCCGAGGAGCAGGTGGCGGTGGCGCATGCCGTGGGCAACTTCTGGCAGTACGCGGGCAAGGTGCTCGACAAGATGCGGCAGGACCCCGACGCGCCCGGCTGGATGCAGTACGGCATTCGCAAGCAGATGCTGCAGCCCGAGGTGGTGACCGACTCGTACCTGCACTCGATGATGATGGCCGGCATCGTGGCCGCGCACGAGACCACGGCCAACGCCACGGCCAATGCGATGAAGCTGCTGCTGCAGCATCCGCAGGTGTGGCGCGAGCTGTGCGAAGACCCGGGGCTCATTCCCAACGCGGTGGAAGAGTGCCTGCGCCACAACGGCTCGGTCGCGGCCTGGCGGCGCCTGGTCACCGCCGACACGCAGATCGACGGCGTCGACCTGCCCGCGGGCTCGCGGCTGCTGATCGTGACCTCGTCGGCCAACCACGACGAAGGCCACTTCGCCGATGCCGACCTGTTCGACATCCGTCGCGACAACGCCAGCGACCACCTCACCTTCGGCTACGGCTCGCACCAGTGCATGGGCAAGAACCTGGCGCGCATGGAGATGCAGATCTTCCTGGAGGAGTTCACGCGCCGGCTGCCGCACATGCGGCTGAGCGAGCAGCGCTTCAGCTACGTGCCCAACACCTCGTTCCGCGGGCCCGAGCACCTGTGGGTCGAGTGGGACCCGGCCGCCAACCCCGAGCGCAACGACGCCGGTCTGCGCGACGTGCGGGTGCCGGTGCGCATCGGCGAGCCTTCGCGCCATGCGATCGCACGGCCGGTGGTGGTCGAGCGCGTGACGCGCGCAGCCGACGGCGTCGTCCGGCTGCGCCTGGTGTCGCCCGACGGCAAGCCGCTGCCGCGCTGGACCGCCGGCTCGCACATCGACGTGGAATGCGGCACGCCCGCGCTGTCGCGCCAGTACTCGCTGTGCGGCGACCCCGACGAAGCGGGCGTGTTCGAGATCGCCGTGCTGCACGAGCCCGAAGGCCGGGGCGGCTCGGCCTGGGTGCACGGCCAGGTGAAGGTCGGCGACAGGCTGCGCATCCGCGGCCCGCGCAATCACTTCCGGCTCGACGAGTCGTTGAAGAAGGCGATCTTCATCGCCGGGGGCATCGGCATCACGCCGGTCAGCGCGATGGCGCGCCGCGCGAAGGCACTGGGCATCGACTACGCGCTGCACTACAGCGGCCGCAGCCGGGCGTCGATGGCGATGGTCGAGGAACTGCGTGCGCTGCACGGCGAGCGCCTGCACCTTCACATCGCCGACGAAGGGGGCCGCAACGATCTGCAGGCCCTGCTCGCGCAGCCTGTGTCGGGCGCACAGGTCTACGCCTGCGGCCCGTTGCGGATGCTCGAGGCGCTCGAATCCTGCTGCGCCGCATGGCCCGAAGGCGCCTTGCGTGTCGAGCATTTCGAATCGACGCTGGCGACGCTCGACCCGTCGAAGGAACGGGCCTTCGAAGTGGAGCTCAAGGATTCGGGCCTGGTCCTCACCGTGCCGCCCGGCCAGACCCTGCTGACCGCGCTGCGCGCCGCCAACGTCGACGTGCAGAGCGATTGCGAGGAAGGCCTGTGCGGTTCCTGCGAAGTGCAGGTGCTGGCCGGCAAGGTCGACCACCGCGACGTGGTGCTGACGCGCATGGAGCGCGATGCGAACAGCAAGATGATGGCGTGCTGCTCGCGGGCATGCGACGGGCGGCTGGTGCTGGCGCTCTGAAGCCGCGCATCACGGCGAGATCGGCAAGTGGTGCGCCGCCTGGCGTCCGCGGTGGGCCTGCGGGTCAGCGGGTGCGCGCGCTGCGCGGTGCACGGCACATGATCAGGTAGTCCGCGTCCGTGACCGGCTCGCGGTGCGTGGCCGCGGCACGGAAGCCCAGCCGTTCGTAGAAGCCCACGCTGAGCGGCGTGAAGGTCTCGAGGAAGCAGGGCACGCCCGCGGCATCGGCCTCGGCCAGCGTGGGGGCCAGAAGCGTCGCGCCGAGGCCACGGCCTTGCGCGGCGGGCGCGATGCCCAGGATCGACAGGTACCACGCGCCCGCCGGCACGACAGCCGGTGCCTGCGCGGCCATGAACTCGACGATGCGGTGGTAGTGGGCCAGGCCCCGCGGGCCCAGCGTGCGGGCGAGGAATGCATTCTTCGCGGCCGACTCCGCCGCCTCGGCCTCGTCGCCGCGCGGCAGCAACCATGCCGCCGCACCCAGCGTGTGGTCTGCGGGTGTCAGGCAGCGTCCGCTGCGCTCGGCTTCCTCCATCGCGTACGCGAAGTACGACGCGAGCACGGCCTTGCGAGCCGGCATGTCGTGTTCGAAATCGACGGAGATCGACAGGTAGAACGGGTCGACGATCAAGGCGTCGGCCAGGGCGGGTGCGGAGAGGGGTGCGAGCGACATGCGTGTTTTGCGGCGGGCTTTCGTAGGACCCGTGCGATTCTAGGCAGCGTATCCATGCGCGGTGGCATGGCCCGGCCGGCTTGTTCGATAGCGCGAACCTTCTTGAGGCGGTCCACGCACGCGCAGGTGCACCGACATGTCTTGGCAAAATCCAAGAAGGGCTGAGCAGCCCCGGTCGAAGGGAAAAGTTCTCAGTCTGTAGAACGTGCGTTTGAAGTTCAGCCGAATGGCAATAAAAATTGATTCTGCGTTCCGCCAATGCGCCAGGATGTCCTGCTTGGAGTTTTCTCAATGCAACCCCTTTCATTCACAGCAGGCCTTGCACTGCGATCTCTGTGGGCCGTGTGTGCGTATGCGGCGGCAGGCTGGACTCCACTTGCCGAAGCGGCAGAGGAGAGCGCGAGCGCACGCCTGGCGGCATGGGTCCAGAACGAGTTGACGGTCCATGCGGGGAATGCGTCATTCGCCGGTGTCGTCGCCGGTGCTGGCAAGGTGGTCACCGTGTGCCACCGTCTTGCGGGCGCGGAGTCCTATGCGCTGCAGACCAGGGACGGGCGCCGCCATGCCGCGCGCCTCTTGGCCGCGGACCAGGATCGCAATGTCTGCATCCTGCAGGTCGATGGTCTCTCGCTGCCGGATTCCTTGATCGGCGCTGCACAAAGCTCGGATCAAACAAGGTTGGCGGTCGTGCTGTTCGAAAAGGATGAGCGGTTCTACCCGGCAACATGGCAGGTCAGCTACATGGCCAAGGTCGTCGACGGCTTCTACCTCGGGCTCGTGACGCCGCTGCTGTCGAACGAAAAGATCACGGTTCGCGATGGTGCGGCGGTCTACGACTGGCAGGGCCGGATGATCGGCATGGCCTCGACCGACACCTCGGGGCCGTCCCCGACCCTCCTGGTGCTGCCTGTCGAATGGCTGGCGCAGGTCGGTGCCAGCCTGACGCCACCCGATCTTCCGCTGACGGCCAACGCCTGGATGAATCAGGCGCGTGCATACGAGGCTCGCGGCGACCGCGACGGCTTGCTGCGCAACAACCTCGCATGGACCAAGGCGCGCCCTCGAAGCGCATGGGCGTGGAACAACCTGGGAAATGCGTACAGGCTCAGCCAAAAAGACGACAGGCTCGCCAATGCAACGGCCGCTTATCAACGAGCGGTGGAAGTGGACCCTCGGCTCGTATCGGCCTGGAGCAACCTTGGCAACGTTCTTGCGGAAAACCAAGAAACCGTGCGGGCGATCGACGCATATCGCAACGCCATGCGGATCGATATGAGCTACAGCCTTGCATGGAAGAACCTCGCCAATCTGTATCTCAAGAACGGGCAGCGCCAGGACGCTGTGATCACGCTGAAGCTGGCAGCCCGTGCCGGGAAAGGGAGCGAAAGAGCGCGGGCGTTGAACGATCTCGCGCTCCTGCAGGACGACCCCAAGGAAGCTGCGGAAACGCTTCGCCTGGCAGCGACAGAGTCGCAGGACGACCCCTTGCTCTGGAACAGTCTGGGGGCGGCTTTTGCCAGGGCGGGCGATCTGGAGAAGGCGATCCGCGCCTATGAAACGGCTATTCGGATCGGGCCGCGGTCCCTCTCCCCTTGGCTCAATTTGGGCAGCGCCTACGTGCAAGCCAAACAGCCGGCACAGGCGTTACAGGCCTTTCGAATGGCGACGGCCATCGATCCCAAAAACGGCGAGGCCTGGAAGTGGCAAGGCGTTCTGATCAACGATCACGAGCGTGACTTCAAGCGCGCCATCGCGGCCTATCTTGAAGCCGTGCGAAACGGCGAGAAAGGCGCCGACCTCTGGAGCGCACTCGGGGTGGCCTATTTGCAGGATGGGCAGTTGGACAAGGCACAGGAGGCCTATCTACAGGCCATTGAGCGCGAGCCGAAGGTCGCGCTGCATCGGACCCGTTTGAGCTGGCTCTATCTGACGCAGGACCGACTGGACGAGGCCGCGCAAGTCGCCGAAGAGGCGATCAAACAGGGGCCGCTCGATGCTGCGGCCTGGGACATGGTGGGCAACGTGAGGTCCCGCCAGCGGCAATGGCCGCAGGCGGTTGCAGCGCATCGGCGGGCGACGGAGCTCGATCCGAAGTTGACCGTGTCATGGATCAATCTGGGTACCGCACTGAACGAATCGGGACGGTATGCCGAAGCCGCTGCGGCCGCGAAGCAGGCCATCGCCCTCGAACCGGACAACCGCGATGCTCAGATCACACTGGGCGTTTCCCATCTCCGACGCAAGGCGTTCGACGCTGCGGCGGCCACGTTCGAAGGCTTGAACAAGTCCAAACCCGACGATGCGCTGATCCTGGCCAACCTGGTGTCGCTCTATAGCCGCTGGGGAAAGATGGAGGAGGCCATGCGGTTCCATCTTCTGCTGCAGAAACTGGATGTCGGGTTGGCGCAGCGTGTTTTCGATCAGGAACTCAAGGCGCAAGCCGTGGCGCGGCCATCCTGACCGGCGTCTGCCCGAGGCCGAGGCTCGGGCTCAGAGCAGGTTGCGCAGCGAGGCTTCCACCGCCGCAGCCGACGCGATCGGCTTTTCCATCGGGAACAGGTGCGTGCCGTCGAGCATGGCGATGCGCCCGCGCGTGATGCGGTCGGTCATGGCCATGCCCACGCGGCGCATCTCGACCGACTGGCGCCCGCCCACGAACGCCACATGGCATTGCAGCGGGTTCGCGCGCAGCAAGGTCGCGAGGTTGTGGGGCAGGGTGTCGTAGATCGCGGTCTCGACGTCGCGGTCGAAGCTCAGGGTCAGCGCGTCGGCGGGATCGGCGGCGTCGGGCGCTTCGAGCATGCCGTGCTCGACGTAGTCGCGCAGCACCTGTTCGTCCCAGCGCGCGAAAGCCTTCTTGGCGCGGAAGTGGGCGAAGGCGGCTTCGCGGTCGTCCCAGCGGTTGCGCCGCTTGCGGCTCACCGCGCCGGGCGAGACGGTCTTCATCAGCGCGGTGCGCTTGACCAGGCCCAGCGTGTTGGCGCGCCAGCCGCCCACCAGCGGCGAGTCGAGCATGACCACGCCGCGCGCCAGCGTCGGGTGGCCGGAGGCGCACATCAGGCTCAGGAAGCCGCCCAGCGAATGGCCGACCAGCAGCGCCGGCTGGCCCGCTTCCTTGACCACGCCGCGCGTGAAGTCGGCGAGCTGCGCGACCAGGTGCGGCCAGTTGTTGGTCACCGGGTACTTCGGGTCGTGCCCGAATTTCTCGATCGCGTGGACGTCGAAGCCGCGGTTGCGCAGGCTGTCGAGCATCACGCGGTAGGTGCTCGCGGGGAAGCTGTTGCCGTGGGAGAAGACGATGGGGGGCATGCTGTGAAACCGTTCGGGCTGCGCTTGTCGAAGCCCTTCGACAAGCCCAGGGTGAACGGCCTGCTTCAAATCAGTTTTTCGTCAGGCGTCGAGATCTTGCGCAGCGGCGCGTGGCGCGCGGTCGGCATCATCAGCGGATGCTCGGTGAAGCTGCCGTCCCAGACCGGGTCCTCGATGCTGTCGAACACCTCGCGCAGCTTCTGGCCCCAGCTGTTGTGCATCATCTGGTAGTAGGGGTTGTTGGCGTCGAGGCACACGATCTTGTCCGTCCGCAGCCGGCCGGCCTCGTACACCACCAGGTCCAGCGGCAGGCCCACCGAGAGGTTGGACTTCATGGTCGAGTCCATCGACACCAGCGCGCACTTGGCGGCCTCGTCGAGCGGCGTGTCGGGCGTGAGCACGCGGTCGAGCACCGGCTTGCCGTACTTCGATTCGCCGACCTGGAAGTAGGGCGTCTCGTTGGTGGCCTCGATGAAGTTGCCGGCCGAATAGACCAGGAACAGGCGCATGCCTTCGCCCTTGACCTGGCCGCCGAAGATGAAGGACACGTTGAAGTCCACGCCCGCATGCTTGAGCGCCTCGGCGTCGCGGTCGTACACATGGCGCACCGCCGCGCCGAGCACGCGCGCGGCGTCGAACATGCTCCTGGCGTTCCAGATGGTGATCGGCGGGCCGGGCTCGCCGTTCTCCTGGATCTCGCGCACCTCCTCGATCTGCAGGATCTCGCGCACCGACTGCGAGATGCTCAGGTTGCCGGCCGACAGCAGCACCATGACGCGGTCGTCGGGCTGCTCGTAGACGATCATCTTGCGGAAGGTGCTGATGTGGTCCACGCCCGCGTTGGTGCGCGAGTCCGAGAGGAACACCAGGCCGGCGTTGAGTTTGATGCCTACGCAATAAGTCATTTGTGGACAGACACAGGGTTCATCCGTTCACGCCGAGCTTGTCGAAGCGCCGCAGAGGGCTTCGACAAGCTCAGCCCGAGCGGTTTATCGATGATCGGGCTGCTCGCGAGCGTGCAGCTTTTTGAGACTGTACAGCGCCTCGAGCGCTTCCCGTGGGCTCATCGCGTCGAGGTCGAGTGCGGCCAGCGCGGATTCTACGGCGCTGTCCTCGGGCGTCTCGGCCACCGGCGGCGGCGCGAACAGGTCGACCTGGGCCCGGGTCTGCGTCTGCTGGGCCTCGAGCGCCTCGAGCGCCTGGCGCGCATGGTTGACCACCGCGGCCGGCATGCCGGCCAGCCGCGCCACCTGGATCCCGTAGCTCTTGCTTGCCGGGCCGGGCTGCATCTCGTGCAGGAACACGATGTCGCGGCCCGATTCGGTCGCGCTCACGTGCATGTTGACCGCGCCGTGGTGCGTGGCCGGGAACTCGGTCAGCTCGAAGTAGTGGGTCGCGAACAGCGTGAAGGCCTTGGTGCGGTCGTGCAACTGCGCGGCGATGCCGGCGGCCAGCGCCAACCCGTCGAAGGTGCTGGTGCCGCGGCCGATCTCGTCCATCAGCACCAGCGACTGCGCGGTGGCGCCGTGCAGGATCTGCGCGGCCTCGGTCATCTCGAGCATGAAGGTCGACTGCGCATTGGCCAGGTCGTCGGCCGCGCCGATGCGGGTGTGGATCGCGTCGATCGGCCCGAGCCGGCAGGCCGCGGCGGGCACGTGCGAGCCGATCGAGGCCAACAGCACCACGATCGCGATCTGCCGCATGTAGGTCGACTTGCCGCCCATGTTGGGGCCGGTGATGATCTGCATGCGCTGCTGCGGGCCGAGCTGGGTGTCGTTGGCGATGAAGGCGCCGGCCGACTTCTCGGCCAGCCGCGCCTCGACCACCGGATGGCGGCCCTGCGCGATCTCGATGCAGGGATGCGAGACGAAGCTCGGCGCCTTCCAGTGCAGCGTGTGCGAGCGCTCGGCCAGCGCGCACAGCGCATCGAGCGTCGCGATGCCCGCGGCCAGCCCGGTGAGCGCGTGCACATGCGGCTGCAGCGCGTCGAGCAGCTGTTCGTAGAGCCACTTCTCGCGCGCCAGGGCGCGGTCCTGGGCGCTCAGCGCCTTGTCCTCGAAGGTCTTGAGTTCGGGCGTGATGAAGCGCTCGGCGTTCTTCAGCGTCTGGCGGCGGCGGTAGTTGTCGGGCACCTTCGAGAGCGCGCTTTGCGTGACCTCGATGTAGAAGCCGTGCACGCGGTTGAACTGCACCCGCAGGTTGCTGATGCCGGTGCGCTCGCGCTCGCTCACTTCGAGCTTGAGCAGGAAGTCGTCGCAGTTCTCGCTGATCGCGCGCAGCTCGTCGAGGTCGGCGTCGTGGCCGGTGGCGATCACGCCGCCGTCACGCACCAGCGCGGCCGGATCGGGCTTGAGCGCCGCGACCAGCAGCTCGGCGCAACCCGCGGGCGGCGAGAGGCGCTGCGCGATCTGCTGCAGCAGCGGCGCCGCGCCGGGCAGCGCGGGCGCGAGCTGCTCGGCCTTGGCCAGCGCCAGCCGCAGGGCGACCAGTTCGCGCGGGCGCACCTGGCGCAGCGCGATGCGCGCCGCGATGCGCTCGACGTCGCTGGTGTTCTTGAGCTGTTCACGCAACGCGCGCCAGGGCGCGGTGCTGCCGCCCGGGGCGGGCGCCTGCAGCGCGCCGATGGCGTCGAGCCGCGACTGCGCCTCGCTGCGATCGCGCCGTGGCGACAGCAGCCAGCGCTTGAGCAGGCGGCTGCCCATGCCGGTCATGCAGGTGTCGAGCAGCGAGAAGAGGGTGGGCGAATCCTCGCCGCGCAGCGTCTGCACCAGTTCGAGGTTGCGCCGCGTGGCGGGCGGCAGCTCGATCAGGTCGCCGTCGCGCTCGACCGTGAGGCGCTGCAGGTGCGGCAGCGCGCGGCCCTGCGTGTGTTCGGCGTAGCCCAGCAGCGCCGAGGCCGCAGCATGCGCATTGCCCAGCGTCTCGGCGTTCCAGGCCGACAGGCTCGCGCTCGCGAGCTGCTCGCAGAGCTTGCGCTCGCCCAGGGCGCCGTCGAACTGCCAGGCCGGCCGCACCGACAGCGTGAAGGGCTGGGCCGCGCGCGCGGCCCTGAGCCGGTTCTCGAAGGCCGGCGTGACCTCGGCGCTGTAGAGCACCTCGCTGGGCGCGATGCGCGCGATCCAGGCTTCCAGCGCATCGGCCGGGCATTCGGCCAGGCGCAGCTCGGCGCCGGTCACGCTGAGCCAGGCCAGGCCGCAGAAATTGCGGCCGCCCGCATGCACGGCCAGCAGCAGCGATTCGCTCTTGTCGTTGAGCAGCTCGGCATCGGTCAGCGTGCCCGGCGTGACCACGCGCATCACCTTGCGTTCGACCGGCCCCTTGCTGGCGCCGACCTCGCCGACCTGCTCGCAGATCGCAACCGACTCGCCCAGCTTGATGAGCCGCGCCAGGTAGGTATCGACCGCGTGGAAGGGCACGCCGGCCATCGTGACCGGCTGGCCGCCCGACTGGCCGCGCTGCGTGAGCGTGATGTCGAGCAGGCGCGCGGCCTTCTCGGCGTCGGCATAGAACAGCTCGTAGAAGTCGCCCATCCGGTAGAAGAGCAGGGTGTCGGGATGGTCCGCTTTCAGGCGGAAGTACTGCGCCATCATCGGCGTGTGCTGCGCGAAGTCGTCCTTCGCCAGCGTCGGGTCCGGCAGGCTTTTCTTGCCTGCGCCGCGGAGCCCATCGGAGTTCGTTGCACTCGCCTCGGTCATTGTTCGCTTGTCTTCACTGGTCCGCGCCGCGCGACGTTCGCGCTTGCGGCGTCGGCGCTTGGCCTGTCGATTGGGAAAGGGGTACCGGGTTGTTTCCGACCCATGGGGCGCTGCACCGGAGCGCTCCCGTGGCGGTCGAATGCCCGCACCGAAAGCGGCGGCAGCCCGGCCACGCATTATGGTGGACGGGGGCCGGGCCTTCCGCCGACGCGTGCGCTCAAATGCCCTCTTCCTTCCAGTGCTTGACCCACAAGGCCTCGCCACGCTCCAGCGCGGCGCCCAGTTCCTTCCTGCGGCGCTGCGCCACCGCCATGACGAGCGCGTTGGCGACGGACAAGGCGGCGGTGTAGGAGTCGAAAGGCGAGGCACTGGAGGTGCGCACCAGCAGCACGTGGTCGGCCGAGGCGACCGGCGGGGCGGTGGGCACGTCGGTGATCACCACCACCTTGGCGCCGTGGTCCCTGAAGTACTTCGCCGCGCGCGTGATCGCCAGCGAGTGGCGGCGGAAGGTGGGGGCCAGCAGCACGTCGTGCTCGCCGATCCACAGCATCTCGTCCTCGATGAACAGCGGGCCGGTCGAACTCATGAGCCGCACATCCGGCAGGCACAGGTTCAGGTGCAGGGCCATGTGGCTGGCGATCGGGGCGCCGTGGCGCTGCCCCAGCACGTACACGCGCGCCTTGCGCTGCGTGAGCAGGCGCACCGCGGCCTCGAACGCGGCCACGTCGAGCGCGGCGAAGGTGGCGGCCAGGTTGTGCTGGTCGTGCAGCAGCACGTTGTCCAGGCACGAGCGGATGGAGGTGTCGTCGCCGATCACGGCGCTCGCGCGGGTGCCGGGCGAGGCGAGCAGGGCGGTGACCTCCGAGCGGGCTTCCATCTGCGCCTCGGCATAGCTCGCATAGCCCAGCTTGGCGAGCAGTCGCACCACGGTGGAGGCGCTGGTGTTCACCTTCCTCGCCAGCTGGCTCGCCGATTCGAGCAGGCCCTGGGGGTGCTGGGCCTGCAGTTCGGCGACCAGGCGACGCTCGCTTTTGGTGAGCTTCCTGTCATAGCCGGCGATGCGCTGGTGGAGGTTGTGGGTGGCCATGGGGGGATTGTGAGCAAACTGCCTGCCTGCAGATTTTGAAGACTTCATTGCAATTTAAACAAGTAAATGAAAAAATCTCTTCAAATATCTTTATTGCTCCTCTCCCACCCTTTCAGGACCCCCCGCCATGCGATCCTCCTCCGACGCTTTCACGCTGCGCCGCCGCAGCCTTCTGGGCATGGGCCTGGCCGCCGCACTCCCGCTGGGTGCGCATGCGCAGTCCTTCCCGTCCCGGCCGGTCACGCTGGTGGTGCCGTTCCCCGCGGGCGGCTCGGTCGATCTGATCGCGCGGCTCTATGCCGAACCGCTGGCCAAGGCGCTGGGCACCTCGGTGGTGGTGGACAACCGGGCGGGCGCAGGTGGCTCCATCGCCAGCGCCCAGGTCGCGCGCGCCAAGGCCGATGGCTACACGCTGGTGGTGTCCTCGCAGAGCTCGCACCTGGCCAACCCGCTGACGCAGCCCAACACGGGCTACGACCCGATCAAGGACTTCGCCTCCATCGCGCAGCTGGCACGCACGCCCAACGTGCTGGTGGTCAACCCGGCCGTGCCGGGCAAGACCTTCAAGGCGTTCCTCGCGCATCTGAAGGCCAACCCCGGCCAGCTCAACTTCTGCAGCGCGGGGCCGGGCAGCATGGGCCAGCTCAACATGGAGCTGCTCAAGAACGCGGCGCAGTTCGACGCCGTGCACGTACCCTACCGCGGCGGTGGCCCGCTGGTCGCGGCGCTCATGGCCAACGAGGTGCAGTTCGGTCTCGACAACCTCGCGCCCTTCCTGCCGCAGATCCAGGCCGGCAAGCTGCGTGCGCTCGCGGTGGCCGCGCCCACGCGCCTGTCGGTGCTGCCCGAGGTGCCCACCTTCGAGGAGCTGGGCTACCCCGTGGTCAATGCCACCTCGTGGATCGGCCTGGCGGCGCCGGCCAAGACACCGCCCGAGGTGCTGGCCGCGCTGTACAAGGCCGTGCGCTCGGTGGCGGAGCAGCCGGCCATGCTGGACGCGCTGCAATCGCGCGGCGCGCTGGCGCCCGAGGCGCTGTCGTCGGCACAGTTCACCGCCATGATGTCCGAGCGCCTCGTGGTGTACGGCGACCTGGTGAAGCGTGCCGGCATCAAGGGTGAGTGAGCCCATGACGCAGGCGACCTTCGCTCCGGACACCTCGCCGCTGGAGGTGCTGCCGCGCGACCTGTCGGCCTACCGGCAGGGGAACACCGGCATCGACTTCGTGCACCGCTTCGAATCGGGCCGGCCCGGGCCGCATGTGCTCGTCAATGCGCTGACCCACGGCAACGAGATCTGCGGCATGGTCGCCGCCACGCACCTGCTGGACACCGGCGTGCGGCCCCGGATCGGCACGCTCACGGTGAGCTTCGCGAACGTCGAGGCCTACGAGGCCTTCGACATCGACCGGCCCTACGAGAACCGCCAGCTGGTGCACAACCTCAACCGCATCTGGTCGCCCGCGATGCTCGATGGCACCGAGCAGAGCCCCGAGCTGCGCCGCGCCCGCGAACTGCGCCCGGTGCTGGCCGCGGCCGACGCCATCCTCGACATCCACTCCACGCGCGCGCCGGTGCAGCCCTTCTGGGTCTACCCGGCGTTCGAGCGCAATGCCGTGCTGACGCTGGCGGTGGGCAGCCCGCTGGTGCACCTGGTCATGCCACCGGGCGCGGCACCGGGTACCGGTGTGATGTCCTATGCGCGCCATGGCGATCCGGCCGGTGCCAGCCTCGGTGCCGTGGTGGTGGAGTGCGGCCAGCATTTCAGCCAGTCGGCAGCCGAGCTGGCGACCGACGTGACGCTGCGCTTCCTCGCGCACCACGGGCTCATCGATGTGCGGTCTGCAGTGGCGGTGAGCGCGCCCGCACGGCGCTTCCGGCTGCTCGAGGTGCACATGGTGCAGACGGCGGACTTTGCCTTCGTGCGGCCGGTGATCGGCTTCGAGACCTTCGCCAAGGGCGAGCTGATCGCGGTGGATGCAGGCCAGGAGATCCGCTCGCCCTGCGACGCCTGCACCCTCTTCATGCCCACGCGCGATCCGGTGGTGGGGCGCGAGGGGGTCTATCTCACGGTGGAGATTTAAGCGTCAGGCGGCCCGCCGCAACCGTCCCATCAACAGCCCCAGCCACCGCGCCCGCCAGCTCAGCGTGAAGGCGATCGCCAACGCGGAGCCGGCCAGCGTCATGAACCAGACCAGCAAGGCCATCGATGCGTGGTCCACGCGCAGGCACAGCGCCAGCGACACGAGCAGGCCCGCCACCCCCAGCACGCGCAGCAGCTTCACGGCGGCGGGCGATGCCGGCCGCGGCCCGAACACCTGTTCCCAGTGAACGTCCATGGCCAGGGCCAGCCAGCCCAGGCCGGCGAGGTTGGCCGCCACGGCCAGCAGCAACAGAAGGGACTCAGGCACGGGCACGCTCCCGGGCGATAGCGGCGCTTGCGGGCACCGGTGCACCGGCGCGGCGGCCGAGCTTGCGCGCCACGGCAATCGCGAGGGCGGCGCTGGCCAGCAGGAACAGGTCGACCCCGGCCACCGGCCAGTAGCGTTCGCCGATCGTGCGCAGCAGGTGGTCGCCCGTGGTCATCCAGTTGAGCAGCACGGCCGTGACGGCCAGGGCCGCGATGGCCCGGCATTGCTCGGCCCAGGCCGGCGCCATGCGCGCTTCGGCCACCGGCGCGGTGCGCCAGAGGCCATGCAGGCCGGCCAGCACCCAGGCGCCCCAGAAGATGTACTTCTCGCAGTCGCCCTTGCCGGGCCAGCCGGCGGGCATCGCGTCGGGCAGCAGGCGGTTGCCGATCAGAATGGCGAGCGCGGCGATCAGCATGCCGGTGACCGTGGTCACGGCGAAGCCGTCGACCCAGCGCGCGCCGCTCCGGCCTTGCCTGGCGTGCTGGCGCTTGCGCTTCTCCACGAAGAAGATGAAGCCGGTCGCGATGCAGGCGCAGCCCGCCAGGCCGCCCAGCACATAGAGCCAGCGCAGCAGCCAGTGGCGGAAGTGCTGCAGGTGCAGGCCGGTCAGGAAGGTGTTGATGCTGGCCACGGGCGTGAGCGGCGGGTCCTCGCGCAGCAGTTCGCCGGTCGCGGCCTTGAAGTGCATGCCCTCGCCGGTGAGCGCGATGCGGTCGGTGCCGGCGCGGTACACGCTGACGTAGCTGTTGGCATCGCCCACGTGCTGCACGCTCAGGAAGCCCACCTCGCCCGCCATGCCCTTGGCGGTCCAGCGGCGCTGCGCCTCGGCCACCATCGCATCGACCGAGGCCAGCGGCCCGGCCACGCCCGCGCGGTCGTGCGGCAGGCCGGTCTCGAGGGCCTCGTGTTTTTCGTGCATCTCGTGCAGCGGCTCGAGTTGCGTGTGTGTCACGGGAAAGTAGATGCCGCCGAAGATCACCAGGCCCGAGAAGGCGAAGATGAAATGGAAGGGCAGGGCCACCACGCCCGTGAGGTTGTGCAGGTCGAGCGCGCTGCGCTGCGTGTGCTTCTTCGGCCGGAAGGTGAACAGCTCGCGGAAGATCTTGCGGTGCATCACCACGCCGCTGACCAGCGCCACCAGCATGATCAGCGCCGCGAAGCCGACGATCCAGTAGCCCAGGTTCTTCCACTCGAGGTGCAGGCTGTAGTGCAGCGGGTAGAAGAACTGGCTGCCGATCTTGAGGTGGTCGTCGGGCAGCGACTTGCCGTTGCGCGGGTCGATGGTGCGGGTGCCGAACACGCCGTCTTCGGGGTCCTTGGCGTTGGGCAGTTCGTAGCTCGAGAACAGGCCCAGCACCGGATCGCGGTGGGTGGTGTAGGCGCCCCAGCGCTTGACGACCGGGAAGCGCTCGGCCATCGGGCCGTTCACGCGGCTGCGGGCCTGCGCGATGCTCTCGGGGCTGGCCTTCATGTCCTGGAACACGGGCAGCAGCACCTTGTCGAACGAGGGCATGGGTTGCGGTGCGAAGCGCGATTCGGGAATCGCCCAGCGGTCGATCTCGCGGTCGAACACCGACAGCGAACCGAAGAAGAAGACGACCATCAGCACGAAGCCCAGCACGAGGCCGAACCAGGTGTGCAGCCAGGCCATGGAGAGACGGAAATTCTGGAACATGGTGTCGCTTTCCTCAGAGCAGTGCGCGTTGCACCAGCCAGGCCGTGCCGGTCATGAGCGCGCCGCCGCCGGCCAGCACCAGCCACACGCGGGCCAGGCTGCGCGCGCTGAAGGCCCAGAGGAACATCCCCAGGAAGACGATGAAGCCGAGGATGTAGCCCAGCGCCTCGGCGTCGTGGAATTCCATCTTCGCGGCGAAGAGCAGGCCGATCGTCAGCGCGATGAAACCCCAGGTGAAGGCGTAGCCGCCCAGGATGCCCGCGGCGATGCGCGAGACGAGGTGGGTGCGGGACAGGGTCGAAGCGGTCATGGTCGTTGGTCAGGAACGGGCGCGGCAAAGCGCGGGCGGTCGCTGCGACAGGCTGGCTTGGGAAGCGTGGCTGACCTGTGATCTGCGGAAGCGGCGTGATTATCCCCGACCCTCCGCATGCACTGCGCGATACGCATGCGCTTTGCAGGGACAGCGATCGCGCAATTCATCATCGACACGCGGCTGCGCGTCAAGCTGCAGGGGCCGCGCGCTTAGCTGAAGGCGTGCTTCTGCGGCTCAGGCCTCGCCGCGCCGCCGGCGCGCGACCTTCACCGCATCGAACCAGAAGTCGACGTTGAAGCGCTGGCCGGTGGCCGCCATGCGGGCACTCTGGATCGCGCGCAGCGGCACCACGCGGGTCTGGCCCGGCAGGTCGCCGTGGCCCACGATGAAGCGTCGGCGCAGGTCGACCTGCTCGATCTGCAGCGTGCATTCGGCCTTGTGCCCCTGCGGGTCGCGGTAGCGCAGGTGCACGCGCGGCCGCTCGTCGACCACCGCGTGCCCGCCCTTGCCCTGGATGAACCACTCGGGCAGGGTGTCGGGCGCGGCGCTGCTCTGGGCGTTGCCCAGGCCGCCGCGCATCGTGGGGATCTCGTTGGGCAGGTGGCCCGCGCGCACCCGGGCGGCCGCGATGCGCCGGCGGGCCGAACGCCGCATGGCGAGCCAGCGCCACCCCCAGCCGCCGAGCGCCAGCAACAGCAGCAGTCCGCTCGCCAGCCGAAGCTGCGCGTTGTCGAAAAGGTCGAGTCCGAAGCCCATGGGGAAGCTCCTTTGCCGTGGTCGGTCAGGCCAGGAATGCTAGTTCTTTGGTATTCGGTTGAACAGTACCCCGAATGGGGGATGGCGCCTTCGGCACCGCGCTGTCAATGCAGCAGCGCGAGCGCGAAGGGCAGGCTCAGCACGCCCAGCAGCGTGGACAGCGTGACCAGCCCGGCCACGTAGGGCCCGTTGTAGCCCATGCGCGCCGCGAGCACGTAGGCGCTCGAGGCCGTGGGCACGGCGGAAAAGGTCATGAGCACGCTGGCCTGCACCGGGTCCAGCCGCAGTGCGAGCGCCAGGCCCCCGCCGATCAGCGGCAGCAGCAGGTGGCGGATCGACAGCAGCGACACCGCGAGCACCTTGCCGCGCGCCAGCGTCGCGAACTGCATGCCGGCGCCGGCCGCCATCAGCCCGAGTGCCAGCGAGGCCGCGCCGATGCGGGTCAGCGTCGGCTCCATCCAGGTCGGCACGCCGAGCCCCAGCAGGTTGACCACCAGGCCGGTGGCGGTCGCGACGATCAGCGGGTTGCGCAGCAGCTGGCGCAGGAAGCCGGTTTGCGCGTGGCGCGCCATCGGCCAGACAGCGGCCACGTTCATCAGCGGCACGCCGACGCCGATCAGCACCGCGATCATCAGCAGGCCTTGCGCGCCGCCGAGCCGGTCGGCCAGCGCCAGGCAGATGAAGGAGTTGAAGCGGAACGCGACCTGCACGCTGCCCGCGTGTTCGCGTCGGTCGATGTGCGGGCCGATGCCCGGCAGGTAAGGCAATGCATAGGCCAGCGCGACGCCGCTCGCGCAGACGCCCAGGCCCGCGGCCAGCAGGTGCGAGGCCTCCCCGAAGTCGATCGGGCTGCGCACGATCGAATGGAACAGCAGCACCGGGAAAAGGAAGTAGTACACCAGGCTCTCGACCTGGTCCCACACGCGCCGGTCGAGGGCCGTGTAGCGGCACAGCAGCCAGCCGCACGCGATCAGGGAAAAGTCGGGGAAGAGGAGCTGCGCATAGTTCACCGGTCGAGGATAAACCGTGCGCTTCGTGGGTAATCCTGGGCATCGCAATCACCGGCGAGCCGCTAGCATGGCCGTTTTCGTTTCCACGACTTTCACAAGGAGTTTGCTGATGCAACGTCGTCAATGGGGGGCCCTCGCGGGCGCTGCCGCACTGGTCGCCTTCACGGCGCCGGTGCTGGCCCAGGGTTATCCGAACAAGGCCATCGAACTGCAGGTGCCCTTCGCACCGGGCGGCACCACCGACATCGTGGCGCGCGTGATCGCCGACCCGCTGGGCCGGATGCTGGGGCAAAGCGTGATCGTCATCAACAAGGCCGGCGGCGGCGGCGTGGTCGGCGCCGCCGAAACCGCGCGGGCCACGCCCGACGGCTACAAGCTGGGCATCGCCACGGTGTCGAGCACCGCGGCCAACCCGGCCATCAACCCGAAGACGCCCTACGATCCGATCAACGACTTCACGCCGATCATCAACATCGCGGCCACGCCGAACATCATCGCGGTCAACCCGAGCTTCCCGGCCAAGAACTACGCCGAGTTCGTGGCCGAGCTCAAGAAGAACCCGGGCAAGTACTCGTACGCGTCGTCGGGCACGGGCGGCATCGGCCACCTGCTGATGGAGCTGTACAAGAGCCTGACCAACACCTTCGTCACGCACATCCCGTACCGCGGCGCGGGCCCGGCGCTCAACGACACGGTGGCCGGCCAGGTGCCGATCATCTTCGACAACCTGCCTTCGGCGCTGCCCTTCATCAAGTCCGGTCGGCTGATCCCGATCGTGGTGAGTGCGCCCAACCGCGTGGCAGCCCTGCCCAATGTGCCGACCTTCAAGGAAGTCGGCCTGGAGCCGGTCAACCGCATGGCGTACTACGGCATCCTGGGCCCCAAGGGCCTGCCGAAGGAAGTGGTCGACAAGATCAGCGAAGGCACGCGCAAGGCGCTGGCCGACCCGGCGGTGCGCAAGCGCATCGAGGACACCGACTCGATCATCGTGGCCAACACGCCCGAGCAGTTCGCCGCCCAGATCAAGGCCGAGTTCGAGGTCTACAAGCAGGTCGTGGCCAAGCAGAAGCTCAAGTTGGAGTAAGCCGCCGCCGTTTCTCTTGCCAAGCCGCCTTCGGGCGGCTTTTTGTTTGCTATCTTGCAGCCCATGCCCCGTTCCGTGAAACCGCCCGCTGCGTCCGCGTCCGTCCCCGAAGTCGACGATTTCGTCGACGCGCTGTGGCTGGAGGACGGCCTGTCCAAGAACACGCTGGCCGCCTACCGGCAGGACCTCGCGCTGTTCGCGCAATGGCTCAAGGCCGAGCGCGCCACCACGCTCGACCGCACGGCCGAGAGCGACCTGCAGGCCTACATGGGCGAGCGGCTGGCGCATGGCGGGCGCGAGGGCCGCACCGGCAAGGCGACCTCGGCCAACCGGCGGCTCACGGTGTTCAAGCGCTACTTCCGCTGGGCCCTGCGCGAGAACCGCATCACGGCCGACCCCACGCTGCGCCTCGCCCCCGCGCGCCAGGCGCCGCGCGCGATCAAGCTGCTGTCCGAGAAGCAGGTCGACGACCTGCTCAACGCGCCCGACGTGAACACGCCGCTGGGCCTGCGCGACCGCGCGATGCTCGAGCTGATGTATGCGAGCGGCCTGCGCGTGAGCGAGCTGGTGGCGATCAAGGTCTTCGAGCTGAGCCTCAACGACGGCGTGCTGCGGGTGCTGGGCAAGGGCGACAAGGAGCGCCTCGTGCCCTTCGGCGGCGAGGCGCGCCGCTGGATCGAGCGCTACATGGACGAGGCCCGCGCCGAGATCCTGGGCGGCCAGCAGACGCCCGACCTGTTCGTGACCGCGCGCGGCGCGGGCATGACGCGGGTGATGTTCTGGATCATCGTGAAGAAGCAGGCCGAGGCCGCGGGGATCCGCTCGCCGCTGTCGCCGCACACGCTGCGCCACGCCTTCGCGACGCACCTGCTCAACCATGGCGCCGATTTGCGCGCGGTGCAGCTGCTGCTGGGCCATGCCGACATCTCGACCACCACGATCTACACGCACGTGGCGCGCGAGCGGCTCAAGCAGCTGCACGCGCAACACCATCCGCGCGGATGACGAACACCGACCTGCTCCCGTTGCGTATCGGCTGTGCCGGCTGGAGCCTGCCGCGCGCGCAGTGGCCGAACTTCCCGGCCGAGGGCTCGCACCTCGCGCGTTACGCGCAGCGTTTCGATGCGGTGGAGATCGACACCTCCTTCTACCGGCCGCACCGCCTGGAGACCTATGCGCGCTGGGCGGCGAGCACGCCGGCGCACTTCCGCTTCGCGGTCAAGCTGCCCAAGACCGTCACGCACGAACGCCAGCTGGTCGATGCGATGCAGCCCTTCGACGATTTCCGCGCGCAGGTCGCCGGCCTGGGCGGCAAGCTCGGCTGCCTGCTGGTGCAGCTCGCGCCGCGGCTGGCCTTCGACGCTGCCGTCGTGCGGCGTTTTCTCTCGGATGTTCGCAAGCGCCATGCGGGCCGGCTCGCGCTCGAGCCCCGCCATGCAAGCTGGTTCACGCCCGAGGCCGATGCGCTGCTGGCGCGCTTCGAAGTCGGCCGCGTGCTGGCCGACCCGGTCCTGCACGAGGCGGCCACCGCGCCCGGCGGCTGGCCCGGCCTGGTCTACGTGCGCATGCACGGCACGCCGCGGGTCTACTGGTCGGCCTACGACGACGCCGTGCTCGCGCGCGTGGCGCAACGCCTGCGCCAGGCGCAGGCCGAGGGCGCGGCATGCTGGTGCGTGCTCGACAACACCGCCGGCGGCGCGGCCGTCGGCAATGCACTGAGCCTCGCGCGGCACGCGGCAGAATCGGCGCCGCCACACAACAACACGGAGACCGCATCCTCATGACCGCTCGCAGAATCTTCTGGACCTCGCTCGTGCTCGCCGCCGCCACAGGCCTGGCCTCGGCGCAGGGTTACCCCACCACCAAACCGATCCGCCTGATCGTCGGCTACCCGCCGGGCGGCGGCATCGACTTCGCGGCCCGCACGGTGCAGGTGCCGATGCAGGAGGCGCTCAAGCAGCAGATGGTGGTCGACTACAAACCCGGCGCCAGCGGCATGATCGCCGCGACCGAGCTGACCCGGCAGGCGCCCGACGGCTACACGCTGCTGCTGGCCAACACCGGGCCCTTCGCCATCGCGCCCTACCTGCAATCCAAGCCGCCTTACGACCCGGTGAAGCAGTTCACCTACATCGGGCAGATCAGCCAGGGCAGCTACATCGCCGTGACGCGCAACGACCACCCGGCCAAGGACCTCAAGGCCTTCGTGGCCTGGGCCAAGGGACAGCCGGGCAAGGTCAACTTCGCTTCGGGCGGCGCCGGCACCTCGACCCATCTCAACGGCGAACTCATGAACCAGGTCACCGGCCTGGACATGACGCACGTGCCCTACAAGGGCAGCGCGCCGGCCGTGCAGGACCTGATCGGCGGCCAGACGCAGATCCTGATCGACGCCGGCAGCGTGCTGCTGCCACAGGTCAAGGGCGGCAAGCTCAAGGCGCTCGCCGTGACCGGCCCGAAGCGCGATCCGCAACTGCCCGACGTGCCGACGGTGGCCGAACTGGGCCTGGCCGGCATGGAGTCGGTGGGCTTCCAGGGTCTGGTCGGCCCCGCGGGCATGCCGAAGGACGTGGTCGATCGGCTGTCGGCCGAACTGGCCAAGGTGCTGGCGCAGCCCGACATTCAGGCCAAGTTCGCGGTCGCGGGTGCCGAGGTGCATTCGCTGGGCCCGACGGCGTTCTCGGCCTTCGTGAAGGCCGACAACGAGAAATGGGCCAAGCTCATTCGCGAACGCAAATTGCAGCTCGACTGAGCACCGAACAACCTTCAACGAGAACGATCGAATGGATTTCCGAATTTCGCGGCGCGGTGCGCTGGCCCTTTCCGTGCTGTCCCTGGCCGCGGCCGGCACGGTCTGCGGCACGGGCGCTTCCGCACAGACCCTGCCCAAGACGCTGCGCATCATCGTGGCCTATCCCGCCGGTGGCGTGAGCGACTCGGTGGCGCGAGCGCTGGCCGACAGGCTGGCGGCACAGATGAACATCACGGTGGTGATCGACAACAAGGCCGGCGCGAGCGGCAGCATCGGCATGGACGCGGTCGCCAAGGCCGCGCCCGACGGTGCCACGCTGGGCTTCTCGTCGATCAGCCCGCTGGTGCTCAACCCGCACCTGGGCAAGTCGCCTTTCGATCCGCAGAAGGACATCCAGCCGATCGTCAGCGTGATGTATTCGCCGGTGCTGCTGATGGCGACCTCGGCCGGCACGAGCAAGGACTTCGCCGGCCTGCTGGCCGATGCGAAGGCCCGGCCCGGTGCGATCCGCTGGGCGACCTCGGGCCAGGCCTCGCTCGGCCACATCATGCTGGAGCAGCTGCACGCCGGCGCGCGCATCGAGGTCACGCACGTGCCCTACAAGGGCGGCGGCCAGCAGATGAACGACGCGTTGGGCGGACAGTTCGAGGTGTTGTCGACCAATGCCGGCGGCACGCTGTCGCAGCACATCAAGGCCGGCAAGCTGCGGCCGCTGGCCGTGGGCGCCCCGGCGCGGCTCGAGAGCCTGCCCGAGGTGCCGACCCTGGCCGAACTCGGCTACCCGGCCGCCAACCTGTCGTCGCTGTTCGGCGTGTTCGCGCCGGCGGGCCTGCCGCAGCCATTGGCCGCGCGCTACAACGCCGAGATCAACAAGGCGCTGGCCACGCCCGACCTGCGTGCCAAGCTGGTCGCCACCGACAACGTGCCGACCGGTGGCACGGCCGCCGACTTCGCCAAGGCCATCGCGGCCGAGTACGAGAGCAACGGCCGTGCGATCAAGGCGGCCGGCATCAAGGCCGACTGAGCGACAGGGTCATCGGCCGGGCCGGGTTGGCGCCTCTCGTTAGCCTACCTTATAGTAGGCACATGCCCGCTGATGCCCTTGCCGCCCCCAACCCCTCCACCCGCGAGCAGATCGTGCGCGTGGCGCGCCGGCTGGTCCGCACGCGCTCCTACCTGGGCTTCAGCTTCCAGGACGTGGCCGACGAGGTCGGCATTCGCAAGGCCAGCCTGTACCACCACTTCGCGACCAAGGAAGCGTTGGGCATCGAGGTGATGCGCGAATCGAACCAGTCCTTCAAGGACTGGGCCGCCAAGCCGCGCGCACCGGCCGAGGCGCTGGACGCCTATTTCCGCATGTACCGCAATGGCCTGCAGGCCGGCTCGGCCGTGTGCCCCGCGGGCGCGCTGGCGCCGGGCTGGGACTGCATCCAGGACGAGCTGCGCCAGACCGTGCGCGAACTGCGCGACACACAGCTCATGTGGCTCACCGGCGTGCTCGGCGCGCTGGTGCACGGCGCCGCGCGGCCGGTCTCGGCCGGGGCGCTCGCGGCCTGCGTTTTCGCGACCAGCCAGGGCGCGCTGCTGTCGGCGCGCATGAGCGGCCAGCCCGAAGATTTCGATCTGGTCGTCGACCAGCTGAAGGCCATGCTGCCGACCTGACACCTTGTTTCCCGTGGGCACGCCTGGCGTGCCTTTTTTTAGCGCTGAAAAACTACCGATCGGTTGGTAGTTTGACTTCGAAAGGAATCGACATGAACGCCGTCATCGCCGCTTATGCGCGCACGCCCTTCCACTTCGCCCGCAAGGGCGCCTTGGCCGAAGTCCGGCCCGACACGCTGGCGGCCCAGGCCGTGCGCGGCCTGCTCGCGCGCACCGACCTCGACCCCGCGCTGATCGAGGACGTGATCCTCGGCTGCGCCTACCCCGAGGCTGCGCAGGGCAACAACCTCGCGCGCATCGTCGGCCTGCTCGCGGGCCTGCCGCTGGAAGTGGGCGGCATGACGGTCAACCGCTTCTGCGGCTCGTCGATGCAGGCGGTGCACATCGCGGCCGCGCAGATCGAGGCCGGCATGGGCGAGGCTTTTCTCTGCGTGGGCGTCGAGTCGATGACCATGGTGCCGCAGGGCGGCTTCAACTTCTCGCCTCACCCGGAGTTGCTCGCGAACACGGCGGCCTACATCTCGATGGGCGAGACGGCCGAGAACGTGGCCACGCGCTGGAACGTGAGCCGTGCCGACCAGGAAGCGCTGGCGGTCGAATCGCACCGCAAGGCCGCGGCCGCCCGCGCCGAAGGCCGGCTGGCCGACGAGATCGTGCCGGTGCGCCTGGCCAACGGCGACGTGGTCGATGCCGATGGCTGCATCCGGCCCGGCACCTCGGCCGAGGCGCTGGCCGGGCTCAAGCTGGCCTTCCGGCCCGATGGCTCGGTCACGGCAGGCACTTCGTCGCCGTTGACCGACGGCGCGGCCGTGGTGCTGGTCACCAGCGACGCCTTCGCCGAGGCGCACGGCCTGAAGCCGATGGCGCGCATCCGCTCCTTCGCGTCGGTGGGTGTCGACCCGGCCGTGATGGGCATCGGCCCGATCCCGGCCACGCGCAAGGCGCTGGCGCGTGCCGGGCTCACGGTGGCCGACCTGGACGTGGTCGAGATCAACGAGGCCTTCTCCTCGCAGGCGCTGGCCTGCATCCGCGACCTGGGGCTCGATCCGGCCACGGTCAACCTCGACGGCGGCGGCCTGGCCATCGGCCATCCGCTGGGCGCCACCGGTGCGCGCATCACGGGCAAGGCGGCTTCGCTGCTGGTGCGCGAGAACGGGCGCTATGCGCTGTCGACCCAGTGCATCGGCGGCGGTCAGGGCATTGCCACGGTGCTCGAGCGCGTCTGATCGCGCGCGTGACAAGATCGACGCACCAGATTCCCAGGAGCCTCCGGTGCAGAAAAAACTCTACCTCGACGACCTGTCGGTCGGTGACCGCTTCACCAGCGGCGAGCATGCGCTCGATGCGGCGCAGATCGTCGCCTTCGCACGGCAGTTCGATCCGCAGCCCTTCCACACCGATCCCGAGGCCGCGCAGTCGACCTTCTTCCGGGGCCTGGCCGCGAGCGGCTGGCACACGGCCGCGCTCACGATGAAGCTGCTGGTGGAAAGCGGCCTGCCGCTGGCCGATGGCGTGATCGGTTCGGGCGGCGAGATCCAGTGGCCGCAACCGACCCGGCCCGACGACGTGCTGCACGTCGAGGGAGAAGTGGTCGAGATCGTCCCCTCGCGGTCCAAGCCCGGCCGCGCCATGGTGCTGATGCGCTGCGAGACCCGGAACCAGCGTGGCGAGGTGCTGCAGCGCTTCGGGCCGAAGCTGGTGGTGGCGAGCCGGCCGGCCTGATCCGGCTCAGCCGCCGACCAGATCGCTCAGCTCTTCCTCGGTGAAGCCGGCCAGCGCGCGGGCCTCGAGGTTGAAGGGCGCGCGCAACCGCGGCGCGTCGTGCCGGCGGTACAGCACGCGGTAGTGCGCGATCGGGTCGAAGCCGTCACGCACGCAGGCCCAGCGGTACCAGCGGTTGCCCACCGCCACATGGCCGACCTCGTCGCGCAGGATGATGTCGAGGATCGCGATGGCCGCGATCGCATCGGGCGTGGCCACGCGCTTCAGCTTGGCCTGGATCAGCGGCGTGGCGTCGAGCCCGCGCGCCTCGAGTGTGCGCGGCACCAGCGCCATGCGCGCGAGCACGTCGTGCGCCGTCTTCTCGCACATCGACCACAGGCCGTCGTGCCCGGTGAAGTCGCCGTAGCGAAATCCGAGGGTCTGCAGGTGCGCGTGCAGCAGCTCGAAGTGCAGCGCCTCTTCGCCGGCCACGCGCAGCCAGTCGCGGTAGTAGGCCTCGGGCATGCCGTCGAAGCGCCAGACCGCATCGAGCGCGAGGTTGATCGCATTGAACTCGATGTGGCAGATCGAATGGATCAGCGCCGCGCGGCCGTCGGGCGTGAAGGGCGAACGTTTGCCGACCTCGGTCGCGCCCACGCGCAGCGGCCGCTCGGGCCGGCCCGGAACGTCGTGTTCGTCGACGCTGCCGTGCAACGCGATCGGGGGCAGGGGCACGGTGGCGGCGTCGGCAGCGAGCGTGCGCGTGGCGGCCACCTTGGCCTCGGGATCGGTCAGGCGCAGTGCGGCGAGGGCGCCAAGACGAGGGTGCATCCCTACAATTCTAGTTTTGCCCCAAAACAAGGAGACACCGCAATGGCCCTGTATGAACTCGATGGCGTGGCGCCGCAACTCGCAGACGGCGCCTGGGTGGCCGACAGCGCGCAGGTGATGGGCGCGGTGGTGCTGGGCGAAAACGCCAGCGTCTGGTTCGGCGCGGTGCTGCGCGGCGACACCGAGACCCTGACGATCGGCCGCAACAGCAATGTGCAGGACCTGTCGGTGCTGCATTCGGACATCGGCTGCCCGCTGACCCTCGGCGAAAACGTCACGGTCGGCCACCAGGTCATGCTGCACGGCTGCACCATCGGCGACAACACGCTGATCGGCATCCAGGCGGTGGTCTTGAATAACGCGAAGATCGGCCGCAACTCGATCGTTGGCGCCGGCAGCGTGGTGACCGAGGGCAAGGAGTTCCCGGACAACTCCCTGATCATCGGCGCGCCGGCCAAGCTGGTGCGCACGCTCGACGATGCGGCCGCCGCCAAGCTGCGCGCGAGCGCCGAACACTATGTGAAAAACGCCCATCGCTTCGCGAAGGGCCTGAAGAGAATTAGCTAACCCCCAGGCTTGCCCACTTCGTGTGGCCTCCCTCCCCCTTGCAGGGGGCCATACCAGCGGCCCGGCAAAGCCGGTTCCGCGGTATGTCACGTGAAGAAAAAGCCTGAACAAGAGAAAGACGATGTTGTGAGCGAGCTGCACAAATTCCTGTTCGACGGCATGCCGGTGCGCGGCATGATCGTGCGCCTGACCGACGCGTGGCAGGAAATCCTGGCGCGCCGCGCCGCCAACACCACCACCGGCGCCTACCCGACGCCCGTGGCCGAGTTGTTGGGCGAGATGACCGCGGCGGCCACGCTGATGCAGTCCAACATCAAGTTCAACGGCTCGCTGATCCTGCAGATCTTCGGCGACGGACCGGTCAAGGTCGCGGTGGCCGAAGTGCAGGCCGACCTCGGCCTGCGCTCGACCGCCACGATGGTCGGCGAACTGCCGGCCGACGCGCGCTTCCCCGACATGGTCAACGTCCAGAACAAGGGCCGTTGCGCGATCACGCTCGAGCCCAAGGGCCGCGTGCCGGGCCAGCAGCCCTACCAGGGCGTGGTGCCGTTGTTCGGCGACGACGGCGAGAAGCTGGGCAAGCTCAGCGACGTGCTCCAGCACTACATGCTGCAGAGCGAACAGCTCGACACCACGCTGGTGCTGGCGGCCGACGACAAGGTGGCGGCCGGCCTCTTGATCCAGCGCCTGCCGGTCAAGGGCGAGGGCAACCTCGAAGGCACCGCGGGCAGCGACCTGAACCTGGCCAATCAGGACGAGATCGGCCGCAACGAGGACTACAACCGGATCTCGATCCTGGCCTCGACGCTGACCCGCGAGGAACTGCTGACGCTCGACGTCGACACCATCCTGCGGCGCCTGTTCTGGGAAGAGAAGGTGTTGCGTTTCCAGCCGAACGTCGGCACGCTCGGCCCGCACTTCGCCTGCAACTGCAGCCGTGAACGCGTGGCGCAGATGATCCGTGGCCTGGGCGTCCAGGAGACCGAGGAGATCCTCGCGGAGCGGGGCGACATCGAGGTCGGTTGCGATTTCTGCGGCAAGCAGTACCGCTTCGACGCCGTCGATGCGGCCCAGATCTTCCGCCCGCCGGGCAACCAATTGCCGGGCAGCCCGACGGTCCAGTGAACCGTGGCGGCCAGGTGGCCGTCAGGTGCGGCGCGCCACCAGTTCGGTGAACAGGCGGTGCTCGCACACCGGGTCGGAGCACTTCTCGCAAGACCACTGCCAGCCTTCGTTGGCGCGACCGGCCGGCCGACGGAAAGCTGGCGCTTCGGATTGCGCCGCGAGGTTCAACGCCGTCCAGGCATTGCCGAGGCGCTCGCCGCCGCTGCCGTGCACCACTGCATACGACACGCCCCCCCGGCCGAGCGCGGCGCGCACCAGCGCATCGACGGGCTCGCGCACGTGCGGGCCGTCGCGCTGCATGCCGTCGGCGACCCAGGGCAGGTCGAGTGCGGTGAGCAGCGTCACGGCGTAGCCGGCCTGTGCGGCCAGCGCGTCGGCATACAGCGAGCGGTCGTCGAACAGCAGGTCGCTGTAGACCGCGGTCATGAGCGCCGTGGTGTCGGCCACGGCCACGCCTCGTCGCGCGGCCAGCGCGATGCGCCGGCTCTGCTCGGCGGCGATGGCGGCCTGTTCGTCGGGTCGTGGCGTGCGGCCTTCGCGCTCGCACCATTCGCGCAGGTACTCGGGCACCTGTGTGGCCACGATGCCGCGCTGCGTCAGTCGCTCGGCCAGCGCCCCCGCGAGCGCGGTCTTGCCCGTGCTCTCGGCCCCGAGCACCGCGATCACGCAACCGGCCGACAGCGAAGGCGTCATGCGGCGACCTTCGGCAGGCGCCGGTGCCAGGTCAGGTAGCCTGCCACGCTGAGTGCCGCGAACACCGCATAGAGGCCCACCGTGAGCCACAGCCCCTTGTGCACGAACAGCCCGATGCTCACCGCGTTCACGGCCAGCCACACCAGCCAGTTCTCGATGTACTTGCGGCCCAGCAGGAACTGGCCGACCAGGCTCAGCCCGGTGGCGAAGCCGTCCCACCAGGGCACGTCGGTGTCGGTGAAGCGGCGCAGGAAGAGGGCGATCGCGGGCCAGGCCACGGCGCAGGCGAAGAGCACCAGCGCGATGCCGCGCGGCGACAGCCGTGTGACCCGCAGCGCGCTGCCGTCGGCGCGATGCCCGCGCAGCCACTGGAACCAGCCCCAGAACGCGACGATGGCGAAGAAGATCTGCAGCGAAGCGTCGCCGTAGATGCGGGCCTGGGCGAACACGCCGAAGTACAGCAGCGAACTCACGATCGCCAGCGGCCAGCCCCAATGGACCTCGCGCATGTTGCAGCCCACCATGACCAGCGCCAGCGACGCCGCGAGCACCTCGAGCCAACTGGTCGGGGTGCCCCAGAGCATGAAAGCGGGCGCGGAAAAGAATTCAGGCATCACCGCATTCTGCAAGGAGTGGGAGGAGGCCTGTCGCCATCAGCGGCAAGCGAAGCGAGGCCCCTTCGTGAAACACCGCGGAACCGGCTCCGCCGGGCCGCTGGTGTTGCCCCCTTGAAAAGGGGGAAGGAGAAGCGACACGAAGTGCGCGAAGCCTGGGGGTTACTTCGTTATTTGTACGAAAACTTCGTCCGGCTTGACCATGCCCAGCTCCTGCCGCGCACGTTCTTCGACCATCTCGAGGCCTTCCTTGAGGTCGTTGACCTCGGAGCCGAGCCGCTCGTTGGCCAATGCCGCGCGAGCGTTGGCGTCCTTCTGGGCGACCAGCTTGGATTCGAGCTGCGTCACCTCGGGCACGCTCCCGCGCCCGGTCCACAGCTGCCACTGAAGAATCAGCAGCAGCAGGGCCAGGACGAGGGGAGCGATGCGCGAGCGCATGCGGCGCCGGGACGCTTTGCTTTAGCGGAGGTTGTAGAACGCGGCGCGGCCCGGGTAGCTCGCGACGTCGCCGAGGTCTTCCTCGATGCGCAGCAGCTGGTTGTACTTGGCCGTGCGGTCCGAGCGCGACAGCGAGCCGGTCTTGATCTGGCCGGCGTTGGTGCCCACCGCGATGTCGGCGATGGTGCTGTCCTCGGTCTCGCCCGAGCGGTGCGAGATCACGGCCGTGTAGCCCGCGCGCTTGGCCATCTCGATGGCGGCGAAGGTCTCGGTCAGCGTGCCGATCTGGTTGATCTTGATCAGGATCGAGTTGGCGATGCCCTTGTCGATGCCTTCCTGCAGGATCTTGGTGTTGGTGACGAAAAGGTCGTCGCCCACCAGCTGCACGCGCTTGCCCAGACGCTCGGTCAGGTGCTTCCAGCCGTCCCAGTCGCCTTCGTGCATGCCGTCTTCGATGCTGATGATCGGGTACTTGTCGACCCAGGTCTCGAGCATGTCGGTCCAGCTCTCGGCCGACAGCGACAGGTATTCGCCCGACAGCACGTATTTGCCGTCCTTGTAGAACTCGCTGGCGGCACAGTCCAGGCCCAGGGCGATCTGCTCGCCGGCCACGTAGCCTGCCTTGTCGATCGCCTCGAGGATCAGCTGGATCGCTTCTTCATGGCTGGCCACGCTGGGTGCGAAGCCGCCTTCGTCGCCAACGGCGGTGCTGATGCCGCGGTCGCTCAGGATCTTCTTGAGTGCGTGGAAGGTCTCTGCACCGTAGCGCACGGCCTCGCGGAAGCTCTTGGCGCCCACGGGGATGATCATGAACTCCTGCAGGTCCAGGCTGTTGTTGGCGTGTGCGCCGCCGTTGATGACGTTCATCATCGGCACCGGCAGCTGCATGCCGCCCATGCCGCCGAAGTAGCGGTACAGCGGCAGGCCCGATTCCTCGGCTGCGGCGCGCGCCACGGCCATCGACACGGCCAGCGTGGCGTTGGCGCCCAGGCGTGCCTTGTTCTCGGTGCCGTCGAGGTCGAGCAGCGTGCGGTCCAGGAAGGCCTGTTCCGAGGCGTCGAGGCCCAGCACCGATTCGGAGATCTCGGTGTTGATGTTCTCGACGGCCTTCAGCACGCCCTTGCCGAGGTAGCGCTTGGCATCGCCGTCGCGCAGTTCGATCGCTTCACGCGAACCGGTCGATGCGCCCGAAGGCACGGCCGCGCGGCCCATGGTGCCCGATTCGAGCAGCACGTCGCATTCGACGGTGGGGTTGCCGCGGCTGTCGAGGATTTCGCGCCCGACGATGTCAACGATTGCACTCATGCTTCTTCTTTCCTTCTCAAGACTAAAAACTCAGAGACCTTCGACCACGATCATTCGCATGATCGCGGCACCCTGGCGCGCCGCGCGCGCCTTGCCGTATTCGGGGGAGCTGTCGAACTTCCTGGCGGCTTCGACGCTGGGGAACTTGAGGATCACCAGGCGCTCGGGCGCCCAGTCGCCTTCGAGCACTTCGACCTTGCCGCCGCGCACGCACACCTCGGCCCCATGCGCCTGCATGGCGGCCGTCGACCACTTCTTGTACTCCTCGTACTGGGTCGGATTCGTCACTTCGACGTTGGCGATGATGTAGGCGCTCATGACTGGAAGATGTCCTCGAGGAATGCGTTTTTCTTGGTCACCTGGTCGAGCGCGACGAGCGTCTCGAGCAGTGCCTTCATGTGCTTGAGCGGCACGGCGTTGGGGCCGTCGCTCAGCGCCTTCGATGGGTCGGGGTGCGTTTCCATGAACAGGCCTGCGACGCCGACCGCGACCGCCGCGCGCGACAGCACCGGCACCATCTCGCGCTGGCCGCCCGAGGTCGTGCCCTGGCCGCCGGGCAGCTGCACCGAATGGGTCGCGTCGAACACGACCGGCGCACGGGTCTCGCGCATGATCGCGAGCGAGCGCATGTCCGACACCAGGTTGTTGTAGCCGAAGCTCGCGCCGCGTTCGCAGGCCATGAAGCTGTCTTCGTCGAGGCCGGCTTCGCGCGCAGCCGCACGTGCCTTGTCGATCACGTTCTTCATGTCGTGCGGCGCGAGGAACTGGCCCTTCTTGATGTTGACCGGCTTGCCCGACTGCGCCGCGGCGTAGATGAAGTCGGTCTGGCGGCACAGGAAGGCGGGCGTCTGCAGCACGTCGACCACCTTGGCGGCCTCGGTGATGTCCTCGTGCGTGTGCACGTCGGTCAGCACCGGCAGGTTCAGTTCGCGCTTGACCTTGGCCAGGATCTCCAGGCCCTTGTCGCGACCCGGGCCGCGAAAGCTCGTGCCCGAGGAGCGGTTGGCCTTGTCGAAGCTGCTCTTGAAGATGAAGGGGATGCCGAGCGCCGAAGTGATTTCCTTCAGCGTGCCGGCGGTGTCCATCTGCAGTTGCTCGGACTCGACCACGCAGGGTCCGGCGATCAGGAAGAAGGGCTGGTCCAGCCCGATGTCGAATCCGCAAAGCTTCATGGTGGGTTGTTCCTTCAGGCCACGACTTTCAAGGCCTTCTTGTCCGCGCCCTGGTGTTCGAGCGCGGCCTTGATGAATGCATTGAACAACGGATGACCGCTCCAGGGCGTGGATTTGAATTCCGGATGGAACTGCACGCCGATGAACCAGGGGTGCACGTCGACCGGCAGCTCGACGATCTCGGTCAGGTGCTCGCGCTGCGTGAGCGCCGAGATCACCAGGCCGGCATCGCGCAGCTGGTCGAGGTAGTTGACGTTGGCTTCGTAGCGGTGGCGGTGACGCTCGGTCACCACGTCGCCGTAGATGCTGTGCGCCAGCGTGTCGGGCGACACGTCGGAGCTCTGCGCGCCCAGGCGCATGGTGCCGCCGAGGTCGGATTTCTCGTTGCGCATCTTGACCGTGCCGTCGGCGTCCTTCCACTCGGTGATCAGCGCGATCACGGGGGTTGGCGTCTCGGGATCGAACTCGGTGCTGTTGGCGTTCTTCAGGCCGGCGACGTTGCGTGCGTACTCGATGGTCGCGACCTGCATGCCCAGGCAGATGCCGAGGTAGGGCACCTTGCTTTCGCGGGCGAAGCGGGCGGTCGAGATCTTGCCCTCGACGCCGCGCTTGCCGAAGCCGCCGGGCACCAGGATCGCGTCGTACTTGGCCAGGCGCGAGACGTCCTGCGGCGTGATGGTCTCGGAATCGATGTACTCGATCTTCACCCGCGCATGGTTCTTCATGCCGGCATGGCGCAGGGCCTCGTTGACCGACTTGTAGCTGTCCGACAGATCGACGTACTTGCCGACCATCGCGATGGTCACTTCGCGCTGCGGGTGCTCGACCTCGTACACCAGGTCGTCCCAGCGCTTGAGCTTGGCCGGCGGCGTGTTGATGCGCAGCTTGTCGCAGATCAGGCCGTCGAGGCCCTGTTCGTGCAGCATGCGCGGCACCTTGTAGATGGTGTCGACGTCCCACATCGAGATCACGCCCCATTCGGGCACGTTCGAGAACAGCGAGATCTTGGCGCGCTCGTCGTCGGGGATCGGGCGGTCGGCGCGGCACAGCAGCACGTCGGCCTGGATGCCGATGGCACGCAGTTCCTTGGCGGTGTGCTGGGTCGGCTTGGTCTTGAGTTCGCCGGCCGCGGCGATCCAGGGCACGTACGACAGGTGCACGAAGGCCGAGTTGTTGGGGCCGTTGCGCAGGCTCATCTGACGCACGGCCTCGAGGAAGGGCAGCGACTCGATGTCGCCCACCGTGCCGCCGATCTCGACGATCGCGACGTCGACCTCGTGCGCGGTGTCGATGCCGGCGCCGCGCTTGATGTATTCCTGGATCTCGTTGGTGATGTGCGGGATCACCTGCACCGTCTTGCCGAGGTAGTCGCCGCGACGTTCCTTCTCGAGCACCGACTTGTAGATCTGGCCGGTCGTGAAGTTGTTGGCCTTGCGCATCCGGGTGTTGATGAAGCGCTCGTAGTGGCCGAGGTCGAGGTCGGTTTCGGCCCCGTCGTCGGTGACGAACACCTCGCCGTGCTGGAACGGCGACATCGTGCCGGGATCGACGTTGATGTACGGATCCAGCTTGATCAGGGTGACGGAAAGGCCGCGCGACTCAAGGATGGCGGCGAGCGAGGCGGAGGCGATTCCCTTGCCCAGGGAAGACACCACACCGCCGGTGACGAAGACGAATTTGGTCATGCCATTTCCAGACTTTTCAGGTCCGGTCAGTGGGAAATGAGGATTATAGGTGGCTGCGGGTCGCCATTTCGCGCCGCGCACCGAGTCTCCCTACGCATCTGCCTGCCGCGTGGCATCTCATTACACTTCGGGCGATATGCAAGACCTCCTCGGAAAACACATCGTCCTCGGGCTCACCGGCGGCGTGGCCTGCTACAAATCGGCCGAACTGTGCCGGCTGTTCGTGAAGGCCGGCGCCACCGTGCAGGTGGTCATGACCGAGGCGGCGACGCAGTTCATCACGCCGGTCACGATGCAGGCGCTGTCGGGGCGCCGGGTCTACGTGTCGCAATGGGATGCGCGCGAAGACAACAACATGCCGCACATCAACCTGAGCCGGGAGGCCGACGCGATCGTGCTGGCGCCGTGCAGCGCCGACTTCATCGCCCGACTGGCAGAGGGCCGCAGCGACGAACTGCTGAGCCTGATGTGCCTGGCACGCCCGACCGCGCAGGTGCCCCTGCTGATCGCGCCGGCGATGAACCGCGAGATGTGGGCGCACCCCGCGACCCAGCGCAACCTGCAGCAGGTGGCCGCCGACGGCGCCACGATGCTCGGCGTGGGCAGCGGCTGGCAGGCCTGCGGCGAGACCGGCGACGGCCGCATGCTGGAGCCGGCCCAGTTGCTCGAGGACATCACGGCCTTCTTCCATGCCAAGGTGCTCGCGGGCCAGCGCGTGCTGGTCACGGCCGGCCCCACCTTCGAGGCACTGGACCCGATCCGCGGCATCACCAACCATTCGTCCGGCAAGATGGGCTTCGCCATCGCGCGCGCGGCCCGCGAGGCCGGTGCCGAGGTCACGCTGATCGCCGGCCCGGTGCACCTGCCGACCCCGCGCGGCGTGCGCCGGATCGATGTGCTGTCGGCGCTGGACATGCTCGCCGCTGCCGAGCGCGAGGCGGCGCATGCGTCGGTCTTCGTCGCCACGGCGGCGGTGGCCGACTGGCGCCCGGCTTCGCACAGCGACCAGAAGATCAAGAAGGACGGCAGCGGCCTGCCGCCGGTGCTGAATTTCATCGAGAACCCGGACATCCTGGCCACGGTGGCACGCAGCCCGCGCGCAGCCAGTGGCGCGCTGTTCTGCGTCGGCTTCGCGGCCGAGAGCGAGAACCTGGCCGCGCATGCCAAGGCCAAGCGCGAACGCAAGGGCATTCCGCTGCTGGTGGGCAACATCGGGCCGCTGACCTTCGGCCAGGACGACAACAGCCTGCTGCTGGTCGATGCCGACGGCGTGCGCGAACTCCCGCGCGCCCCCAAATTGCAACTGGCGCGCGAGCTGATCGCAGAGATCGCAGCGCGCCTTCCGACGAGGACTTCTCCATGAACCTGAACACGCAATCGAACACGCCGCCGAACGGCGACTTCGCCCGCTATGTGGACCAATTGTCGGCGCGTGCCGCGCTGGCGCTGCGAACCGCCTCGGTCGATGGCTCGCACGCGCTCGACGTCGGCATGCCGCCTTCGTCCGAACCGCACGCCGGACTGTCGCCCGGCGCTGTGGCGCCGCGGGGTCGGGCGGCGAAACGCCCGCCCGTGCCTGCGCAAGCGGGTGCCGCGGGCGGCGCAGCGCTGCCTTTCAAGGTGGTGCGCGCCGTGGCCGCGGTCTGGCTGCTGGCGCTGGTCGGCATGTTCGTGTTCGACGCGCCCTTCGGCATGATCCTGCTGGTATTGGCCGGCGGCTTCTGGGTCGCCAAGCAGATGCGCCATCGACTGCTGCCGGCCGGCGTGACCAGCTGGAGCCAGTGGGCCCAGGAAGCGGCCCGCAACGCGGCCGAGAAACAAAGACAACAGCAAGGCAAGTGAAGAAGTGAACGTCGACGTCCGTATCCTCGATCCGCGCATGGCGGACCAACTCCCGGCCTACGCCACCCCCGGCAGCGCGGGGCTCGACCTGCGCGCCTGCCTCGATGCGCCCATCACCCTGGAGCCCAACGGCTGGCAGCTGGTGGGCACGGGCATTGCGGTGCACCTGGCCGACCCCGGCTATGCGGCGCTGATCCTGCCGCGCTCCGGTCTGGGCCACAAGCACGGCATCGTGCTGGGCAACCTGGTCGGCCTGATCGACAGCGATTACCAGGGTGAACTCAAGATCAGCGCCTGGAATCGCAGCAACACCGCCTTCGTGCTGCAGCCCATGGAGCGCCTGGCGCAACTGGTGATCGTGCCGGTGATGCAGGCCAAGTTCAACGTGGTGAGTTCGTTCGAAGCCAGCGAGCGTGGCGAGGGCGGCTACGGCTCCACCGGGCGCGGCTGAGGCTGGGCTGTAGGCGCGGGCCTGCGCCCGTTGCTTGGTTTCGCTCGCGTAAAGATCGGAACTCGCGGCAGCGCCCGGCCCTCGAAATTCGAGATGATGGTTGAATGACAACGGTGTCCGCGGTCATCCTGACAGGCCGTAGCGCGTTGAACAAGAAGCCCTCATTGGCCCGCAGCAAGAGCTCACAACCACATGCGTGGAGCACGAAACATGAAGAAACAACTTCGCTTCCTTTCCATCTCGGCCGGCCTGGTGGCCCTGGCCACGCTGACCGCCTGCGTGGCGCCGGCGCCGGTCTACGAGAGCAGCCGCTACCCCTATCACCCCCATGCGCAGCCAGCCTATGCGGCGCCGCAGCCTTATGGCGAGTACGGTCGCATCGTCAACATCGAGGTGGTGCGCAGCGAGACACGCGGCGCGGGCCCCTCGGGCGGCGGTGCAGTGGCCGGCGGCCTGATCGGCGGCGTGGTCGGCAACCAGTTCGGCCATGGGGGTGGACGGGCTGCAGCCACGGCGCTGGGCATCGTCGGCGGTGCGTTGCTGGGCAACACCGTGGAGGCCAACGCCAACGGCCCGCGCGCCTACGAGAGCTACCGGATTTCGGTCGAGACCGAGCGCGGCGGCTACCGTGCCTTCGACGTGCCTACGCCGGGCGAACTCAGGGTGGGGGACCGGGTGGTGATCAACAACGGTCAGATCTCAAGGTATTGACCACCCCCGAAGCGGCGCACTGCGTGTCGCCGCCTCCCCCTCAAGGGGGCGATACCGGTGGCCCGGCGAAGCCGGTTCCACGGTATCTCTGGAACACAAAAGCCCCGCTTGCGGGGCTTTTGCATTGCGGGGGCTGCTGGCTCTTTCTCAGTGCAGGGTGTCGTTGCCTGGGGTGGTGCTGGCCAGCTTGAAGAACCCGGTGCCGGCCGACCCGCGGCCGATTTCTTCTTCGGTGGCTTCGCGCACCGAGCGGACCGTGAGGTCCAGGCGCAGCGCGATGCCGGCCAGGGGGTGGTTGCCGTCGAGCACCAGATGGTCGGGGTAGACCTCGGCGACGGTGTAGATCGCATCCTTCAGGATGTCCGGGTTGACCCCGGCGGGCAGTGCCGCGCCGTCGAAGGTCATGCCTTCGTCGGTGCCTTCGGGGAACAGCGCGCGCGGTTCCAGAAAGAGCAGCTGGTCGTTGAAGTCGCCGAAGGCCTGCTCGGGCTCGAGCTGAACCTGGACGCGGGCGCCCGGCTCATGGCCCTGCAGCACGGCCTCGATCGCATCGAAGAGATCGTCGCCGCCCACCAGGAACTCCACCGGTTCGTCGAGCACGTCCAGCACGTCGCCGAGGGTGTCCTTGATCGTCCATGTGAGGCCGACCACGCATTGTTCAGAAATTTCCATTGCAGAATTCTCCCATGGACCTTCATTCCCCTTTGCCGCTCCTGGGCGGCCTCACGCCGGCGCAATTCATGCGCCGCCATTGGCAGAAAAAACCCTTGCTGGTGCGCCAGGCCCTGCCCGGCATGCTGCCGCCGGTCGAACGCGGCGCGCTGTTCGCGCTGGCCGGCTCGGAAGACGTCGAATCGCGGCTGGTGCGCCAGACCGCCAAGGGCTGGTCGCTGCGCCACGGCCCGTTCCCGCGGCGCGCGCTGCCACCGCTGCAGCAACCGGGCTGGTCGCTGTTGGTGCAGGGCGTCGACCTGCATCACGAGGGCGCACATGCGCTGATGCGGCAGTTCGGCTTTCTGCCCGACGCGCGGCTCGACGACCTGATGATCAGCTACGCCAGCGACACCGGCGGCGTCGGCCCGCACTTCGACAGCTACGACGTGTTCCTGCTGCAGGCCAGCGGCCGGCGCCGCTGGTCGATCGGCCGGCAGCGCGACCTGCAGCTGCAGCCCGACGTGCCGCTCAAGATCCTGCAGAACTTCGAACCCGAGCAGAGTTTCGTGCTCGAGCCGGGCGACATGCTCTACCTGCCGCCGCGCTATGCCCACGACGGCGTGGCCGTGGGCGACGACTGCATGACCTGCTCGATCGGCCTGCGTTCGCCGGCCGCCGCGCCACTGGGCGCCGACCTGCTGGCGCGCATTGCCGAAGCGCAGGCCGACGAACTGCAGGACATCCCGGCGGTGCACTACCGCGACCCTTTGCAGGAGGCGGTCGACCGTCCCGCGGCGATGCCGGCCGACCTGCAGTCCTTCGCGCGCAAGGCCGTCGAGGCCGCGCTGCGCGACCCCGATGCCATCGACCGCGCCCTGGGCGAGTCGATGACCGAGCCGAAGTCCAACGTGTGGTTCGACGCGGGCGAACTGCCCGATCGGCTCGAGGGCGTGCGCCTCGACCGGCGCACGCGCATGCTCTACGACGCGCGCCATCTGTACATCAACGGCGAGAGCTTCCGCGCGGGCGGCCGCGATGCCACGCTGATGCGCCGGCTGGCCGACCAGCGCGGGCTCGATGCGCGCGATCTGAGCCGCGCCAGCGACGACGCGCTGGCCTTGCTGGGCGACTGGTGTGAGGCCGGATGGGCCCATGCCGTCTGAGACGGCATGGCCTGACGGCCCCTTCGACGGCCGCCTGGCTTTCGACGCGGTGCTCAAGGCCGCACTGGACGCGGCCGCTCGCGAAGGCTGGCGCGAGATCGTGCTCAGCGACCCCGACTTTGCCGACTGGCCTCTGGGCGAGCGCGCCAGCATCGCCGCGCTGCAGGCCTGGGCCGCGAGCGGCCGCAGCCTGGTGCTGCTGGCCGAAGGCTTCGGTGTGTTCGATCGCGCGCACGCGCGCTTCGTCGAGTGGCGACGGCTCTGGAGTCATATCGTCGAGGCACGGGCTTGCAGCGGCAGCGGTGCGCCCGCGGTGCCCAGCGCGGTCTGGACGCCGACCTGGTCGCTGCACCGCATCGACCCCGAGCGCAGCCGCGGCGTCTGCAGCAGCCAGCCCGAGCGCCGGCGTGCGCTGCGCGAGCGCATCGACGAATGTCTGCGGCAGTCGCGCCCGGCCTTCGCAGCCTCGACATTGGGCTTGTAAGCCGAGGCCGCGCTCACATTTGGAAGCACCGATGCAGGCCTAGAATTTTTTGTCCTGTCCATCACCAAAGGAGATTCCATGAACAAGTCCGTCCTGCTCGGCGTCGTCATCGCTGCCGCCGCGCTCAGCGCCTGCGGCAAGAAAGAGGACCCGGCGCCCGTGGTCGTGACGCCACCGCCCGCGGCCGTCACGCCCGCACCGGCATCGCCCAGCACGCCGCCGGCCGGCACGATGGCACCTTCAGCCTCCGACCCGGCCGCCGCCACGCCGTCGCCTGCGGCCTCCTCGGCGCTCGATGCGGCCAATGCCGCCACCGAAGCGGCGCGCAACGCCGCCTCCGCGCCCAAGTGAGCCACGCATGAAAAAGCCCGCCCGGTGCGAACCGGGCGGGCTTTTTCAATGGGATGGACCGACGTGCCCCTCAGGACGGATCCTTGCCCCGCGTGCGGCCGACGGCGCTGAAGATGCCGATGCCCAACACGATGAGGGCGCCGATGCCGATGTACAGCGTGGGCACGCCGGCCACCGAGGCGCCCCAGGCGAGGCCGGCCATGAAGATCACAAATCCGATCATGTAAAGCGCGAAGGACATGGTTCTCTCTCTCCGAAACAAGGAGCGCCCAGCCTGCCTGCGCGCGAGCCCCGCGGACCCGCGCCATCGTCGCCAATCTGTGTGGGAGTCTGCTTACTGCGAGACCGTCGCGCCGGCTTCCTGGCTGGCCGCGTCGAGCAGCGCGATCGAGGCCGTATCGAGTCGAAGCGTGGCCGCGCGTGTGAGTTCGTCGAGCTGCGCGACCGAGGTGGCGCTCGCGATCGGTGCGGTGATGCCCGGGCGCGCGATCTGCCAGGCGATGGCTGCCTGCGCCGGCGTCACGCCGTGGGTCTTCGCCACGCCGTCGAGCGCGGCCAGGATGCGCAGGCCGCGTTCGTTGAGGTACTTCTTGGTCGTGTTGGCACCACGCGCGCTTTTGGCCGCATCGGCCTCGCTGCGGTACTTGCCGGTGAGGAAACCGGCCGCCAGCGCATAGAAGTTGATCACCCCCACGCCGCGTTCGAGGCACAGCGGTTCCAGCGCCTCTTCGAACACCGCGCGGTCGTAGAGGTTGTAGAGCGGCTGCAGGCTTTCGTAGCGCGGCAGGCCGAGCCGCTCGGACACGTCCAGCGCCTCGGCCAGGCGCGGCGCGGTGAAATTCGAGGCGCCGATCGCGCGCACCTTGCCGGCCTTGATCAGCGCGGCGAAGGCCTCGAGCGTTTCTTCCAGCGGCGTGTTCGCATCGTCGTCGTGCGACTGGTAGAGGTCGATGTGGTCGGTCTTGAGCCGCTGCAGCGAGGCATCGACCGCCTCGCGGATGTAGGCGGCCGACAGGCCCACCTTGTCGTCGCCCATCGGCTTGCCGACCTTGGTGGCCAGCACCACGCGGTTGCGCTTGCCGCTCTTGCGGAACCACTTGCCGATGATCGCCTCGGACTCGCCGCCGGCATGGCCCGGCACCCAGCGAGAGTAGACGTCGGCCGTGTCGACGAAATTGAAACCGGCGTCGAGCCAGGCATCGAGCAGACGGAAGGACAGGGCCTCGTCCACGGTCCAGCCGAAGACGTTGCCGCCGAAGGCGAGGGGTGAGACCTGCAGGGCGGAACGGCCGAGGGGGCGAAGTTGCATGGAATTCTCCTTGTGTGGATTAAACGAAGCCGATCGCACCGAGCAGCGCACCCGCGCCCAGCAGCCACAGCAGATGAAGGCGCGTGCGCCAGACGATCAGCGCCGCAGTGCCCGCGAGCAGCCAGAGGTGCCAGGCCGGCGCCATGCCTGTGCTGTTGCCCGCGGCCAGCACCCAGCCGGTGGCGATCAGCAGCCCCACCACGACCGGTCCCATGCCCTGCTTGAAGGCGCGCACGGCGCGCCGCTCGCGGTTGCGATGGCCCCAGCGCGTGGCGAAGTAGGTGAGGGTGGTGCTGGGCAGCATGATGCCCAGCATCGTGACCGCCAGCCCGAACAGGCCCAGCAACCAGGCGTGCGGACCCGCTTCGATACCGCCCGCCGCGTTGAGGCCGACGTTCCAGCCCATGAGGCCGACGAAGAGCACGTTGGGTCCGGGGGCGGCCTGCGCGATGGCGACGGACGAGGTGAACTGCGCATCGGTGAGCCAGCCGTGCTGCACGACCAGGTAGCGGTGCATGTCGGGCACGGTGGTGATGGCGCCGCTGATCGACAGCATCGACAGCATCAGGTACTGCCCGAAGAGCGCGAGCCAGTCGTGCCAGTGCATCGTGATGCTCATCTGCCGAGCCGCCGCCAGGTTTCGCCACAGGCGATGCCGCCCACCACGATCAGCACCCAGCCCAGCGGAATGCGTGCCAGCGCGATGGCGGCGAACACGACGGCCACGATCGCCAGGCACAGGCCGAAGCCCAGGGGATTGCGGCGCAGCGGCGTGATCAGCTTGATGCCCGTGGCCGCGATCAGTCCGCCGGCCACCGCGCCCATGCCGCGCAGCGCGCCCGCGACCTGCGGATTGCCCGCGAAATGCGCATAGAGCACCGCGAGCGCGAGGATCACGAACAGCGGCACCGTCAGCATGCCCGCCAGCGCCGCGGCGGCACCGCGCAGGCCGAAGTAGCGGTCGCCGATCATCACCGCGAGGTTGATCACGTTGGGGCCGGGCATGACCTGGGCCACGGCCCAGTCTTCGAGGAATTCGTCGGCCGTGAGCCACTTCTTCTTCTCCACCATCTCGCGTTGAACGATGGTCAGCACGCCGCCGAAGCCCTGCAGCGCGAGCCAGGTGAAGGACAGGAAAAGGTCGCGTGGGGACTGGGGTCGGGGACGGTCGGGCGCGGTGGCCGCGTCCGGAGAGGGCGGGTGCATGGCGGCGATTATCTGCGCGGGCGCGCAATGCTGCAGCGCAGGGCAACACAGGCACTGCGCCGACACGGGTCCAGACTTCGGCCTGCAATACTCGCGCCATGCAACTGCGCGCACTCCTCGAGCTCTCCAAGCAGGCCTTCCTCTCGTGGAAGAGCGACTACGCCCCGAGCATGGGCGCGGCGCTGGCCTACTACACGGTGTTTTCCGTGGCACCGCTGCTGCTGATCGTGATCTCGGTGGCGGGCCTGGTGTTCGGCCAGGAGGCCGCGCGCGGCGAGATCTTCGCGCAGCTGTCGGGCCTGATGGGCGCGCAGGGCGCACTGGCCGTGCAGGGCATGCTCGAAGCGGTCAACAAGCCGCGCGAAGGCATCATCGCCACCGTGATCGGCCTCGGCCTGCTGCTGGTCGGCGCGACCACGGTGTTCGGCGAACTGCAGGACGCGATGGACCGCATCTGGCGCGCCCCGGCACGCGACACGCGCGGTGGCGTGATGAGCCTGCTGCGGGTGCGGCTGCTGTCCTTCAGCATGATCATGGGCATCGGCTTCCTGCTGATGGTGTCGCTGGTGGCGAGCGCGGCGCTGGCGGCGCTGGGCAAGTGGTGGTCGCCGGTGTTCGGCGGCTGGGCCGCGCTGGCGCAGGGCGTCAACTTCGTGTTCAGCTTCGGGATGGTGACGGTCATCTTCGCGATGATCTACAAGCTCATGCCGCGCGTGAAGGTCGAATGGCGCGACGTGTGGGTGGGGGCGGGCGTCACGGCGCTGCTGTTCACGGTGGGCAAGCACCTGATCGGCCTGTACATCGGCAAGAGCAGCGTGGCCTCGGGCTATGGTGCCGCCGGCTCGCTGGTGGTGGTGCTGGTCTGGGTCTACTACTCGGCGCAGATCTTCCTGCTGGGCGCCGAGTTCACCTGGGTCTATGCCCGCCGCTACGGCTCGATGAAGAACCTGCCGGGCGTCGATGCGGCCCCGGCCACACCGACGCGCGACGACGCCTGATCCCCTCCGCTCAACCCGCGAAGCCGCCGGCGTCGAGGAAAGCCTGTTCCTCGGCGGTGGATGCACGGCCCAGCATGCGGTTGCGGTGCGGGAAGCGGCCGAAGCGCAGCACGATGTCCCGGTGCAGCACGGCAAAGCGCTGCGTGTTCGCGTCGAGCGATGCATTCAGTTCGAGCGAGCGCTCCTGATCGGCCGGCAGCTCGGAATGCATGAAGGGCAGATAGAAGAAGGGCTGCAGCGCCGCGTCGACCTGCCGGTCGTAGCCCGCCGCCACCGCACGCTTCGCGAAGGCCAGGGCCTGTGCGTCGGTGGCCAGCATGTGCGGGTTGTTGCGCCAGGCGTTGCGCGGGAACTGGTCGAGCAGGATCAGCAGGGCCAGTGCACCTTCGGCATCGTGGGCCCAGGCCTCGAGCTCGCCGCGTGCCGCGGCTTGATGGGCGTCCGCGCACAGCGCGATGAAGGCGGTGTCGAAGTCGTCGTTCTTGGCGAACCAACGGGCGGGACCGGCGTCGCGCCAGAAATCGACCACCTCGCGGGCGGTGGGAAGGGGCTGAGATGTCATCGCGACATTCTTGCAGGCCCGGAGACCCGGCCCCGCGTGAGCGCCGGTCACGCGGCTGGTGTCCAATGAATCCATGACGACGAAGAAACCCCGCGCGGCCGCGCCCGCGCTTCATCCTTTCGAGGCCCGTCGCAAAGACATGCGCAATGCGCGCAAGGCGCTGGTGCTGCAGGGCGGCGGCGCGCTCGGGGCCTACCAGGCCGGCGTGTATGCCGCGCTCAGCGAGACCCGCATGAAACCGGACTGGATCGCCGGCGTGTCGATCGGCGCCATCAACGCCGCGCTGATCGCCGGCAATGCGCCGGAGAAGCGTGTCGATCGGCTGCGCGAGTTCTGGCACCTGGTGTCGTCCGCGCCGTCTCAGCAGCTGCCCGCATGGTTCGGCGGCCGGGCCCAGCAGAACCAGTGGAGCGCCACCATGGCCTCGCTGGTGGGCATCCCGGGCTTCTTCGAGCCGCGCTATTCGCCGGCGCTGCTGATGGGGGGCGCCGCGCCGCTGCTGAGCTACTACGACACCACGCCCCTCCAGGCCACGCTCGAGCGGCTCATCGACTTCGACCTCATCAACGATTGCGAGGCACGCTTCAGCGTGGGTGCGGTCAACGTGCGCACCGGCAACTCGGTGTACTTCGACAACACGCAGCACCGCATCGGCCCCGAGCACATCATGGCCAGCGGCGCCTTGCCACCGGGCTTTGCGCCGGTGCACATCGACGGCGAGGACTACTGGGACGGCGGCATCGTGTCGAACACGCCGCTGCAATACGTGCTCGACCAGCACCCGCGCAACGAGCCGCTGGTGGTGCTGCAGGTCGACCTGTTCAACGCGCGCGGCGAGATGCCGCACACGCTCGCGGGCGTGACCGAGCGCCAGAAGGACATCACCTACTCGAGCCGCACGCGCATGAACACCGATGCGCTGGCCGCCAACATGAACCTGCAGCAGGCCATCGCCGACCTGATTTCCAAACTGCCGCCCGGCTTGCGCAAGGACCCGAGCGTGCTGGCCGTGCAATCGCATCTCACGCACGAGCCGATCGACATCTTTCACCTGATCTACCGCGACAAGCCCTACGAACTCGAGTCGAAGGACTACGAGTTCTCGCGCGCGGCCGTCGAGGAGCACTGGGACTCGGGTGCGCGCGACATGCGCACGACCCTGTCGCACCCCGAGACGCTGCGTGCCGAAACCACGGTCAATGGCGTCACGACCTTCGACCTCGGCGAGCACGGGGCCGAGCGGATCAAGCGGCCGGGCCTGCCCACCTGAACGCCCGATTCAGCTTCGACTAAGGAAGCGGCGCGAGACTGGCCGCATCGATTCGGCATCCCTTTCTCACCCTCAAGGACATTCACCATGCAACTCAAGGACAAGGTCGCCTACATCACCGGCTCGGCCAGCGGCATCGGCAAGGAAATCGCCATCCTGTTCGCACAGGAAGGCGCGAAGATCATCGTTGCCGACCTCAACAAGGCCGCCGCCGATGCGACGGCGGCCGAACTCAAGGCCACGGGCGCGCAGGCCATCGGCGTGGCCGTCGACGTGACGAACGAGGACCAGGTCAATGCCTCGGTCGAAGAGGGCGCGAAGGCCTTCGGCGGCATCGACATCCTGATCAGCAATGCCGGCATCCAGATCGTGCATCCGGTCGAGGAGTTCAGCTTCGCCGACTGGAAGAAGATGCTCGCGATCCACCTCGACGGCGCCTTCCTCACCACCAAGGCCTGTCTCAAGCACATGTACGCGCAGGGCCGTGGCGGCAGCGTGATCTACATGGGCTCGGTGCATTCGAAGGAAGCCTCGATGCTCAAGGCGCCCTACGTGACGGCCAAGCACGGGCTGATCGGTCTGGCCAAGACGGTCGCCAAGGAGGGCGCCAAGCACGGCGTGCGTGCCAACGTGATCTGCCCGGGCTTCGTGCGCACGCCGCTGGTCGAAAAGCAGATCCCCGAGCAGGCCAGGACGCTGGGCATCAGCGAAGAGGAAGTCGTCAAGAACGTGATGCTCAAGGAGACGGTCGACGGCGAGTTCACGACCACCGAGGACGTGGCGCGCGTGGCGCTGCTGTTCGCGGGCTTCCCGACCAATGCGCTCACCGGCCAGTCGCTGGTGGTGAGCCACGGCTGGTTCATGCAGTGATTTTTCTCCCTTCCCCCAGAGGGGGAAGGGGTCAGAGCTTCAGTTCCCAGGTCTCGCCGACGAGCGATGCACCATAGCTCTCGTGCGGCTCCGACTGCGTGAGAACGAAGCCGCGCTTCGCATAGATGTCGCGCGCGGCCGTGAGGCAGCTGTTGGTCCACAGCACCACCTTCTTGTAGCCCGCGGCGCGCGCGAAGGCCAGGCATTCGTCGGTCAGGCGCGCGCCCAGGCCCAGGCCGCGTGCTTCGGGCGACACGATCAGCATGCGCAGCTGCGCGACGGTCGCCGATTTGCGTACGAGGAAGATCGCGCCCAGCCGCTCGCCGTCGCGCTCGGCGATCCAGCCTTTCTCGCGGCCGGGCTGGAACTTGCGGAGGAAGTCGGCCGCGATGCCCGCGACCAGCACTTCGAAGTCCTGGTTCCAGCCGTACTCCCGCGCGTAGACCTCGCCATGCTGCTGCACCACCCAGCCCATGTCGCCCGGTGCCGGGTCGCGCAGCACGACCGGAGGGGCGGGCGCCTGGGCGTCCATCAAAGCCTCGATCCGTGCCATGGCTGCGACCAACTGCTGCTGCCGCGCCACGCCCAGCGGGGCGAGCAGGGCGGCCGCGTGGTCGCGCGAGGCCTGCTGCAGCGGCGCGAACATCGTGTGGCCGGCGTCGGTCAGCGTGAGCCGACTCTGTCTGGCGTCGTGCGGGTCGGGCGTGCGCGCGAGCCAACCGGCGGCCTCGAAGCGCTTGAGGATGCGGCTCAGGTAGCCCGCGTCCAGGCTCAGGTCCTGCTGCAGGTCGCGCGCCACCGGCGCCTGCCGGTGCGCCAGTTCGTAGAGCACGCGCACATCGGTCAGCGACAGCGCGCTGCCCAGGTAGGGGTCGAGCACGCCGATGCGTTGCGTGAAGAAGCGGTTGAAGCGGCGCAGGGCCTTGACGGCTTCGGACGAGACGGCGTTGGGAGGGGGCATGCCGGGATTTTGCCGTCAGTTAGTTGACTGAGTCAATAAAATACATGGCCTGCTGCTGCACGGGTCACTGGCACGCAGGGGCGACAGGAAGAGGCGCAACACCTACAATCGCTGGTTGCCCGCCACGGGCCCACGGCCAGGCCCGGCCTCCAACATTCCCCGATGAACGCCCCCGTCGACGTCTCCTTTTTCGCGCGCGCCGCCAAGCCGCTGACCAGCTACCGCAAGTACTGGGCAGCCCGCTTCGGCACGGCCAAGTTCCTGCCGACCTCGCGCGAGGAAATGGCCGCGCTCGGCTGGGACAGCTGCGACGTCATCGTGGTCACGGGCGATGCCTACGTCGACCATCCAAGCTTCGGCATGGCCGTGATCGGCCGCATGCTCGAGGCGCAGGGTTTCCGCGTGGGCATCATCGCGCAGCCCGACTGGCAGAGCGCCGACCCGTTCAAGGTGCTGGGCAAGCCGAACCTGTTCTTCGGCGTGACCGCCGGCAACATGGATTCGATGATCAACCGCTACACGGCCGATCGCAAGATCCGCAGCGACGATGCCTACACGCCGGGCGACGTCGGCGGTTCGCGGCCCGACCGCGCGGCCATCGTCTACTCGCAGCGCTGCAAGGAAGCCTGGAGCGACGTGCCGATCATCCTGGGCGGCATCGAGGGCAGCCTGCGCCGCATCGCGCACTACGACTACTGGTCGGACAAGGTGCGCCGCTCGGTGGTGGTCGATTCGAAGTGCGACCTGCTGCTGTACGGCAACGCCGAGCGCGCCATCGTCGAGATCGCACACCGGCTGGCGGCCAAGGAGCCGGTGCAGCAGATCACCGACGTGCGCGGCACGGCTTTCGTGCGCCGTGAGACCCCCGAGGCCTGGTTCGAGATCAACTCCACCAGCGTCGACGAACCCGGCCGTGTCGAGGCCCACGTCAACCCGTACCTCATGGTGTCGGAGCAGGCCAAGGCCAACGGCGCCACCTGCGCCAAGGAAGACGAAGCCCAGGTCGTGGCGGCCACGGCCGAAGCGGCCGGTGCCAAGGCCCTGGCGGCGGTGCGTGCGCGCTCGGCCGACGTGAACCCGGCGATCAAGCCGATCACCTTCGTTGCCAACCCGTCGGTCAAGCTCAAGGTCCCGCCGCGCGACCGCAGCGTGATCCGCCTGCCTTCGTACGAGCAGGTGCGTGCCGACCCGGTGCTCTATGCGCACGCCAACCGCGTGCTGCACCTCGAGACCAATCCCGGCAACGCACGCGCGCTGGTGCAGGCGCATGGCGAAGGCACGACCGCGCGCGACGTCTGGATCAACCCGCCGCCCATTCCGCTGACCACGGCCGAGATGGACCACGTGTTCGACCTGGCCTATGCGCGCAGCCCGCATCCGCGTTACGCCGACGAGAACGGCAGCCACGACGGTGCGACCAAGATCCCGGCCTGGGAGATGATCCGCTTCAGCGTGAACATCATGCGCGGCTGCTTCGGCGGCTGCACCTTCTGCTCGATCACCGAGCACGAAGGCCGGATCATCCAGAGCCGTTCGGAAGACTCGATCATCAAGGAGGTCGAGGCCATCCGCGACAGCGTGAGCGGCTTCACCGGCACCATCTCCGACCTGGGCGGCCCCACGGCCAACATGTACCGGCTGGGCTGCAAGAGCCCCGAGATCGAGGCCGCGTGCCGCAAGCCGAGTTGCGTGTACCCGGGCATCTGCCCGAACCTGGGCACCAACCACGATCCGTTGATCAAGATCTACCGCCGCGCGCGCGCGCTCAAGGGCATCAAGAAGATCCTGATCGGCTCCGGCCTGCGCTACGACCTCGCGGTGCAGTCGCCCGAGTACGTGAAGGAGCTGGTGCAGCACCACGTGGGCGGCTACCTCAAGATCGCGCCCGAGCACACCGAGCAGGGCCCGCTCACCAAGATGATGAAGCCGGGCATCGGCAGCTATGACAAGTTCAAGCAGATGTTCGAGAAGTTCTCGGCCGAGGCGGGCAAGAAGCAGTACCTGATTCCGTACTTCATCGCCGCGCATCCGGGCACCAGCGACGAGGACATGATGAACCTCGCGATCTGGCTCAAGAAGAACGGCTTCCGCGCCGACCAGGTGCAAACCTTCTACCCGAGCCCGATGGCCACGGCGACGACGATGTACCACACCAACAAGAACCCGCTGCGCAAGATCACACGCGAGAGCGAGACGGTGGACATCGTGCGCGGCGACAAGCGCCGCCGCCTGCACAAGGCCTTCCTGCGCTACCACGATGCCAACAACTGGCCGTTGCTGCGCGAGGCCTTGAAGAACATGGGCCGCGCCGATCTGATCGGCAACGGCAAGCACCACCTGATTCCCACCTGGCAGCCGCTGACCGATGGCGGCTACACCAGTGCGCGGCGCAAGAACTCGACCGTCGTGCCTGCAGCCAAGCCGACCCAGGCCGCAGCCCCCGTGAGGCTGGCGCCCGTGAAGCCCTCCAAGGGCCGCATCCTCACGCAGCATACCGGCCTGCCTCCGCGCGAGACGGGAAGCGGTGGCGCGGCGCGCGGCCCGGCGGGCGTGCCGGGCAAGGGCTTCCGCAAGGCGCGTTGAGCGCCTCGGAGGCCGACCGCTCAGGTCGTCGTCAGGCCGGCAGGCCGCTCACCTGGACCGACAGATCGAACAGCTTCGCCTTGCCCGCGTAGTAGCGGTCGATGCGCCATTCCTTGAGGATGTCGATGGCGATCTCGAAGGTTTCGAGCTCCAGCTTGTAGAGCTCCGCCACATTGAAGTGCGTATCGGATTCGAGGGCCAGCACCAGTTGTGCAAGCGTTCGAGCCGATTCGCTCGCCGGATTGGCGACGATGAATTTGCGGGCTGTTTTGATGGCGTTCACGATGGTCCTTTGGGTGCCTCTCGGGAGAGGCTGTGGCCGGGCCCGTGGCATACGGGTCAACCCGGATGCGCAAGGCTGAAATCCGGGTCTGGATGGGGATTGTCGCAAGCTTCATATGACAAATTTGTGACAGTCTTTTCCGGCCTGAAGTACACCGTGTCTCAGGGGCCGATGCGCGGCGCCACCCAGAACACCCAGGCCGCCAAGGCGATGCAATGGAGCATCGCGGTGGCGGCGTAGACCTGCAGGAAAACAGCCTTGCTGGACTTGTGTCGCAGCATCCGTTGCGCCAGTCCCGCCGCGGGCCAGCCGCCCAGCAGCGCGAACAGGTGCAGCGTCTGTTCCTGCGTGCGCCACCGGCCTTTTTGCGCTGCGTCCTTGTCGAAGGCGTAGGCGAACAGCGTGACCGCGTTGAGCGCCACCAGCGCCGCGATGCCCCACCAGGGCAGGCGCTGCAGCCACAGGCCGCAGCCCAGCAGCGCGAGCCAGAGTGGCAGCAGCCACAGCACCGACCGCGCGCCGACGGCCGCGGTGGCGGTGCGGGGTGACGCGGGCCGACGTGGCGCGGCGCGCGATGCCTCGCGCACCGTGCCGTCGCCGGCGATCGGATGCACGGCCATCGCACGCGGGCCCTTGCCGCCCACGTGGATCTCGTCGAAACCCACGGCCATGTCTTCGCTCGGCGGAGCGCCCGCGCCGCGGAAATCGCGGATGTGGAAGAACACGTCGGCCTCGCCGGGACGGCGGATGAAGCCGAAGCCGCGTGCCGCATCCCACCGGCGCACCACGCCTTTTTTCTTCATGCCTGGTCCCGACGCTCAAGCGGCCGGGCGGGCATCGCGCATCGCATGCAGCGGCACGTCGTGCGCGAGCGCCATGGCTTCGAGCGCATCGCAATCCTGTGTGCGCACGAAGGCCGCGATGGCCGCGTGGGTCGAGGAGCGGAACATGGCCTGCGCGGCTTCCGCATCGAGTCCGGCCGCCGCGCACAGGCGTTGCGCGAAGTGCGGCTCGAGCGCGGCCAGGGCAACGCGTCCGTCGCGGCAGGGGTAGACGCGGTAGCCCGCATGCCCGCCGCCGACCGTGCCGCCGGGCGTGGTCAGGCCCCAGTAGCGCGGCAGCGCGAGGTACTGGGCCGCCTCCGAGAGTGCGATCTCGATGCGCGTGCCGGTGCCGTGCGTGGCACGGTGCAGCAGGGCCTGCAGCACCGCTTCGCTGGCCATCAGCGAACCGCCCATGTCGGCATACAGCGTGGGCGGCAGTTCGGCGCCCGTGACCAGGCCGCTCTCGGCCATGTAGCTGAGGTCATGGCCCGGCGCCTCGGCCTGTGCACCGGGTGCGCCGACGATGGCAACCATCGAGAGCCGAGGGTAGCGGGCATGCAGCGCATGCCAATCCAGACCCAGCTTGACCAGTGCCGACGGCCGGAACGAGGTGATCAGCACGTCGGCACAGGCCAGTTCGATGTGCAGCAGCGCCTGGCCCTCGTCGGTCTTGAGGTCGCCCTGCAACAGCGCGATGCCTTCGTGCATCGCGTCGTAGGCCTCGGGCGCGTAGAGGCGCATCGGATCGGCGGAGCGGCCTTCGGGGGCCAGCGGCTCGAACTTGAGGCACTGCGCGCCCATCGCGTGGCAGCGCATCAGCGCGGCCGGGCCCGGGAGGTTGAGCGCCAGGCTCAGCACGCGCGTGCCGGCGAGGGGAGAGAACACGGGGGCGGCGGGACTCGGCATGGCGTGAGAAAGTAGAGGGAAATCCGGTCATTCTCGTGCGCGCCGTCCGGGAAGACGAACGCCGGAAGCCACGGAGGCCTGTTCAGTCGTCGGCGGCTGGCGGCACGTCGCCGCCCTTCTGGCGCTCGCGGAACAGGGCGGCACGCATCAGGAAGATGGTCGTGACCGGGGCGGTGAGCGAAACGAAGAGCGTGATCAGCACCGCGTGCAGGAACAGGCTGTAGCCCTGCACCGAGAAGTAGACGATGGTGGCGATGGTCAGGCACCAGACGCCCGCCGTCGCGCCCAGCGTGGGCGCATGGATGCGGCGGAAGAAGGTGGGCAGCCGCACCAAGCCGAAGGAGCCGATGGCCGCGAAGGCGGCACCCAGCACGGCGAAGAAACCGGTCAGGATCTCGGCCCAGATCGGCAGCGGGCCGACGATGAAATCGGGCGTCATTCGATCACCTCCCCGCGCAGCAGGAATTTGGCCAGCGCCGTCGAGCTCACGAAGCCGAACAGCGCGATCAGCATCGCGGCCTCGAAGTAGACGTTGCTGGTGTAGTTGATGCCCAGCACCAGCATCATCAGCATGCCGTTGATGTAGAGGCAGTCGAGTGCCATCACGCGGTCCTGCGCGGACGGGCCGATCAGCAGGCGCCACACGGCGCACAGCATCGCGACCGCCAGCAGGAAGAGGGCGCCTTTGAGGGCCCAGAACAGGATCGGGGTCATGACTCGAAGATCTCCATCAGCGGCTTCTCGTAGCGGTTCTTGATGACGTCGATGAAAGCCTGTTCGTCGATCAGGTCGAACACGTGGATCAGCAGCATGGAGCGATCGAAGGCCAGCTCGGCCCAGGCCGTGCCGGGCGTCAGGCAGCAGATCATCGACAGCACCGCGAGCGCGTTGGGGTCGCGCAGGTCGAGCGGCACCTTTACGAAGGAGGGTGTCATGGCGTCGTTGCGTCGGGTCAGGAGCAGCCGGCCCACGGTCAGTGCCGAATGCAGCATGTCGCGCAACGCGACGCACGTGAGACGGAAGGCCACGCCGGGTTTGCGCATGCGCACGGTGGCCGGCCGCAGTCCCTTCGTGAGGAGCGGCACCACGATCGCCAGCACCGCGGCGAGCAGCACGGTGGCGAGGTGCAGCGACTGGTTGAGCAGCAGCCACACCACGAAGAGCGCGAGCGACAGGGGCGGCGAAGGCATCCAGCGCTTGATCATGGCAGGGTGCCCTTGGCGGCAGGGTTGGGGATCTGTTGCGCGCCGTACACGGCGTCGCGGTAGGCCGTGGGTGCGAACAGGCCTTCGGCGGTCGCGCTGGCGTGCTGCATGACGGGGCCGGCTTCGATCGTGAGCGCGACGCAGGCCGCCAGCAGTGCCGCCACCGGCAGCACTTCCACGGCACGCAGGCTGGGCATGGCGCTCAGCGGCTGGGTCCAGAAATGGCGGATGCCGGTGCGGCTCAGCGCCACCAGCGTGAGGAAGCCCGAGACCAGCAGCAGCCCAAGGAAAGCCCAGCTGGCCTTGCCCACCACGGGGGCGTCGAGCAGGCCGTTGAGCATCGCGAACTTGCCGACGAAGCCCGACAGCGGCGGCAGTCCGGCCAGCAGCAGGGTGCAGCCGAGGAAGCCCAGGCCCAGGAAGGCCACGCCGGCCGGGATGGCGCGGCCGTAGAGCGCCTGCTGCTCGTCGTCGAGGTTCACGTCGTCGAACGCGGTCAGGTCCTCGGACAGGAAGGGCGCGTTGCCCGCGCTCTCGTGCGGTGCGATGCTGGCCCCTTCGTTGCGCCAGCGCTCGACCATGTCGATCAGCAGGAAGAAGGCGCTGACCGCCAGCGTCGAGCTCAGCATGTAGTACAGCGCGCCGGCCCAGATGGCAGGCTGGCCCAGGCCGATGGCGGTGAGCAGCGTGCCGGCCGAGATCAGCACGCTGAAGCCCGCCAGGTTCGACAGCCGTTGCGTGCCCACGATGCCGATCGCGCCGACGAACAGGGTCGAGAGCCCGATGGCGATCAGCACGCTCTGGCCGAACTGGGCCGACAAATCGGTGTCGGGCGCGAACATCACGGTCCACAGGCGCAGGATGGTGTAGATCCCCAGCTTGGTCAGCAGCGCGAACACCGCGCTCACCGGCGACACCGCCGCGCTGTACGCGGGCACCAGCCAGAAGTTGAGCGGCCAGGCCCCGGCCTTGGCGAAGAACGCGGTGGCGAGAATGGCGGCGGCTGCATGCACCAGGCCGCGGTCGCCCGCGTCGAGCTGCGCGATGCGGGCGCCCAGGTCGGCCATGTTGAGCGTGCCGGTCACGCCGTAGAGCAGCGCGGCGCCGATCAGGAACAGCGAGGAGGCCGCGAGGTTGATCGCGATGTAGTGCAGCCCGGCCGACACCCGCAGCCGGCCCGAGCCGTGCAGCAGCAGGCCATAGGACGCGGCCAGCATGACCTCGAAGAACACGAACAGGTTGAACAGGTCGCCCGTGAGGAAGGCGCCGTTGAGACCCATCAACTGCAGTTGCAGCAGCGGATGGAAGTGCACGCCCGCCTTGTCCCAGCGCGACGTGGAATAGATCGAGGCGGCGAAAGCCACCACGCCGGTGAGCGCGAGCATCAGCGTCGACAGCCGGTCGGCCACCAGCACGATGCCGAAGGGCGCGCGCCAGTTGCCGGCCAGGTACACGCCGATGGAGCCGGGCCCGCTGCCGGTGTCGGCCGCATTGACCCAGCGCAGCAGCGCCAGCGCGGCGAGGAGGCCGATCAGGCCGGAGATCACGCTGAGCGTGGACTTGAGCCGGCGCTGCTTCTCGTCGAGCAGCAGCATCAGCGCGGCCGTGAGCATGGGCACGAGGATCGGCACCGCCACCAGGTGCGGCATGGTGAACTCGAGCAAGCGGTCGAGGAAGCGGACGAACTCGTTCATTCCGCGGCCTCCTTGCGCTCTTCACCGTCCACATGGTCGGTGCCGCTCAGGCCGCGCGAGGCCAGCATCACGACCAGGAACAGCGCGGTCATGGCGAAGCCGATCACGATGGCGGTCAGCACCAGCGCCTGCGGCATCGGGTCGGCGGTGTTGGCCAGCGTGGCCTCGAAGCCGGGGATCAGCACCGGTTCGCTGTCGACGGTGAGCCGGCCCATGCTGAAGATGAACAGGTTGACCGCATAGGAGATCAGCGTCAGGCCCATGATGACCTGGAAGGTGCGCGGGCGCAGCAGCAGGTAGACGCCCGAGCCGGTGAGCACCCCGATGGCGATGGCGAGCACGGCCTCCATACTAAGCTCGCCCCCAGTCTGCGCGCACTTCGTGTCGCTCCGCCAACCCCCTACCGGGGGCGATGCCGATCGACCGGCAAAGCCGGATCGATGTCATCCCGCGAAGAAGCTGGTGTGCCGGCAAGGTGGTCAACGCGTTCATTGCGCTGCCTCCTTCTCGGCTTGTTCGTCGGACCAGCGATGGCTGCGCACCGATTGGTGGGCCAGCGCCGTGAGGATCAGCATGGTGGCGCCGAGCACCAGCGCGAACACGCCCAAGTCGAAGAAGAGCGCGCTCGGAACGTGGATCTCGCCGAGCAGCGGCAGGTGCAGGTGGGCGGTGTGGGTGGTCATGAAAGGGTAGCCCAGCGCGACCGCGCCGCCGCCGGTGGCGAGCGCCAGCAGCAGGCCGATCGCGATCCAGCGCCGTGGGTAGATGCGCAGATGCTCTTCCACCCACTCGGTGCCCGAGACGATGAACTGCAGCACCAGCGCGACCGACATCACCAGGCCCGCGACGAAGCCGCCGCCCGGCGCGTTGTGGCCGCGCATGAAGAAGTAGATCGAGACCAGCACCGACAGCGGCAGCAGCAGGCGCACCAGCACGGCCGGCACCATCAGGTAGCCGATGGCGCTGTCGGCGGCGCGGCGCGGGTTGAGCAGGTCGCTGCTGCCGTCGTCCTTCTGCTGGCGCTGCTGGGCCGGCAGCGCCATCGATTCGGGCGCTGGGCGGAAGCGGCGCAGCAGCGCGTAGATGGTGAGCGCGACCACGCCCAGCACGGTGATCTCGCCGAAGGTGTCGAAACCGCGGAAGTCCACCAGCATCACGTTGACGACGTTCGTGCCGCCGCCTTCGCTGAGCGCGCGGTCCAGGAAGAAGGGCGAGATGCTCTGCGAGAAGTCGCGGGTCATCATGGTCCAGGCCAGGGCGGCCATGCCGGTGCCGGCTGCGGCGGCGACCAGCAGGTCGCGCCCGCGCCGACCCCATGGACGCAGGCGCGCCGAGGCCGGCTGCACCGCGTCCTTGCTGCGCATCGGCAGCCAGCGCAGGCCGAGCAGGATCAGCACGGTGGTGATGGCTTCCACCACCAGCTGCGTGAGCGCCAGGTCGGGCGCCGAGAACCAGATGTAGGTGATGCAGCAGACCAGGCCGGCGGCGGCGGCCAGCATCATCGAGGCCAGCCGATGGAACTTGGCCTGCCAGGCCGCGGCGAGCGCGCAGACCGCACCGATCGACCAGGTCATCGCGAACATCGGCGAGAAGGGCGTGAGGGCCCTCGTGCTGCGTTCGCCGGGCGTGAACCACAGCGAAGCCGTGGCGCCTGCGATCGCCACCAGCACCAGCAGCAGCAGTTGCGTCTGGAGGCGCCGCGTGCCGAAAAGGCGACGGCTGCGCCGGCCGGCTTCGCTCAGGCGCGCCAGCAGGTTTTCGAAGATGCGCTGGCCGTCGAAGCGGTGCAGCAACGGCGTGTATTCCAGCCGCCCGTGCGCACGGCCGCGGCGCTGCAGCAGGTAGAGCCCGGCGCCGCCCGCGAGCGCGACGAAGCTCATCAGCAAAGGCAGGTTGAAGCCGTGCCATACCGCCAGGCTGTACTCGGGCAGCACGCCGCCCACCACCGGCATCGCGGCGGCGGCCAGCAAGGGGCCGACCGACCAGGCCGGCGCCACGCCCACCACCAGGCAGATCAGCACCAGCAGCTCGACCGGCACGCGCATCCAGTGCGGTGGCTCGTGCGGCTGCTTGGGCACGCCGTCACCGCCGCCGGGCCGCCCCAAGGCGGGGGCAGCCCCCTGGGGGGGCAGCGAGGACACGTCAGTGCCGAGCGTGGGGGCAGCAACCCTGCAGGGCGGGCCGAAGAACACGTCGAACACGAAGCGCGCCGAGTAGGCCACGCTGAAGATGCCGGCGATGGTGGCGATCACCGGCAGGCTGAAGTCGATCCAGGGCGTGGACTGGATGAACACGGTCTCGGCGAAGAACATTTCCTTCGACAGGAAGCCGTTGAGCAGTGGCACGCCGGCCATGGAGGCGCTGGCGATCACGGCCAGGGTGCCGGTGATCGGCATCAGCCGCATCAGGCCGCTGAGCTTGCGGATGTCGCGCGTGCCGGTCTCGTGGTCGATGATGCCTGCGGCCATGAACAGCGACGCCTTGAAGGTCGCGTGGTTCATGATGTGGAAGACGGCCGCCACCGCGGCCAGCGGGCTGTTCAGGCCGAGCAGCAGGGTGATCAGGCCCAGGTGCGAGATCGTCGAATACGCGAGCAGCGCCTTCAGGTCGCGCTGGAACATCGCGATGAAGCCGCCCAGCAGCAGCGTGATCGCGCCCGCCCCGCCGACCAGCCAGAACCATTGCTCGGTGCCCGAAAGCACCGGCCACAGCCGCGCCATCAGGAACACACCCAGCTTCACCATCGTGGCCGAGTGCAGGTAGGCCGACACCGGCGTGGGCGCGGCCATCGCGCGCGGCAGCCAGAAGTGGAAGGGGAACTGCGCGCTCTTGGTGAAGGCGCCGAGCAGCACCAGCACCAACACCACGGGGTAGAGCGCATGCGCGCGGATGATGTCGCCCGAAGCCAGCACCACATCGAGTTCGTAGCTGCCGACGATACGGCCCAGCACCAGCACGCCGGCCAGCAGGCACAGCCCGCCGGCCCCGGTGACGGTGAGCGCCATGCGCGCACCGCGGCGGGCGTCGCGCCGGTGGTGCCAGTAGCCGATCAGCAGGAAGGAGAACAGGCTGGTGAGCTCCCAGAACAGCACCATCTGGACCAGGTTGCCCGAGAGCACCACGCCCATCATCGCGCCCATGAACGCGAGGAAGAAGGAGAAGAAGCGCGGCACCGGGTCGGAGGCCGACATGTAGTAGCGCGCGTACAGCACCACCAGCGCGCCGATGCCCAGCACCAGCATGCAGAACAGCCAGGCGAAACCGTCCATGCGGAAGGAGAGATCGAGGCCGAGCGCGGGCAGCCATTCGAACTCCTGGCGGATCACGTTGCCGTTGGCCAGCTGCGGAAACATCCACCCGGCCTGCACGGCACAACCCAATGCCACGAGTCCAGCGAGCGTCGATTCCCGATTTCGCGCGTTGGCCGGCAACAGGGCCGCAAGAACGCTGGCAACGAAGGGGAGTGCAACGAGGAGGACAAGGGACATTGCCGACGATTCTATCGGCCGTCCCTTGACTGACGGCCAATTAACCCGTAAACGCCTGGACCGTTTTGAAGCCGAGCCAGGTCAGGCAAAGCGATCCGCAAAGATGCAGCGCGATGGTGCCGAAGGCCAGCGCCGCGCGGCCGTTCAGCAGCATGCCGACGGTCTCGGCGGAGAAGCTCGAGAAGGTGGTGAAGGTGCCGAGAAAACCGGTGATGACCATCAGGCGCCATACGGGGTCGATCTCCGGCAGACCGTTGAACACGCCGATCGCGATGCCGATCAGGTAGCCGCCGATCAGGTTCACCGCCAGCGTGCCCCAGGGCAGCAGCCCGCCGGGATTGAGCCACAACGCAAAGCCCCAGCGCAGCAGCGCACCGACGCAGGCGGCGGCGCAGATGGCGATGACGTTCAACAGCATGACCGCGACTTTAGCTGCTCGTGGCCCGGGAGTTTTGGCCAGGGCACCGCGGAACCGGCTTTGCCGGGCCGCTGGTGTCGCCCCCTGAGGGGGAAGGCGAAGCGACACGGAGTGCGCGAGCCCTCGGGGGGGAGCCAAGTGCTACCGCGGAACCGGCTTTGCCGGGCCGCTGGTGTCGCCCCCTGAGGGGGAAGGCGAAGCGACACGGAGTGCGCGAGCCCTCGGGGGGGCCTACTTTTCCGCGCCCATCATCAGGTCGGGCAGCATCGTGACGATGCCCGGGAAGATCGTGATCAGCGCGATGCACACCACCAGGCACAGGAAGAAGGGAATGGCGGCCTTGGCGATGATGTTGCTGTCCTTGCCCGTCATGTTCTGCAGCACGAACAGGTTGAAGCCCACGGGCGGGGTGACCTCGGCGATCTCCACCAGCAGCACGATGAAGATGCCGAACCACACCAGGTCGAAGCCCGCCTTCTGGATCATCGGCAGCACCACCGCGCTGGTCAGCACGATCATCGAGATGCCATCGAGCGCGGTGCCCAACACCAGGTACACCACCACCAGCGCGCTGATCAGCGCATAGGGCGACAGGTGCATGCCGTCGACCCATTCGGCCAGCTCGCGCGGGATGCCGGTGAAGGCCATGGTCTTGGTCAGGAAGGCCGCGCCGGCCAGGATGAACATGATCATGCAGCTGGTGCGCGTCGCGCCCATCAGCGCATCCTTGAAATTCTTCCAGTTGAGGCTGCGGCCATAGGCCGCGATGGCCAGCGAGCCCAGCACGCCGAAGGCCGCGCACTCGGTCGCGGTGGCCCAGCCGGCGACCAGCACCCAGACGATGAACACGATCAGCAGCGCGCAGGGAATCAGGTTGCCCGAGAGCCGGATCTTTTCCCTGAAACGGGTCGGCGGGTCCGCGGGCGGCACCTTGTCGGGGTGGCGCAGGCTCCACCAGGCGATGTAGCCCGAGAACAGCAGCATCAGCAGCAGACCCGGCAGGAAGCCGGCCAGGAAGATGCGGATGATCGAGGCGTCGGCCGCGACCGCATAGACCACCATCGTGATCGACGGCGGGATCAGGATGCCCAGCGTGCCTGCAGTCGCCAGCGAGCCGATCGCCAACTGCTCGTCGTAGCCGCGGCGCTTGAGTTCGGGCAGCGCCACCTTGGCAATGGTCGCGCAGGTCGCGGCCGAGGAGCCCGAGACCGAACCGAAGACGCCGCAGCCCAGGATGGTGGTGTGCATCAACCGCCCGGGAATGCGATTGAGCCAGGGACGCAAGCCCTCGAACATCTCCTCGCTGAGCTTGGTCCGGAACAGAATCTCGCCCATCCAGATGAACAGCGGCAACGCGGCGAGCTCCCAGCTCGCGTTGCTCTCCCAGAAGGAAGAGAACAGGTTCTTGGCCGGCAGGGTGTTCGTGAAAAAGGCCTGGCCGACCCAGCCCACGATGGCCAGCGTCATCGCGATCCAGATACCGCCCGCGAGCAGCACCAGCATGATGACGAGCAGCAGCGCGCCCATCAGAAGTGTTTCGGTCATTTCATTCCTAGTGGGGGAGCGGGAACGGATGTGGATGCGGGAGCGGGTACCGGACGCAGAGGACGCGAAGGTTTCGCGAAGGGCGCAAAAAACTCAGAAGAGAAAAGGAAAACCAAAAATTCTTCTTGGTTTCTTTTGGCTTTCTTTCGCGAAACCTTCGCGGTCGGAAGTCCGTATTCTTCAAACCTCTGAAGAGAAGTCACCCGCCGCGTGGCGCTCCTCGACCGCACGCTGGTAGCTCGGCTTCTCGCCGCGCACCACGCCGACGAGTTCGTCGACCATCGCGATCAGCAGCAGCCAGCAGCCCACGACGAAGGTCGCCTGCGGAATCCAGATCGGGATCACGACCAGGCCGGTCGCCATCTCGGCGAATTCGTAGCTTTCCCAGGTGAAGCTGGTGGCTGCGTAGGTCAGGTAGGCCACCGACACGGAGGCGATCAGCAGGCAGCCCACGTCGAGCACGCGCCGTACCTTGGCCGGCACCGCGTCGAGCAGCAGCGTGACGCGCACGAAGTCGCCGTGGCGGAACGCGTGCGCCATCGCGAGGAAGGCCGCCGCGGCGCACAGCCAGGCCACGATGTCGTTGAGTCCGCTCACATGCCAGTTCATCTGCCGGCCCACGCCGGCCAGGATCATCAGCACGAAGATCAGGAAGACGCAGAAGGCGCCGAGCGCGCCGGCGCCGTCGTACAGGGCGTTGAGGAAGCGGCGCATGGATCAGGCCTCCACGCGGCGAAGCGAGGAGCGTGGGCGCTTCATTTCTTGTAGGCGCTGACGATCGCGGCGCCGTCGGCCCCCGCGGCCTTGAGCCAGTCGGCCTGCATGATGCCGCCGACCTGGCGCATGTCGGCGTCGAGCTTGGCCGAGGGCTTGTGGATCTTCATGCCGCGTTCGGCCAGCAGCCGCTTGTACTCGGTGTTCTTTTCCTCGGCGACCTTCCAGCCGCGGGTCTCGGCGGCGCTGGCGGCCTTGAGCACGGCCTCCTTGGTCGGCGCATCGAGCGCGTCGAAGGACTTGGCGTTGACCAGGATCGCGTTCTTGGGAATCCAGGCCTGCGTGTCGTAGAAATTCTTGAGGCTCTCGTAGGTCTTGGTGTCGTAGCCGGTCGAGCCCGAGCTCATGTAGCTCTCGATCACCCCCGTGGCCATGGCCGCGCTGAGTTCGGCCTGCTGGATCTGCACCGGCTGCGCGCCCACCAGTTCGGCGATCTTGGCGGTCGCGGGGCTGTAGGCGCGCCACTTGATGCCGCGCAGATCGGCCACAGAGCTGATCTCCTTCTTGGAATAGATCCCTTGTGGTGCCCATGGCACCACGAACAGCACCTTGATGCCCTGTGCGGTGAGCAGCTTCTCCATCGCCGGCTTGGAGGCCGTGTAGAGCTTCATCGCTTCCGGGTAGGTGGTGGCCAGGAAAGGCACGCCGTCAAGCGCATAGACCGGGTTCTCGTTGGCGTAGTTGGCCAGCAGGATCTCGCCGGCCTGGGCCTGGCCGCTCTGCACGGCGCGCTTGATCTCGGGGGCCTTGAACAGCGATGCGTTGGCGTGCACCGTGATCTTGAGCTTGCCGCCGGTGGCGGCCTCCACGTCCTTGGCGAACTGCGTGATGTTCTCGGTGTGGTAGTTGGTCGCCGGGTAGGCCGTGGGCAGGTCCCACTTGGCTTGCGCGAACGCCGCCGCGCCCAGGGTCAGGCCCATGAGGGCAATACCGAACTTGTGATGCATGAGCGCACTCCGGAATGTAGTGAAGGCAGAACGAAAGGAAGCATACGAGCAAATTCCAGGCCACTTCCTGAGGCATTTCCCTGTCATCGCGGCGGGCAGAAGCGGGGTAGGGCGGGTCGAGGTTCCGTCGGATGACTTCGAGAGCATGCACAGCGATGCCGCATCTCAGGGACGGTGCGCCATATGGCGCGGCACGGCCTTCTGCAAGCTCTTCCTGACCGAAGACAAGGGGTTGGAGGTGCACTGCCCCGTCGCGGGCCATCGCATTCCGCGGTGCGGGGCGCGGTGCTGATCTGCTCGATCAGGCCACCGGGGTCAGCACCGGCCTTCCGCTGAAATGCGCTTGCAGGTTGGCGAAGGTGAGCTCGCTCATCGCCTTGCGTGTTTCGTGCGTGCTGCTGGCGATGTGCGGCGTGAGCACCACGTTTTCCAGCGCCAGCAACTCGGGCGGCACGTTGGGTTCGTCCTCGAAAACATCGAGGGCGGCACCTGCGATGCGTCCGCTTTGGAGTGCGTCGATCAAGGCCTTCTCGTCGACCACGGAACCGCGCGCGATGTTGATCAGGAAACCGGTCGGGCCCAGGGCGTCGAGCAGTGCCGCGTCGACGATGTGAAAGGTCTCCTTTCCGCCGGGCAAGGTCAGCACCAGGAAGTCCGCGGCGCGCGCGAGCGCCAACGGGTCGGCGCAGTAGGCGTAGTCGAGGTCCGGTTTCGGCGACGGCGTGCTGTAGGCGATGGTCATGCCGAAAGCCAGTGCACGCTTTGCCACGGCCCGACCGATGTTGCCCATTCCCATCACGCCGCAGGTCTTGCCGCCGAGGCTGGTCGCCAGCGGGAACCTGGCGCCGGGCCACTGGCCGCCGCGCACGAAGCGCTCGGCCTCTCCGAGCCGGCGTGCGATGGCCAGCATCAGCATGACGCCGGTATCGGCCACGCAATCGTTGAGCACGCCGGGGGTGCTGGTGACGGTCACGCCACGGCGCCGGGCGGCCTGAAGATCGATGGCGTCGAGGCCGACGCCCGAGCTCGCGATAATTTCAAGGTGCGGCAGCGCATCGATCAGCGCGGCGCTGGCGCCCACGGGTGCGTTCGTCACGATGCCGCGAATCAGCGGCGCATGGTCTGCAATGAAAGCGTCGCGGTCCTCGGACAGCCACAGCTTGTGCACCGTGTACGAACGTTCGACGGCCTCGGTCAGGCCAGGGGCCTGCGGCCCGGCCATCAGGACATGGATCTTGTCGGTGGAGGTTCGCATGGGCCGGTTATTCGGGTTGAATGCCTGCGTCCTTGGCGACCTTGCCCCACTTGACGGACTCGGCGGCCAGGAAGTCCACGAACTGCTGCGACGTACCGCTGCCAGGCTCGATGCCGGCTTCGGCCAGCGTCTTGCGCACGTCGGGCATCTGCAGGATCTTGTTGACCTCGGCGTTGAGCTTTGCCACCACGGGTTTCGGCGTGCCCGCCGGGGCCAGCAGGCCGCCCCATGTGGTGGTTTCGTAGCCTGCCACGCCGGACTCCTGCATGGTCGGAATGTTGGGCAGCACGGAAGAGCGCTTGGCCGACGTGACTGCGAGCGCACGAAGCCGATCGGACTGCACCTGCACCTTGACTGCCGCCACGGTGTCGAACATGAGCGAGGTGCGCCCGCTGATGAGGTCGGGGTGCGCCAGCGTGCTGCCCTTGTAGGGCACATGCGTCATGTCGATGCCCGCCATCGTCTTGAACAGTTCGCCCGACATGTGGGGCGCGCCACCCTTGCCGCTCGACGCGAAGGTCAGCTGGCCCGGGTTGGCCTTGCCGAAGGCAATGACCTCCTTCACCGTCTTCATCGGGACGGTGGGCGAGACCACCATCACGAGCGGCACGATGTGCGTCAGCGCCACGGGCTCGAAGCTCTTGACGGTGTCGAAGGGCAGCTTCTTGAACAGGCTTGGGTTGATGGCGTGGCTGCTGGCGACCAGCACGAGCATGTGCCCGTCGGGCGAGGCCTTTGCAATCAGGTCGGTGCCGATGATGCCCGATGCGCCCGCGCGGTTGTCGATGACCACAGGCTGGCCCCACGCCTCGGTCATCTTCTGGCCGATGACGCGTGCCGCCAGGTCGATGGCACCGCCTGGCGAGGCCGGCACGACGATGGTCAATGGCTTCGTCGGAAAGGTCTGGGCCATGCAAGGCATGGCGACGGCGATGGCCAAACCGGCGGCCGCGAAATGTCTGCGTTTCATGTGCGTTTGTCTCCTGAGGTTGAAATTTGCGCGTCCCTGCGGGCGGCGCGTCAGCGCGCGTGCTGTGCGCGCCACTGGGCGAAGTCGTCGCGCGTTTTCTGTTCTGTCGCGGGGTAGAGGCCGAGGATCGATTGGCCCTGGGCCACGCGCTCGGTGACGAAGTCCTCGAAGGCGGTCATCTCGGTGGCCTCCGCGGCGATCTCGTCGGCCAGGTGGGCAGGCAGCACGACCACGCCGTCGGCGTCGCCCACCACGATGTCGCCGGGGAAGACGGGCGCATCGCCACAGCCGATCGGTACGTTGATGTCGATGGCTTGGTGAAGCGTGAGGTTGGTGGGTGCCGAGGGGCGCTGGTGAAAGGCGGGAATGGCCAGCGCGGCGATGTCCAGTGCATCGCGGAAGCCGCCGTCGGTGACGACGCCTTCGACGCCGCGAACCATCAGGCGACCGACAAGGATCGAGCCGGCGGAGGCCGCGCGCGCGTCCTTGCGACTGTCGAAAACCATGACGGCCCCGGGAGGGCACTGCTCGACGGCGGCGCGCTGCGGATGCTTCGGATCGCGGAACACCTCCAGCGTGTTCAGGTCTTCGCGCGCGGGCATGTAGCGCAGCGTGAAGGCGGGACCGACCATGGTGGGTTTGGTGGCGGCGCCCACGGGCACCGCGCCTTGAATGACCTGGTTGCGCAGGCCGCGCTTGTAGAGGCAGGTGCAGAGCGTGGCAATGCTGATTTTTCGGAGGGCGTCGATGGTGGCGGGCAGAACTGGCATCTCAAAAAGTACGGAAGTTGGTGATTGCATTCTAGTGTTCTAGAATGCAATCACGCGACTCCGGACAAACCCGCAATCTACAATTGCCCGCAATTCCTTCACTTTTCGCTCTCGACTCCGCATGGCACGACCCAGTTTTGTCTCGGCGATCACGCTGGAAGGTATTGCCGCGCTGGGCGCTTATGAAGCTGCGGAAGGACGCGGGCAGGCCGCCAGGCACGTGTATTCCGCCCTGCGGCGCGCCATCGTCGATTGCACGCTCGCACCCGGCACGGCGCTGAACGAGGCGTCGGTCGCCGAGCAGTTCGGGCTGAGCCGCTCACCGGTACGCGAGGCCTTCCGATCCCTCTCGGCCGATGGCTTGCTCGACATCGTCCCGCAGAAGGGCACCTTCGTTTCGCGGCTCGAGCGCGCCTCGTTGAGCGATGCGCTCTTTGTCCGTGAAGCGATCGAATGCGCTGCGGTGCGTCTGGCCGCGCAAGCACCGTTGGCCGATCGACAGATCCTGTCGCGGATCGTGCTGCGTCATCGCGAGGCGCTTCGTTTCGAAGACCGCGATGGCAGCCTGGCTGCCGACGAAGACTTTCATCGCAGCATCGTGGTGCTGGCAGGTCACGCGTCCGCGTGGTCGGTCGTGCTGTCGGCGCGAACCCGGCTCGAACGGCTTCGACGCCTGGCGAACAAGACGATCCGGGGCAGCGAGGAGTCGGTGGTGTTTCACGACAAGGTCGCCACCGCGGTCCTGGAAGGCGATGCGGATCTGGCCGAGAAATTGTTGCGCGAGCACATCCGGCAGATCGAAGGGTTCATCGATCGGCTTGCCGAGATCTATCCCAAGTACGTTTCTTGAGGCGGTCGGCCACGGACGGGGCGAGCAGCGCGATGGCCGAGGTGAATCGACAGAAGCGCAGGGCATGAAGAAAGCCGCCCGATGGCGGCTTTGTTATCGCGTGCCATTGCAGGCACCACGGCGCGTCAGGGCTTGGCAGACGCCTTTGCCGTCTTGGCCGGCGCTGCCACGGCGGGTGCACCACCGAAGGCCTGCCCGTTGACCGTCAGCCCCTGGCCCGACAGCTTGGCGGCCGTCTTTTCCTTCACACCCTTCACGCGCTGCATGAAGTCGGGCCAGTCCTTGAACGCGCCTTGCTGTCGTGCGTCGACGATGCGTTTGGACATGGCGGGTCCGACCCCCTTGAGTGCGTCGAAATCGGCCGGGGTGCCTTTGTTGGCATCGACGGCGGCAAAGGACGCGCAGGCGAACAGCAAGGCCGTGACGGCCAGGATTTTCTTGAACATGAACTCTCCCTGAGTTTTTTGATTTGAAGAACACAGCACCCCCTGCGAAGCAGAAGGTGCCGCGACAGCTTAGGTGCTCTTCAAGCTCGGGAGCAAGGCAGGGATTCCCCGCAATGCGAATGGCCTACGGGCGGCCGCAGTCCTTCAGAGTTCCTCGACGCGGCGCGGCGGATAGCTGTCCCAGGCCTGGCAACCCGGGCAATGCCAGAAGTACTGGTGCGCTTCGAAACCGCAGGCCGCGCAGCGGTAGCGCATGAGTGGCCGGGTGGCCAGGTCGAGCGCGCGCTGCACCTGCGGGTGGAACTGCTCGTGCGCGAAGGTCTCGCCCGCCAGCCAGCGAGAGGCCGCTACCAGCGAAGGCTGCCTGGCCAGGTGGGCGATGTAGCCATCGCGCGGTTCGGCCGGTGCCTCACTGGACGCCTCGGCCGCCTCGGCGCGCGGCACCGGCGTGCCGCCGAGCGCGATGATCGCTTCGAGCACGTCGATCGACGGCGTCTGTGCATAGCGCGTCTGCAGCAGCGTGAGTGCATCACCCGTGCGCTGTGCGCCGACCGCGGCCTGCTGCAGCGTGGCCGCATAGATCGGCAAGGCCAGCGGCGCGCGTTCGCTCAGTGCGGCCAGCGTGTCGAAGGCCTGCGCCGGATCGCCGTTGCGCAGTTGCAGCGTCGCCGTGTCGATGGCCGGGCGAGGCGCCTCGGGCGCCAGGGCCACGGCCTGCTGCAACAGTGTGCCGGCCGCTGCTGCGTCGCCCACGGACACTTGCTCGGCCGCCTGTTCGCAGAGGTGGTGCGCACGCCGTGTGCTGTAGCTGGCCTGCTCGGCATCGTCGAGTTTCTGCGCCACGGCGGCGGCCTGCGCCCATTCGCGAGAGCGTTCGTAGATGGCCAGAAGGGCCAGCCGCGATTCGTTTTCGTAGCGCGTGCCTTCGAGCTTCTGCAGCGCGGCTTCGGCGCGGTCGAGCAGCCCGGCGCGCAGGAAGTCCTGGGCCAGCGCATGCTGCGCGCGCTCGCGGTCGGCGCGCGACAGGTCGCCGCGGCCCAGCAGGTGCTCGTGCACGCGCACCGCGCGCTGGTACTCGCCGCGGCGGCGGAACAGGTTGCCGAGCGCGAAGTGCAGCTCCTGCGTGTCGGGGTCGTTCTGCACCGCTTCGATGAAGGCATCGATGGCCTGGTCCTGCTGCTCGTTGAGCAGGAAGTTGAGGCCGCGGAAGTAGGCCTTGGGCGCCTGCCGGTTTTCCAGCTTCAGCTGGCGGATGTCGAAGCGCGAGGCCAGCCATCCGAGCACGAAGGCCACGGGCAGGCCGAGCAGCAGCCAGCTGAAATCAAAGTCCATGTTGTCTGACGGCGGGCAGGTCGGTCGGGGGGGCGGCGGGAACGGGCGCTGCGGGCATGGCGAGCGCGTCGGGGATGACGGCCGGGCGCTGCGCGGCGGCGCGGTGCTTCCACCAGCCGGGCAGCATGCCCAGCGCGCCCACCATCAGACCGCCCGCGAAGGCGGCCAGCACCACCAGCACCAGCGGCGCGCGCCACGAAGTGCCGAAGAAGAAGTAGACGGTCGCGTCGTGCTGGTTGTTCAGCGCGAAGGCGAAGAGGGTAAAAAAAATGGCTGCCTTGAGCAGCCACAGGAGGTATTTCATGATCGTCACCAGTGGCGGGACGATTCTAGGGCGTCGTCGGGCCCGGTTTCAGGCCTTGTCGGCGGCATCCAGCTCGGCGGTGCGAGCGTCGACCGCTTCGCGCAGGGCCTTGCCCGGCTTGAAGTGCGGCACGCGCTTTTCCGGAATCTGAACGCTTTCGCCCGAACGCGGATTGCGTCCGATGCGCGGCGGCCGTCGGTTGACCGAGAAGCTGCCGAAGCCGCGGATCTCGATGCGGTGCCCACGCACCAGCGCGTCGCCCATCGCGTCGAGGATGGTCTTGACGGCGTATTCGGCATCGCGGTGCGTCAGCTGCGAGAAGCGGGCTGCGAGTTCTTCAACGAGGTCGGAACGTGTCATGGGCCTGCGAAAAAAACGAAGACGAAAAAAAAGACAGAGCGGCCCGAAGGCCGGCTCTGTCTGCTGGGACAGCTTACTTGTCGCTGTTGTCCAGCTTGGCGCGCAGCAGGGCGCCCAGGCTCGTCGTGCCCGCGTTCTCGCGTGCCGACTGCTGGCTCAGGTTGGCCATGGCGCCCTGTTCGTCGACCATGTCCTTCTGCTTGATCGACAGCTGGATGTTGCGGGTCTTGCGATCCACGTTCACCACGACGGCCGTGACTTCGTCGCCTTCCTTCAGCACGTTGCGGGCATCTTCGACGCGGTCGCGCGAGATTTCCGAAGCACGGAGGTAGCCGAGGATGTCTTCGCCGAGGTCGATCTCAGCACCACGGGCGTCCACGGTCTTGACCTTGCCGGTCACGATCTGGCCCTTGTCGTTCACGGTGGTGAAGGTGGTGAAAGGATCGCTGTCGAGCTGCTTGATGCCCAGGCTGATGCGTTCGCGGTCGACGTCGACTGCGAGCACCAGAGCCTCGACTTCCTGGCCCTTCTTGTAGTTGCGAACCGCGGCTTCGCCGGTTTCGTTCCACGAGAGGTCGGACAGGTGAACCAGGCCGTCGATGCCGGCAGCCAGACCCACGAACACGCCGAAGTCGGTGATCGACTTGATCGGGCCCTTAACGCGGTCGCCACGCTTCGTGTTCTGAGCGAACTCTTGCCACGGGTTGGCCTTGCACTGCTTCATGCCCAGGCTGATGCGGCGCTTGTCTTCGTCGATTTCCAGGACCATGACTTCGACTTCGTCGCCCAGCGAGACGATCTTGTTCGGAGCGATGTTCTTGTTGGTCCAGTCCATTTCGGAGACGTGCACCAGGCCTTCGATGCCGGGTTCGAGTTCGACGAATGCGCCGTAGTCGGCGATGTTCGTGACCTTGCCGAACAGGCGGGTCGATTGCGGGTAGCGGCGCGAAACGCCCATCCACGGGTCGTCACCCATTTGCTTGAGACCCAGCGAGACACGGTTCTTTTCGGTGTCGAACTTGAGGATCTTGGCGGTGATTTCCTGGCCGGCCTGAACGACTTCGCTCGGGTGGCGGACACGGCGCCATGCCATGTCGGTGATGTGCAGCAGGCCGTCGATGCCGCCGAGGTCCACGAACGCACCGTATTCGGTGATGTTCTTGACCACGCCGCGGACAACAGCGCCTTCCTTCAGGGTTTCCATCAGCTTGGCGCGTTCTTCGCCCATGCTGGCTTCGACCACGGCACGGCGCGACAGCACGACGTTGTTGCGCTTGCGGTCGAGCTTGATGACCTTGAATTCCAGGGTCTTGTTTTCGTACGGGGTCAGGTCCTTGATGGGACGCGTGTCGATCAACGAACCCGGCAGGAATGCGCGGATGCCGTTGACCAGAACGGTCAGGCCGCCCTTGACCTTGCCGCTGGTGGTGCCGGTGACGAAGTCGCCCGATTCCAGGGCCTTCTCCAGGGCGAGCCACGAAGCCAGACGCTTGGCGGTGTCGCGCGAGAGGATGGTGTCGCCGTAGCCGTTTTCAACGCTGCCGATGGCAACGGAAACGAAATCGCCGGCCTGAACTTCGAGTTCGCCCTTGTCGTTCTTGAACTCTTCGATCGGCACGTACGCTTCGGACTTCAGGCCGGCGTTGACCACCACGTGGTTGTGCTCGACGCGCACGACTTCGGCCGTGATGACCTCGCCGGTGCGCATTTCGGAACGCTTCAGGGACTCTTCGAATAGGTCGGCAAAAGATTCAGACATGTGTCATTTCCTTCCGTCACGCAGGGTTGGCAGCTGCACGATTGCGACTGCACTGGGGTCTGGCGACGGCGGTTGTGGGCTTGGGGCCCGGTTGGTTGCAAAAACCAGCAAGTCGGTGCGCTGACGCGCGGCGGGGACCTGCTGGAGTGAAAACACCCCTCAAGACTTCTTGAAGGGCTGTAGTTCCTGCCACCAGTCCAGTACCTGCTCGATCGATTGCGCGATCGAGAGCTGGGAGTTGTCCAGGTGGCGGGCATCCTTCGCCGGCTTCAAAGGCGCGACACTGCGGGAAGAGTCCCGGGCGTCGCGTGCTTCCAGGTCGGAGCGAAGACTGTCGAGTGTAGTCGAAATACCCTTTGAAATCAACTGCTTATGCCTGCGTTCGGCACGCTGCGCCGCGCTGGCCGTGAGGAAGACTTTCAAGGGCGCGTCGGGGAAGATCACGGTGCCCATGTCGCGGCCGTCGGCCACCAGGCCGGGCAACCGGCGGAAGCGTTGCTGGAGCGCCAGCAGCGCGGTCCGTACGCCGGGCAGGGCCGAGACGCGCGAGGCGTCCATGCCGGCCGCTTCGGTGCGGATCGCGTCGCCGACGTCCTCGCCCGCGAGCATCACCTTGCCCTTGACGAATTGCAGCGGCAGTTCGTGGGCCAGGGCCGCGATCTGTGCCTCGTTGGCGGGCACGGGCTCGAGCCCGGCCCGGCGCGTGACCAGGCCGGTCACGCGGTAGAGCGTGCCCGAATCGAGGTAGTGGTAGCCCAGCGCGTGCGCAACCTCGACAGCCAGCGTGCCCTTGCCCGAGGCCGTCGGCCCGTCGATGCAGATCACCGGAATCCCGGTCGGCGTGATCGCTTCGAACAGCGTCTCGAAGTAGTCGGGGAAGGTCTTGGCGACGCAGTGCGGATCGAGGATGCGCACCGGCAGGCCGGCCGGGTTGAAGGCGGCCAGCGAGAAGCACATCGCGACGCGGTGGTCGTCGTAGGTCTTGATGCTGGCGGCGCGCCAGCCGGCCGCGGCCAGCGGATGCACGCGGATGAAGTCGGGGCCGTCTTCCACCGTGGCGCCCAGCTTGCGGAGTTCGCAGGCCATGGCGTCGATGCGGTCGGTTTCCTTGACGCGCCAGCTGGCGATGTTGCGCAGCGTGCTCGGGCCGTCGGCGTAGAGCGCCATCACGGCCAGCGTCATGGCCGCATCGGGGATGTGGTTGGCGTCGAGGTCGATCGCCTTGAGCGGCCAGGCATCGCGCGCCACACGCAGCCAGTTGGGCCCGCTCTCGACCCGGGCGCCCATCTCGCGCGCGGCCTCGATGAAGCGGATGTCGCCCTGGATCGAAGCCGCGCCGACGCCTTCGATGCGCAGGCCGTCGCCGGTGGCCGCCAGCGCGCCCAGCGCGATGAAGTAGCTGGCCGACGAGGCATCGGCCTCGACGTGGACGTCGCCCGGCGAGCGGTAGCGACTGCCGGCCGGAATCGTGAAGCGCTGCCAGCCCTCGCGTTGCACGTCGATGCCGAAGCGCGCAAGCAGGTTGAGCGTGATCTCGATGTAGGGCTTGGAGATCAGCTCGCCGACCACTTCGATCGTGATGTCGCGTGCCGAGACGAGGGGGAGGGCAAGCAGCAGCGCGGTCAGGAACTGGCTGGACACATCGCCGCGCACGCGGATCGGCGCGTCGAGCGACAGCGTGTGCGGTGGCACCGGGTGGATGCGCAACGGCGGATAGCCCGGATTGCCCAGGTAGTCGATGCGGCAGCCGAGCTGCGTGAGCGCATCGACCAGGTCGCCGATCGGACGCTCGTGCATGCGCGGCACGCCGCTGAGTTCGAAGTCGCCGCCCAGCAGCGCCAGTGCGGCGGTGAGCGGCCGCATGGCGGTGCCGGCGTTGCCGAGGAAGAGCGCGGCCTGCGGTGTGCGCAGGCGACCGCCCAGTCCGTCGATGCGCAGCGCCGCGCCCGCGGTTTCGACGTGGCAGCCCAGCGCCCGCAGGGCGTCGAGCATGACGCGCGTGTCGTCCGAATCCAGCAGGTCGTGGACCGTGGTGGTGCCTTCGGCCAGCGCGGCCAGCAGCAGCACACGGTTGGAGATGCTCTTGGAGCCGGGCAACCGAACGACGCCCGAGGCGGCGACGAAGGAGGGGATGTCGAGGAAGGGGGACGAGAACATGTTCAGGTGGCCGGCGTGCGTCGCCATTCGGAGCGGGTCTGGCGGGCCTCGGCGATCGCATTCTCCAGCGCCTGCGCGTCGCCGGCACTCAGCATCGCTTCGAATGCGAGCAGCTGGCTGCGGAAGGCTTGCGACTGCAGCAACACCTGCTCGCGGTTGGCCAGCAGGACGTCGCGCCAGACGGTCGGATCGCTGGCCGCGATGCGGGTGAAGTCGCGGAAGCCGGGGCCTGCGAGTTCGAGGAAGCGGGCGCCGTCGGGCTGCGCCGCGAGGCCGTTGATGAAGGCGAAGGCCAGCATGTGAGGCAGATGGCTCACGGCGGCAAAGGCGCTGTCGTGGGCCTCGGGCGTCATGGTCAGCACCTGTGCGCCGACGCCCGTCCAGAGCTGCGAAGCGCGCTGCACATTGGAGCGCAGCGTCGTCTTGGTGGGGGTCAGGATCACCTGCCGGCCGTCGAACAGCGAGGCCTCGGCGTGCTCGACGCCCGCGACTTCCTTGCCCGCGATCGGATGGGCGGGCACGAAGCTCGCGAACTGCGTCTGCAGGCCGCGCCGTGCCGCCTCGATCACGTCGCCCTTGGTCGAGCCGACGTCCATGACCAGCGTGTCCGCCGAAACGCCGTGGCGGATCGCCTTGAAGGTGGCTTCCGAGGCCGCCACCGGCACCGCCACCAGCACCAGGTCGGCGCCGGACACGGCCAGCAGCGCCGAGGGCGCCGCGACGTCGATCACGCCGAGCTGGCGCGCACGCTCGGTGGTGGAGGGCGACTTGCTGTAGCCCACCACGCGCTTGACCAGTTTGGCGCGCTTGAGCGCGAGGGCGAAGGAGCCGCCGATCAGGCCGCAACCGATCAGGCCGAGCTGCTCGAACATCGGGCCGCTCACGCGGTGACGGGGTAGGCGCCCAGCACCTTGTAGAAGGCGCACAGCGTCCGAAGCTCGGCCAGCGCGGCCGCCACGTTGGGCTGCGACGGATGGCCGTCGAGGTCGATGTAGAAGTAGTACTCCCACTGGCCGGTGCGCGCGGGGCGCGACTCGAAGCGCGTCATCGAGACGTTGTTGGCCTTGAGTGGCATCAGCAGGTCGTGCACCGCGCCCGGCTGGTTGGGCACCGACACCACCAGGCTGGTGCAGTCGCGGCCCGAGGCCGGCGGCATCGCGAGCGTCTGCGGCAGGCAGATGATGGCGAAGCGCGTGCGGTTGTAGGAGTCGTCCTGGATCGCGTGCGCCACGATGTGCAGGCCGAAGCGGGTGGCGGCGCGGTCACTGGCCAGCGCGGCCCAGGCCGGGTTGCCGGCGGCCAGGCGCGCGCCTTCGGCGTTGCTCGACACGGCACGGCGTTCGGCGTTCGGCAGGTGCTTGGACAGCCAGGTCTGGCACTGGGCCAGCGCCTGCGGATGGGCCAGCACGGCCTCGATCTCGCCCAGCGAATTGGTGGTGCGCAGCAGGTGGTGACGCACCAGCAGGCTGACCTCGCCCACCACATGGGTCGGCGAATGCAGGAACAGGTCGAGCGAACGCGTGACCACGCCTTCGGTCGAGTTCTCCACACCGACCACGCCGTATTGCGCGCTGCCCGCGGCGGTGGCGTGGAAGACTTCGTCGAAGCTCGCGCAGTAGATCAGGTCGGCGGCTCCGCCGAAATACTCGACCGCGGCCTGTTCGCAGAAGGTGCCTTCGGGGCCGAGCACGGCCACGCGTTGCGGCGACTCGAGCGCCAGGCAGGCCGACATGATCTCGCGCCAGATGGCGGCGATGTGCAGCCCTTTGAGCGGGCCGGTGTTCGCCTTCTGCATCTTGTCGATGACTTGCGCCACGCGGTCCGGCCGGAAGAAGGGCGTGCCCTCGCGCTTCTTGACCTCGCCGACCTGCTCGGCCACATGGGCGCGCTGGTTCAGCAGGTCGATCAGGCGCTGGTCGAGCGAGTCGATCTGCACGCGCAGATCGGCCAGGCTGGCGGAGTTGTCGGAGGGCGAGGTGGGGGTATCGGACATCGTGCGAGAAAAAAAGCGGGCGGCACCAGCACTGCGCTAGGCGTGCGACCGCTCGAATTCTCGCATGTAGCCCACCAGCGCCTGCACGCCTTCCAGCGGCATGGCGTTGTAGATGCTGGCGCGCATGCCGCCGACCGACTTGTGGCCCTTGAGCTGCAGCAGCCCGGCCTCGCGTGCACCGGCCAGGAAGGCCTCGTTGCGCCCCTCGTCGGCCAGGAAGAAAGGCACGTTCATGCGCGAGCGGCAGTCCGCGCTGATCCGGTTCGCGTAGAAGTCTGAAGCGTCGATGAAGTCATAGAGCAGCTTCGCCTTCGCGACGTTGCGTTGCTCCATCGCAGCCACGCCGGTCAGTTCGCCTTCGGTCTGCTTGCGCAGCCAGTCGAAGGTCAGGCCGGCCATGTAGATGCCCCAGGTCGGCGGGGTGTTGTACATCGACTGGTTGTCGGCGACCGTCTTGTAGTTGAAGGCGCTCGGGCAGATCTCGAGCGCATGGCCCAGCAGGTCGTCGCGCACGACCACGATCGTCAGGCCGGCCGGACCGAGGTTCTTCTGCGCACCGCCGAAGGCCAGGCCCACGCGCGACCAGTCGACGCTGCGCGAGGCCACGTGCGAGGAGAAATCGATCACGAGTGGCGCATCGGAGCCCAGTGCCGCCAGGTCGGGCAGCGTCTGGAACTCGATGCCGTTGATGGTCTCGTTGGTGCACAGGTGCACGTATGCGGCACCGGGCGTGAGCTGCCAGGTCGCAGGATCGGGCAGTCGCGTGTGCTGGTCGTCGGCGTTGCTCGCGACGATGCGCGCATCGCAATAGCGCCGGGCTTCCTTGTGCGACTTGATGCTCCAGCTGCCGGTCACGACGAAGTCGGCCACGCCGCCGCGCGACAGGTTCATCGGCACGATGGCGTTTTCACCGAGACCGCCGCCCTGCATGAACAGGATGTGGAAGTTCGACGGGACGGCGAGCAGCGCGCGCAGGTCGGCTTCGGCCTTCGCGTAGATCGCGCCGAACTCCTTGCCGCGGTGGCTCATCTCCATCACGCTCATGCCGCTGCCATGCCAGTCGAGCATCTCGGCGGCCGCCTCGCGCAGCACGGCCTCCGGCATCGCGGCCGGGCCGGCCGAGAAGTTGTAGGGGCGGGTGCCCGCCGGCCGGGTCACTTCGTGGCGGGCGCTTTGGCCGCCGGCTTGGCTGCCGGCTTGGCAGCGGGTTGCCCTGGCGCCGGCTGGCCGTTGGTCGGCGCGCCCAGGGCCTTGGCCACGCTGACGTTCAACGCCTGCAGCTTCGGATCGATCGTGGGGCGCACGTCCGTCACGAGCTTCTGCGTGAGCGCGGAACCCAACTGCGGATTCAGCTCGGCGAACTTCTTGTTGAGCGGCGAGCTGAGCCAGGCGATGAGCTGGCGCAGTTCGTCTTCGTTGAAGTTCTGTTCCAGCAGCGGGCCCACGGTGCTGGGCGCCAGTTGCACGGCCTTGTCGCGCACGATCGGGAAGGCTTCCTGAACGTATTTCTGCACTTCGGCTTCAGCGGCCTTGCCCAGGGCTTCGCGTTTCTCTGCCGGCACTTGGGTCTGCAGGTACTCGCCGCCGGCCTGAAGGATCGGTGCGACCGAGTCGTTCACCAGGATGCGGGCCATGCCGTCGATGGCGGGGCGCTGAACCTCGAGCAGCTGCTTCACGAGTGCGGCCTTGTCTTGGGCCATGGCGATCGAACTGGCTGCCAGTGCGACCGTCAGGACCGCAAGCTTGATTTTTTTCACTGAGGATTCTCCGTTGAAGATGTGGAAGTGTCGTCGGCACCGGACTCCGGTTCGCTTTCGACGATCGCGTCGTTTTCGACAATGCGTTGCAGCCCACTGAGCTTGGCACCTTCGTCGAGACCGATGAGCGTGACGCCCTGCGTGGCGCGACCCAGCTCGCGAATTTCGGCGACACGGGTGCGAACGAGCACGCCCTTGTCGGTGATCAGCATGATCTCGTCGTCGGCATGCACCAGCGTCGCGGCAACGACCTTGCCGTTGCGCTCACTCTGTTGAATGGCGATCATGCCTTTGGTTCCCCGGCCATGGCGGGTGTACTCGGTAATGCTTGTGCGCTTTCCGTAACCGTTCTCGGTCGCGGTCAGCACGCTCTGCTGTTCGTCCTCGGCCACCAGCATGGCGATCACGCCCTGGCCCGCCTCGAGCGACATGCCGCGCACGCCGCGCGCATTGCGACCCAGCGGACGCACGTCTTCCTCGTCGAAGCGCACGGCCTTGCCGCCGTCGCTGAACAGCATCACGTCGTGCTTGCCGTCGGTGAGCGCTGCGCCCACCAGGTAGTCGCCGTCGTCGAGGTTGACGGCGATGATGCCGCCCTTGCGCGGGTTGCTGAACTCGTCGAGCGCGGTCTTCTTGACCGTGCCCATCGAGGTCGCCATGAAGATGTACTGGTCGGCCGGGAAGGTGCGTTTTTCACCGGTCAGCGCCAGCACCACGTTGATCTTCTCGCCTTCCTGCAGCGGGAACATGTTGACGATCGGTCGGCCGCGCGAGCCGCGCGATCCCGCAGGCACTTCCCACACCTTGAGCCAATAGAGCCGGCCACGGTTCGAGAAGCACAGGATGTAGTCGTGGGTGTTCGCGATGAAGAGCTGGTCGATCCAGTCGTCTTCCTTGGTGGCGGTGGCCTGCTTGCCGCGTCCACCACGCTTCTGCGCACGGTACTCGCTGAGCGGCTGGCTCTTGATGTAGCCGCTGTGCGAGAGCGTGACCACCATGTCGGTGGGCGTGATCAGGTCTTCGGTCGACAGGTCGAAGGCGCTGTGCTCGACCTGGCTGCGGCGGGCGCCGAGCTTGGTCTGGCCGAACTCCTGTTTGATGATGCCGAGTTCGTCGCCGATGATCACCGAGACGCGTTCGGGCTTGGCGAGGATGTCGAGCAGGTCGTCGATCTCCGCCATGACTTCCTTGTACTCGGCGACAATCTTGTCCTGCTCCAGGCCGGTCAGGCGCTGCAGACGCATCTGCAGGATTTCCTGGGCCTGCGTTTCGGACAGGCGGTAGAGGCCGTCGGCGCCCATGCCGTAGTCGCGCTCGAGGCCGTCGGGACGGTAGTCGTCGGCGTTGATCACGCCGCCGTCGGCACGCGTGCGGGTGAGCATCTCGCGCACCAGCTTGCTGTCCCAGGGGCGGGTCATGAGCTCGGCCTTGGCCACCGGCGGCGTCGGCGATTCGCGGATGATCCGGATGAACTCGTCGATGTTGGCCAGCGCCACCGCCAGGCCTTCGAGCACGTGGCCGCGCTCGCGGGCCTTGCGCAGCGTGTAGACCGTGCGGCGCGTGACCACTTCGCGGCGATGCTGCAGGAAGACCTGGATCAGGTCCTTCAGGTTGCACAGCTTCGGCTGGCCGTTCACCAGCGCCACCATGTTGATGCCGAAGGTGTCCTGCAGCTGCGTCTGTTTGTAGAGGTTGTTGAGCACGACCTCTGGCACTTCGCCGCGCTTGAGTTCGATCACCAGGCGCATGCCCGACTTGTCGGACTCGTCCTGGATGTGGCTGATGCCTTCGATCTTCTTCTCGTGCACCAGCTCGGCCATGCGCTCCTGCAGCGTCTTCTTGTTGACCTGGTAGGGCAGCTCGTCGACGATGATCGCCTGGCGCTGGCCGCGGTCGATGTCCTCGAAATGGCAGCGCGCGCGCATCACGACCTTGCCGCGTCCGGTGCGGTAGCCGTCCTTGATGCCGTTGATGCCGTAGATGATGCCCGCCGTGGGGAAGTCGGGCGCCGGGATGATCTCCATCAGCTCATCGATGCTGGCCTCCGGGTGCCGCAGCAGGTGCAGGCAGGCGTCGACCACTTCGTTCAGGTTGTGCGGCGGGATGTTGGTCGCCATGCCCACGGCGATGCCGCCCGAGCCATTCACCAGCAAATTCGGCAATTTGCTGGGCAGCACGGCGGGCTCTCTTTCCGAGCCGTCGTAATTGTCTTGAAAATCGACTGTTTCCTTGTCGATATCGCCAAGCATTTCGTGGGCGATTTTCGACAGCCGAATTTCGGTATATCGCATTGCCGCGGCCATATCGCCGTCGACCGAGCCGAAATTGCCCTGCCCGTCGACGAGCATGTGGCGCATCGAGAAGTTCTGCGCCAGCCGAACGATGGTGTCGTAGACCGACTGGTCGCCGTGCGGGTGGTACTTGCCGATCACGTCGCCCACGATACGGGCCGACTTCTTGTACGGCCGGTTCCAGTCGTTGTTGAGTTCGTGCATCGCGAACAACACGCGGCGATGGACGGGCTTGAGCCCGTCTCGCGCGTCCGGCAGCGCGCGGCCCACGATCACGCTCATGGCGTAGTCGAGATAACTGCGACGCATTTCCTCTTCGAGGCTGATGGGGAGTGTTTCTTTGGCGAACGAGGTCATGGGCAGCAGAGAGACAGCAAGGAGCGAATTTTACGCTTCCGGCGGTGTCGTGCTGCAGCAACACTCGCCCCGTATTCCGCCACAGTCCTACGCTTCCTGCCCCTCTGGCGGCCTGTTTGTCAAAGACCCTATGGCACAATCGCCTCAACGTTTTGGGTGGTGGTCACTTAAAGCGTCCTTGATTCGCAGCGCGGCTGCGGCTTTTTCCCCAAGAGGAGAACCATGAAGAAACTGAATAAAGTGGCGATGATGTTTGCAGTCGCTGCGCTCGCCACTGCCGCCGGCGCGCAGAACCGTGTCACCGCAGCAAATGGCGGTCCCGTGATCGACAACTGGCAAAACGGCACGGGCGAGCTGGTCTGGAAGAACGGCACCAACGAACTGTGCTGGCGCGATGCCAACTGGACGCCTGCAACTGCGGCCAAGGGCTGCGATGGCGCTTTGGTTCCGGCTGCACCTGCTACGCCTGTCGCTACGCCAAGCACGCCGGTCGTGCCTGTGGCACCCCCGGCACCGCCCGTTGCTTCGAAGGTGACCTTCGCTGCTGACGCTTTCTTCGACTTCGACAAGTCGGTTCTGAAGCCTGAAGGCCGCGCCAAGCTCGACGACCTCGTGTCGAAGATCCGTGACGTGAACCTCGAAGTCATCATCGCCGTCGGTCACACCGACTCGGTCGGTAGCGATGCCTACAACCAGCGCCTGTCGGTTCGCCGTGCAGAAGCCGTCAAGGCTTACCTGGTGACCAAGGGCATCGAACGCAACCGCGTCTACACCGAAGGCAAGGGCGAGAAGCAGCCAGTGGCTGACAACCGCACCAAGGAAGGCCGCGCGAAGAACCGTCGCGTGGAAATCGAAGTGGTCGGCACCCGCGCCAACCGTTGATTCGAAAGAATCTTCGAATGAAACCCCGCTTCGGCGGGGTTTTTTTATGGGCTCTTCCATAATGGCTCCCATGACAGATCAAGTGAACGCCGATCCGGCGGAACTCGCCAAATTCTCCGAACTGGCCCATCGCTGGTGGGACCTGGAAAGCGAGTTTCGACCGCTGCACGAAATCAACCCACTGCGCCTCGAATGGATCGAAGGCATCGCGCCCATCGCCGCACAGCGGGTGCTGGACGTGGGGTGCGGCGGCGGCATCCTGGCCGATTCAATGGCACGCAAGGGCGCCGACGTGCTGGGCATCGACCTGGCCGACAAGGCGCTCAAGGTGGCGCAACTGCATGCGCTCGAGGCGTCGACGCGCGGCGTGAAATACCGCGAAGTCAGTGTCGAGGCCTTGGCCGCCGAACAGCCGGGCAGCTTCGACGTGGTCACCTGCATGGAGATGCTGGAGCACGTTCCGCAGCCGGCCTCGGTCGTGAAGGCGTGCGCCGAACTGGTCAAGCCGGGCGGCTGGGTGTTCTTTTCCACCATCAACAGGAACGCCAAGGCCTTCCTGCTCGCCATTGTCGGCGCCGAATACGTGCTGGGCATGCTGCCGCGAGGCACCCATGAGTACCAGAAGATGATTCGTCCCAGCGAGCTCGCCGCGCATTGCCGCGAGGCCGGGCTGGACCTGCGTCAGACCCGAGGCCTCGAACACAACCCGCTGACGCGCCGCTACTGGCTCAGCGCCGATACCAGCGTCAACTACATGTTCGCCACGAGGAAACCTGGTTGATGGTCGACGACATGCTCCGCGCCGTGCTGTTCGATCTCGACGGCACGCTGGTCGACAGCGCGCCTGAACTCGGTGCTGCGGCCGACAAGATGCGGACCGACCGCGGCTTGTCGTCGCTGCCGTTGGAACGCTACCGCCCCATGGCCGGTGCAGGCGCCCGCGGCATGCTGGGCATCGCGTTCGACATCACGCCGCAGTCCCCCGGATTCGAGGCGTTGCGGGAAGAGTTCTTCGTGAACTATGAAGCCCGGATGCTCCTGAACACCCATGTCTTCGACGGCGTGGCGGAATTGATCGACAGCTTGACCCAGCGCGGTCTGGCCTGGGGGATCGTGACCAACAAGTCGAAGCGCTTCACCGATCCGCTGGTCCGCTCGATTCCGATCTTCGCCAGCGCCGGTGCGGTGGTGAGCGGCGATACCACGCCGCACGCCAAACCCCATCCGGAGCCACTGTTCGAGGCCGCGCGTCGGCTGGGGGTGCCCCCCGCGCAGTGCATCTACGTGGGCGACGACGAACGCGACATCGTGGCCGGGCGTGCTGCGGGCATGCGGACGGTGGCCGCCACCTATGGTTACATGGGCGCGCAGGCCGATGCTGCGCTGTGGCAGGCCGACGGCGCCATCGATTCTCCGATGGCGCTCTTGCAATGGCTGAATAAGGTCTAAAATAGGACGCTTGGGGCTGCACTGGTTTCGACGTGGGTTCGGAATCGCAGCGGTGCATGTCGAGCTGAATGCGCTCGTAAAACAGATTCAAAAAAACTAACTGCAAACGACGAACGTTTCGCACTCGCTGCTTAATTGCCAGTGAGCCTTGCAACAGTTGGCCGATGGGCTGGGCAAGGGGGTGACAGAGCAATCTGACGCCTCCCGGCTGCAAGGATAATTACATGGGCTGGTCTCGATCCGGGTACCTTGGGTCGAGGCAAGAAAATAGGGTGCTGGCGTCCGGTGTAGCGTGCGACTGCGCGACTCCGGAAGCGAGATCCAAATCAGACCGCTAAACATGTAGATCTGTGCGATGAAGGCTTGCGGACGGGGGTTCAAATCCCCCCAGCTCCACCACTCATGACGACGCCTGCCAGTGGGAGACCACTGGCAGGCGTCGTGCTTTTCGGGCCCAGATGGTCACCTTTTGGCAGGCGTTTCGCACCGATTTCGCACGCGGGACGGAGGAAATTCGCACGCGGTGCGCTGGTGTCAGGCCACTGCCTTGAGCCGCGGCGCCTTGGGCTTCTGGTAGTCCTCCGGGATGAACTTGCCATAGGTCTGGAAGACCATCTGCACGTCGACGTGGCCAAGCTGCTCGGCCAGCCACCACGGGTTCGCGCCGGCCGTGAGCCTGGCGCTTGCGTAGGTGTGCCTGGCTTGGTAGGGATTCCGATAGCGCACGCCGAGGTGCGGGAGCTCGTCTTTCACGGGCGCTTCAAGGGCATCGTTTCCAGGTAATGCTCCCAGGCAAAAAGTACCGGCAGCGCGATCAAGTGAAAGAGTGCAGCGAGCAGCCCGACCAGGAACATCGCCAGGGCGAGAAGGGGGGCTGCCGCTACGCCCAAAATAATCTTCCACATAGCCATCTCCCAAAGCGAAAAATATCACCAAAGCAACTTCGCTTGCGCGTAGGAGCGCGCCGCGTCGGGCCAGGGCTTCTCAGGCTCATGGAGAAGGAAAGCTGGACTCACGCCCAACTGACTTCACCACGGCAAGCCGTCTCACCTTTTCGACGTTGGCATCATGTGTCCACGCGCCATGCACCCGCTTCAGGCTCGAGTTCAACTGAAGCCTTTCTCGGCTCGATATGCTTCGGTTCGTGGCTGCGATCCGGTCGGCCTGAGACATGTCGCTCGTTCGTCAGCGTGATGGCGCTGCGCAGCGCGACCTTCTTCATGCATTCCAACTGTTGATACCAGTTGCGCAGCACCGACGCGTCATTCTGTCTGCTCCTCACGAGCGCTTGCAGCGCGTCAAGATGCTGCGCGTCGGTGGAAGTCTTTGCATGCCTCCCAAGTGACGTCAGCAGGTGCGCCAGATGGTCGGACAGGCGCATTCGCCTGCCGGAGAAGGGGTCGATGTAGGCCGCATTCAAACCGAATCTTGCGGCCTGGAACTTGTTGTAGGGATAGACAACATAGTCGTCTTCGCCGGGTATGAACGGTTCTTCCATCAGCAGCCAAGCGCCAAGCAGTTGTGCAAAGCATGCAAGGGACGCCGCGCGTTCGACGCTCAGTGGGCTGTCCAGCACCCGTATCTCGACGGTACCGAACGCCGGCTTGGGCCGGATGTCCCAATGGAGGTCCTTGATGGAATCGATGATTCCGTGCGACAGGAGTTTCCCGATCTGATCGGTCAGGTCCTCCCAGGAAAGCGTGAACGGTGGACAAGGACCGGTGGGGAATGGATTCGGGCACTGGAGACGTGTCGAGGAGAAGCCGGTGTCGTGACCTTCCATGAAAGGACTGGACGCTGACAACGCGACAAAGTGCGGTACGTACCTGGCCAGTTGGTGCATCAACAGGGGCGCACGGTCGACGTCAGCACAGCCCAGATGAATGTGCTGCCCGAACACGCTGGTTTGCTTCAACACCTCTCCATACAAGGCGGACAGGGCGTGGTATCGGCTGTTGTCGAATATCTGCTGTTCCGACCATCGTTTGAACGGGTGCATCCCGCCGCCGGCGACGCCGGCCCCGTGCGCCGCGGCGGCGCTTGAAACGCGCTCGCGGAGGGCTTGAAGGTCTGCCAGGACTTCAGATGCATCCGCGCAGACGCCCGTCGATATTTCAATCATGCCCGCGGAGACCTCGGGGACGATCGCTCCGCGAAGGAGCGGCGGCATGGAGCCCACTGAATCGAGGATCTTCCGACTCACCGGTGCCAGATCGCCGGTCTGGAGTTCGATGATTTGCAGTTCGAGTTCCACGCCGACGCTGAGATCCGCAGAGGGAGCGAAGTCGAAGGGAGTGGAATCATTGGGCATGAACGTACTCGTTTGCTGATCGGTGAGCACTACCTCCTTTTGTCCAGACGTAGTGCAGTTGCGGGCTCGCCTCATTCTTCGCTGATCTGAAACAGCGCGCACCAAAGTGAGCTTTGGCGCCGACCGTGGTGATGTAGGACATCGCCCTGAGGGTCGGAAAGTGGCATTCGCACCGCAGCCCGTCTTTCTGATCGCCCTGACAGGTCTGCCGTGCGAATGGCCATCTTCGACATGAATCGCTCAGCAGGAAGACTACTGAGTCAAGCGACGGAACCGTGGTTTGCATGCACGGAAGGTCGTGGAGCCAGGAAGCGCCATCGCTTGCAGAGACGATAGAAATTCAACGGTCGAACGCAGCGATCCCTCGGAACGCTGGCGGACTTCCCGGCTGCAGAATCTGCAGCAACTTGCCAAGCGCTGCGCCGCTTCGCTCAGCCCCGACGGGGACTCGTCGCCTGCGACTGGCGTTGGCCCTTTGACGCGCGAGTGTTCGACGCAGAGGTGGCGCATCGGGCCATTGCCGGGGTCGGCCTCCATCCACTGGTGTGCCACGAGGAGGAGGACTTTTTGCTGAGAGTCTGGAGCCGCGACAGCGCTTCGGTTGCTGTGCGCGCAGGTCTCGTCTACTGATGATGGAAGACGATGCACTGCAATGACTTCGCCCCGTACATCAGGGAGCGCGGGGCGCTATGTTTCGGAGCTACTTCAGTTGCAAGATCACGGTCAGCGTTTTCCAGCGGGCACCCACGCTGTGTCTTGGATGTCTGCAGCCGTCAACACCACACGGTTCGACGCGCGGGCGTGACTGATGGCGGTGGCCAGCGTTGAAAGGGCCTCGACGTGTCGCGCCAGAACCGAAAGCGAGTTCCGTTCACTGTTGGGACCGGCACCGTCCAGACGTTCAAGCGCGGCCTTGGTGACATGGACCACGATCCGAGGGCCATAGCCGCCGCCGTCCCTGATACTGAATTCGATGCCGTCACCCTCGTCATTGGCGGTCATCTCGCCGCGGGGAATCAGGGCCGGGAAATATCATGAAAGACATAAGCGTTCCTTGTGGTTGGAACCTGACTGTGGGCTGCCGCCTTCGATCGCCCGTAGGCCAACACGCCACCGTATTGCCAATGCTTCCGCCCGTTTCGCTGCCGAGCCTCTACCCACTACAAGGGCGACGCAGAATCTCGTAATCGATTGGCTTGAACGCACCGTTGTTCGAATTCTCTGCCGAGCATGCCGTCAGACCGACGATCATGTTCATCTCCGCTTTGAGCTCGATGTAGTCCCCGGCTCGGGACAGCGGTGGCTTGACCTTCACTTCGCCGTCTTCGGCAACCGTCACGTTCATGAAGATGTTGAAGGTCGTTCCAATCTGTTCAGGACGGATCCCGAACGGCTCGAAAGCGCGATAGAGATTCTCGAAGCAGCTGGGATGGTGACCCTGATGCTTGTACAGGATCTCGAACATTTCCTGGCTGCACGGCGTCAGGAGGAAATCGTGGCGACCGACGGTGTCATCGAGTATCTGAAACATCGGACGGCTGTCGTTGGCATACAACCGGTCCCCGGTCGTCAGGTAGATCTTCGATGCATAGTCGATGCTGCGCCCCGAAGACAGTTGGCAAGCATGGTCGTTGTCAGCGAAGGCAAAAAGGTCGGAGACCTGTTCGCCCAACGGGTCATACACACGCAGAATCTCGCTGGCGCGGATACGAAACGCGACGCCAGACTGAGGCGCGATCCGGCAACAGCCGGTGGGATGGGTGGCAGACATATCGGACCTCAGTGATGGAACGGACATTGCCAGTTGTCTTCAACGGCTCGCCCGGAATACTGGCGGGCTTCCGAGGACTCGCCGAACCTGGCGAGCACGGGGTTGACGGACCCCTGCAGCTTCACGTCGCGCGCGCGGATGACGGTCTGCATGCTCTGATACTTGCCTGAAGCCTTGAGTGTTTCGAACTGCTCGTGAAAATTGAACACCAGGCATGGCACCGGGGCCCGCCGCGCCATGCGGGAAGCGTTGGGATGCAGGCCGACGATGAAGAACGACCTGCCGCCGATGCTGAAGGAGAAGTCCTCCCGGCCGGGGTCCTTGCCGACTTCCGGATCCCACGAGAAGCCTCGCTCCTTGTCGGCATCGTGCAGGGCCTGAAGCAATGCCCATAGCTCCCGCTCGAACGCTGCTTCGCTGAGATCGGCGTCATCGAAAAGTGCCACATAGCTGACAGGCGCCACCCCGGGCGTTTCGAACTCACTGGAATATGCGCGCAAGGCCTCCCAGAGGGGGCCGATGGAAGAGGGGGCGCCGAGCGATCCGAAGTTCCCGAAACGCATCCGATCCTTGTTGAGCGCGGACTTGGCGCCCACGCAAGGAAAAGCGCTGGCGGATATGAACGCCTGAACACTTTCCTGTGCGGAAGCGTCATGCCGGGGACATCCGGATTGCGCCGGTATGCTGGACGGTCCGGTGTATGTTGTTGAGGTCATGCGAACGACAGTACGGTTCGCGCACTGGCTGGCGTGCAAGGCGCAGGGGCTCAGCCCCGTCGGGTCTTCCGCCCCTGGCAAGTAGGTGTGCGCCTATCTCGCCTGCTCGGTGATGACCGAAGCCAGAGAGGACTCCAGTCGGGGGGGGCAGCGTCGAGTGATGTAGACGACGTCGCGCAAAGACGTGATGTCCGGCATGCGAGAGTTCCTTGAGGGGCTCGGGCATGTGCCGCAGCATTGCTTCATCTGCGCGGCACACCTCGACAGCGACTACCGGCGATTCGCCTCCGGCAGCCAATAGGTTCGGCCACCCAGCGAACCGCCGAAGGTCGAAGCGATGGCGCCGACGACCAACGCCAGCAACAGCGCGAGCGCCATTTGTGAGCCTCTCCGGGCGGCCTGGTCGGCGATTTGCCGCGCCTTCGCGTCGGCTTGCTGCCTTTGCTCCTCTGTCAATGGCGTGGAAGGATCGGCAGGGACGGCTGACGGATTCACAGCCTGTGCCAATCGCTGCTGCGCCTGGTCCTTCAGACTTTCGACCGACATGTCTGAAGGGGTTCGACGCCGCATCGCCTCTGCCACCGGAGCGGATGACGCGCCGGCTGTTGCTGCAGTCCCCAGCAGGTTGCCTGTACCGCTGGCGACCGCGCCAACCATCGACGCGAGAATGTAGGCGGTGACGACCGTGGCCAGACCCCAGGTCAGCAAGCCGTGCAAGGAGGCATCGGTCTTATCTGCCGCTCCCGCCAGATGGGCGGCGATCCATCCGCCGACGAACAGGGCGAGCGCGCTGCTGACAACCCACCACAGGCCGGCGGCCAGTCCGAATGTCGCGGCATCCGGCGTGCTGTGTTTGAGGGGATCGATCGTGCTGAGTCCGAGCCCGGCGCCCAGCAGACTTAGCACCATGTGAAGCGCCATGGCAATCACCACCCCCGCAAAGATGGCACCCCAAGAGACGCGGCGTACCAGCGGAACGCGAGTGGTCATGGCCTCGCGCGTGGCAGGCGCTTCACGTCCAGCCGCAGTCGGATAAGTAACGGTGTTCATGGCATCTCCTCATTGAAAGAAGTGGAGTGTTGGCTCGAGGCGTACCCGGTCCCGTAGCGGATGGCGCGCTTGTATGTAGGTCCGTGCCTGCACGGCGCGTTGGCGCTCCGCCGCGACCACGTTCTAGGGCCTGTTCACACTATTTCCGATCCCCGGAAATAGTGTGAACAGGCCCGAAACCGGGTGGAAGAGCCATCAAGGCGTCGGCTCACCAGTCTTCTCTTCTTGCTTGTTCATTCGATACCCCTTTGATCTGGACGATGTGAGCGTCTCGCCGACAGCTGCACAGCGCTCAATGGAGGGTGGTAGCGGTCACGCTAGGGGGAAGGCGTATCGACCGAGGCGCCAGGGTCTTCTTCCCCGGCGACGGATTCTTCGCTGATCAGCGACGCCTTCGAAGCCAAGCCGCATCGGCATCCTTCACAGCCAGGGGCGGTCATCCCCAACGTTCCCCCGTGGCCCGCCGTAGGGTCGGAACGTCCGTTTCGGAGCTGGCGATGGCTCTGATTGCGGCAAGTTTTTCCGACGCGTCGAGCGCGATCTCGTGATGCCTGCTTACCAGGAGGCAGGTCATGACAAACAGCTGCGCAGCCGTTGCATCGCGGTCTTTCGCTGCGTGAAGGGTGATCTCGGCGTCTTCATCGCCGGCACGCGACAGGGTGATCAGCAGGGCCAGCCGGACGTTGGCGGGCACACCGGTCTCGTGGATCAGCAAGGAGGCCGCAATCCTCGATGCTCTGGAATTGAGTTGGACGGCTTGTTCGTAGAGGACGGCGTAGGGCATCCGCACGGGTGGCAAGGCAGATGCCTGCCTGATTCAAGATGCTCCGCCTTTGCCGCGGGCTGTCCGTGCGGCAAGCCTCTCCGCCCTGCGCTCCAGGGCAGGCACGCCGTTTGCCACGATCGAGCAAAGCGCCGCATCGTGCAGGGCTCCTGCCCCGCGATGTCGCATTCCTCACCTGCAACCCAAGGATTTCCCAATGCTGGCCATGAACTACCGCGGTCCCTATCGCGTGCGCGCCGAACACAAGGCCGAGCCCGAGATCGAGCACCCCGGAGACGCCATCGTGCGTGTCACGCGCTCGTGCATCTGCGGTTCGGACCTGCACCTGTACCACGGTCTCGTGCCCGACACGCGCGTGGGGACGACGTTCGGCCACGAGTTCACGGGCGTGGTCGAGGCCGTCGGGTCGGCGGTGCAGCACCTCAAGGTGGGTGACCATGTGCTCGTGCCCTTCAACATCTTTTGCGGCAATTGCTACTTCTGCCAGAAGGAGCTCTACAGCAACTGCCACGCTACCAATGCATCGGCCACCGCCGTGGGAGGCATCTACGGCTACTCGCACACCACGGGCGGCTACGACGGCGGCCAGGCGGAATACGTGCGGGTCCCCATGGCCGACGTCGGCCCCACCGTGATTCCGTCCGACATGGATGTGGACGACGCGGTGCTGCTGACCGACGCGCTTCCCACGGGCTACCAAGCCGCCGAAATGGGCGACATCGAAGAGGGCGATACGGTCGTGATCTTCGGCGCCGGCCCGATCGGCATCTTCGCGGCCAAGTCGGCGTGGTTGCTGGGCGCGGGCCGGGTCATCGTCGTCGACCACATCGAATACCGTCTCGACTTCGTGCGCCGCTACGCGCAGTGCGAGGTGGTCGACTTCAAGCAGGTCGGCGACATGGCCATCCACATCAAGAAGATGACCGATGGCCTGGGCGCCGACGTGTGCATCGACTGTGTCGGCTGCGAAGCAGCGGGCAGCTTCGCACAAACGCTGCTGGGCGTGCGGCTCAAACTGCAGGGTGGTGCCGCGACGGTGCTGCATTGGTGCATCAACTCGGTACGCAAGGGCGGCCGGGTATCGATCGTGGGCGTGTACGGGCCGACCTTCAACGCGATGCCCATCGGCAACGCCGTCAACAAGGGCCTCACGCTGCGCATGAACCAGGCGAGCGTCAAGCGCCACCTGCCACGCCTCATCGAGCACATCCAAGCCGGGCGCATCAACCCGAAGGAAATCATCACCCATCGCATTGACCTGTGCGACGTGGCCGATGCGTACCACCTGTTCTCCAGCAAGCTGGACCATTGCATCAAGGCGGTGCTGGTGCCCCCTTCAGCCCACGCTGCCTGACAGCGTGCATTCCCCTTCCATTCCGAACCGGAGCGACCTGCACATGATCATCACAGACGCCCAAGACCATTCGCCCACCCAAGCCGAGCGCCACGCGCACATCGTGGGTTGGGGAGCCGACCTGGACCATGCCAACCGGCCGGCCTATCCGATGGAGCGCACGCCGCCGCGGCTGCCGTATCCAGTAGAGCCGCCACAGCAGCAGCACTCGCACGCCGAGGTGCTGGTATCGACCGAGCGCCCACGCATCACGCCGATCTATGGCACAACCTTGCCCCCCAAGGGACTCAGCGGCTGGTTGCGCCGTCGGGCGTTCAAGCACTCCGAGAACGACCTGAGGCACTGGCTGATTCTTTTGCTGGCCGACCGGGTGGACGTGGGGGAGGGGCTGATCGACGATCTGTCGCGGGGGCACGTGCCCAATCTCTACGCCGAAATGGGCGGCCGCGCCGAACTGCGGCACAACCCCTTGGGCGCGGCGCGCAAGGCGGCGATCGGCGTGGCTGCACTCGCGTTCATCACCGTCGCGATCTCTCGCCGGCGTCGCGCCTCCCGCTCGCGGCTGCGCTGAAGCGCAGCGGGGCGATGCCCGCCGCGCGCCGGGTGCGTTCAGGGCGCCTTGTCCAGTTGGCCGTTCAGTTCGTCGAGCACCGCATCATCGGACATGCCGAGTTCGGCACCTGTCTGCGGATTGCTGAGCGGATCGGAAGCCGTCCGCAGCGCCATCGCGTCCACGACGGCTTCTTCTTCGGGCGAGAGTTCCACACTCGCCGTGCCGTCGCCGCCCAGTGCGACCTGGTCCTCCGCTTCTTCCACGAAGTCCCACTGCGGGCCCTGGTTCCAGGGGCCGCGCACATCGCCACCCTTGGACATGTCGAAGTACACATTGGTGAACTCCGGCATGCCGGGCAGCTTGCCGGGCGGGAAGTTGGGCGTGATCGCGTACAGGGCCTTCTCGAAGGACTTCTGGTGCGCGATCTCGCGGGTCATCAGGAAGCCCAGCGCTTCCTTCACGCCGGGGTCATCCGTCAGGTTGATGAGCCGCTCGTAGACGATCTTGGCGCGCGCTTCGGCCGCGATGTTGGAGCGCAGGTCGGCGGTCGGTTCGCCGATGCTGTCGACGTAGGCTGCTGTCCAGGGCACGCCGGCGGAGTTGACCAGTGCCGGTCCGCCGCCGTAGAGCACCTGCGTCAGATGACTGTCGTTGCCAGCGCCGGTGATGCTGCGATAGGCCTCGGCTTCCAGGTCGACGCCTTCGGCGAGCCGGCCCTTCGCGCCCTTGTTGAGCATCGCGACCATGGTGCCGATCACTTCGAGGTGACTGAGTTCCTCGGTGGCGATGTCGAACAGCATGTCCTTGCGGCCCGGATCCTCTTCGCCGATGGCCTGGGTGAAGTACCGGCAGGCCGCAGCCAGCTCGCCTTGCGAGCCGCCGAATTGTTCGAGCATGAGGTTGGCGAGGCCGGGGTTCGACTCCTTGACTCGCAGGGTGTATTGAAGGCGTTTGTTGTGAGAGAACATTTTGAGAATCTCCTGGTCGTGAGGGGCATGCCGACATGCGGCGAAAGTAGGGAAGGGCGGAACGGCCCGGCGTTCATGCGGCGTGATCCCGTGGGCTGCGCAACGCGAACGCTTTCAAGTTGCGCGTGCGGTCGGCTGCTCCGTGTAGTCATTGCGCGCACCAAGGGGTGAGTGCTGCACACCCGGTCGAAGCGACGGGTCGATGGGCTTGCAGGCTCAGTCCGTTTCCTGCCCCTGGGCCTGCATCTGCCAGAGTCCTGCATAGACCCCGCCGCGCGCCACCAGCGCAGCGGGCGTTCCGTCTTCCACGACACGCCCGTCCACCAGCACCACGATCCGATCGAATGCCGCCACGGTCGACAGACGGTGTGCCACGGCCACCACCGTACGCCCGTGCATCAGGCGATCGAGCGCGGCCTGGATCTCGGCCTCCGAGCGGCTGTCCAGCGCCGAGGTGGCTTCATCCAGCAGCAGCACGGGCGCGTTCTTGAGCATCGCACGTGCGATGCTGATGCGCTGGCGCTGGCCGCCCGAAAGCCGCGCCCCCCGTTCGCCGACCACCGTGCCGTAGCCCTGCGGCAGTTCCATGATGAAGTCGTGGCACAGCGCTTCACGTGCCACGGCCTGCACCTGCGCATTGCTGGCGTCGGGATTGCCGTAGCGCAGGTTCTCCAGAATGGAGCGGTGCAGCAGCGTGATGTCCTGCGGCACCACGCCGATGGCGTCGCGCAGGCTGGCCTGGCGCACCTGCGTCAGGTCCACGCCGTCGATCGTCACCCTGCCGCGCGTCGGATCCATCACACGGCCGATCAGCCGCAGGAGGGTCGATTTGCCGGCGCCCGAGGGGCCCACCACGCCCAGCCGTTGTCCCGCGGGAATGAGCAACTCGAGGTTGTCGAACACCGGCCGGCCTTCGTCGTAGACGAATTGCACGTCATGGAACCCGATGGCGCCCGGTCCGGGGACGAAGCTGCCTGCGCCGGGCCGGTCGGAAACGTCATGGGGTACCGCGACCACCCGCAGCATTTCGGAGATCACGCCGAAGTGCTGAGATGCATCCACCAGCGACAGCGCCAGTTCGCGCGAGCCGTGCAGGATGCGGAAGGTCAGCGCGCTGATCAGCACCACGTCGCCCGCTTCGTTGAGGCCCGCACGCCAGGCTTCCACCGCCCAGATCAGCATGCCGCCCGCCATCAGCCACAGGCACAGGTCGTGGCAGGCGCGCGCCTTTTCCAGGAACAGCCAACTGCGCCGCTGCGCGCTCGCTTCGAGCCCGAAGGCTTCGCGCAGCCGCCGGTGCTCGCGCTCGCGGGCCGAGAAGGCCATCACCGTGAAGATGTTGGCGATCACGTCCACCAGCTCGCCGCCCACCTGCGATGCCCGCTCGGCAAACACCTGCTGTAGCGGCCGCGCACGGCGCCCGAAGGCGTACATGAAGCTCGCGACCACCGCCACGAAGCCGATGAGCGCCAGGGCCATGCGTGCGTCGATGGTGCACAGCACCACCACCGCGCCGACGAAATCCACGCACGGCGGCAGGATCTTCCAGATCAAGGTGCCGAAGATCGCGCCCGTGGCGCCTGCGGTGGCCGTCACCCGGTTGCCGAGGGAACCCGAGAGGTGGCGCGAGAAGTAGTCCTGCGAATGGCCCGAAAGATGCCTGAAGAGGTCGAGCCGCACGTCGACACCGCTCTTGACCACGGTGACGCAGCCCAGCCATCCGCTCAGGCGCCAGAAAATGCTCTCCGCCGCGATGAGCACGATGAAGAGGGCGAGCCAGTTCCAGATGGCGAGCGAGGCGCGATCGTTGTCGGCCATCGTGTCGACGATGAGCTTCATGCCGTACTGGACGCCGACGGCGCAGGCGGAAGCCGCCACGATCAAGGTCAGCAGGGCGCCGAAGGCCAGTGGCCGCTGGCGCACGTAGTGCCAGAGAAACGGTATCGGCCGGGCGGGCAGCAGGGCGGCGCCCGCCGCCGCTTCCGTGCTCAGGCCGCCACCGCCACGCTGGGCGGCGCCGCGTTCGCGTTGAGCCGCAGCGCGGTCTCCGCGGCCTTGTGGCCCGCGACGAAGGCGTGGTCGGAGTTGTAGTAGGCCCATTCGCTGTAGCGGCCGGCCAGCAGGATGCCGGCGTCGGCCAGCCAGTTGCGGATCGCCTCCACATGCGCCGCGCGGCAGTGGTCGTACACCACGTAGGCGATGGGCATGTCCACCTCGTTGGCGCACACGATGGCGTCGTCCGCACGCAGCAGCCCCACGCTCACGGCGTCGTCGATGCAGCGCTGGATCAGCGCCTGACCTTCCGCCGGCAGCGGTTTCGAGGGCGAATAGGTGATCTCGCAGGTCAAGCCGAAGCCGCCCGGCGCATTGCAGTGCGGGCTTGCGTTGCCCTGCACGAACACCCGGTGGAACACGGTGTCCTCGGGGTAGTAGATCCAGTGCTTGTCGGTGATGTTCTCCCGCGCGATGCCCAGGTTGACGCAGCGCACCGACACATGCCGCAGCTGCCGCGCCGCCTCGCGCACGAAGGCCGGCGCTTCGGCGCCGATGGCCTCCACCAGGTGGGGGAGCGGCATGGTGTTGATGAGGGTCTGGAAGAACACGGTGCGCCCGTCGTCGAAGGTGACGCTCTTGCGCGCGGGTGACACGGAAGTGACGCGCGTGCCGAGTGCCAGCGGGCCTTCGAGCAGCGGCAGGAATCCATCCATCAGCGCCTGGAAGCCGCCGCGCAGCGGATAGCCGAAGCGCGCATTGGGCCCGATCGGCTTGTGCACGGGCTCCAGCGCGCCCTCGATCATTTCCTCGAGATCGGGCATCGGCACCCGGCCGCCGAGCCACGACGTTTCCATTTCGTTCAGCGGAACAGCCCACAGTTTCTGGTTGTAGGGAATGGCGAAGTGCTTGGCCACGCCGACGCCCCAGACCTTGTAGATGAACTCCTCGAAGTTGCGCGGCGCCACGGCGGTCGGCGGCGGCACCGCCGCGGGCGGCGGCACGTTCGTGGTCGCGGGCGCGACCGCGGCCGCGCGCGAAGGGCCGGTGGGCGATACGCGCAGCACCGGCTTGTCCAGGCTGCCGAAGCGCGCCTCGATGGCCCCGATCAGGCATTCCTTGAGCACGTCGGGCGGCAGGCCGTGCAGCGCCGACTGGAACGGGTAGCGGGTGAAGACCTCCTTGCTGTAGATCCAGGCCTCGCGGTTCTGCCAGTGCAGGTTGTCGCCGAGCAGCCGCTCGTAGAGTGCGAGCACGTAGGGGTCGGTCGAGAACATGATGTGTCCCGCGCAATCGAAGGTGAAGCCCTTGTCCTCGATCGAGCGGCACCAACCCCCGACGCTCTCGTTCTGGTCCACCAGCAGGGCGTCACGGCCCGCGCGCAGTGCAGCGGCCAGGCCCGTGGGGCCCGCGCCGAGGATGACGACCGGGTGGCTGGGGCCGCCCGATGCGTTCGCGACGCGCGGTGCCGAAGCCGCGGCGTGCGACGGGCGCCGATGCCCCTTGTTGTCGGCGGTGAGCGCCATCAGCCCGGCCATCTGCTCGGCGGTGCGGTCCCACGAGGTCGCTTGCAGGATGGCCTTGCGCGCGGCGGCCTGCCGCGCGCGTCCCGCTTCGTCGAGGGCCAGCATCTCCTCGCAGGCCTGCACGAAAGCGCCCACGTCTTCGGCGATGCCGACCAGGCCCGCGTACGGTCCCACCACGTCCCGGATCGGCGTGCTGACGATCGGCTTGCCGGCGGCCATGTACTCGAGCGTCTTGGTCGGGCTGATGTAGCGCGTGGCCTCATTGAGGGCGAAAGGCATCAGGCAGACATCCCAACCGGCGATGAGCTCGGGCAGCTCCTGGTAGCTGCGCTGGCCCAGCCAGTGGATGTTGTCGCGGCGCGGCAGCGCGGCCGCGTCGATCTTCACGACCGGGCCGACCGCCACGATCTGCCACTCGGGGTGTGCGTCGGCCATGGCGGCGAGCAGCGAGAGGTCGACGCGCTCGTCGATCACACCGCAGTAACCCAGGCGCGGCCGCCCGATGTCAGCCTGCGCCGGGTGATCCGAATCCGCCATCGACGGCTGCGAGAAGTGCGCCGCATCCACGCTGCTGGGAAAGCAATGCGTGTCGGCATGGCGCTCGCGCTTGGACTCGTACAGGCTTTGGCCGCCCGTGAACACCAGGTCGGCCATGTGGAACAGCGCGCTCTCGCGCTGCAGCAGCTGGCGTGGCGCATGGCGGAATGCGGACAGCTCGTCCATGCAGTCGTACACCACGCCCACGGGGGAAAGGCCAGCGGCCAGCGGCATGGCCATGGGGGTGTAGAACCAGAGCCAGTAATCGGCCGTTGCGGACTCCTCCAGGTAGCCGGCGAGCAGCATCTGCAGCTGCGGAATGTGATCGTCGTGAAAACCGGTGGCGGTGCCGGCGAGGTGAGGACGCAGCACGGTCACGCCGTCGCAGGGCGAGAGCTTCTCGAGGGCCGCATGCGCGGCGCCTGGCACGGGCTCTTCCACGAAGACCACGTGGAAGTGCTGTGCAAGGCGGGAGAGCAGTTGCTGCGGACGCTGGTAGACGAAGTCCCAACGCAGATGGGAAAAGACGATCAAGGTGTTGGTCATGGGGCTTCCTGAGGGGTGGGTCGATGAAAGAGGTGAGGGGTGGCCAGGGAAGGACGTTTTCGCCGGGTCCTGCGCCTGCCAGTGCTGCAGTCGCCGCAGCGAGGGGAGGTGCACTCGCCGGTCGCCGGTGCGCCGGTCGACCTCCCAGAGCCCGCTGCGATGCCAGTTGCAACCGTCTTCCCAGTCGGGCCGGTCGATGAGCGGATAAAGGCAGATGCCTTCCAGCGGCACGCCCGCGGCGCGGCTGCGCTGTGCGGCGGCGGCCACCTCGTCGATCCATTGAGCGCGACCGTCGCCGACGTGGCCTGTCTCGGCGATGAACAAGGGCCGACCGTAGCGCTGCCATACGTCCGCCAGCATGTCCGCGAGGTCGCGCCGGCGCGGGTCGCGCACATGCCAGTGCAGGCGCTCGTTGCTCGGGTGCTCCCACTGGTTGCTGTGGTAGTAGTTCAGACCCAGCACGTCCAGGTATCGCGGCGCACCGCCGAGCGACGGCTCCAGCCTGCCGCAGAGCATGTCCCAGGCTTCGTACTGGGCGTCGTCGAGGGCGCGGGCCTGCGCGGCCCAGTCGATGAGCTCGGCGCAGTCGGCGTGGTCGGGGGCGGGCACCACATGGATCAGCGGATCGGTGTGCACGATCCGCGCACCGGGCCATGTGGCCCACAGCGCATCGGTGCCGCGCAGGGCTGCGCGGACCAGGTTGCACTTCAGCGCATGGCCTCGCTCGGTGGCGCTCGAGAGGCCGGGCTGAAAGGGGTGCATCAGCGATGTGCTGCTGGCGGCCCAACTGAGAAAGGAGATCTCGTTGATCGGCTGAAACAGCGGCGGACCGTCGCTCAGGTCCGCTGCATCGCGCAGGCATCGTGCAACGAGGTCGCAGAAGTCGGCGAAGCGGTGCGGGAAATCGGGCGCGAAGAGGTCGACACCGTCGGGCACGCCGTAGTGGTGGAGGGTCCAGATCACCTGCAGTCCGTGCTTGGTCGCGAGCCGGGCGGTTTGCAACAGCGCGCGGCATGCAGCTGCAGGACCCGCGGTGGCAAAACTGCGCCAGCCGATGCTTTCACGAACGGTGCGAATGCCCAGTGGTGCGAGCAGCGCGTAGTCTGCATCACGCCGGTCCGTGTGACCGTTTCGCTGGTTCATGGCGACGTCCTCGCCTCGGCTGTTGAGGTGGTCGGCGCCTTCGTAGCCGCCCATCCAGAAGGACCTGAACAGCGGTTCGGCGATGGGGGTGGAGGCGTGGGTCAAAGCGGATTTCCTGGGGGCATCACTCGTCTTGGCAATCGGGATGCCCATCCCGCCAGCCACTTCCTCCGCTCGACCCGGGAACGCACCTCATGGCGGCCTGACCGGTGCCGCTTGCAACGCGGCACGAGACCGTGCGGCCCGCAGCGGGCACGCCCGTTGCCACAGGGTGGGCACCATCCACGCAGGAGACCGCCACCCCATGAAAGTCGGAACACTCAACGCGGCGAGCGTCGCGCATTGCTTCGAGCCTTCGGAGCGCAAGCCGAGCGTTCGCATGCGGCATCGGCCGCGGCTGGGCTTTGTCGGCGCCGGCTGGCTCGGCCGCAACCTCATGCATGCCATCGCGGTGGACGGGGCCGCCGAGGTGCTCGCGATCGCCGACGCCGATGCGCTGAAGCGCCAGAGTGCGCGCGGCATCGAACCCGGTGCCGCTTCACTGGAGTCGATCGACGCGCTGCTCGAATTGCCGATCGACGGCGTCGTGATCGCAACGCCGGGTGCGTCGTATGCACGACACGCCGAGGCGGCGCTCGCGCGTGGCATTGCCGTGTTCGGGCTGATGCCGGTCGCGACCACCGTGGACGAGACGCGCACCCTGATCGATGCCGCGCGGCGCGCAGACCGGTTGCTCGGCGCCGACCTGTCGTATCGCCGCACGCTTGCGATGCAGCGGGTGCGCCAGTGCATTGCCGCAGACGACATTGGCGAGGTCTTCGCGGTCGACCTGGTCTCGCACAAGGCGTTGGGACCGGACCGCACGTGGTCCCGCGATCCGCGCCGATCGGGCGGCGGCTGCGTGATCGATGTGGGCGTCCCGATGCTCGACCTGGCGTTGTGGACACTCGGTTTCCCCGCCGTGCGCTCCGTCTCGAGTTGCCTGCATGCCGCCGGGCGCCGACTGGCATTGCCCAGTGCGGAGCTGGAGGACCACGCGACGGCACAGCTTGAACTTGCCGACGGCTGTGTGGTGCGGCTCGCCTGCTCGTGGAACCTGTCGACGGGGCGCGATGCAACCATCGAGGCGCGCTTTCACGGCACGCGGGGCACCGTCTCGTTCCACAACGTCAAGGGATCCTTCTACGATTTCGCGACCGAACGCTTCGAGGGCACGCGCGTGTCTTCGCTGACCTCGGCGCCGGACGATTGGGAGAGCCTCTGTGCAGTGCATTGGGCGCACTCGCTTGCGGCCGGCCGGCGCTTCGATCCCGAGATCGGGCGCCTGGTGCAGGTGGCCGAAGTGGTCGACGCCATCTACGCGCGCTGAACTCACGCTTCGCGCCGATCCTGCCTCCGGGCGAGGGCGGCGCGGCCTTCGGGTGTCAAGGCCAGGAAACGGCCCCATTCCTGCACCTGGTCTGATCTCCTCGGGGATTCACGCGGCGGCGGCACGCTGCGCGCCACGGGCGCGGCGCCGCTCGACCGGGTCGATGTCCAGTGTTTGACGGTATTTGGTGATCGTGCGGCGAGCGATGTGAAAGCCCTGCTGCGACAGTTGCCGTGCGAGCGCGGCGTCGCTCAGCGGTGCTGTCGGCGGCTCGATCTCGATGAGCTCGCGGATCAGTTGCTGCAGCGCCACCGGCGCGCTTGCGCCACCGGCCGTATGCTGCAGCCCGCGCGAAAAGAAGTACTGCAATTCGAACACGCCCGCCGGTGTGGCGATGTATTTGTTGTGGACCGTGCGCGACACGGTCGAGGCATGCACGCCCACTTCGTCGGCGATCTCCTTCAGGCCCAGCGGCTTCATGGCGAGGGGACCGTGCTCGAGGAACATCTGTTGCCTTGCGACGATCGCGCGCGCCACTTCGAGGATGGTGGACGTTCGTTGCGCCACCGTACCGACCATCCAGCGCGCCTGATCCAGGTAGGCCTTGAGCGGGCCCGTACCCGCACCGCGTCGGGTGTCGAGCAGTTGCGCGCAGGCGGTGTTGAGCCGCACGCGCGGTACCGCCTGCGCATTGAGTGACGTACGCCAGCTTCCGCGCACCTTCTTGACGGTGACGTCCGCCACCACGACGCGCGCGCCGGTCTCGCCGTGGCCCCAGCCCGGACGCGGGTTCAGCTGACGGATGCCGGCCACCGCGCATTGCACCTCGGCGGGTGTCGCGGCCAGCGCGCGCGAGAGGCTGCGCCAGTCCTGCGCCGCCAGCAGGTCGATGTGGCCCTCCAGAATGCGCCGCGCGAGCATGCGCACCGCGCAGGGCGCGATGGCATCGAGCTGAAGCCGGAGGCATTCCGCCACGTCGCGTGCACCCACGCCGGCGGGGTCGAGCGCCTGGACGCGGCGCAACGCCGTGCGCAGTTCGCATTCGGAAGACGAGGGGTCTTCACCCAGCGCGAGCGCGACGTCGGCCAGGGAGATGCGCAGGTATCCGTCATCGTCCAGCGATTCGACCAGCGCGTGCGCGAAGGCACGCTCTCGCGGGGTGAGGCGCAGCACGCCGACTTGCGCATGCAGATGGGATGCGAGCGACTCCGGCAGCGCGATGCGCTGCATCAGGTCGGCGCTCTCGTCATGCGAGAGGTGCCGCGTGCCGTCGGGCGGCGCGGCGGAGACGCGATCGAATGCAGCCGCCGCATCGAATTCGGCGTCGTTCTCGACCTCGGCTTCCGTCGGCGGGAGGACGGCGCCTTCTTGCGCGCAATCGGCCGTCGGTTCTTCCACTTCGAGGAAAGGGTTCAGCTCGGCCGCATCGCGCAGTGCCTGTGCGTAGTCCTGCGCGGAGAGCTGCAGCAGCCGCACGGCATGCTGCAGCCGCGGCGAGAAAGTCGTCAGCTGTGCCTGGTGGGTCCGCAGAGCGGTGTGGGGGTTCATGCCCCGACAGAGCGCAATCGTCGTGCCAGCCCCGAACGACGCATGGCGCGTGCTGCAGGAGCCGATCCCGGCGCAAAGTACCTGTTTCCATCGCTGCGGCGCCCGCACCGGGAATGCTTGCCGCAAGAATTGCAGCCGACGGCGTACAGACAGGAGCGCCGCATGGGCCCACACTGTCAGCCATGATCAACACTTCAGATGGCGTGCGACGGTACCCGATCCCCTGGGCCGCGGTGACGCTGGTCGGCGCTCTCGCTGGCGTCGTGGGCGTCATGCTGGCGCGACGGTACGAGCCCGGCCACCTGCTCATCGCCGCACAGGACATCGCGGCGTTGCGCGAGCGCATGGCGCACCAGGCCCACACAGCGCGACAGCTCGATCACGACCTGCGCTCGCCGGTCGGCGCGATGGCAGTGGCGCTGGAACTCCTGCGCACGACCGACGACCTCGCGCTGCGCGAGGAAGCCTTGCGCGTTTTCGGGCGCCAGATCGCACGTATGAATACGCTGACACAGCGGCTGCACGAAATCTCACGCGAGTTCAACGGTTGAGACGTCGGCGCCGGCCGCTGTTCAGGCCGATGATGGATTCCAGGGGTAGGCGTCGAAGCGCGCAACGACGCGCATCAACTCTGGAGACGACGATTTGCCGCACGCATTGATTGTTGAGGACGACGAGGACTCGGCAAGCATGATGGCCGCGCTCGTATCGCAGGAGGGCCACTCGGTGATGTGCGCGCATTCGCTCGAGGCTGCGCGTCGCCTGATGGCGATGCAGCGGCCCGACCTGCTCCTGCTCGATCTGCACCTGCCCGACGGTGACGGCTTTTCGTTGGTTGACGAAAAGACCGAGGCCTTGAACGACACGCTGCTGGTGCTCATGACAGGACAGGCCAGCCTCGAGACGTCGATCCGTGCAATGCGCCTGGGCGCGGCCGACTACCTGGTCAAGCCCATCAACCCGCAGCATCTCAAGGGGTTGCTGTCGCGCCTGATCGCACCTTCGCAACTGCGCGCCGAATTCGACGAGGTGGAAGAGCACTGGCGGGAAACCGGCCGCTTCGGCCCGCTGATCGGGCGATCGCAGGAAATGCGGCGCGTCTACCGGCAGATCACGCGCGTGGCGCGCACGGCGGTCACGGTGTTCATTCATGGCGAAAGCGGCACGGGCAAGGAACTGGTCGCGCGCGCGGTGCACGACATGAGCCGGCGCCGCGATCAGCCCTTCCTGGCCGTGAACTGCGGTGCGCTTTCGCCGAGCCTGATCGAGAGCGAGATCTTCGGCCATGAACGCGGCAGCTTTACCGGCGCCGAGCGCCGGCACCAGGGCTTTTTCGAACGCGCGCACGGCGGCACGCTGTTCCTCGACGAAGTGACCGAGATGCCACTGGAACTGCAGGTCAAGCTGCTTCGGGTGCTGGAAACCGGCACCTTCATGCGCGTGGGGTCGACACAGGTGCAGCAGACCGACGTGCGGGTGATCGCCGCCACCAACCGCGACGCGGCGGTGGCGGTGGCGAGCGGCAGGATGCGCGAGGATCTGCTCTACCGCCTCAACGTGTTCCCCATCGCCCTGCCACCGCTCCGGGAGCGCGGGGACGACGTGGCCCTCATCGCCACCGATTTCCTGCACCAGATGGCGCGGCAGGAAGGGGGCGCCAAACATCTCAGTGCGGAAGCACTCGCGCGGATTTCGGCCTGGCGCTGGCCTGGAAACGTGCGGGAGCTGCGCAATGTGCTGCAGCGGGCGTGGGTGATGGCGAGCGGCGCCGAGATCGATGAGGAATGGCTGCCGGTCCCGGTCCCGGTCCCGGTGACGGCGCAGGCACCGGCACCGGCGACCGCTCAAGAGGCGGCAGGAGCGAATCCGGTCGTCTCGCTGTCCGTGGGCATGCCGACGGCAGCGGAAAACCACTTCGTCGTCGAACTGGGCACGCCGCTTGCCGATGTGGAGCGACAGCTCATCCTGGCGACCTATGAACGCTGCGGGCGCCACCGTGAGCGCACGGCGACGCTTCTGGGCATCAGCATGAAGACTCTCTACAACCGGCTCAAGGAGTACCAGCAGTGAGCCTGCGCAACTCGGGGCTGTGCTCCGGGTCCGCAACCCCCCTAAGGGAAAAGCTTTGAAAGATTCGACGCCCGACACGGCCGAGGAAGAGAACGACGGTCAACTCGACGACGCCGTGCCGTCCTTTGGCTACCGCTTGTTGCGCGTGGTGGGCCTGGCAGGTTCGACGGGCGGCCTGGAGGCGCTGCATGCCTTTCTCGACGGCGTGGTCGCACCCGCGGGCGCAGCATTCGTCGTGGTGCTGCATCAGCCGGACCTCGGGCTCGAGCCGCTCGTGCGGCAGCTGGGCGCCTGGACGCACATGCCCGTGGTGCCGGTGACCGAGCGCCTGCGTCTGGCGCCAGACACCGTGCATGTGCTGCCGCCTGGCACCCCGCCGCACATGCGCGGCAATTTCATCGAGCCTGGCGATCCATCCAACCGGGGGCGCCATCTCCCGGCAGACCTTTTCTTTCGCGCGCTGGCGGATTCACACGGCCCGCATGGGACGGCGGTGGTGCTGTCGGGGCAGGATGGCGACGGCGCGTTGGGCATCCGGCGCATGAAGGAGCGTGGCGGCCTGACCATCGCGCAGGACCCGCACGAGTCGGCCGAAGGCGGCATGGCACAGGCCGCGTTCGCCACCGGCATGGTCGATTGGGTGCTGCCCGCACGCGAGATGGGCGAACGCATCGCCGGGTACAACCGCATCGAGGCGCAACTGCGTCTGCCGCCCGAGGACCGGGCCCGGGCCGCGGACGTGGCGGCTGGGGCGCGCGAGCGCCATCCGACATCGCCCGGGCCCCCGGGTGACGACGGTGAAAGTGCTTTCCACGACCTGCTGGCCTTCGTGCGCGACCGCACCGGCCGCGACTTCGACGACTACAAGCGTGCCACGGTGCTGCGACGCATCGGCCGCCGGATGCAGATCAACGGCATGCGGGACTTGCCGTCCTACCTCGAATGCTTGCGTTCGAGGCCGGGTGAAATCGGTGCGCTGGTGCAAGACATGCTGATCAGCGTAACCAACTTCTTTCGCGACGCCGACAGCTTTGCTGCGCTGCAGGCGCGGGTGCCGGCGCTGTTTCACGACAAGGGCCCCGAGGACGTGATACGCGTGTGGGTGGTCGCCTGCGCGACCGGCGAGGAGGCCTACTCCATCGCGATGCTGCTGAGCGAGCACGCGCGCACGCTCGACCGCCCGCCGACCATTCAGGTGTTCGCGACCGACCTCGACGAGGACGCGGTGCGGACCGCGCGTGACGGGATCTATCCTTTCGCAGCCGAGGCGGACCTTGGCGAAGAGCGCATACGGACGTTCTTCGTGCGCGAGCCACGCGGCTTCCGCGTGCGCCGGGAGTTGCGCGAACGGGTGCTGTTCGCCGTGCACGACGTTCTACGCGACCCACCGTTTTCGCGCATCGATCTCGCCAGCTGCCGCAACCTGCTCATCTACCTGAACCGCGACGCACAGTTGCACGTACTTCAGACGCTGCACTTTGCGATGCAGCGCGGCGCACCGTTGGTTCTCGGGGTGTCGGAGTCCGCGGACGGCCAGGGCGCCCTGTTCGCTGCGGCCGACGCGGCCCATCGCATCTACATACGGCGCGATGCGCCCCGATGCGGCGTGCCGGTGCTGCACAAGCCCCGCACCGGGAGGCGTGCACTCGACGCGCAGGGCGCGCTCGCAGCGATTCCGCGTGTTGCCATTGCCGCACCGCCGGCGCCTGCCACGGTGCTGCCGACGCTGCGTGGCGGTCGGGCGATGACCTGGGCTGAAATGCACCTGCAGCTGCTCGACCAGCTGGCGCCGCCGTCCATTCTGGTGGATGCCGACCACGAGATGCTGCACATTTCGTCCGCCGCCACCGCATTCCTGTACTTCGACGGAGGGGAGCCTTCGCGCAATGTGCTGCGCGCCATCGTGCCGGACTTGAAGGTCGAGTTGCAGACAGCGCTCTACCAGGCGCAAGAACAGTGCGGGGAGGTCGAGGTCTCACCGGTGCGGGTGCGTCACGACGCCGGCGAGTGGGAGGTGGCGATCAGCGTACGACCGGTTGTCGGCTTCGGCGGTGGCTTCATGGTGCTGCTGAGACACGGTGAGGGGCGTGAGGAAGCGATACGAGAAGCCCAGAGCGACAGGGATGCGCCTGACGCTGCCCTCACGGTGCTGCCGCGCCTGCAGCCCGAGCCGGTCACGCGGCACCTCGAGCGCGAGGTCGATCGCCTGAAGGCGCGCTTGCGCCAGACGGTTGAGCAGTACGAAGTGTCGACGGAGGAACTCAGGGCCAGCAACGAAGAGCTGCACGCGATGAACGAGGAGTTGCATGCAGCTGCGGAGGAACTGGACACCAGCCGCGAGGAACTGCAGTCGATCAACGAAGAGATGGTCAGCGTCAACCAGGAACTCAAGAGCAAGGTCGACGATCTGGGCCGCGCCAACAGCGACGTCCTGAATTTGATGGATGCGACGGCCATCGCCACCGTGTTCCTCGACCGCGAACTGCGCGTGATGCGCTACACGCCCAGTGCAGCCGGGATCTTCAAGCTCATCGCGAGCGATCCGGGGCGCCCGCTTTCGGACCTGGTCACGGCGCTCGACTATCCGCAACTCGCGGACGATGCGCGGACCGTGCTGCGCGCGTTGCGACCGTCCGAGCGCGAAGTGGGCGACGCGCAGGGCCAGTGGTTCCTGGCGCGCGCGCGGCCGTATCGCACCACCGAGGATTCGATCGCAGGCGTGGTGCTCACTTTCGTGGACATCACCGAGCGCAAGGCCGAGCAGGAGTTGTTGCGCCAGTCCCAGGAGCGCTTCAGCGCGATCGTCAACCAGGCGACGGTCGGGGTGGCCCAGATGCGGCTGGATGGGGAGATCACTTTCGCCAACCCCCGCTACTGCGAACTCATGGGTTACCGGCCGGGCGAGCTCATCGGCTGGCGTGCGCTCGACCTGGTACACCCGGCCGATCTGGCGCACACGCGGGCGCTCTTCCGCAGGCTGACGGAATACGGCAAGCCGTTTCAGCTCGAGAACCGCAGCGTGCGCAAGGACGGCACGGTCATCTGGCTGCACAAGAGCGGGACCGTGCTGACCGACGGCAGCGGCCAGCCGCATGCCGCATTGATCGTGTGCACGGACGTGAACGAGCGCCGATCGACCGAAGACGCGTTGCGCCAGAGCCAGGAGCGCATGCGTCTGGTACTGGAGAACGCGGTGGAATACGCGATCTTCTCGCTCGACATGGAGCGCCGCGTGACGAGCTGGAACGCCGGTGCCGAGCGGCTTCTGGGCTACGGCGAGAAAGAGATCCTCGGGTGCGCGGGCGATGTGATCTTCACGCAGGAGGACCGCGACGCCGATGCACCCGGTGAAGAACAGCGCACGGCGCTCGCCAAGGGGCGTGCGGCCGACGAGCGGGTGCACCAGCGCAAGGACGGCTCGCGCTTCTGGGCCAGCGGGGCCCTCATGCCGATGCACAACGGCGAAGGCATGGTGGTCGGCCTGGTGAAGGTGCTGCGCGACCAGAGCGAACAGCGCGCCGCGCAGCAGGAGCTGGAACGCAGTCGCACCGAATTGCTCGCGGTGCTGCGCGCCAACGAGGCCGCGCGCCGCGCGCTGGAGACCGCCGATGCGGCCAAGGACCGTTTCCTTGCGGTGCTGTCGCATGAGCTGCGCAACCCGCTCGCCTCCATCAGCGCCGCGTCCGAAGTGTTGTCGCCCGAATCCCTGCGGACGCCGGACCACGCGCGCGCCGCGCGCGTGGTCCGGCGCCAGGCATCGGTGATGAAGGTCATGCTGAACGACCTGCTCGACGTGTCGACACTCCGACAGGGCCGGCTTTCGCTCAAGCCCGAGCGCACCAGCGCGCAGGCTGTGGTCGAAGCGGCACTCGAATCGGTGCGGCCCCTGATCGAGCAGGGGCGCCATGCGCTCGAGCTGGACATCGCCGAGGAAGAGATTGCGCTCGACGCCGATCCGACCCGGCTGAGTCAGGTGCTGTCGAATCTGCTGTCGAACGCAGCCAAGTACACGCCCGCGCACGGGCGCATCGTGCTGTCGCTGCGCGCCGATGCGCAAGGTGCGGTGTTCGAGGTGGCGGACGATGGCATCGGCATGGATGCCGAGACGATCGAGACCATGTTCGAAATGTTCGTGCAGAGCGAGCGTGCACATGAGCGCGCGGCCGGCGGCCTGGGCATCGGCCTGGCACTGGCGCGCAGCATTGTCGAACTGCACGGCGGCACGGTCACCGGCGAAAGCCTCGGGCTCGGGCGGGGCTGCCGTTTCACGGTGCGCGTTCCATGCGTGCAGGTGCACTGCCCGTGGCCGTTCGCGCCGGCGCCCACGGCCACTGTCGAGCAGTCGGTGGCGTCGCAGCGGCCGCAGCGCTTGCTGCTGGCCGACGACAACGCGGACGCTCTCTGGGGCATGGGGCAGACGCTCACGATGGCGGGTTTCAGCGTGGAGACGGTGCAGAACGGCGTCGATGCGATGCGCATGGCCGAGCGTCAACGCCCCGATGCCGCGGTGCTCGACATCGGGATGCCCGGACTCGATGGCCATGAAGTGGCACGCCGCATCCGCGCCGAACCGTGGGGCCGGGACATCGTGCTGATCGCCGCCACGGGGTGGGGCCAGCCGGCCGACAGGGCCGCAGCGCTGGCAGCGGGTTTCGACGAGCACGTGGCCAAGCCGGTCACGGCCGCGGACCTGCAGCGCCTGCTGCGGGCACATGAGGCGGGCAGGCGGACGATGCAGGAAGAGTGACGGCCTGGAGAGGCTGCACACCCCATTCAATTGAAAAGAAAAACAGTCGCCTCAGCGCGCCGAAAGTCATGACACCGCCGACAACCCTTCACGCCCCGGGCGGCGCACTTCGGCGTGCCATCTTCATCGGCGCCTCTTCCGGCGGCGTGTACGCGATGCTCGAGCTCGCGGCCGCGCTGCCCGCGGACTTTCCGGTGCCGATCTTCTTCGTGCAGCACATCGGCGCCCACCGCAGCCAACTCGCGCAGCTGCTCGACAACCGGGGCCCGAACCATGCGAGGGAGGCTCGCGACGGCGACGTGCCGGCCGCCGGCACGCTCCACGTGGCGCCGCCCGATCACCACATGCTGCTCGAGGGCGGCGTGATCCGCTTGATCCGCGGACCGAAGGAACACCACGCACGGCCCGCCATCGACCCCCTGTTTCGCTCCGCTGCGCTCGAGATGGGGGCGGGGGCCATCGGCGTGATCCTGACGGGCATGCTCGACGACGGCAGCGCGGGCCTGCGGGCGATCAAGGACTGCGGCGGCACGGCCGTCGTCCAGGACCCCGCCGATGCCTTCGAGCCCGGCATGCCCCGCGCCGCCCTGGGGGCGGTACAGGCCGACCATGTGGTGCCGCTGTCGGGCATGGCGGCCCTGTTGTCGGCACTCGCACGGGCCGACCCATCGAGCGATGAAATGACGTCCGGTCAAGCGACCACGGACACGCTGCGCAGCGAGCATGCGGTGGCCGGCGGGGAGGAAACCATGCAGACCTTGAAGACGATCGCCAAGCCCTCGCCTTTCAGTTGCCCCGACTGCGGGGGCGTGCTGTTCGAGCTCGATGACAAGCGGTTGGTGCGCTACCGCTGCCATACCGGCCACGCGCTCAGCCTGCGCAGTCTTGCCGCGACGCATCAGCAGGTGACCGACGTCGCGCTGTGGACCGCCCTCCGGGCGCTGCAGGAAAAAGAAGCCATGCTGCGGCGGCTGGCCGACATGCAGCGCCACGGCGATCCCGCGTCCGCGGCCGGATGTGAGGACGAAGCCGCGGAGATCGCGGCGGTGGTCGTGGCGATGCGCCGGCTGGCAGTGACCGGGGCGGGCCCGACGCCTGTCGGCGCCTGAGGCCCGAGCGGTGCCCTTCGCGCGAAGCCGCCCGGCCGATCTGAGGCCGGCGTTCGCACTCCCGGCGGAGTGGGACTTCGTCCCACAGGGCGCTGCAACGCAGGGGCCTAGCTTGAATCTGTTCCAGCTCACCGGCTGCGCCGCGCCCACCATGTCCACCCTCGACCCTTCTGCCAGCACCGATCCCGAAGGCTCCGACCACACAGCCACGGTCGAATACCTGAAGCGGCACGGCATCGTGGTCGTGACGGCCGAATCGTGCACGGCGGGCCTCATCGCCTCGCGGCTGGCCGCTGCACCCGGTGCCGGAAAAGTACTGGAGTGCGCCTTCGTGGTGTACGACCCCAAGGCCAAGCGGCGTTGCCTGGGCGTGCCCGCCGACGTGCTGGCGCAGAACAACCTCACGAGCGAGGCCGTGGCGCTGGAAATGGCGCGCGGGGCGTTGCGCCACAGCGATGCGGGACTCGCTGTCTCGAACACCGGCGTGGCCGACGGCAGCGACCCCGATGTCGAGGCCGGCACGCAATGCTACGCATGGATCTTCCGGGATGCCGATGGCGTGCACGAGCACACCGAGACGCGCGTGTTCCAGGGCGGGCGCAATCAGATCCGTGAGGCCAGCGCAGACTACGCGCTGCGTCGCATTTCGCACTACCACGCGCGGCACGGCGCCGCCGAGACAAGTCGAGGACGAACATGACCTTGCGACCTACGCAGCAAGACATCCTGCAGGCATTGCAGGTGCAAGGCGACTTCGACGCCGAGGTCGAGCGCGAGCGGCGCATCGATTTTCTCGCGCGCTACCTCACGCGCAACGACCGGCGGGCCTATGTGCTCGGCATCAGCGGCGGTGTCGATTCGCTGGTGGCCGGCGCGTTGGCGCAGCGTGCGGTGGAGCGGGTGAGGGCAGAGGGCAAGCCTGCGAGCTTCGTGGCCGTTCGCCTGCCGTATGGCCGGCAGCGCGACGAAGCCGATGCACAGCGCTGCATCGACTTCATCGCGCCCGACGCGATGCACACACTGGACATCCGCGCGGGAGTCGATGCACTGGGGGCGACGCTGCGCGCTGCCGGTGTGCCCCTGGGTGACGCCGCCGCGGAGGACTTTCTGATCGGCAACGTGAAAGCGCGTATCCGCATGGTCGCGCAGTACGCGGTCGCTGGTGCCATCGATGGCCTTGTCGTCGGGACCGACCATGCGGCCGAGGCGCTGATGGGCTTCTTCACCAAGCACGGCGACGGCGCGGCCGACATCCTGCCGCTGGCCGGGCTTTCGAAGCGCCGCGTACGGGCCCTCGGTCTCGTGTTGGGCGCGCCCGCCGACCTGGTCCACAAGGTGCCGACCGCCGACCTCGAAAGCCTGGCGCCGCAGCGACCCGACGAAGAGGCCTTCGGATTGGGCTACCCCACCATCGACGACTTTCTCGAAGGCCGCCCGATCGACCCCGCGGCGCAGCGGATCATCGTGGGAGCCTACCTGGCGAGCATGCACAAGCGCATCCCCCCGGCGCGGCCCGGCGCAGGCGTCGACGGTTGATTCGCAGACGGCCGATCAGCGCGTCGGTGCCGCTGGCGCGGAAGGGTGCGAATGTGACGTGCCACCGGCATTCGCTCCTTGGACGGCCCCAGCCCGTTGCCACGCGTCGGCGCCCGGTCGGATCGCCGGCGCCGCGATGTCTTCCCGCTGCCGGCGCTTTTCGGCGCTGCGCACCCCGAAGCGTCGGTCGCGCTCCTCCACCATGGCGGCGTTCGCCTGGCCGTCGGCCGTGAAGCCCATCATGAGCTCGGGCATGCCCAGCGGCAGGTCTTTCTGCTGGTCGGTGTGCCAGGTGTGGAAGGTCTTGCCATAGGTGCCGACGAGCTTTGTCATCAGCGCATGCTCGGCCACCTCCGGAATGCCCGGCGCGATCAGTTGGCCCGACTTCACCTCGTGCACGTGGCTGTGCCACAGCGCCTTCTCCGCGACGGGCAGCGTGTCGAACAACCGGGCGCTCACGATGTACTCGACGCCCATGAGCTTGGCGGCGTTCTGGTTGCCGTCGAAGATCACGCACTGGATCACTTCCTCGTTGACGAAGGCGCAGTAGTGGTGGGCCTCCATCTGCGCTTCCATCCGGCCGTTGTAGAAATGGAAACCGTCGAGATAGGCGTTGAGTTCGTCCACGGGATGCTTGGCTTGCAGCGCTGCCGCGCCGGCTTCCAACGCGGCAGTGCCGGCGCGCTTGTCGGCCCCCAGGGCCTCGACCTTCGAGGGGCTGGCGTGGTCGCCGCAGGCAGCGAGGGCCGTGAGAGCGACCAGCAGCGAGGCGCTCCGCGCGAGGCTGGGAAATGAACGAGCGTCAGGGTTCATACGGCATTCAGATGAACGGCACGCCGCCGGTCACGGGAATCGTCGCACCGGAGATGTAACTCGCCTGGTCGGACGCGAGCAGCACGTACACCGCCTGCAGTTCGGCCGGTTGGCCCGGACGCTTCATGGGTGTCTGCTTGCCGAACTCCGCGACTTTTTCGGGCGGCAAGGTCGAGGGGATAAGCGGCGTCCAGAACGGCCCTGGTGCCACGCAGTTCACACGAATTCCCTTTTCGGCAAGCAATTGCGCCATGCCCCCCGAGAGGTTCTGAATAGCGCCCTTGGTGGCCGCGTAGGCGACCAGCGTGGCATTGGGCTTGTCGGCATTGACTGACGCGGTGCTGATGATCGACGCGCCCGGCTTCATGCAGGCGGCCGCAGCCTTGCTGAGGAAGAAGTTGGCGTAGACATTGGTGCGGAAGGTGCGGTCGAACTCCTCCGCCGAGATATCGTCGAGCGACTTGTGGCTCATCTGGAAGGCCGCGTTGTTGACCAGCACGTCGAGGCGGCCGAAAGCGTCGAGGGTGCCTTGCACCAGGCGCTGGCACTGCGCTTCCTCCCGGATGTCGCCCGGCATGGTGACGCAGCGGCGCCCCGCGCGCTCCACCCATTCGCGGGTGACCTGGGCGTCTTCCTCTTCCTCGGGCAAGTACGAAATCAGCACGTCGGCGCCTTCGCGCGCAAAGGCGATCGCCACCGCGCGACCGATGCCGCTGTCGCCCCCGGTGATGAGCGCCACCTTGCCCTGCAGCTTGTGGGAGCCCACATAGGACACCTCGCCGAAATCAGGTGCGGGGGACATCTGCGACTCGAGGCCTGGCGGTTGTTGGGCGGGGGTGGTGAAGGGGGGCTGTGCGCCGGCTAGGCGAGGGTCTGTCATGGGCGGGTCCTGGCTGAAGTGGGTGGTGGGGAGAGCTGGGGTGCGGGCAGGGCGCCGTACCGCACAGAAGTCGGTCTCTACGTTGGACGCTCGCGCAGCACCGGGCGCGCGAGACCGGCCCGTTCATGCGTCAGACAAGGACGACGTCAGCGCGGCGTCGCGTAGGGGTCGGCCCGGGACGAACAGGCGCAGAATTGGCCATACCGCGCAGCCGTTGGCTGGCGACCCGCGACCAGCGCCTTTCCTGCCAACCCGATTTCATGCTCCCTCCAGAAACCGCCACCGCCGAATCGCCCGACGAGCCCGCGCTGCCTCATCTCGTACGCAGTCACCTGAAGTTCCCGGTGATCGGCATTGGCGGCTCGGCCGGCGGGCTGAAATCCGCGATCCGGTTCTTCGAGCAGATGCCCGCCCACGAAGGCATGGCCTTCGTGGTGATCTTGCACCTGTCGCCCACGCACAAGAGCAACGCCGCCGAAATCCTGCAACGCGCCACCCGCATGCCGGTGCAACAGGTGACGCAGGCCGTGCCGGTCGAAGCGAATCATGTGTATGTGATTCCACCGGGGGTGGAGCTGACCATGAACGACGGCCACCTGCAGGTGTCGCCCAGCGAGCGCGTGGCCGGGCGTCACATCGCCATCGATGTGTTCTTTCGCACCATGGCCGAAGTGCACCAGGAGCGCGCAGTCTGCATCGTGATGTCGGGCACCGGCAGTGACGGCGCCGTTGGACTCACCAGCGTGAAGGAGCACGGCGGCATCTCCATGGCAGAGGCGCCCGAAGACGCCGAGCACGACGGCATGCCACGTGCCGCCATCGCCACGGGCGTGGTCGACTTTGTGCTGCCCGCGGCCGGCATGCCTCAGCGGCTGGTGGAAATCTGGCGCACGTCGCGCCACATCCAGCTGCCCGCCGCGGAAACGGCGGGTCCTTTTTCCTCCGATCCGTCCGGGCCGATGGAATCGGAAGAAGCCGAAGCCGCGCTGCAGGACGTGATGTCGTACCTGCGCGTGTACACCAAACACGATTTCCGGCACTACAAGCGCGCGACCGTGCTGCGCCGGATCGAGCGCAGGCTGCAGGTCAACCGGCTGACCGACTTGCCCGCCTACCGCAACTACCTGCGCGAGCACCCGGCTGAGGCGCCGTTGCTGCTGCAGGACATGCTGATCAGCGTCACCAGCTTCTTCCGCGACCGCGAGGCTTTCGATTCGCTCGAGAACGACGCCATCCGCCGGATCATCGAGGCCAAGCAGCCCGGAGAACGGTTGCGCGTGTGGGTGGCAGGCTGTGCCACCGGCGAAGAAGCGTATGCGGTCAGCATGCTGCTGCGGGAGCAGGCCGACCTGCTTTCCAAGCCGCTCGAAATCCAGGTCTTCGCCACAGACATCGACGAACGCGCCATTGCCACGGCGCGCAAGGGTGTTTATCCGCAAGGCATCGCCGAAGACGTGACACCCTCGCGCCTGCGCCATTTCTTCGTGAAAGAGCAGGGCCAGTACCGTGTGGCGACGGTGGTGCGCGAGCCCGTGCTTTTTGCGCTGCACAACCTGCTGCGCGATCCGCCGTTCTCGCGGCTGGACCTGGTGTGCTGCCGCAACCTGCTGATCTACCTGGACCGGGCGGCGCAGTCGCACGTGCTGGAGATGTTTCGTATCGCGCTGGACGGTGGCGGCTACCTGTTCATGGGAACGTCGGAATCGACCGATGCGGTAGGCAACCTCTTCACTGCGGTCGACAAGAAGCACCGGATCTTCCGCGCCAATCCGGGCTATCCGCCCGGGCGGCTGTTGCCGCTGATCAGCGACCCGGCACTGAGCGCCGACTACAGCGCGCTGGGCCCCGCACCGCTCAGCGCGGTTCGGCGCGCGAGCGACGCACCTGCCACTGCCGAGATGCACCAGCGTGCGATCGAGCAGTTCGCTCCGCCCAGCGTATTGATCAGCAGCCAGCACGAAGTGCTGCACCTGTCGAACGGGGTGGGGCGGTTCCTGGAGCGCGCGGGCGGCGAACCGTCGAACAACCTGCTCAACAACGTGCGCCCGGACGTGCGTATGGAACTGCGCACCGCACTTTTCAAAGCCTCGCAGTCCTCGCGCAGCGTGGAGACGCGCATCGTGCAGAGCGATGAAGATGGCAGCCCGATATTGCTCAACATCACCGTGCGGCCGCTGCCGCCGCATGCGGGGCAGTCGGGCCTCATCCTGGTTGTGTTCGACGAAGTGGAAGGGAGCATGCCGTCGCAGACGGGCGACAACGGCGAGCGGGCGCCCATGCTGCTGGTCGGCCAGCTCGAGGACGAGATCCGCCAGCTCAAGTTGCATCTCCAGGACACCGTCGAGCATGCCGAGACGTCGACCGAAGAGCTGAGGGCCTCGAACGAGGAACTGCAGGCCATCAACGAAGAACTGCGTTCGGCCACCGAGGAACTGGAGACCAGCAAGGAAGAGCTCCAGTCGATGAACGAGGAGCTCGTGACCGTGAACTACGAGCTCAAGGTCAAGGTGGAGGAGCGCGGCAATATCAACGACGACCTGCAGAATCTGATTTCTTCGTCGGAGATCGCTACCGTGTTCGTCAACCGCGGCATGCATGTCAAGCGCTACACGCCGCAGGCTGCGACCCTGTTCAACCTGATTCCGACGGACCTGGGGCGCTCGCTCTTCGACATCACCAGCCGTTTGGATTACACCGAACTGTCCAGCGACACAGAGTCGGCCTTCAAGAACCTGCGCACCATCGAACGGCAAGTGAGCAGCACGGACGGACGCCACTACGCCGCGCGCATCCTTCCCTACCGCACGGCGGACGACAAGATCGAAGGCGCGATCCTCAATTTCTTCGATATCACCGACCTGCGCCTGGCCGAAGAGCGGGTGCGTGCCAGCGAGGAGCGGCTGCGCCGGGTGGCCGCCACCACGCGCGATTTCGCCATCATCACCACCGATGCGGCGGGCCTCATCACCAGCTGGAACCGGGGTGCGTGGCGAATCTTCGGCTACAGCGAGGAGGAGATGCTTCAGCGACCGATCGCCACCATTTTCACGCCCGAAGACCAGGCCCATGGCATCCCCGAACAGGAGATGCGCACCGCTGCGCGGAAGGGGCGGGCCGAGGACGAACGCTGGCACTTGCGCAAGGATGGCAGCCGGCTTTACTGCAGTGGTGTGACCACGCCGCTCGAGGAGGGCGAAGGCGGTGGCTTCGCCAAGATTGCGCGCGACATGACGGACACCAAGCAGCAGGAGCTGGCCCAGGAGCACCGGCTCATCAAGGAGAGGAGGACCAGCCTCAACGCGCAGATGGCCAATGAGCTGAAGGACCGCTTCCTCGCGGTCATGTCGCATGAATTGAAGCAGCCACTCAACCTGATCCAGATGAATGCCGAGTTGCTGATGCGCCTGCCGGTGAGCACGGAGAATCCTTCGGTGCGGCGCGTGGGCGATGCGATCCGCCGCGCGGTGAACAGCCAATCGCGCATCATCAACGACCTGTTGGACCTGTCACGGATTCGCACCGGCAAGCTGCGCCTGAACCGGGTAGCGCTTGACCTGGGTGACCTGGTGCAGGCGGCGGCCGAGGCGGCGGTGGCGGGCGCCTCCGGCAAGAAGATCGGACTCGATGTGAGGTGCGAGTCCGCCGTCGTTTGCCATGGCGACCGGGTGCGAGTGGAACAGGTCGCCTGGAACCTGCTGTCCAACGCCGTCAAGTTCACACCCGACGGCGGCCGGATCACGGTGCGCGTGTCGAGTGCGGACGGCTTCGCACAGCTCACCGTCGCCGACACCGGCTGCGGCATCGCGGCGGATTTCCTGCCGCATGTGTTCGGCATGTTCAGCCAGGCCACGCACGACGCGGCGCCGCCCAACGGCGGCCTGGGCATCGGACTGGCGCTCGTCCATGAGCTGGTCGCTGCCCATGGCGGGCGCGTGGAAGCGCGTTCCGAGGGCACGGGCCAAGGCGCGGAGTTCAGCGTGTGGCTGCCGCTGCAGGGCGCCGATGTGCCGCTGCAGCGAGAGGTGGCGCACAGCGTGGACTTCAAGGGGTGGCGCGTGTTGGCGGTGGACGACTATGCCGACGCGCTCGCAACGTTCGCCGAAGTGCTGCGGCTGGAGGGGGCCATCGTGGACACCGCGGCCAACGGCAAGGAGGCCCTGGCGATGCTCCAGGCACAACCTTACGACCTGCTGGTGTCCGACCTCGGCATGCCGGAGATGGATGGCTTCGCCTTGATTGGCGAGGTCCGGCGCATCGACGCCACGCGCGAGCTGCGTGCCATCGCGGTGTCGGGCCTCGGCCGACGGGTCGATGCGCGGCGCGCGCTCGAGGCGGGTTTCAATGCCCACCTGCCCAAGCCCGCCTCGATCGACGAACTCAAGGCGGCGATCGGCCGACTCTGATCAGGCGCTCGGAGCAGACTGCGCGCCCCTTGCAGTCCGGGCGTTGCGTGCCAACGCGTTGCGGCCTTCGGGGGTGATGGCCGTGACCACGGCGCGCGCGATGCGCCTCTCGCCGCTGCGCAGTTGCTCCGGTGGTTCTGTCAGCGCCTCGACCAGCGATGCGCTTCGAAGGGCGAGGATTCGGTGGATGTCTTCCTGTATGGAGCACACGACCGGCAAGGGCCGTTGGGAGAGCAGTTCGAGCAACTGGAAATAGTCGGCCACGCGCCGATCTCGGGGCGTTGTCTTTTTTCGCATGCAGGTTACCTCGTTGGGGATGTTCAAGGGGAGCGTCATGCCTTCCCCGGCAATCTGCGTGCCTGCGCTCGCCGTTCCCGGCCTCCCTGTCCGCCGGTGGATCTTCGGCGTGGAAACTTCGATGCCTGGCGAGGCGACGCCCGGCGGTCGATCCGCAGCGGCCGATGTCGGACGAGCAACAGCAGCGAGATCAAGCAGTTTGCACAGATGATGGTCGACGGCCATACCAAGGGCCTCGCCGATGTGAAGAAGCTGGCGGCCGCGAAAGGCACCGATTTGCCCGACGGACCCGATGTGATGCACAAGGCCGTGGCCCTGGAATTCAAGGCGCTGACGGGTGACATCTTCAACAGCCGCTATATCAAGCAGGCGGGTGTGGGCGACCACGAAGCCACCGAGAAGCTGCTCAAGAAGACCCAGGTCGAAGCGAAGGACGCCGACCTCCAGGCCATGGCCGGAGAGATGCTGCCCGTCGTGCAGGCGCATCTGAAGCACGCACAGGACTTGGCGGCAAAGAAGCAGGCCGCTTCCGGCGTTCCCCGCGGCTCGACGCAGCGGCGGGGAGGTTCAGGCTGCGAGGCTCGGATCCAGGGCCCCGCATCCGCGCCGCTTGAAACGGTTCAGCCGACGGCTTCCTCGATCTGAGTGGCCTCGGCCAACAGACCGAGACGCTTGTCGGTGGCCTCTTCTTCGGCCAGGCTTTCCTTGAGAAGAGGTATCGCCTCGGCAAAGCCTAGCTTCTGCGCCATGAGGCACAGCGACGTGTAGCCCGCGATCTCGTAATGCTCGGCCTTTTGCGCGGCGCCGATGAGTGCGGCATCCAGTACCGGTCCCTTGTCGATCAGGTCGACCAGCGACATCGTCTCTTCGACCAGGCCTTCCATCCCCTCGCACTTGACGCGCTTGATCCGAAAGCCGCACAGCTCGGCAAGCTGGTCGAGCCGCTCGACCTGCGTGCGGGTTTCCAGCAGATGGTCTTCAAAGGCCTGTTTGAGTTCGGGATCGGTAGCGGCACGCGCGAGCTTGGGGAGCGAGCGTGTCATCTGCTTTTCTGCGTTGTGCGTGTCCGAAATCTCGTGCACGAACAGGTCCATCACGGTCTTGACTGGCATGGGAAGCTCCTGGATTGAGTGAAGTGGCAGGACTTAAGTTGCGATGCGCATTGGCCTGCCTGTGTAGTCCATCCGCGCACCCCTTCGCCAGTGCGCTCGTAGGAACGGGTCCTGGCGCATGGCGGCCACGGCCTACCTGTGGTCGCCTCGCTGCGCAAGGCGCTGCACCTACAGCGGTTTGCCTGGCGTTCCGGCGTGCCGCTCGACAGACGGCAACCACATGACGCTCTGCTCAAAAGGACCAAAACCGGGACGACATCCAGCGGCTGGGCTTCGCCAACGGTGGGTGCGGGGACGTGCGCACCCGGCCTCGGTTGCTGAGCCATGGCCAGGCGCATGGCGGTGGCACACTGCGCGGCCTACTTTTTTTTGCCGGACGCGGTGACCGCCTTGGTCACTGTCACCGACACGGGATCGCTTGCCGGGAAGGACTCCTCGATGCCGCTGTCGATCGCGTCCTCCGAAGGGTCCTGGGTCACCGGGGGTACAGGCAGATCCGGATGCTTCGGATGATGGGCCGCCGTGGGAAAAGGGTAGGGCTTGGTGCTGGAATTTTCGGATGTCATGGGGTACCTCATGCGGAGGGTGGGGTGGCCAGAACGGGGACGGCGGCGGGGCCTTTGTCCCTGTCCCGATTGCCAACGGCCTCGTTCGGGCATACACCGCCCAAGAGGCTGCTGGGCGCGGCGGTTATCTGTCCTTTTTCTGAGCTGGGGCGCCGGGCACGGGCTCGCGATTGGTTTCAGGCGTGAGGTCTTCGGTCAGGTTGTAGGGCGCGGAGTCGTCATGTTTCGTGCTTTCCACGTTCATTTTCTTGTCCTGCATGCGCTCGCGCGGCGCTGGCCCCGAGATGTCTTCGCCCGCTGCGTTCTTCTTGCCGGTAAAGCTGTCGGCCCCGCCCATGTTGTCGACGCCACCGCTGGTGGCAGGGCGGGTCCCGTCGCCTGATGCGGTCACAGGTCTGTCGCTCATATCGTTTCCTTTCATCGTGTGGGGGGGGCATGTCGGTCACTGCGGAACAGGATCCCGCGCAGGACGCATCGTTGCGTACGAGCCGATACGGATGAGCAAAGCGTCTGGCCCATGACACCGGGGCCATGTAGGAACAGGTCCGTAGGCGCTGACCAGCTTGGCCTGCACGGCCTGTCTCAAGTCTCGGCGTCGCTGATGACCCCCCAATCCACTGCTTGGTGTGGATAGGACGACGGATCGTGATCGAGGCACCCGCGATCTGGATGTCCCTTGCCTCCCGCCCAGGCTTGGCGTTCGATCGCCATGGCGACGGCCTTTGTCACACGGCGTGTCGGTCTGATCAGGGCCTGTCATGTGACGCCGGCCTACAAGGTTCGTGTTCTGACTGAAAACAAAATGACTACATGGAAGTCTTGGATGATGAAGTGTTGGCCTCTGCCGCTTACGTGCTGCGGATTCGTGCCGCCAACGGCGATCGGGGCGCTTTGCGGGAGGCCGAACGGATCGAGCGAATCCTGAAGGCTCGACTCGGTCCAACGCCCTCCGGCCACGTGCCTTTGGACATCACGCGAAGCGAGCGAAAGCCGTGGTGGCGGTTCTGGTAGCCGTATCCCGCTGAAACGGAGGTAGCGCCATGGATTGGGTGCCGCTGGCATGGGCGACGTTGGGCGCCACATTTTCTGCAAGCTGCTTTGGCCTCTATGCCCGGCTCAGCGCTGCGGCGAGTTCGTTTGACCGTGATCTGATGGTGCTGGCTGCCGTCGGGGCTTCGCTCGGGATGCTCACTGTCTGCAAGCCTCACTGGATGTGGTGACGGATCGAGAGATTTAGGGCCTGTTAACACTATTTCCGGGGTCGCGAAGGCAGGCCTTCCCGAAGGGGTGGCTGAATCAGGGGCCGTCTGCGGCGTTGCCCGCGCTTGCAAGGCCAAAGCCTTTCTGCGCGCGGGCGCCTTGCATCCAGCCCCTGATTCAACCAACGCGATCCCCGGAAGTAGCGTTAACAGGCCCTAGATTCGAAAGACGAACCCCATCATCAGCGTGGCGACAAAAGCGGCGAGGAAAACCCGCCGCTCTTTCGCCAGTTGCTCTGGCGAGTCATGGGTAAACGACCCTCGCTCTTCCTCCAAAAAACGCATTCTTCATCTCCAGTCTGGAGTTGAGAATGCGTCGAAACGTGACGGTGTTTTGTAGGCGCGCATCCAGTGAGGTGGCGCTCTTGAAGCCCTGCGATGCGCCGCCGTTGGCGCGGCCATCGAGATCGGAACGGGCAACGCGAGGAGGCCTGCCCTGCAATGGCGCTGAGGACCCGGGCGACACTGTCGCCGAGTTGGCGGCCTGGATGGCGACCCGTCAGGGTTTCTCGGGCTGGAGGTAGCCCGCGTAGCACTCGGGACTCTTCTCGCTGCCTTGCACGCAGTCGGAGTGCCTGTACAGCGCATCGATCTCGATCACGGGGACTGCTTTGCCTCTGAGGCGTTGCGAGCCGACCAGGCGGCCATCGATGCTCAACAAGCCGAATGGGGCTACCAGCCTCCGGTCGTAGTCGCCCGGTCCACAGGCGACGAATTCCTGCGCGTCGCGGGGCCACTGCAGCACGCGTTGCGCATCGAAGGTGGCATGCAGCAAGGTGAAGCACTGGCGCCCACCATCGCGCGCATCGATGGCGTTGATGCCGCCGCTCCAGCGCACCCTCATGCCCGGGGTCAGAGGCGTCAGCGCCTCGGCGGGCGAGATGTCGACGATCTGATCCTTAGCGGTGTGCGCGGGCCGATCGGCTTCTCGCTTTGCGGTGGCGACGGTGGAGGGGGCTTCGCGATCGGCCGACGTGGTGCAAGCCGCCAGCAGGACGGGGGCACAGAGCATCACGAAGAGGTGTCGATGTCGATGGAATGGCATCGCTCCATCGTAGCGTGACGGCGCGATGTGACCGCGCGGTTGGTGGCGAGCCGGTTTCGAAAAGGCGATTCTGCTGCCTCGTATCGAATTTATAATTCGAATTACCCCGTCAGAGATGTGTCGCGCAACGCATGGGGCTCGCGCGCCATAGCGGGAGCCCGGAAGGTAGACCGTGAGATTTGTCGTCATCCCTGAATCGAAGAACTGCTGGATCTGGGAGCTGCGAAGCGCGCAGGATTTCCTCGTGTTGAGAAGTCCGGCCAGTTTCACTGCCAAGTTCCAGGCCGTGGCCCAGATCGAAGCCTTCAGGCGCACCATTCACGTCGCAGGCATCTACGATCTCGTGGGCGCCAGGATGGACACGCCAGAGGACCGGGTCGCGTCATAAAGCACTGCCGGCGAGCCGCTTCGCGGTCGGTTGCGTCCGCGCGATCACCGACGCATTGTTCGTCTCGGCGGCCTGCTCGCGCCCGCCCTCGAGCGCCACACGCCGGGGTTGCCTGACGGAGGGGAGATGGCAGCGTCAGAATGCCGCCAACGGAAATCCTTGCAGCAACGGTGCGAGTCGGATTCGACCTTCGAGCGCTCGCCGCTCCGACCATCGTTGCCGTCTGTCCTGTTCCCTGAGCCAATCGGCGGCCGTCGGTTGCCTCATGCCTTCCTCCACGGAGAGTGCCTGGATGAGGGCAATGGCCTGCTGACGTTGAAGCATGCGGGCAGTGTGCTGTAGCCGGGTGACCATCCACGTAAGCGAAGACCACGAATCTCCGGATGGGCATTGTCCGACGCGACTGATTCGGGCCGGTGCGTCGGTGTCGATCCCAAAGAGCCCGGTGTGCGTTGTGTCGCCTTGCCGCAATCCCGTCCAGAAAGTGCGTATTTGCAAGGTCGCGCGGGAGGTGCCGTTCTACGATGGGTCCAACGTCGTGCGGTGTGCGCGGCGGAAAATTTTCCAGGACAACCCATGCGCCGTTCCATTTCTCTCCGTTCCACCGCTGCAGCCGTCATCGCGTTGACCTTCGCCTCGCTGGCAGTCCCGAACCTGGCCCATGCCAAGCGCATGGGCGGAGGCAAGAGCGTCGGACGCACGGCACCGGCCGCGCCAGCCGCACGGCCTGCGACGCCTGCGCCGGCCGCGGCGACTCCCGCAGCCACCGCACCCGCAGCCGCCGCACCTGCAGCCGCCGCACCGGGCGCGCGCGGCCCCGGCTTGATGGGCATCGCTGGCGCGGCCGTGGTCGGCGGCGCGGTCGGTTCCATGGCTGGCAATGCCATGGCTTCTCCCAACAAGGAAGCGAAGGAGGCTGAAGCCAAGGCCGCCGAGAAGGAAGCGTCCGACCTGCAGAAAAAGGCCGACGAAGCGAAAGCGAAGGCAGACGCCGCGCGCGCTTCCGCGCGCTAAGGCTCCAAGCGCGACAAGCCGCCCCTGGGGCGTAGCCGCTTTCCCTCAGGTCGAATCGCGCAGGACAAGCTGGAAGGCCAGTTTGAAGCCGCGGCCGGGCCGGCTCGCGTCGGGGCCGTCCAGCCGCGCAATCAGCAGATCGGCCGCGAAGCGGCCCATGGTCTGCTCGGAGCGCCGCACGGTGGTCAGCGTCGGATGCAGAAACTGTGCGGCCGGGATGTCGTCGAAGCCGGCCAATGCAACGTCCTCCGGAATGCGTCGCCCCGCCGTACGCAGTGCGGCCATGGCGCCGACGGCCAGCAGATCGTTGGCCGCGAACACGGCGCTGTAGCGAAAGTTGCCAGCGAGTTCGGCGGTCATGGCGCTTGTCCCTGCGGCTTGCGTGAAATCGTCGGCTGCGATCATGCAAGGGATGAGCCCGGCTTTCTTCATCGCTGCCTCGAAGCCACGTTGGCGCTCCTTCCCGGGACCCACCGGGCAGGAGAGCATGGCGATGCGCTTGTGTCCCTTGTCGATCAGGACCTGCGTCATGGCCTTCGCCGCTGCTGCGTTGTCGATGTAGACCTTGTCGATGGCGCGCGACGGCTTGTAAGACTGGCTCGCCACCTGAACCATCGCCATGCCGCCCCGCACGGCCTCGAGCAACTCGGCTTCGTCGACGTGGAAGAACACCGCCATCACGCCGTCGACATGTCCCTGCGCGAGCCACTGGAGGGCCCGCCGCTCGCGCTCGGGCGTACCGTCGGTGTCGAAGATCATGGTGTCGTACCCCGCCGCATCGGCCGCCGTCTGGAATCCCCGGATCAGGGCCGGGTAGATGGGGTTCGTGATGTCCGGGACGATGCAGGCCAGCGTGCGGGTGCGCGCTGACTGAAGATTACGGGCCATGCGGTTGGGGACATAGCCGAGTTGTAGTGCGGTCTGCAAGATCCGCTGGCGCGCCTCTTCGGAGACCGTGCAGGGCTCCACGCGATTGAGCACCAGCGACACGGCGGTCTGCGACATGCCCGTGGCGACGGCGATGTCGCGCTGCGTCGGGCGTCGCTTGGACGTTTCCGGCGGCTTGGCCTTGCCGCCGGTGGCCGCCGATGAGCGGGGCGTGGCGGGCTTGGGGCGGCTGTCTTTCGGACTCTTCATGCGCGGTTCAATCAATAATACGTATTTATACGTACTCGATGTGGTTAATGGACATCGGATGGGATGATGCCCCGAAGGACCGAGGATTTCTTCATGAACAGCTCACGTCGTGCATTCACCCTGTCGGGGATGAGTGCGGCGTCGCTTGTGATCGCCCCGAACCTTCATGCCCAACCCCGGGCCGACCACCTCACCGTTCTTGTGGCGCAACCGGCCGGCGGCATCACGGATGTCTTCGCGCGCGCCGTTGCACCGGCGATCGGGCGGGGGCTCGGGCGTGTCACGGTGGTCGAGAACATCACCGGGGCGAGCGGCTCCATCGCCGCCCATCGCTTGCTGGCGGCCGTGCCAGATGGTTCCACGCTTTTTGTGGGATCTCCCTCGGAGGTCGTGCTGGCGCCGCTGACCCTGCGTGCGGTCCGCTACCAACCCACCGATTTCAGGCTTCTGGGCCTGCTCAACGATTCGCCGCTGGCGCTGTACGCGCGCAGCGACCTGCCCGCGAACAACCTGGACGAACTCGTCGCCTTGTCGCGCCAGCGCGGTGACAGGCCGCTGAGCTACGGCAGCACGGGGCAGGGGTCGCTGTTCCACCTCGTGACGGAATTGCTGCGCTCGGCCACGGGCCTCCAGGCCACGCACGTGCCCTATCGCGGCGGCATTCCCATGCTGACCGACCTGCAGGGCGGGGTGATCGACTTCACGATGCTTCCGGTGGATGCGCTGCTGGGCGGCATGGTCGCCGGCGGCCGCATGAAGGTGCTCGGTGTTTCGTCTGCACGGCGACTGGCCCGATTCCCCGCCGCCCCGAGCTTCGACGAGAGCAGCGCGGCGCCGGCCCTGGGCCGACCGAGCATCTGGGTCGGCTTGCTGATCCCCGCCACGACGAACGAGGGTGTCAGCCAGCGCTTGCACAGGATCATTGCGGGCGTGCTTGGCGATCCGGAGGTGCGCAAGGCCATCGATGCCGCAGGGGGCAGCGTCCCGCCACCGATGTCGATCGCGGAGGCTGCGCGCTTCTACGCGGCGGACGCGGTGAAGCTGCAGGCATTGGCAACGGCCGCGCGCATCGAGCCGCTGTAGGCGCCGAGCCGAGCCCGGAGGTCTGCGCGGCCGTTTTCGACGGAGAGAGTGGGCCACCGAGCGGGCTTTCGAAGCGATCCGCAAAGTCAATTGACTGCAAACAAAGGGTCTCAGATGGGGGTGCGAGGCCTTCGCGCGGGTGATGGGCAGTCGCTATAGTGCGCGAATTCCAGATTGATTCATTCAACAGAGGGGGACATATGCCCGATGACCTGACCACCGTGCTCACCGACTACTACGACGCGGTGCCCTACGATTCGCATCCGTTTCCGCAGACCGCGGCGGAGCATCTGGAAGCGCTGGCCTTCCTGTTCGGGCTCGAGAGCCAGCCGCCGGCGCAGGCGCGGGTGCTGGAGCTGGGCTGTGCGTCGGGCGGCAATCTGCTGCCCTTCGCCGCGCGCCATCCACAAAGCAGTGCCCTGGGCGTGGACCTCTCCAGCGTGCAGGTGGCCCAGGGCGTGCAGGCGATCGGCCAGGCGCGGCTCGGCAACGTCGAATTGCGCACTTTCGACATCGCCGAGATCGACGCCTCCTTCGGTCTGTTCGACTACATCGTCTGCCATGGCGTCTACAGCTGGGTGCCGCCTTCGGTGCAGGACGCGATCCTGCGCGTGTGTTCCGAGAACCTCGCACCGCACGGCGTGGCCTACATCAGCTACAACGTCTACCCCGGCTGGAAGGCGCGCGAGATCGTGCGCGACGCGATGATCCTGCGCGGCGGGCCGCGCGAGCTGCCGGCGGAGAAGCTGTCCTATGCACGCGGCATGCTCGACTTCCTCGAGGAATCGGCGCGCCCCGACAGCGTGCTCAAGAAGACGCTAGAGGAGACGATGCCGATCGTGCGCACGCAGAAAAGCTCCTATCTCATCCACGAGTTCCTCGAGCCCTGCAACGCGCCGTGCTACCTCAAGCAGTTCGTCGAGCGCGCCGAGCACCACGGATTGGCCTACCTTGCCGATGCCGAGCCCTCGACCATGTTCGTGCAGAACTACGCAGAGAAGGTGCGCGAGCCCTTGCTGCGCGAATGCGGCGGCAGCCAGCTCATGGTCGAGCAGTACCTCGACTTCCTGGTCAACCGCACCTTCCGCCAGACGCTGCTGGTCAAGCAGGCACGCGCCGGCGGCATCCGCTACGGCATCGACACCGCGCGCCTGCGTGCGCTGTCCTATGCGGGCGTGTTCCGGCCCGACGATGGCGCGGCGATCAACCTCGAGGGGCCGGAGCAGCACTGCACCGCGATCCGCAACATCAAGGTCTGCTTGAGGGTGCCGATGCACAAGGTCGTGGCGCTGGTGCTCGACCGGCACTATCCCGCCGCGGTGCCGCCCGAGGTGCTGTTCGCCGAGGTGTGCCGCCACACCGGGGCGCCGATGGCCCAGGTTGAGGCGCCGGTGATGGCGCTGCTCGAGGAACTGCTGATCCTGGGCGCGGTGCGCGTGCGGCTCAGCCCGATCGAACTGGCGGCGCAGGTCTCGGCGAGGCCGCGCGCGCTGCCTGCGGTGCGGCTGGACCCGGGCCTGCCGCTCTCGGCGGGGCCCTCGGCTTCGGTCTGCAATCTCTGGCATGAGCAGGTCGCGCTGTCGCCGATCGAGCGCTGCCTGCTGCCCTTGCTCGATGGTGCGCACGACAGTGAGGCGCTGGCCGAGCACTTGGTCCGCGAGGCGAGGGCGGATCGCCTGAGCTTCCATTCGGAAGGCGTGCCGCTGCGCGACCCCGGCGCCTTGCGCCCCTTCGCCGATCAGCAGGTGGCGCGCGCGCTCGAAGACCTCCGGCGCAAGGGCCTGCTCGCCGCCTGAGGCTGCCCCGGTTTTTTGGCCACCCCCCAAAGGAAGAAACAACATGACGACACGCTTATGGACTTCTCCGCTGCGCCTCACGGTCGCGGCCGCGGTCGTGCTGGCCGCCTCGGCGCCCCTGCATGCCGCCTCGGTCGCGCCGGTCGCCGCGCCCAACGGCATGGTCGTGACCGCGCAGCATCTGGCCTCGCAGGTCGGTGTCGACGTGCTCAAGAAGGGCGGCAACGCGGTCGATGCGGCGGTCGCCGTGGGCTACGCGCTGGCCGTGGTCTACCCGGCCGCGGGCAATCTCGGCGGCGGCGGCTTCATGACGCTGCAACTGGCCGACGGCCGCAAGACCTTCCTCGACTTCCGCGAGAAGGCGCCGCTGGCGGCCACGGCCAACATGTACCTCGACAAGGAGGGCAACGTTGTCAAGGGCCTGAGCACCCATGGCCACCTGGCCGTGGGCGTGCCCGGCACCGTGTCGGGCATGGAGTACGCGCGCGAGAAGTACGGCACCTTGTCGCGGGCCGCGCTGATCGCGCCGTCGATCGCGCTGGCCGAGAAGGGCTTCGCGCTGGACCAGGGCGACATCGACATGTTCAAGACGGCCACCGGCGATTTCCAGAAGGATGCCGTGTCGGGTGCGATCTTCCTGAACAAGGGCCAGCCCTTCGCGGTCGGCCAGAAGCTGGTGCAGAAGGACCTGGCCAAGACCCTGAAGGCGATCAGCGCCAAGGGCACCGACGGCTTCTACAAGGGCTGGGTCGGCAGCGCCATCGTGGCCTCCAGCCAGGCTGGCAAGGGCATCCTCACGCAGGCCGACCTCGACCAGTACCAGACGCGCGAACTCGCGCCGGTGGAATGCGACTACCGCGGCTACCGCGTGGTCTCGGCGCCGCCGCCGAGTTCGGGCGGCGTGGTGATCTGCGAGATGCTCAACATCCTCGAGGGCTACCCGCTCAAGGACCTGGGCTTCCGCTCGGCGCAGTCGGTGCACTACCAGATCGAGGCCATGCGCCACGCCTACGTCGACCGCAACAGCTACCTGGGCGATCCCGACTTCGTGAAGAACCCGCTCGACCGGTTGCTCGACAAGGGCTATGCCGAGAAGATCCGCGGCGTGATCGACCCGAACAAGGCCGGCGTGTCGAAGGACATCAAGCCCGGCGTCGCGCCGCATGAAGGCAGCAACACCACGCACTACTCGATCACCGACCGGTGGGGCAACGCGGCCTCGGTGACCTACACGCTCAACGACTGGTTCGGCGCCAAGGTCACGGCCGCCAAGACCGGCGTGCTGCTCAACAACGAGATGGACGACTTCACCTCGAAGATCGGCGTGCCCAACATGTACGGCCTGGTGCAGGGCGAGGCCAACGCCATCGCCCCGGGCAAGCGCCCGCTGAGCTCGATGAGCCCGACCATCGTGAGCAAGGACGGCAAGCCGGTGTTCGTGGTCGGCACGCCGGGCGGCAGCCGCATCATCACGGCCGTGCTGCACACCATCCTGAACGTGGTCGACTACGGCATGAACGTGCAGGAGGCCGTCGACGCGCCGCGCTTCCACCAGCAGTGGCTGCCCGACGTGACCAACGTCGAGACCTTCGCGCTGTCGCCCGACACCCGCAAGATCCTGACCGACATGGGCCACAACCTGGGCGTGCCGCAGCCGGCCAACCATCTGGCGGCGATCATCGTGGGCGCGCCCTCGCTGGGCGGTAAGCCGGTAGGCAACAATCGCTTCTACGGCGCCAACGATCCGCGGCGCAATTCGGGCCTGGCGCTCGGCTACTGATCTTCCTTTTCCAACTGTTCGACGGCCGCGCGATCCGCGGCCGCTTTTCTTCCGATGCATCTGCAGGACATCCTCTACACCCAGGGCTTCGGCACGCGGCGCGTCTGCGCCGGCCTGATTCAGCAAGGCTTCGTGACCGTGAATGGCGACCCGGCCACCGACGCCGGCCAGGACATCGCCGTGACCGAAGGCATGCCCTTCACCGTGCAGGGCACGGCCTGGGAATACCACGACAAGGCCTATGTGCTGTTGCACAAGCCGGCCGGCACCGAGTGCTCGCAGAAGCCCTCGACCTGGCCCAGCATCTACACCCTGCTGCCGTCGCCGCTGCGCCTGCGGCCCAACAAGGGCGCGGTGCAGGGGGTGCAGGCCATCGGCCGGCTCGACCAGGACACCACCGGCCTGCTGCTGCTGACCGACGACGGCCAGTTCATCCATCGCATGGGCTCGCCCAAACACCATGTGCCCAAGGTCTACGAGGTCACGGTCAAGCATGCGCTGGACGAGGCCCAGGTGCAGAAGCTGCTCGACGGCGTGGTGCTCGACGACGATCCGAAGCCGGTGCGCGCCGCGGCCTGCGAGGCGGTCGGGCCGCTGCATCTGCGCCTGACCCTGACCGAGGGCAAGTACCACCAGGTCAAGCGCATGGTCGCGGCCGTGGGCAACCGGGTCGAGGCGCTGCATCGCTCGCGCATCGGCGGCCTGGCGTTGCCGGAGGCGATGGCGCCCGGGCAATGGCGCTGGCTCACGGCCGAAGAAGTGGACGCCCTGCGCACCGCGCGACCCAAAGGGTGACGGAATAGGGGCCGCGGCAGCTTTTGTCTGCGCGAGGTCAGCCACAGGCAAGGCTGGTACGTTATCGTTCGGACTGCTGTCACGGAAGCTTTCCCTTGCGATTCATTGCACCCCCGACCGGCCGCTTCGCGGCCTTTTTCCTGGCCTGCGCCTTCCAGGTGCTGCCCGCCGCGGCCGCCACGCCACCGCCGCCCCCGCTGTTCGTCCTGAATTCTCTGGATGCGACGGTCAGCGTGATCGATCCCCTCACCTGGACCGAGAAGCAGCGCATCCCGACCGGCAAGGAGCCGCACCACATCTACATGACCCCCGACGAGAAGTCGGTCATCGTGGCCAACTCCGCCGGCGACTCGCTGACCTTCCTGAACCCCCGCACGGCCGAGGTGCAGCGCGTGGTCTACGGCATCATCGATCCGTACCAGCTGCAATTCTCGCGCGATATGAAGTGGTTCGTCACGGCCGCCAACCGGCTCAACCATGTCGACATCTACCGCTGGGACGGCAAGGACCTCAAGCTCGCCAAGCGCATCGTCACCGGCAAGACGCCCAGCCACATCTGGATCGACGCCACCAGCACCATCGCCTACGTGACGATGCAGGACAGCGACGAACTCATCGCGGTCGACCTGCCCACGCAGACCGTCAAGTGGCGCACCGCCACCGGCCCGATGCCCGCGGACATCTTCGGCGTCCACAACGACCGCACGCTGCTGGTCGGCCTGACCGGCAGCGACGGCGTCCAGGTGTTCGACGTGGCCGGCCCGCAGCCCAGGATCGTCGGCAAGATCCCGACCGGCAAGGGCGCGCACGCGTTCCGCTCGGCCGGCGACGGGCTGAGCGTGTTCGTGAGCAACCGCGTGGCCAACACCGTGAGCCGCATCGACCTCAAGACCCTGCAGGTGATCGAGAGCTATGCGGTGCCCGGCGGCCCCGATTGCATGGATCTGTCGGCCGATGGCAAGACGCTCTACGTGACCTCGCGCTGGGCCAAGAAACTCAGCGTGATCGATCTGGTGAGCCGCAAGGTGGTGAGGCAGGTCAACGTCGGGCGCTCGCCGCATGGCGTGTGGACCCTGGACCATGCCAAGCGCTGAGCGTAGCGCGCGTTGCCGCGTCGTTGCGGGGCTGCTCGCCCTGTGCATCGGCGGCGGCGCCATGGCCCAGGCGAAGTGCGAGAAGCCGCTGTACCTGACCTTCGACACCGGCCACATGGCCGTGGCGCCGCTGATCGCCGAGGTGCTCAAGCGGCAGGACGTGCGCGTGACCTTCTTCGGCGCGGCCGAGCGCACGCAGACCGAGGGCGACAGCCTCGACAACCACTGGGCGCCCTGGTGGAAGGCGAGGGCGGCCGAGGGCAACGAGTTCGCCTCGCACACCTACGACCACGTCTATTGGCGCGGCGACGTGCGCGGCACCGAGCCGCAGTTCCGCGTCCGCCCCTCGGCCGGCGCGCTGGCCGGACGCGAGTTCACCTGGAGCGCGGCCAAGTACTGCGAGAACATCGCCAAGGCCAGCGACCGGCTGCAGCACATCACCGGCAAGAAGCCGTTGCCGCTGTTCCGCGCCCCCGGCGGCAAGACCTCGCCCAAGCTGCTGGCCGCCGCCAAGGCCTGCGGCTACGAACACGTGGGCTGGGCGCCCGCGGGCTTTCTGGGCGACGAACTGCCCAGCGAGAAATTCAGCAACGACAAGCTGCTGCAGCAGGCGCTCGACAAGATCCGCAGCGGCGACATCCTGCTCGCGCACCTGGGCATCTGGTCGCGCCAGGACCCCTGGGCGCCGGCCGTGCTGGAGCCGCTGATCGTCGGCCTCAAGGCCAAGGGCTTCTGCTTCCAGACGCTGCGGCAGCACCCGCAGTACGCCGTCTGGATCGTCTCGCACCCCTGAACGCCCCGTGGACACGGTATGGAATGGTTGACTGATCTTTTTGCAGGCTGCCAGCAATGGCTGTTCGAGGCGGTGGTGCAGCCGCTGGTCTACGCCGTCGGGCTCGGCGGCTGGGTCGAGGACGCCTTCGATGCGACCGGCTGGCTGCTGGTCGGGCTGATCCAGATCGCGGTGCTGATCGCGGTGATCGGGCCGCTGCAGCGCTGGAAGCCGGTCGAGCCGGTGGTGGACCGACGTGCCATCCGCACCGACGTGCTCTACACGCTGATCCATCGCCTCGGGCTGTTCCGCCTGGGCATCTTCTTCGTGCTGCAGCCCTTTTTCGACGACGGCCTGGGGCTGCTGCGCGGCGCCGGCTGGGGTTCGCTGCACCTTGACGAGCTCTGGCCCGGCGTCACCGACGTGCCCTGGATCGCGTTCGCGGTGTACCTGGTGGTGCTGGACTTCGTCGAATACCTGATCCACCGCGGCCAGCATCGCTTCAACTGGTGGTGGAGCCTGCATTCGCTGCACCATTCGCAGCGCCAGATGACCATGTGGAGCGACAACCGCAACCACCTGCTCGACGACGTGATCCACGACGTGATCATCGTCATCGTCGCGCAACTGATCGGCGTGGCGCCGGGGCAGTTCATCGCGATCGTGGCCTTCACCCAGCTCAGCGAGAGCCTGCAGCATGCCAACCTGCGCTGGAGCTTCGGCGCGATCGGCGAGCGGCTGTGGATCAGCCCGCGCTTCCACCGGCTGCACCATGCGATCGGCATCGGCCACGAATCGAAGGGGCCGCAAACGCTGGGAGGACACAACTTCGGCGTGCTGCTGCCCTGGTGGGACATGCTGTTCCGCACGGTGAACTTCGAACCGCGCTACGACGCCACCGGCATCCGCGACCAGGTCGAGCCCGATGCGCAGGGCCGTGTGCGCGACTACGGCAGCGGCTTCTGGTCGCAGCAGTGGCGCGGCTTGCGCCGGCTGGCCGGCCGCGGCTGAGGCCTCGCCGACGGGCAGGCGACACACCGTCGCGAGACGGCGTTATCCTCGGCACCCCATGCCACTCCTTCTCGACTCCTTCTGGCGTGCCGTCGCCTACTGCATGCGGCCCCGGGTGATCCTGCTGTCGCTGCTGCCGCTGGCCCTGATGGTGCTGCTGGCGTCGGGCTTCGGCTACTTCTTCTGGAGCGCCAGCGTGGCGTGGATGCGCGAGGCGCTCGACGCCTGGCCGATGCTGGCCAGCTTCTGGGGATGGATCGGCGGGCTGTTCTCCAGCGACGTGCCGGCCCTGCTCGCGCCGCTGGTCGTGGTCTTCGCAGCCACGCCGCTGATCGTGCTGGTGTCGCTGCTGATCGTCGCCGGCATGATGGCCGGGCCGCTCACACGCCTGGTGGCCGAGCGCCGCTTTCCGACGCTGGAACGCAAGAAGGGCGCCTCCTTCATCGGCAGCGTGGTGCGCTCGCTGGCCTTCACGGTGCTGGCGCTGCTGGCGCTCGTGGTGTCGATGCCGCTGTGGCTCATTCCGCCGCTGGTGCTGATCCTGCCGCCCCTGATCTGGGGCTGGCTCACATACCGCGTGATGAGCTTCGATGCACTGGCCGAACATGCCAATTCCGAGGAGCGGCAGGCGCTGCTGCGCCAGCACCGGCTGCCGTTGCTGACCATCGGCGTGCTGTGCGGTTACCTCGGCGCCGCGCCGAGCATCGTGTGGGCGTCGGGACTGCTGTTCGCCGCCGCCTTCTTCGTGCTGGTGCCGCTGGCGATCTGGATCTACACGCTGGTGTTCGCCTTCTCGGCCCTGTGGTTCGCGCATTACAGCCTCGACGCGCTGGCCCAGTTGCGCCTGCAGCGCGCGGCCGCCGTGCCGCCGCCCCTTCTTCCTTCTTCCGAAGAGACCGTGCCGGTGCCCGGTCCTTTGCTCCGATCGGACATCCCATGAATCGACATTTCGGCCTGATCGTCGTCGGTGACGAAATCCTGTCCGGCAAGCGCCTGGACAAGCACATGCCCAAGGTCATCGAGCTGCTGGCCGCGCGCGGCCTCTCGCTGGCCTGGGCCGAGTATGTGGGCGACGTGCCCGAGCGCATCACGGCGGCGCTGGCGCGGGCCTTCGCTTCGGGCGACATCGTGTTCTCGACCGGCGGCATCGGCGCGACGCCCGACGACCACACCCGCCAATGTGCGGCCGCCGCGCTGGGTGTGCCGCTGGTGCTGCACCCCGAGGCCGAGCAACTGATCCGCGAGCGCATGCAGGACACGGCGCGCGAGCAGGGCACGGTCTACGAGCCCGACCGGCCCGACAACATCCACCGCCTGAACATGGGCGTGTTCCCGGCCACGGCCGAGATCATCCGCAATCCCTACAACAAGATCCCCGGCTTCAGCGTGGGCGACGTGCATTTCGTGCCCGGCTTCCCGGTGATGGCCTGGCCGATGATCGAGTCGGTGCTCGACGACCGCTATGCTGCGCTGTTCGCGCAGGGCCAGGCAGCCGAAAAATCGGTCATCGTCTTCGGCGCCATGGAGGCGACCCTCACGCCGCTGATGCTGGCCATCGAGGCCACGCACGAGGGCGTCAAGGTGTTCAGCCTGCCCAGCGTCGACCATCCCGAGTACGGCCGCCACATCGAACTGGGCGTCAAGGGTGCATCGGACCGGCTCGAGGCGGCGTATCGCCAGCTGATCGAGGGCCTGCACGCTTTTGACGCGCGTCTTGGCCCCGAGATGGTGCGGTAGGATGGATTGCACCAAATTGGCGTCTTTTTCTCGCTTTGACGGGGCACCGAACCCGAAAGAGCCGCTTTGGGAATGCCCCGCAATGGCACAGAACCTGCATTCCCTTGCACACGTATTTCCAACCACCCCCCTTTCAACCAGGAGAAACTGATGGCAAAGACCGTCGCCGATGTACTGAAACTCGTCAAGGAAAACGAGGTCAAGTTCATCGACTTTCGATTCACCGACACCCGAGGCAAAGAGCAGCACGTGACCGTGCCGGTGTCGCACTTCGATGAAGACAAGTTCACTTCGGGTCATGCGTTCGACGGTTCGTCGATCGCGGGTTGGAAGGGTATCGAGGCCTCGGACATGCAGCTCATGCCCGACCCGAACACCGCCAACATCGATCCCTTCTTCGAAGAGACGACGCTGATCCTGACCTGCGACGTGATCGACCCCGCCGACGGCAAGGCCTACGATCGCGATCCGCGCTCGCTGGCCAAGCGCGCCGAGGCGTACATGAAGGCCTCGGGCCTGGGCGACACCGCCTTCTTCGGACCGGAACCCGAATTCTTCGTGTTCGACAGCGTTCGCTGGAAGAACGACATGTCGGGTTGCTTCGTCAAGATCGACTCCGAAGAAGCCTCGTGGAACACCGACAAGGAATACGAGCACGGCAACACGGGCCACCGCCCGGCCGTCAAGGGCGGCTACTTCCCGGTGCCCCCGGTCGACAGCTTCCAGGACATGCGCTCGGAAATGTGCCTGGTGCTCGAAGCCCTGGGCATCCCGGTCGAAGTGCATCACCACGAAGTGGCCAACGCCGGCCAGATGGAACTCGGCACCAAGTTCAGCACGCTGGTCCAGCGCGCCGACTGGGTCCAGCTGCAGAAGTACGTGATCCAGAACGTGGCCCATGCCTACGGCAAGACCGCCACCTTCATGCCCAAGCCCATCGTCGGCGACAACGGCTCCGGCATGCACGTGCACCAGTCGGTCTGGAAGGACGGCAAGAACCTGTTCGCCGGTGACGGCTACGCAGGCCTGTCGGAATTCGCGCTGCACTACATCGGCGGCATCATCAAGCACGCCCGTGCCCTGAACGCCATCACGAACCCCGGCACCAACAGCTACAAGCGCCTGGTGCCCGGCTTCGAAGCCCCGGTGAAGCTGGCCTACTCGGCCAAGAACCGTTCGGCATCGATCCGCATCCCGTTCGTGGCCAACCCCAAGGGCCGTCGCGTCGAGGCACGCTTCCCCGATCCGCTGATGAACCCGTACCTCGGTTTCGCCGCGCTGCTGATGGCCGGCCTCGACGGCGTCGAGAACAAGATCGATCCGGGCGAAGCCGCCACGAAGGACCTCTACCATCTGCCGCCGGAAGAAGACGCGCTGATCCCGACCGTGTGCCACAGCCTCGACCAGGCGCTGGAAGCACTCGACAAGGACCGCGCCTTCCTGACCAAGGGCGGCGTGTTCACCGACGCCTACATCGATGCCTACATCGAGCTGAAGATGCAGGAAGTCACGCGCCTGCGCATGGCCACGCACCCGGTCGAATTCGACATGTACTACTCGTTGTAAGAGGCTCGCCCCCAGGCTTCGCGCACTGCGTGTCGCTTCTCCTTCCCCCTGCCGGGGGCGACACCAGAGGCCCGGCGAAGCCGGTTCCTCGGTGTCTCACGAAGGGAAGCGGGCCGGGTGGGCTGAGTTCTGATGGTATTGAAAGGACGGCTTCGGCCGTCCTTTTTCATTGGAGGGGAACACCGGGGCAGGGCGTTGCTCGAATTGCCTCAAAATGCCCTTTGCTTCGCGCCCAGACTTCCCAGGACCATGAAGAAACTACTTTTCCCACTGCTGTTGATTCTTCCGCCCGCCCTGTTGCCGGCCCAGGCCCAGGAGCGCGTCTGGCGCTGCGGCAACGAGTACACCAACAACGCCGCCGATGCGCAGAAGCGCGGCTGCAAGGTCATGGAAGGCGGCAACGTCACGGTCGTTCAGGGGGCGCGGCCTCCGGGCGCGGCGGCCTCGTCGGGTGGCGGCGCCGCGGCCCGTGCCCCGGCCGGCAGCCCGCGCGTGGAGGGCTCGGACCAGCGCGCGCGCGACGGCGAGGCCCGCTCGGTGCTTCAATCGGAATTGCGCAAAGCGGAATCGCGACAGGCCCAGCTGCTCAGGGACTACAACAACGGCGAGCCCGAGAAGCAGGGCGGCGAAGCCCGCAACTACCAGAAGTACCTCGACCGCGTGGCGGAGATGAAGGCCGAGCTCGCGCGCAACGAAAGCGACATCGCCGGCATCCGCCGCGAGATCGGGCGCCTGCCCGCGGCGGCGCCCTGACATGGCTTTCGGCAAGACCGCCTCTTCGCTCAAACGGTTCCAGCCCTTCGACCTGCTGTCCACGCTCATCGCGGTGGTCAAGGACGACGGCTCGGTGCTGTTCGCCAACGCCGCGCTCGAGGACGCGCTGGGCACTTCGCGCCGCACGCTCGAAGGCTCGCAGTTCGGCGCCTGCTTCCAGGAGCCGCAGGTGCTGCGCACCGCCATCGACGGCGCGCGCAGCAACGACTTCGCCACCTTGCGCTACGAGGCCTTCCTGCGGCGTGTCAACCACGAACTGATGCCGGTGCAGGTGACGCTGGCGCAGGGCGACAAGCCGGGCGAGCTGATCATCGAACTCTCGCCGCTCGAGCAGCAGGTGCGGCAGGACCGCGAGGAGCGGCTGATCGACCAGGCACAGGCCAACAAGGAACTGATCCGCAACCTGGCCCACGAGATCAAGAACCCGCTGGGCGGCATCCGTGGCGCGGCGCAGCTGCTGCAGATGGAGGTCGAGTCGCGCGACCTGATCGAATACACGCAGGTCATCATCCACGAGGCCGACCGGCTGCAGACGCTGGTCGATCGGCTGCTGGCGCCGCACCGCCGCCCGCACGTGGTGGGCGACGTCAACATCCACGAAGTCTGCGAGCGCGTGCGCTCGGTCATCCTCGCGGAGTTTCCGCGCGACCTGCACATCGAGCGCGACTTTGACGTCTCGATTCCCGAGTTCCGCGGCGACCGCGAGCAGCTGATCCAGGCCACGCTCAACATCGTCCACAACGCCGCACAGGCGCTGGTCGAGCGCCGCGCGGCCGGCGATGCGCGCATCACTTTCAAGACGCGGATCGCGCGCCAGGTCATCTTCAACAAGCAGTGGTATCGACTGGCATTGGAATTGCATGTCATCGACAACGGACCGGGTGTACCCGATGCCATCAAGGACCGCATTTTCTATCCGCTGGTGTCGGGCAGGGACGGCGGAACTGGCCTCGGATTGACGCTGGCGCAGACCTTCGTGCAACAGCACCATGGGGTGATCGAGTGCGACAGCGTGCCCGGCCGGACCGATTTCAAGATATTGATACCGCTGCCCTAGCAGCAAGACGACCAAGGAGTTGCATGAAGCCGATCTGGATAGTAGATGACGACCAATCGATCCGCTTCGTGCTGGAGAAGGCGCTGCTGCGAGAAGACCTGCCCACGCGCAGCTTCACCAATGCACGCGAGGTGCTCGCGGCCCTCGAGCTGGCCGACGACGACGAACAGCAAGGCCCCCAGGTCCTGGTGAGCGACATCCGCATGCCCGGCGGTTCCGGGCTCGACCTGCTCGACAAGATCAAGGCCAAGCACCCCGGGCTGCCCGTCATCATCATGACGGCCTTCTCCGACCTCGACAGCGCCGTCTCGGCCTTCCAGGGCGGCGCCTTCGAATACCTGCCCAAGCCCTTCGACCTGCCACGCGCGGTCGAGCTGATCCGCCGCGCCGTCGGTGAAAGCCAGCGCGAGGAGGTGGCCGAGGAACGCATGGCCGCCGCGCCCGAAATGCTGGGCCAGGCACCCGCGATGCAGGACGTGTTCCGCGCCATCGGCCGGCTGTCGCAGAGCAACGTGACGGTGCTGATCACCGGCGAGTCGGGCTCGGGCAAGGAACTGGTCGCACGCGCGCTGCACAAGCATTCGCCGCGCGCCAACGGGCCTTTCGTGGCCATCAACACCGCCGCCATCCCCAAGGACCTGCTGGAGAGCGAACTGTTCGGCCACGAGCGCGGCGCGTTCACCGGGGCGCAGACCATGCGCCGTGGCCGCTTCGAACAGGCCGAGGGCGGCACGCTCTTCCTCGACGAGATCGGCGACATGCCCTTCGATCTGCAGACGCGGCTGCTGCGCGTGCTGAGCGACGGTCATTTCTACCGCGTGGGCGGCCACAACTCGGTCAAGGCCAACGTGCGCGTGATCGCCGCCACCCATCAGGACCTCGAGCAGCGCGTGAAGCTCGGCGGTTTCCGCGAAGACTTGTTCCATCGGCTCAACGTGATCCGCCTGCGGCTGCCCGCGCTGCGCGAACGCGGCGAGGACGTGCCCGCGCTCACGCGCCATTTCCTGCAGCAGAGCGCCAAGCAGCTCGGCGTCGAGCCCAAGCGCATTTCCGATGCGGCCCTCACGCAGCTCGCGACCTTCGGCTTTCCGGGCAACGTGCGCCAGCTCGAGAACATCTGCCACTGGCTGACCGTGATGGCGCCCGCGCAACTGATCGAGACCAAGGACCTGCCGCCGGAAGTGATGGCCGCGCCGGCGGCCGATGCGGTGGCCGTCCAGGCCCTGGTGCCACCGCCGACGGTCTACGCCATGGAGCACGATGGCGACGCACCGTTCGCGGCCGTCGCCTCGCCCGTGATGCCGGCCGCCGCTGCACCCGAGAACGCCGCCACCGCGGAGTGGGAAGGCGGACTCGAAGTCGAAGCGCAGCGTCTGCTGTCGGCCGGCCGCACCGACGTCTGGGAAGTGCTGTCGCGCCGCTTCGAATCGCGCCTGATCCTCACGGCGCTGGCCAGCACGCGCGGTCGCCGCATCGAGGCCGCCCAGAAGCTCGGCATCGGCCGCAACACCATCACTCGCAAGATCCAGGAGCTAGGGCTGGAGTGACCCGCCTTTTTCCTCAGCACCCCTGTCTGTGCGCGGAACACCGCGGAACCGGCTCCGCCGGGCCGCCGGTGTTGCCCCCTTGAGGGGGAGGGCGAAGCGACACGCAGTGCGCGAAGCCTTAGGGGGTGGGTCGATGCCGCGGAACCGGCTCCGCCGGGCCGCCGGTGTTGCCCCCTTGAGGGGGGAGGGCGAAGCGACACGCAGTGCGCGAAGCCCTTCGGGGGTGGGCCAATTTCACCGGCTTCTCTGACCCAGCGTGCGCGAATCGAGCTGGAAGTTGCCGCTCTTGTCCCAGAGCCAGGTGTCGACGTAGGTGTGCGGACCCAGCCGGCCCGGAGGCGGCAGGGGCGACGCCTTGCGGATCAGTTCGGCGATCATGCCCGGCACTTCGGGCGCATGGCTGGGCCGGCGGCTGAAGCCCACGTAGAGCACCTTGCCCGTGTCGTCGATGTCGGTCTCGACCACCACCACCGCATAGACCAGCGGTGGGATCTTGCCCTTGTAGATCCGCGTGGGATAGGTCTTGTAGATCTGGCCCGAGCCCAGCTTGCGATAGGCGCGCACGGCCGGGGTCTGGTTGGTGATCAGCCGCACGGGCTCGACTTCCGAGGTGGGCGCGATGGGGGGCGCGGACTCGGCGGCAGCGCCTGGCGTGGCCGTCGCATCGGGCGGCGCCGTGGGCTTCAACGGCGCACAGCCGACCAGCAGGGCGCCCACGATCGCAGCGGCTGCTGCAAGGTGCCGACCGTGCGTGCTGCGCATGGTGTCAGTCCGCGGTGTCCAGCGTCAGCACCACAGGCGCATGGTCGCTGGGCTTTTCCCACTTGCGCGGCACGCGGTCGATGATGCAGCCCACGGCACGGGGCACCAGCGGTGCGCTCACCAGGATGTGGTCGATGCGCAGGCCGCGGTTCTTCTGGTAGCCCAGCATGCGGTAGTCCCACCACGAGAAGCTCTTCTCGGGTTGCTCGAACAGCCGGAACGCATCGGTCAGGCCCAGCTGCAGCAACGCATGGAAGTGGTTGCGCTCCTCGGTCGTGTGGTGGATGGTTTCCTTCAGCCCGATGGGGTCGAAGCTGTCGCGGTCTTCGAGCACGATGTTGAAGTCGCCCAGCAGCACGAGGTCGGGGTGGGCTGCCATCTCGGCCGCAAGCCATTCGCGCAGTCCGTCGAGCCAGCGCATCTTGTAGGCGAACTTGTCGCTGCCCGGCGCCTGGCCGTTGACGAAGTAGCCGTTGACGACGCGCAGCGGGCCGCGGGCCGTGTCGACGGTGGCGCTGATGACGCGCGAATGCTCGTCGGTGAAGCCGCCGATGTTCTTCGCCACGTCGCGCACCGGCGCGCGGCTCAGGATCGCCACGCCGTTGTAGGTTTTCTGGCCGAAGTAGGCGGCCTGGTAGCCGGCCGACGCCAGCACGTCGAGCGGGAACTTGTCGTCGCTCATCTTGAGCTCCTGCAGACACAGCACGTCGACGGGGTTGGCGATCAGCCAGTCGAGCACGTGCTGCAAGCGGGCGGTGAGGGAGTTGACGTTCCAGGTGGCGATTTTCATCATCAAATCATAGTGTTTTGCATCCACAGACCGTGCGCTCGATCATTGCAGGGACGCTGCCTGGCGAACCGGCGTTCAAGGGCTTGGGACGAAGCCCGGAACAGTGCCTCCGGCGGCCAGACTTCGAGGTCGCCTCAGCGGACTTCGCGTCGGCTCTCGAAAGCCTGTTGACGCTGCGCGATCACCAGCGCATCGATCGCGCGCTTCGAAGCCAGGAAATCCGTGCCGCAGGTGCGACAACGGTAGGCCCTGATGCCAGGGAGCAGCCTCATCCAGAAGCTCCGCTCCATGCGGTCGGCCGCGACCGGCTCGCAAGCGCATCTCAACCCCGGAAATCTCTTGTGCAACGCCATTTCGCCATCCTCCCGATAGAACCCGCCCGACCATTGTCAGGAGAAGGCGCGCGATGCTAGCGTAGCTTCAAGTAACGAACATGTCGGTCCGGACAGGGATCTGCGGGGCTTGGATTCGCCAGCGCACGCGGCCCCCCGTTGGCCAGCGCTGGCCGCAAGAAACCTCTGCCCTGATGGGGCCAGGTGGCCTCACCGCGGACCGTTCCGATGCGGGGAACGAGACAGCGCGGCCAGCTTCTTCTTCGCGCTTTGCAGCAGGCCGAGTCGTTCGGTCGGCAACTGTGCCCTGGTTTGTCCGGGCGCGATGATCTCGAAGGTCGAAGCGGCCGCGAGCCTGGTGACGAGTGGGTCGCGATGCGACGGATCGCTGAGCCGGGTCATCGACACCACATGCACCTGCAGATGGCGATGGAGGCTCTTCGAGAGCTTCTGGCAGGCGGCCGTCATGGCGGCCTCGTCGGGCGTCACGGCGCCATGCACGACGACGAGTTCGATGACGTTGTTGTCGTCCTCTCCCAGGATGAAGGCGCGGACCACCGAATCCTTGAATCTGGAGCGCAGCATCGCGCGGATCGGCTCGGCTGCCGCGAACGACTTCAAGGCGATGCTGCGCAGTTCGCGATGGAAGACAAATGAAGGGTCGACCCTGACGGTCCCGGGTTGATCCGCATGCAGCTTCTGCGATGCCAGGATGCCGCTCCGGACCAGATGCTCGAGCGTGGATTCGAGCTCGCCGGGCTCGAGCTTTGTCCGCTGGGCCAACTCCTTCGACGAAAACCAGTGATCCGGCGCCGAGTACACGACCTGCATGAGCTTCTGCACGGCGGGGGACAGGAGAAAATCTGCAGCACTCAAGGGCGTTCCGACGGGTTGTGAATTCGAAAAGGCCTGAATTATGAAGAACGCCAGCCTGCGATGGGTTGGGCGGCAACCACGCGCCGCGGCGCGGCCCGGATCGGCGTGGTGATGCGTTGTGCGACGACGCCCGCCCGGGACCACCGGGGCGGGGATGCTGTCACAATTGTTTACGAAGCCGCGCGCTTCTTTGAGAGGCGCCCGGTGGGATGACCGATGAACGACAGCTGTGGGCACGGCCTGCAGCGTCACATGCCGCGCGCCCGAAGAAAACCAACTCGCCGTGACAGGTTCCCTATGTCGATTTCAATGCTCCAGTCGCTCTCCGAGACGAACTTTCCCGTGACGATCAAGGGCGGCGAAGACGTCGATGCGGTCCATATCCTGGTGATCGCGGGCCACGTGGAAGCCAACATCGCGAAGGCGGTGCGAACCCCCGCCGGATGGATGAACCCCACCGCCACCGTCACCGCCATCACGCGCACCGGCCTTCAGATGCTGCGGCTCTTTCCCAGAAGGCCCGGCTCGCGCAAGCGACTGGGCGCCGACTGAGCTGAAATGCGCAGCGCGGCCCAGGGGTCGCAGGGTAACGATTTCGGGGCCGGCGCGTCGAGCGCCGACCAGCCCTGAAGTGCGCCGCGTTCCCGGTCGACGGCCTCGGTGACGGCGCCTGTGGTGGGAACCCGCAGCCCGGCCGATATGCGGATTCCGAGCAAGCCAGTTCCTTTTTCTTCGTTCCGCATCGCGTCCCCGACGCGAAGAATCCCGGGCTTCCGCTGCCCCGGATCACAGGCACATGCCGCCCTCGGCGGGTCTGCCGGGCGTCGTCCCTGGAACGAAGAAAGAACACCATGAGCCATCTCAACGACTACCTTGCCGAGAAGCGCGCGGCCGTGCTGGCGCGCAGCGCCGCCATCGAGGCCGGCACCGCGCAGCCGGCGCAACTCAAGGCCACCGTGCGCGCCGAAGGCCGCAGCGGCGTGCGCCGCCTGCGCATCCGCGACCACCAGGTGATCAGCGACAGCCCGCCCGATTTCGCGGGCTATAACCTGGGCCCGAGTTCGCCCGAGCTGCAGCTCGGCGTGCTGGGCACCTGCGTGACCCACATCTTCCTGATCCAGGCGGCCGAGCGCCAGGTGCCGCTGGAGAGCCTCGAGGTCGAGGTCACCGGCATCATCGATCCGCGCGGCGGCAAGCCCGGCCATGAGCAGACGCCGATCTGGCCGCATCAGATCGCCTACACCGTGCACATCGATTCGCCCGCCAGCCGCGCCGACATCGACGCGCTGTTCGAGGCGGTCGAGCGCAACTGCCCGATCCTGAACCTGCTGCGCAACCCGCAGACCATCCGGGCCGAGGTCAAGCTGACCAATGCCCTGGCCACCCAGGCCGACACCCGCCTCGCAGCCTGAGCAGGAACACCGCGCCATGTCTCTCACGCTCGACCACATCGTCATCGCCGTCCACGACCTCGACACCACCATCGCCGACTACACGGCACTGGGCTTCAACGTGCAGCGTGGCGGCGACCATCCCGGCCGCTCGACGCACAACGCATTGGTGGTGTTCGCCGACGGCAGCTATTTCGAACTCATCGCCTGGAAGGCGCCCGCGCCGCAGGAACGCTGGTGGCAACTGCTGCAGCGCCACGGCGAGGGCATCATCGACTTCGCCCTGCTGCCCCGCAGCGTGGCCGACACCGTGAGCCAGGCCGGACAACGCGGCCTGGTGCTCGACGGTCCGCTCGAAGGCGGCCGTCTGCGCCCCGACGGCGAACGGCTGCACTGGCAGACGGCGCGGCCGCCCTCCACCGATCTGCCCTTCCTGTGCGGCGACATCACGCCGCGCGCATTGCGGGTGCCCGAAGGCGGCGCACGCGTGCATCCCAATGGCGCGCTCGGCGTGGCCAGCCTGGCCATCGCGGTCCACGACCTCGACGCCACGCTGGCGCGCTACCGCGCCTTGTTCGGTGATGGCGCCCATGTCGCGATCGGGCAGGCCGTGCCGCTGCCGGGGCAGGGCCTGCGGCTCGCGGTGATTGCATTCGGCAGCAGCGCGCTGGTGCTGTCCGCGGCGCGTGAGCCTGTCGAAGGGCAGGTCGAAGGCCCTTATGCGCTGGTGCTGCGCACCGCGGATGCCACGCAGCCGCTCGGTGCGGTCGACTTGGTGCGCAGCCATGGTGCGCGCATCGAATTCGAGCGCGCGGGCGCCCCTGCGCCGGCCGTGAATCGCGACTGATTTCCGCCTGAAATTTCGGGTGTCGATGCAGGCATCGCTTATCTGCCGATCGCATAACGATGCTACTTAATCGGTGCCCAAAGCACAGACGCCTGACTACGATTTCCAGGGCCGGCGAAGCGCTTGCGCGCGCCGCCGGGCTCTTCTTCCTCTCCATCGAAAGTACTTCGTGATCGTGTTTTCCAGAAGGTTTGAGCGCGCGGCTGCGGCCGCTGCCGTCGTGGCTTTGATGGCGCTGGTCGCCGCGTGCTCCAAGACCGCCGACGCACCGTCCGCCACGGCTGCCGCGAATCCCTCGGCGCCCGTGACCGGCGGCACGCTGGTCTATCTGGAGCAGCAGGCGCACAGCAACCTGTACCCGCCCGCGGGCGGCTTCTACCCCAACGGCGGCATCCTCAACCAGGTCACCGACAAGCTGACCTACCAGGATCCGAAGACGCTCAAGGTCGAACCCTGGATCGCGGAGTCGTGGACGGTCAACGACGCGGTCACCGAATACACCTTCAAGCTGCGCGAAGGCGTGACCTTCTCCGACGGCACGCCGCTCGACGCGGCCGCGGTGGCGAAGAACTTCGACACCTTCGGCAAGGGCAACAAGGAACTCAAGCAGCCGGTGTCCGAGGCCATCAACAACTACGACCGCAGCGAAGTGATCGACGCACGCACGGTCAAGTTCCATTTCAAGAAGCCGTCGCCGGGTTTCCTGCAGGGCACCTCGGTCATCGGCTCGGGGCTGGTGTCGCTGAGCACGCTGGCCCGTCCCTTCGAGGAGCTGGGCGACGCGACCAAGATCATCGGCTCCGGCCCCTTCGTCGTGACCAGCGAGACGCTGGGCAAGGAACTGGTGCTGTCGGTGCGCAAGGACTACGCCTGGGGCCCGACCACGCTGGCGCACCAGGGCCGCGCGCGCCTCGACGAGATCAAGCTCATCGTGACGCCTGAAGATAGCGTGCGCATCGGCGCGCTCTTGGCGGGGCAGGCCGGCTTCATCCGCCAGGTGCAGGCCTACGACGAGAAGCGCGTGAAGGACCAGGGTTTCGCGATCTACGCGCCCTCGACGCGCGGCGTGAACAACAGCATCAACTTCCGCCCGGACAACCCGCTGGTGGCCGACGTGCGCGTGCGCCAGGCGCTGCTGCATGCAACGAACACCAAGGAGATTGTCGAGACCCTGTTCTCCTCGAACTACCCGCAGGCCACCTCGGTGATCGCGGCCACGGCGGCCGGCTACGTGGACCTGTCGGCCAAGCTCGGCTACGACGAAGCCAAGGCCAAGCAGCTGCTCGACGAGGCCGGCTGGACCGTCGGCGCCAACGGCGTGCGCACCAAGGACGGCCAGGCGCTGGTGTTGCGTGCCTACGAGGCGCTGCCCCAGCCGCAGAACAAGGAGACGCTGCAACTGGTGGCGCAGCAGTGGGCCAAGATCGGCGTCAAGCTCGACGTGCTCACGGGCGACACGGGCAGCAAGACCCTCGACAACCTCGACCCGGCCAAGACGGCGGTGTTCCCGACCATGGTGGGCCGCGCCGATCCCGACGTGATCAAGAGCCAGTACTACCCGACCAACCGCAACGTGCTGCTGCAGAAGGGCGGCGTGAGCGACAAGGTCAAGGCCTTCGAGGACGCCAAGCTCAACGCCCTGCTCGAAGGCATTGCCAGCGAGGTCGATCCGGCCAAGCGGCTGGCGCTGGTCGGCGAGGTGCAGAACTACCTGATCGACCAGGCCTACGTGATCCCGATCTTCGAAGAGCCGCAGGCCTTCGCAGGCGCGCCGTGGGTCAAGGACGTGGGCTACGAAGCCGTGGGCCGTCCGAGCTTCTACGCGACCTGGCTGGCCCCACACTGAGCTGACGGATGAGCATGTATCTCTGGCGCCGCATCGCGCAGGCCCTGCTGGTGCTGTGGGCCGCCTTCACCGCGTCCTTCGTGCTGCTGCAGGCGCTGCCGGGGGATGCGGTGCTGATCAAGTTCCTCAACCCCGACCTCGGGCTGGGGCCCGAGGAGATCGCCGACATCCGCGCCGCCTACGGCGCCGACAACCCGGTGTGGGAGCGCTACTTCCACACGCTGTGGAATTTCCTGGGCGGCAACTTCGGCTACTCGATGCAGGCCGGCGTGCCGGTGAGCCAGGGCCTGGCGGTCAACCTGCCGCCCACGCTGCGGCTCGCGAGCTTCGGCTTCGGCGTGGCGCTGCTGCTGGCGGTGGGCCTGTCCTTCCTGTCGAACCTCACACGTTTCGCCTGGCTGCGCGCGGCGATCCAGTCGCTGCCCTCGCTGTTCATCTCGGTGCCGGTGTTCTGGCTGGGCATCATGCTGATCCAGGTCTTCTCGTTCCGGCTCGGCCTGATCCCGGTGATCAATCCCGGCAAGTGGGAAGGGCTGGTGCTGCCCACGCTCACGCTGGCCGTCCCGATCTCCGCGCCGCTGGCGCAGATCCTGATGCGCAACATCGACCAGGTGCTTGCGCAACCTTTCGTGACCGTGGCGCGGGCCAAGGGCGCGACACGCAACTGGGTGCTCTGGAAGCACGTCGCACGCAATGCCGTGCTGCCGACGCTGACCATCGCGGGCATCCTGTTCGGCGAGCTTCTGGCCGGCGCGGTGGTCACCGAGGCGGTGTTCGGGCTCAACGGCCTGGGCAGCCTCACGCAGCAGGCCGTGGGCAACCAGGACACGGCGGTGCTGCAGGCGATCGTCGTGATCTCCGCTGCGGCCTTCGTTCTCATCAATCTCGCGGTCGACCTGTTGTATCCGGTGCTCGACCCGCGCCTGCGCGTTCAACTGGGCCACTGACACCATGAGCCTCACTCTCGAAATGGATTCGCTGGCGCCCACGGGCACGGCGCGCACCGCGGCCGCGAACCCGGTGGCGGTTCCGGCGAAGACCACGCCCGCATGGCGCAAGGGTTTGCATACGGCGTGGCAGGCCCTGCGCCGTGCGCAGCCCGGCCTGCTGCTCGCCTGGCTGGTGATTGCCACCGTCACGCTGTGGGCCGTGGCGCCGGGCCTGTTCTCCGGCTACAGCCCGGTGCAGGGCACCTCGGGCCAGCATCTGCTGGCACCGAGCGCCACACACCTGCTGGGCACCGACGGGCTGGGTCGCGACCTCTATGCGCGTGTGGTGCACGGCGCGGTGCATTCGCTGTCGGGCGCCTTCCTCGCCGTCACCGTCGGTCTGTTGCTGGGCACCTTGATCGGCGTGCTCGCGGGCTCGGTCGGCGGGTTGGTGGAAGACGCGCTGATGCGCGTGGTCGACGTGCTGCTGGCCGTGCCTTCGCTGCTGCTGTCGCTGAGCATCATCATCATCCTGGGCTTCGGCACGCTGAATGCCGCGCTCGCGGTCGGCATCGCCTCGGTGGCGGGTTTCGCGCGTCTGGTGCGGTCCGAAGTGGTCAGGGTGCGCCGCGCCGAGTACGTCGAAGCGGCCTTCGGCAGCGGCGGCAGTTTTCGCAGCGTGCTCTGGCGCCATGTGCTGCCCAACTCGCTGACCTCGGTCGTCGCCATGGCCGCGCTGCAGTTCGGCACCGCCATTCTCTCGATCTCGACCCTGGGCTTCCTGGGCTATGGCGCGCCGCCGCCCACGCCCGAATGGGGCCTGCTGATCGCCGAGGGCCGCAACTACATCTCGACCGGCTGGTGGCTCACCACCGTGCCGGGCCTGGTCGTGGTGGCCGTGGTGCTGTCGGCCAACCGCATCAGCGTGGCGGTGGCGAAGGGGCGCCGATGAGCACGCTGCCGCAGCCGGTGCTGGCGGTCGAAGGCCTGTCGATCGGCTACCGCGAGAAGGACACGCTGCAGCGCGTGGTGCACGACGTCTCCTTCGTCATCCACCCGGGCGAGATCGTCGCGTTGGTGGGCGAGTCGGGCTCGGGCAAGACCACCACCGCGCAGGCGGTGATCGGCCTGCTGCCCGAGAACGGCCAGCGCGAAGCTGGCGCGATCCGGCTCAACGGCGTCGACGTCGCGAACTGGTCGCAGAAGCGCTTCGACGGCATCCGGGGTTCGGTCGTGAGCCTGATCCCGCAGGACCCGACGAGCTCGCTGAACCCGGTGCGCACCGTGGGCGAACAGGTGGCCGAGATCCTGCGCATCCATCGCCGCGTGGAGCGGCGCGAGATCGACGCCCGCGTGGTCGAGCTGCTGGCCCGCGTCGGCCTCTCGCAGCCCGCGCTGCGCGCGCGGCAGTACCCGCACGAGCTTTCGGGCGGCATGAAGCAGCGCGTGCTGATCGCAATCGCGATCGCCTTGCAGCCCGCGCTGATCATTGCCGACGAGCCCACCAGCGCGCTCGACGTGACGGTGCAGAAACGCATCCTCGACCTGATCGACGAACTGCGCTTGGCCTACGGCACGGCCGTGCTGCTGGTGACGCACGACCTGGGCGTGGCCACCGACCGCGCGAGCCGCATCGTGGTGCTGCAGGGCGGCCGCATCCAGGAGCAGGGGCCGACGGCCGAACTGCTGCGCAAGCCGAGCAGCCCCTACACACGCCAGCTGCTGGCCGATGCGCCTTCGCTCGCGATGGCGGACTTCCGGCCGGAGCGCACGCCGGCGGCGTCGGCGGAAGACGACTTCGCCATCGTGGTCGAGCACCTGGTGCACGACTTCGCCGTCGGTGGAACGATCGGCAAGGGTGGGAGCACCTTCCGCGCGGTCGACGACGTGTCCTTCCGCGTGCGCCGCGGCACCACGCATGCGATCGTGGGCGAGTCCGGCTCGGGCAAGACCACCACCATCCGCGACATCGTGGGCTTTCGCCAGCCGACAAGCGGCCGCATCCTGATCGAGGGCACCGAGCTCACGACCCTGCGCGGCGAGGCGCTGCGGCAGTTCCGCCGCAAGATCCAGCTGGTCCACCAGAACCCCTTCAGCTCGCTCGACCCGCGCCAGACCATCTTCCAGATCATCGAGGAGCCGCTCTGCAACTTCGACCTGCTGGATGCCGCCGAGCGCAAGCGCCGCGTGGAGGACATCCTCGCGCGCGTCGGCCTGCCGCCCGCGGTGCTGCAACGCCGGCCGCATGCGCTGTCGGGCGGGCAGCGCCAGCGCGTGGCGATCGCGCGCGCGCTGGTGCTCGCGCCGCAGGTACTGGTGCTGGACGAGGCCGTGTCGGCGCTCGACGTGACCGTGCAGGCGCAGATCCTGCGGCTGCTCGACCAACTGCAGGCCGAACTCGGCCTGACCTATCTCTTCATTTCGCACGACCTCGCGGTGGTGCGCCAGATCGCGGACACCGTGTCGGTGCTGCAGAACGGGCGGCAGGTCGATGCCGGTCGCGTGGAAGACGTCTTCCTCTGGCCGCACAGCCCCTACACGCGCGAACTCATCGACGCCATCCCCGGCAAAAGGAACTCCGATCTTGTCCAACATTCAACGCCTGGGCTTCTTCAGCCGGCTTCTTGACGACGCCACCGCCGCCGAGCGCTACCGCCTCGTCACCGAACAGATCGTGCACGCCGAAGCCCTGGGCTTCGATTCGGCCTGGGTCGCGCAGCATCATTTCCACGAGGCCGAGGGCGGCCTGCCGTCCCCGCTGGTCTTTCTCGCTTCGGTGGCGGCGCGCACGCACCGCATCCGGCTCGGCACTGGCATCGTCACGCTGCCGCTGGAGAACCCGGTGCGCGTGGCCGAAGATGCGGTGGTGCTCGACCTGATCGCCGGCGGGCGGCTGGAGTTCGGCGTGGGCACCGGCGGCACGCCTTCGTCCTTCACCGCCTTCGGTCAGCAGAGCGAGCAGCGCGCGGCGGTGTTCGCCAGCCACCTCGCGCAGTTGCGCGAAGCCTGGGCCGGTCGGCCACTGCCGGGCGGCGACCGCCTGTACCCGGTGTCGGCGCAGCTGCCCGACCGGGTCTGGCAGGCCAGCTTCTCGGTCAGCGGCGGTGCGCGCGCGGGCCTGGCCGGCGACGGCCTGATGCTCTCGCGCACGCAGCCGCGGCCGGCCGATGCGCCGCAGGCCACGCTCGCCGACATCCAGCTGCCGATCATCGAGGCCTACCTGGCTGCGCTGCCGGCGGGCCGCGCGCCGCGCATCGTGGGCTCGCGCTCGGTGTTCGTCGCCAACGACCGCGCGCTCGCGCGCCGGCTGGCGGAGGAGGGCCTGCGCCGCAGCCTGGCGCGCCAGAACGATCCGGCGCTCGCGGGCGTGCAATTCACGCTCGACGAACTGATCGCGCGGCAGGACGTGCACGTGGGCACGCCCGACGAGGTCATCGCCTCGCTGCGCGCCGATCGCACGCTGCTGCACGTGACCGATCTGGTGTGCCAGGTGCACTCGGTGGACCCGCCGCACCGCCACATCCTGCGTTCGATCGAGCTCATCGCCACCGAGGTCGCGCCGGCGCTCGGCTGGGCCGGGCCGTCGACGTCCGCCACGCCGTCCCATTCTTCCCTCGCACCTCTTCAGGCCATCGCATGACTGTCTCTTCTCTTCCGGACGTGATCGACCAACTCGTCGGCATCCAGCCCGGCGACGCGCTCGACGCGATCCGCGCCCAGCGCCAACAGGCACGCCTGCACGCGCAGCAAAGCCACCTCGCGCTGTTCGAACCCGCCGATCTCGCGGCCTCGACCTTCACCGCCGCCGAGCGCCATGCCCTCGCGGTCTTCGTGGCCGGCCTGCATGGCCAGGTCGAGCTGGCGGCCTTCCATGCGGGCGCGCTGCTGCTGGCAGGCGCCGCAACGGACCTGCTGGACGCCGTGACCGCCGAAGCCGCGGCCGGAGCGGGCCACGGACCCTACGGCAGCTACCCGGCCGGCCCGCTGAGCGCGGAGAACGCGCCCGGTCCGCTGTACGTGGCCGGCGAGGTGCGCCGCGCCGTGCTCGGCACGCGGCTCGCCGCGGGCCTGGCGCATGCGCACCGGCTGGTGTTCCATCCGCGCGATGCCGAGGCCGCGTGGCTGCAGGCGCTGCTCGATGCGGGCTGGTCGACCACCGAGATCGTCACGCTGTCGCAGCTGGTCTCTTTCCTGAGCTTCCAGATCCGCGTGATCGCGGGCCTGCGCGCGCTGGCCGCCTCGGCCGGCTCCGCATCGTTGGCCACGGCCTGAACGCACTTCTTCCTCTTCCATGAGCACCCTCACCCTCTCGCATCCCGGCAACGTGCCGCCCAACGCCTTCACGCAGGCGCAGCTCGAATGGCTGCCCTGGCTCGAACCGCTGCCGCAGGAAGAATTGACCGAGCGGCACCTGGCGGGCCTGGTCGATGCCTCGCGCGCCAAGTCGCCGTACTTCATGCTGCTGGCGCGCGACCCGGACATCCTCGGCGCGCGCACCCGCACCGACAAGGACATCTTCTACAACCCCGAGGCCGGCCTGCCGCGCGCCGAGCGCGAACTGGCCGCCGCGGCCACCTCGCGCTACAACGGCTGCATCTACTGCGCGTCGGTGCATGCGCGCTTCGCGACGCATTTTTCGCCGCGCTCGGCCGACATCCAGCGCCTGCTCGACGAAGGCGTGGGCGCGGCGTTGGACCCGCGCTGGGACGCGATCGTGGCCGCGTCGGTCGCACTGTCGGCAACGCCCGTCGCGTTCGACGCCACCCATGTCGACGCCCTGCGCTCGGTGGGCCTCGACGATCTCGCGGTCTCCGACGTGGTCCATGGCGCCGCCTTCTTCAACTGGGCCAACCGGTTGATGCTGTCGCTGGGCGAGCCGCAAGGGCCGGCCGCCTGACAGCGGGGCACGCCCGGTCCACGGCGTCACTTGGACCAGGATGCGCAATGAATCCCGGCATGGAGTGGGGCGTTTTGGACGGTTCGGCCCTGTCGATCCGGTGGCGTATGCTCCGCTTTCTTTTGTGTCAAGGTTCAATTTCGCAATGGCAAAAACATTCGTTCAAGTGCAAAGACAAATCGCGCAGCTGCAAAAGCAGGCCGATCAGCTTCGCAAAAAAGAAGCCGACGGCGTGCTGGCCCGCATCCAGGAAGCGATCAGCGTGTACGGCTTCAGCGCGGACGATTTCGATTTTTCGGGCGAGCCGAAGCGCGCAAGAGCCGTCAAGAAGACCGTCGGCACGCGCGGTCCCAAGGCCGGTGCGAAGACCCGGGTGAAGGCCAAGGCATCGCCTGCCGCTGTCAAGTTCAAGGACGACCAAGGCCACACCTGGGGCGGCCGCGGTCCGCGTCCGGCCTGGTTCAAGGCCGCGCTGGAAGCCGGCAAGACGCCGGAAGAGCTCAGCGCCTGAGCGTCGAGCGGGCGTCCGCTCCGGTCGGGCATTTGGCCTGCACGGGGTGAGTGCTCGCGCTGCTACATTGCCGCATGGTTCCCGCCGACCCCGATCCCGACGCCGCCCTCGATGCCCTGATGGACATCGCTTCGAGCAATGGCGTGCGTGCTTTGCTCGCCCGTCTCAACGAACGGGTGGTGCATCGCTATACCGCGATTTACCGTCTGAACGGCGAGATGCTGCAGTGCGTGCACCTGATCGACAAGACCGGCGCTGTCCAGCCCGGCTTTCTGGCCGAGGTGTCGTTGCAGGACAGCTTCTGCCAGTTCGTTTTTCGCGACGGGATCTTCCTGACGGAGAATTCGGCCTTCGACCATCGGCTCGATGGCCATCCCTACCAGGGTGTCGTGGTGTCGTACCACGCGATTCCGTTGGTGCTCGAGGGCGGCACGCTGTTCGGCACGCTGTGCCATCTCGACACGGTGCCCTGCAACCTGCCGGCGCAGGAACTCGAGTTCCTGCAGCGCGTGGCAGTCGGGCTGCCGGCTTTTCTGGAGCGTCCCGCCGCGTGAGCGGTACACGCCTGAAGGCCGCGCCGTGCGCGGCGTCCCAAGCCGGCCATGACACTCAAGATATTTCTTGTCGAGGACAACCAGACCATCCGGGACAACCTCGTTCCGACGCTGGAGGACCTGGCGCATGCCGAGGTGGTCGGCATCGCGGAAGGCGAGCGCGACGCCAACACCTGGCTTGAGCGCCACCCGAACGCCTGGGAACTGGCCGTGGTCGACCTGTTCCTCAAGGAGGGCTCCGGGCTCGGCGTGCTGCGCCAGTTGCAGGGCCGGTCACAGGGTCAGCATGCGGTGGTGCTGACGAATTACCCGACCCCGAGCATCCGCCATCGCAGCCTGGCGCTGGGTGCCGATGCGGTGTTCGACAAATCGACCGAACTCGACGCCTTCTTCGCCTTCTGCCTGCAGTCGCAGGCGGCGCGCTGAGCCGCTGGCTCCCCCCGTCGGCTAAGGCTGAACCGAGGGAACGGTCAGCGACTCCCCGATCGCAAGGAAATGCCCGCCGGCGATGTAATGCAGGCTGCGCAAGGCCGGGTCGGCGCTCTCGAAGTGCCAATGGCCCTCGCGGAACACCCGCGTGTCCGACCAGGCTGCGACGACTTCGCCGATGAACAGGTCGTAGGTCGCCTGGTTGTGGGGCTCTGCGATCACCTTGCAGGACAACCAGGCCGCGCAGCCCTCGACGAAGGGCAGGTCGCTGCCCTCCATGCGAAACAGCTGCACGCCCGAGCGCGCCAGTTTGTCGGCCTCGTCGCGCAGGCTGTGCGTGCCCAGCGTGTGGGTGAGCGTCAGTTGCGCCGCCGTCGGCACCTGGATCACGAAAGTGCCGCTGCGCTCGACCAGCTCACGGGTCTTGGTCGCCTTGTCCAGCACGACGGTGAGCTTGGGCGGCGCGAAGTCCAGCGCGCAGGCCCAGGCCGCGGCCATCACGTTGTCCACGCCGTCGTGGCGGGCAGACACCAGCACCGTCGGGCCGTGGTTGAGCAGGCGATAGGCTTTGTCGAGCGGGACGGGGGCGATGGGGTTGGGCATGGGCGGTTTCCGGCGGGTCGTTCACGTGAAAGTGAATGATGCCCTGCTTGTGCCATGGCCCGGAGGGGGCGGCGCAAGTCCCCGTCACATGGCGACGCCCGTGAGGGCTCTTGCCGCTGGCAGATACCGCTCCAGGATGCCGCACATCGTCGCGGCGTCTGCCTTGGACAAGGGCGGAAACGGCGAGCGGTAAGAGGTGGCGTTGCGTCGTTCATGCGCACGAATGACCGCATCCATTTCCGCGGGCAGCAGCTTCAAGTCGGCGCTGACGCGCTGGATCGCCAGGGCGCGACCCGCTTCCTTGGTGCGCACTTCGTGGAACTCGAGGACGGCCTGCACCAATTGGTGGTAGCCCTCGTAGGCATTCGTGAACACCTGCATCGGCTCGGTGCTCAACGGCGTGCCGGCGAGCAGTGCTTTGGACAAGGCCAGGAAACTCTCGGCGTTCTTCAGGAACCCCGCCACTGCACCGGGCGTGGGCTGCACCGCTTCGAGTGCGCGTGTTCGGATGAGGTTCTCGTACTCAGTCGGTCTGGGCATAGGGTATCACCTGCAATTTCGGGCCATGGACGATCTGGGAAACCACCGGGTCTTCCTTGACCAGGTGGCGCCATTCCTGCGGCTCATAGACGTTGAATTGCACCACGCGCCCGAGCTTCTGCTGCAGCTGGCTGGACACCTCGAACAGGTCGAGCGGAGCGACCGTGCCCACGACCATGACGTCGATGTCGCTCTTCGCGGTGTCCGTGCCTTTGACCACCGAGCCGAAGATGAAGGCCTCGTCGATGCGATCGGCATGGACTTGCAACGCCTCTCGCAGAGGGTCGATCAGGCCGAAGGTCTTCAGCGCGATGCTTCGCAATTCCGGGTACAGGAAGAACGCGGTGTTGGCGCGGATGCTCCGCTGCCGACCTCTGCGTGGCTCTTCCATGAGTACGCCGGCTTCGATCAGGCGGTCGATCTGTTTCTGGGCGCTCCCGCGGCCCGCATCGGCCTGCCGCAGCAACTCCTGGAGCGTGAAGGATCGCTCCGGCTGACCCAGTGTCGTGCCGAGCACGCGCTGGACAGTGGGGGTGAACAGAAAGTCGACGGAAGCCATTGAATCCCTGAATGAAGGCTATTTGTCCCTATTGTAGGGATAAATAACCTTGCACAGGGATCGTCATTCGCCCTCAGCGCCGCATCGTGTCCCGCTGCGACACCGCCGGCGCATCGTTGCCCCAGCTGCCGCGCACATAGGTCAGCACGGCCGCGATGTCGTTGTCGTCGAGCACGTGACCGAAGGGCGGCATGCCGTAGGGGCGTGGGTTGCCGGCCGTGGCGGGCAGGAAGCCGCCGTGGCGCACCACCTGGATCAGGTTGGCGGGGGTGTCCATGTTCACCGCGCGGCTGCCGGCCAGCGGCGGGTAGGCGCCGGTCGCGCCCTGGCCCGCGTCGCCGTGGCAGTAGGCGCAGCGCTGGTCGTAGATGCGCGCGCCGCGTTCCATCGTGCCGACGTCGCGCCGCTGCGGCGCGGGTGCCGGCGCGGTGGCGTCGGGCAGCTTCTGCAGGTAGACGGCCATGGCCGTGAGGTCGACCTCGCTCAGGTGCTGCGTGCTGCGGAAGACCACGTCGGCCATCGGGCCCATCACCGAGCCGCCGGGCGCGGTGCCGTTCTTGAGCAGTGCGACCACGTGGCGCGTTTCCCAGTCGGCGACCGAGGCTTCGCGCCTGGAGGCGAGCGAGGGCGCGTACCAGTTCTCGATCGGGATCAGGCCGCCCGACAGGCCGCGCTTTTCCTCGGTGGCGCCGAGCACGTTGCGCGTGCCGTGGCAGGCGATGCAGTGGCCCAGGCCCTCGACCAGGTAGGCGCCGCGGTTCCACTCGGCCGGCTGCGCCGGATCGGGCACGAAGGGCGCGGGCGTGAACGAGAGCGCGCGCCACACGGCCAGCGCGGCCTGCGTGTCGTAGGGAAAGCGCAGCCGGTGCGCCGCGTTCGGCGTGGCCGAGGCCGGCACGCTGCGCAGGTAGGCGTAGAGCGCGTCGGAGTCCTCGCGGGTGATGCGCGTGAAGCTCGGGTAGGGGAAGGCGGGGTAGAGCAGGCGACCGTCCTTCGAGCGGCCGTTGTGCATCGCGCGCCAGAAGTGCGCCGGGCTCCAGCTGCCGATGCCCTGCTGCGCATCGGGCGTGAGGTTGCTCGCATAGACGGTGCCGAAGGGCGTCTCGATGCCCAGGCCGCCCGCATAGGGCTGGCCGCCGCGCACTGTGTGGCAGCCTGCGCAGTTGCCGGCCAGCGCGAGGTAGCGGCCGCGGTCGACCTGGGCCGGCGTGGCTTCGAAGTCCGGGCCGGCCTCGGCGGGCAGCGTGTCTTCGCCGCGCAGGTTGAGTGCGATCAGCGCCGCGGTGCCGAGCACCAGCAGCACGACCAGGCCGGCGAGGAGGTAGAGGAAGCGTTTCAACATGGTCGCGTCCTCACTTCACCGAGGCCGGCATGGCACTGCAGGGCATGGGCAGCGGGCCGGGCAGCGCGGCCACGGCCTTGGCGCGGTCGGGTACCGGCTGCAATGCAAGCCATGCCGCGACGGCGTTGATGTCGGCGGTGTCGAGCTTGCGGCCGACCTGGGCCATGCAGTCGGGCGCGAGCGCGTGGCGGTCGTCGGTGAGCCAGGCGCCGAGCTGCGAGGACAGGTAAAGCCGCGGCAGGCCGACCAGCGCCGGGATGCCGGGCTGCACGCCGGTGAGCGCCGCGCCGTGGCATTGCGTGCACGCGGGGATGCCGCGCGCCGCGTCGCCCTGCAGCGCCAGCGTCTTGCCGCGCGCCAGCGTTTCGGCCGAGGCGTCGCTGGCGGTGGAGACCGCGGGGTAGGGCAGGTCGAGCCCGGCGAAGTAGGCGGCCATCTCGCGCAGGTAGTCGTCCGACAGGTGCTGCACCAGATGGACCATGTCCGAGTTGAAGCGTCGGCCGTCGCGGAAGCTCACCAGCTGGTTGAACAGGTAGCCCTCGGGCTTGCCGGCCAGTCGCGGGAAGAAGGCCGCGTTGTTGGTGGCGCCTTCGCGGCCGTGGCAGGCGATGCAGGCGGCCACGCGCTGCGCGATGGTGTCGGGTACGGCGCGCGATGCGGCGGGCGCGGGTTCGGCTGCGGCGGCCAGCGCGGGGAGGGCGCAGAGTGCGAGCAGGGCCAGCAGGCGGCGAGGGGAATGCAGCAGCTTCAAATCGGGGGCACTTGTCGTGATCGTGGGCCTGCGCGCACTCGGGCGCGCGCGGGGATGGGGCCGATTGTCGGCTTTGGGGTCGAGCCCGAACAGCATCAGTTGCGGCCGGTTCGACCCTAGCAGTTGGGCGCTACAGCCAGCCGATGCACGGCAAGCACACGACGGCCACCGGCATCGGCAGCGCGGTGGCGATGCCGTCGAGCGTACGGCGCAGCGGCAGGCCGAAGCCCGCGACCAGCATCTCGCCCAGCAGCTGGAGTCCGATCAGCGTGGCGATGGCCTGGATCATGGCGCGACCGCCGCAGTCGACGGTTCGTCTTCGGCCTGCGTGAAGACGCGCGACACCCAGGCCTGGTGCACCAGCCACGCGGCCAGGCCGGCCGCGGCCCAGAGCACCAGCGCGCGGCCGGCCGCGGGCTGCTGGTCGACCAGGTACACCGCGCACAGCTGCTGCGGCGCCTCCTGGTAGAGCAGGCCCGCGGCCAGCATCATCCAGAAGCCGTTGAGCACGAAGAAGGCCTGCAGCACCGTGCCAGCGCGCGGCCACGAAGCCGCGGCCCAGGCGCCTGCAGCCACCAGGCTCGCGACCTTGGCCAGCGCCATGCCCTCGTGCAGCACCGCGCGGTCGAGCGCGGCCGGCAGCATCCAGAAGCCGGTGGTGCACAGCGCCGCCAGCAGGCCCGGCAGGCCGTGCGCGTTCCAGGCGGCGAAGCGTGGCGAGCGCGCCGCGCCGCTGCACAGCGGCAGCGCACAGCCCAGCAGGAACAGGGCCGGCAACTCGAGGCCCATGTGCCGTGCCATCGTGTGTTCGAGCCAGGGATGCGCGGGCGCGAGCGCGGCGATCGCCAGCGCCGGGGCGCAGGCGATCAGCGTGCGGCGCGTGGTGGGACTCATGGGGCCTGGAGCTGCGCGGCCAGCGCGATGTCGGGCCGGTCGACGTCGTGGGCCTGCGCGAGCCGGCCCTGGCCGTCGATCACGAACAGCGCCGTGTTGTGCACGTAGCCGCCCAGGCCGTCGGGCAGCACCACGACGCCGAACAGCGACAGCATGCGCGCCAGCTGTGCTGGATCGGCGACCGTGGCGAAGCGCCACAGCGCGGGGTCGGCATCGAGCCGTCGCGCATGTGCCGCGAGCACCGCGGGCGTGTCGTTGGCGGGGTCGAAGCTCAGCGTGAGCAGGCGCATCTTCCCTTCGAGTCCGCGCGCGCGGATCTCCGATTGCAGCCAGGACTGGCCCGAGGCGCTGGTCAGGCACACGGTCTGGCAGCGCAGGTACTGCAGGGTCACGAAGGTGATCGGCGCGTTCGGCGCTGCGTAGTCGCTCAGCCGCAGCCTGCGGCCCGCACCGTCGACCAGGGCGAGGTCCGGCAGCGCACGCGGCGCCTGCGCGATGTCGGCGCGCCGCACGCCGTCGGAGGTCACGGCCGCGAAGCCGCGCGTCACGCCCGCAAAGGCCGCGAGCGCGAGCCCTGCGACGGCCAGCGTGGCGAGCGCCGTGCGCGCAGCGCTCATGGCGGGGTCTCGGCCTTGGCCAGGAAGTCCTGGAGTTCCTTCACGCCGTTCCACGGTTCGGTGCGGCTGGCCGAGGCCTTGCGCGCGGCCTGCACGGCGTCGGCCGTGACGGGCGGGCTGTCGTTGCCCCATTCGCCGCGCACGAAGCTCAGCACGGCCGCGAGTTCGGCGTCGTTCATCTGCTCGCCGAAGGCCGGCATGGCGCCGTTGTAGGTCGTGCCCGCGACCTCGATCGGGCCGTTCAATCCGTGCAGCAGGATCTGCACCGGCAGCGCCGGCGCGTCCTTCACCCAGGAGGTGCCCGCGAGTGGCGGGAACACGCCGGGCAGGCCCTGGCCGTTGGCCTGGTGGCAGGCCTGGCACTTGGCGACGAAGAGCTGGCGGCCATCGACCGCGCCGCCCGGTGCCGCCGCCGCGCCCTGCGCCAGCGTGGCCGGCTGGCGCTGGTCGCCCAGGCCGGCCAAGCCGTCGGGCCGTGCCATCACGATGTAGGCCAGCGCCCAGGCGATCAGCGCGCCGACCAGGGCCAGCACCACGTGCGGCACCGGGTTGTACTGCTCGTGCGGATCGTCGTGTTCGCTCTTACGGTTTTGTGGCGGCGGGAGCATCGGTCTTCTGTTCTTCGGTGGAGGGATCGGGCGCACCGGTGGCGCCAGTCTGGCGTCCGGGCGGCAGCAGGCGGATCACGGCCTCGGCCTGGGCCGGCGTGAGCACCGGGTATTCGCGCTTCATGCTCTGCAGGTAGGCCACGAGGTCCAGCGCCTCGGGCTTCGCCACCACGATCTCGCTGAGCGACACCGTTCCGGGCGGCAGCGTGACCACGCGTTCGCCCTTGGCCACGGTCTGCTCGTTCTTGATCTCGAACAGGAAGCGGTAGGCCGGCATGTTGCTGCCGGCCACATAGGCGCGCGGCTGGAACAGGTGGCCCAGGTGCCAGTCGGCGCTGGGCTGGCGCACGCCGATGTTGAACAGGTCGGGCCCGGTGCGCATCGTGCCCAGCAGCGGCGGCGTGTCGTAGTGGTAGTCGCCCGCGACCGAGGCGCGGCCCCAGCCGCGGCGCGCATCGGCAATGCCCGCGCCGGTGGTGCTGGGCTGCTGCGTGTGGCAGGCGATGCAGCCGTTGGACAAGTACACCGCGCGGCCGCGCAGTTCCTGGCTCGAGTAGGGCTTCAGGGCCGGTGGTGCCGGATCGTCCTTGAGCTGCAGGAAGGGCACCACGATCATGGCCGCGGTGGCGAGGGACAGCGTGACCATGGCCCCGCCGACGAGCTTGAGTTCGTTTTCCATGAGGGCCTCTCAGGCGGTGGTGACGGGGGAGGCGAGGCGCTCGGCCGGGGCGAACACGCCCGAGCGCGCGGAGATCAGCAGCACGTGCCAGGCGAACACCAGGTGGCCCAGCGTCATCAGCGCGCCGCCGATCGAGCGGCCCTGCAGCCAGGGCAGCGTGACCGCCACCGCATCCATGAAGGGCCGCGCGGGGTCGAGCAGGATCAGCCCCTGCAGCAAGCCGCCGATGCTCAGGGTGACCATGTAGACCGTGAAGCCCGCGACCACCAGCCAGAAGTGCAAGCTGATCAGCGCCGGCTGGGGCCAGCGCACGTCGAGGATGCGCGGCAGCGCGAAATAGACGCCGCCGAAGATCACCATCGAGACGAAGCCGTACATGCCCAGGTGGGCGTGGGCCACCGTGAAGTGGGTGAAGTGCGTGACCGCGTTGAAGGAGCGCAGCGCCTGGAACGAGCCCTGCAGCGAGGCGCAGGTGTACATCACGGCGCCGAAGACGATGAAGCGCAGCACGTGCGAATGCCGCAGTGCGCCGAAGTGGCCCTTGAGCGTCAGGTGCTGGTTGAGCGAGAACGCGACCACCGGGATCACCATCATCACGCTCTGCACGATCGACAGCGTGATCAGCCATTCGGGAATCGGCCCGCCGATCAGGTGGTGCGCGCCGACCTGGCCGTAGAAGAAGGCCAGCGTCCAGAAGCCCAGCAGCGACAGGTTGTACGAACGCACCGGCCGGCCGATGACCTTGGGCAGGAAGTAGTAGACGCAGGCCAGCGACAGCGGCGTGTAGAACAGGCCCAGCACGTTGTGGCCGAACCACCAGTTCATGGTCGCCTGCTCGACGCCGAAGTGCACGCCCGGCACCTTGGCCACGATGTAGAGCGTGGGAAACCAGAACAGCGCCGCGCCCATGTACCAGACCGACACGTAGAGGTGCTGCACCTGGCGGCGCTGCAGCATCAGCGCCATCGGCAGGCCGATCAGCATGCCGCCGAGCGCGAACAGCGCGCCGATCTGCCAGGGGATTTCCAGCCATTCCATGCCCGCGTTGATGCCCACCGCCAGAGCGCCCAGGCCCGCGACCAGGCCGGCGTTCCAGAGCAGCGTGCCGACGATGACCAGCCGTCCGCCCTGCAGCTGCGTCTTGAGCAGGCGCGGCAGCATCCAGATCGACAGACCGAGCAGGCCCATCGGCGCCCAGCCGTAGGCCACGGCATTCAGGTGCAGCGTGCGCAGCCGGCCGAAGCTCAGCCAGGCCTGGTCGGTCAGCAGGTCGGGCCAGTGCAGCTTCAACGAGCTCAGCAGGCCGGCCGCCGAGGCGACCACCAGCCAGACCGTGGCGCAGGCGATCAGCATGAACGCCGGGAAGGAACTCGAGCGGTCGGCGGCCTCGCGCGCGGCCAGCTCGGTGGGGGCCGGGCCGGCGACCTCGCCGGCGTGCGCCGCGACCACGCGCGTGAGCGCATGGTGCTGGTCGGCGCTGGCCGAGGGCTCCTCGGGCTGGCCGATCTCGCCCGGCGAGAAGATGGTGCGTGCGCCGCTGGCCTCAGCGTCGAACAGGCCCTTGCGCAGCGACCAGATGAAGCCGAACAGGCCGACGATGGAAAGAAGGAAGGTGGCCAGCAGCAGGGCGGTGGGATTCATGGACGGACGCTTCGTGGGGCAGCTTCGCCCCGTTCCCTGCGAAGGCGGCGGGCGGTGCGAAGACGGAAACCGATGCTAGGCCGATCGCATCAGTTGGAGAATCATCAGTTGCTTGTCGAAAAACCGGATCAGAATGAAAGAGTGCGGGAGGAATACACTGATGGGATCGAATCGGTGCAGTTGCCTCAACGTATCGAATCACTCAAGAAAATACGGATCAGGCGTGCCGCCTGCTTCTTTCGGAGCCCTGCATGAAGCGCTACGAGGCCCTGGCGGCCGATGTCGAGGAATCGATCCGCAGCGGCGTGCTGCAACCCGGCGACCGCGTGCCCTCGGTGCGCCACACCACCGCCAGCCGCGGTGTGAGCGCCTCGACGGTGTTCCAGGCCTACTACCTGCTCGAGGCGCGCGGCCTGATCCGGGCGCGAGAGCGCTCGGGCTACTACGTGGCGGCGGCCGTCGCCAAGGCCCGCCGGGTGCCGCCCGAGCCCGACCTGAGTTCGCAGCCGGCCGATGCCTCGATCGCGGTCGACGTGAGCGACCGCGTGTTCGAGATCCTCGAGGCCAGCAAGACGCGCGACGTGGTGCCCTTCGGCTCGGCCTTCCTGAGCCCGCTGCTGTTTCCGCTGGCCCGGTTGGGCCAGGCGCTGGCTTCGAGCGCCAAGACGCTCGATCCCTGGAGCACGGTCGACGACCTCACGCCCGGCAACGCCGCGCTGCGCCGGCAGATCGCGCTGCGCTACCTGGCCGACGGCCTGCATGTGCACCCCGACGAGATCGTGATCACCAACGGCGCGCTGGAAGCCCTCAACCTCTGCCTGGCGGCGGTCACGCGGCCCGGCGATTCGGTGATCGTGGAATCGCCCACCTTCTATGCAGCGCTGCAGGCGCTGGAACGCATGGGCCTGCAGGCCATCGAGGTGCCCACGCATCCGCGCGAGGGCATCGACCTGGCGGCGCTGGCGCACGCCATCGAGCGCCACAAACCGCGTGCCTGCTGGCTCATGACCACCTTCCAGAACCCGCTGGGCAGCCTGATGCCCGAGGCCAAGAAGAAGGCGCTGGTGGCGCTGCTCGCGCAGCACGAGATCCCGCTGATCGAGGACGACGTCTATGCCGAGCTCTACTTCGGCGACAAGCGCCCGCTGCCGGCCAAGGCCTTCGACACGCAGGGGCTGGTGATGCACTGTGGTTCGTTCTCCAAGTGCCTGGCGCCGGGCTACCGCATCGGCTGGGCCGCGCCCGGGCGCCATGCCAAGGCCGTGGGCCGGCTCAAGCTCACGACCACGCTGGGCGCCTCGGCGCCCGCGCAGGCGGCGCTCGCGACCTACCTCGAACACGGCGGCTTCGACAAGCACCTGCGGAAGCTTCGGCTGACCCTGGCCGGGCAGCAGGCGCCGCTGGCGGAGGCGGTGGCGCGGCATTTCCCGGCCGGCACGCGTGCCACGCGACCGGCCGGCGGCTACTTCCTCTGGGTCGAGTTGCCCGAGGGCGTCGATGCGATCGAGATCCATCGCCGCGCGCTGGCGCTGGGCATCAGCGTGGCGCCGGGCCCGATCTTTTCGGCCAGCCGGGCTTTCGCGAACTGCCTGCGGCTCAACTATGGGCATGCCTGGGATGCGCGGGCCGAAGAGGCTGTGGTCACGCTGGGCCGGCTGGTGGCGGCCTCGCTAAAGTGAGCGCCATGCACACGCATCTCTCGAAAGCGGCCGGGCTGCAGCGACTGGCCTACGGCGCGGCGGCCGGACTGGCCATCGGACTGGTGCCCTGGCCGATGGGCGGCATCGCGCGCGGCCTGCTCGGCTGGAGCTTCGGCACGGCCGTCTACCTGCTGCTGGCCTGGTGGCTGGCCGAGACCTTCGATGCCGAGCACACCCGGGCGCGCTCCCAGTCGCTCGACCCGCCCAACGTGCTGATCCTGGTCATCATGCTCACGGCCGTGGCCGCGTCGGTGTCGGCCATCACGATGCTGCTGCAGCAGGTCAAGCAATTCGACGGCATCGAGCGGGCCGCGCACATCGCACTGGGGCTGCTCGCGCTCGCGAGCTCGTGGCTGCTGATCCACACGATCTATGCCTTCCACTACGCGCACCGCTACTACCAGGCCGAGATGCAGAAGACGGACGCCGGGCCGGGCCTGGACTTTCCGGGCAAGCTGGACCCGGACTACTTCGACTTCCTCTACTTCTCCTTCGTGATCGGCATGACCTCGCAGGTGTCGGACGTACAGGTCATCTCGCGCGTCATGCGGCGCATCACGCTCGTGCACGGCGTGCTGGCCTTCGCGTTCAACATGCTGGTGCTGGCCTTGTCGATCAACGTCGTGGCCGGAAGCATCTGACTGGCCGCGCTCAGGCCTTACGGCCCAGCTTCACCAGACCCGTCGACAGCGCCACGCCGCAGACGATCACGGCCGCGCAGATCAGCATCCACTGCGTGATGTGCTCGCCGAGGAACACGGTGCCGTAGAACACCGCGAACACCGGCACGAGGAAGGTCACGGTGAGCGCGCGGGCCGGGCCGGCACGCTCGATCAGGCGGAAGAACAGGATGTAGGCCAGGCCGGTGCAGGCCACGCCCAGCACGACGAGTGCGAGCCAGGCACGCAGGCTGGGCATCTTCTCGGGCCAGAACCAGAGCGCGGGCAGCGCGAGGAAGAACGTGGCGCCGAGCTGGCTGCCGGTGGCGGTGGCCAGCGCCGGCACGCCGCTCAGGTGGCGTCGCGTGGCACTGGCCGCCACGCCGTAGCAGAGGCAGGCGGCCAGGCAGGCCAGCACGGCCCAGGTGGCGCTGTGGCCGCTGGCATCGGCATGCAGGCCGGCGCTGCGGCTCGCCAGCATCGCGACGCCGGTGAAGCCGATCAGCAGCCCGACGATGCGCGAACCGCTGGGCCGCTCGCTGAACCAGGCCCAGGCCACGAGCGCGCCGAACATCGGCACGGTGGCGTTGAGCACGGCCGCGAGTCCGCTGTTGATGGTGAGCAGCGCAAAGCAGAAGAAGGCGAAGGGCAGGCCGGAGTTGAGCACGCCGATCAGCAGGCTGGCCTTCCAGTGCTGCCTCAGCGCCGCACTCTGGCCGCGCAGGAACAGCAGCGGCAGCAGGAACAGCGCGGCCACGGTGACCCGCACCGCGGCGGCCGGCAGCGCGCCGAACTCGGCGGCGCCGATGCGCATGAACAGGAAGGACGCGCCCCACAGCGCACCCAGCAGCACCAGGTCGAGGAGCCAGGCGTTGGACGCCTTGGGCGAGGCGAGGGCGGTGACGGTGTTGTTGTTCGTTGTAGTCATAGAGAGGTCGAATGCGCGCGCGAAACGCCGGGCCTGATGCTACCGGGCGCCTTCGAGGGTCAGCAGCGCGGTCTTGCGCTCGAGCCCGCCCGCATAGCCGGTGAGCGAACCGTCGGCGCCGAGCACGCGGTGGCAAGGCACGATCACGCTGATCGGGTTGCGGCCGACCGCGGCACCGACCGCGCGCACCGCCGCGGGGTTGCCCACGCGCTGGCTCAGCGTGCCGTAGCTGGTGGTCTGGCCCGAGGGAATGGCCAGCAGCGCCTGCCACACGGCCTGCTGGAAGGCGGTGCCGTGCGACAGGTCGAGCGGCAGGTCGAAGTGGCTGCGCGTGCCGGCGAAATAGCCCTGCAGCTGGACCGCGGCGGCGCGCAGCACGGGGTGCGTGTCGTCGGGCTGCCAGCCGCGCATGTCGGGCAGGTGGCGCTGCTGGTCGAACCAGAGCCCGGCCAATCCGTCGTCGGTGGCGGCCAGCGTGACGCCGCCGAGCGCGCTGTCGATGTGCAGCGTGTGGAGGAGGGGGGTCTTGAACTTCATGAGGGGCTCCGATCTGTCGATGCCACCGCGGTGGCAGGCGGTGTGTGCCAGGCGCGCAGCACCGCGTAGCTGCGCCAGGGGCGCCAGGCCTGCGAGGCCTCGGCCGCGGCACGTGCCGTGCCCACCCCCAGTGCCTTCTGCAGCGCCACGTCGCCCGAGGGGAAGGCATCGGGCCAGCGCAGGGCGCGCATCGCGATGTACTGCGCGGTCCAGTCGCCGATGCCCGGCAGCGCCTGCAGTGCGGCCAAGGTGGCCGGCACGTCGGCGCCCGCATGCAGCGCGAGCCGGCCCGAGGCCACCTCCTGCGCCAATGCCTGCAATGCCGCCTGCCGTTGGCGCACGATGCCCAGCTGACCCAGTGCGTCGCCGCTGGCCGCCGCGATCGCGGCCGGCGTAGGGAACAGGTGCGTGAGCCCGACGATGGGCGTCTCGATGGCCTCGCCGAAAGCGGCCACCAGCCGCGAACCGATGGTGCGTGCCGCGGCCACCGTGATCTGCTGGCCGAGCACCGCGCGCACCGCCAGCTCGAAGCCGTCGACCGTGCCCGGCACGCGCAGGCCGTCGCCCAAGGGGAAGGCGGTGTGCAGCAGGGCATTGATGGCCATCGGCTCGGCATCGAGGTCGAGCAGGGCGCGCACGCGGCTGATCACCACCGGCAGCGCGCCGGCCAGCGTGTCGCTCACCGCCAGGTGCAACTGCTCGCGCGCGGGGTCGAAGCGCATCTCGATCCAGCCGGTGCAGGCGCGGCCCGCATGCTGGACGCGCAGCGTGCGCGCCAGGCGTGTGCCGCCGGCATCGAAGGCCTCCACGCCCTGCAGCGCACGCCGGGCGAAGAAGCCCAGCACCGCGTCCACGTCGTAGGGCGGGCGAAAGCCCAGCCGCACGGCAATGGTGTGGCCGCTGGGCTGCTCGCCCGCACGCCGCAGCGCGCTCGGGACGAGCCCGTAGTGCGCCACGAAAGCGGCATTGAAGCGCCGCACGCTCGCGAAGCCGCTGGCCAGCGCGACCTGCGCCATCGGCAGCGCGGTGTCGGCGATCAGCTGCTTGGCCGCGAGCAGGCGCCGGGTCTGAAGGTACTGCAGCGGCGACACGCCGAACTGCGCCTCGAAGATGCGGCGCAGGTGGCGATCGCTCACGCCCATGCGCTGTGCGATCTGCGCGACGGAGGGACCATTCGTTTCGCCGCCGGGCCGCCCCAAGGCGAAACGCGCCCCCTCGGGGGGCAGCGAGGACACGCCAGTGCCGAGCGTGGGGGCCAGGTCGCCGCCGGGCCGCCCCAAGGCGAAACGCGCCCCCTCGGGGGGCAGCGAGGACACGCCAGTGCCGAGCGTGGGGGTCATGTTTGTCCAGGCGTCGGGTTCGTCGATGAGGCGGGCGGCTTGCAAAGCCAGGATGCGCGAGGCGTCCTCGGTCGACCAGCTCGCCGCGCGCGGCGCCAGCTCCGGCCGGCAGCGCAGGCAGGGGCGGAAGCCCTCGGCCTCGGCCTGGGCCGCGTGCCGGAAGAAGCGGCAGTTCTCGCGTCGCGGCAGCTTCACCCGGCAGACCGGCCGGCAGTAGATGCCGGTGGACGTGACGGCGGTGAAGAAGCTGCCGTCGAAGCGCGCATCGTGCGTCGTCATGGCCAGATAGCAGGCATCGCTTTCCAGCGCGGCGGCGGGTGCGCCGGGATCGGGGGAGGAAGATGCCTGGGCCATGCGATCGATCATACGGTTGCACCCGCTCGTAAGTAGCCATTTCCGGACATCTGGCCGCGGGTGGGCATGCCTACAATGGCTTCCGTTTTTGAGAACTTTCAGGGCAACGCCATGCAACTCAGCGCATCGATCTTCAAGGCCTACGACATCCGGGGCGTGGTCCCCAGCACGCTCGACCCCGAGATCGCGGAAGCGCTCGGCAAGGCCTTCGGAAGCGCTGCGCGCGCGGCCGGCGAAAAAGCAGTGGCGGTCGGCCGCGACGGCCGCCTGTCCGGGCCTTCGCTGGTCGAGGCGCTGATCCGCGGCCTGGTGGCCACGGGCGTCGAGGTGATCGACGTGGGCGCGGTCACCACGCCCATGCTGTACTTCGCGGCCAACACGCTCGCGACCAGCGGCATCCAGGTCACGGGCAGCCACAACCCGCGTGACTACAACGGCTTCAAGATGGTGCTGGCCGGTCGCGCGATCTACGGCGACGACATCCAGGGCCTGCGCCAGGTGATGGAAGCCGACAGCGCGACGCTCGCCCCCGGCGGCAGCGTGCGCAAGGTCGACGTGACTGAGGCCTACACGCAGCGCATCGTCGGCGACATCAAGCTGGCCCGACCGCTGAAGATCGTGGTCGACTCGGGCAACGGCATCGCCGGCGCCACGGCACCCGCGATCCTGCGCGCCATCGGCTGCGAGGTGACCGAGCTGTTCAGCGAGGTCGACGGCAACTTCCCCAACCACCATCCCGATCCGAGCAAGCCCGAGAACCTCAAGGACCTGATCGCCGCGCTCAAGGCCGGCGACGCCGAACTGGGCCTGGCCTTCGACGGCGACGGCGACCGCCTGGGCATCGTGACCCGCGAAGGCAACAACATCTACCCCGACCGCCAGATGATGCTGTTCGCGCAGGACGTGCTTTCGCGCGTGCCGGGCGGCACCATCGTCTACGACGTCAAGTGCTCGCAGCGCCTGGGCCCGGCCATCGAGGCCGCGGGCGGCGTGCCGATGATCTACAAGACCGGCCACTCGCTGATCAAGGCCAAGATGAAGGAGATCGATTCCCCGCTGGGCGGCGAGATGAGCGGCCACATCTTCTTCAAGGAGCGCTGGTTCGGTTTCGACGACGGCACCTATGCGGGCTGCCGCCTGCTCGAAATCCTGAGCAAGAGCCCCAATGCGAGCACCGTGCTCGACGGCCTGCCCAGCAGCTTCTCGACCCCCGAGCTCAACGTGAAGTGCGCCGAGGGCGAGCCGCACGCGCTGGTCGACCAGCTGATCAAGACCGTGAAGTTCCCGGCCCCCGCGAGCATCTCGACCATCGACGGCGTGCGCGTCGACTGGCCCGACGGCTTCGGCCTGATCCGCGCCTCGAACACCACGCCGGTGCTCGTGATGCGCTTCGAGGGCCAGACCGAGGCCGCGCTGCACCGCATCGAAGGCGAAATGCTGGCGCTGCTCAAGACCGTCAAGCCCGACTACTCGCTGGCTGAAGCCGCGCACTGAGGTCCCGGTCAGCGTGCGTTCTTTCTCGCTTCGCCTCTACGGGCTCTTCACTTCCCTGGCCCAGCCGCTGGTGCGGCGCAAGCTGCGCCGGCGCGCCGTCGCCGAACCGGGCTACGCCCATGCCGTCGAGGAGCGCTTCGGCCACTACGACGACGCCGCGGTCGGCGCCGGCTGGTGCTGGGTGCACGCGGTCTCGCTGGGCGAGTCGCGCGCGGCCGGCATCCTGATCGCCGAACTGCGGCGCCAGCACCCGGGCATCCCGATCCTGCTCACGCACGGCACCGCCACCGGCCGCGAGGAAGGCGCCAAACTGCTCGAGCCGGGCGACCTGCAGGTCTGGCAGCCCTGGGACACGCCGGGCGCCGTGGCGCGCTTCCTCGACCGCTTCGCGCCGCGCATCGGCGTGCTGATGGAAACCGAGGTCTGGCCCGAGATGGTCGCGGCCTGCCGCGAGCGCGGCATCCCGCTGGTGCTGGCGAACGCACGGCTCAACGAGAAATCGCTGGCCTCGGCCGAGCGCCTGGGCTGGCTGGCCCGGCCCGCGTACTCGGCCTTGACGGCCGTGTGGGCCCAGACCGAGGCCGATTCGCACCGGCTGGTGTCGCTGGGCGCCAAGGTGGCCGGCGTCTACGGCAACCTCAAGTTCGATGCCTCGCCCGACGCGCGCCAGCTCGCGACGGCCGTCAAGTTCAAGTCGCAGCTGCCGCGTCCGCTGGTCGTGCTGGCCAGTTCGCGCGACGGCGAGGAGCAGCAGCTGCTCGACGTGCTCAAGCGCTTCGGCGCCAATGCGCCGCTGCCCGAGGCCACGCCCGGCATCGACTCGATCGCGCGCCAGGTCGCCGCGGTGCAGTGGATGATCGTGCCGCGCCACCCGCAGCGCTTCGACGAGGTCGCGGCGCTGATCGAATCCAACGGCTTCGCGGTCGCGCGACGCAGCACCGCGGGTGCGCCGACGCAGTCGGAGATCTGGCTGGGCGATTCGCTGGGCGAGATGGCGCTGTACTACGGCCTGGCCGACGCTGCGCTGCTGGGCGGCAGCTTCGAGGACCTGGGCGGCCAGAACCTGATCGAGGCCGCCGCTTGCGGCTGCCCGGTGATCCTGGGCCCCTCGACCTTCAACTTTGCCGAAGCCGCCGACCTCTCGGTGGCCGCCGGCGCGGCGCTGCGCGTGCAGGGCATGGAGCAGGCGGTGCGCGCCGCGCTGCAACTCGTGAGCGACCCGGTGCGGCGCGAGGCGATGGTGCAGTCGGCCCACGCCTTCTCGTCGTCGAACCGCGGCGCCGCGGAGCGCACGGCCGCGGCGGTGCTGGCGATCGCGATCCAGGCCGCGCCGGCGGAGCCGCCGGCTGTGGCACCCCCGGCTGCTCCGGCGTCGGCTGGCGAGCCGGAGCGGGCCGAGCCGACGCTCGACTGATCCGGCGGCTCAGCGCGGTCAGCGTGGGGTGGGCGTGCCGCCCTGCGCCAGCGCGGCATTGATCGGCTGCAGGTCGGTCGGTGCCAGCGTGCCGTTGGCCTGGCGCAGCTTGAGGTTGCCCATCAGCACGTTGTAGCGCGCCACGGCCAGGTCGCGCTTGGTCTGGAACAGCTGGCTCTGCGCATTGAGCACGTCGATGTTGATGCGCACCCCGACCTGGTAGCCGAGCCGGTTGGCGTCGAGCGCGCTCTGGCTCGAGGCCTCGGCCGCTTCCAGCGCCTTGACCTGGCCCGCGCCCGAGATCAGGCCCAGGTAGGCGGTGCGCGTGGCCTGTGTCACGTTGCGGCGCGTGCCTTCGAGCACCGTGCGCGACTGCTCCTCGAGCGACAGCGTCTCGCGGATCCGGTTCTCGGTCGCGAAGCCCGCGAACAGCGGCATGTTGAGCACCACGCCGATGCTGGGCCCGCTGGCACGCGTGCCCACGGTGGTCGTGAGGCTGCCCTGCGGGCTGCGTGTCACGCTGTAGCCCACCTGCGCGTCGATGGTCGGCTTGTGGCCGGCCTCGGCCTTCTGCACTTCCAGGCCGGCCACGTCCAGGCCCAGCTGCGCCTGGCGGATCGCGGGATGCACGGCCTCGGCCTGCGCCACCCAGGCGTTCATGTCCGCCGGCATCGGGCCGGGCAGCGCCACCGGCGTGGCCAGCGGCAGCGGCGCGCTGCCGGTGCGTCCGACCAACTGGTCGAGCGCGAGGCGCCGGACCTGCAGGTCGTTCTCGGCCGCGATCTCCTGGGCGATCACCAGGTCGTAGCGGGCCTGCGCCTCGCGTGAATCGGTGATGGTCGAGGTGCCGACCTCGAAGTTGCGCTGGGCGAAGGCCAGTTGTTCGGCCACCGCGGTCTTCTGTGCGCGCACCAGTGCCAGCGTGTCCTGTGCCGCCAGCACGTCGAAATAGCCCTGGCTCACGCGCACGATCAGGTCCTGCTCGGCCGTGGCCAGCACGGTCTGGGCGATCTCGGCCTGGCGCTTGCCCTGCTCGTAGGCGGCCCAGGCGGCGGGACGGTAGAGCGGCTGCGTGGCGCTGATGGCCGCGTTCTGCGTGTTGAAGTTGCGCTCGCTCGAGCCCGGCGGCGCGCCCGAGATCACGTCGAGGTCGAACTGGTTGCGCTGCACCCCGGCCTGTACGCCCACCTGCGGCAGGATGCCGGCCTTCGCTTGCGCGGCGCGCGCCAGGTTGGCGTCGAACTGTGCCCGTGCGCTCTGGTAGGTGGCGTCGTAGTCGCGCGCCGCTTCGTAGAGGGTGAGCAGGCTCTGGCCGTGGGCCGGCAGGGCGAGCGCCGCGGCCAGCGCGGCTGCAAGAGGGAGAAGCCGGGTCACGCGGGTCGCGGGCATGGAGTGCGTCCTTGGAGGGAAAGAGTCAGTAGCGCGGAACGCCGGCGTCGCGCAGCGCCGACCAGGCATCGATGCCGCCGGCCACGTTGGCCACGTCGGCAAAGCCGTTCTGCGAGAGAAAGGCCGCGACGCGCTGGCTGCGTGCGCCGTGATGGCACAGGCAGGCGATGCGGTGGCTGGCGTCGAGCTCGCCCAGGCGTGACGGAATCTCGTTCATGGGAATGGCCACCAGCGTGAAGCCCTGCGGCACGACGCTCGCGGTCTGCAACTCCCAGGGTTCGCGCACATCGAGCAGCACGGGCACCGCCGCAGGGTCCTGGGCGAACCAGGCATCGAGGTCGGAGGGGCGGACTTGGTCGATCATGAAGATGGGTTCCGGGTGACTCAGGGACGCAGCGGGCGGGGCCATGCGTCGCTCTCCCGCAGGAAGAGCGACGACGCCGCGCGCTGCGCCGGTGCGGCTAGAAGTTGAAAGGCGAGGGTTCGGGGAAATTCAGCAGCCGGGGTGCGACGGTGTCCCAGGGCTGCGTGGTTTCCCACTGGCCTTCGCTCACGCGGGTGACGAAGTGGGACCGCATCATCGGCTCGTTGCCGACGATGGCGCTGAGCCGGCCGCCGATGTTGAGCGAGCCCAGCAGGCCCTGCGGAATGCGTGCGACCGAGCCGCTGAGCACGATCACGTCGAAGGTCGGGCCGCTGGGCAGCGGCCTGGAACCGTCGGCGTGGCGCACTTCGACATTGGTCACGCCGTTGCGTTGCAGCGTCTGGGCGGCGCGTTCGGCCAGCGTGGCGTCGATTTCCAGCGACAGCACCTTGGCGGCGCGGCCGGCCAGCAGCGCGGCCATGAAGCCGGAGCCGGTGCCGATCTCGAGCACCGATTCGTGCGGCTGCACCTTGAGGTCGTTGAGCGTGCGGGCTTCGATCTTGGGCGCGAGCATGGTCTGGCCGGGCTCGGCACCATTGCCCAGCGGCAGTTCCATGTCGAAGAAGGCCAGCGCGCGATGAACCGCGGGCACGTAGTCCTCGCGGCGGATCGTGTTGAGCAGTTCGAGGACCAGCGGGTCATGCACGTCCCAGGGTCGAATCTGCTGCTCGATCATGTTGAAGCGCAGACGCTCGTGGGTGGCGGGGGTGTTCATGTGTTTCTCTTTTCGGAGTGGGACTCAGGCAAACCCACGATTTTAGGCGGCCGGGGAAATCGAGGCCGGGTGGCGGGAGAGGCCGCGAATGGCGATCTCGGTCTGGGTCGCGATGTACTTCAGCGGGTCGAGCTCGATGTCGCTCTCGACCCAGGTGCTGTTGTGCTTCACGAGGAACAGGAAAATCATCGGTGCGACCACCGTGTAGATGGCGTGCTCGACGTCCACCGGCAGGAACTCGCCGCGGTCGATGCCGCGCCGCAGGATGCGCCGCATCAGCGCATGGCCCGGAGCCACCACCTCGCGCTGGTAGAAGGCCGCGAGCTCGGGGAAATTGTTGCCCTCGCTGAGCATCAGCTTGGTCAGGCCCGACACGGGCGTGGCGCCGACGCGCTCCCACCAGACTTGGGTGCAGTAGCGCAGCATGTCGGCGGTGCTGCCCTCGAAGGCCTCGAATTCCTCGTTCCATTCGGTGAAGCGGCCCGCGAGGCTTTCGGTGATCACCGCCTTCAGCAGGTCTTCCTTGCTCTGGAAATAGAGGAAGAGGGTGCCCTTGGACACGCCGGCGCGCGCCGCCACTTCTTCCGATCGCGTCGCGGCGAAGCCCTTCTCGACGAACAACTCGAGCGCGGCCTGGATCAGTTCGCCCGGGCGCGCCTCCTTGCGGCGCTCGCGCTTGGCGCGGACCGGGCAGAGGAGCTTGTTGCTGAGGAAGCGGGGCATGAAGTTAATGACTGACGGGTTAGTAATGTAGTGAGGCCCATCCGGCACGTCAAGCCGCGACAATAGCGGGCTCCGCTTTTTCGAAGCCGCCGCCATGTCCGCCACCGCTCCCCCGTCCACGTCCCCCGCCACCGAGGCCATCGTGCTCGGCGGCGGCTGCTTCTGGTGCACCGAAGCGGTGTTCGATCGCGTGCGCGGCGTGGTCTACGTCGAGTCCGGCTACAGCAACGGCCAGACGGTCAACCCCAGCTACGAGCAGGTCTGCACCGGCCGCACCGGACACAACGAGGTGGTCAAGCTGGTCTTCGACCCGCGCGAGATCGCGCTGCGCGAAGTGCTGGAGATCTTCTTCGTGGTGCACGACCCGACCACGCTCAACCGCCAGGGCAACGATGTCGGCACGCAGTACCGCAGCGGCATCTACTACACGAGCGATGCACAAAAGCAGGTGGCCGAAGCAGTCATCCGCGAGATCGAAGCCAGCAAGACCTACGGTTCGCCGGTGGTGACCGAGGTGGCGCCGCTCGCCAACTACTCGACCGCCGAGGCCTACCACCAGGACTACTTCCTGAACCACCCGAACCAGGGCTACTGCGCCTTCGTGGTCGGGCCCAAGGTCGAGAAGTTCCAGAAGACCTTCGCGGCGCGCGTCAAGGACTGACGCGCTCCTCCGCATGCACGCCCTGCGCCATTCCCGCGGCAACGCAAGCCTCCTCATCGCCCTGGCGGTGGCGCTCTGGCTCGCGTCCACGCTGGGGCTGATGCACCGGGTGCTGCACCCCGGCGCGAGCAATGCCCCGGCGTCCGTGGCTGTGGCGCAGGCCCACGGCATGGGCCATGTGCACAAGGTCGAGCAGGGCGGGCTGCTCGCGCTGTTCGGCGAACACGTCGACGCCGACTGCCGGCTGTACGACCAACTGGCCGGCGGCGCTGCCGCACTGTCGGTTCCCCTCGTGGTATTGCCCATCGCCTTGCCGATGGCGCGCTTCCACTATTTCCTGGGCGAAGCCCTCGTCCGCTGGGTCACGTTTTTCGACGCGCGTGGCCCTCCTGTGAATCGTTGAACCTTCCCCCGTCCTGACGGCGGCCCCTTCCGTGGCGAAAGCATTCGCCGTGCGGGAGCGGCCGGCTTTTCCCTGGTTTCAACGAGTTTTCACATGACACGCAATTTCCGTATCAGCGCCGTTGGCGCTGCCGTTCTCACGCTCGCGCACCACGCCGCCTGGGCCCAGTCGCCTGCCGCGCCCGCCACCCTGCCGGTCTCTCCCGTTCCCACGCTCGGCACCGTGACCGTCTCCGCCAGCGGCCTGTCGCTCGGCGGCGCCGACATGACCACGCCGGTGTCCATTCTCGAAGGCGATGCGCTGGTACTGCGCCGCGGCGCCACGCTGGGCGAAACGCTCGAGTCGGAAAACGGCGTGCGCAGCACGCACTTCGGCGCCGGCGCGAGCCGCCCGATCATTCGCGGCATGGACGGCCCGCGCGTCAAGGTGCTGTCCGACGGCGCCGAGGTCCAGGACGCCTCGACCATCAGCCCCGACCACGCCGTGGTCTCGGAGCCGCTGCTGACGCAGCAGATCGAGGTGCTGCGCGGCCCCTCGGCGCTGGCCTACGGCGGTGGCGCGGTGGGTGGCGTGGTCAACGTGCTCGACAACCGGGTGCCGACACGCATGCCGACCCGCGGGCTCGAAGGCAGCGTCGAGCTGCAGGGCCGAACCAACGGCCGCGAGGGCGCTGGCGCCTTCGACCTCACGACCGCCGTCGGCAGCAACCTCGCGCTGCACCTCGAGGGCGCGCGCCGCAATGCCCGGGACTATGGCGTCGGCAGCGGCTGGAGTGGCGGCGGCCGCGTCGACGGCAGCTACAGCGAATCGGACACCTTCGGGCTGGGCCTGTCGTGGATCGGTGAGCGCGGCTACCTCGGCCTCGCGTACAGCCGTCGCAACAGCCTCTACGGCCTGCCCGGCCACCAGCACGCGTTCGAAGGCTGCCACCCGCACGGCAGCCACCTGCACTGCCCGAGCGGCGATCACGACCATGGCCACGAGGGCGAGGAAGAGGGTGCGCACGAAGAAGAAGGGCACGATCATGCCCACGAGGCCGGCGCCGTGCCCTATGTCGACCTCAAGAGCCAGCGCTGGGACGTGCGCGGCGAGTACCGCGACCCACTGCCCGGCTTTTCGCGCGCACGGCTGCGCGCCGCCTTCACCGACTACCGCCACCACGAGATCGAAGACGGAGAGATCGCGACCACTTTCAAGAACAAGGGGTACGACGGCCGGCTCGAGCTCGAGCACTACCCGATCGCGGGCTGGCGCGGCCTGGTCGGCGTGCAGACCACGCAACGCAAGTTCAGCGCACTGGGCGAGGAGGCCTACGTCGCGCCGACCCGGACCGACAGGAACGCCGTCTTCCTGCTGGAGGAGCGTCACTTCGGCGACGTGCGCGTCGAGGCCGCCGCGCGCTACGAGCGCCAGCGCATCGACGTCGATTCGTTGCAGCCCGACACGCACCATGCCGGCACCTCGCTGTCGACCGGCGCCGTGTGGCGCTTCACGCCGGGCTACTCGCTCGGCGCCAGCCTTTCGCGCACCCAGCGCCTGCCTTCGGCCGAGGAGCTGTACGCCGACGGCCTGCACCTGGCGACCAGCACCTACGAGGTGGGCAATGCCGAACTGCGCAAGGAAAGCGCGACCAACCTCGACCTGACCTTCGCCAAGACGGCGGGCGACACCACCTTCTCGGTGACCGGCTTCCACAACCAGGTGAAGAACTACATCTACGCCAACACGCTGGACACCTTCCAGGAGCTGCAGCTCATCGAATACGCGCAGCGCGACGCGACCTTCACCGGGCTGGAGGCGCAAGTCCGCCAGAAGCTCAACCCGGTCTTCGGCGTCACGCTGTTCGGCGACTACGTGCGCGCCAAGCTCGACGCGGATGGCGAGGGCAGCCGCAACCTGCCGCGCATCCCGGCGCGCCGGCTCGGCGTGCGGCTCGATGCGTCGTGGCAAGGCTGGGGCGGCTTGGTCGAGGTCTATCGCATGGGCAGCCAGAAACGCGTGGCCGACTACGAAAGCACGACGCCGGGCTACACGATGCTCAATGCCAGCGTCAGCTACAAGACGCGCATCGACCGCTTCGACACGCTCTTCTACGTGCGCGCCGACAACCTGACGAATGAACTGGCCTACAGCCACACCTCGTTCATCAAGGACGCGGCACCGCTGCGCGGGCGCAGCCTGACGGTCGGCGCGCGGTTGAGCTTCTGAGCGACTGAAGGGGCGCAGGGCGGAAGACGGGCGAGCGGCTGCGTGGCAGCGCTTGCGCTATTCTCGAAGCGGTGAATTCACCTGTCGCGTCCGCCCTGCTGCCCGTCGTTCTTCTCATCGCCGCGGGTTATCTCGCCGGCCACCGACGCTGGGTCGGGGCCCATGCGGTCAAGGACCTCTCCAACCTGATCTTCCTGCTGCTCGCGCCGGCGCTGCTGTTCCGCTCGATGAGCGCGGTGCACTTCGAGCAGCTGAGCCTCAAGCCCGTGGCCGCGTATTTCATCGGTGCGGGCATCATCTTCGTCGGCACGCTGATGTGGCGCGGACTCAACCGCACGGCGGCCGTGCTGGCCATCGCGAGCACCTTCAGCAACACCGTGATCATCGGCGTCGCGCTGGTCGACCTGGCCTACGGACCCGAGGGCCTGGTGGTGCTGCTCACGCTGGTCTCGCTGCATTCGCTGGTGCTGATCACCAGCGCCACGGTGCTGATCGAGCTGATGGTGGCGCGCGAGCATGCGGCCTCGAACGGCCGCCAGCGGCACCATCTGCTGCGCACCGTCGGTCGCGCCTTGCGCAATTCGATCTTCCATCCGGTGCCGCTGCCGATCATCGCGGGCCTGCTGTATGCGCAGACCGGCTGGGGTATTCCGACCGTCATCGACAAGCCTTTGATGCTGCTGGGCCAGGCCTTCAGCCCGGTGGCGCTGGTGCTGGTGGGCGTCACGCTGGCGCTCACGCCGGTCGGCACGCACCTGCGCGACGCGTTCACCCTGGCGCTGGTCAAGAACGTGGTGCACCCGCTGCTGGTGCTGGGCACGGGCTGGCTGCTGGGCGTGCGCGGCCTGCCGCTGACCGTGATGGTGGTGGCCGCGGCCATGCCCATTGGCGCCAACGCCTTCCTGTTCTCGCAGCGCTACAAGGTGGCGGAGGAGCTGGTGACGGCCAGCGTGGTGGTGTCCACCGTGCTGGCGCTGCTCACCTTGAGCGCCGCGATGGCGCTCATGGCCCGGTTCTAGAACCGGGCCCCGGGGTGCTTACATCAGCAGGTGTTCGCCGGCGTTGTCGCCGCCCAGCGTGACGTAGTTGACCTTGCGGATGTCCATCAGCGCCTTGCCGCCGGCGTAGCTGATGGAGCTCTGCACGTCCTGCTCCATCTCGATCAGCGTGTCGGCCAGCTTGCCCTTGATCGGCTCGAGGATGCGCTTGCCTTCGACGTGCTTGTACTCGCCCTTGTTGAAGTCGCTGGCCGAGCCGTAATACTCCTTGAACAGCACACCGTCGACCTCGACCGTCTTGCCCGGCGATTCCTCGTGGCCCGCGAACAGCGAGCCGATCATCACCATCGAGGCGCCGAAACGGATGCTCTTGGCGATGTCGCCGTGGTCGCGGATGCCGCCGTCGGCAATGATGGGCTTGGTCGCCACGCGAGCGCACCACTTGAGCGCGCTGAGCTGCCAGCCGCCCGTGCCGAAGCCGGTCTTGAGCTTGGTGATGCAGACCTTGCCCGGACCGATGCCGACCTTGGTCGCGTCGGCGCCCCAGTTTTCCAGGTCGATGATGGCTTCGGGCGTGCCCACGTTGCCGGCGATCACGAAGGACTGCGGCAGCTTGGCCTTGAGGTAGCCGATCATGTTCTTCACCGTGTCGGCATGGCCGTGCGCGATGTCGATGGTGATGTACTCGGGCACGAGGCCGGCCGCGGCCAGCTGGTCGACGGTGTCGTAGTCGGCCTTCTTCACGCCCAGAGAGATCGAGGCGAACACGCCCTTGGCCTGCATGTCCTTCACGAACTGCACGTTGTCCAGGTCGAAGCGGTGCATCACGTAGAAGTAGCCGTTCTGCGCGAGCCAGAGGCTGATGGTCTCGTCCACCACCGTCTTCATGTTGGCCGGCACCACCGGCAGACGGAACTTGCGTCCGCCCAGCGTCACGCCGGCGTCGCATTCCGAGCGGCTTTCCACGCGGCATTTGCGTGGCAGCAGAAGGATGTTGTCGTAGTCGAAAATTTGCATGATGAGACCAAGCTCCTGTGGAAGGTTCGCCGGCAGGCATGTCCTGTCGGCGTGGGCGCTTGGTCTTGGCCGGTTTCGTCGCCGCGAAAGCGGGCGAAAAAAAACCGGGCGACAAGAATCTTGGGCCCGGTGATTGATTCTAGGGGAGCGGTCAGGCCGCCCTCAGTCGGCTTTTCATATAGACCTTATTTTTCGTGCGATTCCGTGGCGCGACCCGCTCAGAAGCGGTAGCCGACACCCACGCCGATCAGCAGCGGATCGACCTTCACCGTCGACAGCCGGCTGCCGTTCAGGCTCACGTCGGTGCGGATCTGCACCTTCTTCAGGTCGAAGTTCAGGAACACGTTCTTCGCGATCGCGATGTCCACGCCGGCGCCGATGGCCAGGCCGAAGCTGTTGTGTTCCAGGTCCAGCCGGCCGACCGTGGGCACGGCGAGGTTCACCGAGCCGATGCGCGTGTAGTTCAGGCCGATGCCCGCGTAGGGACGGATGGTGCCGTTGGGAATGAAGTGGTACTGCAGCATCAGCGAGGGCGGCAGGTGCTTGAAGGTGCCGATGTCGACCGGCCCGCCGAGCGCGCTCTGCGTGATCGTGACGCGCTGCTTCTGCGGCACCGTCAGCACCAGCTCGGCGGCGATGTTCGGCGTGAAGAAGTAAGTGATGTCGAGCTCGGGGATCGTCTTGTCGTTCACGTGGATCGCATCGGCCGGCACCGCCAGCGCGCCGATCGCGTCGGAGTGGTTGGCGGTGTCGAGGCGCACGGCGCGCGCGCGCACCAGCCAGTTGCCTTGCGCTTCCTGCGCGGCGGCGGGCAGGGCGCAGGTGGCGCCCAAGGCACCGAGGAGGGCGCCGATCCAGGCGCGCGTGAGCAGGTTCTTCTTCATGGTCGGGGACTCCGTTCGGGCCGCGCAAGGGGCGCGCGGCAACTGGCATCCAGTGTCCGAAAGCGGCGGTTGCGTGTCCTTGATCCAGGGCAAGCATCCTTCTTCGGCCCCGTCCGCGCCCGGCGTTCCTACAATGCCGGGATGTCTCTTTTCGGCTCGCACGACGCTTTCGACGGCGCCCCCCCTTCCCCAGCGGCCGCCTCGCCCCTGCTCCACAACCTCAATGCCGAACAACTCGCCGCGGTCACGCTGCCCGAGGGCAACGCGCTGATCCTGGCCGGCGCCGGCTCGGGCAAGACCCGGGTGTTGACCACCCGCATCGCCTGGCTGCTCCAGACGGGCCAGGTCTCGCCCGGCGGCATCCTGGCCGTGACCTTCACCAACAAGGCGGCCAAGGAGATGGTCACGCGGCTGACCGCGATGCTGCCCATCAACGCGCGCGGCATGTGGATCGGCACCTTCCACGGCCTGTGCAACCGCTTCCTGCGCGCGCACTGGAAGCTGGCCAACCTGCCGTCGACCTTCCAGATCCTCGATACGCAAGACCAGCTCTCGGCCATCAAGCGGCTGATGAAGCAGTTCAACGTCGACGACGAGCGCTTCCCGGCCAAGCAGACCCAGTGGTTCATCTCCGGCGCCAAGGAAGAGGGCAAGCGCCCGGGCGACGTCGAGGTGCGCAGCGAGGAAGACCGCAAGAAGGTCGAGATCTACCAGCTCTACGAAGAACAGTGCCAGCGCGAAGGCGTGGTCGATTTCAGCGAGCTGATGCTGCGCAGCTACGAACTGCTGCGCGACAACGACCCCATCCGCGAGCACTACCAGCGGCGCTTCCGCCACATCCTGATCGACGAATTCCAGGACACCAACCGGCTCCAGTACGCCTGGATCAAGATGCTCTCGGGCGCCACGGTCGGCGGCCGCTTCGTGCCCGGCAGCAACAGCGTGATCGCGGTGGGCGACGACGACCAGAGCATCTACGCCTTCCGCGGTGCGCGCGTGGGCAACATGGCCGACTTCGTGCGCGAGTTCGACGTCTCGCGCCAGATCAAGCTGGAGCAGAACTACCGCAGCTACAGCAACATTCTCGACTCGGCCAATGCGCTGATCGGCCACAACACCAAGCGCCTGGGCAAGAACCTGCGCACCGAACAGGGCCCGGGCGAACCGGTGCGCGTCTACGAGTCGACCAGCGACTTCGCCGAGGCGCAGTGGATGGTCGAGGAGATGCGCCAGCTGGTGCGCGACGGCATCGCGCGCAAGGAGATGGCCGTGCTCTACCGCAGCAATGCGCAGAGCCGGGTGATCGAAACCGCGCTGTTCAATGCCTCGGTGCCTTACCGCGTGTACGGCGGCCTGCGCTTCTTCGAGCGCGCCGAAATCAAGCATGCGCTGGGCTACCTGCGGCTGCTGGAGAACAAGGACGACGACACCAGCTTCCTGCGCATCGTCAACTTCCCGCCGCGCGGCATCGGCGCGCGCAGCATCGAGCTGCTGCAGGATGCGGCGCGCGCGGCCGGCCACTCGCTGCACGACGCGGTGAGCGCGGTCGGCGGCAAGGCCGGTGCCAACCTGTCGGCCTTCGTCGCCAAGATCGACGTGCTGCGCGAACAGACCGTGGGCATCTCGCTGCGCGAGATCATCGAGCTGGTGCTCGACCACAGCGGCCTGATCGAACACTACAAGGCCGACCGCGAGGGCGCCGACCGGGTGGAGAACCTGGAGGAACTGGTGAACGCGGCCGAGAGCTTCGTCACGCAGGAAGGCTTCGGCCGCGATGCCGTGGCGCTGCCGGTCGACGAGCTGCGCCAGTCGCCCGCGAGCCAGGGACTGGACCCGAACCTGCCGGTCGTCGACGAACCGCTGGCCCCCGACGCCGAGACCGGCGAGACCCTTAGCCCGCTCGCGGCCTTCCTCACGCATGCGGCGCTCGAATCGGGCGACAACCAGGCGCAGGCCGGCCAGGACGCGGTGCAGCTCATGACCGTGCATGCGGCCAAGGGCCTGGAGTTCGACTGCGTGTTCATCACCGGCATGGAAGAGGGCCTGTTCCCGCACGAGAACTCGATGAGCGACCACGACGGCCTCGAGGAGGAGCGCCGCCTGATGTACGTGGCCATCACCCGCGCGCGCCAGCGCCTGTACCTGAGCCATTCGCAGACCCGCATGCTGCACGGCCAGACCCGCTACAACCTCAAGAGCCGCTTCTACGACGAACTGCCCGAAGCCTCGCTCAAGTGGCTCACGCCCAAGAACCAGGGCTTCAAGCCCTCGGCCTTCGGCTATGGCGGCGGCTACGGCAGCACGCGCATCGGCGCAGGCGGTGGCGGCTTCAACACCGACGCCTTCGCCAGCCCGCCCGTCCCGCCACAGAAGGCGCCACCCTCGCACGGCCTGCGCTCGGGCATGCAGGTGTTCCACAACAAGTTCGGCGAAGGCACGGTGCTGGCACTGGAAGGCAGCGGCGACGACGCCCGCGCCCAGATCAACTTCCCGCGGCACGGCGTGAAGTGGCTGGCGCTGTCGGTGGCGAAGCTCACGCCGGTCTGATCCGCCAGCAGCGCCCACCATCGGCGATGGTTGAGCGCTTGCAGCGCACTCTGTTCCAGGGACACCGCAGGACCGGCTCCGCCGGCCTGCCGGTGTCGCCCCCCTGCAAGGGGGGAGGGGCGCCAGCCACACGAAGTGGGCCAGCCCTTCGGGGGGTCAGTCTAGAAAACTGTCGCGGAACGTAAACCACGTGCTCGTGAAGAACATCGACGCCATCACCAGCGCCCCGCCCACCATCAGCGCACCGCCGGCGGCTGCCGCACCTTCGCCGACGAGTGCGGCGAACAGCGTGGCGACCAGGCTCAGCACGATGCCGGAGAGGATGAAGACACCGACCCAGGTCATGCCGAAGACGAACAGCGCGCCGAAGTTCTTGAAGCAGGCGATGAAGCTGAAGAACAGGCTCTTGGCAGGCGGCACGCCGTGCCAGTGCACCAGCGCCGGCGCGTGCCAGAAGGCCAGCGACAGCGGCAGGTACAGCGCCATGGCGATCCAGAGCGCGGCCTGGAACGAACCCGATTCGGCCATCTCGCGGCTGACGGTCTCGCCCATCAGGTAGACCCGGGCGAACTGGCCGCCATCGGCCAGCGCCGACACGCCCATCACCAGCAGGAACAGCACCGCGTAGAGCGCACCCAGCACCAGCATCGGGCGGATGCCGCTGCGGGCGGCGCTCAGCGCGGCCAGCAGCACGGCCGCCGCGGGCGGTTTCTCCCCCTTCTCGGTCTTGGCGGCTTCGGCGCTGGCGGCCATCAGGCCCAGCGTCATGGTCGGCAGCAGCATCAGCGCGATGGCGGTGCCGACCAGCGGCACCATCGAAGCGATCGACACCATCGCCATGAAGAAGAAGAACAGCGAGGCGAAAGCCAGCGGTCGCTTGGTGAAGGTCTGCAGCCCGCTGCGGACCCAGGTCGCACCCGTGCGGGCGGGGACTATGTTGAGTTTCATCGAATCCGTTCGTCTTCAGACCGCCATCGCGGCCGGCTGCGCGGACGCGTGCAGCGCCAGCGGTTCGCGGGCGCGCTCGCGCAGCACCCGCTCGAAATGCGTGGGATCGTGCGCCTGGAGCATGCTGGCTTCGCGCGGCAGGTGGAAATCCCAGAGGCGCGAGATCCAGAAGCGCAGCGCGGCCGCGCGCAGCATTGCGGGCAGCAGCGTGCGCTCGGCACCGGTCAGCGGACGCACCGCGAGGTAGGCCGAGAGCAGCGCCTCGGCGCGCAGCGGATCGGGCGTGCCGGTCGGCAGGTCGATCGCCCAGTCGTTGAGGCACACCGCCAGGTCGAACAGCCAGGTGTCGGTGCCGGCGAAGTAGAAATCGAACACGCCGCTGAGCCTGGGCGCGGCACCCTCGGTGCCGGCGTCGAACATCGCGTTGTCGCGGAACAGGTCGGCATGCACCGGTCCGCACGGCAGCGCGGCGTAGGCCGAAGAGGCGGCCACGTGGTTCTGGTAGGCCAACTCGGCCCGCAGCAGGGCGGCCTGCGGTGGGTCGAGGTAGGGCAGCACCACCGGCGCGGTGTCGTTCCACCAGCCCAGGCCGCGCAGATTGGGTTGCACGCGGTCGAAGTCGCGGCCCGCCAGGTGCATGCGCGCCAGCCAGTGGCCGAGTTCGGCGCAGTGCGCGGCGTCGGGCGCGAGCTGGCTGTGGCCGCTCAGGCGCTGGACCACGGCCGCGGGCTTGCCCGCCACCTTGTGCAGCAGCTCGCAGGGCGCGTCGGCGGCGGACGCGAGCAGGCCTGCCCTGGCCGGTGTGACGGCCGGGTCGGCCATGGGCTCGGGCACGGGAATGCCCCGGGCGGCCAGGTGCTTCATCAGGCACAGGTAATAGGGCAGCTGTTCGGGGCCAAGGCGCTCGAACAGGGTCAGCACGTACTCGCCCTGTTCGGTGGTGGCGAAGTAGTTGGTGTTCTCGATGCCGCCCTGGATGCCCTTGAGCGACTGCAGGGCCCCCAGGCCCAGGCGCTGCACGAGCGCGTCCGCTTCGTCGAACCCGACGTCGGTGTAGACCGCCACGCCGCTCAGAACTTCATCAGGTTCCAGACGCGGGGGCCGTTGCCGCCGCTGCTGGTCTCGGCCTGGCCCTGGCGCGAGCGGCCGCCGTCGTTGGGCAGCACCTCGTACGAGGGCACGTTGGCCTTGGGTTGCACCGTGATGCTCTGGGTCTGGCCGCCGTAGCGGACTTCGTCGACGCTGGCGCCGCCGTCCTCGACGTGGATGTTCTCGATTTTCTGGTTCCGTCGCCCCTCGGCCTTTTCCTCTTGCTGCTGCTGTGCGGCAGTCGGTGCCGGCTGCGGCGCGGGCTGGGCCTGGACGGCCGCAACGGGCAGGGCGCAGACGAAAGCCAGCAACGCGTGGCGGAGGAGGGAGGAGGTGGTGGGGGCCATTGCCCGATTGTAGGTGCGCTGCCGTATCCCGTCTGTCGGTGCGGGGCGCTTTTCGGTGTGCTGCGGCGGCGCGGCGCACGGGCGCCCGGGGCGGGCAAAATGGCCCGATGACCGACAAGAAAACGCTGCTGCTCGTGGATGGTTCGAGCTACCTCTATCGCGCCTTCCACGCCATGCCCGACCTGCGGGCCGTGCCCGGCGACCCCAAGAGCCCGGCCACCGGGGCCATTCGCGGAATGATCAACATGATGAGCGCGCTGCGCCGCGAGGTGCGTGCCGACTACGCGGCCTGCATCTTCGACGCGCCCGGCAAGACCTTCCGCGACGACTGGTACCCCGAGTACAAGGCCAACCGCTCGCCCATGCCCGACGACCTGCGCAGCCAGATCGACCCGATCCACGAGATCGTCCGGCTGCTGGGCTGGCCGGTGCTGACCGTCCCCGATGTCGAGGCCGACGACGTGATCGGCACGCTGGCCAAGATCGCCGCCGCGCAGGGCGTCGAGGTGATCGTCTCCAGCGGCGACAAGGACCTGAGCCAGCTGGTGGACGAACACATCACCATCATCGACACCATGAACGGCAAGCGGCGCGACGTGGCCGGCGTGACCGCCGAGTTCGGCGTGCCGCCCGACCTGATGATCGACTACCAGACGCTGGTGGGCGACACCGTCGACAACGTGCCCGGCGTGCCCAAGGTCGGGCCCAAGACCGCGGCCAAGTGGCTGCTCGAGTATGGCTCGCTCGACGCGCTGATCGAACGTGCCGCCGAGGTGAAGGGCGCGGCCGGCGAGAACCTGCGCCAGGCGCTCGACAAGCTGCCGCTGAGCAAGCGGCTGGTGACCATCCGCACCGACTGCGACCTGGCCGCGCACGTGAGCGGCCTGCCGTCGCTCGACGGCTTGCCGGTCGGCGCACCGCAGGCGGAATTGCTCAAGCCCCTCTACGAAACCTACGGTTTCAAGGGCCTGGTCAAGGCGCTCGAGGCGCAGGTGGTACCGCCCGAGCTGATCGAGGAAGAGAACGCCAAGAAGAAGAACGTCAAGGCCCGCACCGACCAGGGGGGCCTGTTCGACGAGCCTTCGGACCTCGATGCGCTCGAGGCCGCGGCGCCCGCGAGCAACCTCAAGTACGACACGATCACGACCTGGGAACAGTTCGATGCCTGGCTCCTGAAGCTCGAAGCCGCCGAGCTCGCGGCCATCGACACCGAGACCACCTCGCTCGACGAGATGGTCGCGCAGATCGTGGGCCTGAGCTTCAGCGTCGAGCCCGGCGAGGCGGCCTACGTCCCGCTCACGCACAACTACCCGGACGCGCCCGCGCAGTTGCCCATCGACGAGGTCCTGGCGAAGCTCAAGCCCTGGCTCGAGAACGGCGCGAAGAAGAAGCTGGGCCAGCACATCAAGTACGACCGCCATGTGTTCGCCAACCACGGCATCGAGGTGCAGGGCTATGCGCACGACACCATGCTGCAGAGCTACGTGCTCGAGGTGCACAAGCCGCACGGCCTGTCCAGCCTGGCCGATCGCCACCTGGGCCGCAGCGGCATTTCCTACGAGGACCTGTGCGGCAAGGGCGTGCACCAGATCTCGTTCAGCCAGGTCGACATCGCCAAGGCGGCCGAGTACTCCTGCGAGGACAGCGACCAGACGCTCGACGTGCACCGCGTGCTGTGGCCCCAGCTGCAGGCCGACGAAAAGCTGCGCTTCGTCTACCAGCTCGAGATGGATTCGAGCGAGACGCTCTACCGCATCGAGCGCAACGGCGTGCTGATCGATGCGCCCACGCTGTCGGCGCAGAGCCATGAGCTCGGCACGCGGATCATGGAACTCGAGCAGCAGGCCTACGAGATCGCGGGCCAGCCCTTCAACCTCGGTTCGCCCAAGCAGATCGGCGAGATCTTCTTCACCAAGCTGGGGCTGCCGGTGATCAAGAAGACGCCGAGCGGCGCGCCCAGCACCGACGAAGAGGTGCTGGAGAAGCTGGCCGAGGACTATCCGCTGCCGGCCAAGATCCTCGAGCACCGCGGTCTGTCGAAGCTCAAGGGCACCTACACCGACAAGCTGGGCCAGCTGGCCAACCCGCGCACCGGCCGCGTCCACACGCACTACGCGCAGGCGGTGGCCGTCACGGGCCGGCTGTCGAGCAACGACCCCAACCTGCAGAACATCCCGATCCGCACGCCCGAAGGCCGCCGCGTGCGCGAGGCCTTCGTGGCGCCCGCGGGCAGCGTGATCGCCAGCGCCGATTACTCGCAGATCGAGCTGCGCATCATGGCCCACATCAGCGGCGACGCATCGCTGCTGCGCGCCTTCACCGAGGGCATCGACGTGCACCGCGCGACCGCCGCCGAAGTGTTCGGTTCCACCCCCGACCAGGTGTCGAGCGAGCAGCGCCGCTATGCCAAGGTGATCAACTTCGGCCTGATCTACGGCATGAGCAGCTTCGGCCTGGCCAAGAACCTGGGCATCGAGACCAAGGCGGCGGCCTCGTACATCGAGCGCTACTTCGCGCGCTACCCGGGCGTGAAGGCCTACATGGACGAAACCAAGGCGCTGGCCAAGGAGCAGGGTTATGTCGAGACCGTGTTCGGCCGGCGTCTGTACCTGCCCGAGATCAACTCGCCCAACGGCCCACGCCGCGCCGGCGCCGAACGCGCGGCCATCAACGCCCCGATGCAGGGCACGGCGGCCGACCTGATCAAGCTCAGCATGGTCAAGGTGCAGGACGTGCTCGAGGCCGAGGGGCGCGGCACGAAGATGATCATGCAGGTGCACGATGAACTGGTGTTCGAAGTGCCCGAGGCGGAAGTCGAATGGGTTCGCACCGAGATCCCGCGGCTCATGGCTGGCGTGGCCGATCTCAAGGTGCCGCTGCTGGCCGAGATCGGCGTCGGCCCGAACTGGGACAAGGCGCATTGAGCCCGAGGCATGCCTTCGCCATGGCGGCCGCCCTTCTGGGGCTGGCCGCGGCGCCTGCCAGTGCGCAGCCGGCCGTGAAGGTGCCGCCCACCGGCGTTCGCCAATGCCTGGGCTTCCAGCCGGACGGCTGGCCCGCGCCGCAGGCTTGCACCGATGCCGGACCGTTGACGCTGGTGCCCAAGCAGGATGGCCTCCAGGGCGCGGGGCCGATGGCCTACGAGGCCGTGCCGGGGCAGCCGCTGACCGCCTGCGTGCGCGACCGCGTGTCCGGCCTCGTCTGGGAAGGCAAGCCCGACAGCGGCAAGCAACCCTGGCCCGTGCTGCGCGACGGCCCGGAGGGCTCGCCCCGCTTCGACACCGAGGGCTACGGTCCGCAGAACAAGCCGGTGCCCGGCAGCCGCGGCCACAGTGACGCCTATTCCTTCCACGGCGATGGCCGGCCGGGCGGAGCCCTGGCCTATGTGGCCGAGGTGAATGCGAGCCGGCTGTGCGGGTACGCGGACTGGCGCCTGCCCACCGTGGCCGAACTGCACGGCCTGGTCGACCTGGGCAAGGCGCGGACGGCCGATGTGCGCCCCGCGCGGCCGCTGGCCGAGCAGGCGCTCATCAATGCGCGCTGGTTCCCCAACACCGTGCCGGCGGTCTACCTGACGTCGGAGTGGCGAGACGATGCCAGCGTCTGGTGCGTGAACTTCGAGAACGCCCATGTCTACGACTGCGACCCCGACATGGCGCGCAAGCCGCCACCGCTCTTCGTTCGCCTGGTGCGGGGGCCGGCCGTGCCGACAACCGACCGCTGGCGCGAGTTGCCCGACGAGCGCGGCGTGGCCGGCGGTGCGGTCGAGGACCGCCACACCGGCCTGGTGTGGCGTCGCTGCGCGGAGCCGCAGGGCTGGAACGGCCGGCGCTGCACCGGGGGCGCCAGGCGCTACGACTATGTGCAGGCCTTGCAGCGCGCGAGCGCGCAAGCGGGCTGGCGCCTGCCCACGATCAAGGAAGTCAACAGCCTGGCGCAGCGCGAAGCCGAGCGCTTCGCGTTCCCCGCCACCGGCTTCCCGGCACCGGGCGATGACGCCCGGCGCGTGGGCCACTGGTCGTCCACCGTCTGCGACGCCCGCGCCGAAACGGAGTCCGCGCGGGCTTCGGTCAGCGCCTGGGTCTTGAGCGACAGCGGCACCCTCCACTGCGAGGCGCGCATCATGCACCTCGGGGTCCGGCTCGTGCGCGAGTGATCCCATCATCCCGATCAGAAACCAATACATGCCTTTTCATCCCGCCCGCACCTTCTTCGCCCGTGCATTGCTGCCGATGCTGCTGGCCGGCGCCGCCGCGGCAGCGCCCGACCCGCGCATCGCCGATCTGGCGGCCGCGCAGAAGCAGCCGCTGCTCGATTCGCTGGCGCAGCTGGTGGCCATCGAGTCCGGCAGCCGCGACCTCGAAGGCCTGGAGAAGATCTCCGACCTCATCGCCGCGAAATTCAAGGCCCTGGGTGGCGAGGTCGAGCTGATCGACCCGAGCGCCGAGGCCTACCGCATGGAAGACACGCCCGAGAAGCTGGGCCGCGTGGTGCGCGCCACCTTCAAGGGCACGGGCCAGAAGAAGATCCTGCTCATCGCACACATGGACACGGTCTACACCCGGGGCATGCTGGCCCGGCAGCCGTTCCGCATCGACGGCGACAAGGCCTACGGCCTGGGCATCGCCGACGACAAGCAGGGCATCGCGGTGATCCTGCACATCGTGTCGATGCTGCAGTCGATGCCGTTCAAGGACTACGGCACGCTCACCGTGCTCATCAACGGCGACGAGGAGATCAGCTCGCCCGGCGCGCGCGGGCTCATCACGCGCATGGGCGCAGAACACGATGCCGTCATGTCCTTCGAGGGGGCCTACGTCAAGGACGACAAGCTTTCGCTGGCCACGGCGGGCATCGCGTCCGTCACGCTGAACGTCACGGGCAAGGCTTCGCATGCGGGCTCCGCGCCCGAGATGGGCGTGAACGCGCTGTACGAGCTGTCGCATCAGATCCTGCAGATGCGCGACCTGTCCGACCCGGCTACGGGCCTCAAGATGAACTGGACCATCTCCAAGTCGGGCAGCAACCGCAATGTGATTCCGGCCAGCGCCACGGCCGGCGCCGACGTGCGCGTGCTCAAGGTCAGCGACTACGACCGCATCGAGCAGCAGGTGAACGAGCGCGTGAAGAAGCAGCTCATCCCCGAGGCCAGGGTTGAACTGAAATTCGAGCGCCGCCGCCCGCCGCTGGAAGCCACCGACGCCTCGCGCGCCCTGGCTGCCCATGCGCAGCGGATCTACAAGGACGAGCTCGGCCTGCCGCTGGGCGCCGACGACAAGGCGGCCGGTGGCGGCACCGACGCGGCCTTCGCGGCGCTCAAGACCAAGGCGCCCGTCATCGAGCGCTTCGGCCTGCAGGGCTTCGGCGCGCATTCGGCCGATGCGGAATACGTGCTGATCGATTCGATCGTGCCGCGCCTGTACCTGGGCATGCGGCTGATCATGGACATCGCCCGCGTGAAATGAGCTCGCCCCCAGTCTTCGCGCACTTCGTGTCGCTTCGCCAACCCCTTGCCGGGGGCAACACCTGTGGCCCGGCGAAGCCGGTTCCACGGTGTTCCACGAAGAAGTCATCCAGCCGCTGAGTCCTCATGCGCCTGCGCCACATCGAGGTCTTCAACGCGATCATGCTCACCGGCAGCGTGAGCGCGGCGGCGCGGCTGATCAACATCACGCAGCCGGCGGTCAGCCGCACATTGCAGCATGCGGAGCTGCAGCTGGGTTTTCCGCTGTTCCAGCGCGCCAAGGGTCGGCTCACGGCAACCACCGAGGCGCTCGCGCTGTACCCGCACATCGAACGCCTGTTCGCGCAGCTCGACGAGGTGCAGCGGCTGGCCTCGAATCTGCGCACCGCGGGTGACACCGGCGAGCTGCGCATCCTCAGCGTGCTGGCCTTGAGCTACGAGGTGCTGCCGCGCGCGCTCAAGATCTTTCGCGAAAAGCATGCGGGCGTGGCGGTGACGGTCGAGTCGCTGCACTCGCCGCAGATCCTGTCGGCATTGCTGTCGCAGCAGGCCGACGTGGGTTTCGCGTTCAGTCCGGCGGTGCACCCCTCGCTGTTGCAGGAGACGCTGGCCGACAGCCGCATGGTGTGCATCGCGCCCAAGGGCATGCTGCCGCGCGCGCTGGTGCGCAACGGCTCGGTGGCGCTGCACGACCTGGCCGAGCGGCCGGTGGTCGGCCTCGACAGCCGCGACCCCGTGGGCACCAGCCTGAGCCAGGCCTGCCGCCAGGCCGGCGTGGGCTTTCACCAGGCGGTGGTCACGGTGCAGACCTACCACGCGGCACTGGCCATGGCGCATCACGGCCTGGGCGTGGCGCTGGTCGACGGCTGCACGGCCGCCTCGGCCGACCGCGCCAAGGTCGATGTGCTGGCGCTGGAGCCGCACATCCCGGTGCCGATCCGCGCACTGCGCCTGTCGGGCCGGCCCGATTCGGTGGTGGTGCGCGCGATCACGCTGGCGATGCGGCAGGCGATCGAGCAGATGGGGGCGTGAGCCCGTCGTTCACATTCACGCCATAATCCCGCCCCATGTCCACCCTGCGCCGCATCACCTTCCTGCACCGTTGCGTGCTGGCCTGGTTCCTGCTGTCGCTGGGCGTGGCGGTCGCCGCGCCGATCGTGCATCCGCAGGCGATGGAGCTGGTGTGCTCGACGGCCGGCATGATCAAGGTGATCGTGCAGACCGACGATGGCGCGCAGGAGCTGGGCAGCGTCGGCACCGACTGCCCCTTGTGCCTGCTGGCCGGTGCACCGCCGCCCACCCTCGAACCGATGCAGATCGCGATGCCGCTGCCCCTGGGCCGTGCGCTGCAGTCGATCCCCGCGGCGCGCATCGCCGCGGCCACCGCCGCGCCGCTGCCGGCGCGCGGGCCGCCCCACCTTTCCTGAAGTCCCATCGCTGCATCCCTCGCGGGCCTTGATGGCGCGCGTGCGGCTGCACCCTCGAGGCTCCGCGACCGCCCGATATTTGAATCGGCGGCTTCGCGGCAAGCGACTGCGCATCGCGTGGTCGCGTTCTTCAGTGAGTGAGTGTTTTCCATGTCCCGTTCTTCTTCCGTCGACCGCGCCCTGCGCGCGCGTCGCTCTCTTCTGGCCGCCGCATCGCTGATGGCGTGCGTCGGCGCGATGGCCCAAAGCGCCACGGCCTCGCTGCCGCAGGTCGAGGTCACCGACGACGCGCCGCGCGGCAACGGCCGGCTCAACCTCGACACGCAAGCCGAGACCGGCAGCCGGCTGGGCCTGAGCGTGCGCGAGACGCCGGCCTCGGTCACGGTGGTCAACCGCGCCACCATCGACGCGCGCGGCGCGCAGGACACGCAGGAGATCCTGCGCGCGGTGCCCGGCATCACGGCCCACAACGCGCCGGGCTCGATCGGCGTGAGCTACCGCGGCTTCGGCAGCGGCTCGCTGTCGCAGATGTTCAACGGCATCAACGTGCAGTATTCGATCGCGGCGCGACCGGTCGACAGCTGGATCTACGACCGGGTCGAGGTGATCGGCGGGCCGTCGAGCTTCCTGTTCGGCGCCGGCGGCGTGGGCGGCTCGATCAACTACATCACCAAGACGGCCGAGCGCAGCGATTTCTCCGAAGTGCAATTGCGCGCCGGCAGCGACGACCTGAAGGAAGCCTCGGTCGGCCTCAACCGCCGCATCGCGGGCGATGGCGGCGCGGGCAGCCACTACCTGCGCATCGACCTCAACCACCGCGACGCCGGCAGCTGGACCGACGGCACCGATGCGCGCTCGACCCAGCTGGCCGCCTCGCTGCTGTCGGACCTCGGCGGCGGCCTGACCCACACGCTGGCCTATGAATACCAGAAGGAGCAGGTCGGCCGGCCTTACTGGGGCACGCCGGTGCTCAATCCGGCCGTCGGCACGCTGCGCGTCGACGCGGCCACGCGCTTCAAGAACTACAACAGCGCCGACGGCATCTACGCGCAGGAAGTGCAGTGGCTGCGCTCGATCACCGAGCTGCGTGCCAGCGACACGCTGCAGTTCAAGAACACCTTCTACGTCTACGACGCGCTGCGCGACTACCGCAACGTCGAGAGCTACCGCTTCAACGCGAGCAACACTGCGGTGATCCGTTCAGCTGCGTTTCTGCAGCGCCACGACCAGCAGGTGGTGGGCGACCGCATCGACGGGCTCTACAACGGCCGCATCGGCGGGCTGCGCAGCGATTGGTCCTTCGGGCTCGACCTGAGCCGCAACCGGCAGACACGCTTCCCGAACAGCCTGCCGGCCACCGTGAGCACGGTGAACCCCTACCAGTTCGCGACCGAGAATTTCTTCAACGTGCCGCGCATGCAGCCGGGCTTCAACCCCGACCGCAACAATGAGATCAAGACCACCGCGCTCTACCTGGAAAACCGCACCGCGCTGCGGCCCGCGCTCAATCTCGTGACCGCGCTGCGCCACGAGCGCATCGACCTCGCGCTCACGAACCAGCGCGCGGTCACGGCCGCCAGCCCCGCGAGCTTCAGCCGCAGCTACAGCCCGACCACCGGCCGCATCGGCCTGGTCTGGGATTTCGCGCCGGGCGCCAACCTCTACGCGCAGTACGCGACCGCGGCCGACCCGCCCTCGGGTGTGCTGTCGACGGCCTCGTTCTCCGACGTGATGAACAACAGCGAACTCACGACCGGACGCCAGTTCGAGCTCGGCAGCAAGCTGGACTTCTGGCAGGGCAAGGGCACGGCCACGGTCGCGGCCTACGACATCACGCGCAAGAACATCGCCACGCAGGACCCGAACAACAGCGCCCTGACGGTGGGGGTGGGCCAACAGTCGGCACGGGGCGTCGAGGTGGCGGTGGGCCTGCAGCCCACGGCGCAATGGTCGCTGCAGGGCAACTTCACCTATGTCGACGCGCAGTACGACCAGTTCCGCCAGGGCGGTGTGTCGTTGGCCGGCAAGACGCCGATCAACACGCCGTCGACCGTGGCGAACCTTTGGGTGTCGTACGCCTTCACGCCGGCCGTGCAGGCCAGCGTGGGCGTGCGCCGCGTCGGCAAGGTCTACGCAGACGCGGCCAACACCATGACCTGGCCGGCCTACACGCTGCTCGACCTGGGCCTGAGCTGGAGGATCAACAAGTCGGTCACGCTGATCGGTCGCGTGCGCAACGCCACCGACAAGCTCTACGCGGCCAACGTGAGCAGCACCCAGGCCTACCTCGGCGCGCCGCGCACGGCGGACCTCACGCTGCGCGCGGCGTTCTGAGGGCCATCCGATGAAACGCTGGCTGTTCCTGATCCACCGCTGGCTGGGCATCGTCGCGTGCGCTTTCTTCGCGATGTGGTTCGTCTCGGGCGTGGTGATGATGTACGTGGGCTATCCCAAGCTCACGGCCGAGGAGCGGCTGCAGCACCTGCCGACACTCGATGCTTCGGCGCCGCTCATGGGACCGCGGCAGGCGCTCGATGCGGCGGGCCTGCAGGGGCCGCTGCAGTCGCTGCGGCTCGCCGCGGCCAGCGGGGGGCGCGCGGTGTACCTCGCGGTGCCTGCACAGAAGCGTGCCGCGGTGGTGATCGATGCGCAGACCGGCACCGTGCTGCGTCAGGTCGACGAGGCACACGTGCTGGCCAGCGCGCGCGCCTACGCCGGCCCCGGTGTGGCGCTGCACGCGGACGGCACCCTCGACGAAGACGCCTTCAGCCATTCGCGCGGCCTCGATGCGCACCGGCCGCTGCACCGCGTGCAGCTCGACGATGCGGCGTCGACGCTGCTCTACATCTCCGGCACCACCGGCGAGGTGGTGCGCGACGCGCCGCACGCCGAGCGGCTCTGGAACTACGTCGGCGCCTGGATCCACTGGCTCTATCCCTTGCGCGGCAACGTCTTCGATCCCTATTGGGCCGACATCGTGAACTGGCTGTCGATCCTGGGCATCGCGGTGACCCTCGCGGGCACCGTGGTCGGCGTCATGCGCTGGCGCTTCGCAGGCCGCTACAAGAGCGGCTCGCGTTCGCCTTACCGCGGTTTCATGATGCGTTGGCATCACATCACCGGGCTGCTGTTCGCCCTCATCACGCTGACCTGGATCTTCAGCGGCCTGATGTCGATGAACCCCTGGCGCATCTTCGACAGCGGCGCGCCTGCGCTGCATGTGGCCGCGATGAACGGCGGGCCGCTGGTGCTCGGCGAACGCGACGCGGCGCCTGCCGTCCTGCTGGCCTCGGCCGGCGGCGATGTGCGCGAGCTGCAATGGGAGAAGGTCGACGGGCGCACGCTGGTGCTGGTGCGGGGTGCGGCGGGCCGGCCGCAGCTGCTGGCCTCCGACGGTGTGCGGACGGCGATCGACGAGGCCGCATTGAAGGCCGCCGTGGCGCGCCTGCTGCCCGATGCGGTCGTGCGCATCGAAGTGCTCCGGGCCTACGACATGCACTACTACGCGCGCGACGCCCACACCATGATGGGCGGCACCGAGAAGCCGCTGCCCATCTGGCGCGTGGTGTTCGACGACGCGCCGCAGACCTGGGTGCACGTCGACCCGTCCACGGGCGCGGTGTTGGGCCGCACCGATCGGCTGCGGCGCGCGAGCCGCTGGCTGTTCGCGATGCTGCACAGCTGGGACTGGTTGCCGCTGCTCGAGCGCCGGCCGCTGTGGGACATCCTGCTGGTGCTGCTGAGCGGGGGCGGTGCGGTGTTGAGCCTGACCGGCGTGGTGATCGGCTGGCGCCGATTGGGCAGGAAGCTCGGGGCCGCGAGAGCCTGATCAACCGCGCAGCGTCTCGGCGATGCGTTGCGCCGAGCCGAAGGCCAGCGTGAAGCCCAGCGCGCCGTGGCCGGTGTTGAACAGCATGTTGGCCGGTGCGGCCGCGCGCCGGCCGATGATCGGCAGGCCGGTGGGGGTGGCCGGGCGCATGCCGGTCCAGGGGCTCAGGTCGTCGAAGCGCTCGATCTGCGGGAACACGGCGCGCGTGGCGGCGGCCAGCGTCGCGATGCGGTCGGCGGGAATGCGCGTGTCTTCGCCCACCAGCTCGGCCATGCCGGCCACGCGCAGCCGCGAGCCGATGCGTGCGAACACCACCTTGCGTGCGCTGTCGGTCACGCTCACGCGCGGCGCGGCGCCCACGGCATCGTCCACGTCGAGCGTGATGCTGTAGCCCTTGAGCGGATACACCGGCAGCGAGCTGCCCAGCTTGCGTCCCAGCCGGTGCGAGGCCGTGCCCAGCGCCATCACGAAGGCATCGGCCTCGACCGCGCCCGCATCGCTGGTGCGCACGGCGGTCACGCGGTTCTGGCGGGTGTCGAAACCCTGCACCTCGGTGCCGAGCAGGAAGCGCACGCCGTGTGCGCGCAGCGCCCGTTCGAGCGCCAGGCAGACCTTGAGGCAATCGGCCGCGCACTCGCTGGGCGTGTGGACCGCGCCCGCGATGCGCGCCTGGTAGCCGGCCAGCGCGGGTTCGATCGCCACACAGTCCGCGGGCGTGACCAACGTCTGTTCGCTGCCCATGCGGCGCTGCAGCTCGACCTGTCGGCGCGCGCCCTCGAGGCCCTGGGCATCCTGGTAGAGCACCAGCTTGCCGGTGGCGGAGAAATCGCAATCGGCCGCGATCTCGGCGCGCATGGCTTCGAAGCCCAGGCGGCTGGCCGCGGCCAGCGTGAGCAGTGCAGCCGTGCTCTCGCGCGAGGTCTGCGCGTTGCAGGCAGCCATGAACTCGATGCCCCAGCGCCACTGCAGCGGGTCGAGCCGCGGCCGCAGCTTGAGCGGCGAATCGGCGGCCAGCAGCAGCTTGGGCAGCTGTTTCCAGATCGACGGGTCGGCCAGCGGTTGCACATAGGAGTAGCTCAGCTGCGCGCCGTTGCCACCGCTCGCACCCGCGCCGGGGGCGGCGCGGTCGATCACGGTCACCTCATGGCCGTCCTTTAGCAGCTGCCAGGCCGTGGCGAGGCCCACGATGCCGGCACCCATCACGCACACACGCATGGCGGATCCTTTTCTTGTTGTCGATTGCTGCAATGCCGCAACTCTAGGCGCGCGGCTGCGAATCCGGAAATGCCAAAAGCACCCACACCCATAGCCGGAACGCATGGGTGGGGCCGCGCATAACTTTGGGGCATGGGGGAGGGCGTAAAAGGAATGATGGCTTTCTTGTGACAACTTCCTACACTGGGCTTCCGCGTCGGTTTTCGACGTCTTCCCACCCGAACACTGAAAGGGCTCGCATGAAACTCTCCGTACTGATGGCCGCCGTTCTGCTGACCGCCACCGGCGCCCAGGCGGCCGACACGCTGGCCAAGGTCGCCGCGGCGAACAAGATCACGATGGCTTATCGCGAATCGTCCGTGCCCTTCAGCTACCTGGACGGCCCGAGCAAGCCGATCGGTTTCTCGGTCGACCTGTCGAACGCGATCGCGGCGGAGGTCAAGAAGAAGCTCAACAAGCCGAACCTCGAGGTGTCGTGGATGGCCGTGACCTCGCAGAACCGCATCCCGCTGCTGCAGAACGGCACGGTCGATGTCGAGTGCGGCTCGACCACCAACAACAGCGCGCGCGGCAAGGACGTGTCCTTCGCGATCAACCACTTCTACACCGGCACCCGCCTGCTGGTGAAGAAGACCTCGGGCATCAAGAACTACGCCGACCTCAAGGGCAAGCAGGTGGCGATCACCACCGGCACGACCAACATGCTGGTGGTGCGCAAGTACAACGAGGAGAAGAAGCTCGACATCGACATCGTGTCGGCCAAGGACCATGCCGATGCGCTGCTGCTGGTCGAGAGCGACCGCGCCTCGGCCTTCGCGATGGACGACATCCTGCTGTACGGGCTGCGCTCCAACTCCAAGAACCCGGCCAGCCTCGAAGTGGTGGGCGACGCGCTGCAGGTCGAGCCCTACGCCTGCATGCTGCCCAAGGACGATCCGCAGTTCAAGGCGCTGGTCGACGGCGTGATCGTCGGCCTGATGAAGTCGGGCGAGTTCGAGAAGCTCTACAACAAGTGGTTCCTCGGCCCGATCCCGCCCAAGGGCCTGCCCGTCGGCCTGCCGCTGAGCGACGAGCTGCGCGAGAACATCAAGACGCCAAGCGACAAACCCGCGACCTGATGCCCACCCCCAGTCTTCGCGCACTGCGTGTCGCTTCGCCAACCCCCTTCGAGGGGGCAACACCAGCGGCCCGGCCAAGCCGGTTCCGCGGTGTTTCTGGCACAGACCCATCGGCCGGGTGCGCGTTGTCCGAGTTTCATTTTTAGAGCGAGTTCGATGACACAGGTCGTGGGCATTCTGGGAGGCATGGGCCCGGCGGCGGGCGCCGATTTCGTGCGGCTCTTCGTCGACGCCTGTGCCCAGCACATGCGCGCGGCGGGCGAGCCGGTGCGCGACCAGTCCTTCCCCGAGCACTGGCTCGCGCAGGTGCCGGTGCCCGACCGCAGTGGCGCGCTCGAACGCACGGGCGAGGGCGCGCACCAGCCGCTCGAGCCGATGCTGCAGGCGCTGGGCCGGCTCGCCGCGCTGGGCAGCCGCGCGGTCGCGATCGCCTGCAACACCGCGCATGCCTGGCATGCCACGCTGCAGCAGCGCTTCCCGCAGATCGAAGTGCTGCACGTGGCGCGCGAGGTCGCGGCCCATCTCTCGGCCCGCGGCGAGACGCAGGTCGCGCTGATGGCGACCGAGGGCACCTACCGGGTGCGCCTCTACGAACAGGCGCTGGCCGACACCGGTCTGCAATGCCATCTGCCCACGGCCGAGGAGCGCAGCCTGCTGATGCGCGGCATCTACGACGGCGTAAAGGCCGGCGACATGCCGCTGGCCGAAGCCTGCTTTGCCGAGGTGGCCTTGCGACTGTCGGAGCGCCACGGCGACGTGGCCATCGTCATGGGCTGCACCGAGGTGCCGCTGGGCCTGCAGGGCGCGGCGGCGGTGCAAGGGCTCAAGCTGGTCGATCCGGCCCGCGTGCTGGCGTCCGCATTGGCGGACCGCGCCTACGCCAGGTCTTAGGGAACTGCCCTACATTGCAGCTGCGCCCATCGCGGCGCGCGCTTGCCGGTGCGCTTTCGCACCGCGCACCCCCCTTGCAATGTCCCGTCCCTTCACAGGAGTGAGCATGTCTTCTCTAGCCGATTCGCGTTCCGACCAGCAAGCCGATTTCGATTCGCTGCGCCCCGGCGACAGCACCGCACAGGGCGCGACGCGCCGCACCGCACTCAAGGCCGCGCTGGGCGTTGGCTATGCGGCGGCCACGCTGCCGATCGCGGCGCAGACGGCCATCACGACCTCCGACGACGGCCTGCAGGCCGGCCCGATCACCTACACCGTCAACGGCTTCCAGGTGCCGGCCTATGCGGCCGCGCCCTCGGGCAAGACCGGGTTGCCGGTGATCCTCGTGATCCAGGAAATCTTCGGCGTGCACGCGTACATCGCCGACACCTGCCGCCGCTTCGCCAAGCTGGGCTACCTGGCCATCGCGCCCGAACTCTACGCGCGCCAGGGCGACCCCAAGAACTACACCGACATCCCCAAGCTCCAGAGCGAGCTGGTGTCGAAGGTGCCCGATGCGCAGGTGATGGCCGACCTCGACGGCGCGCTGCAGTACGCGGCGCTCCACGGCGGCGATGTGTCCAAGGCCGGCATCACGGGCTTCTGCTGGGGCGGGCGCATCGTGTGGCTCTACGCGGCCACGGGCAAGGTCAAGGCCGGCGTGGCCTGGTACGGCCGGCTGGTCGGGCAGGCCAGCGAGAACACGCCGCGACATCCGGTCGACGTCGCCGCGGCGCTCAAGGCGCCGGTGCTCGGCCTCTACGGCGGCAAGGACCAGGGCATCCCCCTTGACACTATTGATAAGATGAAATCAATCTTGGCGACCGGATCGGACGCTGCCAAGGCTTCGCAATTCGTCGTGTACCCCGAAGCGGGCCATGCCTTCCATGCCGACTACCGGCCGAGCTACGTCAAGGAGCCGGCCGAAGACGGCTGGAAACGCGCACTGGCCTGGTTCAAAGCCAACGGCGTCGCCTGATCCCTTGGGGAGCGGGCGATCGCTCCCGCCGGCATGACGAAAAGCCGCCCCTCGGGGCGGTTTTTGTTTGGGATCGAACCCGCGGGCGCCGTGCCCGCGAACTGATTGAACGCAAGAAGAACGTCATGAATTTGCTGATCATCCTGGCCGCCACCCTGGTCGCGGGCATCGGAAGCGTCTGGATCGCCGCGCTGCTGATGCGCGTCGGCGTGCGCAGCGCCGGCGGCGTCAACCCGCAGCACCTGCTGAGCCTGGCCGCGGGCGCGCTGCTGGCCACGGCCTTCATGCACCTGCTGCCCGAAGCCTTCGAAAGCGGCATCGCGCCGACGATGCTGTTCGCCGCGCTGCTGTTCGGCGTGGTGTTCTTCTTTCTGCTCGACAAGGCCGAGCTGTGGCACCACGGGCACGAGCACAACGCGGCCGAGACGCAGGGCCACGAACACTCGCACCACGGTCACGACCACGTCCATGGGCATGCCCATGCGCCGCGCGCCGGGGGCTGGGCCGTGCTCACCGGCGACAGCGTGCATTGCTTCGGCGACGGCATCCTGATCGCCTCGGCCTTCATCGCCGACGTGCGCCTGGGCCTGGTGGCGGCGCTGGCGGTGCTGGCGCACGAGGTGCCGCACCACATCGGTGATCTGGTGGTGCTGCGCCAGACTTCGGCAAATCCGCGCGCCGCCTTCCTCAAGGTCTCGCTGGCCGGCACCATGACCGCGCTGGGCGGGCTCGTCGGCTGGTGGCTGGTCGACCAGCTGCATGGCTGGTTGCCGTATTTCCTGGTGCTGGCGAGCAGCAGCTTCATCTATGTGGCGCTGGCCGACCTGATCCCGCAACTCCAGAAGCAACTGCCGGCGCGCCAGACCATGGCGCAGATCGCGTGGCTGGTGGTCGGCATCGTGCTGGTGACGCTGGTGAGCCGGCTCGCCCATGGCGGGCATGACCATGGCCATGCGCACGACCATGGTGCCGCAGGACATTCGCACAGCGAAACCGGGCACGGTTCCGACCCCAGGCACTGAGCGGGATCGGTTGCATGCGCGCGTGAAGAGGCGCAGCATGGACGGCCTCATTCCGTCCTTGCTGGAGACCCGAGCCATGACCGCAGCCGACCCGCGCCCGCGCACCGCACCGCCCTTGCCGGTGGACGATGCCAACGACCTCGACGACGCCGAAGAGAGCCTGGGCGACAGCCTCGATGTGTCCGAGCCCTCGGCCACCGATGAACTGGCGGAGGAGACCGGCATCGACCTCAGCGATGCCAGCGAACTCGACGCCGACAACGTGCCGGCGGACGAGGAGCACGACCGGATCATGCAGGCCCCCGATTAGGGCTTGTTCGACGGCTCGCCCCGGCGGGCCGATTCAGCGCGCAGCGCCACGCGCGCGCCGCTGACCTCGGCGGCGGCGCACCGCGCGATCAAGGCCGCTGCTCGTCGCCCGGTCGACGGCCGGGTGAATGCTGGCCCGCAGCGCCTTGAGGCGGCTGTGAGCGCTGCTGACGCGCCTGCTCCTGGGCCTGACGGCGCTGCTGTCGGGCCTGTTCCTGCTGTTGTCGCTGCGCCTGCTCCTGCTGGTGGCGTTGCTGAACTTGCTGCTGTTGTTGGGCCTGCTGCGCCTGTACCGCCTGCTGCCGCTGCTGCTCCTGTGATTGGCGCTGCCGCTCCTGGGCCTGTTGCTGCTGCTGTTGTTGCTGTCGACGCGCCTGCTCTTGTTGCTGCTGCCGTTGCTGTCGGACCTGGTCTTGCTGCCGCGCCTGCGCATCGATCTGCTGGCGCTGCGCGCGCTCCTGTTGTTGTCGGGCCTGTTGCTGCTGGTCCTGCTGGATCCGGCCTTGTTGTTGCTGGCGCACCTGCTCCTGCTGTTGCCGCTGGCGCTGTTGCTCCTGCTCGCCACGGGCCCGCTGGCTCTGGCGCTGCTGATCGGCGGCCTGTTGTTGCCGGCGTGCTTCTTCCTGCTGGGCCCGCTGCTGCCCTTGCTGCGCCTGCTGGGCTTGCGCCTGCTGGGCTTGCGCCTGCATTTGTTGCCGACGCTGCTGTTCCTGCTGCTGCCGGACCTGGTCACGCTGCGCCTGCATCTGCTGGTCGCGCTGGCGGGCCTGCTGGTCCTGCGCTCGTTGCTGTTGCTGCTGGAACTGCTGCTGCTGTTCCGCCTGCACGCGCTGCGCCGGCGGCTGGGGCTGCGGTGGTTGCTGCCGCGGCGCGGGCGCGTTGTTGTTGTAGTAGACGTTGCGGACGTTGTTGTTCGTGATCGTCTCGGAACGCGAGACGTAGGTCGACTGGTTGTAGATCACGGCCGGTCGGTCCTGTGCACGCCGCTCCGGTGGGCCACCGTCGTGTCGCCGCGGTTCGCGGCCCCGGTCGCCCCAGTGCATGCCCCACGAATTCCAGCCCCAGTCGTGGCGCTGGATGGCACTGCCGACGACCACGCCGAGCCCGAAGGTCAAGGCGCCGGTCGTGGCGATCTGCGCATTGCTGTAGCCCGGCTGCGCATGGACAGGCTGCGGCGGGGCATAGGCGTAGCCAGGGTAGACGCGCACCGGCTCGCCGTAGATCTGCTGCGGGTCGTAGCGGGGCACATAGACCACGTCGGGCTGCGCCGGCGCGATGGTGATGAGTTGCTGCGGCGCCTCGATGATCGGCGGCCCGGCATAGATCGGCTGCGCATTGGGGTCGTCTCTGTAAACCGGCGCCGCCGCGGCTGCGGCCACCTTGAGCTGCGGCGTGCTGTTGAGCCGGCCCGCGCGCTGGGCGCGTGCACGCATCACCTGCACCGCATTGAGCACGTCGGTCGGGTCGTTGTAGTAGGCCTCACCGAGCGCGGTGGTCCAGGGCAGGTTCTTGGCCATCTGGTCGAGCACCGTGCGGAAGGCGGTCAGCGACTTGATGCTCGGGTCCCAGGGCTGGCGCTCCGCGGCGTCGGCCAGCGGACCGGCCTTGAGCTGCGCGTTCTGCGCGAGCCACAGGTCGGCCGCCGTGACCTGTTCGGGATAGGTGGCGCCGGCCAGCACCTGTGCCACCAGCTTGTCGGGGTAGAGCGCGATCGGCGCGACCATCTGGGTCAACTGCTCGGCCGAGGGCGGCACGTAGGCGGGTGGTGGCGGCGGCGCCGGGACCGCGGCCACCATGGGGGCCGGGGCGGGTGCTGCAGCCGGCGTTCCGGCCGGCTTGTCGTTGCAGCCCGCGAGCGCCAGCACGGCGGCACTCATGGTTGCGAGCATGAAGCCGGCGCGCGGCGCCGAGCGTGGGAGTGGGGCCATGGTCTCGAGTCCTGGTGGTGTCGATTGGGATCCGCGACCGCGCGCATCGTCTGCGTGTCGCCATCCTCTCAACGTTCACCCTGGCCCCAGGGCCGACCCCAGATGTGTCAGTGCGTTTCCGCCCTGCGTGTCAGCCCCGAGGCAGCTGCACGCGCCCGCTCAGTTCTTCGCCCCGCCGCCGTAGGCCGTCACGCTCTGCGCATCCAGGCGGTAGCCGGCCACGCCCATGCCCGAATCGCTGCGCGCGGCCTTGAGCGTGCCGGTCACCCAGACCGCGTCCATGGCGCGGAATTTCGCAGCCTTGGACGGGTGCACGTGCAGGATCTGGTTGGCCGGCGGCGGCGGCGTGTGGATGCAGGCGCCGAAGTAGGGCACCAGCAGGAACTCGGTGATCTCGCCGGCCTTCTTCTGCTCCAGCGGCACGATGTAGCCGGGGATCCTGACCTGCGCGCCGTCGAGCGCGGCATTGACCGGCGCGTTGTCGAAGGCTTGCTGCATCTTCTTCATGAGCGCGGTGGCGCGCGGGTCGCCGTCCTGCAGCCGGCCGATGTCGGTGGCGCTGAAGTCCTTCATCGGGTCCCAGTCCTTGGGCACCAGTTCGTCCCAGACGATCTCGCGCACCGCGCCAGGCCTGGCCTTGGCCGGTGCCGCGGGTTCGGCCGCCGGCGAGGGCAGCATGGCGAAGGTGCCCGCGGTGAGGACGAGAGCGCGCAGCAAGTGGATGAGCTTCATGAGAGGGGTCCTGGGTGCAACGGCGACGGTATTCGTTTCAAAGACGCGGCGACAGGCCGTCCGCCAGCGAGAGCCGGTAGGCGCGCAGCGCGGGCAGCAGGCTGGCGAACCAGCCTGCGCCGAGCAGCGCGGCCAGCAGCAGCGCCTCGTTCGCGGTCGGGGCCGACAGCGCCAGTGTGAGCCCGAAGTGTGACTGCAGCCAGGGCGACAGCGCAGCGATGCCCAGCACGGCCGCCGCCGCGCCGAGCAGCACGCCGGCCAGCGTGACCAGCGCACCTTCGATGGCCAGCAGCACCAGCACATGCCGCAACCCCGCGCCGGCCGCGCGCAGCACCGCGAGCTCGCGCCGGCGCTGGTCGAGCCCGGCCAGCACCACCGACACCAGGCCCGCGAGGCTGACCAGCGCGACCAGTGCCGACATCAGCAGCAGCGCGTTCTCGCCGACGCCGACCATGTCCCACAGCGCGTCCAGCGCCACGCCGGGCAGCACCGCCATCAGCGGCTCGCCGCCGTAGGTCGAGACCCAGCGCTGCACGCTGAACACCGCCGACCGGTTCTTCAGGCCGACCAGCGCGGCCGTCACGTTCTTCGGCGTGAGGTCGAGCTGGCGCACCTGTTCGGCCGACAGCCGCAGGCCGGGCAGCGGCGCGCCGCCGCGCCAGTCGGCGTGGAGGGCTTCCATCGCCTCGAGCCCGATGTGCACCGTGCGATCGACCGGCGTGCCGGTGCGCGCGAGGATGCCGACCACGGTGAAGGGCTTGTCGGCATGCTCGGCCACGAGCAGCTCGCCCGTGCCGTGCGCCAGCGTGATGCGCTGGCCGATCCGGTAGCCCAGGCGCTCGGCCACCTCGGCGCCCACCACGGCATCGAACAGCCCGTCGAAGGGCCGGCCCTCGCGCAGCACCAGCGGCTGGCGGTCGCCGTAGTGGAAGTGCGTGAAGTAGCCGGACGTGGTCGCGAGCACCGCGAAGCCGCGGTGCGAATCGCCCAGCGACAGCGGCACGACCCAGTCGACGCCCGGGTGCGCCGACAGCGCCTGCACGCTGGTCCAGGCGATGTTGTGGGTGGCCGCGCCGATGCGGAACACCGAGTACAGCAGCAGCTCGGTCGAACCGGTGCGCGCACCCACGATCAGGTCGGTGCCTGATACCGCCGACGAGAAGCTGTCGCGCAACTGCGTGCGGATGCGTTCCACGCCCAGCAGCAGCAAGGTCGACAGCGCGATCGACAGCACCGTCAGCACGAGCGTGAAGCGGCGGTTCCAGGCGCTGCGCCAGGCGATGGAGAACAGCGCGCTCATCGGGCGGCGGCGCGGTTGAGGTCCGGCAGCCGGAGCACACGGCCGAAGCGCGCGGCGATGCGCTGGTCGTGGCTCACGAACACCAGCGCGCTGCGGTGTGCCTCGCAGGCCGCCAGCAGCACGTCGAGAAAAGCCTCGCGGTGGTCCTCGTCGAGCGCCGAGGTGGGCTCGTCGGCGATCACCAGTTCGGGCTGGCCGATCAGTGCGCGCGCCGCCGCCACGCGCTGCTGCTGGCCGACCGACAGTTGCAGCGCCGGGCGCCGCCACAGCGTGGTGTCCAGGCCCATGCCCGCGAGCAGGGCCTCGGCCTGGGCGCGTGGCGTGCCGTGCTGCTGTGCAGCGCGGCTGCGACGGCGGTCGGAAAAGCGGCAAGGCAGCAGCACGTTGTCGAGCACGCTCAGGTACGGCAGCAGGTTGAACTGCTGGAAGATGTAGCCCACGTGCGCCACGCGGCAGCGGTCGCGCGCCGCGCCCGAGAGCGCGGCCCAGTCGTGGCCCAGCAGCGTGGCGCGCCCGCCATCGGCCACCAGCACGCCGGCCATCAGCGACAGCAGCGTGCTCTTGCCGCAGCCGCTGGGGCCGTGCAGGAACAGCGTGTCGCCGGCCATGACCTCGAGCTGCTCGATGTCGATGCACGGCGCCGCCGCGCCCGGCCAGCCGAAGCGCAGCGCTTCGATGGCGAGCACCTGGCTCATGCCTGCGTCACTTGCCCCACGCGAGCCGCGCGTTGGGCCGCTTGAGCGTGCGCTTGAACTGGCCCTGCGGCGAGACGATCTGGACCTCGATCTGGCGCGGGCCCTTGAAGGCGGTGAACAGCGCCACGTCGATGAACTTCACGGCCGGGGCAGTGGCGCAGTTGAAGGCGAAGGTGGCGTCGATGTCGGCATGGCTGCCGGTCGCCGCCGCCGCGGCGTCGGCCTTGCCCAGGCCCAGCACCGGTGCGCGCAGCTCGACCGGGCCCCGCTTGCAGTTGCCGGCCGGATCGATGGCGAACAGGGTGTCGGCGGCGCGCAGCTTGGCCACGGCCTCGTCGACCGTCTTCTTCTCGGCGTCGTTGCGCGGCGCGCGCTCGAAGCCCAGGAAGTTGTCCAGCGGTGCTTGCATCGTGATCACGACGGTCGGGCCTTCGACTGCGACGTCGAGCTTGATTTGGCCATGCACATGGGCCGCCTGCTGCGCCTGAACGGCGAAGGGCAGCGCGAGCAGTGCGGCGGAGAGAAGGAGAAGACGGGACAGTCCTCGGGTCATGGTTCGGCGCCTTGCCGGGTCGGCAGCCCCGGCGTGTTGCTCCATTCGCTCCAGCTGCCGGCATAGAGCGCGGTCGGCCCCAGGCCCGCGATCCGCATGGCGAGCAGGTTGGGCAGGGCGCTCACGCCGCTGCCGCACTGATGGACGACCGTCGAGGGATCGCGTCCGGCCAGAAGCGTTTCGAATTCGGCGCGCAACTGCGCGGCGGGCTTGAACTTGCCGTCCGGACCGATGTTCTCGGCGAAGGGGCGGTTGAGCGCCCCGGGGATGTGACCGGCAATCGGGTCCAGAGGTTCCACCTCGCCGCGATATCGTGCGCCGGCGCGTGCATCGATCAGCGTCTGGCGCGCATCGCCGAGCCCGGCCGCAACCTGCTGCGTGCCGACCAGCGCGACGCGCGGTGCCGACGGCACGAAGTTCGACTGGAAGTGCGCGGGCTCCTCGCCCTGCGCCACCGCGCCGCCCGCGGCCTGCCAGGCCTGCAGGCCGCCGTCGAGCACCGCGACGGCTTCGTGGCCCATCCACTGCAGCATCCACCAGAGCCGGCCGCAGTAGTTGGCGCCGTTGCGGTCGTAGACCACGGCCTGCATGCCGTTGGCGAAGCCGACGCCCGAGAGCCAGGTCGCGAACTTCTCGCGGCTGGGCAGCGGGTGGCGGCCGCCCGAGGCGGGCAGGCCGTCGTCGTGCGCCACCACCACCGCGCCGTCCTTGCCCGGCAGGCCGTGGGGCGCGCTCAGTGCTTCGTCGAGGCTGGCATACACCGCGCCGGCGATGTGCAGGTCGAGGAACTGGGCCGCGCCGGCCGCGGGCTTCATCAGGTCGAAGCTGCAGTCGAACACCATCAGCGGCGTGCCGGCGGCCTGCAGGGCCTGCAGTTGTTCGGCGGAGATCAGGGTGTCGTAGCGGGGGGTGGACATGGGAGCTCCTTGCAGGAACGTGGGGAGGAACGTCAGTGTTCTTCGGCCGGCGCCTTGGGCAGCGAGCGCTGGCGCAGGAAGGTGGCGGCGATGCCGCTCAGGATGATCAGGCCCATGCCGGCCCAGCCGCTCAGGTCGAGCCGGTCGTCGAACAGCACGGCGCCGTAGAAGGCCGCGAAGATGATGCCCGAGTACTGCAGGTTGGCGACCAGCAGCGTGCCGCTTTCGGTCTTGGCGGTGGCGTAGGCGCGCGTCATGCACAGCTGGCCCAGTGCCGCGAGCACGCCCACCGGCAGCAGCCAGGCGGCGTGCGCCCACGACCATTGGGCCCAGGGCGTGAAGCCGTCGATCACCGTGACCAGCCCACCCGCGACGGCCGAGCCGACCGCGAAGTAGAAGACGGTCCGGGCTTCGGGCTCGCCGGCCCGCGAGAGCGCCACCACCTGCATGTAGGCGAAGGCGGCGGTCATGCCCGAGAACAGGCCCATCAGGCTCGCGAAGCCCTGGCTGCCATCGACGCTGGGCTTGAGCATCATCACCACGCCCGCGAAGCCGATCAGCACCGTCAGCACCATCGTTCCCTGGAACGGCGGCCGGGGGATCGAGCCGTCGCGCCCGGGCACCGGCACCCAGGCCAGCAGCGCGCCGCCGACCAGGAAGGCCGCGATCCAGACGCTGCTCATGTAGTTGAGCGTGACCGCGGTGGCCAGCGGCAGGTGCGCGATCGCATAGAACCAGGCGCCCAGCGACACCACGCCGATCAGGCTGCGCCACGCGTGCATGCCGGGGTAGCGCGTGCGCAGCGAGACGCCGCGGTTGCGCGCCAGCAGCCAGAGAAAGACGATGCCGATCAGGCCACGGTAGAACACCAGTTCGGCGCTGGTGAACCAGGCCGAGGCGATCTTCACGCACAGGCCCATGGTGGCAAAAAACAAGGCGCCCAAAACCATCCACAGAGCTTGCATCGCTTTTCAGTCGTCCTGCTTCAGCAGCGGTTCGGTATTTTCGTGGAACACCGCGGAACGGGCTTTGCCCGGCCGCTGGTGTTGCCCCCGGTAGGGGGTGGGAGTAGCGACACGCAGTGCGCTACGACCTGGGGGCGAGCCGAGACCTGTACCACTCGTGGAATTGCTGCATGCCGTCTTCCATCGGGCTTTGGTAGGGACCGGTCTCGTTGTCGCCGCGCAGCATCAGCGCGCGGCGGCCGGCGTCCATGCGCTCGGCGATCTCGTCGTCTTCCACGCAGGTCTCCATGTAGGCGGCCTGCTGGGCTTCGACGAACTCGCGCTCGAAGGCGACGATTTCCTCGGGGTAGAAGAACTCGACCATGTTGAGCGTCTTGGTCGGGCTCACCGGATGCAGCGTCGACACGGTCAGCACGTGCGGGTACCACTCGATCATCACGTGCGGGTAGTAAGTGAGCCAGATCGCGCCGTACTTGGGCGGCTTGCCGCTGCGGTATTGAAGCAACTGCTCCTGCCACTTCTGGTAGACCGGGCTGCCCGCGCGGCCGAGCCGGTTGGCCACGCCCACGGTCTGCACCGAGAACTCGCGGCTGAATTCCCAGCGCAGGTCGTCGCAGGTGACGAAGCTGCCCAGGCCGGGATGGAACGGGCCGACGTGGTAGTCCTCGAGATAGACCTCGATGAAGGTCTTCCAGTTGTAGTTGCACTCGTGCAGTTCGACGCGGTCGAGCGCATAGCCGCTGAAGTCGAGGTCGGCGCGCGGGCCCAGGCTGGCCAGGTCGGCCGCCACGTTGCGACCGCTGCCGTCGGGGTTTTTCTCGAACAGCAGGCCGTTCCACTCCTCGATCGGGTAGTTGTGCAGGTTGAGGCAAGGGTCCTGCTCGAAATGCGGGGCGCCGATCAGCGTGCCGGTGGCGCGCGGGTCGGCGGCGGCATAGGTCCAGCGGTGCAGCGGGCAGACGATGTTGCCGCCGGTGCGCGCATCGAGTTCGCCGCGGCCCTGCAGGATCAGCGCCTGCCGGTGGCGGCAGACGTTCGAGATCAGCTCGACGCCCTTGGGCGTGTGCACCAGCGCACGGCCATCGTGCTCCTGCGGCAGGGTATGGAAGTTGCCGACCTCCGGCACGGACAGCCGGTGACCGACATAGCGCGGTCCATGGGCGAACAGCGTCTGCAGCTCGCGAGCGAAAAGGGCTTCGTCGAAGTACGCGGAAACCGGAAGTTGGCTCTGGGCCTGCTGCAGTTGAAGACTTAAATCAGACATGGGTGACCTGACCAAGCTCCCCACAGGGAGAAAAAAGGGAAAGGCGGCGCCGTCTGGCGGATGCGACGGCCCGAAAGAACATCGCCGGCGGGCGCCGGCGTGGAAGAGGGGTGATTGTACCCGGCGGACCTTTTCCTGCACGCCGAAGCGGCATCGTCCCCAGAAGCGCTCATGGCATTTTCCCTCGCCGGGGCTGCCGGTGGTGCCGGTTTTTGGTGCATGTGCCGGCACGCTGCGCCGTGGAAACTAAAATGCGACGTTTCATCCACGATCTCCCGCATGCCCAAGGCGCTTCCCCCTCTTTCCCAGACCGCTCCGGCCACCGCGGCCGACACCGGGCCCCTGCCGGCCAGCTACGAAGCCGGGCTGCAGGAACTCGAACGGCTGGTGAACGAACTCGAGTCCGGCCAGCTGCCGCTCGACCAGCTGCTGGGCAGCTACCAGCGCGGCGCGGCCCTGCTGGGCTTCTGCCGCGACAAGCTGCAAGCCGTGGAAGACCAGATCAAGGTGCTCGACGCGGGCCACCTCAAGGCGTGGTCGGCCGAATGACGGCCGTTCACACGGCAGCGGGCTGGGACGCGCAGCGCATGGCGAGCTGGAGCGGCCCGCACCTGGCCAGCGTCGAGGCTGCGTTGTCGGCCTGGGTCGGCGTCGATGCGCCGGTGCAACTCGGCGATGCGATGCGCTATGCGGTGCTCGATGGCGGCAAACGCCTGCGGCCGCTGCTGGTGCTGGCGGCCAGCGAGGCCGTGGGCGGCGTCGCTGCCGCCGCATTGCGCGCGGCCTGCGCCACCGAACTCATCCACGCCTATTCGCTGGTGCACGACGACCTGCCCTGCATGGACAACGACGTGCTGCGCCGGGGCAAGCCCACGGTGCACGTGCAGTTCGGCGAGGCCGATGCGCTGCTCGCGGGCGATGCCCTGCAGGCGCTGGCCTTCGAACTGCTCACGCCCGATGACGGCAGCGTCGCGCCCGCGGTGCAGGCCGCGCTGTGCCGGCTGCTGGCGCGCGCGGCCGGCAGCCAGGGCATGGCCGGCGGCCAGGCGATCGACCTGGCCAGCGTCGGCGTGGCCTTGAACGAAGCGCAGTTGCGCGAGATGCACCGCCTGAAGACCGGCGCGCTGCTGCAGGGCAGCGTCGACATGGGCGCGGCCTGCGCGCAGCAGGTGGCCCCCCAGGCGCTGGCCGCGCTGAGCGCCTACGGCGCGGCGCTGGGCCTGGCCTTCCAGGTGGTGGACGACATCCTCGATGTCGTCGCCGACTCGCAGACCCTGGGCAAGACCGCCGGCAAGGATGCCGCGGCCGACAAGCCGACCTACGTGTCGCTGCTGGGCCTCGACGGCGCGCGCGCGCAGGCCACGCAACTGCTGGGCGAGGCCCTGGTCGCGCTCGAACGCAGCGGTCTGGCCGACACGAATGCGCTGCGTGCGCTGGCACACATGGTCGTGGACCGCGACCGATAACAACAACACATCCATGGCCGAGCTGCTCCCCACCCTCCACGATCCTTCGGTCCTGCGTCAGTACGACCGCGCCCAGCTCAAGCAACTGTCCGACGAGGTGCGTGCCTGCGTGCTGGACAACGTGTCGCGCACCGGCGGCCACCTGAGCTCGAACCTCGGGACCGTGGAGCTCACGGTCGCGCTGCACCATGTGTTCAACACGCCGCACGACCGGCTGGTGTGGGACGTGGGCCACCAGACCTACCCGCACAAGATCCTGACCGGCCGGCGCGAGCGCATGCCCACGCTGCGCCAGCAAGGCGGCATCTCGGGCTTTCCGCAGCGCGCCGAGAGCGAGTACGACACCTTCGGCACCGCCCATTCGTCGACCAGCATCTCGGCCGCGCTCGGCATGGCGATGGCGGCCAAGCAGAAGGGCGAGGACCGGCATGCCGTGGCCATCATCGGCGACGGTGCCATGACCGCGGGCATGGCCTTCGAGGCGCTCAACAACGCGGGCGTGTCGGACTGCAAGCTGCTGGTGATCCTGAACGACAACGACATGTCGATCAGCCCACCCGTGGGCGCGCTCAACCGCTACCTCGCGCAACTGATGAGCGGCAACTTCTACGCGGCCGCGAAGAACGTGGGAAAGAGCGTGCTGCGCGCCGCGCCGCCGCTGTTCGAGTTCGCCAAGCGCTTCGAGCAGCATGCCAAGGGCATGGTGGTGCCGGCCACGCTGTTCGAGCAGTTCGGCTTCAACTACGTCGGCCCGATCGACGGGCACGACATCGATTCGCTGGTGCCCACGCTCGAGAACCTCAAGCAGCTCGATGGCCCGCAGTTCCTGCACGTCGTGACCAAGAAGGGCCAGGGCTACAAGCTGGCCGAGGCCGATCCGGTGGCCTATCACGGCCCGGGCAAGTTCGATCCGCAAGTGGGGTTGGTGAAATCGACCACGGTCGCCAAGCAGACCTTCACGCAGGTGTTCGGCCAGTGGCTGTGCGACATGGCGGCCCAGGACGGGCGGCTGGTCGGCATCACGCCCGCGATGCGCGAAGGCTCGGGCATGGTGGAGTTCGAGCAGAAATTCCCGGCCCGCTACCACGATGTCGGCATTGCCGAGCAGCATGCGGTCACGTTCGCTGCGGGCCTGGCCTGCGAAGGGCTCAAGCCGGTGGTCGCGATCTACTCGACCTTCCTGCAGCGCGCCTACGACCAGCTGATCCACGACGTGGCGATCCAGAACCTGCCGGTGGTGTTCGCGCTCGACCGCGCAGGCATCGTGGGTGCCGACGGTGCCACGCATGCGGGTGTCTACGACATCCCGTTCGTGCGTTGCATCCCCAACATGAGCATCGCCTGCCCGGCCGACGAGCGCGAGTGCCGCCAGTTGCTGAGCACGGCATATGCGCAGAACCATCCGGTGACGGTGCGCTACCCGCGCGGCGCGGGCGCCGGCGTCACGCCGCACCTCACGCTCGAAGCGCTTCCTTTCGGCAAGGGCGAAATCCGTCGCGAAGGCCAGCGCATCGCGATCCTCGCCTTCGGCACGCTGCTGTATCCCGCGTTGACGGCCGCCGAGTCGCTCGATGCCACGGTGCTCAACATGCGCTGGGCCAAGCCTCTGGACGTCGAACTGCTGCTGCAGGTCGCCGCCACGCACGATGCCTTCGTCACGCTGGAAGAGGGCGCCGTCATGGGCGGCGCGGGCAGTGCGGTGCTCGAGGCGTTGCAGGCCGCGGGCATTGCCTTGCCGGTGCTGCAGCTCGGTTTGCCTGACCAGTTCATCGAGCACGGCGACCCGGCGAAGCTGCTGGCCGGTGTGGGCCTCGACGCCGCCGGCATTGCGCGCGCGATCGAGGCGCGCTTCGACACCTTGATTTCCGCAGGGTAAACCCCCGCCGGACGCTGGAAGCCGTTTCTTACAATCTCGGCGACCCAAAAGGTCTTCAACGCGGTCATGGCCGCGTTTGTTTTTTTCCCCTTTGCAATCGGAGTCAATTCCAATGGATCGTCGTTCCCTTATCAAGAATGCCGGCATCGCTGGCGTGCTCGCCGCCGGCATCGCGCCCGCAGTGCACGCCCAGGCGGCCGTGCGCTGGCGTCTCGCTTCGAGCTTTCCCCGGTCCTTGGACACCATCTTCGGCAGCGCCGAAATGCTCTCGAAGACCGTGAAGGCCCTGTCGGGCGGCAAGTTCGAAATCACGCCGCATCCCGCCGGCGAACTGATGCCCGCCTTCGGCGTGGTCGATGCGTTGCAGGGCGACACCATCGAAATGGCACAGAGCGCTGCCTACTACTTCACCGGCAAGGACCCGATCTTCGCGTTCAGCTGTGCCGTGCCCTTCGGCCTGACCGCCCGCCAGAACGATTCCTGGAAGGAATACGGCAACGGTCGCAAGCTGCTGGACGCCTTCTTTGCGCAGTACAACTTCCGCACCGCCAGCGCCGGCAACACCGGCACGCAGATGGGTGGCTGGTATCGCAAGGAAATCAAGACCGTGGCCGACCTCAAGGGCCTGAAGATGCGCATGGGCGGCGGCGTGTTCGGCGAATCGATGGCCAAGCTCGGCGTGATCTCGCAGAACATGCCCGGAGGCGATGTGTACCAGGCGCTCGAAAAGGGCACGCTGGATGCGGCCGAATTCGTCGGCCCCCATGATGACCTGAAGCTGGGCTTCAACAAGGTCGCGCCCTTCTACTACTACCCCGGTTGGTGGGAAGGCGGCGCCGACCTCGAGTTCTTCATCAACAACAAGGCCTTCGCCAAGTTGTCGGACGAGAACAAGGCCATCCTGGATGCCGCCACCAAGGTCGCGGCCCGCGACATGACGGCCAAGTACGACGCCTACAACCCGGTGGCGCTGAAGAAGCTGGTGGCCGACAAGACCCAGCTCAAGGCCTTCCCGAAGGCCGTCATGGACGCCGGCTTCAAGACCGCCATGGAAGTCTTCGCCGAGCACGAAGCCAAGTCGCCGGAGTTCAAGAAGATCCACCAGGACATGCGCACCTTCCAGCGCGACCAGATCCTGTGGAACCGCTTCTCCGAGTTCCCGTTCAACCAGTACATGAACGGCGTGAAGGTCTGAAGCCGACGCCGGCCCTGTGGCCGGCGCCCCAAAGAAAAACCGCGCGATGCGCGGTTTTTTTTCGCCTGCGAACAGGCGGGGGAGCGGGGCGCCGAAGCGCCCCGGGTTCTCAGGGGCTCTTGGGCTTGAGCGCGTCCTGCAGCGCTTTCAGCGGATCGTCCGCGGTGGCCTCCGGCGCTGCGGGCGAGGGCTCCGCAGACGGCGGCTGGGGCGCGGCGCCGCCTTCGGGTGCGGGCTCTGCCGGTGCCGACGGTTCGGTGCCGGGCTCCTCGTTCGCACCGTAGCCACCGTCGGTGCTGCTCTCGGGCTGCAACTGCTCGCGCATCTGTTCGCCCACCTTGTCGAGGTCGTAGTTCTGCACCTTGTCCAGGCTGCCGGTGACCAGGCCCGGGAACGCGATCAGCACGCCGACCATGACCAGCTGGATGAGCACGAAGGGCACCGCACCGCGGTAGATCTGCATGGTCGTGACCGGCTGCATGATCTTCTGCGTGACGCGGTCGACGTAGGGCTTTTCGGGCGCCACCGAGCGCAGGAAGAACAGTGCGAAGCCGAAGGGCGGGTGCATGAACGAGGTCTGCATGTTGACCGCGAGCAGCACGCCGAACCAGATCAGGTCGATGCCCAGCTTGTGCGCGACCGGTGCCAGCAGCGGCACCACGATGAAGGACAGCTCGAAGTAGTCCAGGAAGAAGGCCAGCACGAAGATCAGCAGGTTCACCACGATCAGGAAGCCGATCTGCCCGCCCGGCAGGCCGGTCAGCAGGTGCTCGACCCAGATCGGGCCGTCCGCTGCCTGGAAGACCAGCCCGAAGACGGTCGCGCCGATCAGGATGAACATCACGAAGCTGCCCAGCTTGGTGGTCACGGTCAGCGCCTGCCTGAGCAGGTTCATGTCGAGCCGCTTGCGCACGACACCCATCACCAGCGCCCCGATCGCACCCATGGCGCCGCCTTCGGTCGGCGTGGCCACGCCCAGGAAGATGGTGCCCAGGACCAGGAAGATCAGCAGCAGCGGCGGGATCAGCACGAAGGTCACGCGTTCGGCCAGGCGCGACAGCAGCTTCAGGCCGGTGAGCTTGTTGAAGACCGCGATCACGAAGGCCACGAAGGTGCCGCCGCACATGGCGACCACGACCTTCTCGTCGGTCGCGACGAACGTGACTTCCTGGCCTTGCCACCAGGTGTGCAGCGCCGTCATGTTCTGCGCCAGCAGGATCGCGGCGACGGCCGAGATCGTCATCAGCACGACCAGCGACATGTAGCCGCTGCCGCCGTTGGGCTCGCGGTAGATGCGGGCCTCGGGCGGCAGCGCAGGCACGCGCTCGGGCTTGAAGATCGCCAGAAAGACGACGTAGAGGACGTAGAGGCCCACCAGCATGAAGGCCGGGAGAAACGCGCCCTTGTACATGTCGCCGACGCTCTTGCCCAGCTGGTCGGCCATGATGATCAGCACCAGCGAGGGCGGGATGATCTGCGCCAGCGTGCCCGAGGCGGCAATCACGCCCGAGGCCATGCGCCGGTCGTAGCCGTAGCGCAGCATGATGGGCAGCGAGATCAGGCCCATCGAGATCACCGAGGCGGCGACCACGCCGGTGGTGGCGGCCAGCAGCGCGCCCACGAAGATCACGGCGAGCGCCAGGCCGCCGCGCATCGGACCGAAGACCTGGCCCACGGTGTCGAGCAGGTCCTCGGCCATGCCGCTTCGCTCCAGGATCAGCCCCATCAGGGTGAAGAACGGAACGGCCAGCAGGGTGTCGTTGGCCATGATGCCGATGAGCCGCTGCGGCAGCCAGGCCATGACGGAAGACTGGAACACGCCCAGTTCGATGCCGATGAAACCGAAGAACAGCCCGCAGGCGCCGAGGCTGAAGGCCACCGGGAAGCCCAGCAGCAGAAAGATGATCAGCCCCGCGAACATGATCGGGGCGAAATTGGCAGTGATGAATTCCATGGTGTGTGTGCGTTGCGCTTCGTTCAGCGGGCCTGGGGCGCCGGCTCGGGCGTTCCGGGCTGGAGGCCGGCACGTTCGCGCAGCACTTCGGCCAGTTCTTCCTCGGCCGATTTCTCGCCCACCTTGAGCGTCGGGTCCGGCCCGTCGCCGCGCAGGAACGCGACGCGCTTGATCAGTTCCGACCAGCCCTGCAGCAGCAGCAGCGTGAAGCCCACCGGCAGCGCCAGCCACACCGGCCAACGGATCAGGCCACCGGAGTTGCCGGACATCTCGCCCGACTGGTACTGCGAGATCAGCATGGGCACCGTGTAGTACAGCACCACGAGGCACAGCGGCGTGAGGAACAGCGCGAAGCCGAGGATGTCGATCCACATCTGCGTGCGTTTCGACAGCCGGCTGTTGAGCACGTCGATGCGCACATGCTCGCGATGGAGCAGGGTGAACCCCGCTGCGATCAGGAAGGACCAGGCGAACAGATACCACTGGACTTCGAGGTAGGCGTTCGAACTCGTGTTGAACACCTTGCGGACGACTGCGTTCAGCGTACTGATGGCGGTAGACGCCAGAATGATCCAGATCGCGTACTTGCCCACTTGGGCATTGAGCCAGTCGATGGCTCTCGACAACTTCATCAGGCCTTGCATAGTTGCTCCATGTTTTGGGCGTGCTTGATACGAACGCACCCGACACACCGGCGTTGTGCGCGGGCGGGTCGGGTGCAGTGAGCCAGATTTTATCGGTGCACGGCGGCTTCTCCATGCGGCGTTTGCCCGTAGGGAGTCATTGAGCGGTGCACCGCGATAATCCGCGCATGTCTGCTGCCCCTGGTCCTGCATCGTTGCCCGCACATGCGACCCCGCACTCGATCGACTCGCCCGACATGCGGCGCGCCGGCCGCGAACTGCTGTCGCTGGCGCTGATCGACGCGCGCAACCACACGCTGCATCTGCTGTCGCTGTGGGAACAGGCGCAGGGGCGCGGCACCGCGTTGACGGAGGTCCAGGAGGGTGTGGTCCCGCCGTTCTGGCTGGGCGGGCATATCGCCTGGTTCTCCGAATGGTGGATCGCCCGCAACACGCAGCGCGCTTTCGGCCTCGACTGCCCCGCGCGCCCGACGCGGCTGGCGTCGATCGAGCCGCGCGCCGACGACTGGTGGAGCCAGCCGCCCGGTGCCAACGCCGAGCTGCCCGATGCCGAAGCCACGCGCGCCTACCTGCTCGAGACGCTGGAGTGCACGCTCGACCTGCTCGCGCGTGCGGCCGAGACGGACGCGGGCCTCTACTTCTACCGGCTGGCGCTGCTGCACGAGGACCTGCGCGGCGAGCAGCTGATCGTGATGGCCCAGAGCCTGGGCCTGCCCCTGGACATCGCGCTGCCGCCCGCGGCCGCACCGCGCGCGCCGCTCTTGATGCCGGCCACCCATTGGACGCTGGGCCAGCCCGCCGACGCGCCCGGCCTGGCGCTCGCCCAGGAAACCGGCACCGTGTGCATCGCGGTGCCCGAGTTCGAGATCGATGCACAGCCGGTGAGCTGGCAGCAGTTCGCGGAGTTCGTCGACGACGGCGGCTACGACTGCCAGGACCTCTGGCATGCGAGCGGCTGGCAATGGCTGGCGCAGCAACACGACGGTCGCCGCGCACCGCGCCATGTGGAGCAGATCGGCGCAGGGCCTCGGGGGGCCGGCGGCGCGGTGCTGCAGCGCCGTTTCGGCCGCATGGTGCAGGCCGGGGGCCACCACGCCGCGGTGCACCTGAGCTGGTGGGAGGCCGACGCGTGGGCGCGCTGGGCCGGGCGCCGCATCGCCACCGAGGTCGAATGGGAGATCGCGGCCCAGGCCGGCGCACACCGCGGTTTCGGCTGGGGCGGGGTGCACGAATGGACCGCGGGCACATTGCAGGCCTGGCCGGGTTGGCGTGCCGACCCGTGGAGCATCGGCACCGATTTCGATCCCGCACCCGCCTTCGGCACGGCGCGCGTTTTGCGCGGTGCGTCGTTCGCGACCCGCGCACGCATGCGCTCGACGCACTGGCGCGGCTTCGCGCTGCCGGCGCGCGACGACGGCTTCTTCGGCTTTCGCAGCTGCACGCTTTGAACCGGATGCGGGCCGGCCATGACCTGCGAGGTCATCGACGCTGCGCGCGCCCGGCGCGATCCTTCGTGCACCCCGCGCCGTTGCGGGGAGCCCGCACCAAAGGAATCTCATGAACACCGCAACTCTCGATGCCACCGGCATCGCCAATGGCTACATCGCCGTCTGGAACGAAACCGATCCGCTTCGCCGCCGTCGCCTGCTCGAAGCCGGCTGGAAGGCCGATGCCAGCTATGTTGACCCGATGGCGCAGGCGCGCGGAATCGACGCCATCGATGCGCTGGTCGGCGCCGTGCAGCAACGCTACCCCGGCTTCCGCTTCAGCCTCAAGGGACAGGCCGATGCGCATGGCGACAACCTGCGTTTCGCCTGGACGCTGGGGCCTTCGGGCGCCGAGGACCTGATCGAGGGCTCGGATTTCGCGCAAGTCGACGGCGGCAAGCTGCACGCGGTCGTCGGTTTCCTGGACAAGGTGCCGGCTGGCGCCTGAGACGGTTAGCGCGTCGGCCCGACACGGCCTTCGTCGAGCGACACCACCGACTGCGCCAGCGCCTCGACATCGCTCGGGTCGTGCGTCACCAGCAGCGTCGGCACCTGCACGCGCTCGAGCATCTCGGCCAGTTCGGCGCGCAGCCGGACCCGCAGGACCGTGTCGAGCGCCGAGAGCGGCTCGTCGAGCAGCAGCACGCGCGGCTGCGGCGCCAGCGCCCGGGCCAATGCCACGCGCTGGCGCTGGCCACCCGACAGGTGGCGCGGCCGGGCCGTGCGCAAGGTGGCCAGGTCGAACTGATGCACCAGCGCGTCGATGCGCGCGCGCTGGGCCTCGTCGGGGCGCTGGCCCAGCCGGCAGAGGCCGAAGGCCAGGTTCTGCTCGACCGTCATGTGGGGGAACAGCGCGTAGTCCTGGAACACCAGGCCGACACCGCGCGCACGGGTCGGCAGGTCGATGCCCTGGGCGCTGTCGAGCAGCGTTTCGCCCGCCACCCGCACATGGCCGCGCGCATGCGGGGCCAGCCCCGCGATCGCCATCAGGACGGTCGACTTGCCGGAGCCCGAAGCGCCGATCAGCGCGGTGCGCCGCGTCGTGGAAGTGAACCGCGCATCGAGCTCGAAGCGCCGCCCGGGCGATTCCAGCAGGGTCTGCACATGGATGTCGAGCACGGGGGTCATGGGCGTCAATGCCTGGCCTGCAGCATGCGGCCGGACACCACCAGCACCACCACGCACACCACCGAGATCACCAGCGTGAGCCACAGCGCCTGCGCGTCGTTGCCGGCCTGCACGGCGTCGTAGATGGCGATCGACAGCGTCTGCGTCTTGCCGGGCAGGTTGCCGGCGATCATCAGCGTGGCGCCGAACTCCCCCATGGCGCGCGCAAACGCGAGCATCAGACCGGCCGTGATGCCCCGCACGGCGAGCGGCAGCGCCACGCGCGCGAAGATCTCGAACTCGCCCGCGCCCAGCGTGCGCGCGGCATGCAGGAAGCGGCCGTCGACGTCCTCGAAGGCGGCGCGCGCGGCCTTGTAGATCAGCGGCAGCGAGACCAGCGAGGCCGCGATCACCGCGCCCTGCCAGGTGAACATCAGGTTGATGCCGAACCAGCGGTCGAGGTACTGGCCCAGCACGCCGTTGCGGCCGATCACCACGATCAGGTAGTAGCCCAGCACCGTCGGCGGCAGCACCATCGGCAGCATCAGCAGTGCGTCGACGAAGTTCTTGCCGGCGAATTGCCGGCGCGCCATCCACCAGCCCAGCGCGATGCCCACCGCCCCTGCGAGCAGCGTGGCCAGCAGGGCGATCTTGAGCGTGAGCCAGAGTGGGGCGAGCAAGGATCAGGGCCTGGAGAAACCGAAGCCGTCGAGGATCTGCTGGCCGGCGGCGCTGCGCACGAAGGCGACGAAGTCCTTGCCGCCGGCCGCGTTCCTGCTGGTGGCGATCTGCGCGATGGGGTAGCTCACGGGCGTGGTGGTGGGCACGGTGAGCGCGATGCGCGTCTTCTCGCGTTCGACCAGTGCGTCGGTGCGGTAGACGAAGCCCGCATCGACCTCGTTGCGCGCCACGTAGTTGAGCACCTGGCGCACGCTCTCGCCGTAGATCCACTTGGGTTCGAGCGCGGCGGCGAGGCCGGCTTCCTGCACCGAGGCCATGGTGTAGCGGCCCACGGGCACCGACGACGGCGTGCCCGTCGAGATGCGCTTGTACGCGGCGTCGGACAGATCGGCCAGCCTGGCGGGCGAGGCCTTGGCACTCGCGGGAACGATCAGCACCAGCGTGTTGCGCGCGAAGTCGGCACGCGTGCCCTCGGCCAGCAGATGGGCCTTGGCGGCGCGGTCCATGGTGTCCTGGTCGGCCGAGGCGAAGACGTCGACCGGCGCGCCTTGCTGGATCTGCGCGAGCAGCGGGCCCGAGGCGGCGAAATTGAAGGTCACCTTGGCGCCCGGGTGCGCCTTTTCGTAGGCTTGCCCGACGGCCTGGAAGGCATTCGTCAGGCTGGCCGCGGCGGACACCACCAGCTCCTGCGCATGGAGCGCGACGCTGCCCAGCGAAAGAGCGGCTAGGAAGGTGGCCTTGTGCAGCCAGCGGGGAGTTGTCTTCATCGCGCGTCCTTCGGTTCGCTATTCAAATCGGGAATAGCGAAATCATAACAACGCCTGCATGCCTCTCGCTGGCGCAAGCGCTTGAAGCCAAACGATCCACGAGCGGTGTCGCGGCGGATATCGCCGTGGCCATTGCACAATGCCCCGCATGGCAAGCCCCCGACTCATCGACGCGCTCGGCCACGGCCCGAGCGACAAGCGCATCGACCTGCTGCGCGGCATCGCCCGCAGCGGCAGCATCTCGCAGGCCGCGCGCGATGCGGGCGTGAGCTACAAGGCCGCCTGGCAGGCCATCGACACACTGACCAACCTCGCAAGCGTGCCGCTGGTCGAGCGTGCGGTGGGCGGCGCGGGCGGTGGCGGCGCCGTGCTCACGGCCCATGGCGGCCATCTGCTCGAACTGGCCGAGGCGCTCGACACCGCGCGACGCGAGGTGCATGCGCGCTGGGCGGCCGGTGGGGCCGAGGCGGCGCCGCGGGCCGACGCCACCATGGCGCGATTGGCGGTGCGCACCAGCATGCGCAACCAGCTGCCGGCCGTGATCGAGGCCTTGCAGCCGACCGGCCGCACGGTGCGCGCCGTGATGCGGCTCGGCGATGCGATCGAAGGAGGCCGCATCGCCGCGCGTATCACCCAGGAAAGCGCCGAGCTGTTGGGCCTGCATGAAGGCTTGCCGGTGCTCGCACTGTGCAAGGCCACCGCGGTGCGCGTGTGCCGTGCCGACGCCGCGCCAACCACCCGGCGTGCGACCGGCAACCGGCTCGACGGCGCCGTGACGAGCGTGCTGCGCGGCGCGGGCGGCGACGAGATCGCGGTGCTGATCGGCGCCGGTCTGCAACTGGTCGGCTTCGCACCGCGCGACGTCGCGCTGCGCACGCGGCAGCGCGTGGCCGTGGTGGTCGACGAAGCGGCCGTGGTGATCGCGCTGCCGGCCTGACGCGGCCGGCGCGCGCGATCCGCACAGATCTTGTGCGGCAGGACGGCTGGCGCGCCGCGGCACGCGCTTCTACCATTCGAGCCGCCACATCGCATCGGGCATGAAAGGCACCCGCTCATAAAGCATTCCGGTATCCGCCAGATCACCGGCCCTGGCGATTCGGTCGGGCCACGGGGCGCGGATCGTCATCGATTTTCAGAACGCATCTCTCCGGGGCGAGCCCGTCTCGCACCCGGTTGCGTCGCGGCGTCCTCTTACTGTTTGCTGTCACACCCAAGGGAAAAATCATGAAGAAGAACACATTCAACTACCGCATCGGCGCCCTGAGCCTGGTGGCTCTGGCGGCGCTGACCGGCTGCGGCGGCGGAGGAGGGAGTGCGACGCCGACCGAAGCACTGGTCTCGCTGCCCGCCAAGGACCTCCAGTGGCACGACGTCCCCGGCACCGGCGGCATCCGCGCCGCGAACGTGCGCGGCGACATCACGGGCCAGGGCCCCTACGAGGCCTTCGTGGAATTCCCGGCCGGCTATGTCAACCCGCACCACTTCCACACGCAGGCACTGCCCACGGTGGTGCTGAGCGGCGTGTTCTATGCGATCTTCGAAGACGGCAAGAAGGTGCAGTACCCAGCGGGTTCGTACTACGACATCCCGGGCAAGCTGCCGCATTTCAGCGGCTGCGAGCCGGGCACCGACTGCCTGCTGTTCCAATACCAGGCCGACCACTTCGACCTCGTGCCCACGCCCGCGACCCGGTGAGCGACGGGGAGCGGGTAAAATACGTGCAGGGTGGCATGCCAATCAGGGCATGTCAGGTCATTGCGAAGGTCGGGCCGCCTCGCAGTTTCGTCACGATCGAAAACCATGACCGACACCCCGATCCAATGGATCGCGGCAGCCATCTTCGCTGTTGCCCTGCTTCACACCTTCGCCGCCAAGCAGTTCGAGCGGCTGTCCCATCGCCATCCCGCCCACGCCGGCCTGTTCCATCTGCTGGGCGAGGTCGAGGTCGTGTTCGGCTTCTGGGCCATCGTGCTGGTGCTGGCGATGGCCTTCGTCACCGGCGGCACGCAGGCGCTGGACTATGCCGAATCGCGCAACTACACCGAGCCGTTGTTCGTCTTCGTCGTGATGGTGATCGCCGCATCGCGGCCGGTGCTGCGCACGGTGATGGCGAGCGTCGACACCCTCGCGCGGATGCTGCCGGTGTCCACGCCGCTGGCCAGCGCCTGGCTGGGGCTGGCTGCGGTGCCGCTGTTCGGCTCGCTGATCACCGAGCCGGCCGCGATGACGATTGCCGCCCTGATGCTGGCACCGCAGATCTTTCGTCCCGAGGTGCCGGAGCGCGTCAAGTACCTGGCCCTGGGCGTGCTGTTCGTGAACGTCTCGATCGGCGGCACGCTCACCTCCTATGCGGCGCCGCCGGTGCTGATGGTCGCCACGACCTGGCAATGGGACAGCGCCTTCATGTTCGCGACCTTCGGCTGGAAGGCCGCGCTCGCGGTGCTGGTGAATGCGAGCGTTGCGACCTTCGTGCTGCGCCGCCATCTGCGTCCCGCGTCCGCGGCGTCCGACGGGAAAGCATCCGAGACGCGCGTGCCGCCGACGGTGGTGGCCGTGCATTTCGGCCTGCTGGCCGGCGTGGTGCTGTTCGCCCATCACCCCGTGTTGTTCCTGGGCCTGTTCCTGATGTTCCTCGGCTTCACGCAGGCCTATGAGCGGCACCAGAGCCCGCTGATCATCAAGGAAGCCCTGCTGGTCGGCTTCTTCCTGGCCGGCCTGGTGGTGCTGGGCGGCATGCAGCAATGGTGGCTGCAGCCCATCGTCTCGGGCCTGACGCCGGTCGCACTGTTCCTCGGCGCGCTGGGCCTGACCGCCATCACCGACAACGCCGCGCTGACCTACCTCGGCTCGCTGATCGTGGGCATCTCCGAGGAGTCGAAGTACATGCTGGTGGGCGGCGCGGTCGCGGGCGGGGGGTTGACGGTCATCGCCAACGCGCCCAACCCGGCCGGCGTGGCCCTGCTCAAGCGCGGCTTCGCCGACGAGACCGTCGGCGCGGGCGGCTTGCTGCTCGGGGCGCTGGGGCCCACGGCGGTGGCTGCGGCGGCCTTCCTGTTCCTCTGAGAAAAGAAGGCACCGGGCCGCCGCGTCCGTTCGGCGGCCTTACTTCTTCATGGCGTCCTTGGACATCGCGTCCTTGCCCATGGCGTCCTTCTTCATGCCGTCCTTCGACATCGCGTCCTTGGACATGCCGTCCTTCGCCATCGAATCCTTCTTCATGCCGTCTTTGGCCATCGAATCCTTCGCCATCGAATCCTTGGCCATGCCGTCCTTCTTCATCTCGTCGGCGGCGAAGGCCGAGACCGAACCGAGGGCGATGAAGGTGGCGAGGAGGGTGGTGCTGAGCTTGTTCATTGGGGTTTCCTTGATGTGATGAGAAAGTCGTCTTGAAGGGAATGGCCGGGTTCGACAGGGCGCCGGCCTCGCGTTGCAGCAGCGCTGAGCCTCGAGGTGCTCAGTTCCTGCCGAACCCGTTGTCACCCTGGTCTTCCCAATAGCTGCCAGGGTGGGTGTTGGTGAAGAAGGTCGCCTCGCTACCGCCAGCGCGTTGAGCCAGTGGGTGATGCGCATCCACACCGGGTGGATCGGGGTGCGATCGGGGGTGAGGTGGCGGTCTTGCATGGGGCGGATTGTTGGGGCCACCTGCTGGCCGAATCCTCACGAAGAGTTCAATAATTCGTGATAACTCCCGCGGCCGTCCCGTCGCAGAATGGGCCGACATGGAAACCGCCAAACGCGTGCTGATCGTCGAGGACGATGCCCACATCGCCGAGCTGCTGCGCATGCACCTGCACGACGAGGGCTATGCCGTGACCCATGCGGCCGACGGCGATGCGGGCGCACGCGAACTCGAGCGCGGCAGCTGGGACGCGCTGATCCTCGACCTGATGCTGCCCGGCATCGACGGCCTCGAGATCTGCCGCCGCGCTCGCGCCATGACGCGCTATACGCCGATCATCATCACCAGCGCACGCTCGAGCGAAGTGCACCGCATCCTCGGGCTGGAGCTGGGGGCCGACGACTACCTGGCCAAGCCCTTCTCGGTGCTGGAGCTGGTGGCACGCGTGCGTGCGCTGCTGCGGCGCACCGAGGCGATGGCGCGCAACGCGCGCATGGCGTCGGGCCGGCTCGATCTCGGCAACCTGGGCATCGACCCGGTGGCGCGCGAGGTCTGGGTCGACCGCAAACCGATCGAACTCACGCCGCGCGAGTTCGACCTGCTGTATTTCTTCGCGCGCCATCCGGGTCGCGTGTTCTCGCGGCTCGACCTGCTCAACCAGGTCTGGGGCTACCAGCACGACGGCTACGAGCACACGGTCAACACGCACATCAACCGGCTGCGCATGAAGATCGAAGCCGACCCGGCCGAGCCGCGCCGCATCCTGACGGTCTGGGGGCGCGGCTACAAGCTGGCGCCCTCCGACGCGCAAGAGGCCGCAGCATGAAGACGGGCTTCGCTTCGGCCAGCCTCTCGCGCCGGCTGTCGGCCGTCTTCGCGGTGCTGCTGCTGGCCTGCTGCGGCGCCTCGGCCTGGCTGCAGTGGTCGGCCGGCGGACGGCACGAGCAGGAGGTGACGCAGCGCCTGTCGATGGGCCTGGCCACCCACATCGCGGGCCATGCCGCGCTGATGCGCGCCGACGGTCTCGACGACACCGCCGTGCGCGCGCTCTTCGACCAGCTGATGGCGGTCAACCCCAGCGTCGAGGTCTATCTGCTGGCGGCCGACGGCCGCATCGTCGCGCAGGCCGCGCCGCCAGGGCATCTCAAGCGCGACCGCGTCGACCTGGCGCCCATCCGCCGCTTGCTGGGCGGCGCGGCGCTGCCGGTGTTCGGCGACGATCCGCGCGGCGAGGGCGGGCGCAAGGTCTTCAGCGCCGCGCCGCTGCAGGCCGACGGGCGCGACGCGGGCTACGTCTACGTGGTGCTGTCGGGCGAGGACCGCGACGCCGTGGCCGCCAACGTCGCGGCCGGCAGCGTGATGCGCACCACGCTGTGGTCGATGGCGCTGGTTGCGATGCTGGGCCTGGTGGCGGGGCTGGTCGCCTTCCGGCTCATCACGCGGCCGCTGCGCGAACTGACCGGCGCGGTCGAGCGCTTCGAGCGCGAGGGCGTGGCCTCGCTGGAGCAGGCCGCCCCTGCGCTGGACCGCGTGGCGCAAGGCGGCGGCGAGATCGGCCTGCTGGGCCAGGCCTTCCAGAAGATGGCGCAGCGCATCGCCGAGCAATGGCGCGAGCTCACGGTGCAGGACCAGCAGCGGCGCGAACTCTTCGCCAACATCTCGCACGACCTGCGCACGCCGCTGACCTCGCTGCACGGCTACCTCGAGACGCTGCAGATGAAGGCCGACACGCTCGCGCCTGCCGAGCGCCGCCGCTACCTGGAGATCGCGCTCGGCCAGAGCCGCAAGGTCGGCCGGCTCGCGCAGGCGCTGTTCGAACTGGCGCGGCTGGAGTACGGCGTGGTCAAGCCCGAGAAGGAACGCTTCGCGCTGGCCGACCTGGTGCAGGACGTGTTCCAGAAGTTCGAACTCGCGGCCGAGGCGCGCAAGCAGCGTCTGGTGGCCGACATCGCGCAGGGCCTGCCGGCCGTCCACGCCGACCTGGGCATGATCGAGCGCGTGCTCACCAACCTGCTGGACAACGCGATCCGGCACACGCCCGAAGGTGGCGAGGTCAAGGTCCGGTTGTCGGGCGAGGGCGCGGGCATACGCGTCGAGGTGAGCGACACCGGGCCGGGCGTGCCGCAGGAACTGAAGCCGGTGATCTTCACGCGGCCCGCGTTCGCGGCAGGCCGCCAGCGTGAAGGCGGGCTGGGGCTGATGATCGTCTGGCGCATCCTGCAACTGCATGGCAGCGACATCCGGCTGGAGCCGCACGAGGGGCGAGGGGCGGTCTTCAGCTTCGGGCTGCAATAAAAGAAGGTGACAGTGCTTGACTTCGAGTGCGCTCGAACTTCGAGAATGCACGCATGGACTCTCCGCTCAGCATCGACCAGGTGTCGCACCGCACCGGTCTCACGGCGCACACGCTGCGCTACTACGAACGCATCGGCCTGATCGCTGCGGTGACGCGCGCTTCCGGCGGCCAGCGCCGCTATGCGGCCGCTGACCTCGAATGGATCGGTTTTTTGCTGCGCCTGCGCGAGACCCGCATGCCGATCGCCCAGATGCAGGCCTTCGCCACCTTGCGCAGCCAGGGCGATGCCACGGCCGCGCAGCGGCGCCAGATGCTCGAGACGCACCTGGCCGAGGTACAGGCGTCCATCGCCGAGATGCAGCTCGCTGCCGGCATCCTGACCGACAAGATCACGCACTACCGCGCCGTCGAGCGCGGCCCTCATTCATCGCAAAAGGAAAAAGCAGCATGAAGCAACGTTCCATCGGCCAGAGCGGCCTCCAGGTCGGGGCGCTCGGCCTCGGGTGCATGGGCATGTCGGAGTTCTACGGCGAAACCGACGACGCCCAGTCGCTGGCCACGCTCGATCACGCGCTCGACGCGGGCGTAAGCCTGTTCGACACCGCCGACGCCTACGGCTTCGGCCTCAACGAGGCACTGCTGGGCCGCTTTCTCAAAGGCAAGCGCGAGCGCGTCACGGTCGCCACCAAGTTCGGCCTGGTGCGCAAGCCCGGCAGCTACGAGCGCCGCGTCGACAACTCGCCCGACTACATCCGCTCGGCCTGCGAGGCCTCGCTGCGCCGGCTGGGCGTGGAGACCATCGACCTCTATTACATCCACCGGCTCAACCTCGAGACGCCGCTGGAGGATTCGATCGGCGCCCTGGCCGAACTGGTGAAGGCCGGCAAGGTCCGCGCCATCGGCCTGTCGGAGGTCTCACCCGAGACGTTGCGGCGCGCGGCCGCGCTGCATCCGATCGCCGCCGTGCAGAGCGAATACTCGCTGTGGACGCGCGACCCGGAGCAGGGCGTGCTGCAGGCCTGCCGCGAGGTGGGCGCGGCCTTCTGCGCCTACAGCCCGCTGGGCCGCGGCTTCCTGACCGGCCAGGTCACGAGCGACACGCTCGACGCCAAGGACTTCCGCCGCTCCAACCCGCGCTTCGCCGAAGAGAACCTGCAGGGCAACCTGCGCATCGTCGAGACGGTGAAGGCGCTGGCGGCCGAGAAGGCCTGCACGCCGGCCCAGCTCGCACTGGCCTGGCTGCTGGCGCAGGGCGACGACGTGATCCCGATCCCGGGCACCAAGCGCATCCGCTACCTCGACGACAACCTGGGCGCGCTGAACGTCGTGCTGTCGGCCGACGATCTGGCCCGCATCGGCGCGGCGCTGCCGATCGGCGTGGCGGTGGGCGGGCGCTACACAGACGAAGGAATGAAGGGCTTGAACGCTTGAACGCCGCGGCTCAGCGCACGCGCGCCGACAGCTTGCGGTAGACCGTCGCGCGGCTGATGCCCAGCGTGCGCGCGGCCTCGGCCACGTTGCCGCGGGCCTCCTCGACCGCCTTGCGGATCAGCGCCGTTTCCACGTCGCGCAGCCGTGGGCGGGCCGAAGCGGGTGCCGTGCCGTGCGCCGGCAGTTCGGGCCAGGCCTGCAGGCGCAGGCCGGACCACAGCGGGATCTCGAGCGTGCGGTCTTGTCGGGCGGCGTCCCACAGCAGCCCCGTGGGCAGGGCGAACAGCGTGTCGGCCGCGGGTGCCGCGCCGGCCCCGGTACGCAGCGGCGCGTTCAGCATCTGCCGCGCGGCGGCATTGGCCGCGACCACGCGCGCATCGGCGTCGAGTGCGAGCAGTCCTTCGGATTCGTCGCCGCTCGCGCAGCCCGGCCAGTTCAGGCGCAGCATCAGCGCGTGCGGCTGCGCGCGCACCAGCGCGTTCCCGATGCTGCGCGCCGACCCGGCCGCCAGATGCCGCAGCTCGGGGCGTTCGACCGCCTGCACGCCGGTCAGGTCGAGCATGCCGATGCAGTCGCCCTGCGGCCCGAACAGCGGCGCGCCCGCGCAGCTGTAGATGCCGGTGTCGTCGAAGAAGTGTTCGGCGCGGTGCAGCCACACCGGCGCACGCTCGGCCAGCGCGGCCCCGATGGCCGAGGTGCCGACGGCGCGCTCCGACAGGTCGATGCCCACGCGGCCGATGTCGTGCGCGCGGCGCACCGAGTCGTCGCTGCCGGTCGGCAGCGCGCCGACCTCGATCACGATGCCGTCGGCATCGGTCAGCAGCGCGAAGTAGCGGGTGTCGGCGATGGCGCGCGACAGCCGCGCAAGCACCGGGCGCGCCGCAACCAGCAGCGCCTGGTGGCGTTCGTCCGTGTCGCGCACCGCGGTGGGCGACACCGGCTCGAAGCTCAGCCGCTGCTGCGGCCGGTGGCCGGCCGCCAGGCAGCGGCGCCAGGAGCGCAGCAGCCAGGGTTCGACCGGCGCGGCCAGGGCCAGGTCCTCGCCATGGATGCACTGCCGGCGCGCCTGGGCGATGGCAAGGAGGCGGCTGCCGTCGCGGGGCGAATGGGCGGGAGTGGTGATCATCTTGGGGTGAGGCGAAGCGGCGGCAGGGGGCGCGAAGCGGGGCGCGCTGTGCCATTTTGAGAATTTCACGGCCGACCTGCAAGCGGCAAGGGTTTTGCCTAGGGTAGGCCCCCGACCCCGCGCACAAGATGCCTGGGCCTGTTCACCCTATTTCCGGGGATCGCGACCCCGGAAATAGGGTGAACAGGCCCCAACCAGCCATCACCTACACGGAGACAGCCACATGCAGGTTTCTTTCACCGTCAACGGCCGCGCGGCCACGGTCGACGCCCCGCCCAACACCTTCCTCGTGCACGCGATCCGCGAGCATCTGCACCTGACCGGCACCCACGTAGGCTGCGACACCGCCCAGTGCGGCGCCTGCACCGTGCATGTGAACGGCCGCGCGATCAAGTCCTGCAACGTGCTCGTGGCCCAGGTGGCCGGCGCCGAGATCACGACCATCGAGGGCGTGGCCGAGGCCGACGGCACCATGCATCCGATGCAGGCGGCCTTCAAGGAGTGCCACGGCCTGCAGTGCGGCTTCTGCACCCCGGGCATGGTGATGAGCGCCATCGACCTCTGCACCTACCACCCGAACGCCAGCGAGACCGAGGTGCGCGCGCTGCTCGACGGCAACCTGTGCCGCTGTACGGGCTACCAGAACATCGTGAAGGCCGTGCAGTTGGGTGGCAAGAACATGACCGCGGCGGCTGGCAAGCCCGTCACGGCCTGAGGAGCACGCCATGGGTGCATCCGATTTCGCCAAGCTCCCGCACATCGGCGAGGCCATCCGCCGCAAGGAGGACTACCGCTTCCTGACCGGTGCCGGCAACTACACCGACGACGTGACCATGGCCGCGCAGAGCCATGCGATCTTCGTGCGCTCGCCGCACGCGCACGCCACCATCCGCTCGGTCGACACCGCCGAGGCGCTGAAGATGCCCGGTGTGATCGGCATCTTCAGCGGCAAGGACATCGAGGGCAAGATGGGCGGGCTGCCCTGCGGCTGGCTGATCAACAACCCCGACGGCACGCCGATGAAGGAGCCGCTGCACCCGATCCTGGCGATCAAGAAGGTGCGCTACGTCGGCGACCACGTCGCGATGGTGGTGGCCGAGACGGTGGAGCAGGCCAAGAACGCGGCCGAGGCCGTGGTGGTCGACTACGACGTGCACACCGCGCTGGTCAGCGTGGCCGACGCCGCGAAGAAGCAGAGCGGCGTGACGATCCACGACGAGGCGCCCGACAACCAGTGCTACAAGTGGACGCTGGGCGACAAGGCCGGTGTCGACGCGGCCTTCGCCAATGCGGCGCATGTGACGCAGCTCGACCTGGTCAACAACCGGCTCATCCCCAACCCGATCGAGCCGCGCGTGGCCATCGGCAACTACAGCCGGGCGACCGAGGAGTACGTGCTTTACGTGTCGAACCAGAATCCGCACGTCGAGCGCCTGCTCATGACGGCCTTCGTGCTGGGCCTGCCCGAGCACAAGGTGCGCGTGATCGCTCCCGACGTGGGCGGCGGCTTCGGCTCCAAGATCTACCTCTATGCCGAAGACGTCTGCCTGACCTGGGCCGCCAAGCAGCTCAACCGCAGCATCAAGTGGACCGGCGAGCGCTCGGAGTGTTTCCTGTCCGACGCGCACGGCCGCGACCATGTGAGCCATGCCGAGATGGCGATGGACAAGGACGGCAAGTTCCTCGCGATGCGGGTGCACACCGACGCCAACCTGGGCGCCTACCTGTCGACCTTCTCCACGGCCATCCCGACCATCCTCTACGCCACGCTGCTGGCCGGCCAGTACGCCACGCCGCAGATCTACGTCGAGGTCGATGCCTGGTTCACCAACACCGCGCCGGTCGATGCCTACCGCGGCGCAGGGCGGCCCGAAGCGACCTACCTGCTCGAGCGGCTGGTGTCGCGCTGTGCCTGGGAAATGAACCTTGCGCAGGACGAGATCCGGCGCCGCAATTTCATCAGCAGCTTCCCCTACCAGACGCCGGTGGCGCTGCAGTACGACACCGGCGACTTCCCCGCCTTGCTGAACCGCGCGAACGAACTGGCCGAGGTCTCGGGCCTGGCTGCACGCCGGGCCGAGAGCGAGAAGAACGGCAAGCTGCGCGGCATCGGCTATTCCAGCTACATCGAGGCCTGTGGCCTGGCGCCATCGAACGTGGCGGGCGCACTCGGTGCGCGTGCCGGCCTGTTCGAAGCCGGCGAGGTGCGCGTGCATCCGACCGGCAGCGTGACGGTGTTCACCGGCTCGCACAGCCACGGCCAGGGCCACGAGACCACCTTCGCGCAGCTGGTGGCGGCGCGCCTGGGCATTCCGGTCGAGAACGTCGACATCGTGCACGGCGACACCGGCCGCGTGCCCTTCGGCATGGGCACCTACGGCTCGCGTTCGCTGTCGGTGGGCGGCACGGCCATCATGAAGGCGCTCGACAAGATCGAGAACAAGGCCAAGAAGATCGCGGCCCACCTGATGGAGGCCAGCGACGCCGACATCGAGTTCGCCAACGGCGAGTTCACGGTCAAGGGCACCGACAAGAAGATCCCCTTCGGCCAGGTGGCGCTCACGGCCTACGTGCCGCACAACTACCCGCTCGACAAGCTCGAACCCGGCCTCAACGAGACGGCCTTCTACGACCCGACCAACTTCACCTACCCGGCCGGTACCTACATCTGCGAGGTCGAGATCGACAAGGGCACGGGCGAGGTCACCATCGACCGCTTCACCGCGGTCGACGACTTCGGCACCATCATCAACCCGATGATCGTGGAGGGCCAGGTGCACGGCGGCATCGTGCAGGGCATCGGCCAGGCGCTGATGGAGAACTGCGTCTACGACAACGAGACGGGGCAACTGCTCACCGGCAGCTTCATGGACTACGCGATGCCGCGCGCCCAGGACTTCCCCAACTTCAAGCTCGACACCTTGAGCACGCCCTGCACCCACAACCCGATCGGCTCCAAGGGTTGCGGCGAGGCCGGTGCCATCGGCTCGCCGCCGGCGGTGATCAACGCGGTGCTCGACGCGCTGGCGCCGCTGGGCGTCAAGGACTTCGACATGCCCGCGTCGCCGCACCGCGTGTGGGAGGCGATGCAGAAGGGCGCCACCACGCCGACCCAGCAACCGCAGACCCCGTCGCTCGCCGCGAGCACCCAGGGCCGTCCGCCCGTTTGAACCAGGAGCGACATCCATGTATCCCTTCACCCTCGAACGTCCGGCCAGCGTGGCCGATGCCGCGAAGCTCGCCACTGCCGGCGGCAAGCCGCTGGCCGGCGGCCAGACCCTGCTGGCCTCGATGAAGCTGCGGCTCTCGGCGCCCGAACAGCTGGTCGACCTCGGCGGCATCGCCGAACTCGCGACCATCAAGAAAGAAGGCGACGCCTTCGTGATCGGCGCGATGGCGCGCCACCTCGACGTGGCGAACCATGCCGAGATCAAGGCTGCCTACCCGGCGCTGGCCGACCTGGCCTCCCGCATCGGCGACCGCCAGGTGCGCGCCATGGGCACGCTCGGCGGCTCGGTCGCCAACAACGACCCGGCGGCTTGCTACCCGAGCGCCGTGCTGGGCTCGGGCGCGACCATCGTCACCGACCAGCGCGAGATCGCGGCCGACGACTTCTTCCAGGGCCTGTTCACCACCGCGCTGGCCGAGGGCGAACTGATCACCGCGATCCGCTTCCCGATCCCGAAGCGCGCGTACTACGAGAAGCTGCGCCAGAAGGCCTCGCATTTCCCGCTGGTCGGCGTGTTCCTCGCGCAGTACGACGCGGGTGTGCGCGTGGCCATCACGGGTGCGGGCAACGGCGTGTTCCGCCATGCCGGTCTGGAAGATGCGCTCAACAAGAGCTTCACGCCCGAGGCGGTCGCGGCGGTGAAGATCGATGCGAGCGACCTCAACAGCGACCTGCATGCATCGGCGGCGTACCGGGCGAACCTGATCACGGTGCTGACGCAGCGGGCGGTGGGGAAGGCGCTGGGCTGAGGACTCGAAGACGGACTGCCGGACGCAGAGGACGCAGAGATTTCGCAGAAGACGCAAAAAACATCCAGTTTGAGTTGTCACTTCTGCGTTCTCTGCGGAACCTTTGCGAGATCCGCGTCCGGAAGTCCGTTCCCTCATCCGCTACCCTCACTCATGACCTTCCCCAGCATCGATGCCGTCACTCTCGCGCTCCAGGGCGCGGGCTACTTCGCCGACCGCCGGCTCGCCACCGCCGTGTTCCTCGCGCTCAAGCTGCAGCGCCCGCTGCTGCTCGAAGGCGAGCCCGGCGTGGGCAAGACCGAACTGGCCAAGGCGCTGTCCATCGCCCTGCAACGCGAGCTGCTGCGCCTGCAGTGCTACGACGGCCTGGAGCAGCGCGAGGCGCTCTACGAATGGAACTACGCAGCGCAGCTGCTGCACATGCGCGCGGCCGAAGCCCACGGCGCTTCGAGTGACATCGAATCCGAGGTCTACCAGCCCCGCTACCTGATCCGCCGCCCCCTGCTGCAGGCGCTGCAGACGCCGGCCCCCGGCGCGGTGCTGCTGATCGACGAGGTGGACCGTGCCGACGAGCCCTTCGAGGCCTTCCTGCTCGAGTACCTGGGCGAGTACCAGGTGAGCATTCCGGAGCTCGGCACCGTGGCGGCCGTGGTGCCGCCGGTCACCATCCTCACCAGCAACCGCACGCGCGAACTCAACGACGCGGTCAAGCGCCGCTGCCTCTACCACTGGCTCGACTACCCCGAGCGCGAGCGCGAACTCGCGATCGTGCGCGCGCAGGTGCCCGAGGCCGGCGAGGCGCTGTCGCGCCAGGTGGCGGACTTCATCGGACGCGTGCGCAGCATGCCTTTCGCCAACGCCTTCCAGCGCGCACCCGGCATCGCCGAGAGCGTGGAGTGGGCGCGCGCGCTGGTCGCGCTCGATGCGCTGGTGCTCGACCCCGAAGTGGTGGTCGACACCGCGGGCATCCTGTTCAAGCAGCGCGACGACGTGGCCGCAGTGACGCAGGCGCTGGCGGCCGAGCTGCTGAGGCCCGAGGAGGCGGGGGCATGAAGACCGGACGCAGACGACGCGAAGGTTTCGCGAAAGAAAGCCAAAAGAAACCAAAAGAATTTCGGGTCTTCTTTTCATTGGGATTTTTCGCGTCCTTCGCGAAACCTTCGCGTCCTCTGCGTCCGGCCAAGTCCGAATTCGATACCGCGCCGTGGAACAGCTAGGAGACGCACGCCGCGGCAAGATGGCCGGCAACATCGCCGGCTTCGGCCGCGCGCTGCGCCGCGCCGGCGTGCCCACCGACGCGTCGCGCATCGCACTCGCCACCGAGGCCGCGGTGTGGGTCGGCGTCGATGCGCGCGAGGACCTCTGCGCCGCGATGGAGGCCGTGATGGTCAGCCGTGAACAGGACCGTGGCGTGTTCCGCGAACTGTTCGACGCCTGGTTTCGCGACCCCGAGCTCGCCAACAAGATGCTCGCGCAGATGCTGCCCAGCGCCGAGGGCAAGATGGAGCCGTCCAAGCGCCGGCCTCGGGTGCGCGAGGCCCTGGCCGCGCCGCGCGACGCCGATCTGCCCGCGCAGAGCGATCGCGAGGTCGACTTCGACGCGGCCATGACGGCCAGCGACCTGCAGCGCCTTCAGCATGCCGACTTCAACGCGCTGGGCGCGGCCGAGTACCGGTTGGTCGAGCGGCTGGCGCGCGACATCGCGCTGCCCGTGCCCACGCTGCCGTCGCGCCGCCTGCGTGTGGTGGCCGGCGGCGGCGCGCATGCGCGCATGCACTGGCCCGGCGTGCTGCGCGAGGCGGCCCGCACGGGCGGAGAGATGCTGCGCCTGCCGCGGCTCGCGCGCCGCGCGCAGCCCTTGCCGCTCTTGGTGCTGATCGACGTGTCGGGCTCGATGGAACGCTACGCGCGGCTGCTGCTGGCTTTTCTGCACGCGGCCACGCGCCGGGCGGGGCGGCGCGACGTGTTCGCCTTCGGCACGCGCCTGACCGACCTGACCCCGGCCTTCGCCATCGCCGATGCCGACGCGATGCTGGCCGCAGCCAGCGCCGCCATCGACGATTTCGCGGGCGGTACGCGCCTGGGCGATTCGCTGCACGAACTCCGGCGCACGCATGCACGGCGGCTCACCGGCCGCCGCACGATGGTGCTGGTCATCAGCGACGGGCTCGACACCGGCGAGCCGACGGTGCTGGAAGACGAACTGCTCTGGCTCAAGCGGCACGCCCGGCGCGTGCTGTGGCTCAACCCCCTGCTGCGCTTCGAGGGCTATGCCCCCCTTGCGCGCGGTGCGGCCATCCTGCACCGCCATGCGGACGCGATGCTGGCGGTCCACAATCTCAACGCGCTCGGCCAGTTGGCCACGAGCCTGGCGACGCTGATGCGCGCGGGCCGATAGCAGCGCATCGCCCACGACACAAGGAAGAACACCATGGAAATGCTCGGCAACCGACGCCTCGGCGTCACGCAGCAACAGGCGTGGGAAGCGCTCAACGACCCCGAAACGCTGAAGAAATGCATCCCCGGCTGCGACAAGTTCGAGCTGACCGGCGACGACCAGTACAGCGTCACCGCCGCGGTCAAGGTCGGTCCGGTGTCGGCCAAGTTCTCCGGCAAGGTCACGCTCACCGACATTGCGCCGCCCGACGGCTACAAGCTCAGCTTCGAAGGGCAGGGCGGCGTGGCCGGCTTCGCCAAGGGCGCCTCGAGCGTCACGCTCAAGCCGGTGGCCGACGACGCCGGCGCCTGCGAACTCGACTACACGGTGCAGGCCCAGGTCGGCGGCAAGATCGCCCAGCTCGGCCAGCGCCTGATCGACGGCGCCGCCAAGTCCACCGCCGACGATTTCTTCAAGCGCTTCGACGCCGAAATGCAGCGCCGCTACGGCCCCCCACCGGCCGAGGCGGACGCGGCGGTCGAGGAGAAGAAGGGCGCGGTGGCCGGCTTCATGCAGAAGATCGGCCTGGGCGGCAAGAAGGACGCGGACGCGAGCTGAACCGGCGATGGAAAACCTCGACGTGATGGTGCTGCGCACGCTGCGCGACTGGCGCCGCGCCGGCCGGCGCGCGCTGCTCACGACCGTGGTGCGCACCTGGGGCTCGTCGCCGCGCCCGGTGGGATCGATCATGGCCCTGGCCGAGGACGGTGCGGTGGTCGGTTCGGTCTCGGGCGGCTGCATCGAAGACGACCTGATCGCGCGCTACAGCCGGCTGCACGGCGCGGCCGAGCCGATGCCGCCTGCCGGTGCGCCGGCGCTGGTCAAGTACGGCATCACGGCCGACGAGGCGCACCGCTTCGGCCTGCCCTGCGGCGGCACGCTGGAGCTGCTGCTCGAATACGACCCCGACGCCGCATCGCTCGACACGCTGGTGGCCGCGCTCGAACGCGGCCAGCTGATGCAGCGCACCGTGTCGCTGGCCGACGGCGGCGTGCGGCTGGCCGAATCGGGCGCGCCCGACGCCTTGCACGTCGACGCGCAGGCCCTCACCAACACCTTCGGCCCCGAGTACCGCATGCTGCTGATCGGCGCGGGCCAGCTGGCCGAGTACCTGTCGACCATGGCCCAGTTCAGCGGCTTCGCGGTCACGCTGTGCGACCCGCGCGTGGAGTACCGCAGCGCCTGGTCGGTGCCCGGCGTGGCGATCACCACCGAAATGCCCGACGACGCGGTGGCGGCCTTCCGGCCCGACCGCCGCAGCTGCGTGGTGGCGCTCACGCACGATCCGAAGCTCGACGACCTGGCGCTGCTCGAGGCGCTGGCCAGCGAGGCCTTCTATGTCGGCGCCATCGGCTCGCGGCGCAATGCCGAGGCGCGGCGCGAACGCATGGTCGAACACTTCGGCCAGACGGCCGCCTCGCTGGCGCGCCTGCGCGGCCCGATCGGCATCTACATCGGCAGCAAGACGCCGCCCGAGATCGCGGTCAGCGTGATGGCGGAGATCCTCGCGGTGAAGAACGCGGTCACGCTCCCGCGCGAGACCGAGGTGGCCAACGCCAAGGCGCTGCAGGAAGAAGCCGGTTGAGCGCGCTGGCGTGCCGGGCCGACTGCGGTGCCTGCTGCACCGCCCCCTCGATCAGCAGCGCGATCCCCGGCATGCCCGACGGCAAGCCCGCCGGCGTGCGCTGCGTGCAGCTCATGGCCGACCAGCGCTGCGCGATCTTCGGCCAGCCGCAGCGGCCCGCGTGTTGCGGCGGCCTGCAGCCATCGCGCGAAATGTGCAGCGACTCGCGCGGCCGGGCGATGATCTGGCTCACCGAGCTGGAGCTGGCCACCGCGCCTGGATGAACACCCCATGCGCATTCCTACCGTTCCCGTGATCGCCATCCATGGCGGCGCCGGCACCGTGCAGGCGTCTGCACTCGACACGGCCGCGGCCGCTCGTTATCACGACGCGTTGCAAGGCATCGTGCGGGCCGCGCAGGCTCTGCTGAACGAGGGCGCGAGTGCGCTCGATGCGGTGTGCCTGGCGGTGGCCCTGCTGGAAGACTGTCCGCTCTTCAATGCGGGCCATGGCGCGGTGTTCACCGCCGACGCCACGCACGAACTCGATGCCGCCGTGATGAGCGGTGCCGACCTTGCGGCGGGTGCGGTGGCGGGCGTGAGCCGGCTGCGCAACCCGGTGCGCGCGGCACGCGCGGTGCTCGACGACGGCCAGCATGTGCTGATGGCCGGCGCGGGCGCCGAGGCCTTCGCCATCGCACGGGGCATTGCGGCGGTCGACCCGTCGTACTTCTCGACCGCCTTCCGGCGCGACCAACTGGAGCGCGCCCGCTCTGCTCAACGCGTGGTGCTGGACCACGACGGTGCGCCGCTGAATGAAGACCGCAAGCTGGGCACCGTCGGTGCAGTGGCGCTCGATGTGCACGGCCACCTGGCGGCCGCCACCTCGACCGGTGGCATGACCAACAAGCGCGTGGGCCGCATCGGTGATTCGCCGCTGATCGGTGCCGGCACCTACGCCGACGACCGCGGCGCCGCGGTGTCGTGCACCGGCACCGGCGAGGCCTTCATCCGCATCGCGGCGGCCTACGACGTCAGCGCGCGCATGCGCTACGCGGGCGCGACCTTGACCGAAGCCGCCGAGACGGTGGTGCGGCAGAGCCTGACCGGTCTGGGCGGCAGCGGCGGCCTGATCGCGCTCGATGCCACGGGCCGGCTGTGCATGCCCTTCAACACCGAAGGCATGTACCGCGCCCATGCACGCGGCGCCGAGGCGCCGCGGAGCGCGATCCACCGCTGAGCGCTCATTCCGCGATGTCGGCCCCGCGCGCCGCCAGCAGGCCGCGCAGCAGCGAGCGGTGGCAACGCGCTTCGTCCTCGCAGTAGCAGCCGACCGCGATCGATGCGTGGTGCGACAGCGCGGCCAGCAGGTCGAGGCTGCGGCTCGCGTCGGGCTCGGCCATCTCGCGCTGGTAGTGGCGAGTGAAAAGCGCCCACTGTGCAGATGTCTCGGCCAGCTGGCCCAACTTCATGGTCTCGGCCGAGGGCGCGAGGTTCGGGTACCAGACGTCGTACCAGTCCTGGCTGGCGAATTCGGTCTTGGGCACGCCACGCGGCGGGCGCCGCACGGTGCCGATGCGCAGGCCTTCGCCGGGGCTGCGCGGACTGCCGAGGCGGACGATGTGAACGGGCATGGCGGTCTCCTCTTTCCGAATGATCGCGATCAGCTGCCGACGATGCCCCCGTCGCGCCGCTGCACCACCACCGTGGCCGAGCGCGGCCGGGTGCTGACCGGCGTCGCGCCATCGGGCCACGCAGGCTGCAATGCGCCCGTGGCTGCGTCGACGCGTTCGCCCGGATGCTGCACGTTGACGAACAGCGTGCGCCGGTCGGGCGTGAGCACGCAGCCGGTGATCTCGCAACCGTTCGGGCCGACCAGGAAGCGGCGGATGCGTCCGCTCGCCGGGTCGGCGCACAGCAGCTGGTTGTTGCCCATCGGCGCCTGCGTGGCGCTGCCCCGGCGCTCGGTGCCGCCCATGTCGGTCTGCACCCAGAGCAAGCCGCCGCGGTCGAAGTGCAGGCCGTCGGGCGAACCGAAGGCGTCGTCGTCGGCCTGCGGATAGCGTGCGCCCGCGCCGGGTTGCGCAGGGTCGCCGGCCAGCACGAAGTGGTCCCAGGCGAAGCCCAGGCCCGCGGCATCGCCGTCGTCCTCGCGCCAGCGCAGGATGCCGCCCGAGACGTTGCGCTCGCGCGGATTGGCCGCATCGGCCGCGGGCTGGCCCGGCTCGCCGCGCAGGATGTTGTGGGTGAGCGTGACGTAGACCTCGCCGGTCTGCGGATGCACCGCGATCCATTCGGGCCGGTCCATCTTCGTGCCGCCGACCACGTCGGCCGCGAGTCGCGCATGGAGCAGCACCTGCGCGGGGTCCGCGAAGCCGCTGGCGGCGTCGATGCCGTCGCGGCCGTGCGTGAGTTCGAGCCAGCGGCCGCGGCCGTCGGCGTCGTAGCGCGCGACGTAGAGCGTGCCGGTGTCGAGCAGCGTACGGTTGGCCGCGCGTGCCGCCGCGTCCTGGCCCGGACGCACGGTGTCGCGGCTCACGAACTTGTAGATGTACTCGAAGGCTGCGTCGTCGCCCATGTAGACCGCCACGCGGCCGTCGCGGGTCAATCTGCAGGTCGCGCTCTCCTGGCGCTTGCGGCCGAGCGCGGTGCGCTTGACCGGCGTGGACTTGGGGTCGAAGGGGTCGATCTCGACCACCCAGCCGAAGCGGTGCGGTTCGTTGGGATGCTTCGACAGGTCGAAGCGCTCGTCGAAGCGCCAGTATTCCACCCATTGCGTGCCGGCCACGGTGCCGTAGCGTCTCTGGGCTGGCGTGGCCTCGGCCGCGGCCTGTTTGGGGCCGCCGAAGTAGCCGTGGAAGTTTTCTTCACAGGTGAGGTAGGTGCCCCAGGGCGTGACACCCATCGCGCAGTTGGCGAAGGTGCCCAGCGCACGCGTGCCCGCGGGGTCGGCGGCGGTGCGCAGCCAGGGCGTGCCGGCGGCCGGGCCGGCGATGCGCATCGGCGTCGCGCCGTGGATGCGGCGGGCGTAGCGCGAGGGCAGCACCTGACGCCAGCCTTCGGTGGTGCGCTGGATTTCGATCACCGAGACGCCCATCGCATGCAGCGACTTGCGCACCTTCTCGGCGGTCCAGTGGCCCACGCCGTCGGTGTGCAGCCAGCGCTCGTCGGTGTACTCGTGGTTCATCACCAGAAGCCCGCGCCGGCCGTCCGATCCGAGCGGAAAGAAATGCATGCCGTCGTGGTGCATGCCGGCCTGCAGCGCCTGCTCGGCCGCGCTGTTGCTGCCGTCGGGCGCGAAGGCCGGCATGGCGCCGGCGATGCCGGTCGGCGTGCCCCAGGGGTAGAGAATTTCGGCGGCGTACTCGGCCGGCAAGGTGATGCCGTCGTGCAGCGTGATGGGCACCGGGCCGAAGCCCAGCATCGGAGGTGAGGGCGTGCGCGGCGCGCCAACGGCGGACGGGCCCAGCAGGGCCACCAGCGCAGCGGCGCCGGATTGCAGGAAGACGCGGCGGTCGAGGCTCATCGTCTCGCCGTGCACGGAAGGGGGGGAGGGCAGGCTTGCATCCCCCAATGATGCCGCGCCCGCGGCGGGGGCTCAGCGCGTCGTTTCGGGGCCCTGGTTGGCCAGGCCCACCGTGGGCAGGCGGCACTCGATCACCGCATTCAGCGTGCCATTGGAAAGCACGTAGCGCACCTCGGTCACTTCCATGCGCTGGACCGTGGCGTCGTCGAGGCCGGTTTCGATGATCTCGCCCAGGCGGGGCACCGCGCTTGCGGCATCGAGCTGGATGTCCTGGGCCGTTCCGTTGGTCAGCAATCTCAGTAGGGTGGGCATGGGTGTCGCTCCTGGAGCATGAAAACCATGACTCTGCCGCGCCGCGCTGGCGGCCCCTGTGGGGCAACACGCATCGGGTACGCAGGACGGCGCGGGCGAGGGGTTTGACAACGACAGCCGGGCGCCAGGTTTCGCGCCAAGTGGTGGCCCTTCCTGCCTGTGAGGAGGCCGACATGAGAGTCGCGTGAAGTGAGGGCGTCGTCTCCCGCGCCGGCGGCAGTCGGTCTAGAATGAGAACCATTCTTGTTTAAGGGCGGCCCGTGCCGTCGTGCCCTGCCGCCATGTCCGCCGCCGAACCTGTTCTGCATTCGCACATCCGCATGCTCTACAGCGCACACCACGGCTGGCTGCAGGGCTGGCTGCGCAAGAAGCTGGGCAACGCCTTCGACGCGGCCGACCTGGCACAGGACACTTTCGTGCGCCTGCTCTCTGCCCCCGACGACACGCCCGAGAAGCAGGGCGACTGGCAACTGCGCGAACCGCGGGCCTACCTGACGGTCATTGCCAAGCGGCTGATGGCCAACCTGTACCGGCGCCGCTCGCTCGAGCAGGCCTACCTCGAGGCGCTGGGCGCAATGCCCGAGCCGATGGCGCCGTCGCCCGAGCAGCAGGCCATCCTCCTCGAGACGCTGCAGGAGATCGACGCCATGCTCGACGGCCTGGCGCCCCCGGTGCGCACGGCCTTCCTGCTGGCGCAGCTCGACGGGCTGGGCTACGCGGAGATCGCAGTCGAGCTCTCGGTGAGCGAACGCACTGTCAAGCGCTACATGGCCGAGGCGATGGCACGCTGCATCCTGCTGACGAACGAATGAGCGCCATCCACGAGGACGTGGCCCTGCAGGCCGCGCAATGGTTCTTTCTGATGAACTCCGGCGAGGCGACGGCTGCGGATCGCCAGCGCTGGTCGCAATGGCGCGCCGCCGACCCCATGCACGACATCGCCTGGCAACGTGCCGAACGCGTGAGTCTCAAGTTCGACCTGCTGCCACGCCCGCTCGCCGCCCCGGTGCTCGGCCGCTCGGTGCGCGTCGACCGGCGTGCGGCCGTGAAGGCGCTGGCGCTGCTGGTCGCGGCCGTGCCCATGGGCTGGCTGGCCTGGCGCACCGTGCCCGCACGCGAATGGCTGGCCGTGCACCGCACCGCGACGGGCGAACGGCGCGAACTGCGGCTGCCCGACGGGACGCGCCTGCAACTCAACACCGCGAGCGCGCTCGACGTGGCCTACGACGAACGCGTGCGCCTGCTGCGGCTGCGTGCTGGGGAGATCCTGGTCGAGACCGCGCCGGATGCGGTGCCGCCCGATCATCCCGGCTACCGACCGCTGGTGGTCGAGACCACGCAGGGTCGGCTGCGTGCGCTCGGCACGCGTTTCGTGGTGCGGCAGTTCGACGACGGGCGCAGCCATGTCGCGGTGCTCGAAGGCGCGGTCGAGGTGCGGCCGGACCGTGCCGCGGATCGGCCCGTGGTGGTGCATGCGGGCGAGCAGGCGGGCTTCTCGTCAGCCGCTGTGGAGGCGGTCACTGCGGCCGGCCCGCAGGTCGACGACTGGTCGCGCGGCATCCTGCGCGCCCGCGACATGCGGCTGCAGGACTTCGTGGTCGAACTGGGTCGCTACCGCCCCGGCGTGCTGCGCTGCGATCCCGCGGTGGCCGAGCTGCGCATCTCCGGCGTGTTCCAGCTGCGCGACACCGGGCCGGTGCTCGACAGCCTGCCGCAGGCGCTGCCGGTGGACGTGCTGTATCGCACGCGCTACTGGGTGACGGTGGTCGCGCCGGGCACCTGAAGCCGGTCGTGGCGGGATGCGTCGCCGCGCACCGGAGATTTTTTCGACGGACCGTGGCCCTTTTCCCTCTCTCGCGTGTGAAGCCTTGAGGAACAACAACTTCACACCCTTCCGGAGAGAGAAATCATGGCCCGCCGCCGACCTGCTTCCGCTTTCGTTCTTCACACCCCTTCGCGCCGCGTGCTTTCGCTCGCCGTCCATGCAGCCGTGCTGGCCATGGGCTTCGCATCGGCCGGCGCCTCGGCGCAGTCCGCCGCATCCACCATGGCCGCCGCACCCGAGACACTCAAGGTCTATCGCATCGCGGCCGGCCCGCTCGATGAAGCGTTGGGCGGCTTCGCGGCCGCGGCCGGCGTGAGCATCACCGTGCCGCCCGCGCTGGTGCAGGGCAGGAGCACGCGCGGTCTCGACGGCGGCTTCAGCGTGCGCGAAGGCTTCGCGCGGCTGCTGGCCGGTTCGGGCCTCGAAGTGACCGGCGGTGCGGGCGGCGCCTTCGCGCTGCGCCGGGCCGTGGCCGGCGACACCGAGGCGAGCGGCAGCACGCTGGCCTCGGTCACCGTGACGGCGCAGGCGGAGCGCTCGGCGACCACCGAAGGATCGCGTTCGTACGCGGCACGCGCCACCACCATCGGCAAGGGCACGCAGGCGCTCAAGGACATCCCGCAATCGGTCAGCGTGATGACGCGCCAGCAGCTCGACGACCAGGGCATCACCGACCTGCGCGACGCCGCCAACCTCGTGACCGGACTGGTCGGTGCCAAGGGCATCGGCCCGGGCATGGTGCTGTCGGCGCGCGGTTTCCAGATCGATGCCTGGCAGTACGACGGCGTGCCGATCTCGCGCAACAACTACGCGCTGGGCAACTGGGGCACCGAAGGCATGGTGTTTTTCGACCGCATGGAAGTGCTGCGCGGTGCCTCGGGCCTGCTGCAGGGCGCGGGCAGCCCCGGCGGCGCGGTCAACCTGGTGCGCAAGCGAGGGCTGGCGGACAGGACGGTCACACTCACGACCAAGGCCGGTTCATGGGACCGCTACGGCGTGCAGCTCGATGCGGGCGGGCCGCTCAATGCCGAAGGCTCGCTGCGCGGGCGCGTGGTGCTGGACGAGGCGCGCGGCCATTCCTTCATCGACTACGTGAACGGCCGCACGCATTCCTTGTATGCCGCGCTGGACTACGACATCAGCCCCGACACCACCGTCGGCCTGGGCCTGAGCCGCTCGGACCACAAGGGGCGCCCGATGATTCGCGGCCTGCCGCGCTATCCCGACGGCAGCGACATCGGCCTGCCGCGCTCGACCTATGTCGGCGCGTGGTGGAACCGGTCGGAGATCGAGCAGACCACGCTGTTTGCCGACCTGTCGCATCGCTTCGATCCGGATTGGACGCTCAAGGTCGCGGCCCTGCGCATGAGCGAGAAGAACACCGCGCTGCACCAGCGCATGCACGGCAACGTCGCAGCCGACGGCAGCGGGCTGACCTTCGCCAACTGGGTCACCGACTTCGATTCGGTCAAGACGGGCGTCGATGCGCACGTCAACGGCCGCTTCCGTGCGTTGGGCCTGGAGAACGAGGTCACTTTCGGTGCCGACTATTCGAAGTACACCTCCACCGACCTGACCGCGCGCACTTTCCAGCCCGGCGGCAACATCTTCGCCATCGACCACGACCGGCCCCTGCAGAGCCTCGCGCTGATCATGGCGCAGGGCGGCGTGCGCAGCGACTCCACCTACGACGTGGAACAGAAGGGCATCTACGGCACCTGGCGCATGAAGCTGAGCGATCCGCTGACCGCCATCGTGGGCGCGCGCGTGAGCTGGTACGACTACCTCTACACCGCCGCCCGGCCCTCGCCCAATACGACGCACGGCGAGGTCACGCCCTATGTCGGCCTGGTCTACGCGCTGAACCCGCAATGGTCGGCCTACGGCAGCGTGACCAGCGTGTTCGAGTCGCAGTCCGAACGCACCGTCGGGGGCCAGGTGCTGGACCCGATCACCGGCACCAACTACGAGCTGGGCCTGAAGGGCGAGCTCATGGACGGCCGCGTGAACACCTCGTTCGCGGTCTTCCGCTACGACCACAAGAACCGGGCGGTGAACGACGAGGCATCGGGCTACGCGTGCGACGGTTGGTACTGCGCGACGCCGTCGGGCAAGGTGCGCAGCCAGGGCCTCGAGGCCGAGCTGAGCGGCGAAGTGCTGCCGGGCCTGCAGGCGATCGCCGGCTACACCTACAACACGACCGAGTTCCTGCGCGACCCCACCAACCAGGGCAAGGTGTTCAGCCAGTGGACGCCCCGGCACATGCTGCGCGTGTGGACCGACTACCGCCTGCCCGGCGAGTGGAACCGGCTCAGTATCGGCGGCGGCGTGACCCTGCAGAGCCACACGCTGGGCTACGACCGCACGTTCAAGGTGCCGGGCTTCGACGTGTGGGGTCTGCGCCTGGCCTACCAGGCGACGCCGGAGCTCAGCTTCGCGGTCAACCTGAACAACGTGTTCGACAAGCGCTACTGGACGCCCGGTTATGCCGAGAAGAACGGTGCCAACGAGTACGGCGACCCGCGCAACGTGATGTTCACGGTGAAGTACACGCCGAAGCTTTAAGGAGCTGTCGACGCCCGTCACCGGGCGTCGATTCGGTCCCTAGAACTTGCCGCGCAGGGTCACTGTGGCGCTGCGCGGCTCGCCGTAGAAGTTGCCCCAGGCCGGCGCGCCGATGGTCTGGTAGTAGGTCTTGTCGAACAGGTTGGCCACATTGAGCGAGGCCGACCAGTGGCGGTTGATCTGGTAGCCGATGCGCGCGCCCCAGACCGCGTACGAGGCCTGCTCCAGCGTGATGGCGCCGGTGGTGCGCGTGCTGGCGGTCTGGAAGTTCACGCCGCCGCCCAGGGTCCAGGCGTTGAGCGTGCCGGGCAGGCGGTAGTCGGTCCACACGCGCAGCATGTGCTTGGGCGAGTAGGTGCTGGCGAAGTCCAGGCCGGCATCGGCGGTGTTGTTCAGGTACTTGAAGTGGTTGAAGGTGTAGCCCGCGAACACCTGCCAGCCGCGCGCCAGCTCGCCGCTGATCTCCGCATCGAGCCCCTGGCTGCGCACCTTGCCGATGGACACCGAGCAATAGGTGCTCACGGTGCAGACATTCACCAGGTCTTCCTGTGCGCGGTTGCTCTGGTCGATGCGGAACAACGCGAGCGAGGCGTTGACCTTGCCGTCGGCCAGCTCGCCCTTCAGGCCCGCTTCGTAGTTGCGGCCCTTGATGGGCGGCAGCAGCTCGCCCGCGGCCGTGATCGCGTTCTGCGGCTGGAAGATGTCGGCATAGCTCACGTAGGCCGACCACTGCGGGTTGAAGGCATAGACCAAGCCGCCGTAGGGCGTCAGCACGCCGCTTTCGCTGAAGGGTGCGCTGGTCGCGGCACCGGTCAGGCGGTCGGTGTTGTCGCGCTGGAAGCGCGTGATGCGGGCGCCGGCGACCAGCGTCAGCGGGTCGCTGAGGCTCAGGCGTGCGACGCCGTAGGCGCCCGATTGCGTCAGGCGCGCCTCGGTGTCGCCGCCGCGGTACCGGTTGGCCACGAAGGTGGCGTTGCTCGGTTCGGCGATGGCCGAGACCGGGTCGAAGACGTTGTTGCGCACGCCCGGCAGCTGGATCAGCGAGAAGTCGCTGTGGTTGAACATGCGACCGGTGCTGGCACCGAAGCTCACCGAATGCCGCCGGCCGAAGGCATCGAACTTGCCATCGACCGCGAGGTCCAGCGTCTTGTTGTCGGTCTCGAAATCGAACAGGCCGCCGTACATCACGTTGCCGGCCAGGGTGCTTGGGTTCACGGCTCCGAGCGCGAAGGCGTACTTGATGTCCTGCTGCTCGCGCACGTAGCCCGCGGTGAGCTTGAGCGACCAGTCGGCGTCGAAGCGATGCGCGAGCTCGGCGAAGACCGACGTCTGTTCGTTCTGCCATCTATTCCAGTCGGCCGCCAGATAGGTCGAGCGGCGCAGGTGCAGGTCGGCGCCGGTGGCGTAGCGCGGCAGGCCCTGGAAGAAGGGCGTGGAATTCAGCTTCTCGTGGCTGGCACCGATGGTGAGCACGGTCTGCGGCCCGATGTCGGCCTCTAGCACGCCGTACAGCACGCCGGTGCGGCTCTTTGCCGTGTCGTAGAAATAGTCGCGGTCGTTGGCGCTCGCCACCACGCGGCCGCGCAGCGTACCGGCCTCGTTCAGCGGGCCGCTGGCATCGACCTCGGTGCGCAGGTTGTTCCACGAACCCGCGCTGGCCGACAGCTGCAGTTGCTTGTCCGCCGTCGGGCGCTTGCGCACCATGTTGATGGTGGCGCTCGGCGCGCCGGCGCCCTGCAGCAGGCCGGTGGCGCCACGCACCACCTCGACCCGGTCGAGGGTGGCGGCGTTGCTCGTGAAGCTGTTGGCCTGCGGATAGTAGAAGGCGCGGTTCACGCCGTCGTACTGGTAGGCGTCCACGCGGAAGCCGCGCGAGAAGACGTAGCGGCCGCCCATCGGGCTGTCGTACATCGTGATGCCGGTGGTCTGGGCCAGCACGTCGTCGATGGTGTGCAGGTTCTGGTCGTCCATCTTCTGGCGCGTGACCACCGTGATGGACTGCGGGATTTCCTTCAACGTCTGCTCGCCCTTGCCGACCGTCACGATGCGGCTCGCGTACGAGCCGGTGCCTTCGGTGGTCGCGCTGCGTTCGGCCTGCGCCGTGACGCGCACTTCGGCGAGCGTGTTCGTGCCGGCCTGCGCGGGCGTGCTCGCACCTGCGCCGGGCACCGACTGACGCAGCGTGTAGCCACCTCCCGCGCGCGGCACCGCGTCGAGCCCCGTGCCGGCGAGCAGGCGGGCGAAACCATCGCCCACCGCATGGCTGCCGCGCAGCCCCGCGGTCTGGCGGCCTTCGGTCAGCGAGGGGTCGAAGGACAGCGTGACGCCGGCCTGGGCGGCGAAGCGCGAGAGCGCGGGACCCAGGGCGCCGGCGGGGATGTCGTCGCTGGCGCTGGCGGCGGCCGGCGGGTTCGCCTGCGCCACCGCACCGCCCGTGGCGGCGAGCGCAAACGCCAGGCACAGCGTGCGCACGCCCTGGGTCACGGCGCTCGGCGACGTGGGCAGGCGGCGGGAATCGAGCCGCAGGGGCGCGGTGCGGGAGGGATGCAATGCCATGGTCGTTGGTCCTGTTCTTGCCGTGCTCACAGCACGGCTCCATGGCTTGCCCGACGACGCACGAAAAAGGGACAGGGTTGCGCGAAAAAAACTGCGAGATCAGCTCGGCAGCACCGTCACCCACCAGCGTGTGCGCGTGACCACCTGCACCGGCAGCGTGCTCGCCACCATCGACAACACGTAGTCGGTGTCGCGCAGCTGAAAGGCGCCGGAGATGCGCAACTCGGCCACCTCGGGGCTGCAGTGGAGCAGGCCGGGCCGGTAGCGCGACAGCTCGGCGCAGAAGTCGGCCAGCCGCATGCGCTCGGCGTAGAGCACGCCCTGCGTCCAGGCCTGGCTTTCGGGCGACACCGCCGCCAAGGCCGAGGCGCCCTGGCCACGCAACAGCGTCTGCTGGCCGGCCGGCACCACCAGCGCGGGCGACGAGGCGTCGCGCAAGGTGACCTCGACCGCACCTTCGGTCACGGCCAACCGGATGTCGGACCGCGCTTCTTCGCCGTCCTGCCGCACGGTGAAGCGCGTGCCCAGTGCGCGCAGCCGGCCTTGCGTCGTCTCGACGATGAAGGGGCGTGCGTCGGCGGCGGTCGTGAGCTGGATCGCGCCCGCGCGCAGGTGCACCGTGCGTCGGGTGCCGTCGATGCGGACGTCGATCGCGCTGCCGGTGTCGAGCAGCACGCGGCTGCCGTCGGCCAGCCGCACTTCGCGCCGTTCGCCTGTGGCGGTGCGGTGGTCGGAAGTCCAGGCGTCCCAGGGCGCGAGCCGCCAGCCCAGCCAGGCGGCCGGCGCGGCGGTGGCCAGCAGGGCCAGCGTGCGCAACGCGGCGCGGCGGTTGTCGCGGGCCTGGCGCGCCAGCACCGGCACCCCGACCGTGGCGGGCACGGCGCCGAATTTCTGCGACAGCCGTTCGGCGCGCTGCCAGGCGTGTTCGTGCGCCGGGTCCGCCTTGCGCCAGGCCGCGCAGGCGGCGTGATCGGCTTCGCCGGCACGGCCCGAGTGCAGCCGCACCAGCCATCGGGCGGCCTCGCGCAGCACCGCGGCGTCGGGGGCGGGCGGTGGCAAGGCGCTCATTCCACGACCGCCAGGCAACGCTCGAAGCCCTGTGCCATGTAGCGCTTCACCGTGCGTTCGCTGACGGCCAGGCGCTCTGCGATCTGCGCATAGGTCAAGCCTTCGAGCTGCGACAGCACGAAGGCCTCGCGCGCCTTGGGCCCCAGGCCGTCGAGCATGGCGTCGATCTCGTCCAGCGTCTGCAGCAGCTGCAGCCGTTCTTCCGGCGACAGCGCCAGCGCCTCGGGCATCAGCGCGAGCGCCTCGAGGTAGGCACGCTCCAGCGCCTGCCGCCGCCAGTGTTCGCTGACCACGCCCTTGGCCAGCGTGGTCAGGTAGGCGCGCGGTTCGCGCAGCGCGGGCAGCGCCTGCGGTCGCAGCAGCACGCGAACGAAGGTGTCTTGCGCGAGATCGGCCGCGCTGTGCGCGCAGCCCAGGCGCCGGCGCAGCCAGGTGCTGAGCCAGCCATGGTGCGCGGTGTAGAGCGCCTGCACGGAGTGGAGGTCGGCGGAAGGCATGAAGAACAGGAGTGAGAGGACGTCAATGCAATTGAGAATTAATCTCATTTTATAATGATCGGTGTCCTGGCGCGCTGCGCGGGGTCCTTCCGCTTCTTCGCCCGAGTGCCGCCATGTCCGCCGCCCCCTCTGTCCACCATCGCCAGATCGACACCCTCTACAGCGACCACCATCGCTGGCTGCAGGGCTGGCTCGGTCGCAAGCTGGGCAACCCCTGCGACGCGGCCGACCTGGCGCAGGACACCTTCATGCGCCTGCTCGCGGCGCGCCAGCCCGAGCGCATCGTCCAGCCGCGGGCCTACCTGACGCGCATCGCGCAGAACATCCTCGTCAACTGGTACCAGCGGCAGGCGCTGGAGCGCGCCTATCTGGAGGCGCTGGCGCTGCTCCCCGAAGCCCAGGCGCCATCGGCCGAGCACCGGCTGATCATCCTCGAGACGCTGCACGAGATCGACGCGATGCTCGACGCGCTCAAGCCGCAGGCGCGGCGCGCTTTCCTGCTGTCGCAGATCGACGGCATGAAGTACGAGGACATCGCGCGCGAGCTCGGCGTGTCGCTGGTCACGGTCAAGCGCTACATGCAGCAGGGCTTCCGTGGCTGCCTGGCGTTGATGGAATGAAGTCGACGGTCGATCCACGCGTGCTCGACGAAGCCGCCGACTGGCTGATGCGCCTGCACGACAGCCGCGCGACGCCCGCGGACCGCCTGGCCTGCGAGCGCTGGCAGCGGGCCGATCCCGCGCATGCGCAGGCCTGGGCCCGTGCCGAGCTGCTGATGAACAAGTTGGGCGGACTGCCTTCGGCGCTGGCGATGCCGGCACTGGGCCGGCCCGCGCAGGCCGGCCGACGTGCCGCGCTCGGCAAGCTGGCCGCGCTGCTCGCGTCCGTGCCCGCGGGCTGGCTCGCCTGGCAGGTGGCGGACGCGCAGGGCTGGACCGCCGCGCACCGCACCGCCACCGGCGAGCGCCGAGAACTCATGCTGGCCGACGGCACGCGCGTGACGCTCAACACCGCAAGCGCGCTCGATGTGCGCTTCGATGCCGGGCAGCGCCTGCTGGTGCTGCGCGCCGGCGAGATCTCGGTCGCCACCGCACCCGACAACGCCGCCGTGCACCGGCCTTTTCGCGTGGTCACGCGCGAGGGTCTGCTGCAGGCGCTGGGCACGCGCTTCACCGTGCGGCAGGACGAGGGCCGCACGCGGCTCGCGGTGCTCGAGGGCGCGGTGCGCATCACGCCCGAGCGGGGTGGGGCGAGGCCGGTGGTGGTCGAGGCGGGCGGGCAGACCGCGTTCAGCCGCGACACCATCGACGCCACGCGCGCCCGCGACCCCGACGCCAGCGCCTGGACGCGCGGCATGCTCGTGGCCGATCGCATGCGGCTGGCCGACTTCGCCGCCGAGGTGGCGCGCTACCGGCCCGGCCTTTTGGCCTGCGGTGCGGCCGTGGCCGAACTGCGCGTGTCGGGCGCGTTCCCCATCGACGACACCGACCGCGTGCTGCGCATGCTGGTCTCGACCTATCCGGTGGAGGCGGTCTCGCGCCTGCGCGGGCACTGGGTCACGCTGGTGGCGCCTTGAATCTTTTTTTGCAGCGCGACTGATACTTTTTGCGATCTCGGCTGGCAAGGAGGGTGAACCCCTTTCTTGATCTGCTTGCCAAAGGTCCGCTTCCATGCCTGCCCGTCTCTCCCGTGCCGCGCCGCGCGCGCGCTTCCGCGCTGCTGCTTTCCCCGTCGCCCTGCATCGCGCGCTGCTGGTGCTCGCGCTCGGCGGCACGGCCTCGGCCTTCGCCGCCGGCCCGGTGGCGCTCGAGTCGGTCGCGCCGCGCGCCTACGACATTCCGGCCGGCCCGCTGGGCCGCACGCTGTCGGCCTTCGCGGCCGAGGCGGGTGTGGCGCTGTCCTTCGACCCGGCCCTGACCGATGGCCGGAACGGGCCCGCGCTCTCGGGCCGCTATGCGGGCCGCGAGGCCATGGCCGCGCTGCTGGCCGGCAGCGGCCTCGAGGCGGTGGCGCGCGACGACGGCAGCTACGTGCTGCGACGGCGCGCCGCGGTGGTGTCGTCGGCTGCCGCGGGCGAGTCGCTGCCCACGGTCACGGTCAGTGCCGATGCCGACCGCAGCGGCACCACCGAGGGCACGGGCTCGTACACCACGCGCGCGACCGCCGCGGCCACCGGCCTGTCGCTGGCGCTGCGCGACACGCCGCAGTCGGTCAGCGTGCTCACGCGCCAGCAGATCGAGGACCAGAACCTGGTCTCGCTCAACGAGGCGCTGCGCAGCGTCACCGGCATCCACGTGGTCAGCTCCGACAGCGACCGCTCGGACTTCTATTCGCGCGGCTTCTACATCGACAACATCCAGTACGACGGCGTGCCGACCTCGCTCGGTCTCTCGTTCTACGGCGAGTCGGGCAGCGACACCACGATCTACGATCGGGTGGAGGTGGTGCGCGGCGCGACCGGTCTGCTGACCGGCGCGGGCAACCCCTCGGCCTCGATCAACCTGGTGCGCAAGCGGGCCGACAGCAAGGTCTTCGCCGGCAACGCGTCGCTGGGCATCGGCTCGTGGAACCAGCACCGGGCAACGGTCGACCTGTCGACGCCGATCACCGAAGACGGCCGGGTGCGCGGCCGCTTCGCCGCCATGACCGAGGAGCGCGACTCGCACGTCGACCTCTACCACGCACGCAAGAACGCGTTCTACGGCGTGATCGATGCCGACCTGACGCCCGCCACCACGCTCAGCGTGGGCGCCGACTACCAGTCGAACCGACCCACGGGTTCCACCTGGGGCGGCCTGCCGCTGGTGTTCAGCGATGGCTCGGTGGCCGACTGGCCGACCTCCAAGACCACGGCCGCGAACTGGACGCACTGGAGCAGCACCAACCGCAGCGTTTTCGCCAACCTCGCGCACCGCTTCGACGGCGGCTGGTCGCTCAAGGCCAACCTGTCGCACCGCGAGAGCGACTACGACGCCAAGCTGCTGTACCTCTTCGGCCAGCCCGATTCCGCGACGGGCCTGGGCATGCGTGCGCTGCCCAACTACTCCGAGTACAGCTTTCAGCAGAACAGCGCCGACCTGCAGGCCACCGGCCCCTTCACGCTGCTGGGCCGCGCGCACGAGGCGGTGGTCGGGCTCACCAGCAGCCGGGCGCGCGAGGTCAAGGCCGGCCATGCGCGTACCGGCACGCTGGCCAGCACCGGCGACTTCCGCCAGTGGGACGGTTCCTTCGCGGAGCCGACCTGGGGCCCGCTGGCCATCAGCTCGCTGGACCGCACGCGCCAGGACGGTCTCTACGGCGCGTTGCGCCTGTCGCTGGCCGACCCGCTCAAGCTGATCCTCGGCGGCCGCCAGAGCAGCTGGGAAGTGCAGGGCCTGAGCGTGACGCGCAAGCACGATGTGTTCACGCCCTATGCCGGCCTGGTCTACGAGATCAACGGCACCTACTCGGCCTACGCGAGCTACACCGACATCTTCCAGCCGCAGAACTACCGCGACACCACCGGCGCCTACCTCGACCCGGTGACCGGCAAGAGCTTCGAGCTGGGCCTGAAGGGCACACACCTGGGCGGGCGCCTCAACACATCGTTCTCGGTCTTCCGCATCCGCCAGGACAACGTCGCGCAGCTCGACGGCAACCAGGTCGTGCCCGGCACCACCGACTTCGCCTACTTCGGTGCCAAGGGCGTGACGAGCCGCGGTTTCGAGGCGCAGGTCTCGGGCGAGATCACACCCGACTGGAAGCTCTCGGCCGGCGTCTCGCGCACCGTCGCCGAGGATGCCGAGGGCACCGCCGTCAACGCCTGGGCGCCGCGCACGCAGGTCCAGCTCTTCAGCAGCTACCGGCTGCAGGGCGCGTGGAGCCGCCTCACCGTGGGCGGCGGCTTCAACTGGCAGTCCGAGACCTCGGCCGAGTTCTCCACCGCCAGCGCCGACGTGGTGTTCCGCCAGAAGTCCTTCGGCCTGCTGAACCTGATGGCGCGCTATGCGTTCACGCCGCAGCTCTCGCTGCAGGTCAACCTGAACAACCTGACGGACAAGAAGTACGACGTCAACATCGATGGGCAGGGCCAGTCCGGCACGCCGCGCAACGTGATGGCAACGCTCAACTACAAGTTCTGACGGACGCCCAGGGCCGGCCGCGTCGAGGCGATTGGCCTGTGCGGGTCGATGCCGGAGGCCTTGGCATCGCGCTGGACGTACGAAGGGCGGAAATCTGTGGTTTTTTGGGGGGCAGGCCTTCCCGGATGACCCCTTTTTCGATCTCGTTGGTCATGTATCAGGAGAGGCGCTTTTCATGCGCCCCACCACACCACCACCCCGATGCCTTCTTCCTCCGTCCTCGCCCCTCCGGGCCTCCTCGTCCTGTCCCGCCTCGCGGCGGCCGTCTTCGGCGGCTACGCGCTGGCCGCGGCGGCTGCCGTGTGCCTCGCAGCCGTGCTGCCGTCCGCGCGTGCCGATGCGGTGCTGGCGGGCATGCAGTTCAGTTTCGTCGTCCACACGCTCGCCGTGATCTGGGCCTTCTCGCCGGTGCGCCCGGCCCGCGTCTGGCTTGGCCTGCTGGGGCCCGCCGTGGTGCTCGCGGTGCTCGGCGGGCTGTGGCCGCGCGTGGGAGGCTGAGATGAGCAATTCCCAGACGAAGGCGGCCCACAAGGCGCTGCGCAAGAAGGCGGCAGGCAACGGGGCCGGCGAGGGCGGTTTCCGCCAGGCGCAGGCCTGGCTGCACACCTGGTGCGGCCTGTGGTTTTCGTGGATGCTGTTCGCGGTGTTCCTGACCGGCACGCTGGCCGTGTTCGACGAGCCGATCTCTCACTGGATGACGCCCGAGCACCATGCCGAGGAAGAGGCCGCCGCTTCCGCGCCCAAGGTCGCCACGGGCGATCGCGCCCAGCGCCTCGCCTGGGGCATGGCCTACATGGCCGAGCACCACCCCCGGGCGCAGATGTGGGAGCTCTGGCCCTCCGATGCGCAGGGCGGGGGCGAACTCAAGGTGTACTGGTTCGATGCCAAGGGCCTGTACGTGGCCGCGGCGCTGAACCCCGCGACCGGCGCCGCGCTGGCCGAGAAGGCCGCCACGCCGGTGCGCGGCACCATGGCCGGCCACCATTTCGTCGACTTCCACTACGAGCTGCATGCAGGCCAGGTCGGCCTGTGGATCGTGGGCATCGCGACGCTGGCCATGCTGGTGGCGCTGGTCTCGGGCGTGATCACGCACAAGCGCATCTTCAAGGACTTCTTCACCTTCCGGCCGAAGAAGGGGCAGCGCAGCTGGCTCGACGCGCACAACGCGGTCGCCGTGCTCACGCTGCCTTTCCAGCTCATGATCGCCTACACCGGCATCGTGATCTCGGGCATGACCTTCATGCCCGCGGCCAAGCTCGTGCACTACGGCAGCGACAAGGCCGCGCAGCAGCAGTTCGTGGCCGACCTCAATGGCGGCAAGCCCGCGCGCAGCGGACGCGCGATGCCGGTGCCCGAACTGGAGTCCTTCGCCGCGCGCGGCCAGGCGCTCATGGGGCAGCCGGTGCGCGCGGTCGTGATCGACCACCCGGGCGATGCCGCGGCGCGCATCGGTGTCTACGGCTGGAACGGCGAAGCCGACGCGCTGCACCGGCTGAGCCCGACCAGCGGCATGGCCTCCTTCTCGGCCGCCACCGGCGAGGTGCTGCAAGTCCGTCTGCCCGGCGCGGCCGATGGCGGCACGGCCGCGCTCGCGCAATCCGCGATGGGCGGCCTGCACATGGCGAGCTTCGGCGGCTGGGCCGTGAAGTGGCTCTACTTCCTCTGCGGCCTGGCCGGCACCGCGATGATGGGCACGGGCGCGATCCTGTTCATGGTCAAGCGCCGCGGCAAGCACGGGACCGAATTCGGCGCCGCCACCGCACGCGTCTATCGCCTGATCGAGGGCCTCAACGTCGCCGCGATCGCGGGCCTGGGCATCGCCTGCATCGGCTACCTCTGGGCCAATCGGCTGGTGCCGCTGGGCCTCTCGCAGCGTGCCGACTGGGAGCTGGGCGTGTTCTTCGGCCTGTGGCTGCTGGCGCTGGTCCATGCGCTGCTGCGCAAGCCGGGCGCTGCTTGGCGCGAGCAGATGGGCCTGCTGGCCGCGCTGTGCCTGCTGTTGCCGGTGTTGAACTTCGCCACCACCGGCGACCACCCGCTGGCCCAGTGGCTGCGCGGCGATGGGGAGAGCGCTGGCGTCGAGGCGGTGTCGGTCGCCTTCGGCCTCGCCGCGGCCGGTGTCTTGCGCTACCTGCGCCGGCGCGAGCGGCACGGTGTGGCACACGCGTCGAAGAAGGCCGTGCATTCCACGACCACCGCCACCCACACCGCGGAGGCCGCGCCATGAGCACCACCACCGCATCGCTGCTGGCGCTCGCGCTGGCTTTCGCCGGCATGGGGGCGCTGGGCTTCGCGATGGACCGCCACCATGCGCTGCTCACGGGAGGGCGCGAGACGCCGACGCTGCAACGCAGGCTGTTGCGCGGCCTGGGCAGCCTGCTGATCGCGTTCGCGCTGGCGCCTTGCCTGCTCGCGTGGGGCGGCAGCGTGGGCACCGTCGTGTGGCTGGGTTTCCTGAGCGCCGGTGCGCTGGGCGTGGCGCTGCTGCTGCCTTGGCTGCCACGCGCTGCGGCCACGGCCGCGGCCTTGTCGGCCGTCGCCGGCGTGGCCTGCCTGGGCGGGTCGCTGGCATCGTCTTCCGTGCTTTTTTTCTGAGCGGCCTCCCATGGCCGCTCGCGAACTTTCTTCATCCGATGCTTCCGAGGTTCATCCACCCATGACGTTCCTGTCTTCGTTCCGTCTTCGTTCGCTGTCGTGGGCCGTTGCGCTCCTCTCGCTGGCCGGTGCCTCGCAGGCGCAATACCTCTGGCTGCAACGCGAAGGCCCGGTCGTCGAGGCGCGCATGGGCGATCTCGGCAAGGGCAGCCAGCCGCTCGCCGGCCTGCTCGCGCCGCGCGCCTTCCTGGCCGACGGCAAGGACCTGCCGCTGACGGCCGAGGCCGAGCGCCTGGCCGTTGCGGCGCCGGCAACCCCCGCCGACCTGCGCGTGGTCGGCAGCCGTGTCGACGGCGCTTCCGGCACGCCCGTCCTCCACTACTACCAGGCCAGGTTCGGCCGTGCCGAGACCAAGGCGGTGAACGACCTGGAGCTGGTGCCGACCGAGCCCGACGGCAACACCTTCAAGCTGGTATGGAAGGGCAACACCGTGGCCGCATCGCAGGTCAACGTCGACACCGCCGAGGGCTGGCGCCGCGTGCTCAAGCCCTCGAAGGACGGCACCGTCACGCTCGGCACGCCGTTCCCCGGCCTGTACCTGCTCGAGGTCACGGCGCGCGTCAACGGCGCGGTCACGGTCGACGGCAAGAAATACGAGGACGTACGCCACACCGCCACGCTGAGCTTCGAGGTGGCCCGCTGATGGCGGCGGCAGCGCGTGGCCGGCGTGCGCTCGCGATCGTGCTGGCCGCGGCCGTCGTGGCCGGCGGCGCGCTCTGGTGGTGGAAGGCGCAGCCCTCGGTCGTGTACCAGACCCAGGCCGTGGCGCGCGGTGAGGTCGAGTCGACCGTCACCGCCATCGGCACGCTGCAGCCGCGCAGCTATGTCGACGTGGGCGCGCAGGTGTCGGGGCTGATCCAGCGCCTGCCGGTGGAACCCGGCAGCGCGGTGAAGAAGGGGCAGCTGCTGGTCGAGATCGACCCGAGCGTGCAGCAGGCCACGGTCGATGCCGGCCGTGCGGCGCTGGCGGGCCTGCGGGCGCAGCGCACCGACCAGCAGTCGCAGCACCGGCTGGCCGTGCAGCAGCTCGCGCGCCAGAGGCAGATGGCCGCCGAGGGCGCCACGCGCGACGAGGACCTGCAGACGGCCGAGGCCACGCTGGCCTCGACCGCCGCCAAGGTCGCGCACCTCGACGCGCAGATCGCCCAGACCCAGGCCACGCAGCGCGCCGAGGAGGCACGGCTGGGTTACACGCGCATCTTCGCGCCGATGGCGGGCACGGTCGTTTCGCTGGAAGCGCGCGAAGGCCAGACCCTCAACGCCACCTACCAGACGCCGAACATCCTGCGCATCGCCGACCTGTCGTCGATGACGGTCTGGACCGAGGTCAGCGAGGCCGACGTGCGCCGCGTGAAGGCCGGCCTGCCGGTCTACTTCACCACGCTGGGCGGGCTCGACAGCGCGACCCCGCGCCGCTGGAACGCCACCGTGCGCCAGGTGCTGCCCGCACCGCCCGTGCCCGAAGGCTCCGCCGGTGCCAAGGCCGCAGGCGGCTCGGTGCCCGGTGCCGCGAAGGCCGTGGTCTACACGGTGCTGTTCGACATCGACAACGCCGACGGCGAACTCATGCCGCAGATGACCGCGCAGGTCGGCTTCGTCACCGCGCAGGTCAAGGGCGTGATCGCGGTGCCGCTGGCCGCGCTCACGGCCGTCGAAGGCGAGCAGGGCGCCTACACCGCGCGCGTGCTGGGCGCCGACGGCAAGCCGGTGGCGCGTACGGTGCGCGTGGGCATCCGCAGCCGCCACCTGGCCGAGGTGCAGCAGGGACTGGCCGAGGGCGATCGTCTGGTCGTCGGTGAAAAGCCCGTCGAAGGCGTGCGATGGATCCAGTGGTGAGCGATGCATCGTCGAGCACGCCGCTGATCGCGCTGCGCGGCATCCGCAAGCGCTACGGCGGCAACGGCAGCGGCCGGCCGGCCGTCGAGGTGCTGCGCGGCATCGACCTCGACATCCATCCCGGCGAGTTCCTCGCGGTGGTCGGCAGCTCGGGCTCGGGCAAGTCCACGCTGATGAACCTGCTGGGCTGCCTGGATCGCCCGAGCGAGGGCAGCTACCGCTTCGACGGCCACGATGTGGCCTCGCTCGGTGCCGACGAGCTGGCCTGGCTGCGACGCGAGGCCTTCGGCTTCGTGTTCCAGGGCTACCACCTGATCGCGAGCGAATCGGCGCGCGAGAACGTCGAGGTGCCGGCCATCTATGCCGGCATGCCCGAGCACGAGCGCGCACAGCGCGCGGCCGCGCTGCTGGGCCGGCTGGGCCTGCCCGACAAGCTCGCGCACCGGCCCAACCAGTTGTCGGGCGGGCAGCAGCAGCGGGTGTCGATCGCACGCGCGCTGATGAACGGCGGCCGCATCATCCTGGCCGACGAACCCACGGGCGCGCTCGACTCGAAGAGCGGCGCCGAGGTGATGGCACTGCTGCGCGAGCTGGCCGACGCCGGGCACACGGTGATCGTCATCACGCACGACCGCGAGGTGGCCGCGCAGGCGCGCCGCATGATCGAGATCCGGGACGGCGAGATCGTGGGCGACAGCGCGCAGGCAGCAGCACCGCTCCTCTCGGGCCACACGCTGCCGCCGCTGGACATCGCCGATGCGGCGAAGGGCGGCGGCGCGTCGTTCGCCGCCGATGTGCGCGAGGCCGCACGCACCGCCTGGCGCGGCATGCGGCTGAACCGCGCGCGCACCGGCCTCACGCTGCTGGGCATCGTGATCGGCGTGGCCTCGGTGATCGTGATGCTGGCCATCGGCGAAGGCGCGCGCCAGCGCGTGGTGCAGCAGATGGGCACCATGGGCACGGCCATCCTCTACCTGGGCAGCCGTCCGCCGCCCACGGGCGGGCCGGCCGGATCTATCACGCCCGAGGACCTCGAGGCGCTGGCCGAACTGCCCGAGATCCGGCGTGTGCTGCCGGTCATCGGCGACCCGGTCACGGTGCGCTACGGCAGCGCCGACCGCCAGGTCTACGTCTTCGCTTCCAGTGAGGAGATGCCGCTGGTGCACCACTGGCCGGTGGCGCTCGGCCGCTACTACACCGACGCCGAGGACCGCGACCTCGCACCGCTGGTGGTGCTGGGCCACAAGGCGCATCGCCACTTCTTCCCGGACACGCCCAACCCGCTGGGCAAGCAACTGCTCATCGGCCACTCGCCCTTCGAGGTGATCGGCGTGATGGCCGAGCGGGGCGCCGACTCGGGCGCACAGGACTACGACGACATGGTCTTCATCCCCTACCGCGCCGGCCGTGCACGGGTCTACCAGGTGCAGACGCAGCCCGACTACGTGGTGGTCGAGGCCGCGTCGTCGGCCGACGTGCTGCCGGCCGAGCGCGCCATGAAGGCGCTGCTGATGGCGCGCCACGGCCGTGAGGACTTCGGCATCGGCAACGCGGGCGCGCGTCTGCAGGCCGAGGCCGCCACGCGCCAGAGCATGACCGTGATGCTGGGCCTGATCGCCGCGGTGTCGCTGGTGGTCGGCGGCATCGGCGTGATGAACGTGATGCTGATGACGGTGCGCGAACGCACGCGCGAGATCGGCATCCGCATGGCGACCGGCGCCCGGCAGCGCGACATCCTGCGGCAGTTCCTGACCGAGGCCGTGCTGGTGACCGTCACCGGCGGCGCCGTGGGCGTGGCGCTGGGCGTGCTCGTCGCCGCGGTGCTGATAGCGCTCGAGGTGCCGGTCGTGCTCTCGGTGTCGGCCATGGCCGGCGCCTTCCTGTGCGCCGTGGTCACCGGCCTGGTGTTCGGCTACATGCCGGCCAAGACCGCTGCGCGGCTCGACCCGGTCGTGGCGCTGGCAGGGGAATGAAAGAACGCATGCAGAGAAGCCTCATCGCCCTCGGCGTCAGCCTGCTGCTCGCAGCCTGCGCGACGTCGCCGCGGCCCTCCGAGATCGCGGCCCCCGCGCTGCCGACGCAATGGCAGGCACCCTCAGCCACTTGCGCTGCCTGCACCGGCTGGCAGGCTTTCGGCAGCGCCGAGCTCGATGCGCTGACCGCGCAGGCGCTGGCGCGGAACCTCGACCTGTCCGCCGCGGCCGCTCGCGTGGCGCAGGCCGATGCGGCCGCACGCATCGCGGGTGCCGCACTGCAGCCCCAGGTCACGGCGCAACTTGACGCGAGCCGGCAGGACCGGCTGGGCGGCGAGGCCGTCGTCGCCGGTCGCAGCCTGGGCGCGAGCCTGAGCGCGCAGTACGAGATCGACTTCTGGGGCCGCCACCGCGCGGCCCGCGACAGTGCGCTGCGTGGCCTGCAGGCCAGCGTGTTCGACCGCGACACGGTGCGGCTCACGCTCGTGGCGGCTGTCGCGACGCGCTGGCTGCAGGCGGTGTCGGCCGCCGAGCGCAGTGAGATCGCCGCGCTCAACCATGCGCGTGCCGAGCGCGTGCTGGCGCTGGTCGAATCGCGTGCCCGCGCCGGCGCGGCCACGCCGCTCGAGCTCGCGCAGCAACGCGGCCTCGTGGCCACGCAGGCGCGCAGCCTCGCGGCGCTGCGCCAGCAGGCCGTCGATGCGCGCACTGCGCTGGCCCTGCTGCTGGGTGAGACAAGCGCGCGCGCGCTGCGCACCCTTTCGCTCGAAGCCCTGGCCCCGCCGGAATTGGGCGCGGGCGTGCCGTCGGAACTGCTGGCGCGTCGGCCCGACGTCGCCGCCGCCGAAGCCCGGCTGGCCGCAGCCGATGCCGACGTGGGCGCGGCGCGCGCTGCGATGCTGCCGCGCGTGACGCTGGGCGGCAGCGTGGGCTACACCGGCGACCGCGTGCGCTCGCTGTTCGACAACCCGCTCTACAGCCTGGCGGCAGGCCTGGCCGCACCGGTGTTCGACGCCGGCCGGCTCGCCGCCGAGACCGACCAGGCGGCGGCCCGCAGGACCGAGTTGCTGGCCCGCTACCACCAGGCCATCGTCGCGGCCTTCGGCGACGTCGAGGTTGCGCTGAACGCCGTGGACGGGAGCAGGGCGCAGGCCGAGGCACAAGCCGAGGAACTGCTGCAGGCCGGCCGTGCCGCGACGCTGGCCGAGTCCCGCTACCGTGCGGGCGCCGAGACGCTGCTGACGCTGCTCGATGCCCAGCGCACGCTCTATGCCGCGCAGGACGAGGCGGTGCAAGCACGTCTGGCGCGACTGCAGGCCGGCGTCGCGCTGCACCGCGCGCTGGGCGGTGGCTGGCAACCGCCGGGGGTGTCCCGATGAGCATTTCGCCCGGCAGCATCGGCCAGCGGCTGCGTGCCGCACGGCTGCGGCCCACCATGGCCCGCATCGGCGCGCTGCAGACCGTCGAAGCCGCCGCGCCCGAGCGCCTGTGCGCCGAGGAGGTGTTCCGCCGGATGATGCTGCGCGGCACGCACGCGAGCATCGGCACCGTCTACCGCACGCTGCAGCAGCTTGAGGCGGTCGGCCTGCTGCGCAAGGAGTGGGGAGCGGGTCGCAAGGCCTTCTATGGCCTCGGCCCGGTCGACGGTGGCGACGCCTCGCTGCGCCTGGTGTGCGGCCACAGCGGCCGCAGCGTGCTGCTCGACGATCCCGAACTGCATGCACGCCTCGTTGCCCTCGCGTCCGCGCAAGGCATGGACCTGGCGGGGCAGACGCTCACGCTGCAGACCGAGGCACGGCCCCGGATCGTGACATCCTGGCGCCGCCGATCCTGAAGGCTGTGCCTTCCGTCGCGAATTTCGGTTGTTTATTGGTTTCTTCTATCTAAGAATCTTTCTAAAGTACTAATCTATGCGCCAGCATGAAGTACTTTGTCTTCAAAACAGCCGGCGCGCGTTGGGTCTGGGAGCTGCGCATGAACGGAGGCGATGTGCTGGCTCGAAGTCCACGCGAATTCGCGACCCTCGAACAGACCATCGCCTCGATCCAGTTGGTGCAGTTCGCCGCCTCGGGCGCCTGGATCGTCGACATCGACGGTCGGCACCTGGCATTGCGGGCGTGATGCCGGCCGGCGGGTCTTCGGTCCTTGCCCGCATGGCAGAATCCGGGGGGCCGACGCCGCAGTCCGCTGCCGCAAGCGCCTCTGATTTCCCATCCCTTTTCTGCCCGTAGCTCAGTTGGATAGAGCACCTGCCTTCTAAGCAGGTTGTCAGAGGTTCGATCCCTCTCGGGCAGGCCATTGGTCTCTAACTATTCCCTGAGTCTCTAACTTCTGGCGGGTCGCCGAGGTCCGTTTCGCGGACTTGTGGCGCTGTAAAAGCCCGCGATCGTGGAGCATGGAGCCCACGAAACCGGAGCAAATCGGCCGATCTGGCCGGGGCAGTTTACCCACAGGCGTCTGAGGGCCCGGCGACCGTCTGAATTCGGAAGCATCTTCATAGGGTGTCCATTCGGACAGCGGCGTCCGAATTGACGTCAGAATGCTGAAATTGCGCTGGAGCCGCCTCAGGAGCGAGGGGCTACCCTGGTATTGCCGGGCCGGCGTTTGGGGCTCACAGGCCGTTCTAGACGGTCGATCGAGCAGGGGTGACATAGACACGCAGCCCCTTTGATCCTGCTTCCTCTGCGATCGTGGCCCCGTCCGAATTCAGATCGTGGCCCGCCCGGCGGCCAGATCGGTCCCGCGAAGCGCCTCTAAGTGGTTGATTTCATAGGCGCCGACCCGGAAAAACCCGCTTTTTCCCGCCTCTTCCCTCTTTGCTCCACTATCGTGGGCCTTCACAGGCGCACATAGTCGCTCCAAGCTGGCGGTGGATCCCTCGCATCGCTTGCCGGGACGATGGGATACCAGGGCGGCGGCGTCGACTATGGCTCCGTCACCGCGCGCTTCGTGTCGACGGACTGGCAGTACGCACCACCCTCCGGATTCAGCGAGTGGACACCAGAACGATTGCTCAAAACCAACCCGCTTCGGCGGCTTGGTTTTGCCTTCGGCACTCTCCCCAAAACTCAGGCATGCCCGGGTTGTATGGTGAGCTTGAAGCCCAGCGCTCGAATGACCTTGAATAGCGTGTCACTGCTCGGCGCCCTCTCCCCCGAAAGGCTCTTGTACAGGCTCTCGCGAGACAAGCCTGTGTCCTTCGAGAGCTGCGTCATGCCGCGCGCGCGTGCGATGGCGCCAAGTGCTGCGGCAAGCTCAGCCGGGTCGTTGTCTTCAAGCACCTGACGGAAGTACTCGGCCATGTCATCCTCATTGCCGAGGTAGTTCGCTACGTCAAAGGCGCGGGTTTGGATCTTGGTCATTCTGTAACTCCAGAGCCAGTTTTTGGACTCGTTCAATGTCACGTTCCTGCGTGGACTTGTCGCCTCCGCCCAGCATGAAGATGGCGATTCCATCTCTGAGCACGTAGTACATCCGCCACCCAGGGCCGAAGAACTCGCGCAATTCGAAAACGCCTTCGCCCACCGGCTTCACATCCCCAAGGATTCCACGGCGGACCTTGTCTATTCGGCGGATCAGGCGAATGCGTGTCTGAACGTCTTTCAGACCGGAGAGCCACTCAGAAAACTCTTCGGTTTCGATGACGCTGTACATGCGCCATTGTAGCCAGGTGGATACAAAAAAGCCAACCTAACGGCTGACGCCCTGCACTCATTCATCCGGCACAGACCGGCCAGGGGGGCTCAGGCGTCTTGCGTCGGTCGATGGTCTCGATGCCGGACCCATGGCGCGCGAGCAGAGGGCTTCGGTTCGAGGCTCTTTCCAGATCAGTTGCCCATGAGGCGCCGTCAAAACTTTCACGATAAGGCGAGACGGTGGGGTCCTACAACGCGAGTGGTTCGACTCCGCAGAATCTGGTGAATGAGTCAACTCCGCAAAATTTCTCTCACCGTCATCGAACCCAGTGCTGGATTTTTCCAGTGGCAACTCCTGGAATCTTTGCCCGACGCGGCGGATCGCTGGATTGAAATGCGGAAGTCTGCGCGCGCCTATTCCGAGTGGATAGATGCCTTCAACGAAGGGTTCGACGAGGTGTTGGGCATGGCGCGGGACGGCCGGGTCGGACCTCGGTAGTCACGGCCCGTTGGGCGGGGCGACCGCGCGAGGAATTCGAACGGTGAACGTCGTGCCCTCCGCCTCGGTGGACGTGACATGGATCGATCCCCCGTGGGCCAAGGCAGTTTCCCGAGCGATGAACAGCCCCAAGCCGAGGCTGGTCCGTGGGCGTCCGGATTGCTCGCCCTCCACAGGGAGCTGCACCATCGCACTGAAGATGGTTGTAAGCGCCTCCGGCGGAATTGCCGGCCCGCTGTTGGTCACCGAAAGGACGACGTCGTCGAGCTCTCCCACCACTTCGAGCACCACGCTCGTCCCCTTTGCACTGTACTGCGCCGCATTGGTGAGCAGATTCACGACGACCTGCTGCAGTCGAACGTCGTCGAAGGCGCCTGAGAGTTCGCCGTGCGAACGCAATTCGAAGACACAGTCGGGATAGGCAGCGGCAGCGTTGTGCAGTGCCTCCTTCACGATGTCGCCCATGTTCGCAGGCGCCGGCGTCATCGGCATCTTGCCGCCGAGCTGCGTGCGCGAATACTCCAGGAGGTCGTTGACCATCGTTGTCATGGTCGCCGAACTCCGAAGCAGCCGCTTGCCGATGGCGATATTTCCATCCGAGGCCGACGACCGCATGAGCAGCAAGCCGGTCATGCTGATGGCCGCGAGCGGCGTGCGCAGGTCGTGTCCAAGAATCGCCAGGAAGCGCTCACGGGTCTGGTTGGTGTGTTCGGCGAAGGTGACTGCCGACTCGGCCAACGCCTGGTCAACGGCTTCGTTGAACCTCACCAGTTCCTCGTGAACCTCTTCATTGAATTCGCTGACATTGGGCAGCCAGAGGCGCAGGACACTGGCACGCAGCGCGCGGAATTCTGCGGTCAGCTGTACCAACGAAAAACCGCTTACTTCGCGCAGCGTGCCATGAATGGACGCTGCGCCCTGCGGGAATTTCGCAGGGCCTTCGCCGTGCGACTTGTCAGTCTGCTCCGTCTCGCTTTGGGCGCTCTCGATGTCCAGTGCGATGGCCTTGATCATCTGATGCGCGTGGTCACGAAGCGCCTCACTGGTCATCAACGCGGCGGCAGGTTCCAGCGTCTTGGCGAAGGATTCCCACTCCACCAAGATATCTTCAGTGCGCTCCGTCAAGAATCGGGACAGCTTCATGGCGTATTTTGTCTGCGTGGGCGTTGCCCATTATGAATGCCGGTACGCGCGGCCAAGCGCACCCGTCAGCTGATGGCATGCGCAGATTCTCCCGTAGCGCGCGGTCGGCGTGTCAGTCAGCGCCGCGGTGGCAGAAAAGGGAAGGGCGGGCAGAAGGACTGCGTGGTAGCCGAGCGACAACATGCTTCATTGTGTCGCCGCGCTGCATCGGAAAGAGGGTGTTGGCGAGGCTGCGTTCTGCGTTCAATGCGGTTCTATCCAACCGGACATGGCATCACGACGCATTTGGCTCATTCTTCAAGTGCCGGACTCCGATTTCGTGCTCTGAAAATCGGTACAACGCAGCCCAAGGGCGCTGCGTGCTTTGATGCTGCCTGCCGTCTTCAAGACGAGCGTGTGACGCTAATGCGAGAAAAAGTGGTGACTTGAAACTTAGTGTTTTGAGCGTTGCGCAAACTTTTCCCCTCACGTCAAAATGCAGGGTCTGTAGGAGAAGAGCTTGAGTCAAACCTCAAGCTTCCTGTGGGGCGTTCTCCATCGCGAGGCGTCTCCTCTCCCGCTGCAGCCTCTAGAGGTTGCAGATTCTGCTCGTTTCTCCCCTCGCCGGTATTTTCAACACGGTTCTACGAATGGTCTGGATCAGACCTGGGCTTTGCCTTGCGCCTCTTTTTCCTCATCGTTGCCTTATAAGGTTTTTCTAGTGTCCAAAGTACTCATCTCAAGACTTGGAGCCGTGGTGGCCTTGTTCGCCATGGCCATCGGTCTTCCTGCCTCGGTTGTTGCGCAAACTCAAATCCTCACCGGCCAAAGCGGCAGTTTCACTTTGGCCAGCACCACTGTGGTGGTTTATGGGGCCAGCGGCCTTTACAGCACCAAGACCCTGAGCGCCGGCACCTACGTGTGCGGCGACGCATTGTTCGGTGACCCCGCGCCGGGGAAGAACAAGCTCTGCGCCGTCAAGGACGGCGCCACGACCACGCCGATGACCTTGGTGACGGGTCAGAGCGGCACCTTCACGCTGACCACCACCACGACCATGGCCTATGGCGCGGGCACGAGCCTGAACCAGAAGACCCTGACGCCGGGAACCTATACCTGCGGCGATCATCTGTTCGGTGATCCGGCCCCGGGCCTGAACAAGCTCTGCTATTCCGTGCAGGCCTCGACGACACCGACGCCCACGCCCACGCCCACGCCGACGCCGACGCCCACACCGACGCCGACACCCACGCCTCCCACATCCACCAGCCAGATGAAGCAGCTGACGGGTCAGAGCGGCACCTTCACGCTGACCAAGGCCAGCAGCATCGCTTACGGCACCGGCACCCGTTTCAACATCAAGCAGTTGGCCGCGGGCACCTACACCTGCGGGGACCAACTGTTCGGCGACCCGGCTCCGGGCGTGAACAAGTCCTGCTACCTTGTCGACAGCACCACGACGACGCCAACCCCCACGCCCACACCCGATCCCACACCGACACCGACACCAAACCCCGGTGTGATCGCGATCAGCGGCGACGTGATGGTCAACGGCGCGGTGTCCAATGCCGAGTACCAGGCGATGGCGCAGAAGATGGGCACCGACGCCGCCATCGCGTACCGCTACGGTCCGTCCTCGACGGATTACGGCACCGCCACCCAAAGCGGCCTGCCGAGCTATGCCAAGCGTTCGAACCAGCCGATGAACATGGTGTCGATCCAGAACCCCAACGGCCAGGGCAACCGCGGTTGCGGCTGGACCAGCTGGTGCGGCAACTGGCAGATCGGCGGCCCGCTCGAGTACGAGCCGGGCGACTACAGCTCGAGCATCCTGAACTTCGGCTACATCCCCGACGCGACGCCCGACGCCAGTTTCTACAAGCGGTCCTATGCGGCCGGCCTGGGCTCCGTGCAATCGATCAACGTGGCACACAACACGATGTCGATCGAGCCCGAGCCGAGCTGGACGCGCTACAACGGCCCGTCGAACGACGGCGGCACGATCGATGCGGGTGTGGACACCTACCTCAAGAGCTTCTCGCTCCAGAAACCTGTGGCGCTGGGCAAGTGCTACGGCCGCGGCGGCTGGTGCACCAACACGCTCGCGGTCTACGCCGACGGACGCATCGTGGGCGTGGGCAGCAACACGGCAAGCAACCAGGTCAGCGCGCAGCTGCCGGCCGGCAAGGTGCCGACCGCGCTCACCATCACCAACAGCGGCGAGTTCGCACTGGTCACTGTCTGGGACACCGCCGCCATGCGCGGGCAGGTGGCCGTGCTGGCACTCGGCGACGGTTGCCAGGGTTGCAACATGGGCACCGAATCCCAGTGGTATGGCAACTGGGGCAACTGGAAGCGCTCCTACCCAGGCATGCCTGGGCTGGGCAACTACAACTTCATCAAGCTGATCGGCTTCGTGGACCTGCCGGACACCATGAAGGCGCCCACGGAGATCTCCGTGTCGACGGGCCTGGCGAACAACGACTACCAGCGCGTGCAACGGTTCTGGGACACCGACCTGGACAATGCAAGCGTTCGCACGCGTTACCTGAGCGGTGACCTGTCCAATGCGTACGCCAGGGCCGGCATGGCCGTGGTGATTTCGAAGTCGGAAAAGCGCGCCGCGTTCGTGGATCTGCGCCCGCTCTTCGCCTACTACAAGCAGCAGTATTTCGGCCAGGCACAGGCCGGCTTCAACAGCATGATCGCCAACCGCGGCATGCAGCCCTCGCAGTGGCCCTACACCTTCGACGTCGCCTCGGGCCAGAAGCCCACGGTCATCAAGGTGATGAACCTGGACAACCGGCCGACGGCGGTCAAGGTCTCGCTTGCGGCACCGTTCCGCGCTTTCATCGCCACGCAAGAGGGCAAGCTGCGTGTGTTCGACCTGGGCTCGGGCTACCTGAACCAGGCCTCGGGCGGGACGCCGTCGGACATCGTCGAACGTTTCGCGGTGACCGTGGGACGCAATCCGACGGGCATCACCTACGCCAAGGAAAAGTCCGCCCCCAACCCCGTCATCAAGGACATCTATCCCAACACGGTCGAGCGCGAAATGATCGTGACGTCGCGAGGCGATCGCAAGGTCCAGTGGGTTCGTTTCGACGCCGGCATCACGTCGGGCTCGGTGGCGCGCACGCTGCAGGAGAGCCGCATGATCGATCCGATCTCGACCGAGGACACGGACAATCACGGCACCGAGAGCTACGTGGTGAGCGTGGCGGACTATGGCGGCAAGGGCATCCACAACTTCCTGTATGGCCCGATCACCTGGCACACCTATGAGGCCTCGAAAGCCTGCTCGAACGCCAAGGGCGGCTGCAAGCTGCTCAACAACGCCGCGTTCGAGTACGGTGGCACGTTCAAGCTGCCAGGCAAGCCGTTCCACGCGATGGGTGCCAACATCAACTGACCTGAAAGCGGTCGCCCCCGACGGGGCGATCGCGCGTGGATTCAGGCCGGTTCGACGGCCCTCCAGTCAAGCGGCAACTTCCGGTTCACATCGGTGACCGCTGTCCGTCCGGCAGCGCTCGAGGCAACTCGACCGCCGTGAGCTGCCACGACCACAGGCCCCGGCGCGTGAACACGAACGCGCCAGCGACCGAGGCACCCTCGGCGCGCAGCAATGCCGTCGACACGTTCCGGTAGCGCAGGGCATAGCTCTGCGCTTTTCCCGATCCGGCCGGCGACGTCGCGCCGAGTTCCGCCATGTCCACCGTCACCTTGCCTTGCGCGACCATCCGCATCACGCTGGCTGGCGAGAGGAAGGCATTGACCATCTGGCCGAGCAGGCCCACCGCGAGCATCTGGCCCAGGCCCGACAGGCGATCGTTCTTTCCGGCGGTGCCCATGGTGTCCGTCATCTGGCGCATCAGTTGTCCCTTGAGGCTGTCCTTGAGCAGCGGGAAATCGATGTGCGAAGAGAACGCCGCAGCGTCCCGTGTCTCGATGGCGGCGCGCATGCGATGAAGCGTCCAGTACGGGCTGAAGTACAGCGCGCTGCCCGCAAGCACGACCGCCAGTGCGGCTGCCGTGCCGATGATCCGGATGCGATTCTTCTTCTTCAATGTCGTGCGCCTTGTGTGCCCCCTTTCGGGCGCTGGATCGTAACGTCATGCGCCGCATCGACGGACGCGGTCCTCCGGATGCCTTGCCTACCGCCGCGCCTCGCGCGCCACCTGCTGCGCGAACGCGCTGGCGCTGCCTTCGAAGGGCAGGTTGCTCATGCTGCGCAGCCGGGTCTGGAGCGCCGGGTTTTCCAGTGCCGTCGCCACGGCGCGGTTCAGTCGTTCGACCAGGGCTTCGGGCAGTTCGGGCGGCGCGAACAGGCCGAACAGCGAGTCGAGGTTCGCATCGTCGTAGCCGAGTTCGGCCAGCGTGGGCGTGTCGGGCAGCACCTTGAGGCGTGCCGGCGCACCGACGGCCAGCGCGACCAGCCGGCCCGCGGCGATGTCCTCCAGCTGCGCGGTGGCCACGTTGGTGGACAGCACTTCGAAGTGGCCCGCGAGCGCATCCAGCAACTGCTGGCCGCCCCCCTTGTAGGGGATGTGCACGATCTCGGTCCGGCTCGCACGGCGCACGCGGTCGAGCACCGCGTAGCCCGTCGTGCCTTCGCCGGTGGTGGCCCAGCGCACGCTGCCGGGCGACTGGCGGGCCTTGTCGACCATGCGCGCGAAGCCGTCGACGCCCAGGCTGCGTGTGCCGACGATCAGGATCGGCGTGCGCATGACGCCGGCCACGGGCACGGCCGCGCGCAATGCCACGCCGCGGCGCCTCGCGGCCTGGGCGCGCAGGGCGACGGCGGTGGCGGCCACGAAGCACAGGCTGTAGCCGTCGGCCGGGCGTCGCACCAGCAGGTCGAGGGCCAGGGTGCCGCTGGCACCGGCCTTGTTCTCGATCACCACGGGCACGCCCAGGTCCGCTGAAAGCACCTCGGCCAGCGCACGTGCGATCTGGTCGCTGACGCCGCCCGGCGGATAGGCCACCGTGATGTGGATGGCGCGCTGCGGCCAGCGCGAGGCGAAGGCGGCGCCGCCCAGCGGCAGGGTCAGCGGCAACAACAGCAGCGAACGGCGACAGCGGGAGATCGGGTCCCTAGTCGAAAGGGGCATGGTCTTTGCTGCCGGCGAGCTCGCGCACCAGCGCAATGAAGGCACCCGTGGGGCCATTGCAATCCGCTTCGCGGTAGACCAGCGTGAGCGGCGAGCGCAGGCTCTGCGCGTCCTTGAACGGCCGGTACACCACGGCCTGCGCGTGGGTGCCGCGCATCGATGCCGGCGCAATCGACAGGCCCATGCCCGCGGCCACGAGGTTCAGGTTGGTCATCATGTGTTCGACCTCGACCGCCAGCTCCACCTCCACGTTCTCGCGCGCGCAGGCGGCGAGCAGGTTGGCGTAGAGGCCGGGTGCGCCGGGGCGCCGGACCAGGATCAGCCGTTCGCCCCGCAGGTCCTCGAGCGCGACGGGCGTGGCGGCGTCGGCGGCCAGGCGGTGATCGATCGGGATGGCCAGCACCGACTCCTCCTCCAGCACCGGCTCGAAGGCCAGGCCGGCAGGGCGCGCGACGGGCACGCGCACGAAGCCGCAGTGGAGCCGCGCGTCGAGCACGGCGGCGGTGATCTCCGCGGCGTTGTTCTCGCTCACGTCGATCTGCAATTCGGGATGGCGGCTGCGGCACAGGCGCAGCGAGGCCGGCGTGAAGGCGTGGGCCGCGGCCGAGGTGGTGAAGCCGATCGCGATGCGCCCGCGCCGGCCCTCGACGAAGTCGAGCATGCGCGTCTGCAAGGCACCGAATTCCGCCAGCAGGCGCCGGGCCTCGGTCTGCAGCAGCCGGCCTGCCTCGGTGAGCCTGACGCCCTTGGGATGCCGGTTGAACAGCTCGGCGCCAATCTCCGTCTCGAGTGCGCGGATCTGCTGCGACAGCGGCGGTTGCTGCATGCCCAGGACCTCGGCGGCGCGGGTGATGTGGCCGGCATCGGCGACCGCCATGAAGTAGCGAAGGTGACGGATCTCGATATGCATTGTGTATGGAGGCCATATTTTAGACATCTTTGCCATATCGACTTCTTGTTTCCACAATCCGCGTATACCTACAGGAGACAATACTTTGAAAGCACTTTGCAATTCGGCGGCCGTGACGGCCGCTGCGGTCGCGGCCGTGATCGCCCTGTCCGCGTGTGGCGGCAGTTCCGACAACGGTGCCGGTGCCGCGCCCACGCAGCCGGTGACGCCGGCGCCGGTCGACCCGGTGCCTGTGGATCCGCCGGCACCCCCGCCCGAATCGACCGAAGCCGCGCCGAGCCCGGTCGCCTGCCCGGCGGCCGTGCCTTCGACCGCCAGTTGCCTGGGCGGCGTGGACTCGATGGGCGCCTACTACCTGATCGCCAAGCCCGCAGTCTGGAACGGCAAGCTGGTGCTGCATGCGCATGGGGGCCCCAGCCTCGACGCGCCCACCGCCGAGCGGGCCATCGAAGACCTGACGCGCTGGGCCGTGATGGTCGAGGCGGGGTACGCCTGGGCCGGCTCGACCTTCCGCCAGGGCGGTGTCGAAGTGCGCGCCGCCGTGGAAGACACCGAACGGCTGCGCGGCATCTTCCGCCAGCATGTCGGCAAGCCGACGCGCACGATCCTGCACGGCCAGTCGTGGGGTGCGGGCGTGGCGGCGAAGGCCGCCGAGATGTTCACTGCCGAGACGCTCGGTGTGCAGCCCTACGACGGCGTGCTGCTCACCAGCGGCGTGCTGGCCGGCGGCACCCGCTCCTACGACTTCCGCACCGACTTGCGCGTGGTCTACCAATACCTCTGCAACAACCACCCGCGTCCCACCGAAACGCCCTACGCGCTGAACCTCGGCCTGCCCGCGGGCGTGACCATGACGCAGTCGAACCTGTCGGCGCGCGTCAACGAGTGCCTGGCGCTGAACAAGGCGGCGGGCGATCGCACGCCGGAACAACAGGCACGTATCGCGACCCTCGAGAAGGTCATCAAGATCCCGTCGAGCGCGATCCAGTCGCACCTGAATTGGGGCACCTTCCACTACCAGGACGTGACCAGCAAGCGCACCGGCGGCGCGAGCCCTTTCGGCAACGCGGGCGTGGTCTACAGCGGTTCGGCCGACGACGTCGCGCTCAACGCGGGCGTGCTGCGCTACGGCGCCGACCCGGCCGCCTACAGCCGCTTCTCCACCGACACCGACCCCACGGGCAAGATCCCCGTGCCGGTGCTCACGGTCAAGTGGATCAACGACCCCACGGCCTTCGTCGAGCTCGATGCGCACTTCAAGTCGGTGATGCAGCAGGGCGGCAGCGGCGATCGGCTGGTCCAGACTTTCACCACCCAAGGCACCCACAGCTACATCAGCGGCCCGACCTATCCGACGCTGATGAATGCCTTGCTGGCCTGGGTGGAGCAGGGCGCCAAGCCCACGCCGGCCGCCATCGCGGCTGCCTGCCCGGCCAACGAGGCGAGCTTCGGCGTCGGCTGCAGCTTCGACCCCGCCTACACGCCCGCCGCGCTGGAAACGCGCGTGCCGGCCCGCGCCCGGCCGCAGTGACTCCCCTCCCAAAGCATCCAAGACACCGACTGAAAGATCCAGAGCGCTCATGAAACCCACATTGAAGAACACGCTGTGCCTGGCCCTGGGGGCCTTGGCCTCGGCCACAGGCGCACAGGCCCAGAATTTCCCCGACGGCAAGGTGATCACGATCGTGGTGCCCTTCGCAGCCGGCGGCCCGACCGACCGCGTGGCCCGTGACTTGGCCGAAGCCATGCGCAAGCCCCTGGACGGCGTGAGCATCGTGATCGACAACGCCGCGGGCGCTGGCAGCACCATCGGCAACGCCAAGGTCGCACGCGCCAAGAACGACGGCTACACGCTGCTGCTCACCCACGTGGGCATGGCCACCACCCCGGTGCTCTACCGCAAGCTGCCCTACAACTACGAGACCGACTTCGAGTACCTGGGCCTGATCAACGACGTGCCCATGACCGTGATCGGCAAGCCGCAGCTCGAAGCCAACAACTTCAAGGAACTGCGCGAGTGGATCGGCAAGAACCCGGGCAAGGTGAACCTGGGCAACGCGGGCATCGGCTCGGCCTCGCACCTGTGCGGCCTGTTGTTCCAGAGCGAGCTGAAGGCGGAAATGACCACCGTGCCGTACAAGGGCACGGCCCCTGCCATCGCCGACCTGCTGGGCGGCCAGATCGATCTGCTGTGCGACCAGACCACCAACACCACGAGCCAGATCGAGGCGAAGAAGGTCAAGCCGTACGCGGTGACCACGCTCAAGCGGCTGACGACGCCGGCCCTGAAGGACCTGCCGACGCTGGACGAGTCGGGCATGAAGAACTTCCAGGTGACGATCTGGCACGGCCTGTATGCGCCCAAGGGCACGCCGGCGCCGGTGCTGAAGAAGCTCAACGACGCGCTGAAGGTGGCGCTGAAGGACCCGGACTTCATCAAGAAGGAAGAGGGCCTGGGCGCGGTGGTGGTGACGGACAAGCGCGTGGAGCCGGCCGAGCACAAGAAGTTCGTGCAGGCGGAAGTCGCGCGCTTCGGCCCGGTGATCAAGGCGGCGGGCGTGTACGCGGACTGATCTCGCGCTTCGCTTGAGTGACAAAGCCGCCGGCCCTCGGGCCCGGCGGCTTTTTGCATGGCACGGCCGGCGATGTTGCCGGCGCGTCGACGTGCTTCAAGAAGTTAAGTCGAAAGAACTCATATCGTTTGGCGTCGGTTTTTTCCAGTCGGACGAGACGCCGTCATGTGGGCCGGAACGGGCCTACGGATGTTACGTAACGTTCCCTCCGAAACACGTGCGGAACGCGGGGTGGCATGCCTGCCTGGTGCCTCGAAAATTCGAATAAATCCTTTTGAATCAATGACTTGAAAGGGTTGGAGTCTGAATTCGCCGAGGGCGGGATGACTGCGGCACGCGAGTTGCGGAAAGACATGCATCTTTTTGTTCAAGAGGGTGCCATGACCATTCCATCGACATCGACCGCTGCGTCCACTTCCGTTTCCACGTCCGCCGTGGAGCCCGTTGTCATCGCGCAGGCTTCCGGCCTGCCGACGGCGGCACCCACCGGGGCTGTGGCCTCTGCCGTTGCGGCCACGCCGACCGGCGCCGGCACGCTATCGAACGCGACGCCCGGCGTCACGGTGATGCGTGGCGGCGAGACGATCGCCGTGCAGGGCTCGCAGTCGCTGCTGGCCGGCGACCGCGTGATCGTGCCAGAAGGCGGCCAGGCGGCCGTGACCTTCCCCTCGGCCACCGACAAGGCGCCGCTCACCGGTGTGTTCACCGGCGGCACCGACGCGACCATCGCGACCACGCGCCTGCCGGGCGGCCTGGAGCAGGTCGACGTCGACCTCGCTGCGGGCGATCTGGTGGTCACGCCGACCGAAGGCGCTGGCGATGCGGCCGCGGTGGCGGTGACGAAGAAGGTGGCGGCCGGTGCCGGCGGCATCGGCCTGGGCGAGTTCGCGCTGGGCGCACTGGGCGCGCTGGCGCTCGGCGCGGCGCTGAACGGCGGTGGTGGTGACGACAACAACGGCGGCACGAACGTGCCTCCGGGCAGCGGCGATGGCGGCGATGGAGACGCAGATGCCGACGCGGATGCGGATGCTGACGCGGACGGCGATGCGGATGCCGACGCGGATGCAGATGCAGATGCAGATGCCGACGCCGACGCCGATGCCGATGCCGATGCCGACGCAGATGCCGACGCAGATGCTGATGCCGACGCAGATGCTGATGCCGACGCAGACGCAGACGCAGATGCCGATGCCGATGCCGACGCAGATGCCGATGCCGATGCCGATGCCGATGCCGACGCAGATGCCGATGCCGATGCCGACGCAGATGCAGACGCCGATGCAGACGCCGATGCAGACGCAGACGCCGATGCAGACGCCGATGCAGACGCCGATGCAGACGCTGACGCAGATGCAGATGCAGATGCAGATGCAGATGCAGATGCAGATGCAGACGCAGATTCGCTGCTCGATCCAGCCGATGGACTCGTGGACGACCTGGTCGGCTCGGTCGACGACTTGCTCGGTACCGGTGGCGCGCTCGCGCCGGTGACCGGCGTCGTCGACAACGTGACGGACATCGTCGACGGTGCATTGGCACCCCTGCTCGGCGGCGCATTCACGCCCAACAATCCCAATGCGCTGGACCCGGTCGACAGCGTCGTGTCCCAGGTGGGCGGTCTGGCCGGCGGTGCGCTGAGCCCGCTGCTGGACCCGCTCCTGGGCAACGGTGTCACCGACGCGCTGCTCGGCGCAGTCGGCCAACAGGTCGACTACCTGACCGACGGCATCGCGCACCTGGTCGATGACGTGTTGATCGGCGACTTGGTCAACGGCCTGCTGGCCGACACGCCGGTGGCCGATCTGGTCAACGGCTTGCTGGGCGACGAAGGCCTGCTGGGCGAAGGCAGCCTGGTCGGCGGCCTGCTGGACGGCGTGCTCGGCGACGAAGGGCTGGTCGGCGGCCTGCTGGCGGACAACGGCCTGGTGGGCGGCTTGCTGGCCGAAGACGGTCTGGTCGGTGGCCTGCTGGGTGAAGACGGCCTGGTCGGTGGCTTGCTCGGCCCGGTGCTGGGCGACGAAGGCCTGCTGGGCGGTCTGACCGGCGAAGACGGCTTGACTGGTGCACTGCTGGGCCCGGACACATTGGTGGGTGGCCTGCTCGCCGAAGAAGGTCTGGTCGGCGGCCTGCTGGCCGACGACGGCCTGATCGGTGGCTTGGTGGGCCCACAGGGTCCGGTGGCTGGCTTGACCGGTGGCCTGCTCGGCGAGAACGGCCTGTTGGGCGGGCTGCTCAATGGGCTCGCCGGTGGCGACACGCCGACGCCGGGTTCCGACTCGCTGCTGTCGCCAGCCAACACGCTGGTCGGCAACGCCACGGACATCGTGGGCGACCTGCCCATCGTCGGTGGTCTGGTCGGTGGCGTGCTCGAGCCGGTGGGTGGCTTGGTCGATGGCACGACGAACCTGGTCGAAGGCCTGCTGGCACCGGTACTCGGCGACAGCTTCACCGCCAACGACCCCAACACGCTCGACCCGGTCGACGATCTGGCCGGCGGCCTGCTGGCCACGGCGGGTGGCCTGGTGAGCCCGCTGGCCGACGGCCTGCTGGGCAACGGTGCCACGGCCAGCTTGCTCAACCCCGTGCTCGGCCAGGTGGACTATCTCACTGACGGCGTGGCGAACCTGGTGGGCGGTGATCTGCTGGGTGGTGATCTGCTCGGCGGTCTTCTCGGCGGTGGTTTGGCGGGTGGCGACCTGCTCGGCGGTCTGCTGGGCGAGGACGGCCTGGTGGGCGGTCTGATCGGTGGCGACCTGCTGGGCGGTGACCTGCTCGGTGGCGTGCTGGGCGAGGACGGTCTGGTGGGCGGCCTGATCGGCGGCGACCTGCTGGGTGGCGATCTGCTCGGTGGCGTGCTGGGCGAGGACGGCCTGGTCGGCGGCCTGATCGGTGGCGACCTGCTGGGTGGCGATTTGCTCGGCGGTCTGCTGGGCGAGGACGGCCTGGTCGGCGGCCTGATCGGTGGCGACCTGCTGGGTGGCGATCTGCTCGGTGGCGTGCTGGGCGAGGACGGCCTGGTCGGTGGCCTGATCGGCGGCGACCTGCTGGGTGGTGACCTGCTCGGCGGCGTGCTGGGCGAGGACGGTCTGGTGGGCGGCCTGATCGGCGGCGACCTGCTGGGTGGCGATCTGCTCGGTGGCGTGCTGGGCGAGGACGGTCTGGTGGGCGGCCTGATCGGCGGCGACCTGCTGGGTGGTGACCTGCTCGGTGGCGTGCTGGGCGAGGACGGCCTGGTCGGTGGCCTGATCGGTGGCGACCTGCTGGGTGGTGACCTGCTCGGTGGCGTGCTGGGTCAAGACGGCCTGGTGGGCGGCCTGATCGGCGGCGACCTGCTGGGTGGTGATCTGCTCGGCGGCGTGCTGGGTCAGGACGGCCTGGTGGGCGGCCTGATCGGCGGCGACCTGCTGGGTGGCGATCTGCTCGGCGGTGTGCTGGGTCAGGACGGCCTGGTCGGCGGCCTGATCGGTGGCGACCTGCTGGGTGGCGATCTGCTCGGTGGCGTGCTAGGCGAGGACGGTCTGGTGGGCGGCCTGATCGGCGGCGACCTGTTGGGTGGTGACCTGCTCGGTGGCGTGCTGGGTCAGGACGGCCTGGTGGGCGGCCTGATCGGCGGCGACCTGCTGGGTGGTGATCTGCTCGGCGGTGTGCTGGGTCAGGACGGCCTGGTGGGCGGCCTGGTCGGTGGCGACCTGCTGGGTGGCGATCTGCTCGGTGGCGTGCTGGGCGAGGACGGACTGGTCGGTGGCCTCATCGGTGGCGACCTGCTCGGCGGCGTGCTGGGCGAGAACGGCCTGGTGGGCGGCCTGCTTGGCGGCGGCGCATCGGGTGGCGGTCTGCTCGGCGGCCTGCTCGGCGAGAACGGTCTGGTCGGCGGTCTGCTCGGCGGCAACAGCGGCCTGCTGGCGCCTGTCACGAGCGTCGCCGACAGCACCGCGGGTGGTGCCGGTGCCCCTGTCAACCACCTGCTGCAAGGCCTCCTGGCCTGAGGGACGGCTGGGCCCTCCCTCTGAACGCGGGCACGCACCAGGGTGCGGCCCGCGCCCTCCCAAAGGAACGCATATGAACCGATATCTCAGTCTGGGTCTGGTGGCCGCAGCCACTGTGCTCGCGGGTTGCGCGACACCGCGCGACGGCAGCGACCAGACCACCCACTACTACGCCAACCGTCCGGGCTCGCGTCCGGTCGCGGGGGTGCGCGTCAACCCGGCACCCCCACAGGCGGAGCGCGGGCCGATCGGCGTGGCCCGCATCGTCTACTTCGATTTCGACAAGTCGACCGTCCGGCCGGCCGATCGCAGTGTGGTGGAGGCGCATGCCAACTACCTTCGCGCGCGCCGTGCCGAATCGGTGGTGCTCGAAGGCCATACCGACGTGCGCGGCGGCCGCGAGTACAACCTGGCGCTCGGCCAGCGCCGGTCGGAAGCGGTGAAGAAGTCCATGGCGCTGCTGGGCGTGGACACGTCGCAGATCGAAGCCGTGAGCTGGGGCACGGAAAAGCCGGCCTCCCTGGAACAGACCGAGGCGGGCTACCAGCTCAACCGTCGCGTCGAATTCCGCTACCGCTGAGCCGGCCCCCCTCACGGAGACCGGAACGCAATGATCGCTTTCAGGGAACGGTTGCGAGCCTGTCGGGACCACCTGCTGTCGCACTGTGCGCCGCTGCCGGCGCCGTATCCGGCTTACGTGTTCTTCTTTTCGGCGACCGATGGGCAGCAGCGCGCGCATGTCGTGCACGCCGGCGGCCCGGACTTCACGACCGCATGGCAGCGCGGCGTCGAGCTGCTCCAGCAGTGGATCGATACGCAGGAGCCCGGCGCACTGTGGCTGCGCGTCGACTGGGTCGAAGGCGCACGCGCCGTGAGCTGGGAGCGGCTGACCCATCAGCTGGAGCTGACCAAGCGCAACTATTTCCGCTACGGCATCGCCTTCGACGAAGACTTCGAATACGCCTTCACGGAGCAGGAACTCAATGCCAACGCCATGCTGTACGGCGGCTCGGGCATCGAGCATGCGGTGGTCAATCGCGGCAACTTCGGCATCTACCACCGCACACGATTCGGCCCGGCTCCCATGCCCGAGCTGCCGCCCGCCGGTCAGGTCTACCTGCTGTCGACCCGCGGCGTGTTCTGCCAACCCGATGGCGTGCCGCATGCCATCGAAGGCGCGGGGCTGAACGCCGGTCGCCGGGTCGTCGACCGGCTCGATTCCGAGCGCGTGCTGGCGCTGGTGCGCAGCGGTTCGTCGTTCCTGGCACAGCAGGTGCGGGACAACGGCGCCTTCGTCTACGGCCACTTCCCGTGCTTCGATCGCCGCATTCCCACCTACAACACGCTGCGTCATGCCAGCTCGGTCTACGCCATGCTCGAGGCCTGGGAGCTCACGCGCGACGATGCGCTCAAGGACGCGATCGACATTGCCATCGAGCATGTGGCGAAAGTGTTGGTGCGGCAGTACACGCTGCCGGACGGCCAGGAGGTCGCCTTCCTGATCGACACGGCCGACGAGATCAAGCTGGGTGGCAACGCCGTGTGCCTGCTCGCGATGGTGAAGTATTGCGAGCTCATGGACAGCGACCGCTGGCTTCCCCTGATGGAGAAGCTGGCCTTGGGCATCGCTTCGCTGCAGGACCCGCAGACGGGCCGTTTCAACCATGTGCTCAACGCCGGCGATCTCTCGCTCAAACAGGCCTCGCGCATCATCTACTACGACGGCGAGGCCGCCTTCGGGCTGCTGCGGCTCTATGCACTCACGCGCGACGGCCGATGGCTGGCCGTGGTCGAGAAGGCCTTCGGCTATTTCATCGCCAACGAGCACTGGCGCGCGCACGACCACTGGTTGAGCTACTGCGTGAACGAACTCACGCGCTGGCGGCCGCTCGAGGTGTATTTCCGTTTCGGCCTGCTCAATGTGGCCGACCACCTGGACTTCGTGCTGGAACGCAAGACCACCTTCCCGACGTTGCTCGAACTCATGCTGGCCGCCGAGCAGATGCTGCGCCGGCTGCGCGCCATGCCGACGATGCGCCATCTGCTCGACGACTTCGACACCGCCAAGTTCTACCGTGCGCTCGAGCACCGCGCGCACTACCTTCTCAACGGATTCTTCTGGCCTGAGATGGCGATGTATTTCAAGAAGCCCGCGGCCATCAACGGGTCCTTCTTCATCCGGCACCAGGCCTTCCGCGTGCGCATCGACGACGTGGAGCACTACCTCTCCGGCTTCGTGGCGTACCACCGCTATCTGTTGCAAACACCGATCGTCGAATCTGTTGCCCTGATGTCGAAACAAGACTTGTCAAGAGTAACAATGCAGTGACAATTTGGGGGTGTGCACCGTGCGTGCTTCCCAAGGCTTTCCGACATGCTTAAGTTCCTATTGCCGAGACAACTCGTGGCCGATGCGCCCGTGGAGCCGGGCGCCAGCAGTTATGCCGGCGCATTGCGCGAAGCCTTCGGTGCGGCTTACCCATTGATTCGCACGGCCGCCTGGTGGTCGCTGCCGATCAGCCTGTTCGGGCTGCTGCCCTCGATCTTCCTGCTGCAGGTGTACGACCGCGTGATCTACCGCGGCGGCATGTCCACACTGTGGGCGCTGGTCTGCGGCATCCTGTGCTTTCTCTGCATCGAGTTCTGGCTGCGCCACAAGCGCTCGCGGCTGTTGCGCGATGCCGGTGCGGTGATCGACCACCACGTGTCCGGCGCGATGCTCGGCTCGATGCTGCACCGCCCGCTGCGCGCGCTCGAGCACCGTCCTGCCTCGGCCTGGTTCCAGTACTTCCGCGACGTGGGTGCGGTGCGCGGCACCGTCACCGGCGGCCTTGCGATGTCGGTGTTCGACCTGCCGATGGCGCTGTTCGCGCTGATCGTGATCGGCATCGTCGCCTTGCCGGTGTTGCCCGTGGTGCTGGCCTTCCTGGGCATCGTGTCCTTCCTCGCCTGGTGGTGGGCCGACGAGGTGCGTGCCGGCCGGGTCGAGGAAGTGCAGCGCGGGCGCAGCCTGGAGCGCATGACCTCCGAGATCTGCCAGGCCCGCGAGACGCTCAAGACGCAGGCCAACGATGCGCCCACCGTGCAGCTCTGGCGCGAGACCTACAACGCCTGGCTGGCCGAGAGCTTCCGCAAGAACGGAGAGATAGAGACCGCACGCGACGGCACCACGGTGCTGCTGACCATGTTCTCGGTCGTCGTGATCACGGTCGGTGCGATCTCGGTGATGTCGCAGCTGATGACCGTGGGCGGCCTGATCGCGGCCAACATGTTGGCCATCAAGGCGCTGCAGCCGGTGGCCGGCCTGGCCTCGAGCTGGCGCTCGCTGGCCGCGGCCTCGGAAGCGGCCAAGCGCCTCGAGACGGTGCTGTCCGAGCCGGTCGAGCGCGACCCGTCGGGCGTGGCGCTGCCGCAGCCGGCGGGGCGCATCGTGCTGAAGGACGTGTCCTTTGCGTTCACCGAAGGCGCGCGGCCAGTGCTCGAGCACCTCGACCTGGAGATGGGCCCGGGTGGCCTGCATGTGATCGTCGGCAAGAACGGCGCGGGCAAGTCGACACTGTTGAAGCTCGTCGCCGGCCTCTACGAGCCCACGCGCGGCAGCGTCAGCCTGGGCGAATACGACGTCTCGCAGTTCGCGCGCGCCGAGCTGGCGCAGTGGATCAGCTACCTGCCGCAGGAGGTCTACTGGTTCGGCGGCGAACTGATGGACACCCTGCGCCGCGCCGCGCCCGGCCAGAGCGACGAACAGATCCTCACGGCCTGCCGCGTGGCCGGCGTGCACGAATTCATCTCGCGCCAGCCCGCCGGCTACCGCACGGTGGTGGGCGAGGGCGGCACCGGCCTGTCGGTGGGCGAACGCCGCAAGCTCGCACTGGCGCTGAGCTTCCTGCGCAACCCTTCGGTGCTGATCCTCGACGAGCCCAGCAACGACCTCGACATCCAGAGCGAACTGGCCTTGCTGGCCACGCTGCAGGCCGTGGCCAAGTCGCGCACCGTGGTGGTCGTGACCCATTCGCTGCGCATGGTGTCGGCCGCCTCGCAGGTCTATCACGTGAGCGGCAACGGCGGCGTCGAGCAGGGCACGGCCGCCGACATGGTGCCCAAGCTGTTCGGCGTGCGAAAGCTCGTGGCCGTGGCGCCCGTCCCCAAACCGGCGGAAGCCGATTCGACAGGCCAGGCGGGCGCAGTGCCCGAAGCCGATGTCGCGGCCCAGGCCGCGGTCAACCTCGCGGCACTGGCCGCAGGAGCAGAGCGATGAGTGCAGACAACCCCAAGGCCGATTTGCCCAGCGTGCTGCGCGACCAGGCCTTCGTGGCCACGGCCGCCACGGCGCGCGGCGGCGCCGGCCGCCGCCAGTGGCTCATCGGCGGCGCGATCGCGCTGCTGGCCGTGGTGGCCCTGTGCTTTCCGATGGAGACGGTGGTGGTCTCGCCGGGGCGCGTGATCCCGTCGGACCGCGTCAAGTCGATCCAGCATCTGGAGGGCGGCATCGTCAGTGCGGTCTACGTGAAGGAGGGCGAGACGGTGCGCCAGGGCCAGTCGCTGGTCGAGATCGACCTCGGCGGCAGCGGGCTCAACCTGGAAGAACTCACGGCACGCCATGCCTCGACCCTGGGCGCGCGCGTGCGCCTGATCGCCGAGAGCCGCGGGCTGCCGCTCACGCGCAAGTCCTTCGACGGCGGCATCGACGAGGCGGTGTTCCTCGGCGAGATGGGCGCCTTCGACGCGCGTTCGATGGAGCAGCGCGGCGTGATGGCCGGTGCCGTGTCCGCGATGGAGCAGGCCCGCAGCCGGCAGATGGAACAGCACGCCAAGATCGTCGGCCTGCAGGAGCGCCTGGCGCTGATGCAGAAGGAACAGGAGATCTCCGAGCAGCTGCTCGCCGAGAAACTGATCGGCCAGGTCGAGGTGCTGGAGAAGCGCCGCCAGACCGAGACCGTGCGCGCCGAACTGGCGGTCGCGCGCCAGATGCTGGTGTCGGCCACGGCGGCCATCACCGAGGCCCAGGCCAAGATGGCCGAGGCCGAAGGCCGCTACCGGCGCCGCGCTTCGGACGAACTGGCCACGGTCGAGCGGCAGTTCGCCAGCCTGACCGAAGACCTGGCCCGTGCCAGGACGCAGCGCTCGCGCACCACCGTCAAGGCGCCGTCCGACGGCATCGTCAAGGGCCTGCGCAACCCCGGCCCCGGCTGGGTCGTCAAACCCGGCGAGGCGATCATGGAAGTGGTCCCCGACCAGGACCTGATCATGATCGAGGCCAAGCTCAGTCCCAACGACCGCGGCTTCGTCGAAGCCGGCCAGACCGCGCGCGTCAAGATCACGGCCTACGACTTCCTGCGCTACGGCTCGGTCAACGGCCGCGTGATGCTGGTGGCCGCCGATGCCGACCGCGATCCGGCGAACACCACCGCGTCCCCGTACTACCGCTTGCTGGTGAGCACCGAGAAAAGTCACGTGGGGCGACCCGAGAACCGCATCACGGCGGGCATGGAGGCCGAGGTCGACCTGATCGTCGGCAGCGATCCCTTCATCTGGTACATGCTGCGCCCGGTGCTCAAGCTCAAGCGCGAAGCGTTCCGCGAACCATGAAGACCGTGCCTTCTCCCCTTGCTTCGATGCCTTGCGGCGTGCGCGCGGTTGTCGCCGTTTCCGTGGCCCTGTGCGGCGGCCTGCAGCCCTTGTCGACGGCTGCCGCCGAGCGCGCCGCCGACGCCGCCTCGCCACCGATGCCGCTGGTCGCCGCACGCCGACTCGCATCGTCCGAGCTGCGGGCGACGGGGCAGACGATCGGACAGGCCGCCCGCGTCAAGGCCGCGCTGGTGCAGCTGTCGCGCGAGCATCCGGATGTGCAGTCGGCGCAGGCCGCGGCCGACACCAGCAGCTTCGAGATCGATGCCGCCCGCAGCGCGCGCTATCCGCGGCTCAAGGTCGGCACCGCATCGGGCACCTACGACAGCGGCGTGCAGGGCTCGGGCTCGAGCGCCTACCAGTTGGTCACGGCCGACCTGCGCATGAGCCTGCTCGACGGCGGCGCCATGAGCGCGCGCGTGCGTGCGGCCGAAGCCGGCAGCGAAGCCGGTGCCGAAGCCGTCAAGTCGATTTCGCAGAAGGTGGTGCTGGATGCGCTGACCGCCTACCTGCAGGTGCAGCGCTTCGACCTGAAGAAGCAGATCGCACGCAAGTCCACGGAAGTGCTGGACGAACTCGCGCGTGCCGAGCGCCGACGCATCGAATTGGGGGCCGCCGGCGAGAACGACCTGCGCACGGCCACGTCGCGCCGTGCCGGCATCGCCGCGCGCGAAATGGACTTCGAGGCGCAACGCGGCGAGGCCCTGGCCAAGTTCGCCACCTACTTCCGCTTCACGCCCGAAACTGCCTCCCTGCCGGTGATCGCCGTGCCATTGCAGTGGCAGGCCCACTCGGAGGCCGAGGCGTTGCAGCAAGCCGAGGACCGCAGCTCGGAACTGGCCGAGGCGCGGGGCCGCGTGCAGCGCGCGCAGGCCCAGGTCGAGCAATACGAGGCCAGCGTCTGGCCCACGGTCGACGCCGTGCTGGTGAAGAGCAAGGACCCGCGCGGCGTCTCGCCGTCGGAGCCCACGCGGGCCGCGCTCGAACTGAACTGGAACTTCGGCAACGGCTTCGATCGCCAGGTGCGCGTGAAGGCCGCCATCGCCGAAGTCGGCAACCAGGAAGCCAAGCTCGAGAGTGCGCGGCAGAACCTGATCGAACTCACGAGCGCGTCGTGGGCCCGCACCGCGGCCGGCCGCGAACGCGAGCAGCAACTGCGTGCCGCGGTCACCGATTCGGGCATGGCCTTCCAGGGCCGCCGCCGCCTGCTGGCTTTCGGACGCGAGACCTTGCCCAACGTGCTCGATGCACAGGTCGAGTACTACACGCTGCTGCTGGACTACGTCGATGCGGTGTTCGACCTGCGCGTGACCGAACTGCGCCTGCAGCGCACCGCGGGTCGCCTGTGGGTGGCGCCCGACAGCGACAACCTCTGGATCGACAGCCTGGTTGCGGGCGCTGCACGCCCGGTGCTGACCGAGGAGAGCCTGCTGGCCGGCCCGGCCTGCATTGCCGGTGCAAGCGCTCGTTGCGCTGGAAAACCGGGAGCGGGTGCGGCGGCATCCGTCGCAGCGGTTGCCGCACCGGTGGCCGGCATGACGTTGCGCCGTACCGCGCGGCTCGGCAGCCTCTGAACTGGCCGCCGCGGCGGCTGGCCGGTGGGCGAAAGTCTTGCGCCGCTCCGGCGCGCAGACCCGCTCAATGCTCTTCGGGAATCTCCGGCTCGCCGTCCATGATCTGGTACTTGCGCATCTTTTCCCAGAGCACCTTGCGGCTGATGCCCAGCTGTTGGGCCGAGTCCTGCCGCTTCCATTCGTTGGCTTCGAGCGCGGCGATGATCCGGTTGCGCTCGCCGCTGTTCCAGCCCTTGCGATCGACCGCGTTGGGCGCGGCGGTCACCGGCGCGCCGTCGGGCGTGATGCGCATCAGCGCCACCGCGCGCTCGATCAGCACCCGGTCCCAGAGGCCGAATTGCCGCACGATCACGCCCACGCGCTCGGCCAGGTTGCGCAGTTGCCGCACGTTGCCCGGGAAGTAGGTGTTGGAGACCGCATCGGTCAGCCAGTAGGGCAGGCTCTCCAGCAGCGCTTCGCCCTCGAGCACCTCCGACAGGATGGCCTTGAAGATCGCGATCTTGTCGACCACGCCGCGCTCTTCGAGGTTGGGAATGTGCAGCTCGATCACCGCCAGGCGATAGAACAGGTCGGCACGGAAGTCGCCGCTCGCGACCATCTCGCGCAGGTCGCGGTTGGTGGCGGCCACCAGCCGGAAATCGAGCCGCACCGGCGTGGTCGAGCCCAGCCGCGTGACCGCGTTGTCCTCGAGCACGCGCAACAGCTTGACCTGCTGGTAGCGCGGCAGGTCGCCGATCTCGTCGAGGAACAGCGTGCCGCCCGAAGCCTGTTCGAAGAAGCCGCGGTGCGCATGCACGGCGCCCGTGAACGAGCCCTTGGCATGGCCGAAGAACAGCGACTCGAACAGCCCGTCGGGAATCGCGCCGCAGTTCACCGGCACGAAGGCGCCGGTGCTGTAGGTCGGGTGACCCAGGTGCAGCAGTTCGGCGATGCGCTCCTTGCCCACACCCGTCTCGCCGCGCACCAGCACGTTGTGCTTGCAGTCGGCAAAGGCCTTCACTTCGCTCAGCAGCGAGCGCATGGAGTCCGAATGCGCGATCAGCGTGTTGGTCTTTTCGGGCTGCACCGCACGCGCGCGCAGCTGGCGCACCAGCTTCGCCACCAGCGTACGCAGTTCGGCGCCCGTGAAGTCGTAGGGCAGCACGTAGAGGTAGTCGGGCGGGTAACTGCGCGCGTCGCGCTCACGCGAGGCCGCGGCCACCCAGATCACCGGCATGCCCTGCAGCAGTTCGGTGGTCACGGGCATGCCGCCACCGTCGATCACCGACACGCTGATCACCGCCAGCGCCGCGCGCGAAGTCGAACGGTCCTGCGGCATCGGAATGCCGTCGGCACGCACCACACCGACGTCGAAGCTGGCCATGCAGCGCTCGATGCGCTCGACGATGTCGGCCTTGCCTTCCCAGACGTAGAGGTCTAGTTCGTCGAAGTTGAGGGTGGGGGTCATCGATTCGGGTTCGGTCGCACGGTTGTCGTCATGTTCGAAGGGGCGTCAGTACACCAGCATCGGTTGCGCCTTGCAGTCCAGTGACTGCAGGTGGACGTCTACTTGTCCGAGACTCAGGCCGAGGGTGTCGCGAAGCAGCGGCGTCAGCACCTCTTTTCCGAGTCCATCGAGTAGGGGCTGGATCAACTGCAAGACGAAGCCTGCGAGCGCAGTGAGTACATTGGGGACCGCATAGCCATTCGAGGTGACACTGCCTTTCAGGCTGTTGGAGATCTCGTCGCGGCATCCGTCGTCTGTTCCCTGTCCGCCAAATAGACCACCTCCGGTGCACTGGTTCCCCGCCAGGAGGTCGAAGACGCCTTTCAATACGTTGCCGAGGGTGTTGAGCAGACTGCCGACGAGGTCTCCGACGCTTCTAAGAACGCCCACTATGTCAAGGCTCACGAGATTCCCGAGGATCCCCAGTGTGTTACCGGTGAGATCTCCGACAAAGCCAGTCAGCCCGTTGGATGCCGCCTCGATCTTGTCCGTGACCTCCTCGAATCGTTGCTGACGACATGCGCGCGAGGTGCAATCAGGTTTGCCCCAGAGGCCCTTGGCCATCTCGTCACGCTGCGCTGTCGTTGGAGGTGTCGTCGGCACCAGCGACTGGCCGAGCAGCGCCGCCAGAAGACCATCTGTCAGGTTCTTGATCGTGGTCCCTAGCAGCAGGTCGTTGCCTAGCGTGCCGGTCTCGGAGGCTGCCAGCGTGACATTGCCATTGAGAGGCAGGGCATCGGTGTTCATCTTCGCATTCAACTTGACGAGGTCTCCCAGCAGCGGAAGACTGACGCGAAGCAGTTGGTCGGCTTGCAGGCTGTCGGTGCAGGAGGCTACTGTGGAGAAGATTTCGTTCTCCTTCGCAGGATCGGCGCCGGGCTTGCCGATGCAGACCTTGAGGATGGAGGCCTTCACCTCGATGCGCGCGCGATCCACACCGGCGGGTGTACGCAGGTCCGCAGTGCACATCTTCGTGATGGTGCCCTGTCCATTGATGGCGTCGATCATGATGGGCAGGTTCAGACGCACGAGATTGCCGATCAGCGGCATAGATCCCGTGTCGAGCTTGATGTAGGTGCGAAGCTGTCCGGTGTACGCCGTGGCTCCTATGCCACCGATCCCGATAGAAGGAGGTTCGATCAGTGCCACGCGGGCCGTGATCGCGGTGCCCAGCAGAGAGCCCAGCAGCGGGGGCACTTGAAGTTCAAGAGCATGCTTGCTGGTGGCCACACCGATGGCTGCAGCGATCAGATCGAATGCGTTGACATCGACCTTGAGCGCCGAGGCGCCATCGCCTTCGGCGGCAAGGATCCGGGCGAACAGGCCTGTGGGTGGATCCGTCAGTGAGCCGAGTTGCACTATCAGATCCGACTCTTGGATGGATGGGGTCCCCACCCTGAGTTTGCCCAACAGGCCGTTCAAAAGATTAACCTGTGCGTTGATTGGTGTGGTTTGGCCCACGGCCGTGACTGTGGCGTCCAGAATTTGACCCAACGTGAACTTATAGCCCGCCAGCAGGGTGTTGAGTTCGCCGACACCGATGTCGGCGGCGACGCCGACACCCAGGGCCTTCAGCAAACCACCTGGCGTCAGCTTGAGTTGCGCCAGCCCGTCGTAGCCGACCAAGGAGGTATTCGAGAGGTCGAGGCCAATGGCTTTCAGTGTCCGACCTAAGGGGGCACTACCGTCGACGGCGAGGAGTTTGGTGCCTACGGAGAACGCGGCCCTGGGCGCGCCAAGCGCGGCGATGGCACTGGCCTGGATGAAGCGGTTCCCGCCGAAAGACGGGATCAGCTTCAGCGGGGGTTCGGCATTGATGCGTACACGCAGTGCATTCATCCCGACATCGGTGACCGCGAAATGCTGTTCCCCGGGAAGTCCGGGTTCCCAGTGCCCGCAATCGATTTCGGTCAAGGTGACCCCTGGCAGATTGATCGCGGCATTCGCCCTGGCATCGCCCTTGGCCGTTCCACAGGGATCGGTCAATGTGAAGGGACCGAGCCGGCGCGCTCCAGCGATTGCGGCCAAGTCTGCGGTCTTCTGGAACTCACGCTTCATGAAGAACAGATAGCCCAGTTCGGTGCCAATGAGGACGATCACGATCAGGCTGAGCGCGATCGCGGTGTTGACCACGATGGAGCCGCGCTGCTTCCTGCGCACCGTATTGCGCCAGACTTGCTTCGAGAAAGTGGATGGGTCAGGCTTCATCTTCGATTCACTTTTTTCTCTAGGAGCTGACGACCGCAGTCGCCTTGCTCGTCAGGTTGCCAGGCATCCATCGGCTGATATCCATGAAGGGTATGGATGGCAGCAATCGATTCTTGTCGTACGGATAGCCCACGGTCACGGTCACGACTGTCCCAGAGGGGGTCACGCTGACGTCGACCGTTTCGACGATCCATTTGCGTCGTGCCGCAGCATCGGTGTTCTGTGCGACCGGGACGATCAACGAGTTCGCCAGCGCGTCATGCACGACGCTTTTGATCTCATCGATCGCAAGGAGGCGATCGGCAGCTACCGCCCCCATCACCTTTGGCCTGAAGGTTGCCGCCCTCGCCCCGTCTTCTGCGGCACGGGCCACGGCCTGTCGAAAGTACAGCACCGCGCCGAAGGTCGCGATTCCGTAGAGCGCCAGAAATAGCAGCGTGAAAACCAACGCGAATTCGATCGCCGCCACGCCGCTTTGCCGGCGCGGCGTTCGGTGTCGGCGACTGCGCGAATCGGGTGAGACGTCCATCAGAGGCCTCGGCTGTCTAACAGCATGCTCGCCTGGCCGACCATTGTGTCGGGCATGGCGAAATTCAGCAGCGGAAGCAGTTTGTTCATTCCCCGGGCTGTGATGGTGACCTCGATCTGGCAACGTTGAGGCCATTCAATGCCGCAGCGCAATCCAGTGCAATTCTTGCTTTCCACTTCGCAAATTCTTGTCACCACGTCATTGCTGCCAAGGGCCACGGGCAGCCACCCACTGGTTTGTTGCCGTGTCACCGCTTCGGCTTTCGCCTCACGCGCCTGCAGGGTGACCTGATGGCGAAGTGCGGCGCGGGCACCGTCTTCGGCCGCGTTCTGCAAGCCGAATCTCAGCGTGAAGAAAATGCCATAGCAGAGTGCTGCATAGACCAACGAGAAAAAGATAAGGAATACGAAAGCGAATTCGATCGCATACACGCCGTCCTCCCGGCGCGCGCCGCGCAGCAGGTGGCGAGCAATGGGGAGACGTGTCATCGCGTGCGGTCGCAGGTTTTGCACGGCGTTGGCTATCGGCTATCGCTGCCCGACTTCTGCACCGTGGCGCTGAACTTCTCCGGGATCGGGAACTTGAAGCTGTCGAGGTAGCGCTGGTAGCTGAGAGTTGCAACGTCGCCTGCGAGAGGGCGCGGTGTCGTCGACGCGACCTTGCCTTCGCGCTGCATGGCCAGCAGGTTGCGCGTTGCGTCGCCGACCTGCATTCGCACGGACAGCACAGGCTCTGGTTCTACGGCTGCGGCCTGGGCGTCGGGCGCGACCTCTTGCTGGGCGGCCGCCGACAAGGGCATGGCGATCGAAAGGGCAGCCAGGAGCGCGACAGAGCATGGAGCGCAGGTACGCAAAGAGAAGGGATGGGTCATGGTTGCGATCCGGTCGGTGGCGATGAGGGAAGGGGCTCGGTGGCCTCGGCGGTGCTGGCTGCCGCAAGGGCTGTGGGATCGGCTTGTGGGCGGACCAGCACATGCACGCGTCGCGGCCAGGGGGATGTCTTGAGCGCGAGCGCCGGACGAGCGTCCACCGACGGCACCGGTGTCGTGGCGGGTCCCGGCGCAGCGGCCACGGACGCGACCAGCGCAGGTTGAGCGTTCAGCGCGACCGGCGTGGCAGCAGCTGCCGCCAGCGGCAGCGCGAGCGCCGCTTCACGGATTGCGACACGTGTGGCCTCGGGCATCTTGCTCGCGTCCATCAGCGCCTCGGCTTGTGCGGGCTGGCCACTGGCCTGCAGATACAGCGCCGCATTGACCTGTACTTGCAGGTTGTCGGAAGCGAGTTGGAGTGCCTGCATCAGCGGTACGCGGGCTTGGGCGACGCGCCCGGCGCGCATCTGCGCGTAACCCAGATCGCTCAGCAGCACGCCGTCGGTCGGCGTGCGGCGCTGCGCCTGCTCGAGCAGGCGCACGGCTTCGGAATAGGCCCCCTCGCTGCCTGCGAGCAGACCGAGCCCGCGGTAGCCCGCAGCTTCGAGCGGCGTGCCCATGAGCTTGCCGTAGAGCTTTCGGCTTTCGTCGGCCTGGTCGGTCTGGCGCAAAGCATCGGCGCGCATCCGCATCGAGTCGGGCGATGCGCCCCAGCGTTGCTCGAGTGCATCGATGTGCGCGAGCGACGCGAACCAGAGGCCGTCGCGCTGCATGCGGTCGACCAGCTTGAGGTAGGTGGCCGCGTTGTCGGTCACCGCTGCACTCGCATCGGCTGTGGCAGTGGCTTCGGCACGTTGCTGTTGCTCGGCCGCGGCCGGGTAGTTGCTCTTGGTGCCGGCGCAACCGCCAAGGGCGAGCAACAGCAGCGCAGTGGCCCAGGTCGGGTGTCGTGCGAGTGATTTCATTTGGTCATGGCTCCCAGCGAACGAATGACGGCCAGGAAGCCTGGTCCTGCGGTGACGATGATCAACGCTGGCAACAACGTCGTCACCATGACGCCGGTCATCTTCACGGTGATCTTCCCGATGCGCTCCTTCAACTCCATGCGCCGGTGCTCGCGCAGTCGGTCACTGAATTTCTGCAACGGCTCCTGCACGGCGCCGCCGTGGCGGTCGACCTGCACCAGCAGCGCGACGAGCCCAGCCAGGTTGTCGTTGTCGTAGAGCGTAGCGAGCCGCTGCAGCGAGTGCTCACGCGTGCGGCCTTGGCTGTACTGGCGGTTGGCGATCTGCAGTTCGCCAGCGAGGATGCGCAACACATGGCCGAAGTCGGCCGCCATGATCTGCAGGCTCTGGTCCAGGCTCAGGCCCACGCCCTGCAGCAGTCGCAGCAGGTCGACGAACAGCGGCAGTTCTTGCGCGACGCGCTCGCGCCGCCCCGCCGCGTAGTAGCCAAGTACCCATTTGGGCAGCAGAAAGCCGATGACGAAGGCGAAGGCCATTGCCAGTCCGCGGTACTGCGATAGGAGGCCCGTGCTCTTCAGGAACAACAGGGCCACCAGCGGAAGCAGCAGCGCCAGTGCGATGCGCACCATAAGGAACACGAGCTGTGCGCGTATGGACGGAAAGCCGCATTGCTCGATGAGCCGCCGGTCTTCATCGGCCACCAGCATGCGGCCGAGCTTGGTGTGCAGCCAGTGGACCGGCAGATCTTGGTCAGCCCGGACGGAGCTCAGGGCTTCGGCCTGATCGACTTCGGCCCGACTCGCCGCCGAGGTGGCGGGCTCGACGGCGCCCCGGCGGATCGCGCGGCCAATCGCCTGGCCGCTGCGCGCGCGGCGCACTTCGCGGACGACCAGCAGGCCGCCAGCGAGCGCCAGGCCCAGCGCCAGCAGCATGATGCTGAGCGTGGTCAGTTGTGCGGGAGTGAAATTCATGTGATCCGCGCCAGTCGGTAAAGCAGCAGTGCGCCGAAGGCCTGCAAAGCGACTGCGCCGAAGATCATCATCTGCCCGGTGGGGTCGTTCCACATCCGCACGAAGTACGCGCCGTTGAGCATCAGAATGATCGAGCCGACGCCAATCGGCAGCAGTCCCAGGATCCAGGCCGAGAGCCGAGTTTCTGATGACATGGCAACCAGCTCATGCTGCGCTTGCTCGCGGTCGCGCATGAAATTCGCCACACGTTCGAGCAGCACGTCGGCACGGCCGCCGTACCGAACACCCAAGCCGAGGATCGAGGCCAGCAGGTACATCTCCTCGATGTCCACCTGGCGCGCCATCTGGTGCAGGGCCTGGTCGAGTTCCATGCCGGCACGCATCAGGCCGGTGGCGCCTTCAAGGTAGCCGCGCAGCGGTGCCTTGGTGGTGTCCACAGCCAGCTGAAAGGCCGCCTGGGTCGAGTTGCCGACGGTGATCAGACGAACCATGGCGTCGATAAAGCCGGGCAACTGGCTGGCCAGTGTCTTGCGGAATTTCTGCAGGCGCAGCCAGAGGCCGAACGATGCGATCACCAGCAGCAACGCCATCGCACCCGCGGCGGCGATGCCGCCCGCGACCACAAAGATCACCGCGCAGACCACCAGAATGACGGCAACGCCCACGGCGAGCCCTTGAACCGTGGCAATGTTGTCCAGCCAGCCGGGCAGCACGATGGCGTCCAGTCCGGTCTTGCGCGCTGTCGGGGCGACGCCGGTCATCATCCAGGGGTCAGTCATCGCGCTGGCTGGTGCCGCGCCGCGGCGGACGTCGAACGCAGGCTCGTCGCCCGCGCCGCGCTTGTGCACCTGCTCGCCGACATGTCGGGTTGCTGCCTGTCGGGCCTGGCGCCGGCCGGCCCAGTGCCACAGCATCAGCGCCGCAGCGGCCAGCAGCAGGGCAAGGCTTGCGGGAATAAGAAAGGCTTCAGGCACGAGCATCTCCGGCCGCGCGCTGCATGCTCTGGCGGAAGCGCGTCACCTTGGGCGAATGCGGCGCGATGCCCAGCGAGATCCAACGGTCGCGCTCCTGCCCGTCGGGGCCCACGACCGGGTCATAGCGGTACAGCTCCTGCATCGCCACCACGCTGTCGTTGACACCGGTGATTTCCGAGATCGACAGGATGCGGCGCTGGCCGCCAGAGAGCCGGCCGATCTGCACGATGAAGTCGACCGCGTTGGCGATCTGCCGACGCAGGCTGGTCTCGCTGCCCTGGTAGCCCGCGAAGCCGGCCAGCATCTCGAGCCGGTAGAGGCATTCGCGCGGCGAGCTCGCGTGGATGGTGCCCATGGAGCCGTCGTGGCCGGTGTTCATGGCCTGCAGCATCTCGATGACTTCGGCGCCCCGCACTTCGCCCACGATGATTCGGTCGGGCCGCATGCGCAGGCTGTTGCGCAGCAGGTCGCGGATCGAGATCAGGCCCGCGCCGTCGAAGCCGCCCGGCCGGCTTTCCAGCCGCACCACGTGCGCGTGGCCGAGCGAGAGTTCGGCCGTGTCCTCGATGGTCACGACGCGTTCGGTCTCGGGCACGAAGGTGGCGAGCGCGTTCAGCAGCGAGGTCTTGCCCGAGCTGGTGCCGCCGCTCACCAGCACGTTGCAGCGTGCCTTCACCGCGATCTCCAGCAACTGCGCCATGCCGGCGTCGAAGGTACCCAACTGCACCAGGTCGGCCGGCGTGAGCGGGTCCTTGCGGAATTTCCGAATCGACACCGACATGCCGTCAATGGCCAGCGGCTCGATGACCGCGTTGATGCGGCCACCGTCGGGCAGGCGCGCATCGACCATCGGATTGGCCTCGTCGAGCCGGCGGCCGAGCGGCGCCAGGATGCGCCGCACGATGCGCAGCACGTGCTCTTCATCGGAGAAGCGGATCGTCTCGCGCACCAGCTTGCCGTGACGCGAGACATAGACCTGCTTGTGGCCGTTGATGAGGATGTCTTCCACGGCCGGGTCGTTGAGCAGGTCCTCGAGCGGACCGAAGCCCGCCAGTTCCTTGGTCAGCGCATCGGCGATGAGCTGCATCTCGCGGTCGTTGATCGGCACGCGCTGCAACCGCACGAAGCTGTCGAGTTCCAGCTCGACGAACTGCTGGATCGACGCCCGCGACCAACGGCCGAACTCGGCCCCCAGTTCCTCGATGCGGCTGAGCAGGTGGTCATGCGTCCAGCCCTTGATGTCCTGGAACTGCTGCGAGACCAGGAACGCTTCGTTGTCGTCGGCAAATTCGATATCGGTAGACATGCTCAGTGCTCTCTTGGGCTTTTCCATTTGCCGGCGATTTGCGTCATGAACGCATTCCAGGGCGATCGCGCGGGAGGCGGCGTCGCGACGTCACCGTACTCGCGGTGCAGCGCGTTCACCATGCCGAGCACGGCCTGCACGTAGGGGTCGTTGCGCGCCACGCGCGCCAGCATTTCGCCGCGGCTCGATGCGGCCAGCAAGGCGGTGCGCCGCATGGGCAGCACGTGTGACAGCGGCAGACGCAGCCGCGCGGCGATGTCGCGTGCCGACAGCCCGACACCGGGGTCGATCTTGTTGATCACGAGCGAGAGCCGCTGCAGTTCGATGCCGCGCGCCTGCAGGTCGCGCAGCAGGTTGGCGGTGGACACGATGGCGCCGATGCTCTGGTCGCACACCACCCAGGTCTTGTCGGCCTCTTGCACCGTCTGCGCTATGAAGTCGATGGTGGAGAAGCCGCCCAGGTCGGCGATCTGGAAGTCGAAGTGCTCGCTGAGCCGCTTGATCAGCGCCACCGAGTCGGCATGGGAAATTTCGCGCACCTGCGCAAGGCTCGAAGGCAGGGGCAGCACGGCCGTGCCGCCGGTGTGGTGTGCCAGCGCGGTCTGCAGAAGGGTCTGATCGAGTCGGCGCAGGTTGTGCACGCCGTCGACGAAGCTGAAGCTGCTTTGCGTGTCGAGATAGAGCAGGCCGTCGCGCGCGGGAAGACCGAGGTCGAGCAGCGCAACGCCGCGCCGGCCGTCTGAAACGGGCTCGTTCGGCGTTGCCGTGCGGTTCGCTGCAGCCCGGTTGAACTGGTCCTGCAGCAGCAATGCCAAGTGGGTGGACAGCGTGGTCACGCCGAGCCCGGCGCGTGCGCCGAGCAGGGCGATCGTGTGGCCACGCTTCTGCTCGCGCTGGACCGCGCGTCGTTCGAGCAGCGCGCGCAGCGTGGGCAGCACGTCATGGGCGGGTGCGGCCATGTCGATGAAGTCGTCGACGCCGGCACGCAGCGCTGCGAGCATGGTCGTGGGCTCGCTGGCGGAACCCGTGCCCAGCACCGGCAACGCGGGCCAGTCGCGCTTGAGATGCTGGTGGATCTCGATGGCGGCGGCATGGTCCTGCGAGAAATCGAGGAACACGGCGCGCGGGCTGATCGTGGCGATCTGCGCATCCAGCGTCTCGATGCTGGGCGTCACAGGCACCACCGTGCCGCTGCGCTGCAGCGCATGCAGCAACCAGGTGATGTGCGTTCCGCTGTTCGAGGCGAACAGGTAGCTGTCCATGCCGATGTCGGGAGCGCGAAGGGGGGCGTTCATGAGGAGCTGGGGCGATGTCCGGGGGGTGCTCAGCGCGAGAAGCCGGGCAGGGCCGAGCGTGATGCAGGGTCGAGGAACATCGTGCGCCATACGGGGCCGTTGCGTTGCTCCGAGCTGCCGGGCAGTTGGGCCGACAGGTCGGTGCCGCGCGCGATCGGCTTGACCAGGCGTGGCGTGACCATGATCACGAGTTCCTTCTCGTTCGTCTGGTACTTGCTTTGGCGGAAGATGGTGCCGAGCACGGGGATGTCGCCGAGCCATGGCACCTTGTCGACCTTGGAGGTCGTGTTGCGGCTGACCAGCCCGCCGATGATGAAGCTTTCGCCATCGCCCAATTCCACCGTGGTGTCGGCGCGGCGAGTGGAAATCGCTGGCACCGGAACGCCGTTCAGATCGATCTGGTTGGCGTAGTCGAGGTCGCTGACCTCGGGGGCGACTTTGAGCACGATGCGGTCGTCCGACAGCACGGTCGGTGTGACTGTCAGGCCGATGCCGTAGGGCTTGTATTCGATCGTCGTCGAGCCCAGTCCTTGCGGTACCGCGATCGGGAGTTCGCCGCCCGAGAGAAAGCTCGCGCTTTGTCCCGAAGTGGTGACCAGCGTGGGTTCGGCCAGCACGCGCGCCAGGCCGTTGCCTTCGAGCAGGTTCAGGGTCAGCGTCATGCCACGGCCCTTGTTCGCATTGCCGAAGCCCAGCGCCAGATTGAATGCATCTGCCAGCACGCTGGCTGGCGTGTTGCTGAAGCTGAAGCCGTGGCTGTTGGGTCCGTAAGAGGAGAGGTTGATGCCGACCTCTTTCAGCATGCTCTTGTTGAACTCCACCACCTTCACGTCGACCTGGACGGAATGGCTTCGCACGTTGATGCTCGATCGATCGACCAGCGGCGCTTTGTCGGCATGCGAGGCGGTCAGCGTGTCGCGAGCCCGCTGGTGCGCGGCGACCGTGTCGACCGTGCCCTCGAGCACGGCAGCGCGGCGCTGCACTTCGATAGCGTAGGTCGTGGCAGCGCTGCTGCCTTTTTCCCAGACCATCAGCGTGGTGCGGCCGGCTGTTTTGCCGGTGACGATCAGCCGTGCGGCGGCGTTGCCCGCGGCCTTGCGCGTCACGAGCACCGTGGCGACAGCCTCGTCGGCGAGGGCAATGCGTTCAACGCCCTTGTCGATCAGCAGTTCCTGTTGCGTGCCAGCCACCAGCGCGAGTGACTTGGACGCATCGGCGGCGAACAGCGCAGGCGAGGCCGTGGCCGCGCCGAGGCTCAATGACAGCAGCAGGGCGTGAAAGAGGGGGCGGCGTGTCGCACGAGGCGTCTGGTCGAACATGGTTTTTCCGTCTCGGATGGGGGCGGCCAGGGGCGGGTGGGAAGAGGCCGTCATCAGTAGCTCAGCGTTTCGCGCTTGTCGCCGCGGATGAATTCGACTTCGGTGCCGCGCGGCGCGCGGGCGATCGGCGTGGTGCGCGATGGGTTGAGGGGTGCGCTGCGTGCCGGGCTGGCGTTGCGAGCCGCTCCCTGGGGGCCGCCGTTCGCCAGGTCGACGGTCGTCAGTCCTGCCTGGGCACGGTCGATGTTTTCCAGTGGTCCGCGCGGCGGCGCGCCCGCCTTGAGCGGCTGCGGCTGGAGAGCGGTTGGCAACTCGGCGAACAAGGCGGGGTCGGGTTCGCTCAGGTCGGTGGGATTGCGCAGTGCCAGCATCAGCCGGCCGGTGGCTTCGCCCAGCGCCAAGCGGTTGACTTCGGCCACGGGCACAGCAAGCACGGCGGTGCGCGCCGGCTCGTTGCGCTGCGACTGACCCCCAGACTTGCCTTCCGCCATTTGCGAGGGCGAGCCGTCCACCGATGCACTGCCATAGGCCAGCACACGCATCCGCGAGAGCAGCAATCGCGCCTGCGAACGGTCGACATCCTTGCCATCGGATTTGAGCGTGAAAAACACGTCGACGAAGTCACCGGGCCGGACGCGGTTGCCCACACCCATCATTTCATCGGCCTTGACGGCCAGGGCGCGTTCGCCTGCGACCACATGCAGCGCGAGGCCTGTCACCAACTGATTCGCCAGCACCGGTGTGCCTTCGCCCATGTCGGCCACCGGGATGCCCCCGACAGCCTTTTCCACCTCCTGGAAGGCACCCGCTGGGTTGATCGGCAGGCGCTCCACGCGAAGCGATTCCGTCGTCAGGGGTTGACCTGCCGGCGCTGCGCGGGACGTCACCACCACCGGAAACAGCGCCTTCTGCTCCTTGGCGGCGACGGCGGCGCTGGTGACCGGAGGCAGCGGAGCGGGCTGGCGGCTCAACACCCAGGCATAGACGCCCAGCGCGAGCGCCACGAGCACCAGCAAGGCGGCGATGATTTTGGTGAGATGGATCATGGAGCTGGAGAGGGAAGAAGTCGGTGGAACGCCTGCCTGCGGAAGAGCAAGTGGCAGCGCGAACCGCTAGAGGCTTGGACCATCCCAGATCAGCCAGCCCACGGATGCGATCGCGAGATAGGCTGCGAACGGGATGTGACGCTGTAGGTCCTGAGGGAGTGAGCCGTCATGGCGTGAAGTGGGCTTGCCTGATAACGCTTCGGTCAGTCGTGGGAAGAGTTGCAAGCGCCGCAGCAGTAGCAACAACGACGCATGCGCTCCTGCTAACAGGCTGGCGCCTAGCCATATCGGCAGTAGCGGTTGCAGCCCAAACCACAGCCCCAATGCACCGCCGAACTTCACGTCTCCGGCGCCCATGAGCCCGGTCGCATAGAAGATGAGTAGGAAGCTGAAGCCAGCGACAGCACCGAGGGCTGCATTTGGCCATTCAATGGATAAAGGCTGCATGTTTGTGACCATGGCGATGGCAGCGAGCATCGCGCCGACTAACACCAACCAGTTGGGAACTCGTCGCTGTTGGAAATCGTAGATCCCGGTCGCCAACAGCCATGACCACAGCGCAGCCGTCACGCGGGGTTCGTGCCGCCCAAGGCAGTATTAATCGTTTCGAAAACACCCTCCAGACTTGTGCCGATATTGGTGAGAACGCCGACGAGAATGGCGGAAATAAGTCCTGCAATGAGGCCGTACTCAATTGCCGTCGCACCCTCTTCATCGCGCAGGAACTTCATAATTGCGTTGGACATGGTTTTTTCCTTCAGTAAATGGAAGATGTATTCGAAAAAATTACCGCGATCCACGGTAGCTCGATCGTAATTGAATGTAAGTAGGCAGTTCAATTAGGCTGTAAGTTTACATTCGATGACAAACGTCAACTTCGTCACCTTTTGTGATGTTTCCTCACATGAACGCAACCCGCGTGCCGATGCCGTTCGCGCTGTCGAATAGCGAGGGAGAATAAAAAAAGCCGTTGAAAATCAACGGCTTAGGCGTGAGGTGGAATGTTGTGCTTCGGCAATGGCGTTGCGCGTTACGGCGTTGTTACGGTGACGCCGTCGGAACACGCAACACCCAAATGAGATGGCTGCAGGGTTATTCGGATCATCTCAGTGTGCGAGATTGATTCAAATGAATACAAAGGTATTAAGAGCCCGAAACTTCTTCCTGCAAAATTCGCCATTCGGTGCCTTGGCGAATCCAGTATTGCCTGCGCTGGCGGCCCGTTCGCTGGCCCGAGGCCACCTCGCCGAAGGAGCTGACCATGGCGTTGTCTTCACCGTTCCAGCGCAAATAAGAGACATCCTTGAGCAGCAGGTGCTGTCCATTGGCGACGCGGATGTCTTCTGCAATGCCCTGGGCGGAATCCATGGCCTTTTTGTTGCCAATGCGCCGGAAATCCAGGGCATGGAATTTCTGCAGGCGTGCGGCGTCGCCCTGGGCGCGGGCATCGAGCCACTGGGCCAGTGTCTTGTCGAATGCCTGCTTGTCGCCCTGCAGCTGGGCGGGCACGGTCCATTGCAGGTTCTGCGCGACCACCACCGGTGTGGCGCCGATCTGGGCGCGTCGGATCAGTTCCTGCAGGTCGTTGTTCGCGAGCACCACGCAGCCGTCGGTCGACAGCGGTGCACGGGCGTACTGCGCGCGCGGCGTGCCGTGCAGCCAGATGCCGCTGCCGGTACGGCCGCGGCGAACGTCGTAGGGGTTGGGGTAGTTGATGGGCAGCGCGCCGATCCCGTAGAACTCGCGCAGGGTCTTCGGGTCGAGGTTGCTGGTGACGTGGTAGATGCCCAGCGGCGTCCGTGCATCGCCCTCGGCCTGCTTGCCGATGCCGGACTTGCCGACCGAGATGTAGTAGTCGGCCTTCAACTGCAAGCCTTGCGGACCGTTCTCCAGCAGGTACAGCCGCGAACGCGAGGTGTCCACCGCGATGGCGTGGCGAATGCTGGGCGCGAGCTCCACGAAGGCCGATGGCACGGTGCCGGGCGGTGGGCGCTCCCGCAGCGCCTGCAGGCGGCGGCGCGACTCGTCCGCGAGTTCGCTCAGGGCCTGGGGATCGGCGTCGGGTCGCATCTGCGAAGGCCGGCGCGCGGGCGGCAGGCGCGCGGCGAGCAGGTCGCCGTAGACCAACTGCGCCAATTGGAAGTTGGGCTGGTCGGCCACCAGCTTGCGCGCCTTGGCCAGTGCCTCGACGCTCTGGCCGCGACCGAAGAGCCGATAGACCTCGATCAGCCGGGCCTCCGCGCCGGCCGCAGGCCGCATGGGCAAGGCGGCGGGTGCGGGCGCAGCGCGCGCGGGGCGTTCGGCGCGTGCCGTCGGCTTGGCGGCGGGGGCAGGTGTCTTGCTGCGTTTGGCCTGTGCCTTGGCCGGCGTCTTCGTTTCGGCCTGCACCTTGGTCTTGGCGCGGTGCGGCGGCGCCGGAGGCGGGGCGGCCAGGGCCGGCAGGGCCGCGGCCATCGCCAGCAGCAGCGCGATGCGAAGCCGATGATGCGGGCCCCATGGCCCGGCACACGTCATCCCCGGACCTGCGGGCGGCCGGCCACTCCCTGCAGCAGCGTTCACCGGCCGGCGGTTTCCTTGCGGATGCGCCATTGCTTGTCGCGCAGCACCAGTTCGAGGGTCTTGCGGCTGTTCACGTTGAGCGCGTCGGCACGGTAGGCCTGACGGAACTTTGCCGTGGCGGTGTCGCCTTCGACCTCGACCTCGAGGTTGCGCACGTCGACGCTGATCGCGGTCTTGCCCACGATGCGTGCGCGGCGTTCTTCTTCCCAGGCCTTGCGGGCCTGGTTGCCGGGCGGCACGAAGCTGCTGTCGTAGGCGGCCAGGTAGCCGTCCATGTCCTGCGCAGCCCAGGCCGCGGCCCAGCGGCGCACCGCGGATTCGATCGCCGGCTCCGCGGTGGATGCGGCGGTGGCGGCGGGCTTGGGCGAGGCAGCGGGGGGCGGTGCCGGTGTGGGGGCCGGCGCAGGAGCCGGGGTCGGTGCCGGAGCGGGCGGCGTGGGTGCCTTCGCGGGCGCGGGGCTGGCCGCAGCCACCACGGTCGCAGGCGGCTTGGCGGGTGCGGCCGGCTTCGCCGCGGCCGGTGTAGCGAACAGCGTACGGATCACCGCCAGCTTGGTCGGCACGACGCTGTTGCCCTGGTCGAGCTGCATCGCCTTGCTGTAGGCCTCGGTAGCGCGCCGGGCGTAGAGGTCGCCCAGGTTTTCCTGTGCCGTGGCATAGCTCGGGTTGGTGCGGATCGCGCTTTCCAGCGTGCTCTGCGCCTTGTCGAACTGGCCCTGCGCCGCGTAGAGCACGGCCAGGTTGTTGTAGGGCTCGGGCAGCTCGGGCGAATCCTGCGTGAGCTGCGTGAAGATCGCGATGGCTTCGGGGCGCTTGCCGGCGTCGATCTGGATCACGCCCTTGAGGAAGCGCATCTGCGGATCGCGCGGGTTGCTCGCCAGATAGCGGTCGGCCCGGGCCGTGGCTTCATCGAGCTTGCCGGCCTGGGTGAGCCGATCGACCTCGTCGTGGTCGGCGGCGGCGTGCACGGCCGACATGCCGCCGAGCGCGAGCATGGCCGACAGCAGCGCGGTGGCCGCAGCCGACCCGGCACGGGGACGGAAGGAGGGTTGCGATGCCGCGTGGCGGGCTGCTGCATTTCCAAGCACGTTCTTCATACCTGATCGATCTGGTGGATTCACGGACACGAGCCGTTCCGGTGGGGCCGGCACAGGAAGTCCCGGGCCCTGGCCACCGGAGCAGAGCTCCCCTTCAGAAGCAGAAAGCCCGCAGGGCATGGACCGCTGCGGGCATTCACTTTTTCTCTTGGTCGGGGCGAAAGGATTCGAACCTTCGACCCTCTGGTCCCAAACCAGATGCGCTACCAGGCTGCGCTACGCCCCGACAAGCCTGCGATTCTAGCCCGCCCTGAAGGCGTTTCCGGGCAGGCATGTCTTAAATACTTTTCAGTCAGCGTTTGGCGTACTGGTCCTTGCCGAAAAGAACGGCGCGTTCCTTGTCGCCGGTGAGCGGCTTGCGCCGCTCCGCCAGCACCTTCACGCCACGCTGTACCGCGGGGCGCGCGGCGATGCCGTCGAACCAGGCCTCGAGGTGCGGGAAGTCGGTCAGCACGATGCCCTGGTTCTCCCAGTTGCGCAGCCACGGGAAGATCGCGATGTCGGCGATCGAATAGTCCGGGCCCGCGATGAACGCGCTCTGCGACAGCCGCTTGTCGATCACGCCGTAGAGACGTCGCGCCTCGTTGGTGTAGCGCTCGATGGCATAGGGCAGCTTCTCCGGTGCGTACAGCCGGAAGTGATGCGCCTGGCCGAGCATGGGGCCGACGCCGCCCATCTGGAACATCAGCCACTGCAGCACGTCGAAGCGGCCGCGGTCGGTGGTGGGCATCAGCTTGCCGGTCTTGCCGGCCAGGTACACCAGGATCGCGCCCGATTCGAACAGCGAGATCGGCTGGCCGTCGGGGCCTTGCGGATCGACGATGGCAGGGATCTTGTTGTTGGGACTGATCTTCAGGAAGTCCGGTGCGAACTGGTCGCCCTTGCCGATGTCGATGGCATGCGCCACGTAGGGGAGGCCGCACTCCTCCAGCATGATGTGGACCTTGTGGCCGTTGGGGGTGGGCCAGGTGTAGACGTCGATCGGGGCTTGGGGCATGTCGGTCGTTTCGGTCATGGGAAGGGAGGGCGCCAGCATAGAGGCGCCTCGAATGTCCTGCTGCGCGCGTGGCTTCAGGTTCTATGCACGTTGGCCGCGAGGTGCTGATGGATCTGCGCCACCACGGCCGCGCCTTCGCCGATCGCGCCGCCCACGCGCTTGACCGAGCCCGAGCGCACGTCGCCCACCGCGAACACGCCCGGCACGCTCGATTCGAGCGGCGCAGCCGGCCGCGCGGGAAAGCCGCCGCTGGCCGCCGGCCCGGTCAGCACGAAACCGCTGCGATCGACCGCCACCTGGCAGCCGTCGAGCCAGCGGGTCTCGGGTTCGGCGCCGACGAACAGGAAGATGTTGCGTGCGGGGCAGTCGTGCTCCGCGCCCGAGGGCCGATGGCGCCAGGTCGCGCCCTCGAGCCCGGTGGCCGGGTCGCCGTGCAGGCTCACCAGCTCGGTGTACGGATGCAGTTCGATGTTCGGCGTGGCCTCGATGCGGTCGATCAGATAGCGCGACATGCTGGCCGCCAGCGAGGGTCCGCGCACCAGCACGTTGACCTTGGCCGCCTGCTGCGACAGGAACACCGCCGCCTGCCCCGCCGAATTGCCGCCGCCCACCAGCGCGACTTCCTGCTGTGCACAGGTGCGCGCCTCGAGCGCCGAAGCCCAGTACCAGATGCCACGACCCTCGAACTCTGCCAGGCGCGGCACGCCCGGCCGGCGATAGCGCGCTCCGCTGGCGATCACCACGGTGCGAGCGCGCAGCCGGCGCCCGTCGGCCAGGTGGACGGCCATTTCGCCTTCGGATGCACGGCTGCAGTCGAGCGACGCGACTTCCGACGGAATCATCATCTCGACGCCGAACTTCTGCGCCTGCACATAGGCCCGCCCGGCCAGCGCACCGCCCGAGATGCCGGTGGGGAAGCCCAGGTAGTTCTCGATGCGCGCGCTCGCGCCGGCCTGGCCGCCGTAGGAGCGGCAGTCGAGCACGATCACGCGCAGCCCTTCGGATGCGGCATACACCGCCGTGGCGAGCCCGGCCGGCCCGGCACCGACCACGATCACGTCGAACAGGTCGTCATGGACCGCGCTGTCGACCATGCCCAGGCAGCGTGCCAACGCCAGTTCGCTCGGGTTCATCAGCACCGAGCCGTTGGGGCACGCCACCAGCAGCGTGGCTTCGCCGTATTGCGCGAGCAGCGCGGCCGCGTCGGCGTCCTGGGTGGAATCGACCACCTGGAAGGGGTGGCCGTTGCGGCTCAGGAAGTTCTGCAGGCGCCGCACGTCGGCGGTGTCGGGCGGGCCGATCAGCACCGGGCCGCTGGCGCCGGACTCGATCAGCGCCACACGGCGCAGGATCAGCGCGCGCACCAGCCGCTCGCCCAGATCGGCCTCGGCCACGATCAGCGCGCGCAACTGGTCGGGCGGAATCAGCAGCGCCTCGACCACGGTCTCGGCATGGCCGTCGACCAGCGAGGGCCGGCCCGACAGCTGGGCGATCTCGGCCATGAACTGGCCCGGCCCCTGCCGGCCGATCGGCACCACGTGGCCGAGACCGTCGCGTTGCGTGATGGCGACGGTGCCCGCCAGCAGCACGAACATGCCGAGGCCGGGCTCGCCGGCCCTGAACATGCATTCGCCCTGCGCATAGCCGTGCACGCTGCCGAAGCGGTGCATGCGCCGGATGTCGGTGTCGCTCAGCACCGGGAACATCTGGTGGCGTCGGGTCTCGACTTCGACCTCGACTCGTGCTTCGTCGGCCATGTGCGACTCCTGTCTGTGGGTGGGGCAGGCGCACATTAGACGACGAAGAAGGGCGGTCGGCAGCGTCATGCAATTGCCATGACAGCGACACGGCACTTTCATCGGGGTTCTGGAGACTCGCGCTCAACACGAAGGGTCCCCCATGCAAGAACTGCCCAATCCGATGTTCGCGATTTCCCAGCTCGGTTCGCGCCCCGCCTTCTGGCGCGCGCCGCCGGCGTCCCGTGTGCCGTCCGCGGCGCCTGTGGTTCCGGCTGCGACACAGCCGGTGCCGACGCGTGCCGCCGGCCCGGGCATCAGCGTGAGCTGGGCCCGCCACCAGGACGACGTGCGCGCCGCCCAGCGCCTGCGCTACGAAGTGTTCGCCGGCGAGATGGGCGCACGCCTGACCACGCCGCTCGAAGGCCACGACATCGATCTGTTCGACGACTTCTGCGAACACCTGCTGGTGCGCGACGAAGAAACCGAGCAGGTCATCGGCACGTACCGCGTGCTGACCCCGGCCCAGGCACGCCGCATCGGCAGCACCTACAGCGACACCGAGTTCGACCTGACCCGGCTGCGCGACCTGCGCGAGCGCATGGTCGAACTGGGCCGCAGCTGCGTGCACCGCGACCACCGCCAGGGCGGCGTGATCCTCGCGCTGTGGGGTGCGCTGGCCGCGTTCATGCATCGCAACAAGCTCGACACCATGATCGGCTGCGCCAGCATCCCCATGTGTCATGAAGGTGCGCGCAATGGCGATGCCGCGGCCAGCATCTGGCGCCAGCTGTCGGTCACGCACATGGCGCCGATCCAGTACCAGGTGCAGCCGCGCCTGGCGCTGCCGGTCGACCGGCTCGACAGCGAACTCGCAGTGGAGCCCCCGGCGCTGATCAAGGGTTACTTGCGCCTGGGCGCCAAGGTGCTGGGCGCGCCGGCCTGGGATCCGGACTTCAATACCGCCGACCTGCCGATGCTGATGCGCATCGATGACCTGCCGCCGCGCTACCGCAAGCATTTCCTGGGCAACTGACCGAGACTTTCGGTGTCATGTGACAGCGTCACGAAAATGTCATGAAGGCATTCGACACTGTCACATCTCCGCTGACAGCGGCGCCCCCAGTCCTTGCGTCAGAATCTGTGATCATGTTGCCCAAACAGGCCTCTCCGGCCGAAACGCCAGCCGCCATCGATGCGGCGCCCTCACGCCCCGCACTGACCCTGCTCGACCGCGACCACAGCATCCTGGCCTTCAATGAGCGCGTGCTCAATTGGGCACAGCGCGCCGAAGTGCCGCTGATCGAGCGTTTGCGCTACCTGTGCATCGTGTCGTCGAACCTCGACGAGTTCTTCGAAGTTCGCGCCGCGCCCCACCTGATCGCGGCCAGCCTCGGCGAGGCCAAGGGCAACGAGACGGTCGCTTCCTTCGAGCGATTGGCCGAGATCGCGCACACGCTGGTCGATACCCAGTACGCGCTCTACAACGACGAGCTGATGCCGGCCTTTGCACAGCACGGCGTGCACATCATTTCGCACGGCGAGCGCAACCCGGCCCAGCGCAAGTGGGTGCACGACTACTTCGAACGCGAAGTGCGGCCATTGCTGATCCCGGTCGGGCTCGATCCTTCGCATCCCTTCCCGCAGGTGGCGAACAAGTCGCTCAACTTCATCGTGCGCCTGGGCGGCAAGGACGCCTTCGGCCGCGAGAACCCGATCGCCATCCTCAAGGTGCCGCGCGTGCTGCCGCGGCTGGTCCGCATGCCGGCCAAGGTGTCGGGTGGCAAGACGCTGTTCGTGGCGCTCTCGAGCATCGTGCGTGCGCACCTGTCCAGCATGTTCCCGGGCCGCGAGGTCGGCGATTTCTCGCAGTTCCGCGTCACGCGGCATTCGGACCTGGCGGTCGACGAGGAAGACGTCAAGAACCTGCGTACCGCGCTGCGCCAGGGCCTCGAGCACCGGCATTACGGGCAGGCGGTGCGGCTCGAGGTTTCGGCCAGCTGCGCCGAGTCGCTGGCCAGCTTCCTGCTCGCACAATTCAACCTGCCGCCGCAGTCGCTGTACCGGGTGCACGGCCCGGTCAACCTGGCGCGGCTCACGCAACTGATCGACCTGCTCGACGAGCCCCAGTTCAAGGCGCTGCGCTTCGCGCCCTACAAGGCTTCATATCCGGTCACGCTGTCGCCGGGGCAGTCCTTCTTCGATCGCCTGCAGCGCAGCGACGTGCTGATCCACCAGCCTTTCGAGAGCTTCGACGGCGTGCTCGCCTTCCTTCGCGAGGCGGTGCTCGATCCGCAAGTGCTGGCCATCAAGCAGACCATCTACCGCACCGGCGCGGATTCGGTGCTGATGGACCTGCTGCGCGAGGCGGTGCGGCGCGGCAAGGAAGTGACCGTGGTGGTCGAGCTCAAGGCCCGCTTCGACGAAGAAGCCAACATCAACTGGGCCGAGATGCTCGAGTCGATCGGCGCCCAGGTCGTGTACGGCGTGGTCGGTCTCAAGACCCACGCCAAGATGCTGCTGGTGACACGCCGCGAAGGCAAGCGCCTGCAGCGTTACGGGCACCTGTCGACCGGCAACTACAACCCGCGCACCTCGGCGCTCTACACCGACATCAGCCACCTCACGGCCGACCCGCTGCTGACGGCCGACATGGAGGCGCTGTTCGTGCACCTGGCCAGCCAGAGCCGGCTGCCGAAACTGAACCGCGTGTCGCTCGCGCCCTTCGACCTGCACCGCAACCTGGTGGCGCAGATCGACGCGCTGGGGGTGGCCGCCGAGCAAGGCGAGGCCACGCGCATCGTCGCCAAGATGAATGCGCTGACCGACGAGGCGCTGGTCCATGCGCTGGTGCGGGCCGGGCAGAAGGGCGTGAGCATCGACCTGATCGTGCGCGGCGCCTGCACGCTGCCGGCGCAGGTCCCGGGGCTGACCGACAACATCCGGGTGCGCTCGGTGATCGGGCGTTTCCTCGAGCACTCGCGGGTCTTCTATTTCCGCAACGGCCAGGACGAGTCGCTCTATCTCTCCAGCGCCGACTGGATGAACCGCAACATGATGCGGCGCATCGAGCTGTCCTGGCCGGTGACCGATCCCGGGCTGCGCCAGCGGCTGATCGACGAATGCCTGGTGGCCTACCTGCACGACGGGCAGGATGCCTGGGACCTGGGTGCCGACGGCGTGTACCGCCGCGTGCACGGCGACACGCATCCGGGCGAGGAAGGCGCATCGCGCAGCATCGAGGCGCACGGTGCACAGACCGCGCTGATGGGACGTTATGCATCGCGCGGCCTGGGCCGTGTGCGCAACTGAAGGAGAACGCTTCAATGGACTTGATCTTCTGGCGCCACGCCGAAGCCGAGGACTGGACCGAAGGCTGCGACGACATGCAGCGTGCGCTGACCTCGCGCGGCGAAAAGCAGGCCAAGCGCATGGCGGGCTGGCTCGATCGCCAGTTGCCCGATGGCACCCGCGTCGTGAGCAGCCCCGCGCGGCGCTGCGAGCAGACCGTGATGGCACTCGACCGCAAGTACAAACTGCGCGACGACCTCGCCCCCGACGCCGGGCCCGAGGCGCTGCTGGCCGCTGCCGGCTGGCCCAACGGCAAGTCGGTGGTGCTGGTGGTCGGGCATCAGCCCGGCCTGGGCCAGGCGATCGCGCAGTTGCTGGGCATGTCGCACGACAGTTGCCCGGTGCGCAAGGGCGCGGTCTGGTGGATCCGCACGCGCGAGCGCGATGGCGACGTGCAGACCGTCGTGGTCACGGTGCAGGCGCCCGAACTGATGTAGGGGCAGGGCGCTGCGGCGCCCAGGTGCTCGCGCTCAGCTGCCGATCACGACCTTCCAGCCGGTCTTCTGCCAAGCCAGCACTTCTTCGCGCAACAGATGGGCCGACTGCGGAAATGCATCGGCCCAATCGGCGCGGTGGCTCACGCTGAAAGTGCGCGCATCGCTGCGCGCGAGCCGCAGCGCCTGTGGTTCCGGGTCGCGCCGTGCATGGCAAAGGATCACCGCGACGCGCAGTGCGAGCAACTGCGCTGCGAAGATGTCGTCTTCCAGTGCCGTCTCGATCTTGCGCAACTTGCCGCGGTGGCCCAACACCAGTTGGCTCAGGTGGTGCAACTCGTTGGAGGCGAAGCCCGGCGCATCGACGTTGTCGAGGATGTAGGCGCCGTGCTTGTGGCAGTCGCTGTGCGAGATCAGCGCACCGATCTCGTGCAGCTGCGCCGCCCAGCCCAGCTTGCGCAGCGCGCGGCCGGCGCGGCTGGTTCCGCCGGCGCGAGCGGCCGGATCGAGCTGCACGTACAAGGAGGCCGCCGTCTCGCCGACCCGCCGTGCCTGCGCCGCGTCGGTGGCGAAGCGGGTGGCCAGCCGCGCCACGGTGGCGGCGCGCAGGTCGGCCACGCTGTCGTCGCGCTCCAGCAATTCATACAGTACGCCATGGCGCAGTGCGCCCTGGGCGATCTTCATCTCGCGGATGTCGAGCAGGTCGAACACCGCGCGCAGCACGCTCACGCCGCCGCCGATCACGGCCTTGCGGTCCTCGCGCATGCCGTCCATGCGCAGCTTCTCGACGCTGCCGGCCTTGAGCAGGCGATCGAGCAGCCAGTCGAGCCCCTCGCGCGTCACCACGCCGGCTTTGGCGCCCGAGGCCGCCAGCACGTCGCCCACCGCGCCGATGGTGCCGGACGCGCCATAGGCCACGTCCCAGTGGCCGGCGCCGTAGCTGGAGAGGGCGTCGTCGAGCACGGCCTTGGCCGCGACCTCGGCCGCACGGAAGGCCGGCGCGGTGAACTGGCCCTGCGGAAAGTGCTTGAGCGACCAGGCCACGCTGCCTACCCGGTAGGACTCCATGACCTGCGCTTCGAGCGCGCGGCCGATGATCATCTCGGTCGAGCGGCCGCCGATGTCGATCACCAGCCGGCGCTCGCGGTCCGACACGTCGTTGTGGGGCAGCATGTGGGCCACGCCCTGGTAGATCAGGCGCGCTTCCTCGCGGCCCGGAATCACGTCGATGCCGAAGCCCAGCACGGTGCGTGCGCGCAGCAGGAACTCGTCGCGGTTGCGGGCTTCGCGCAGCGTCTGCGTGGCCACCACCCTGACCTGCGAGCGCTTGAAGCCGGCCAGCCGCTCGCCGAAACGCGCCAGCGCCTCCCAGCCGCGCTGCATGGCTTCGGGCGTCAGGTTGCGTGCGCTGTCGAGTCCGGCGCCTTGGCGCACGACCTCCTTGAGGTATTCGATGCGGTGGATCTGCCCGTGGTCGACCCGACCGATTTCAAGACGAAAGCTGTTGGAGCCGAGATCGACCGCAGCGAGGAGGGTGCCGTTTTGCATGGAGAAATAAGAGGCGGTCGCTGGGAAATGTCGGGCTCCGATGGTAGCCGGGACGGGGGTGTCCAATCGTGACGATTCTGTGACGACGTCACATGAACACAGCGTGCCGGAGGCCTTTTTCATTGGGAGAAGAGGTGTCACATCGATGTCACACAAGCTTTCTAAAGTTCGCGGCAACCCCCAACCCGGGATTGCTGAACTTCACAAAGGAAGCCTCATGAAAACGACGATCAAATTTGCAGCAGCCAGCCTCGTGGCTGCCGCTTTCGCCCACGCACCCGCCTTCGCGCAAGACGTGACCGGCGCCGGCGCCAGCTTCCCCGCACCCCTGTACTCCAAGTGGGCTTCGGACTTCAACAAGGCCACCGGCGTCAAGGTGAACTACCAGTCGGTCGGTTCGGGTGCCGGTCTGAAGCAGATCGAAGCCAAGACCGTCGATTTCGGCGCCTCCGACGCGCCCCTGAAGGACGAAGAGCTGCAAGCCAAGGGCCTGATGCAGTTCCCCACCGTCATCGGCGGCGTGATCCCGGTCGTGAACATCACCGGCATCAAGCCGGGCGAACTCAAGCTCAACGGCCAGGTCCTGGGCGACATCTACCTGGGCAAGATCACCAAGTGGAACGATCCGGCCATCAAGGCACTGAACGGTTCGCTGGCTCTGCCGGATGCCACCATCGCACCGGTGCGCCGCGCCGACGGTTCGGGCACCAGCTTCCTGTTCACCAACTACCTGAGCAAGGTCAACGCCGAGTGGAAGAGCAAGGTCGGTGAAGGCACGGCCGTCAACTGGCCCCTGGGCACGGGCGGCAAGGGCAACGAAGGCGTCGCCGCTTTCGTGAAGCAACTGCCGAACTCGATCGGCTACGTCGAGTACGCCTACGTCAAGCAGAACAAGATGACGTACGCGCAGATGCAGAACGCCGCCGGCACCATCGTGTCGCCCGACGACAGCGCCTTCAAGGCCGCCGCTGCCGGCGCCGACTGGAACAAGACCTTCTACCAGGTGCTGACCAACCAGGCCGACAAGGGCGCATGGCCCATCACCGGCGCGACCTTCATCCTGATGCAGAAGGTGCAGGACAAGCCCGCGAACGCGGCCAGCGTGCTGCGCTTCTTCGACTGGGCTTACAAGAGCGGTGACAAGACGGCCGAAGACCTGGACTACGTGCCGATGCCCGACGTCGTGAAGACCTCGATCGCCAAGGCCTGGAACGACAGCATCAAGGACGCGTCGGGCAAGTCCGTCGCCGTCGCCAAGTAAGGTCCACCGGCGCGTCGCATGAGCAACCATCTGCTCGACGACGCGCCGCCTTCCCCATTGCCGGAGCGACCCTTGTCATCCACCTTCCCCGCCAACGCCCAGACGCTCGACCTCGCGGCCGAGCGTGCCCGCGCTTCCGCCACCCCGCCGCCGGCCAAGCGCCCACGCACCGGTGCTGCGACCGATAGAGTGTTCGGCATGCTGGCCAAGGGCGCAGCCCTGCTGACGCTGGTCATGCTGATCGGTATTTTGCTTTCGCTGATCGTCGGCGCCTGGCCCGCGATCACCAAGTACGGCCTGGGCTTCCTGACCAGCACCACCTGGGATCCGGTGCAGGACGAGTACGGCGGTCTGGTGATGATCTACGGCACGCTCGCCACCTCGTTCATCGCATTGGTGATCGCGGTCCCGGTGAGCTTTGGCATCGCACTGTTCCTGACCGAGATGTCGCCCGCGTGGCTCAAGCGCCCGCTCGGCACCGCGATCGAATTGCTGGCCGCCGTGCCTTCGATCGTGTACGGCATGTGGGGCCTCCTGGTGTTCGGTCCGATCCTGTCGACCTATGTGCAGCAACCGCTGCAAAAGCTTTTTGACGGCGTGCCCTTCCTGGGCGCGCTGGTGTCGGGCCCGCCAGTGGGCATCGGCATCCTGTCGGCCGGGATCATCCTGGCCATCATGATCATTCCGTTCATCGCCGCCGTGATGCGCGACGTGTTCGAAGTCACGCCGCCGCTGCTCAAGGAATCGGCCTACGGTCTGGGCTCCACCACCTGGGAGGTCGTCTCCAAGGTGGTGTTGCCGTACACCAAGGCGGGTGTGGTCGGCGGCATCATGCTCGGCCTGGGCCGGGCGCTGGGCGAGACGATGGCGGTCACCTTCGTGATCGGCAACGCCAACCAGCTCAAGTCGCTGTCGGTCTTCGAGGCCGCCAACAGCATCACCTCGGCGCTGGCCAACGAATTCGCCGAAGCCGGCGCGGGCCTGCACCAGGCCGCGCTGATGTACCTCGGCCTCGTGCTGTTCTTCATCACCTTCGTCGTGCTCGCACTGTCGAAGCTGCTGCTGCAACGCATGAAGAAGAGCGAAGGAACCAAGGCATGACCACCGCAGAACGCCTGTTGAGCATCAAGTCGCTCGACGAAACCCGGGCCGCGAAGTTCGCCGGCCGCAAGCGGGTCAACCAGATCGCGCTCACGCTGTCGCTGGCCGCCATGGCCTTCGGCGTGTTCTGGCTGGTCTGGATCCTCTGGGAGACGCTGCGCCAGGGCATCGGCGGTCTGGCGATCGCGACCTTCACCGAGATGACACCGCCGCCCAACGAGGTCGGTGGCATCGCCAACGCGATCTTCGGCTCGGTCGTGATGGTGGCCATGGCCACCTTCGTCGGCACGCCGATCGGCATCATGGCCGGCATCTACCTGGCCGAATACAACCCCAAGGGCTGGCTGTCGAACGTGACGCGCTTCGTCAACGACATCCTGCTGTCGGCGCCGTCGATCGTGATCGGCCTGTTCGTCTACGCGGTCGTCGTGGCCTACTTCAGGAGCTTCTCCGGCCTGGCCGGTGCGCTGGCGCTGGCGCTGATCGTGATTCCGGTGGTGATCCGCACCACCGAGAACATGCTGCAACTGGTGCCGCCGGGCCTGCGCGAGGCGGCCTATGCACTGGGCACGCCGAAGTGGAAGGTGATCATCAGCATCACGCTGCGTGCGGCACGCTCCGGCGTGGTCACCGGCATCCTGCTGGCCGTGGCGCGCATCGCCGGCGAAACGGCGCCGCTGCTCTTCACCGCGCTCAACAACCAGTTCTGGACCTCGGATGTGACCCAGCCGATGGCCAGCCTGCCCGTGACGATCTTCAAGTTCGCGATGAGCCCGTACGAGAACTGGCAACAGCTGGCCTGGGCCGGTGTGTTCCTGATCACCGTCGCCGTGCTTGCCCTCAACATCCTGGCGCGCGTCCTGACGCGCAACAAGCTCTGAAAGCCCCCATGTCCGCCATTCTTTCGCAACCCGCGCGTTCCAAGATCTCGGTCAAGGACCTGAACTTCTACTACGGCAAGTTCCACGCCCTCAAGGGCATCAATCTGGAGATTCCGGAGAACAAGGTCACGGCTTTCATCGGCCCGTCGGGCTGCGGCAAGTCGACGCTGCTGCGCACCTTCAACCGCATGTTCGAGCTGTACCCCGAACAACGCGCCGAAGGCACGATCGCGCTGGACGGCGAGAACCTGCTGACCTCCAAGCAGGACGTGGCGCTGATCCGCGCCAAGATCGGCATGGTTTTCCAGAAGCCGACGCCCTTCCCGATGTCGATCTATGACAACATCGCCTTCGGCGTGAAGTTGTTCGAGAACCTGAGCGCCAGCGACATGGACGACCGCATCGAATGGGCCTTGAAGAAGGCCGCGCTCTGGACCGAAGTGCGCGACAAGCTGCAGCAGAGTGGCTCGGGCCTCTCCGGCGGCCAGCAGCAGCGCCTGTGCATCGCACGCGGCATCGCCATCAAGCCGGAAGTGCTGCTGCTCGACGAGCCGTGCTCGGCACTCGATCCGATCTCGACCGCCAAGATCGAGGAGCTGATCGCCGAGCTGAAGAGCGAATACACCGTGGTGATCGTGACCCACAACATGCAGCAGGCCGCCCGCTGCAGCGACTACACCGCCTACATGTACCTGGGCGACCTGATCGAGTTCGGCGCGACGGAGCAGATGTTCTTCAAGCCGCAGCGCAAAGAGACCGAGGACTACATTACGGGCCGTTTCGGCTAAGGAGTCACCATGACCGAGAAGCACCTTTCCAGCCAGTTCGACAGCGAACTCAACGGCGTCTCGTCGCGCGTGATGGAGCTCGGCGGCATGGTCGAGTCGCAGATCCACCAGGCGGTCTATGCGCTGGCGCAGTTCGATCCCGAAGCGGCCGACCGCGTGATGGAAACCGAGCACCGCGTGAACGCGATGGAAATCGAGATCGACCGCGAGCTGTCGTCGATCATCGCGCGCCGCCAGCCGACCGCGCGCGACCTGCGCCTGCTGATCGCCATCTCCAAGACCACCGCCAACCTCGAGCGCGTGGGCGACGAGGCCAACAAGATCGCGCGGATGGTCAAGTCGATCATCGAGAGCGGATCGGCGCGTGCGCTGCCCTCGACCGACCTGCGCATCGCCGCCGACATGGCCTCGGGCCTGCTGCGCAAGGCACTGGACGCGTTCGCACGGCTCGACACCGCCGCGGCACTGTCGATCCTCAAGGACGATGACTTGATCGACAAGGAGTTCGACGGTTTCGTGCGCAAGCTGGTCACCTACATGATGGAAGACCCCCGCACCATCTCGGCGAGCCTGGACCTGCTGTTCCTGGCCAAGGCCATCGAGCGCATCGGTGACCATGCGAAGAACATCGCCGAGTTCATCATCTACATCGTCAAGGGCGCCGACGTGCGGCACACTTCGATGAACGACATCGAAGCTGCACTGCAATGACGTTCGCCCCCAGGCTGCGCGCACTGCGTGCCGCTTCGCCAACCCCCGGCCGGGGGCGACATCCGTGGACCGGCGGAGCCGGATCCACGATGTCCCTGGCAAAGACCTGGCGCACACCCGACAATCGATATCCATGAAGAAACCCCGCGTCCTGATCGTCGAAGACGAGTCGTCGATCGCCGAACTGATCGCCGTCAACCTGCGCCACAACGGTTTCGAGCCGATCTGGTCGGAAGACGGCGTGTCGGCCCAGCGCGAAATCGACGCCTTCCTGCCCGACCTCATCCTGCTCGACTGGATGCTGCCGGGCCAGAGCGGCCTGCAGCTCGCGCGCCAATGGCGCAAGGACCCGCGCACCAAGGCGATCCCGATCCTGATGCTCACGGCGCGTGGCGACGAGCCCGACAAGGTGGCCGGCCTCGATGCCGGTGCCGACGACTACATCACCAAGCCCTTCTCCACGCAGGAGATGCTGGCGCGCATCCGCGCCGTGCTGCGCCGGCGCGCGCCCGAGGCCGTGGCGGAACGGGTCGAGATCGGCGAGCTGGCGCTCGACACCGCGACCCACCGCGTGACCTGGCAAGGCGCACCGCTGAAGGTCGGCCCGACCGAGTTCAAGCTGCTGGGCTACCTGATGCAGCACGCCGAGCGCGTTCACAGCCGCGCCCAACTGCTCGACAAGGTCTGGGGCGATCACGTCTACATCGAGGAACGCACGGTCGACGTGCACGTCAAGCGCCTGCGCGAGTCGCTGGGCGCCGCTGCGCCGATGGTCGAGACCGTGCGCGGCGCCGGTTACCGCCTGACCGCCCAAGCCACGGTGTGAGGCGTCTCGCGCTTCGCGGCCGCGGCGGATAATCGCGCGCCATGCCTTTTCGCATCGCCACCTTCCTGATGGCCTCCGCCGTCGCGGCGGGGCTCGCGCAATGGTTCTTCGGCTGGCATTTCGTCGGCTGGGGCGCCTGGATCGGCGCCTTGCTGTGGCTGGCGCTCGACGCCTGGCGCGCCGGCCGCCTGCTCGCCGTGTTGCGCCAGGGTGGCAGCGGCCTGCCGGCGCGCGGTGTCGGCGTCTGGGGTGAATTGGCCGAACGCTTCCGCAAACTGCTGCGCGAACGCGAGCAGCAGACCCGTCAGGCCGAGGAACGGCTGCAGGAATTCCTCGCGGCGATCCAGGCCTCGCCCAATGGCGTGGTGCTGCTCGACGAGCAGGGCCGCATCGAATGGTGCAACCAGACCGCGGCATCGCACTTCGGCATCGATTCCGGGCGCGATGTGCTGCAGCACCTGGCGAACCTGGTGCGCGACCCGGGCTTCGTGGCCTACCTGGCCTCCTGGAACTACAGCCGCGACGTGGTGATCGACGCCACCCATGCGCGCGGCCAGAGCGGCCATGCACTGCGCCTGTCGGTGCAGGTGCACCCCTATGCCGGCAACCGCCGCATGCTGCTGACCCGCGACATCACGGCGCTGGAGCAGGCCGAGGCGATGCGGCGCGATTTCGTGGCCAACGTCTCGCACGAGATCCGCACGCCGCTGACCGTGCTGGCCGGCTTCGTCGAGACGCTGCAGAACCTGCCGCTCGATGCCGAGGAGCGCGCACGCTACCTGGCGCTGATGGCGCAGCAATCGCACCGCATGGAGACGCTGGTCAATGACCTGCTCACGCTGTCGCGCCTCGAGGGCAGCGCGGCCCCCACGCTGATGCAGTGGACACGTGTCCGCGCGCTGATGGCGCAATGCGAGGACGAGGGGCGTGGCCTGTCGAGCCGGCTCGCGCCGCAGGCCGGGCATCGGCTGTCGTTCATCGTCGAGGGCGATCTGGAAATCGCCGGCGTGCCGACCGAATTGCAGAGCGCGATGTCGAATCTGCTGAGCAATGCGGTGCGCTACACGCCGGGCGGCGGCGAGGTCGCGGTGAGCTGGCGTCTGCTGCCCGACGGCCGCGCCGAGTATGCGGTGCGCGACAGCGGGCCGGGCATCGCCAAGGAGCATCTGCCGCGGCTGACCGAGCGCTTCTACCGGGTCGACCGCAGCCGTTCGCGCGAGACCGGCGGCACCGGATTGGGCCTTGCGATCGTCAAGCACATCGCACAGCGCCATGGTGCCGAACTGCGCATCGAAAGCACCGTGGGGAAGGGTTCGCGCTTCGCGATCCTGTTCCCGGTCACGCGCTTGCGGCCGGCGCGCCCAGCGGCGGGTGTGCCTGCCGTGACCGCCTGAGCGTGTGCCAGAGCAGCGCGACGAAGAGCAGTGCGGTCAGTGCCAGCGCCGCGGCGCTCATCAGCCAGAAGGCCAGCGGTGACTGCATGGCCTCCCAGGGCCCGAGCCCGCGATAGGCCAGCAGGTAGCTGCCACCCAGCCCCACCACCCACAGCAAGGCGCAGTAGAGCAGCAGCGGCATGACCGTCACGCGGTAGCAGCGCAGCACGAAGACGCAGAGTGTCTGCACCGCATCGGCCAGGTGGTAGACGGCCGTCGCGAGCAGCAGGCCGGCGGCCACCGCGATCACCGCGGCATTGTCGGAGTAGATGCCGGCCAGTTGCCAGCGCAGCAGTGCCATCAGCGTGGCGACGACGAGCGCGCACAGCAGCATCAGTTCGAAGCCTCGGGCACAGGCGCGTCGTGCCAGCGCCGCGTCGCCGGCGCCCAGCCAGTAACTCACGCGCGCGCTGGTCGCGATGCCGAGCGACAGCGGCACCATGTAGGCGGCGGCGGTGAGGTTCGATGCGATCTGGTGCGCGGCCGAAGCGGCCGTGCCCAGCCGCGCGATGAACAGCGCCATCAGCGTGAAGGAAGTGACCTCGACCAGCATCGACAGACCGCCCGGCACGCCCAGCTGCGCGAAGCGGCGCAACTGCGCCCAGTCCGGCTTTTCCATGCGCGCCCAGAGCCCGTAGCTGCGGTAGAAGGACTGGGTGCGCAACAGCCAGACGGCCAGCACGAGCTCGGCCCAGGTGACGATCAGCGTCGCCCAGGCGCAGCCCACCAGGCCCATCGCGGGCAGGCCCGCGCCGCCGAAGGTGAACCAGATCGAAAGCGGCACCTTGAACAGCAGCGAGCCGAGCTGCACCCAGGTGACCAGCTTCGGCTTGCCCAGGCCCTGGTTCAGCGTGCCGAAGAGCCGGAACAGCAGGGCCGGCGGCAGTGCGAAGGCCAGCACCGTCAGATAGGACTCGACGGCGTCACGCATGGCATCGGGCACGTCGGTCCAGCGCAGCAGCGCGCCCGGCATCAGCAGCACGGCCATGCCCAGCACCATGGCGATGCCGCAGAGGTAGAGCGACTGCCGCACCGAACGGCCGACGTCGGCCGAGCGCTGCGCGCCGTGCAGTTCGGCCCACACCGGCAGCAGCGCCTGCAGCACACCCATCAGGGACACGAACACGCTGGCATAGACGGCGGCGCCGACCGAAAGGGATGCCAGCGCATCCTGCGCGTAGCGGCCGGCCACGATGGTGTCGGTGACGCCGAAGGCCATCGCCGCGAATTGCCCTGCCAGCACGGTGCCGGCCAGCCGTGCGATGCGCTGCCGCTCGCTCTTCACGGCGTGATGCGCTGGAACAGCAGGATGTCGTCGTTGGCGCTGGTGGGGCGCCGCACCGTGCCGGACAGGCGCCACTGTTTGAAGTCGATGGCGTTGCTGCGACTGACCACGTCCGGACTCACCAGCAGCCAGGGGCAGGCGTCGGTGCCGTGGCCCGAGGTGTCCAGCGGAAGCAGTTCGAAATGGCCATGGTAGCGCAGGGCCGCGATGTGCGGCCGGCTCAGCGAGAGCGTGGCGACGCAGGGCGCCGAGCCGACGCGCTCCGAGATCGCGCGCACCTGCGGTGCGTAGCTCCAGGCATGGTCGAGCGCCGGCAGCCACAGCGTGGTGCCCAGCAGCCAGCAGAGGGCGGCGCCGCCGCCGGGCAGCACGAGCGTCTTCCAGAGCGCGGCCTGATGACGTCCGGTGCGCCAGCGCACCAGCCAGCACCAGGCGAGCGTGGCGGCCAGTGCGAACAACAGGGTGAGCCAGGAAAACTGCGGCACGAAGCCCGGGATCTGGCGCGCGACGCTGGCCGCCATCTTGGGTGGCGTGCCGGTCTGCATGGCGATCCAGTAGGCCCAGATGATGAAGGCCACACCGCTGAAGAACAGCAGGGTGAACCAGTCGATCAGCGCCGCGGCGCTGCGGCGGAAGGTGGGCAACGCGAATGCCGCCAGCGTGGCCAGCGCGGGCAGTGCCAGCAGCAGCGAGCGTTCGGAAAAGTCGGTCGTCCAGGTGGCTGCCAGGGGCACGATGGCGAACCAGAAGGGCAGGGCGACGTGGCGCTCCGTCAGCTGCCGGCGCCAGCGCCAGAGCGTCCACAGGGCCAGCGGCCAGGCCGGCCAGGTGAACCACAGCAGCAGCTTGCCCTGGCTGCGCAGGTCGGCGATCAGGGTCTTGCCCGCATGCTGGCCCGGCAGCGCGATCTGCCAGTGCCACAGGCCCAGCGCAATGACCAGGCCGGCGGCGAGCAGCGCCACGACTGCGATCGTGAGCGCCGTGTTGGGTGCGTAGGCGGCTGCGTCGTCGACCTCCGAGCGGGCATGGCGGCGCCGGTCGATCAGGACCAGTGCCACGGCCCCGGCGCCCAGCGCCAGTCCGACCGTCGGGGCGCCACTCAGTGCCAGTCCGATCGCTCCGATGGCCAGCGCCACCGTCGCGCCGATGCGGTGATAGGGCATGGCGGCCACGCCGTAGAACAGGTTCGCGACGAAGAACAACTGTGCCAGCGCCGGCGTGGTTTCGTGGCCGAGCTGGGCCAGGCCCAGGCAGGCGATCAGCGCCAGCAGGGCGCCGTCGGCGATGGCGCGCGCGTAGTCGGTGGGGTGGGCCTCCCCGCCGAAGGCAAAGGCCACCGGCTGGGCATTCGGTGTGCGTGCCAGGTAGTAGGCTGCGTACCAGGTGGCCGAGAAAGTGCACCACAACAGGCCCGCGAAGACGATGCGCACGGCCAGATCGGGGTGGATCCAGGCCGGTGCGATCTTGATGGCCAGCGCGCCGAGCCAGTAGGGAATCAGTGCGGGTGTTTCGGGCCGCAAGCCCAGCAGCAGCGGATCGAGCCAGCGCATCCAGCCCTCGGTGCTGCGCGCCAGTTCGGCCATGTAGCCGTAGGCGGTCACGTCGGCGCTCTTCCAGGGCCCGCGGCCGATCAGGCCCGGCAGCAGGTAGGCGGCGCACAGCAGCAGCAGCGCCATGCGCGGCAGACGGCGCACGGCGCTCTGGGCAACGATGGCAGGCGTGGGTTGGCTCAACGGAAGTGGCGGTGGCAGTGTTGTCGAAAAGAAAAAGGGCAGCGCGGTAAACCGGGCTGCCCTCGACCTGGATGCGGCGAGCTTACTTGGAAGCGGTGCCGGTGGTCTTGCCGAAACGGTTGCGGAACTTCTCCACGCGACCGCCCATGTTGTCCACCGACTTTTGGGTGCCGGTGTAGAAGGGGTGCGATTCGCTGGTGGTGTCGAGCTTGAACAGCGGCAGTTCGCGGCCGTCTTCGGTCTTGCCCATTTCCTTCGTGTTCGCGCACGAACGGGTCACGAACTTGAAGCCGTTCGACATGTCCTGGAACAGGACTTCGCGGTAGTTCGGGTGGATGCCTTCTTTTGCCATGGTGTTTCCTTTGGGGTCGATGCGAGAGCCACAAGCCGCCTGGGTCCGCCGCCTTGAAAGAAAGGTCGGCGAGGCGTCGGTTCCGGACCCTGCGCCCGGCTGCACTTTTCGCGAAGCCCGTGATTATCGCATACTGGCCCACCCGAGCTCCAGAACCCTTGCCATGTCTTCTTCTTCCTTGCGTGTCGGCCTGATCGGCTACGGTTTTGCCGGCCAGACCTTCCATGCGCCGGTGCTGTCGGCTGTGCCCGGGCTCGAACTGGCGGCGGTGGCCAGTTCGCAGCCGGCCAAGGTGCGCGCCGACTGGCCCGGCGTGGCGGTCGAGCCCGACAGCACGGCCCTGCTGGCCCGCGCCGACATCGATCTGGTGGTGATCGCCGCACCCAATGCGCAGCACCATCCGCTCGCCAAGGCGGCGCTCGAGGCCGGCCGGCACGTGGTGGTCGACAAGCCCTTCACCCTCGATGCGGGCCAGGCGCGCGAGCTGGCGGTGCTGGCCGAGGGGAAGGGGCGACTGCTGTCGGTCTACCAGAACCGCCGCTTCGACGCCGACTTCCTGACGCTGCGCGACTTGCTGGCGAGCGGCCAGCTCGGGCGACCGGTGTATTTCGAATCGCACTTCGACCGCTTCCGGCCGCTGGTGCGCGACCGCTGGCGCGAGCAGGCGGTGCCGGGCGCGGGCCTGTGGGTCGACCTGGGCGCCCATCTGCTCGACCAGGCGGTGCAGCTCTTCGGCCAACCCGACACGCTGCAGCTCGACACCGCGGCGCTGCGCGACGGCGCGCAGGTCGAGGACCATTTCCACGCCGTCCTGCGCTACGAGACCGGCCCGCATGCGCCGTTGCGCGTGGTGCTGCATGCCACGACGCTGGCCGCGCATGCGGCGCCGCGCTATCTCGTGCACGGCACGCGCGGCAGCTATGTGAAGCACGGCGTCGATCCGCAGGAGGATGCGCTGCGCGCCGGCGGACGTCCGGGCGGCGAGGACTGGGGCGTCGATCCGCTCCCCGGCGACCTCAAGGTGATGGCGATCGAGAACTGGGTGCGCGACAGCAGCGTGCCGAACCGCCGCGGCAACTACGTCGACTACTACGCCGCGGTGCGCGATGCGATCCTTGGCCGCGGCCTCAACCCCGTGACGCCTGAGGAGGCTGTGGTCCTGATGGAACTGCTCGACCTCGGCACGCGCAGCGCCCGCGAAGGCCGAGCACTCTCGCCATGAAAAAAGCCCGTCGAAGAGACGGGCTTTCGTTGGTGGAACACCGCGGAACCGGCTTTGCCGGGCCGCTGGTGTTGCCCCCTTGAGGGGGAACTGGCTGCACGAAGTGAGCCAACTCAGGGGCGGGCTTCGGTCAGCCGCCGCGACGCATCATGTCGAAGAACTCGACATTGGTCTTCGTCGCCTTCATGTTCTTGAGCATCAGCTCCATCGACTCGATCTCGTCCATGTTGTACATGAGCTGACGCAGGATGCGGGTCTTCTGCAGGATTTCCGGTGCGAGCAGCAACTCTTCACGGCGCGTGCCGCTGCGGTTGAGCTGGATCGACGGGAACACGCGCTTTTCGTACAGGCGGCGGTCGAGGTGGATTTCGGAGTTGCCGGTGCCCTTGAACTCTTCGAAGATCACTTCGTCCATGCGGCTGCCGGTGTCGATCAGCGCGGTGCCGATGATGGTCAGCGAGCCGCCTTCTTCCACGTTGCGCGCGGCGCCCAGGAAGCGCTTGGGCCGTTGCAGGGCGTTGGAGTCCACACCACCGGTCAGCACCTTGCCCGACGAGGGCACGACGTTGTTGTAGGCGCGGGCGAGGCGGGTGATCGAGTCGAGCAGGATCACCACGTCCTTCTTGAGTTCGACCAGGCGCTTGGCGCGCTCGATCACCATCTCGGCGACGTGCACGTGGCGCGCTGCGGGCTCGTCGAAGGTCGAGGCAATGACTTCGCCCTTCACCGTACGCTGCATTTCGGTCACTTCTTCAGGGCGCTCGTCCACGAGCAGCACCATCATGTGCACGTCGGGGTAGTTGGCGCTGATCGCATGCGCGATGTGCTGCATCATCACCGTCTTGCCGCTCTTGGGCGGTGCCACCAGCAGGGCGCGCTGGCCCTTGCCGATGGGGGCGATGATGTCGATCACGCGGCCGGTGATGTTCTCGTCGCTCTTGATGCCGTCGCGCTCGAGCTTCATCTGTTCCTTGGGGAACAGGGGCGTCAAGTTCTCGAACATCACCTTGTGCTTGTTCTGCTCGGGCGGGCCGTCGTTGACCTTGTCGAGCTTGGTCAATGCAAAGTAGCGTTCGCCATCCTTGGGCGTGCGCACTTCGCCTTCGACCATGTCGCCGGTGTGCAGGTTGAAGCGTCGGACCTGGCTCGGCGAAATGTAGATGTCGTCGGTGCTGGCGGTGAAGCTGGTGTCGGGGCTGCGCAGGAAACCGAAGCCGTCGGGCAGGATTTCGAGAACGCCATCGGCGAAGACCTGTTCGCCGGCTTTCGCGCGCTTCTTGATGATCGCGAACATCAGCTCCTGCTTGCGCATGCGGCCGACGTTTTCGATCTCAAGGGCTTCGGCCTGCTTGAGGACTTCAGACACGTGGAGTGCCTTGAGTTCGTTTAAGTGCATGGAGCGACCCCTCGCGGGGCGGTATCGAACGGAAAACTGGGGGGAGGTTTCAGGAGAGGCGAGAACTGCCTCACGAACCGGGGAACTCAAACCGGGCGGGCCGGTGATCTGCAGGAGATTATGACAGGAAAAACAGGACGACCGTCGCATTGCGCGACGGCCGTCGATTGGAGGCGACTCAGGCGAGCTGCTGATCGATGAAGGCGGTCAGTTGCGCCTTGCTCATCGCGCCGACCTTGGTGGCGGCCAACTGGCCATCCTTGAACAGCATCAGCGTGGGGATGCCGCGGATGCCGAACTTGGCGGGGATGTCGCGGTTCTCGTCGACGTTCATCTTGGCGATCTGCAGCTTGCCTTCGTAGGTGCTGGAGACTTCGTCGAGAATCGGCGCAATCATCTTGCAGGGGCCGCACCATTCGGCCCAGTAGTCCACCAGCACGGGCTTGCCGGACTTGAGCACGTCGGCTTCGAAGGAAGAGTCGGAGATGTGTTTGATGAGATCGCTTGCCATGATTTTTCCTTGTGACGCGAGTGGTTTCGGTGCGGCTAAAGTGCTGGTCATTGTGGCAGAAACCAAGTGTCGGCGTGGTGTGCGCACCCGCTATGGGCTCGATAGCCAAAGCCCTTCTTTCCTCTGAACTTGGAATCCCGAATGAGCATTGAAAACACCGTCGCCGTGATCGGCGGCGGACCCGCGGGCCTGATGGCCGCCGAAGTCCTGAGCGCGGCCGGACGTCAGGTCCATCTCTATGACGCCATGCCGTCCGTGGGGCGCAAGTTCCTGCTGGCGGGTCGCGGCGGCCTGAACCTCACGCACTCCGAAGACCTCGAGGCCTTCGTCACCCGCTTCGGCGAACGCCGGGCGCAGATCGAACCGCTGCTGCGCGGCTTCGGGCCCGATGCCCTGCGCGCCTGGGCCCAGGGCCTGGGCATCGAGACCTTCGTCGGCACCTCGGGTCGGGTGTTCCCCGCCGACATGAAGGCGGCGCCGCTGTTGCGTGCCTGGCTGCACCGTCTGCGCACCGCGGGCGTGCAGTTCCACATGCGGCATCGCTGGCTCGGCGCTTCCGACGCGGCCGTGTCGCCGGCCGCGCTGCGTTTCGCGACGCCGGCGGGCGAGGCGCATGCCGAAGCGGCCGCGGTCGTGCTGGCCCTGGGCGGCGCCAGCTGGCCCCGGCTGGGCTCCGACGGCGCGTGGGTGCCATGGCTGCAGGCCCACGGCGTGGCGGTGGATGCGCTGCAGCCGGCCAATTGCGGCTTCGATGTGGGATGGAGCGATCACTTCAGCACGCGCTTCGCGGGCCAGCCCTTCAAGTCGGTGGCCATCGCGTTCACCGATGGCCAGGGCCGTCACTTCGCACGCAAGGGCGAGTTCGTGGCGACCGCGGCCGGCGTCGAGGGCAGCCTGGTCTATGCGGCCTCCGGCCTGCTGCGCGACGAGATCGCGGTGAACGGCAGCGCCACGCTGCTGCTGGACCTGCTGCCCGACCGCAGTCCCGAGCAGGTGCACGCGGCCGTGATGCATCCGCGCGGCTCGCGTTCGTTGAGCAGTCATCTCAAGAGCCGGCTCGGCCTCGACGGCGTCAAGGCCGGCGTGCTGTACGAAGTGCTGGGCCGTGAAGGCATGCAGGCCGGCGAGGCGCTGTCGCATGCCATCAAGGCGCTCCCGATCCGGCTCGCAACGGCCCGACCCGTCGCCGAGGCGATCAGCAGTGCCGGCGGCGTACGTTTCGATGCGCTGGACGAACACCTGATGGCGCACGCGCTGCCCGGCGTGTTCTGTGCCGGCGAAATGCTGGATTGGGAAGCGCCGACCGGCGGCTACCTGCTCACGGCGTCGATGGCCAGTGGTGCGGCCGCGGCGCGGGGCGTGCTGCGGCGCATGCAGGAATTGTCTGACAAGCACTGAATACTTCAGGATTACATGTGAAGCGCCGGTGACTCTCGAAAATCTCGGGTCACAAAAGTTTCACAAGCATGCATCCGCAAGTCGACATTCGCAAAATTCGCGACAGGTATTTCAACTACGGCGTCAGCATCGGCTCGGCCGACGATCGTCATCTGCGCGAGGGGCTCTGGTCCATCGCCGAGTGTCTGCACGACGCAGCCACCGCCCTGAGCCATCATTTTTCGGTGGCGGTCCTGAGCTACGAGGGGCGGCAGCTCGGTTCCTACCGCATCGCCGCGATGGAGCACCAAACGCTTGCATTGGCCGAGACCCTGACGGCCAAACTTCGCGCGAGCCCGGCCGGTTGAGCCTGGCCGGCGTTTTTGAGCGGCCCGGATACCGCCGATCCGGCTGCTGCCCTTTCTTTGGGCAACGTGGCGGCAGGCCTCATGGATCCTCACTTTGACCTGCCTTGCAATGGCAGAACCCACAGCCTTATCCACAGAAGAAGAGAACAACTTGGGGGGTTGACGGCGTCGCTGGAATAACAGAGGCGGGAGCAGCACGCAGACGTGCGCAGCCGCGAGCGACGGGCCGCTTTGCTCTGGAGAATTGGGGGAGGGGCGTCAAAGCGGTCTGTGCGCTGCGATGGTTCGAACCCCTAGGGTCGCTGGCCATGTCCGGCATCGAAACCATGCCAGTGCGAGCTTTTACGCGCGAGGGCTCTGAACCCTTGGATGGCGCTCGAGTTGTAGAAAACTCAAGGCTTCTGGATATGAGGTTGACGAGCCTTACCCCCGGCACTGACTACGCAGTTAGGGCTGCTTGGTTCCCCATCTGACCCGGTTGGCCGCTTCACCATGCGGGGAGGCCCGTCAGCGCTCATTGTAGCCGGCACCGCAAGGTGCGCTTCGTGTCGCATCTCCTTATCCCTCCGATGGAATGCCCTTCGGCCAGATCGTCACGTTCCGCGGCATTCGGCCGGAAGGGGGCGTCGCGCCTTTTAGAATGCCTGCAATGTCCTATCTCGTGCTCGCCCGCAAATACCGGCCCCGTAATTTCGAAGAAATGGTCGGCCAGGAGCATGTGGTCCAGGCGCTGTCGAACGCGCTGACCACCCAGCGTCTGCACCACGCCTACCTGTTCACCGGCACGCGGGGTGTCGGCAAGACCACGGTGTCGCGCGTGCTGGCCAAGTCGCTCAACTGCCAGGGCCCGGACGGGCAGGGCGGCATCACCGCCACCCCCTGTGGCGTCTGCCAGGCCTGCCGGGACATCGACGCCGGCCGTTTCGTCGACTACACCGAGCTCGATGCGGCGTCGAACCGCGGCGTGGACGAGGTGCAGTCGCTGCTCGAGCAGGCGGTCTACAAGCCGGTGCAGGGGCGCTTCAAGGTCTTCATGATCGACGAAGTGCACATGCTCACCAACACCGCGTTCAACGCGATGCTCAAGACGCTGGAAGAGCCGCCCGAGTACCTCAAGTTCGTGCTGGCCACCACCGATCCGCAGAAGGTGCCGGTCACAGTGCTGTCGCGTTGCCTGCAGTTCAACCTGCGGCCGATGGCGCCCGAGACCGTGCTGGACCACCTCACGCAGGTGCTGAAGGCCGAGTCGGTCGAGGCTGAGCCGCAGGCGCTGCGCCTGCTGGCGCGCGCGGCGCGCGGTTCGATGCGCGATGCGCTGTCGCTGACCGACCAGGCCATCGCCTTCGGCAACGGCCAGTTGCAGGAGTCCAGCGTGCGCCAGATGCTGGGCAGCGTCGATCGCGGGCATGTGTTCCGGCTCATCGACGCGTTGGCGCAGGGCGACGGCAAGACCGTGGTCGAGACCTCCGAAGTGCTGCGCCGCGACGGCCTGTCCGCCGCTTCTACGTTGGAAGAGATGACCACCGTGCTGCAAGGCATGGCGGTGCTGCAGGCCGTGCCTTCGCGCGCGGCGGCTGCCTCCGGCGACACCGATCCCGATGCCGCCGAAACCGCGCGGCTGGCCGCCACGATGCCGGCCGACGAGACCCAGCTGCTCTACAGCCTGTGCCTGCATGGCCGTGCCGAGCTAGGGTTGGCGCCCGACGAGTACGCGGCGCTGACCATGGTGCTGTTGCGGCTGTTGGCCTTCAAGCCCCCGGGTGTCGTTGCTGCTGCGGGTGCTGCCGCTTCGGCCTCCCCGGAAAAAAAAACTCTGAATGAAGGGTCGGCGGCCCTGCCGCCACCCGTTTCGGCGCCCGCGTCGGCACCGGCCCGGCCGCTGCCCGTGCGCCAGATGTCCGAGCAGGAGGCGCCTGCACCCAAGGCCGTTTCCACTCCCGTGACATCGCCTGTGGCCGCCGTTGCGGCGCCCGTCCGGCCGGCATCGTCCACGCCGCCCGGCCATCGCCTGCCGGTGCGCGAATCGCCGCCATCGGCCGAGGCACCGCCTGCGTACTTCGACGATATCCCGATGGAGGAGCCGCCCGCGCGCGTGCTCGCGATGCCGGTGCGCGTGCAGCCGGCATCCGATGCGCGCGAGCAGCCGCGGGGCGCCGACAGCGCAGTCTCTTCCCCCATTCCGCCCAGCGAGGATGGCGACTTCTGGCATGCCACGGTGACGCAGATGGTGGTCGCCGAGGCCATCACGGCGCTGGCGCGCGAGCTGGCGCTGCAGTCGCAACTGGTCGCGCGCGACGTCGACCAATGGCTGCTGCGCGTCGAGCGCGAGACGCTCAACCAGCCCGCGAGCCGGGAGAAGTTGCAGGTCGCATTGGCCGCGCTCGGCCATGGGGTGAGAATCGCCATCGAGATCGGCGGCGTGAGCGACAGCCCTGCGCGCCGCAACAAGCAGGCGGCCGATGCGCGTCAGCGCAAGGCCGAGGAGGCGATCCACGGCGACCCCGAAGTTCAGCAGCTGATGCGCGACTGGGATGCGAAGGTCGTGCCCGGCACGCTGCGGCCCGTCTGATTTTTTTCTTTTTACCCACCCAACCTATCAGGACCAACGATGTTCAACAAAGGACAACTGGCCGGCCTCATGAAGCAGGCGCAGGCAATGCAGGACAACCTCAAGAAGGCACAGGAAGAACTGGCGCACATCGAGGTCGAAGGCGAATCGGGCGCGGGCCTGGTGAAGGTCGTCATGACCTGCAAGCACGACGTCAAGCGCATCACCATCGACCCCAGCCTGCTGGCCGACGACAAGGACATGCTGGAAGACCTGGTCGCCGCCGCCTTCAACGCCGCGGTGCGCAAGGCCGAGGAAACCAGCGAGCAGAAGATGGGCAAGCTCACCGCGGGCATGCCCGGCATGCCGGCCGGCATGAAGCTGCCGTTCTGATGGCTTTCTCCGAAGCGGCACGCACCGCGCGCCGTTTCGCCACCCCGCCCTCCGGGGCCGGGTTCTCATTTCTCATCGCTTCGTGAGGTGACTGTTGGCTGATTCCAGTTCCCTCGACATGCTGATCGAAGCGCTGCGGCGATTGCCGGGCGTGGGGATCAAGTCGGCTTCGCGCATGGCCTTCCACCTGCTGCAGCACGACCGTCCGGCCGCGCAGATGCTGGCGCGCGCATTGCAGGAGGCGGCGGCCGAGGTGCGGCATTGCGATCGCTGCAACACCTTCACCGAGGCCCCGATCTGCCAGGTCTGCAGCGATCCGCGACGCGACGGCAGCAAGCTCTGCGTGGTCGAGACGCCGGCGGACCAGGCCGCGCTCGAACGCACCGGTGCGTTCCATGGCTACTACTTCGTGCTGATGGGGCGCCTCAGCCCGCTCGACGGCATCGGACCGAACGACATCGGCCTGCAGAAACTCTTCGACCGCGCGCTCGACGGCAGCGTGGTCGAGGTGATCCTGGCGACCAACTTCACCGCCGAGGGCGAAGCCACGGCGCACGTGATCGGCGAGACGCTGCGCCAGCGCGGCCTCACGGTCACGCGGCTCGCGCGCGGCGTGCCGGCCGGCAGCGAGCTCGAGTACGTGGACCTCGGCACCATCGCGCACGCACTGGTCGACCGCCGGTAGAGCGCACGCACGCATCGCAGCAGACACCGGAGACATCGCATGAACCTGCCTTTCCTGCCCCTTGCCTACTGGTGCGTGCTGGTCGCCGCCTTGCTGCCCTACGTGTGCGTCTGGATCGCCAAGGCCGGCAGCTTCGGCCCGCGCGACAACGTGTCGCCGCGCGACTGGGCCTCGAAGCAGAGCGGCTGGCGGGCCCGTGCCAACGCAGCGCATGCCAACAGCTTCGAGGGCCTGCCTTTCTTCATCGGCGCGGTGCTCATCGCGCACCAGCTCGACGCCGCGCAGGCGCGCATCGACGCGCTGGCCGTGGCCTATGTCGTGCTGCGGCTGGTGTACATCGCACTCTATGTGCGCGGTGTGGGCACGGCGCGCAGCGCCGTCTGGACGCTGGGTGTGCTGGTCAACATCGCGCTCCTTTTCGCGGATCGCTGACCGCTCTTCCGGGGGCCATGCCCCCCCCTTTTTGTTTACGTGGAAACCCCCACGGGATGTTCCCGATGCAGGGGGTGCATGCGCGCGCCTAAGCTCGATTCGGTCTTCAAACCGAATGACACAACAGGGACCAAGCGCCATGCTCAATCGCCGCTCCTTCACCTCCGCCGCCGCGCTGGGCGCCGCATCGATCGCCGTGCCGCGGGTCGTCGCGCAGGCCAAGCCCGAGAAGACGCGGGTCTCCATCGCCGTGGGCGGCAAGGCGGCGTTCTACTACCTGCCCTTGACCATCACGGAGCAGCTGGGCTACTTCAAGGCCGAGGGGCTCGACGTGGAAATCTCCGACTTCGCCGGTGGTGCGCGCGCCTTGCAGGCGGTGGTCGGCGGTTCGGCCGACATCTGTTCTGGCGCCTACGAGCACACCATCAACCTGCAGGCCAAGAACCAGATGTTCCAGGCCTTCGTGCTGCAGGGGCGGGCGCCGCAGATCGCGGTCGGTGTCTCGACCAAGAACATGGCCGGCTACAAAGGCATCGCCGATCTCAAGGGCAAGAAGATCGGGGTCTCCGCGCCCGGCTCGTCGACCAACATGGTCGCCAACCTGGTGCTGTCGCGCGGTGGGCTCAAGGCCAGCGACGTGAGCTTCATCGGTGTGGGCGTGGCCGCGGGCGCGCTCACCGCGCTGCGCTCGGGCCAGATCGATGCGATCAGCAACACCGATCCGGTGATGACCATGCTCGAGCAGAAGGGCGACGTGCAGATCATCAGCGACACCCGCACGCTCAAGGGCACGCACGACGTGTTCGGCGGCCTGATGCCCGCGGCCTGCCTCTATGCCTCGTCCGAATTCATCCAGAGGAATCCGGGCACCTGCCAGGCGCTGGCCAATGCGATCGTCCATGGCCTCAAGTGGCTGCAGACGGCCGGCCCCAGCGACATCATCAAGACCGTGCCCGAGACCTACCTGCTGGGCGACCGTGCGCTGTACCTCGCGTCCTTCGACAAGGTGCGCGAATCGATCGCCATCGACGGCCTCGTGCCGGCCGAGGGCCCCAAGACCGCGCTGACCGCCATCGCCAGCTTCGACCCCAGCGTGAAGGCCGACAAGATCGACCTGAGCAAGACCTACACCAACGATTTCGCGCGGCGCGCGAAGGAACGCTTCAAGGCCTGAGCGCAATCGGCGACCCGGCCCCGGCCGGGTTTTTTTCTTGGCCGCAACCGCTGATCGGTCGCCTTCATCCGCACCATGTCCACCGATTCCACCTACGCCCTTGAACTCATCGACATCCAGTGCACCTTCCGCGCGAAGGACGATGCCAGCCAGCGCTACACCGCAGTGGCCGACACCACGCTGCGCATTCGCGAGGGCGAGTTCGTCTCGGTGGTCGGTCCCACGGGCTGCGGCAAGTCGACGCTGCTCAATGTGGGCGCCGGTTTGCTGGCGCCTTCGTCGGGCACGGTGAAGGTGTTCGGACAGCCGCTCGAAGGCATCAACACGCGTGCCGGCTACATGTTCCAGACCGAGGCGCTGATGCCCTGGCGCAGCGCGCGCGACAATGTGATGGTGGGGCTGCAGTACCGGGGCGTGTCCGATGCCGACGCGGCCGCGCAGGCCGAGCAATGGCTCGCGCGCGTGGGACTCGCCGGCTTCGGCGACCGCTATCCGCACCAGCTCTCGGGCGGCATGCGCAAGCGCGCGGCGCTCGCGCAGACGCTGGTGCTCGACCCCGACATCATCCTGATGGACGAGCCCTTCAGCGCGCTCGATGTGCAGACGCGCCAGCTGATGGAGAACGAGGTGCTCGAACTCTGGAGCCGGAAGAAGAAGGCGGTGCTCTTCATCACGCACGACCTCGACGAGGCCATCGCCATGAGCGACCGCGTGGTGGTGCTGTCGGCCGGCCCGGCCACGCACCCGATCGGCGAATTCGCGATCGATCTCGCGCGGCCGCGCGACGTGGCCGAGGTGCGCACGCACCCGCGCTTCGTCGAGCTGCACACGCAGATCTGGAACGTGCTGCGCGACGAGGTGCTCAAGGGCTATGCACAGCAACTGAAGAAGGCGGCCTGAGATGGAACACACCCGATGCGCCTGCGGCGCCTCCCCCTCGAGGGGGCGATACCGGTGGCCCGGCAAAGGCGGTTCCACGGTATCTCTGGTCTTGGCCGTGGTGGCATCTGAGGTGATGGGCTGACATGCAGCTGAAACCCACCGAACGCAATGCGCGCGCCTGGCAGATCGGCCTGCTGGTCGTGCTGCTGCTGGCCTGGCACCTCGTGTCGCGCGACGACAAGGCGGCTTTCTTCCTGGGCGAACCGATCCAGGTGGCGGGGCGCATCTGGAGCTGGTTCCTGCCCTTCGCCGTGCCGCCCAACCTGCTGTTCCCCGAAGGGCTGCCCGGCAACGCGGACATCTACCGCCACCTCGGCACCACGCTGCTCGAAACCGTGCTGGCCTTCGGCATCGGCACGGTGCTGGGGCTGGCCTGCGGGCTCTGGCTGGCGCTCGCGCCCACGGCGAGCCTGATCCTCGACCCCTACATCAAGGCCGCCAACTCGATGCCGCGCGTGATCCTGGCGCCGATCTTCGCGCTGTGGTTCGGCCTGGGCATCTGGAGCAAGGTGGCGCTGGCGGTCACGCTGGTGTTCTTCATCGTGTTCTTCAACGTCTACCAGGGCGTGCGCGAGGTGAGCCCGGTGGTGCTGGCCAACGCAAAGATGCTGGGCGCCAACCAGCGCCAGCTGCTGCGCACGGTGTACCTGCCGAGCGCGACGAGCTGGGTGTTCTCGAGCCTGCACACGTCGGTGGGCCTGGCCTTCGTGGGTGCGGTGGTGGGCGAATACCTGGGCTCGGCGCGCGGCGTCGGCTACCTGATCCTGCAGGCCGAGGGCACCTTCGACGTCAACACCGTGTTCGCGGGCATCGTGGTGCTCACGGTCTTCGCGCTGGCGCTCGACGGCATCGTGGGACGGGTCGAGCGGCGGCTCATGAAATGGCAGCCACGCAGCGGCGAGACCGAGAAGCTCTGAGCACGGCCCGCGAGGGCGGCATGCCCAGGCGCGCCGTGTCGCGACGGCCGCTCAGCGCTTCTGCTTGGACGGCGTGCCGCCGCGCCTCTCGCGCACGATCGGGGCGGGTTTGCTCTTCACCACGGTGGGCCTGGACTTGACCACCGCAGTCTTGCCGGCCAGCGCCTGGCGTGCTGGCGCCTTGGCGCCCACGCCGCGCGGCGTGCCGGTGCCCACGCGGGCGGCGCGCGCCGCTTGCACCGGCAGGTAGACGACCACGCTCAAGCCGCGCTGGAACACGTGGTTGGCCTTGACGTCGTTCCATTCGGCCACGCTGGATGCGCTCAGGCGATAGCGCCGCGCGATGCTGGCCACGCTGTCGCTGCGCCCGGCCTTGACCGTGGTGCGGCGCGTGACGATCTCGGGCTGGAAGCTCAGATGCCCGGTATCGGCCACCAGGGCGGCCACGTCTTCCTGTACCCGTGCGCCGCGCGGCACGATCAGCGTCGAGCCGGCCTTGATCAGCATGCGCGGCGGCACCTGGTTGATGGCGCGCAGATCGGCTTCGCTCATGCCCGAGCGCTGGGCGGCGTCGGCCACGGTCATGGTGCCGGGCACGGTCCAGGCAGTCCAGCTCGCGTACTGGCCCTGGCTGTAGGCCTCGAAGTTGCGCTGGAACACCGCGGCGTTGTCCCAGGGCAGCAGGATCTGCGGCGTGCCGGCGGCCAGCAGCACCGGCTTGTGGGCCGCGGGGTTGAGCGCGCGGAAATCCTCGATGCGCACGTCGGCCAGCTTCGCGGCCAGCGCGACGTCGAGGTCGCGCGTGAGCGTCACGGTTTGGAAGTAGGGGTGGTTGGCGATCACCGGCAGGTCGACGTTGAAGCGCTGCGGATCGGCCACGATGTTCTTGACCGCCTGCAGCTTGGGCACGTAGCCGCGCGTCTCGGCCGGCATCGTGAGGTCCATGTAGCCGGTCGGCAGGCCGGCGCGCTGGTTCTTGGCGATCGCGCGCCCGACGCTGCCTTCGCCCCAGTTGTAGGCCGCCAGCGCCAGGTGCCAGTCGCCGAACATGGTGTAGAGGCGCTGCAGGTAGTCGAGCGCGGCGCGGGTGGAGGCCAGCACGTCGCGCCGGTCGTCGCGGAAGATGTTCTGCTTGAGGTCGTAGTCGTTGCCGGTCGCCGGCATGAATTGCCACATGCCGGCCGCGCGCGCGCTGGACACGGCCTGCGGGTTGAAGGCGCTCTCGATGAAGGGCAGCAGTGCCAGTTCGGTCGGCATGTTGCGGCGCTCGAGCTCCTCGACGATGTGGAAGATGTAGCGGTTGGAGCGCTCGGTCATGCGCTGCACGTAGTCGGGCCGCACCGCATACCACTGCTCCTGCTCGCGCACCGTGTCGGTGTTGAGATCGGGCATCTTGAAGCCGCGGCGGATGCGGTCCCACATGTCGACCGGGGGCGCCAGCGTGACCACGCTGCGCGCACTCGCGCCGGAGCGACCGGCGGTGATGGGCGTGAGCACACCGCCGGGGTAGACGGGGGCGGCGGAGCCTTCGGGCAGTGCGACGGGCGGCATGCCGCCGCTGGTGGCGGGGAGGTCCGTCGACGAAGGCTGCTGCGTGCTTGCGCAGCCTGCGAGAAAGACGGCGCCTGCCAGGCAGACGGCGGAGAGGAATTTCATCGGAAGTCGTTTTTCCATTGGCGCAATGCGGCGAAGACTTCGACCTCGGCCGCATCGGCGCCGAGGTGGGCCTGAGCGTGCACGGCTTGAAGGACGGTGGCTTCGCGGCTGCGAAGAAAGGGGTTGATCCGGCGCTCGGTGCCGAGCTGCGAGGGCAGTGTCGGCGTACCGTGCGCGCGCAGCGATTCGCAATGCGCCGTGTAGTGAGTCAGATCGGCGTTGCCGGGTTCCACCGCACGGGCAAAACGCAGGTTAGCAAGTGTGTATTCGTGCCCGCAGCAGACGCGGGTGTCGCCCGGCAGCGTAGCCAGCGTGTCGAGCGATGCCAGCATCTGCGCCGGCGTGCCCTCGAAGAGTCGGCCGCAGCCGCCCGAGAACAGCGTGTCGCCCGAGAAAAGGATCGGGGCTTCGGCATGGCGCGCGTCGGCGGGCAGGAAGAAGGCGATGTGGCCGGCCGTGTGGCCCGGGATGTCGAACACCTCGAAGCGCAGGCCCAGGGCTTCGGCATGGTCGCCCTGTGCCAAGGGGGTGTAGGGCTCGGGGATGGTTTCGCCGGCGGGGCCGAAGACGCGGGCCCCGGTGGCCTCGCGCAGCGCCGCCACGCCGCCCGTGTGATCGGCGTGGTGGTGCGTGACTAGAATCGCGGCCAGCTGCAGATGTGCGCGCGCAAGCGCATCGAACACCGGTTGGGCGTCGCCCGGGTCCACCACGATCGCGTGGCTCCCGTTCTGCAGCATCCAGATGTAGTTGTCGGCGAAGGCGGGCAGCGGAACGAGGGTCATGAGCGGTCAAATTATAGGTTTGCAGGATTGGTTCGAGACCCCGCCTGGCCAGTACCTGCTGGCATGGGAGCAGGCGCAGTTCGACCAGGCCGTGGCCGATGTCTTCGGCTACCACGCGCTGCAGCTGGGTTCGGGCCGCATCGACGCGCTGCGCAGCAACCGCATGCCGCACCGCTGGCTGGCCCTGGCCGATGCCGTGCCCACGGGCCGGGCAGCACTGCTGACCGAGTTCTCCGCCTTGCCTTTCCCTGCAAATAGCCTGGACCTGATCGTGCTGCCGCATACGCTCGAACAGAGCCCCGATCCGCATGCGACGCTGCGCGAAGTCGAGCGCGTGCTGGTGCCCGAGGGCCGGGTCATCATCTGCGGCCTGAACCCCACCAGCCTCTGGGGCATGCGCCAGCGTCGCGCCCATCTTTACAGACGGCTGGGTTTCGGCGAGCTGTTCCTGCCCCAGACAGGGGACTTCATCGGCTACTGGCGCATGCGCGACTGGCTGCGCCTGCTGAGCTTCGAGGTGGAGTCGGGGCGCTTCGGCGTGTACCGTCCGGCGGTGCGCAGCGAAGCCTGGCTGGAGCGCCTGCGCTGGTTCGACACCGCCGGCGAACGCTGGTGGCCGATCTTCGGCGCCGTCTATTTTCTGGTCGCGGTCAAACGGGTGCGCGGCATGCGCCTGCTGAGCGCCGACTGGCGGCGTGGCTCGCAGCGCGCCAGCGCACCCGTGCCGATCGCCGGCCGGATGCATCGCGAACCTGGTTCGCACCACCCATCATCGAACAAAGGAAACGGTTCTTGAACGAAGTACAGATCTACACCGACGGGGCTTGCAAGGGCAACCCCGGCCCGGGCGGCTGGGGCGCCTGGCTCAAGTCGGGCCCGACCGAGAAGGAATTGTTCGGGGGCGAACTCGCCACCACCAACAACCGCATGGAGCTGCAGGCCGTGATCGAAGGCCTGGCCGCGCTCAAGCGGCCCTGCAAGGTCATCCTGTACCTCGACAGCCAGTACGTGCGCCAGGGCATCACGGAATGGATCAAGGGCTGGAAGGCCAAGGGCTGGATGACCGCCAGCAAGCAGCCGGTGAAGAACGTCGAGCTGTGGAAACGCCTCGACCAGCTGGTGCAGGAGGGCGGGCACCAGATCGAATGGCGCTGGGTCAAGGGCCACTCGGGCGACCCGGGCAACGAGCGGGCCGACATGCTCGCAAACAAGGGCGTGGACAAGGCGCTGGGCCGGATCTGAGTCAGGGTCATGCCTCCTTGCATGAGGCATGAATTTTGCTAGAGTGTTTGCAGACGCCACCGGCGGTTCCCGTTCTACGGCCACTCATTCGTCCGAAGCATGAACCTCGACTACTCCACCGACACGGTCGACCCTGGCCAACGCTTCGACTACTGGAGCGACGTGGTTTGCAGGCACTTCATTCCCGCCAAGAGCCTGGTGCCCGATCGCGAGCATTTCAATGCGCGCTTTCTGGTGCGCTCGCTGGGCAGTCTCACGCTGGCCGAAATGTCGTCTCCACGATGCCTGTGGGAGCGCGATGCCCAGCACCTGCGCAGCGGGCCCAACGAAGACTTCATGCTCAGCCTCATGGTGTCGGGCCACGGCGTGCTTTCGCAGTCGGGCCGCAGCGTGGTGCAGCGCAACGGCGACATCGTGTTGTACGACGCCGCTCGCGCCTTCACCTTCGACCTCGCGCCCGAATCGGCGCTGCTGGTGCGCATCCCGCGCAAGCAACTGCTCTGCCGGGTGCCAGAGGCGCACAACCTCACGGCCATGCATCTGGCCGAAGGTCATCCCATCGCCAGGCTGCTGGGCAATATGCTCCGCGAGGCGGTGGTGCTCGAGCTGTCGGGGCGCGATGGCATGCAGGCCAGCTTCGCCAGCGCGTTGCTCGACATGCTCTCGGCCGCGTTGCAAGTACAGGTCGAAGGCACCGACTTGGCGCGCTCCGGGCATGGCGCACTGCTCCAGAAGACCCGCGACTACATCCTGGCGCACCTCGACGACTGCGAGCTCGACGTCGAGCAGATCGCCCGCGCGCAGAGCGTCTCGACCCGCACGCTGGCGCGGGTCTTCGCAGAGCAGGGCACCACGCCGATCCAGTGGTTGTGGAAGCAGCGGCTCGAGGCCAGTCATCGCGCGCTGTTCGAAGGCCGGGTGCGGCAGGTCACGCAGGCGGCTTTCCAGTACGGCTTCAGCGACATGTCGCACTTCTGCCGGGTCTTCAAGAAGGCCTACGGCGTGACACCGCAGACGCTCTTGCGCCGGCACTGAGTCAAGGTCGCGACTGGCGGTTCCAGTCGAGCGGATTGGCTCTGGGAGCCAAGCCTTCGTTGCGGTTGTTCCCTATCGTGAAGCTCACCCTTCACGCATGGAGACGACGATGCAAAGCCCACCCCCTGCAGAGCGCGCCGATGTCGCTGCGCTGGCCCGTTGCGCGGCCCTGAACCTGAGCGCGGAACGCCTCGCGGCAGTCGAGGCCATCCTGTTGGTCTGGATTCCAGCAGCCAACGAACTGAGCCGCAAGATGAGCGAGCCCGCGCATCAGGCGCTGATGCCGGTCACCGCCTTCACGCACGCGCATGAGCAGCCGGAGGACGCTGCATGAGCGCAGCGCCGGGCCGCCCCAAGCAAGCTCGCACCGCAGCGCGCAGCGCGAAGGTTTTCGAATGAGCGCAGCGCCGGGCCGCCCCAAGCGAGCTCGCACCGCAGCGCGCAGCGCGGAGGTTCTCCAATGAGCGATGTGCTCGAACTCACACTGTCGCAGGCCGCGCGCCTGGTGCGGGAGCGCAAGCTTTCTCCGGTCGAACTGGTCGAGGCCTCGCTGGCCCGCATCCGCAAGCACGACGGCGTGCTGAAGTCTTTCATCACCGTGTTCGATGAGCAGGCGATGCAGGTGGCGCGCGCGGCCGAGCTGCTGTCTGACGCGGGCCACGAGCTCGGCCCGCTGCAGGGCATTCCGATCGCGCTGAAAGACAACGTCGCCGTGCGCGGTACGCGCACCACGGCGGGCAGCAAGGTGCTGTCCGACTGGCTGCCGGAAACCGATGCCACCGTCACCACGCGGCTGCGGCAGGCCGGCGCGGTGTTCGTCGGCAAGACCAACATGCACGAGTTCGCCTGGGGCGGCACCTCGGCCAACCCGCACTACGGCGCCGTACGCAACCCGTGGGACACGACGCGCTTCCCCGCCGGCTCCAGCGGTGGTTCGGCCGTGGCGGTGGCAGCGCGCTTCTGCTTCGGAGCCATCGGCACCGACACGGGCGGATCGATCAGGCTGCCCTCGGCCATCAACGGCATCGTCGGCTTGCGTCCGACCTATGGGCGTGTCAGCAACCACGGCGTGGTGCCGCTCGCATGGAGCATGGACACGGTGGGCCCGATGACGCGCACCGTGGAAGATTGCGCGCTGATGTTCGGTGCCATCGCCGGCTTCGATGCCAAGGACGCCGGCAGCGCCCAGCGCGCCACCGACGACTGCCTGAAGGACCTGGCCGACGGCTGCAGGCACCTGCGCATCGGCGTGGTGCCTGGGTACTTCTTCGAGCGCCTCCAGGTGCCCGTGCATGACGCGGTGAAAGAGGCGCTCGCCACCTTCGTCGACATGGGCGCGCAGCTGGTGGACGTCGACATCCGAAACATCCACGGCAACATTTCCGCCCAGCTCACCATCGAGTCGGCCGAGCCCAGCACCTACCACCAACGCACCCTGCGCGAGCGTCCGCAGGACTACGGCGACGACGTGCGCACGTTGCTCGAGGCCGGCGAGTTGCTGTTGGCCACGCAGTACCTGCAGGCGCAACGCTATCGCGCCTTGCTGCGCAGCGAGTTCCTCGAGGCATTCCGCAGCGTCGACGTGTTCATCTGTCCCTCGCTGCCGTTCGTGGCCACGCGGATGGGCGAAACCAGCGTGGAGATCGTTCCGGGCCAGTTCGAAGACATGCTCTCCGCGATCATGCAGTTCACCGGTGTGGCCAGCCTCACGGGCCTGCCCTCGCTGAACCTGCCCTGCGGCTTCGACCCCGATGGCCTGCCCATCGGCATGCAGATCATCGGGCGGCCCTTTGCCGAGGCCACGCTGCTGCGCGCCGGCCATGCGTTCCAGCTGGCCACCAACTTCCACCGGCGCGCACCCGTTCTGCGCTGAAAGTCATGGGCTGACCGAACCAGCACATCGCAATGGCGCTGTGAGCAAAGCGCCTGCAGCCGCCTGCCGATAACTTCGATGCCAGCTCTCAGCGTGCTTCCAGAGCCATTTTTTTCAACGACCGGAGTTTTCCAGCCATGTCGAACGACGATCTGCACTACCTCGAACTTCTCGAAGTCGGCCGCCTCATCCAGTCCCGGGAATTGTCCTCGGTCGAGGTGACGAAGGCGCAATTCGCGCGCATCGAGAAAGTCGATGGTGCCCTCCGTAGCTATGTGCGCGTGATGACCGACTCGGCGCTGACCGAGGCCGCGCGCGCCGATGCCGAGATTGCCAAGGGGCAACTGCGGGGCCCGCTGCAGGGCGTGCCGGTCGGGGTCAAGGACCTGTGCTGGACCGAAGGCGTGCCGACCGCCGCCGGCATGACGCTCTACAAGGACTTCGTTCCCACCGAAGACGGCACCGTGGTGCGCAAGCTGCGCGAGGCGGGTGCGGTCATCCTCGGCAAGCTGCAGCTCACCGAGAGCGCGTATGCAGACCATCATCCGACGGTGTCGCCGCCGGTCAATCCGTGGAATGCGGCGCACTGGCCGGGCGTGTCGTCGAGCGGTTCGGGCGTGGCCACGGCGGCCGGGCTTTGCTACGGCTCGCTGGGCACCGACACGGGCGGCTCGATCCGCTTTCCTTCGGCCGCCAACGGCCTCACGGGCCTGAAGCCGACCTGGGGGCGCGTGAGCCGCCACGGCGCCTTCGAGCTGGCCGCCACGCTCGACCACATCGGCCCGATGACGCGCAGCGCGGCCGATGCAGGCGCGATGCTCGGCGCCATCGCCGGGGCCGACGCGAACGACCCGACCGCGAGCCAGTTGCCCGTGCCCGACTACCTCACCGACATCGGCAAGGGCCTGGCCGGCCTGCGCGTGGGCATCGACACCCGCTGGACCACCGAAGGCGTCGATGCGCCGACGCGCGCGGTGCTCGATACTGCCATTGCGGCCGTGAAGACGCTGGGCGGCGAGCTCCGCGAAGTGAGCTTCCCCGACCCCGCGCAGGCCATCGAGGACTGGTTCCCGCTGTGCGGCATGGAAGCCGCCGTGGTGCACGAGAAGAACTACCCGTCGCGCAAGGATATGTACGGCCCCGCGGTGGCCGGCCTGATCGAGCTCGGCCTCGCGCAGCGCGGCGTGGACTACCAGAAGATCGTGCTGCGCCGCCACGCCTTCAGCGGCAAGGTGAGGGCGATGTTCCAGGACATCGACCTGCTGCTGATTCCCGCCACGGGCATCGCTTCGCCGACCATGGAGCGCATGTCGCAGATGGGTGTCGACGCCGAGTTGATGGCCGCGATGCTGCGCTACACCTGTCCGTTCGACATGACCGGCAGCCCGACGATCACGCTGCCCGGCGGCTTCACGCCCGCGGGCATGCCGGTGGCCTTCCAGTTCGTGGCACGCCACTTCGACGAAGCGCTGCTGGTGCGCGCGGGCGTCGCTTTCCAGCAGGCGACCGACTGGCACCGCAAGCACCCGGCGCTCTGAGTCTCTTTCTTCCCTTCATCACACCCCTCGAAAGCACATCACCATGAAACTACGTCGCGCGCTTTTCTCCCTGGGTTGCACGGTGGCCCTCACCACCTCCGCATGGGCCGCCGATCCGTTGAAGGTCGGGCTGATGGAAGACGTCTCCGGCGACCTCGCCTTCATGGGCAAGCCCAAGCTCAACGGGTCGCTGCTGGCCGTGGAAGAGATCAACAAGGCCGGCGGCATCATGGGCCGGCAGATCGAGCTGATCCACCTCGACCCGCAGGGCGACAACGCGCGTTACCAGGAGTTCACGCGCCGCCTGCTGAGCAAGGACAAGGTCGACGTGCTCATCGGCGGCATCACCTCCGCCTCGCGCGAGGCCGTACGACCCATCGTCGACCGCACGCAGACGCCGTACTTCTATACCAACCAGTACGAAGGCGGCGTGTGCGACGCCAACATGATCAGCATGGGCGCGGTGCCCGAGCAGCAGTTTTCCACGCTCATTCCGTACATGGTCGAGAAGTTCGGCAAGAAGGTCTATGTGGTGGCGGCCGACTACAACTTCGGCCAGATCAGCGCGGAATGGAACCGCTCGATCCTGAAGGACGTCGGCGGCACCGTGGTGGGAGAGGAGTTCATTCCGCTGGGCGTGTCGCAGTTCGCGCAGACCATCCAGAACATCCAGAAGGCCAAGCCCGACTGGTTGCTGATGCTCAACGTGGGCGCTGCGCAGGACTCGTTCTTCGAGCAGGCGGCCGCCGCCAAGCTGAACCTGCCGATGGGCTCGTCGGTCAAGGTGATGCTGGGCTTCGAGCACAAGCGCTTCGCGCCGCCGGCGCTCAACCGCATGCACGCCACGGCCAACTGGTTCGAAGAAATCGATTCGTCCGCGGCCACCGACTTCAAGAAGCGCTGGCACGCCAAGTTCCCCAATGAGCCGTACATCAACGACATGGGCTACAACGCCTACAACGCGCTCTACATGTACAAGACCATGGTGGAGAAGGCCAAGTCGACCAAGCTGGCCGACCTGCGCAAGGTGATCGCGTCGGGCGACGCGTGCATCGAGGCCGGCGAGGGAAAGGTCTGCATCGATCCGAAGAGCCAGCACGCCTCGCATCAGATGCGCCTGATCGCGGTGGACGAGAAGCACAAGGTCAACGTGGTGAAGGACTACGGGACCATCCAGCCGTACTGGCTCGGAAAGATCGGTTGCGACCTCACGAAGAGCAACGACAAGAAGCAGTACACGCCTTCGGACCTGCCGAAGAAGTCCTGATGTTAGCGCCTCCCATTCGCGCCATTGGCGCCCCTTGAGAGGACCTTGCGGTGTTCGCCGAAATCTTTTCGTTCTTCTACCAGTTCGCGGACGTGTTCGCGTTCCTCATCCTGTCGGCTGCCGGCCTGGCGATCGTCTTCGGGATGATGGGCGTGATCAACATGGCGCATGGCGAGTTCATCATGTGCGGGGCCTACGTCACGGTGGGCCTGGTGCATGCGGGCTTTCCGCTGCCGCTCGCGCAGCTGTTCGGCACGCTGGCCGCCGGGCTCATCGGCGTGCTGCTGGAGTGGAGCCTGGTGCGCAAGCTCTACAAGCGTCCGCTCGATTCGCTGCTCGCCACCTGGGGCCTGAGCCTGATCGTCACGCAGGGCATGCTGCTGACGGTGGGCTCGTCGGTCACGGGCATCGGCACGCCCGAAGGCAGCTTCGTGGTGGGTGACTACACCTTCTCGGTGTATCGCATGGTGCTGTTCGCGGCGGCCGTGACGGTGCTGGGCGGCATCTACTTCGTCTTCATGCGCACCCGCTTCGGCGTGCAGGCACGGGCGACGATGCAGAACGCCCAGATTGCGCAGGCCACCGGCGTGCGCGTGGGGCGGGTGTATGCGCTGAGCTTCGGTATTGGCGCTGCGCTGGCAGGGCTGTGCGGTGCGCTGTACGCGCCCACCATGACGCTGATCCCGACGATGGGCGCGGCCTTCCTGGTCGAGAGCTTCGTCACGGTGGTGGTGGGCGGCGCCAACGTGCTGTTGGGCACCGCGCCGGCGGGCATCCTGCTGGCGGTGATCCGCACCGGCCTGAACGGCTGGGGCGGCCAGATCGTGGGGCAGATCGGCATGCTGCTCGCGGTGATCGTCGTCATCCGCATCCTGCCCGAGGGCGTCTCGGGCTGGCTGGCCCGCAAGACCCGATGAACCGCTGAATCGACGGAGTCACATCGCATGTTCCAACTCATCAACGGCCCGCAGACGCTCGGCACCACGCGCGTCTTCTGGCTCCCTTTTCTGGCGGTGCTCGCCCTGGTGTTGCTGTACCCGGTGGTCGCCGACGCCTACGACGTGGGCAACATGGCCTATCTGCTGACCTGGGTCTTCATGGCCATGGGCCTGTGCCTGGTGTGGGGCTACGGCGGCATGCTGTCCTTCGGGCAGACGCTGTTCTTCGGCATCGCGGGCTATGGCTACGGCGTGCTCGCCATCAACCTCGGCGGGGAGGCGGGAACGACCTTCCTCGCGCTGCTGGGGGCCTTGCTGCTCGCCGCGCTGGCCGCGGCGGTGCTCGGCTACTTCATGATCTGGGGGCGCGTGGGCGGCGTGTTCTTCGGCATCGTCACGTTGTCGGCCACGCTGGTGCTGGCCTTCTTCCTCGGGCAGACGGCGGGGCCCGAGTGGCACATCGGCAGCGCACGGCTCAACGGTTTCAACGGCATGAAGGACATGGCGCCGCTGAACCTGCCGTGGCTCGGTGGCGAGACGCTGTACTTCGACGGCATGGCGCTCTATTACCTGGTGGTGGGGCTGATTCTCGTGGTGTACATCGGCCTGCGCATGCTGCTCAACTCCCGCTTCGGCAATGTGATCGTCGCGATGCGCGAAGATCCGCAGCGTGCCGAGCTGCTGGGCTACGACGTGCGCAAGTACCAACTGGCGACCTTCGTCATCGGCTCTGCGCTGGCGGGGCTGAGCGGGGTGCTCTATACGTCGTGGGGCCAGTTCATCACGCCGGCGAGCATCGGCCTGCCGGCAGCTGCGATGCCTATCGTATGGGTCGCGTTTTCGGGGCGCGGCGACATCACGGCCACGATGGTCGGCTCATTCCTGGTGCTGTGGGCCTTCCAGACGATCACGGTCTACAGCCAGCAAGCCGCATTGCTGCTGATGGGTGCCATGCTGCTGTGCACGGTGATGGTGGCGCCGCAGGGCTTCGTCATCGGCGTGGTGCAGGCGGTGCGGCGCCTGTTTGCGCGGCGTGGCGACGCAGCCGTGAAAGAGCGCGCAGTGGCGGATGCGCAGGAGGTGCGTGCATGACCGCATTGCTCGAAACCCGCTCGCTGACCAAGCACTTCGGCGGCCATGCGGCCGTGTCCGATGTGGATCTGTCCGTGAAGCAGGGCGAGATCCACTGCCTCATCGGCCCCAACGGCGCGGGCAAGAGCACGCTGTTCAAGCTGATCTTGGGCACGCACGAGGCCACGTCGGGCCACATCGCCTTCCAGGGCGAGGACGTGACGCGCCAGCGCCCTTTCCAGCGCGTGCAGCAGGGCATGAGCATCAAGATGCAGGCGCCCAGTGTGTTCAAGGAACTGCCGGTGCGGCAGAACATCCACATCGCGCTGCAACACCACGTCGTCGGCCGCGCGGAACTCACGCGCGAGGAAGACCGGCTGTTGGAACTGCTCGACCTGGCGGCCGACGCGAAGAAGCCGGCGGGCGAACTGGCCCACGGCCAGCAGCAGTGGCTGGAGATCGGCATGGCGCTGGCGTTGAAGCCCGTGTTGCTGTTGATGGACGAGCCCACGGCAGGCCTGTCGCCGGAGGAAACCTTCAAGACCGGCGAGCTGATCCAGAAGCTCAATGCCGAGGGCATGACGGTGCTGGTGGTCGAGCACGACATGGCGTTCATCCGTCAGATCGCGCAGCGCGTGACGGTGCTGCATTTCGGCAAGGTGTTTGCCGAAGGGTCCATCGGCGAGGTCATCGCCGACCCGCGCGTGGCGGAGATCTACCTGGGAAAAACACATGAGCACTGACATCGTTCTCGACGTGAAAGGACTGCACGCGAGCTACGGCGCCACGCCGATCCTGCAGGGGGTGGACCTCACGGTACGCAAGGGCGAGATCGTGAGTCTCATCGGGCGCAACGGCGTCGGCAAGACGACCACCATGCGCTGCCTGATGGGTCTGCTGCGCACGCGCGGCGGCAGCGTGCAGCTGCGCGGGCAGGAGATATCGGCGCTGCCGAGCGACGCGCGGGCGCGGCTGGGCATCGGCTATGTGCCGCAAGGCCGCGACGTGTTCGCGCGCATGACGGTGGCAGAGAACCTGATGGTCGGCGAACTGGTCGGCGGGCCGCACGGCAAGAAGCTGCCCGACCTGGTCTATCAGTACTTCCCGCGTCTCGCGGAGCGCAGAAACCAGCTGGCCGGCACCATGTCGGGCGGCGAGCAGCAGCAGTTGGCCATCGGCCGCGCGCTGGTGGGCAACCCGGTGCTGATGCTGCTCGACGAGCCCTCCGAGGGCATCCAGCCTTCCATCGTGCAGCTGATCTGCGACGTGCTGCGCGCCATCCGGCGCGACCTGGGCACGACGATTCTCTTCGTCGAGCAGAACCTCGACACGATCCTCGACGTGGGCGAGCGCGCCTACGTGATGGAGAAGGGCCGCGTGGTGGGCCGCATCGAGGCGGACCACATGAACGCGCAGACCGTGCGCAACCACCTGATGATCTGAAGGACAACACCCATGAGCTGGCTCGACCAATCGATCATGCACACGCGCGGCATCGGCCGCGAACGCAGCATCGTCACGCATGAACTCACGGAGGCCAGGCAGGGCACGTTCCACTTCACCATCGGCCCGTACTCGAATGCGGTGATGACGGTGAAGCCCGGCGATCGCATCGCGGTGGAAACGCGCGATGCCTTCGACGGCAAGGTGAAGACCGAGCAGGACCTGCCCTCGAAGGTGCTGACCATGCCCTTCGTGAATCCGCAGAACGGCCCGATCATGGTCGAGGGGGCGGAGCCCGGCGACACCCTCGCGGTGTACATCGAGTCGATGGCACCGCGAGGGCCCAATCCGCGCGGCACCTGCTGCATGATCCCGTCGTTCGGCGCGCTCAGCGGCACCGCCTTCACCGCGCTGCTGAACGAGCCGCTGCCCGAGATCACCCGCAAGATCGACGTGGACGAGGAAGGCGTGTACTGGAGCAAGCGCGTCACGTTGCCGTACAAGCCGCACATCGGCACGCTGAGCTGTTCGCCCGCGATCGACTCCATCAACAGCCTCACGCCCGACCAGCACGGTGGCAACATGGACCTGCCCGACATGGGCCCGGGCAGCATCACCTACCTGCCGGTGCGCACCGCGGGCGCGCGGCTCTTCATCGGCGACGCGCATGCCTGCCAGGGCGACGGCGAGGTGTGCGGCACGGCGGTGGAGTACCCGAGCCTCACGACCATCCGCGTCGACCTCATCAAGGGCTGGACGCTCGAATGGCCCCGGCTGGAAACGGCCGACATGATCATGGCCATCGGCAGCGCCCGGCCGCTGGAGGACGCGACCCGCATCGCCTACAAGGAGCTGGTGCTGTGGATGGAGGCCGAATACGGCTACGACCGCTGGGACGCCTACATGATGCTGAGCCAGTGCGGCAAGGTGCGGCTGGGCAACTTCGTCGACCCGAAGTACACCGTGGGGGCGGGAATCTCGAAGACCTATCTCGCGCCCTGAAGCCTTCAGGTGCATCGGGTGGTCACGATGCCGGGCAAGCGCGCGGCGCGCGAGGACCTGCCCTGCTCAGACGACGCCGTCGAACAGCATCACGTCGACCGGCTCGCCGGCCGCCACGCTGCCCTGGTCGTGGTGCAGCACCACCAGACCATTGGCTTCGACCATCGACCGCAGCACGCCCGAGCCCTGGTTGGCGGCGATGCGCACCTCGGGCAGCGTGCCCGGCACCGTGCGCACGAAGCCGCGCTGGTACTCGGTGCGGCCCGGTTTCTTGCGGATTGCGGTGGCCGTGGTCGCGCGCAGCATCGGCGGCGGTGCGCGGTGCGCGGCATTGCACCCCATGCGCTGCAGCAGCGCAGGGCGCACGAAGGCGAGAAAGGTCACCATCGTGGCCACCGGATTGCCCGGCAGCCCGAACAGCAGGGCGTCGCTGCCGTCGCCGCGGGCGATCAGGCCCACGGCCATCGGTCGGCCCGGCCGCATGGCGATGCGCCAGAAGGCGATGTCGCCGAGTCGCTGCATCACGGCGCGCGTATGGTCGGCCTCGCCGACGCTCACGCCGCCGCTGGTGACGATCACGTCGGCCTGCTGCGCGGCCTGGCGCAGCGCGGCTTCGAGCGCCGCCGGGTCGTCGCGCACCACGCCGAGGTCGAGGACCTCGCAGCCCAGCCGCGTCAGCAGGCCGAGCAGCGTGTAGCGGTTGCTGTCGTAGACCGCGCCTTCGCGCGTCGCTTCACCCAGGCTCAGGATTTCGTTGCCGGTCGAGAAGCTGGCCACGCGCAGCCGCGGCCACACCGGCAGGGTCGCCAGACCGAGGCTGGCGGCAAGGCCCAGCGCAGCGGGGCCCAGGCGGTCGCCTTCGCGCAGTGCCGGGCCGCCGGCCGCGAGGTCTTCGCCGGCCAAGCGGCGGTTGGCGCCGCGGCGCAGCGCGGTGGTTGCAAAGCGCACCTCGCTACCGTCGACGGTGCACAGCTCTTGCGGCACGACCGTGTCCAGGCCAGGCGGCATCACCGCGCCGGTCGTGATCCGGACCGCTTCGCCGGCACCGACCTTGCCGTGCCAGCAGGTGCCCGCCAGCGCCACGCCGGCGACGCGCAGCCGGCATTCGCCCGCGGCGCTGTCGAGCACCAGCCCGTCGAAGGCGAAGCCGTCCATGGCCGAGTTGTCGTGCGGCGGCACGTCGAAGGGCGAGACGATGTCCCGAGCCAGCACGCGGTCGAGCGCGAGATGCAGCGGCACCGTCTCGTGGGCCCGGCCAGCGGCCGGCGTCACGAGCCGGGCCAGGAAGGCGTGCACGCCCTCGACGCTCAGTGCCTGCGGGTCATGGCCGTGCAGAGCGGCTGCGATCTCGGCGATGCGGCTCATCGCGGCGACCGGGCTTCGAGCGCCTGCAGCTCGGCCAGCGTGTTGGCGTTGGCGAAGGCGTCCGGTGCATCGTCCGGCCTGTCGAAGCGAACCTCCACCGTGCGATGGTCAGCCGTCCAGGCGTCGATCTTGCGGCCGCCTTGCGCGATGAAACGGGCAAGGCTGTCGCGCAGCACGGCGGGCAGCAGGCAGAACACAGGTTGCGGTCGCCACACGGCGGCGCCTTGCGCATCGGCCTCGGGGGCGCAGGCGATGGCGATTTCGGCATCCTCCGCCTCCAGCGCATCGGCCATGCGGCGGGCGAGGTCGCGCGGGAACAGGGGCGTGTCGCAGGGCACGGTCAGCAGCCAGGGCGTGTCGCAATGTGAGAGCCCGGCGAGGAAACCGGCCAGCGGGCCGGGCTGGCTGTCGTCGGCGTCCGGCCAGACCGGCGCGCCGAAGGCTTCGTAGGTCGCGAGGTTGCGGTTGGCATTGAAGCGCAGCGCACCGACCTGCGGAGCCAGACGCCGTGCCGCGTGCCGAGCCAGCGGCACGCCGTCGAAGGGCTGCAGGCCCTTGTCGACGCCGCCCATGCGCGCGCCGCGGCCACCGGCGAGCACCAGGCCCGTGATGTTTTGCGTGGAAATCTTCATCCGCCGATGTAGCTCATCTCGACACGGCGCGGCGCGGCCGGGTCGCTCGTGTCGGGGGCGCGCAGCGCGCGCAGTTCGGAGTAACGGTCGGAGCGGCCCTGCCAAATGTGGCCGATGGCCGACAGGATGGCGGCGTCGCCAGCCACCGGGTCACCATCGCCGCGCAGCAGAGGGCGCAGATCGTGCCCGCTGCTGGCGAACAGGCACAGGTAGAGCTTGCCTTCGGTGGAAAGCCGGGCCCGGCTGCAATCGCCGCAGAAAGCCTGTGTCACGCTGCTGATCACGCCGATCTCGCCACCGCCGTCTTCGAAGGCCCAGCGCTGCGCGGTTTCGCCAGGCGCGGACGCCTGCAGGGGCCGCAGCGGGAACTCGGCGGCGATGCGCGCGATGACCTCGGCCGAGGGCAGCACCTCGTTCATGCGCCAGCCGTTGGTGGCGCCGACGTCCATGTACTCGATGAAGCGCAGCACCGCGCCGGTGCCGCGGAAATGCCGCGCCATCGGCAGGATTTCCTGATCGTTGGTGCCGCGTTTGACCACCATGTTGACCTTGACCGGCAGGCCGGCGGCCTGGGCCGCGTCGATGCCGGCCAGCACCTCGGTCACCGGAAAGTCGACGTCGTTCATGCGGCGGAACACCGCATCGTCGAGGGCGTCGAGGCTCACCGTCACACGCTGCAGGCCGGCCGCCTTCAGCGCCTCGGCCTTGCGGGCCAGCAGCGAGGCATTGGTGGTCAGCGTCAGGTCCAGCGGCTGGCCGTCGGGCGTGCGCAGGGTCGCGAGCTGTTCGACCAGCGCTTCGAGGTTCTTGCGCAGCAGCGGCTCGCCGCCGGTCAGCCGGAGCTTGCGCACCCCATGCGCCGCGAACAGCCGTGCGAGCCGCGTGATCTCTTCGAAACTCAGCAGCGCGCTGTGGGGCAGGTAGCGGTAGTCCTTGTCGAACACCTCTTTCGGCATGCAGTAACTGCAGCGGAAGTTGCAGCGGTCGGTCACGCTGATGCGCAGGTCGGTGAGCGGGCGCCCGAGCCGGTCGTGCAGCGACCCCGTGGCCGGGACCGTCGGCGCGACCTGCGCCGCCGATGCCCCTAGCGAGGCGCGGCCGATGTCGGCAAGGGGGATGAAGGTCTCGTTCATGGGTGGGCAGCGTGCAGCGGCCAATTTACCTGATCGCTCCGGCCGTTCGGGCAGCCGGGACAAGCCGATGCGGGCAGGGCGGGTTCGCCCTCGTCGGTAAAACCCCTGGATGGACTTCGTTGATGAGAATGACTATCATTTAAACACCCGAACACGCAAAACTCCATTCGACGCAAAGGGTGAACCGAGAGGCGCTTTGCATGAACCGATCCCTGGGTCTTCCGCTCACGCCGGTCGAGCCTCCGCCCCCCGGGCTGCCCGAATGGGAAGGCCTGATGCGCAGCGTCTGCGCCCATGCCGCGCTGCGCGCCGGCTGCATGCCGTTCTCGCACGGCGCCACGCTGCACTGACCGATTTCTGTTTTTCAAGGAACCTTGCCATGCCTCACGTCCTTCCCCGCCTGCCTTATGCCTATGACGCGCTGGAGCCGCACATCGACGCGCAGACGATGGAAATCCATTTCACGAAGCATCACCAGACCTACGTGAACAACCTCAACGCCGCGCTCGCCGACACCGAATTCGCCGAGCAGACCGTGGAGCAGTTGATCGTGAACATCGACAAGCTGCCCGAGGCCCTGCGCGCACCGGTGCGCAACAACGGCGGCGGCCACGCCAACCACAGCCTGTTCTGGACCGTGATGTCGCCCACCGGCGGCGGCGCGCCCACCGGCGAGCTGGCCCGCGCGATCGAGGCCGACCTGGGTGGTTTCGATGCCTTGAAGGCGGCGTTCACCCAGGCCGCGTTGACGCGCTTCGGCAGTGGCTGGGCCTGGCTCGGCGTTTCGAAGGAGGGCCAGCTGGCCGTCGAGAGCAGCGGCAACCAGGACAGCCCGCTGATGCGCGGCATCGGATCCGGCAACACGCCCATTCTCGGACTCGACGTGTGGGAGCACGCCTACTACCTGAAGTACCAGAACCGTCGCCCCGAATACATCGCGGCGTTCTACAACGTGGTGGATTGGGCCGAAGTGGCGCGGCGCTACGCCGCAGCGCGTGCCTGAGGAGCACAGGATGAACGAGACACGGTCGGTGGCGGTGCGCCAGGGATGGTCGCTGCGGCATGGCATCGGCTGGCTGATCGTGGCGGCCGGGGTGCTGGTGCTGCTCGCGCAGGCCTGGCAGTTCGTGGCCGGCAACCCGGTCGTCTTCAATGCCTTCGTCGGTGGTTCGGTGGCGGCGCTGGCCACGGCGCTGGGAACGCTGCCGGTGCTGTTCGCGCAGAAGCTGTCGGACCGCGTGCAGGACACGCTGTTCGGCTTCGGCGCCGGCGTGATGCTGGCCGCCTGCGCGTTTTCGCTCGTGATCCCCGGTCTCGCGGCTGCGCGTTTCAGCGAAGTCTTCGGCGGCGGCCCGTGGGCGGCCGGCGGCGTGGTGGGCAGCGCGATCCTGCTCGGTGCGCTGGCCTTGCTGATGCTCGACCGCGTGCTGCCGCACGAGCATTTCATCAAGGGGCGCGAGGGCCAGTCGGCGCAAAAACTGCGGCGCACCTGGCTGTTCGTGATCGCGATCGCATTGCACAACCTCCCCGAGGGCCTGGCCATCGGCGTGGGCTATGCAGGCAACGAGGGCCTGCGCGCCAATGCGCTGGCCACGGGCATCGCGATCCAGGACGTGCCCGAAGGCCTGGTGGTGGCCGTGGCGTTGCTGGCCGCGGGCTACAGCCGCGCGTTCGCGGTCGGGTTGGGCATGGCTTCGGGCCTGGTGGAGCCGATCGGCGCCGTGATCGGCGCCGCCATCGTGGGCTACTCGGCCGCGCTGCTGCCCTGGGGGCTCGGCTTCGCGGCCGGCGCCATGCTGTTCGTGATCAGCCACGAGATCATCCCGGAGTCGCACCGCAAGGGGCACGAGGCTTTCGCCACCGGCGGACTGATGATCGGCTTCGTGCTGATGATGATGCTCGATACGGCCTTGGCCTGACAAGCGCGTCTTCCGGTCTGTTCGTGGAACACCGCGGAACCGGCTTCGCCGGGCCGCTGGTGTTGCCCCGGAAGGGGGCAAGCCTGGTGGGGAGAGCCAGTCTTCAGCCGTGCTTGACCGCGATGGTCTTCAGCGTGGTGAAGCCGTACAGCGCCTCGAAACCCTTCTCGCGGCCGTAGCCCGAGGACTTCACGCCGCCGAAGGGCAGTTCGACGCCGCCACCGGCGCCGTAGTTGTTGATGAAGACCTGGCCGGCGCGCACGCGCTTGGCCATGCGGAACTGGCGGGCGCCGTTCTCGGTCCACACGCCGGCCACCAGGCCGAACTGCGTCGCGTTGGCCAGCGCTACGGCTTCGTCCTCGTCGCGGAAGGACATGGCGGCCAGCACCGGGCCGAACACTTCTTCCTGCGCCAGGCGGTGGTCCACCGGCACGTCACGCAGCAGCGTGGGCGCCTGGTAGAAGCCGGTCTCGGGGGCTTCGTCGACCACCACGCCCTGCGCCACCATCGGGATGCCGGCGACCTGCGCGTCGGACAGGAAGTCCCAGACGCGCTGCTGCTGGGTCTGGCGGATCAGCGGGCCGACGTCCAGGTCCATCGCGGCCGGGCCGACGCGCAACGCCTCGAAGGCCTTGCCCAGGCGCTCGAGCACCAGCTCGTAGATGTCGCGTTCGATCAGCACGCGCGAGCCGGCCGAGCAGGTCTGGCCGGCGTTCTGCACGATGGCGTTGATCAGCGTCGGGATGGCGGCGTTGATGTCGGCGTCGGCGAACAGGATCTGCGGGCTCTTGCCGCCCAGTTCCAGCGTGACCGGGCAGTGGCGCTCGGCCGCGATCTGCTGGATCAGCGTGCCGATCTTGGGGCTGCCGGTGAAGCTGATGTGGTCGATGCCCTCATGGCGCGCCAGCGCGTCGCCCACCTCGTGGCCGTAGCCGGTCACGATGTTGAGCGCGCCGGCCGGGAAGCCGGCTTCGGCCGCCAGTTGGGCCACGCGGATCAGCGACAGGCAGGCGTCCTCGGCGGGCTTGACCACGCAGACGTTGCCCGCGGCCAGGGCGCCGCCCACGCTGCGCCCGAAGATCTGCATCGGGTAGTTCCAGGGGATCACGTGGCCGGTCACGCCGTGCGGCTCGCGCCAGGTGAACACGCTGTAGCCGTCCTGGTAGGGAATCGTCTCGCCGTGCAGCTTGTCGCAGGCGCCGGCATAGAACTCGAAGTAGCGCACCAGCGCCAGCGCATCGGCGCGCGCCTGCTTCACGGGTTTGCCGCAATCGCGCTGTTCGAGCAGCGCGAGCTCGTCGACGTGCTCGGCGACCTTCTGCGACAGGCGGTAGAGCAGGCGGCCACGTTCGGCCGCGCTCACCTTGTGCCAGACGCTCTCGAAGCAGTCGCGCGCAGCGCGCACCGCGGTGTCGATGTCGGCCGCGTTGCTGCGCTGGATCTCTTCGAAAACCTGGCCGTCCGACGGGTCGATGACGGGCAGGGTGCGGCCCGACGAGGAGGGCACGTCGGCATTGGCGATGTAGTTGAGTTGCATGTCGGATCACGCGGCTGAGAGCCGCTCTGAAGGGGGTCTTGGGAAGCGTCTGGAAGGGTCGGTCCGCAAGCGCGGTATGGTCGGTACCCAGCCGCCAATGGTAAGAGGCCTGCGCCCATCGCGCCGGCACTGCCTGGCGCGGACCTTGCAAACGGCCCTGAATGCCCCAACTTCGATCCATGAACGCAACTCCCAACATCAGTCTCGACGTCACCGAAAGGTTGGCCCAGCTCCTCGAGCGGCTCGACCACAGCGCCGTGCCGGTGGGCGCAGACCAGTACCGTTCGGTCGTGATGCACCTCGTGCACGAATTCACCGACCTGGCCCCGAGCGTCGCGCTGGGACCGCTGCTCGACAGCTATCCGGCCGCCGCCGAGGTCTACGAAAACCTCCAGTACCCGCACGCCGGCCTGTGCCGCTCCGGCCTGGACGCCGCCATGGCCGCCGAGCTGCGCGCCAAGGAAGCCATCGCCCGCGCCATGGCCCTCCCCACCGCACCGGACGCCGACCATGTCCAAGGATGATGTGAAGACGGCCGTGGTGGCCGACGGACTGCGTTACAAGTCCAAGCCTTCGGGTTCGCCGTTCCGGGCGTCGTCGTCCTTCAGCGGCGCGACCATGTCCTGCTTCATGTGCGGCAAGCACCGCCTGCGCTCGCAGATGCGCACGCGTCAGGTTCTGGGCAAATCCCAGAGCGTCTGCGCCCCTTCGTGCAAGGTACTGGCGGAACAACTCGACGGCGCCGGACCGGTCGCAGAGGGCGGGTAAGCGCGTACTGCCCCACAGGTTTCCTGTACTTTCGAACGATGTAGTTCAAACGGGTACTTGAATTTCGGGATGCACTGCAGTGAAATGACGTGTAAGAATTAGAAACAAACGATTCTTGAGTTTTCGATTGTTCTGATTCTGGGGCGGCTGGTCGTCCGTTCTGCGGGAGATGCGTTCTCCCGGAGCGATTCCCGACCGGGCTCCAAGGAGGATCCTTTTGAACAACCCGCGTCACGTCATCATGCAGGTCGTCAAGCGTTCCGGCGGCGCCACGCACCACGTGAGCTTCACCATCGACGATCACTTCGTCGAGCGGCTTGCGCAATTGCGCTCGCTGATTCCTCCCTTGACGTCTCTCCACAAGCAGCGCGACCTGGTGATCGACAAGGTGCGCGTGCGCCTGCCCACCGCGGTCTGGCGTGCCGGCTCGCAGGTCGAGGACCAGATCGAAGGTTCGTGCATCGTGATCGCGAACGAAGGGCTTTTCAGTTGCGGCGGCAAGGACCGCCGCACGAAGGAGAAGCTCGTGACCTATGCCTTCTCGATCGCTCGCCTGAGCGAACTGCACGCCGAGCGTCGCGCGGGCGAGACCTTCTACATCCGCGACGGCGTGTTCACCAACGACGAGCCGGCCGACTCGGCGGCTGGCCGCTGGGTCGCCTCGCTGCTCGAGTTCGAGGAGATGCGCGTGCCCGATGCGCCCTCCGATTTCGATACCCTGCAGGGCGTCCCGCTGCGCACCGAGCAGAGCGCCCTTACGCGCCCCGGGGTGCGCTTCAACTGAGCGCCCTTCGGTGCTCCAGTAGACTGCGCGGCCTGAAGGCCGTTGCGATCTCCGCATCGGCGACGGAGACAACATTCGACATGAATCGCAAGACACTGCTTTCGCTGCTGGCCCTCTCGGCCCTTTCGACCTTCACGCTGGCGCCGACCGCCGCGCTGGCACAGGGCACGGCCGCCTATCCCAACAAGCCGATCCGCCTGATCGTTCCCTTTCCCCCGGGCGGTGGCACCGACATCCTGTCGCGCATCGTCGGCCAGCGCCTGACCGAAGCCAACAAGTGGACCGTGGTGGTCGACAACAAGCCGGGCGCCGGCGGCACCATCGGCATCACCGAAGCGGTGCGCATGCCCGCCACCGGCTACGAGATGGTGATGGGCCAGAAGGACAACCTGGCCGTGGCGCCCTGGCTCTACAAGGGCCTGAGCTACGACCCCTCGAAGGACCTGACGGCGGTGGCGCTGGTGGCCGAGTCGCCGCTGGTGATCGTCACCGCGGCCAACTCGCCCTTCAAGAACATGGCGGACGTGATCGCCGCGGCCAAGGCCGCGCCCGACACCATCACCTACGGCAGCCCGGGCAACGGCACCACCATTCACCTGGCGGGCGAGATGTTCAAGATGGACGCGGGCATCAAGATCACGCACGTGCCCTACAAGGGCTCGAACCCGGCCGTGATCGACACAATGAGCGGCACGGTCTCGATGATGGTGTCGTCCATCCCCTCGGCGATCTCGCAGATCAAGGCCGGCAAGCTGCGCGCGCTGGCCGTGACCTCGGCCAAGCGCAGCATCAGCCTGCCCGACGTGCCGACGATTGCCGAATCGACCCCGCTCAAGGACTTCGACGTGAGCTCCTGGTATGGCGTTTTCATGCCGGCCAACGCGCCGAAAGACGTGGTCGCGACCGTGAACGCGGCCATCAACAAGCAGTTGGCGCTGCCCGAGGTCCGGGAGGCGATCCACGCTCAGGGCGCCGAGCCGCGGCCGCTCACGCCCGAGGCCTTCGGCGCGCTGGTCAAGGCCGACCACGCCAAGTGGAAGGGCATCGTCGCGGCTTCCGGCGTCAAGGTCGAGTGAGGGCCCGCGGGTCGATGTCGGCACCGGTCCCCGCCTGATGGGCACCGCATTCCAAGCCCTGTCGCTGCCGGGCGTGATGCTCTGGGGGCTGGTGTTCTTCGGCGGCCTGTACCTCGGCTTCGGCACGCTCACCTGGCTGCTCACGCAGCGCGTGCTGCCCGCCCTGGGCATCGGCCGCGTGCTCGATCCGCGGCCGGTGCGCGCCGAGCAATGGCGCCGCGAGTTCACGCAGTCAGGCCTGTCGGTGCTGATCTTCGGCCTCGGCATGGTGTTCCCCTGGGGGCTGCTGCAGTTGGGCTGGGCCCGGCTCGCGGTCGATGCAAGCGGCTGGCAGATCGCGGCCGAGATCCTGGTGCTCGCGGTCTGGAACGACGTGCATTTCTGGATCAACCACCGGCTGCTGCACACCCGGCCGCTGCGGCGCTTTCACGGGCCGCACCACCGTTCGGTGGTCACCACGCCGTTCTCCACCTACAGCTTCCACCCGATCGAGGCGCTGATGCTCGGCAACGTGATCCTGTGGCCGATGCTGGTGCACGACTTCAGCTTCTGGTCGCTGGCGTCGGTGCCGGTATTCAGCCTGTTCTTCAACTGCATCGGCCACGCCAACTACGACTTCTTCACCCGCGTGTCCTACGGTCACTGGTTCGCCGCGAGCCGGCGCCACCATCTGCACCATGCGGCGCACGCGGGCAACTACGGCTTCCAGTTCACTTTCATGGACCGGCTGTTCGGCACGCGCCTGCCGGCCGATGCGGCCGACGTGCAGCTCGAAGCCTTCCGCCGCAAGCAGGCGACACAAGGGCCCGGCGCCTGAACCGCGCACGCATGCCGCGCCTGCGCCATTTCCGAGACTGGCAGAGCCTGGCCTACCTGGCAGCGCTGCCCGCGCTCGCGGCCTGGCAATGGCTGCACGGCTTCTGGTGGCCGCTTTATGCGCTGATGCTGTTTCTCACGCTCGGCATCGGCGTGATCCACCACAACCACACGCACCTGCGCATGTGGCATGGGCGCCGGGCCAACCGCGTGACGGATCTGTTCATCACGCTGCTGCAGGGCCACCCGACTTTCGTGTTCTGGCCGGCGCATGTGGCCAACCATCACCGGCATCGGCACGGCGAACACGACATCGCGCGCACCTACCGCTTCGGCGGTGACACCAACCACCTGCTGGGCTACCTGCTGCATCCGCTGCAGGCGGGCTGGGTGCTGTACCCGCACATCCTGGGCTGGCTCGCGGCATTGCGCCGGCGCGGCCCCGGTGCCTTCCGCTACTGCCTCGTGCAGTACGCCGTGTGGCTGGGCTCATGGGCGCTGCTGCTGGCGATCGACTGGCGCCGGGCGCTGCTGTTCGTGATCGTGCCGCAACTGCACGGCCTGCACTGGCTGCTGGCCACCAACTACCTGCAGCATGCGCACGCCGACGGGCGCGCGCGGCGCGAAAAAGTCGCACCAGGCGATACGCATCGGGGCGCGCTGAACTACGCGCGCAACTTCGAGGGGCTGGTGAACCCGCTGTTGTTCAACATCGGGCTTCACACCGCTCACCACGAGAACCCGCATGCCCATTGGTCCGAACTCACCCGACTGCACCGCGACACCTACCGCGCCCGCGTCGACCCCGCGCTCAACGAAGGCGGCCTCTTGCCGTACATGTTCCGCGTGTTCGTGCTCGGCGCCGTCGTGCCGCACTTTCGCAGCCGCTCGCTGATGCCCGCACGCCCCGTCGTCGACCCTTCCTTGCACTGAATCCCATGCCCGTTCCCTTTCAACGCGTCTACCTTCAAAGCGCCGGCAGCTTCCTGCCCGGCGAGCCCGTCGACAACGAGCGGATGGACGACTACATCGCACCGCTCAACCGCATGTCGCAGCGCATCAAGCGCCGCATCCTGGCCGAGAACGGCATCCGCGCGCGCTACTACGCGATCGATGCCGAAGGCCGCACCGTGTTCAGCAACGCGCAGCTCGCCGCGGGCGCGATCCGCGACTGCCTCACGCGCGGCGGGGCCGACCTGACGCAGGTGTCGATGCTGGCCAGCGGCTCTTCGGGCGGCGACGCGCTGATGCCCGGCTTCGCCAACATGATCCAGGGCGAACTCGCCGCACCGCCGATGGAGACGCTGTCGGTGCACGGCATCTGCGCGGCCGGCGTGGGCGCGATCCAGGCCGCCGCGCAGGGCATCGAGCTCGGCGCGCACCGCAGCGCGCTCGCGGTGGCCGCCGAGATGCCCTCGCGCCTGTTCAAGCGCTCGCGCTTCGCCGCCCGCGGCTACGAGACCGACTTCGACTCGCACTTCCTGCGCTGGATGCTGTCCGACGGTGCGGGTGCGCTGCTGCTGTCCGACGGCGCGGCGCTGGCCGGCGCCAAGGGCCTGAAGCTCCGGCTCAAGTGGGTGCACCAGCGCGCCTTCTCGGGCGACTACCCGGTCTGCATGCAGCTGGGCCTGACCGAGGACCGCGAACGCGGCCACCTCGACTTCGGCTCCTGGGCCGAGGCCGAGGCCGCCGGTGCGCTGTCGCTGCGCCAGGACATCCGGCTGCTGCCGCACCTGTTCGACATCGGCATCCACGAATACGCGCAACTGGTGAAGGACGGCTGGGTCGATCCGGCGCGGGTCGACCATTTCCTGTGCCACTACTCGTCGGAGAAATTCATCCCGGTGGTCGAGGACCTGATGGCCAAGGCCGGCCTCGCGATCCCGCGCGAGCGCTGGTACAGCAACCTCGCCTGGCGCGGCAACACCGGCGCGGCCTCGATCCTGGTGATGCTGTCGGAATTCCTGCAGACGCGCACGCTCAAGGCCGGCGAGCAGATCTTCTGCTACGTGCCGGAATCGGGCCGCTTCATGGCCGCCTACATGCTGCTCGAGGTCGAGGCGGCCGATGCGCCGCCGGCCGCGCTCGCCGCGCCTCAAGCCAAGGCGACCCCGGCCGAAGACGAATTCATCGCGCCGCCGCACGATCCCGGCGCCGCGCCCGACGGCCTGCGCGATCTGCTCACCGAACTGGCCTCGATCTGGCACGACTACCGCTCGCAGGTCTGGCGCACGCCGCTGGTGCGCAAGATCCGCGAGCGCCGCTTCGCCGTGCCCGACTACCTGAACTGGATGGCGCAGTGGGTGCCGCAGGTGCGCGAGGGCAGCCTCTGGATGCGCGAAGGTGCGGCCTCGCTGACCGGCGACTACCAGACGCTGGCCGCGCTGATCGACGTGCACGCGGGCGAGGAGCAGAACGACTTCCAGATCCTGTTCGACGACTACCGCAAGGCGGGCGGCCCGGTGAGCGACATCGCGCAACTGCGCCGCAACCCGGGCGGCGAGGCGCTCAACGCCTACCTGCACGGGCTGGCCGCGACGCCCAACCCGATCGGGCTGCTGGGCGCGATCTACGTCATCGAGGGCACGGGCCAGCGCATCGTGCCGGCGTTGCTGCCGTTGTTGAAGGCGTCCTTGAAGCTGCCGCCCGAGGTGTTCCGCTTTCTCGAGTATCACGGCCACAACGACGAGCACCACCTGAGCCGCTGGCTGATGGCCGTCGAGATGGTGATGGCGATCGACCCCGGTGGCGATGCGCCGCGGAAGATCATCGAGACCGCGCGTCACACGGCGGCCCTGTATCTGATGCAGTTCCAGCACATCACGCAAGGATGAAATGAGCCGTCACCCGATTCCGGAATTCCTGTCGAAGCCCCACGACGAACGCGACCCCAGCCCCTGGCGCGCGCTCTATCTGGACCAGAGCACGCCGCTGCCGGACGACGTCAAGTCGGCCTGGCTGGCCGATTCGAGCTCGGCCTCGCGACAGTTCCTGCTGCCCTTCCTGCGGCCGCTGGCGCGCGCCTTCATCATCCTGTTCCAGATCGTCAAGGTGTTCGTGCCGCGCAACTGGTCGCACTCGGGGCTGCTGCATCGCTTTTTGGCCTGGGGGCTCCAGCACTTCGTATCGCCCGAGGCCAACTGGCTGATCCTGCGGCACTTCCACCTGGGCTCGCAGGTGCTGGCCTTCATCGGCGCCAACTCGCCGGTGCCGGTGGCCACCACGCCGCTGACACCGATGGACATCGCCGCGCTCAAGGACGACACCTTCCTCAAGCACGACCTCAACCTCTTCAACTTCGTGATCCGGCTCAACACGGCGCTGCGCGAGAAGGGGCTGGAGCTGCGCAAGCCCGAGCACGTCGATTTCTCGATGATCCGCGACCCGGGCCTGAAACTGGAGGACATGCCGCACGGCAAGCTCAACTTCCTCGACCTGCAGAGCGCGATCGAGCTGTTCACACCGCTCTACCAGCTGATGCTCACCGACAACGATTTCTGGCGCGCCGCCAACTCGCTGCAGCTCGATGAGACCATCGGCATCTACGCGGCCACGCTGCTGGCGGCGCCCGAGCATCTGGTGCTGGTCAACAACAAGCACCCGCTGGTGCCGCTGTCGACGCTGCGCGCCGGTTACCGGCTGGTGATCCACGGCCTGTCGACCGAGATGCTGCACAGCCTGCTCGCCCGCTTTCGTGCGGCGCAGGAGGAGGGCGTGGCCGTCAACACGACCAGCGGGCCGGCCGACGCCGGCTGAGCGGTCTTACTTCTTGGCGGCCGGCGGCAGGTCTTTCACCGCGGCCAGCATCTTCTCGACGTGCTTGGCCGGGTTCAGGCTCTGGTAGTAGAAGGCGACCGCGCCGTTGGGTGCGATCACGTAGGAGATCCGGTTGGCATACTCGGGCCGCGTCTGCATCAGCGCATCGAAGGACTTGCTGATGGCGCGCGTCTGGTCCGAGGCCACGGGGAATTTGCCCTGGCAGGCCTGGCTGGAGAATTTCGCCAACGTTTCCGGGTCGTCGGTCGAGACGCCGATCACGGTCGCGCCGGCGTTCTTGAACTCGTCGATGGCTTCGGCGAAGGCATGGGCCTCCATCGAACAGCCGGTGGAGAATGCGGCCGGGAAGAAGTAGAGCACCACGGGGCCCTTCTGCAGCGCTTCGCCCAGCGAGTAGGTGAAGGGCTTTCCATCGAGGGCCGCCGGGGCGCTGAACCGGGGGGCCGCCTCACCGATGTCGAGCGCGGCAGATGCCGGCTGCGAGACACCGAAAGCGAGCATCATCAGCGGTATGACAAGAAATTTGGGAGCCATCGGCAGCATGTTTTCATCCCCGGAAAAACGATGATGCGCATCTTAGTCCGACAGATCGCGGCGCGCTGCGCCGCCTGGCTGGCCCTGATGGGTGCCGTGGTCCTGCTGGCGGCCTGCGGCGGCTTGCCGATCGCCAAGCAAATGCAGCCCACGTTGTCGCGGCCGGTCGACCCGACCACCCCCTTGGCGAAGATCGTCCAGGCATCGACGCCGCCGGGCGAACATTCGGGCTTCCGGCTGATGCCGCTGGGCGTCTATTCGCTCGACGCACGCATCGAACTGGCTCGGCGCGCCCAGCGCACCATCGACGTGCAGTACTACGTGCTCGCCAACGACGGCGCGGGCGGACTGCTGCTGCGCACCCTCAAGGAAGCGGCGCTGCGCGGCGTGCGGGTGCGGTTGCTGGTCGACGATCTCTACACCGTCGACACCGACCAGATGCTGCTGGCCCTCACCGCCACGCCCAACGTCGAGGTGCGGCTGTTCAATCCCTTCTGCTGCGCGCGCGGCAGCCTGGCCGGCCGCTTCGCCGCCTCGGCCTTCGACGTCCTGCGGCTCAACCACCGCATGCACAACAAGCTGTTCATCGCAGACGGCGTGATGGCGGTGGCCGGCGGGCGCAACATCGCCGACGAGTACTTCACCCTGAACAGCGCGCAGAACTTCATCGACATGGACGCGCTGGTGGTGGGCAAGGTGGTCCGGGAGCTGGAGGTGATCTTCGATCTCTACTGGAACAGCGACGAGGTCTACCCGATCGCCGCCATCGTCCAGCCGTATGCGGGGACGATGGCCATGGCCAGCGATTTCGATGCTCGCGTCGGCATGGGCGCGCCGCCCCCCAAGGTGGTGCTGCCGCCGGCCGACGTGCTGGGCTACGGCCCGATCGGCGAGGAGTTCGATGCCGGCCAGGTCGGCTTCCTCTGGGGGCAGGCCGGCGCGGTGGCCGATCCGCCGGCCAAGCTGCGCTACATGACGGCCGACGAGGCCTTCTCCACCAGCGTCACGGCGCACTTCTGGGAGCAGTTGCTGCGCGCCGAGAACGAGGTCGTGCTGACCTCGCCCTACATGGTGCCGGGCGAGCGCGGCATGGAAGGCTTCAAGCAACTGCGCGAGTGGGGCGTGAACGTCACGCTGCTGACCAATTCGCTGGCGGCCAACGACGAGCCGCTGGTGCACAGCGGCTATGCGCGCTACCGCAAGCGGCTGCTGGAGCTGGGCATCGACCTCTACGAACTGAGCCCGGAACGCACCACGCGCAACAAGCGCCTGGGCGTCTTCGGCAGTTCCTTGGGACGGCTGCATGCCAAGACCGCGGTGGTCGACAAGCGGCGGGTGTTCATCGGTTCGGTCAACCTCGACCCGCGTTCGGCCACGCAGAACACCGAGCTGGGCATCTCGGTCGACAGCCCCCAGCTGGCACGCGAGATGCTGCGCATCATCAACATCAGCAAGCTGGAGAGCGCCTACCGCGTGCGGCTCGACGGATCGGGCGGGCGGCTGGAGTGGCTGTCGATGGACGACGAGAAGGAACTGATCCTCTACGACGAGCCGGAGTCGACCTGGCGCCAGCGCTTCCTCATCAACCTCTTCGGGCCGCTGGTGCCCGAAGAGTTGCTCTAGGCTACTTCTTCAACGTCACCTCGACCCGCCGCGCCTCGGCGGGCGGTCCGTCGGCCTGGGCCTGCGCGGGCTTGGCCAGCTCGACCTTGTCGGCCGGCGCACCCGCGGCCTTGAGCGCCTCGCCCACGGCCTCGGCGCGCTGCCTGGCGAGGTCCGCGTTCTTGGCCGGATCGCCGCTGGCGTCGTGGTAGCCGCTGACCAGCGCGGTGCTGCCGCTCTGCACGGCCTTGACCACATCGGCCAGGGCTTCGCGGCCGCCCGGTGCGACCTCGGCCTTGCCGGTCGCGAAGTAGAACTTCACGATGCCGTTCTCCACCTTCACCAGCGCGCTCTCGGCCGCGGCAGCCGGTGAAGCCGGCGCCGCGGCAGGGGCCATGGCCGCGGGGGGCGTCACCGGGGCGGCAGCCACTTCGCCGCCATGGAACTTGACCACCAGCGGCACGATCAGCAGCGCCACGATGTTGATGATCTTGATCAGCGGGTTCACGGCCGGGCCGGCCGTGTCCTTGTAGGGGTCGCCCACGGTGTCGCCGGTGACCGCGGCCTTGTGCGCCTCGGAGCCCTTGCCGCCGTGGTGGCCGTCCTCGATGTACTTCTTGGCGTTGTCCCAGGCGCCGCCGCCGGTGCACATCGAGATCGCGACGAACAGGCCGGTGACGATGGTGCCCATGAGCAGGCCGCCGAGTGCCTTGGGGCCCAGCAGCAGCCCGACCACGATCGGCACCACCACCGGCAGCAGCGAGGGGATCATCATTTCCTTGATGGCTGCGCCGGTCAGCATGCTCACGGCCTTGCCGTACTCGGGCTTGGCCGTGCCTTCCATGATGCCGGGGATCTCGCGGAACTGGCGCCGCACTTCCTCCACCACGGCACCCGCCGCGCGGCCCACGGCCTCCATCGCCATCGCACCGAACAGGTAGGGGATCAGCCCGCCGATGAACAGGCCGACGATCACCATCGGGTCGCTCAGGTTGAAGCTGATGGCCTGGCCGTAGCTCTCGAGCTTGTGGGTGTAGTCGGCGAACAGCACCAGCGAGGCCAGGCCGGCCGAGCCGATCGCATAGCCCTTGGTCACGGCCTTGGTGGTGTTGCCCACCGCATCGAGCGGGTCGGTCACGGCGCGCACGCTGGCGGGCAGTTCGGCCATCTCGGCGATGCCGCCGGCGTTGTCGGTGATCGGGCCGTAGGCGTCGAGCGCGACCACGATGCCGGCCATGCTGAGCATGGCCGTGGCCGCGACCGCGATGCCGAACAGGCCGGCGAGCGAATACGAGGCCAGGATCGCGATGCAGACGAAGATCACCGGCCAGGCCGTCGAGCGCATCGACACACCCAGGCCCGCGATGATGTTGGTGCCGTGGCCCGTGGTCGAGGCCTGTGCGATGTGCTGCACCGGCTTGTACTGGGTGCCGGTGTAGTACTCGGTGATCCAGACCAGCGCCGCGGTCAGCGCCAGGCCGACGAAGCAGGCACCGAAGAGCTTGAGCTGGCTGCCGCTGGCGGCGATGGCGTTGTCCGGCATGATCCAGCGGGTGACGAACCAGAAGGCGATCAGCGACAGCACGCCGGCCACCGCGAGCCCCTTGTAGAGCGCGGGCATCACGTTGGTCATGCCCGGCGAGGCCTTGACGAAGAAGCAGCCGACGATCGACGCGATGATCGACACGCCGCCCAGCGCCAGCGGGTAGAGCACGGCGTTGACCGGCGCGGCCGTGACCATCAGCGCGCCCAGCACCATGGTGGCGATCAGCGTCACCGCATAGGTCTCGAACAGGTCGGCCGCCATGCCGGCGCAGTCGCCGACGTTGTCGCCCACGTTGTCGGCGATCACCGCCGGGTTGCGCGGGTCGTCTTCCGGGATGCCGGCCTCGACCTTGCCCACCAGGTCGGCGCCCACATCGGCGCCCTTGGTGAAGATGCCGCCGCCCAGCCGGGCGAAGATCGAGATCAGCGAGGAGCCGAAGGCGAAGCCGATCAGCGGGTTGAGCAGCGCTGCCAGGCCCGGGCCCTGTGCCGGGCTGTGGCCCACGAGGAACCAGTAGAAGCCCGCCACGCCCAGCAGCCCGAGCCCCACCACCAGCATGCCGGTGATGGCGCCGCCGCGAAAGGCCACGTCGAGCGCCGGGCCGATGCCTTGTGTCGCGGCCTGGGCGGTGCGCACGTTGGCGCGCACCGAGACGTTCATGCCGATGAAGCCGCAGGCGCCCGAGAGCACCGCGCCGATCACGAAGCCGACGGCGGTGGTGGCGTCGAGGAACAGGCCGATCAGGATCGCGAGCACCAGGCCCACGATGCCGATCGTGCGGTACTGCTTGGCGAGGTAGGCGGCGGCGCCTTGCTGGATCGCCGCCGCGATCTCCTGCATGCGGGCGTTGCCGGGGTCTTTCGCGAGGATCCAGCTGCGGGCCCAGAAACCATAGCCGACGGCGACGAGGCCGCAGACAATGGCGAGGACGAGAGGGGTGTTGCCAATCATGCCTTGCATCTCCATTCGTTCGTTGTGACTTGTGGAGACGAGAGCCCGGCCCGGTGCGCAACGCGTACGGGTCAAGGCTGCCGTCGCGTTGCTTCCTCGAAGCCTGCACCGTGGAACGACACAGACCGATTGGCCAACGGCGGCAATTTACAGGCAAATGCCGCGGCGTGGTGCGGTCGGGGCGGGCCACGAAAGTAAACTTCGGGTTTGTCCGAATCCACCCCCAACTTTTCACTACACCGCTAAAACCATGTCCTTCGACAAAGTTTCCCCCGGCAAGAACCTTCCCGACGCCTTCAACGTGGTCATCGAGATCCCGATGAACTCGGACCCGATCAAGTACGAGGTGGACAAGGAATCGGGCGCGCTGTTCGTCGATCGCTTCATGACGACCGCGATGTACTACCCCGCTAATTACGGCTACGTGCCGCAGACGCTGTCGGGCGACGGCGACCCGGTCGACGTGCTGGTGATCGCCCCGTACCCGCTGCTGCCGGGCGTGGTGGTGCCTTGCCGTCCCCTGGGCATCCTGATGATGGAAGACGAGGCGGGTGTCGACGGCAAGGTGCTGGCCGTGCCCACCACCAAGGTGCTGCCGATCTACAGCCACTGGAATTCGATCGACGACGTGAACCCGATGCGCCTGAAGGCCATCAGCCACTTCTTCGAGCACTACAAGGACCTGGAAGCCGGCAAGTGGGTCAAGATCCTCGGCTGGGAAGGCATCGATTCGGCCAAGAAGGAAATCCTGGACGGCATCGCCAACTACACGAAGTAATCCGGCGTCGCACAGACGAAGCGCCACCGCCCCCTCGGGGCCGTGGCGCTTTTTGCTGCCTGTCGGTTCCCGGGTGCGCGCGAAACGCGCCCCTACAATCCATCGCCTTCACCGCTCCCTCTCGCCTCTGTCGCCATGCTGTTTCCCACGGTCGAGTACGGCCTCTTCTTCCTGCTCGTGCTCGCGGTGGCCTGGGGACTCTGCCGATGGCTGGACGCGCACAAGGCCTTCCTGCTGATCGCCAGCTACGTCTTCTACGGCTTCTGGAACTGGGCCTATGTGCCGCTGCTGTTCGGCATCTCGCTGTTCGCGGGGTTGGTGGCGCAGCGCATCCAGCGCAGCGAGGACGCGAAGGTGCGCAAGCGCTGGCTGGTGTTCGGCGTGGTGGTCTGCCTCGCGGTGCTGGTCCATTACAAGTACACGACCTTCCTGCTGCTGGCGCTGATCGACGCCTGGGGCGCCTTCGGCACGCCGCCCGCGCTCCAGCTCGACAGCGTGGCGCTGCCGCTCGGCGTGTCCTTCTTCGTCTTCCACGCGATCTCGCTGCTGGGCGATGTGTATCGCCGCAAGCTCAAGCAGGCAGTGCGCATCCCCGACGTGCTGCTCTACGTGGCCTTCTTCCCGCAGCTGATCGCCGGCCCGATCCTGCGCGCCTCGCAGTTCATGCCGCAGCTGCTGGAGCGCCGCCGGCCCGATGCGGTGCGCGTGAACCGCGGCCTGATGCTGATCGTCGTGGGCCTGTTCAAGAAGGTGGTGGTGGCCAACCTGCTGGCCACGCAGCTGGTCGACCCGGTGTTCTCGAACCCGCGCATCTACGGCGGCTGGGACATGCTGCTGGCGGTGTACGGCTACGCGGTGCAGATCTACTGCGACTTCTCGGGCTACACCGACATCGCGATCGGCTGTGCGCTGCTGCTGGGCTACCGCTTCCCGCGCAACTTCGACGCGCCCTACGTGTCGGGCAGCCCGCAGGAGTTCTGGCGGCGCTGGCACATCTCGCTGTCGACCTGGCTGCGCGACTACCTCTACATCCCGCTGGGCGGCTCGCGCGGCGGCCCCTGGCGCACCAGCCTCAACCTGATGGCCACGATGCTGCTGGGCGGCCTGTGGCATGGCGCGGCCTGGACCTTCGTGGTCTGGGGCGCGCTGCATGGCCTGTACCTCGTGATCCACCGTGTCTGGGCGGCCTTGCCCTGGCCGGCGCTGGTGCGCTGGCGCACGACCGTGGCCTGGCGCTGGATCGCGCGGCTGCTGCTGTTCCATGCGGTGTGCGCGGCCTGGGTGTTCTTCCGTGCGCCCAGCTTCGACCTGGCCTTCGCTGTCTTCGGCCGGCTGGCCGAGCCAGGCGTGCTGACGCTGGCCACCGGGCCGGTGCTGATCGCGCTGACCCTCGGGCTCGCAGGCCAGTACGTGCCGCGCCGCTGGTTCAACGCACTCGAGCTCGGCCTCGGGCGCTGGCCCGCGCTGCTGCGCGGCGGCGCGCTGGCCACGGCCGTGTTCGCGATCGACCTGCTGGGCCCGACCGGGATCGCGCCCTTCATCTACTTCCAGTTCTGAGCATGGCGCCGATGACCCGCTCTTCCTCGCCCAGCATGTTGCGCCGCGTGCTGCGCAACGACCGCCGCCAGCTGGCGCTGGTCGCGACCGGCTTCGTGCTCGTGATCGCGCTGCTCGAATCGCGCGGCCTGATCGTCTGGGCCGACCGGCTCGAGGTCGGCCCGCTGCAGCAGCACCTGGCGCAGGGTGCGCGCGCGCTCGACGGCGCGCTCACGCCGCTGGGCATCGCGGCCTGGCGACCACGCGCGCTCGAGACGCTGGCGCGCAGCGGCTGGAGCGACATGCCGCAGGACGATGGCAAGGGAGCGCCGCCGGCGATGGTGGTGGCGACGCAGGCACCAGCACCGTCGCCGTCGCCCGCAGCGTCAGCGCCCGTGGCGGCTCCGACCCAGGCGCCGCCGACTGCGCCTGCCGTGGCCGTGGCGCCCGCTGTGGCGGTGGCGCCTGCAGCGGTTCCGCCGGCCGGCCCGGTCGAGGCCTTGCCCGTGGCCCCGGCGTCGCAGAGTGGCACCGCGCTGACGCCGCTGCCGCAGGCCACGGCCGCACGGCCGCGCATCGTCGCACTGGCGGGCGATTCGGTGATGGCCGTCGGCCTGAGCGCGCAGCTCCAGCGCGATCTCGCGCCGTACCGCGACAGCATCGTCACGCTCAAGGCCTACCGCTCGGCCACCGGCCTGGCCCGGCCCGAGGTGTTCGACTGGCTCAACGAGTACCCGCTGATGCTCGAGCACCGGCGGCCCGACGTGGTGATCGTCGCCATCGGCGCCAACGACGGCCAGGGCTTCGTCGAGGGCGGCAAGGTCAAGGCCTTCGGCACGCCCGAGTGGCACGCGGTCTATGCCAAGCGGATCGCGGACTATCTGGCCCTTCTGGCGCGCGACGGCGCCCTGGTGCTGTGGCTGCAGCTGCCGCCGATGAAGTCGGCCAAGTTCAATGCGCGCATGGAGACCATCAACGAGATCGCGCGCGAGGCCGTGGCGCGCGAGCCGCGCGCCATCTGGTGGAACCCGATGGGCCGCATCGCCGACGCCAACGGCGCGTTCCGCGAGTTCGGGCTGCGGGCCGATGGCAAGAAGACGGTGCGGCTGCGCGAGGCCGACGGCATCCATCTGTCCGACGAGGGCGCCGGGCTCATCACGCCCGACCTCGTGCGCTGGCTCAACCCTGCGCCACCGCCGCCGTCAGCTCCGCGCAGCGGTTCCTGAAGAGAAAGCGTTCAGCGGCAGGGATCTTCGAGCCGCGCCGGCTTGTAGGGCGTGCCGTCGGGCCAACTGCCCAGCGAGAGCTGCTCGGGCGTGCCGGCACCGAACACCACCGGCTGCAGCGTGCCCAGCCGCAGGCTGTCGAGCACGCCGTCGACCACCTTCCAGTAGCCATGGAAGTCGAGCTGGTTGAGCGAGCCCGAGGCCTCGTAGGCGGGGCGGCCCGGCACTGTGGACGGGAAATCCTGCGAGGACAGCGCGAAGTCGTAGCGGCTGTCCGGTGCGCCCGGCGAGCCGTGGCCGGCCATGACCTTGCGGCCGTTGTTCTCGTCCGATGGCAGCACCATCAGCACGCGACGTTCGCGCGGGATGTGGCACAGCTTGGCCATCAGCTTGCGGGCCGTGGGCAGGCCGATCGGGTCGACTTCGCCGGTCACGATCGCGATCGGCAAGGTGGGCGGCAGCAGCTGGATGGGTCCGATGATGCTTCGGCCGAGCTCGCCGCGCGCCACATGGTGCGCGTCGCCCGGTCCGGTGAGCACGATGGCATCGGGCGGCGGCAGGTTGAAGCGCTGCGGATCGAGCGCCAGGCCCAGCGAGATCGCCGCGCCCATCGAGAAGCCGTAGTACAGCGTGCGGCCGGGCTCGGGCCGCAGGCCGAAGCTCTTCTCGAGCACATCGAGCGCGCGCCGGTTGGCCGCGCCCGCGGCCTCGGTGACCGTCTGCGGCGAGGTCTTGTCCGAATCCTGGTAGACCGGGTAGACCACCGCGTGGCCGCTGCGGGCCAGGTGGTCGATCATGGCGCCGAAGTTGAGCGGGCTCATGCCGAGCCAGCCGTGGTGCAGCAACACCACCGGCACCTGGCCGACCGGTCGCGGGCGCGCCGGCACGAACAGGTAGGCGCGCTGCGCGCCGTCGCCGATCACGCGCACGTCGACCCCACCGTGGGTCTCGCGTGCCTTGTAGCTTTCGGGGCTGTAGGAAGAGGTCATGGCGCGCGGGGCCTGGGCGTGGGCCGGTGCGAACAGCAGGAGGGTGGTCAGGCCGGCCGCGAGGGCCGGGCGCAGGGCGGAGGACAAGAGCAACAAGGATCTGGAAGGCTGAAATGGCATGCGGGGTTCCGGTGCGCGACAGCTGTGATTGTCGCGCCGCTTGCCCTCAGGTCGCCGCCTTGAACGGGCTGCGCTCGTCCAGGTGTTCCATGTAGTTCTCGATGCCTGCGCCCTCGCGTTCGAGAAAGCGCTCGACCGCATCGGCGAAGGCGGGGTGTGCGAGCCAATGGGCGCTGGTGGTCCTGACCGGCATCAGCGCGCGCGCCATCTTGTGCTCGCCCTGCGCGCCGCCTTCGAAGCGCTGCACGCCGTGCGCGATGCACCAGGCCAGCGGCTGGTAGTAGCAGGCCTCGAAGTGCAGGCAGTCGACGCGTTCGAGTGCGCCCCAGTAGCGGCCGTAGGCTGCGGTGGGTGCATCGGCGCCGTCGAGCGACAGCGCGATCAGGCTGGAGGCGATCGGCTTCCCCTCGCGCTCGGCCACGAACAGCAGCCAGGCCTCGGGCAGCGTGTCTGCCATGCGCTGGAAGAAGTCGCGCGTCAGGTAGGGCGCATTGCCGTGCTCGCGGTAGGTGCGGGCGTAGCAGCGGTAGAAGAAATCCCAGTCGGCGGGTGTGATCTCGCTGCCGCGCGCCGAGCGGAAGCGCACGCCCGCCTCGGCGACCTTGCGGCGCTCCTGGCGGATCTTCTTGCGCTTGTCGTGAGCGAGGCTGGCGAGGAAGGCTTCGAAGTCGGCATAGCCGCCGGGTGGTTCCACGGTCCCGGTGCCGAGCGTGGGAGCAATGTTCTTCCAGTGGAACTGCACCGTGTTGCGCGTCATCAAGCCGGCTTCGGTGCAGGCTGCGATGTCCTCGTCCGCCCCGAACAGCAGGTGCAGCGAAGACAGCTCCGCCTGCTTGCAGAACTGGAGCAGACCCTGCACCAGCAGCGCGCGGCTCGCGGCGTCGCGGGCCAGCAGGCGTGCACCGGGCACGGGCGTGAAGGGCACGGCCACCACGGCCTTGGGGTAGTAGGCCAGGCCGTGCTGCTCGTAGGCGTTGGCCCAGGCCCAGTCGAACACGTACTCGCCGTAGGAATGGTCCTTGACGTACAGCGGGCAGGCGGCCAGCAGCTTCTTGCCGCGCCACAGCGTGGCGAACTGCGCGGTCCAGCCGCTTTCGGGCGTGGCGCTGCCGCTGCGGTGCAGCGCGTCGAGGTACTCGTGCCGCATGAAGGGGCTGGGCGCGGGCTGCGCGGCGAGCAGTTCGTTCCAGGCCGCGGCGTCGATGTCGGAGGGGGCGCCGTGGAGGCGCAGCACGGGGTCGGCCATGCTCATGCCTTGGCCGGCTGGCGTGCGCCGAGGTGCTCGGCCACATAGATGCCGCCCAGCACCAGGGCCAGCGCGGCCGCGTGGTACGGCCACAGCGGTTCGCCCAGCACCAGCACCGCGAGCAGCGGCCCGAAAATCGGCACCAGGTTCATGAACATGCCGGCCCGCGCGGGGCCGATCAGGCTCACGGCCTGGATGAAGGTCAGCTGCGAGACGAAGGAGGGCAGCAGGCCGATGAACAGGATCAGCAGCAGGCCCTTGCCCGTCGGCAGGTAGGACTGGCCCATGGCGATCTCCACCGCGACCAGCGGCAGCGACACCAGCGCGGCCACGGCGGCGGTGGCCGCGAAGAAGACGATGGCCGGCACCGGCGGTCGGCGGCGCAGCCCCAGCGCATAGCCCGCATAGAACAGGCAGGCGATGACCATCCAGACGTCGCCGATGTTGAACTGCAGGCCGGCGAGCACGGCCAGTCGGCCCTGAGAGGCGACCACCGCGATGCCGGCGATGGTCATGGCCACGCCCACGAGTTGCAGGGCCGTGATGCGCGTGCGGTAGAAAAAGAAGCTGCCGACCAACACCAGCATCGGCATCGTGCCCTGGATGATCGCGATGTTGATCGCGGTCGTGTGGTACGCCGCCGCGTAGAACATCGCATTGAAGGCGGTGAAGCCCATGGTGCCCATCAGGGCCACGTAGCGCCACGAGGGCAGCAGCGTGCGCCAGTGCGTGGCGATCTGTCCGCGCGAGGTGAGCACCAGGGCGGTGCAGCAGATCCCCCAGCGCAGGAAGGTCAGCAGCATTGGCGGCACCTCGCCGACCGCGAGCCGCGCCGCCACCGCGTTGGCGCCCCAGATCAGCATGGTGAGCACGAGCAGCACATAGGCCTGCCCGGTGAACCATTCGAAAAAATTGGCGAAGAAAGACGGACGAGGGGAGCTGGCGCGCATCGGCGGGGAGCCTAACAGCCCCCGGCCGCCCCTGCTGTCGCGGGGACTCACGCGCGCGCATGAAAGGCCGATGACATAATCGTCCAGCGCCTTTTCACTTCGAAGAGGCAAAAGACATCGCAGGACGCCCCGCCCATGAAACTCATCACCGTCATCGTCAAACCCTTCAAGCTCGACGACGTGCGCGAGGCGTTGGCCGAGGTCGGCGTCACGGGCCTCACCGTGACCGAGGTCAAGGGCTTCGGCCGCCAGAAGGGCCACACCGAGCTCTACCGCGGCGCGGAGTACGTGGTCGACTTCCTGCCCAAGATGAAGATCGAGGTCGTGGCCAACGAGGCCGACGTCGACCGTTGCGTCGAGGCCATCATCGGCGCGGCGCGCACCGGCAAGATCGGCGACGGCAAGATCTTCGTGACCGAAGTCGAGCGCGTGGTGCGCATCCGCACCGGCGAAGAGGGCGAAGCGGCGGTCTGACCGCTTCTTCTTCCCCCGTTAGACGATCTCCGCCAGCTTGTCGCCGCTCGGCCGGCTGCGTGCTTCCATGAGCAGCGCTTCGAGCAGGGCCTCGGCATCGGGCCCGCTGCGCACCAGGTCCATCTGCCACTCGCCCATGAAACCCTCGCGCACGCAGTTGCCGAGGAAGCCCAGCAGCTGCTCGTAGTAGCCCGCGGTGTTCAGGATGCCCACCGGCTTGTCGTGGTAGCCCAGCTGGCGCCAGGTCCAGATCTCGAACAGTTCCTCGAAGGTGCCGATGCCGCCGGGCAGCGCGATGAAGGCGTCGGCGCGCTCGCCCATCAGCGCCTTGCGCTCGTGCATGGTGTCGACGACGTGCAGCTCGTCGCACAGGCGGTTCGCCAGCTCCTTGTCGACCAGGGCCTTGGGAATGATGCCGACCACGCGGCCACCGGCGGCGCGCGTGGCCTCGGCCACCGTGCCCATCAGGCCGGTGCGGCCGCCACCGTAGACCAGCTGGCCGCCGCGCTCGCCGATCCATCGGCCGACGGCTTCGGCCACCGCGGTGAACTCGGGACGCTCGCCAGGACGCGAGCCGCAATAGACGCAAATCGAAAAAGAGGGGGTCATGTGTCGATCATGCCGCGACCGTGTGACGGCCCCGGCCCAAAGCTAGACGGAAAAACGTTGCCAGAGTGCGGCCAGCCAGACGCCGCCGCACAGCAGGATGGACAGCAGCACCGCGGCGCTGCCCATGTCCTTGGCATCCTTGGAGAAACTGTGCCATTCGGGGCCGATGCGGTCGATCGCGGCTTCGATGCCGCTGTTGAGCAGCTCGACGATCAGCACCAGCACCACGGTCGCGATCAGCAGCGCGGTCTCGACCCAGTTGCGGCCGACCCAGAAGGCGGCCGGCACCATGACGATGGCGCACACCACTTCCTGGCGAAAGGCCGGCTCGCGCCAGCCGGCTCGGTAGCCGTCGATCGAGATCAGCGCGGCATGCCAGACGCGGCGCAGACCGGTGCGCGACTTCTGCGGGTTGACCGGTGCCGAATCGCTCATATGCGGCTCATCGGCTTGGACGTGATCAGCCGCGTGCCGGCCCAGGCGTCGTGCCAGAACTGGCGTTGCGGATGGAAGCGGGCCAGCAGTGCCCAGACGATCACCCAGCCGCTGACCAGCAGCGCCGACTCGCCGCCCGAGAGCTTGAAGGGCGCGATGGCCGCCAGCGGCGGCAGGAACCAGACCCAGCTCAGCAGGTAGCGCAGCAGCGCACGGGCCTGCGTGATCGCACGGCCCTGGCGGTCGACCACGCGGATGTTCCAGGTCTTCATGGCCAGCGTCTGGCCGCGGGCCCAGAACCAGCCGAAGTAGACGCCGAAGATCACGAACAGGAAGGCCTGCAGCAGCGAGCGGCGTGAATCCATCGCGTCGCGCATCTGCCCCAGCGTGCTGAACAGCCAGGCCGACACGAAGACCACGGCGAACATCAGCATGCCCTCGTAGAGCCAGCAGGCCATGCGGCGCCAGAGGCCAGGGGTCACCATCGCGGGGGGCAGGGCGGCGCCGACAGGCTCGCCAGCGGCGCCGGCGACGTCAGGAAAACTCGAAGTCATCGACAAGAAAGGATCAGGGCGCGGACGAAGGCTGTTCTGTCATGCGCGCCGGCGGCACGGGGGCCGGGGCCGGAGCGGGCGCGGACACCGGCGGGGGGGCCGGTGCCGGGGTTTCGACCGCCACGGAAGGTGCCGCGATCATAGGCGGCGCCGGGGGCGGGGGCGGTGTCAGTTCGATCCGCGCCGTGTGTTGGCCCTTGACGCCGCCCGAGGGCACGGGCGCCAGCTTCTGGGCCGGTACCGGCCGGATGGTGGCGGTCGCGCCGGGAGGGTGCGGCGCTGCGCGCTCTGCCAGCTGGCGTCGGGCTTCGGGTGTCAGCGCCTGGTAGGCCTCCCACTTCGCCTTGCGCTCGTCCGGGGGAACCTGTTTGACTTCGGCGAAATTGAAGCGGGCCTGGGCGCGCTGCTGCGGACTCAAGATGGCCCACTCGGTCATGCGGCTGTGCAGCGTCGTCTTGTCGGCGGGCGACAGCTGGGCGTAGTTGCGCGAAAAAGCGAGCCACTTGCGTTTGTGGGCCTCGTTGAGGCTGTCCCAATGCGCGGCCAGTGGCAGCAGCGCCTGCTGTTGTTTGGCGCCGAGGTCACGCCACAAGGGCTTCGAGGGCGCCTTGGTGGCCGAAGGGGACGAAGCGGCCGCGCCCACGCTGGGGCCCTGTGCGCTCGCCAACGCAGCCCAGCCGCCCATGGCCAGCATCAGCACCGCGCCCGCGCACAGCACGACACCCGGGCGTGGCGCGGCGTGCGATCTGGGCGGCGTGTGCGGACGGGAGGCAGGGTGAAGCGGCATGCGGAACAAATGGCGTTCGAAGCGAACAGGGGTCAGTGAGGCTGGGCAGCGTCGGATTTGAGGAACTGGGCGAAGCCGGGGTCGGTGTAGGCGGCCGGGGGCAGGGCGTCGGTCAGCAGGGCCGAGTCGAGATCGGCCAGCTCGCTGGTGCGCTGCTCGTCCTGCCAGACGCTGATGCTGATCAGGCCGACCACCAGGGCCACCAGGGGCACGACGGCGCCCAGGCGCGTCCACCAGGTGCTGCCCAGCGTGGCCGTGCCATCGCCGGCGGCCACCACGACGGGAGCCGCACGCGCAGGGAGCTTGCGCCGGGCGAGCGCCTGCGAACGGGCGACGCGCAGGCGTTCGCCGATGTCGTGGGGCAACGCATCCGTGCCGGTGGACAGCCGGGCCGCGACGCGACGGCCGAATTGCGCCTCCGGGGTCTGACCGGAGCGCGGAAGCGAAGTGTTCATAGCGATATTCCCTTGGCCTTGAGCGCTTTGCTCAACGCATGGACGGCGCGCGAGCAGTGGGTTTTGACGCTGCCTTCGGAGCAGCCCATGGCGGCAGCCGTTTCGGCCACATCCATTTCCTCCCAGTAACGCATCAGGAAAGCCTCGCGTTGACGGCCGGGCAAAGCCGCGATCTGTTCTTCAATTTCATGGAACACCTGCGCCCGCTCGGTACTGGTCTCCGCGCTCTCCGTTTCTCTGGAGTCGGTCGGCGAGACGAAGTTCTCCAGCAGGTCGAAATCTCCGCTGTCGTCGGGCGTTTCGAAGTCGCTGAGGTTGGAAAACAGCGCGCGACGCGTCTTCTGCCGGCGAAACCAGTCGAGCGTGCAGTTCGACAGGATGCGCTGGAACAGCATCGGCAATTCGGCAATCGGCTTGTCGCCGTAGTGCTCCGACAGCTTCATCATGCTGTCCTGCACGATGTCGAGCGCGGCTTCCTCGTCCCGTACGTGGTAGATCGAGCGCTTGAAGGCTCGGCGTTCCACGCCTTTCAGAAAATCGGACAGTTCTTGTTCGGTAGCCAACGGAAGAGGACGCCTTGTGGCGCCGTGTGGGGGTTCTCGCGCCCCGCGCAAGCGGTGCTCTTGTCGGCCCGGATTATTGCATCGTGCGTGCTTCGGCGTCGGCGGCCGAGGGGGCGCGAGTCTTCAGTGTCATAATGCGCGCTGCAATTCAAAGGCAAACGGGTCAAGGTCCGGCGGAACATCAGTTCGCTCATGGCTTTGGCCTCAAGTCCTGACGCGACCTCACAAGGGTTGGCAAGGGGCACCCAAGGTTTTTCGTTCCCGAAAACTCGAAAGGTTCATCATCATGGAAATCTCCAAGGCGGAGATCGCTTCCGCGGCAGCCGCGTCTGCAGGCGGCGCACCGCAAGAACTCATGGGCGCAGAGGTGCTGGTCAAGGCCCTTCAGGCCGAAGGCGTTCAGTACATCTGGGGCTATCCCGGCGGTGCGGTTCTCTACATCTACGACGCTTTCTACAAGCAAGACACGATTCAGCATGTGCTGGTGCGCCACGAACAGGCGGCCGTGCATGCAGCGGACGGCTATGCGCGTGCCACCGGCGAAGTCGGGGTGGCGCTGGTCACCTCCGGTCCGGGCCTGACCAATGCGGTCACGGGCATCGCGACGGCCTACATGGATTCGATCCCGATGGTGATTATCTCGGGCCAGGTGCCGACGGCGGCCATCGGGCTCGATGCGTTCCAGGAATGCGACACGGTCGGCATCACCCGTCCCATCGTCAAGCACAACTTCCTCGTCAAGGATCCCAAGGATCTGGCCATGACGATGAAGAAGGCCTTCCACATCGCACGCACCGGTCGTCCGGGTCCGGTGGTGGTCGACATCCCGAAGGACGTCTCCTTCAAGAAGGTCCCGTACCACGGCTATCCCGACAAGGTCGAGATGCGCTCGTACAACCCGGTGCGCAAGGGCCATGGCGGCCAGATCCGCAAGGCGCTGCAGCTGCTGTTGAACGCCAAGCGCCCCTACATCTACACCGGCGGCGGCGTGCTGCTGAGCAACGCCACGAACGAACTGCGCACGCTGGTCGACATGCTGGGTTACCCGGTCACGAACACGCTGATGGGCCTGGGCGCCTATCCCGCGAGCGACCGCAAGTTCCTGGGCATGCTTGGCATGCACGGCACGATCGAGGCCAACAACGCGATGCAGAACTGCGACGTGCTGCTGGCCGTGGGCGCACGCTTCGACGATCGCGTGATCGGCAACCCCAAGCATTTCGCGCAGAACGAACGCAAGATCATCCACATCGACATCGACCCGTCGAGCATCTCCAAGCGCGTCAAGGTCGACATCCCGATCGTCGGCGACGTCAAGGACGTGCTGACCGAGCTGATCTCGATGATCCGCGAAGCCACGCAGAAGCCCGATGCCGGCGCGCTGGCCGACTGGTGGAAGACCATCGAGACCTGGCGCAGCAAGGATTGCCTCAAGTACGACCGCGGCAACACCGATGTGATCAAGCCGCAGTACGTGGTCGAGACGCTCTGGAACATGACCAAGGACGCCGATGCCTACATCACGTCCGACGTGGGTCAGCACCAGATGTGGGCTGCGCAGTACTACCGCTTCGACGAGCCGCGCCGCTGGATCAATTCGGGTGGCCTTGGCACCATGGGCGTGGGCATCCCCTATGCCATGGGCATCAAGCTGGCCAAGCCGGAGTCCGAGGTGTTCACCATCACCGGCGAAGGCTCGGTGCAGATGTGCATCCAGGAACTCTCGACCTGCCTGCAGTACAACACGCCGATCAAGATCTGCGCGCTGAACAACCGCTACCTCGGCATGGTGCGGCAGTGGCAGGAGATCGAGTACTCGGGCCGCTACAGCCACAGCTACATGGACGCGCTGCCCAACTTCGTGAAGCTGGCCGAGGCCTATGGCCACGTCGGCATGCTGATCGAACGGCCGCAGGACGTGGAGCCTGCGTTGCGCGAAGCGCGCAAGCTCAAGGACCGCACCGTGTTCATGGATTTCCGCACCGACCCCACCGAGAACGTGTTCCCGATGGTCAAGGCCGGGATGGGCATCACAGAGATGCTGCTGGGTTCCGAAGACCTTTGAGCCCAAGTTCGGGGCCGGTGACGGTCCCGGTTCACTCCACACCTTTCGACGAATCTATTGCCCGCCGAGCCCGCGCATTACCGTGCGCGGGGGAGGGCGGCGAAAAGAGGAGTTCGCACACATGAAACACATCATTGCCGTCTTGCTGGAAAACGAGCCCGGTGCTCTTTCCCGCGTCGTGGGCCTGTTCTCGGCCCGCGGCTACAACATCGAATCGCTGAGCGTCGCACCCACCGAGGACCCGAGCCTCTCGCGCATGACCATCGTGACCGCGGGTTCCGATGACGTGATCGAGCAGATCACCAAGCATCTGAACCGCCTGATCGAAGTGGTCAAGGTGGTCGACCTGACCGAGGGTTCCTACACCGAGCGCGAGCTCATGATGGTGAAGGTGCGCGCGGTCGGCAAGGAGCGCGAAGAAATGATGCGGATGGCGGAGATCTTCCGCGGCCGCATCATCGACGTCACCGACAAGAGCTACACGATCGAGCTCACCGGCGATCACGCCAAGAACGATGCCTTCCTCGAGGCCATCGATCGCGGCGCCATTCTCGAGACGGTGCGTACCGGTGCCAGCGGCATCGGGCGTGGCGAGCGCATCCTGCGCGTCTAGTTTTTCAGTTTCCAGTTCACTCACACCAACGGATCAACGAAGGAGCAATCATGAAGGTTTATTACGACAAGGACGCCGATCTGAGCCTCATCAAGGGCAAGACCGTCGCGATCATCGGCTACGGCTCGCAAGGCCACGCACACGCCCAGAACCTGAACGACAGCGGCGTGAAGGTCGTGGTCGGTCTGCGCAAGGGCGGCGCCTCGTGGGACAAGGTCGGCAAGGCCGGCCTGCAGGTCGCCGAAGTGGCCGACGCGGTCAAGGCCGCCGACATCGTCATGATCCTGCTGCCCGACGAGCAGATCGCCAACGTCTACAAGAACGACGTCGCGCCCCACATCAAGGAAGGCGCTTCGCTGGTCTTCGCGCACGGCTTCAACGTGCACTACGGTTTCGTGCAGCCGCGCGCCGACCTCGACGTGTGGATGGTCGCCCCCAAGGCCCCGGGCCACACCGTGCGCAGCACCTACACGCAAGGTGGCGGCGTGCCCCACCTCGTGGCCGTGCATCAGGACAAGAGCGGCAAGGCCCGTGACCTGGCGCTGAGCTACGCCACCGCCAACGGCGGCGGCAAGGCCGGCATCATCGAGACCAACTTCCGCGAAGAAACCGAGACCGACCTGTTCGGCGAACAAGCGGTTCTGTGCGGTGGCACGGTCGAACTGATCAAGGCGGGTTTCGAGACGCTGGTGGAAGCCGGCTACGCGCCCGAAATGGCGTACTTCGAATGCCTGCACGAACTCAAGCTGATCGTCGACCTGATCTATGAAGGCGGCATCGCCAACATGAACTACTCGATCTCGAACAACGCCGAATACGGCGAGTACGTCACGGGCCCGCGCATCGTGAACGACGAGACCAAGAAGGCCATGAAGAAGGTTCTGGAGGACATCCAGACCGGCGAATACGCCAAGAGCTTTGTGCTCGAAGCCGCTGCCGGCCAGCCCGTGCTGATCAGCCGCCGTCGCCTGAATGCCGAGCATCAGATCGAAGTCGTCGGCGAAAAGCTGCGCGCGATGATGCCCTGGATCAAGAAGAACAAGCTGGTCGACCAGACCCGCAACTGATCGGATCACATCCGCTCCCAAAGGCCACCACCCGGTGGCCTTTTTCCATTCCGGGTGCGCAGGGCGCCTGAACTACACTGCTGCCGATGAATTTCCCCCCTCGTTCCGTCATGACTTCGAAGGCTGCGAAGCCCCGTGCCACCGCTGTCGGAGGCCGTTTTCATGCATGACGACACGCTCCCCGACGACATTGCGCCGCGCAAGCGCCGCAAGGGCATCTACATCCTGCCCAACCTGTTCACGCTGGCGGCACTGTTCGGTGGCTTCTACTCGGTCGTGATGGCGATGAACGCGCGCTTCGACCTGGCGGCGCTGGGCGTGTTCGCTGCGATGATTCTCGACAGCCTCGACGGTCGCGTCGCGCGCATGACCAACACGCAGAGTGCCTTCGGCGAGCAGATGGATTCGCTGTCGGACATGGTGTCCTTCGGGGCCGCGCCGGCGTTGATCGCCTACGAGTGGTCGCTCAAGGGCCTGGGGCGCTGGGGCTGGATCGCGGCCTTCGTGTACTGCGCCTGCGCAGCCTTGCGGCTGGCGCGATTCAACGTCAACACCGGCGTGGTCGACAAGCGCTGGTTCCAGGGCCTGCCGTCGCCGGCTGCCGCGGCATTGGTCGCGGGCTTCATCTGGCTCATGACCGAATGGGGCAAGCGCGGCGGCGAGGTGCTGTACCTCTCGTGGATCCAGATCACCTGGCTCACCTTTGCGTTCACGCTCTATGCCGGCCTGTCGATGGTGACCAACGCGCCGTTCTACAGCTTCAAGGACATCCAGATGAAGAAGAGCGTGCCCTTCGTGGTGATCGTGCTCATCGCGCTGGGTATCGCGGTCATCAACATCCACCCGCCGACCGTGCTGTTCGGCGTGTTCGTCGCCTACGGTCTGAGCGGCTTCGTGGTCTACGCCTGGCGCAAGGCCAAGGGCCAGCAGGTGAGCATGATCAGTATTTCCACCGACGAGCCCGACGAGCGCGGCCTGCACAAGTAGCCGAGGCTGTGCTACATTCGCAACTTCCATGAACAAGATTTCGCTGTCCCTACTAGCCATCCCCTTCGGGCGGAGACGGTAGCGCACGCGCATATCCCTCATCACGGCCCGTTCGCACCAGCAACGGGCCGTTTTGTTTTTGGGGTTGCTGGTGGTTCAACCACCCATCGAAAGAATCGTCATGTTGAAGCACCCGCAAGCCAAGTACCGCGCCTTTGCACCGATCGGCCTCAAGGACCGCACCTGGCCCGACGCCGTTCTGACCAAGGCGCCGATCTGGCTGTCGACGGATCTGCGTGACGGCAACCAGGCCTTGGTCGAACCCATGGACATCGATCGCAAGATGCGCATGTTCGAGACCCTGGTGGCGATCGGTTTCAAGGAAATCGAAGTCGGCTTTCCTTCCGCCTCGCAGGTCGAATTCGACTTCGTTCGCAAGCTGATCGAGGAAGACCGCATCCCCGACGACGTGACGATCCAGGTGCTGACGCAGGCGCGCGACCACCTCATCACGCGCACCTTCGAAGCCTTGCAGGGCGCGCCGCGCGCCATCGTGCATCTCTACAACGCCGTGGCGCCGATCATGCGGCGCGTGGTGCTCGGCATGGACGAGGACCAGATCGTCGAACTCGCCAGCACCCATGCGCGGATGTTCAACGACTGCGCCGCGAAGCAGCCGAACACGCAGTGGACCTTCCAGTACTCGCCCGAAATGTTCTCGGGCACCGACGTGGTGTTCTCCAAGCGCGTGGTCGATGCGGTCACCGCTGTCTGGCAGCCGACGCCCGAGCGCAAGTGCATCGTCAACCTGCCGACCACGGTCGAGCATTCCACGCCGAACATCTTTGCCGACATGATCGAGTGGATGCACCGCCATCTCGAGCGGCGCGATTCGATCATCCTGTGCGTGCATCCGCACAACGACCGCGGGACCGGCACCGCCGCCGGCGAACTGGCCCTGATGGCCGGCGCCGAGCGCATCGAGGGCTGCCTCTTCGGCAACGGCGAGCGCACCGGCAACCTCGACCTGGTGAACGTCGCGCTCAACCTCTACACGCAGGGCGTCTCGCCCGAGCTCGACTTCTCGAACATCGACGAGATCCGCGCCACGGTCGAGCACTGCAACCAGCTCCCGGTGCATCCGCGCCACCCCTACGTCGGCGACCTGGTCTACACCTCGTTCTCCGGTTCGCACCAGGATGCGATCAAGAAGGCCTTCGCGGCACGCAAGGACGGCGACATCTGGGACATGCCCTATCTGCCGATCGATCCGAAGGACGTGGGCCGCAGCTACGAAGCCGTGATCCGCGTCAACAGCCAGTCGGGCAAGGGCGGCATGGCCTACCTGCTCGAGAGCGAGTACGGCATCGAGATGCCGCGCCGCCTGCAGATGGAATTCATGCAGGTCGTGCAGCGCGTGATGGACGTGGGCGGCAAGGAACTGACCGCGGCCGATCTCTACGCCTTGTTCGAGCGCGAGTACGGCCTGAAGACCGTGCAGGCCTTGCAGCACCGCGTGCTCGAGGAGCAGGGCGAGGGCGCCAGTGCCTCGGTGCTTCTGCGGGGCGACCTGCCTTGGGAAGGAGAGATCAAGCCCATCGAAGGGCGCGGCAACGGCCCGATCGATGCCTTCATCCAGGCCCTCGCAACCCACACCGGTCACGCGATCCGCGTGATCGACTACCACCAGCACGCGATCGGTGCGGGCGCCGACGCGCAGGCCGTGGCGTATCTCGAGCTGCGCATCGACCAGCAGACGCTGTTCGGCGTGGGCATCGACGCCAACATCGTCACGGCCTCGCTCAAGGCGATCGTCTCGGGCCTGGAGCGGGCGCGGGCCCAGGGCGCGGCCAGCGCACAATCGGTGGCTGAAACCGCCTGAACGGGCCGGCGCCCGGCGCCGGTTCGCCAGCCAGAACCACGGAGCTCCACGATGACCGACAAGCTGATCATTTTCGACACCACCCTGCGTGACGGCGAGCAATCGCCAGGCGCGTCCATGACCAAGGACGAGAAGCTGCGCATCGCCAAGCAGCTCGAGCGGCTGAAGGTCGACGTCATCGAGGCCGGCTTCCCCGCCAGTTCGAACGGCGACTTCGAAGCGGTCAAGCTGATCGCGGGCACGATCAAGGACGCGACCATCTGCGGGCTGTCGCGCGCCAACGACCGCGACATCTCGCGCGCCGCCGAGGCGCTCAAGGGTGCGGCCAGCGGCCGCATCCACACCTTCATCGCCACGTCGCCGCTGCACATGGAGAAGAAGCTGCGGATGTCGCCCGACGAGGTGTTCGAGCAGGCCAAGCTGTCCGTGCGCTTTGCGCGCAACCTGGTCGGCGACGTGGAGTTCAGCCCGGAAGACGGCTATCGCAGCGATGTGGACTTCCTGTGCCGCGTGCTCGAGGCGGTGATCGCCGAGGGCGCCACCACCATCAACGTGCCCGACACCGTGGGCTATGCCATTCCCGAGCTCTACGGCAACTTCATCAAGACCCTGCGCGAGCGCATCCCGAACAGCGACAAGGCGATCTGGTCGGTGCACTGCCACAACGACCTGGGCATGGCGGTGGCGAATTCGCTGGCCGGCGTGAAGATCGGCGGCGCGCGCCAGGTCGAGTGCACCATCAACGGCCTGGGCGAGCGCGCCGGCAACTGCTCGCTCGAAGAGATCGTGATGGCGGTGAAGACGCGCAAGGACTATTTCGGACTCGATCTGGGCATCGACACCCAGCACATCCTGGCCGCCAGCCGCATGGTCAGCCAGACCACCGGCTTCGTGGTGCAGCCGAACAAGGCCGTGGTCGGCGCCAACGCCTTCGCGCACGCCTCGGGCATCCACCAGGACGGCGTGCTCAAGGCCCGCGACACCTACGAGATCATGCGCGCCGAGGACGTGGGCTGGAGCCACAACAAGATCGTGCTCGGCAAGCTCAGCGGGCGCAACGCCTTCAAGCAGCGCCTGATCGAGCTGGGCGTGACCATGGAGAGCGAGGCCGACATCAACACCGCTTTCGCCCGCTTCAAGGAGCTGGCCGACCGCAAGAGCGAAATTTTCGACGAAGACATCCTCGCGCTCGTCAGCGACGAGGAGGGGTCGAACGTTGGTGAGCAGTTCGGCTTCGTCTCCCTGGCGCAGCACAGCGAAACCGGCGAGCGGCCGCAGGCCCGGGTGGTCTTCACGGTCCAGGGCCGGGAAGTCACCGGCACCTCGGACGGCAACGGCCCGGTCGATGCCTCGCTCAAGGCCATCGAGAGTCACGTGAAAAGCGGGGCGGAAATGGTGCTTTATTCGGTGAATGCGATCAGCGGATCGACCGAAAGCCAGGGGGAGGTCACGGTTCGGCTGCAAAACGCCGGACGGGTCGTCAACGGCGTGGGGGCGGATCCCGACATCGTTGTGGCTTCTGCCAAGGCTTATTTGAGTGCGCTCAACAAGTTACAGAGCCAAGCTGAGAGAGTGGCAGCGCAAGGGTAGGTTGTGAGGCGATCCTTTTGTTTCGAGTGAAGAAAAGGGCGCAAGTAACTGTTATTGCGCGCTTTTTTTGATTTCGCTACACTGCGGGTCCTTGTCGCCGCTGGAGATTCCTTGATGCCCGAAGCCCGTTCCCACCGAGTTTCACCCCAGCGTTTCCGCGCGGCCCTCCGTTTTGTCACTGCGGCCCTGTGCGCGGCCGCTTTCCTGGTGCCTGCGGCGCAGGCTGCCGCCAAGCGTCCGGTGGCCGCGAAGAAGACCCAAGCCACTGCCGACAGCAGCAAGCGCAAGGCGGCCAAGCCGGCTGCGGCCGCCCAGCGGACCGCGAAGGCGGCGCCTGCCAAGGCCGAGCGCACCGTGCGTGGCGGCAAGAACGTGGTGGCCACGATCCGCAAGAAAAATGGCAAGACGGTCGTGGCGGTGCAGCGGCGGTCGGTAGTGCGCGTGGCCGAGCCGGCGCGCCTGTCCTATGGTCAGCTCGCGGGTCTGCACAGCACCGGCGACGCCCTGGATCTGAAGTCGAGCGCAGTGCTGGTGATCGACCAGGACACGCGCGAAGTGCTGTTCAGCAAGAACGACCACGCGGTGCTGCCCATCGCCTCGCTGACCAAGCTCATGACCGGCCTGCTGGTGAGCGAGGCGCACCTGCCGATGGAAGAACTGATCACCATCACCCAGGACGACGTCGACACCGAAAAAGGCAGCAGCTCGCGCCTGCGCATCGGCGCCACGCTGTCGCGCGGCGAACTGCTGCACCTGGCGCTGATGTCCAGCGAGAACCGCGCCGCGCATGCGCTGGGTCGCACCTATCCGGGCGGCCTCGCGACCTTCGTGAGCATGATGAATGCCAAGGCCAGGATGCTGGGCATGAAGGACACCCGCTACGTCGAGCCGACGGGCCTGTCGAGCCGCAACCAGGCGAGCGCGCAGGATCTGGCATTGCTGGTGAACGCCGCGTCGGCCGATTCGGTGGTGCGCGAGCTGTCGACCTCGCCCGGCTACCAGGTCGAGGTCGGCAACCGCATGTTGCAGTACACGACCACCAACCGCCTGGTGAAGAACCCCGAATGGGAGATCGGCCTGCAGAAGACCGGTTACATCTCCGAGGCGGGCCAGTGCTTGGTGATGCAGACCCGCATCGCGGGTCGCAAGCTGATCATGGTGTTCCTGGATTCCGCCGGCAAGCTCAGCCGGATCGGTGATGCCGAGCGCGTGCGTCGCTGGGTCGAGGCCAAGCACATGATGTCGCCGTCGATGCAGGCTGCTGCGCAGCACATGGCAGGAGATTGAGCCCACCCCCGAAGGCTTGCCCACTTCGTGTGGCTGCGCCTCCCCCCTCAAGGGGGCGACACCAGCGGCCTGGCAAAGCCAGTTCCGCGGTGTCCCTTGGCTCTCCCCCGAGGTCTCGCGCACTTCGTGTCGCTTCGACTTCCCCCCAGGGGGCTACACCAGCGGCCCGGCAAAGCCGGTTCCGCGGTGTCCCTGGAATAAGTCAGGGGCTGTTTCGGTTGGGTTGTGTTTGACGGCGCCTCAGGGCGCCGTCGGTGCGTTCTGGTTGTAGCCCAGCGCATTCGAGATTTCGCTGGCCGTGGCTTGCAGCTTGGGCAGCCAGCCTTCGTCCAGGCGATCGGCGGGAGCGGAGATCGACAGGCCGGCCACCAGCTTGCTCTGGTCGTCGTAGATGCCCACGGCCATGCAGCGCACCCCCAGCTCCAGTTCCTCGTTGTCGCGTGCGATGCCGTACTGGCGTGCCTTCGACAGCTCGCGTTCGAGCAGCGGCAGTTGCGTGATGCTGTTGCGGGTGTGGCCGGCCAGACCGGTGCGGGTGGCGTAGCTGCGCACGCGCTGGGGGTCGTCGGCGGCCAGGAAGAGCTTGCCGGTGGAGGTGAGGTGCAGCGGGGCGCGGCCGCCGATGGCGCGCACCACCTGCATGCCCGAGCGCTCGCTGTAGGCGCGCTCGATGTAGACGATCTCGTCGCCCTGCCGCATGCTGAGGTTGACTGGCTGCTGTGTCAGCTTGTGCAGCTCGCGCATGGGCGTGAGCGCCGCGTCGCGCACGTTGAGCCGACCCTTGACCATGTTGCCCAGCTCCAGCAGGCGCATGCCCAGCCGGTAGCTACCGGCCTCGGGACGGTCGACGAAGCGGCCGACGGCCAGGTCGTTGAGGATCCGGTGCGTGGTCGACGGGTGCAGGCCGGTCTTCTCGCTGATCTCCTTGAGCGAGATGGCCTCCTCGCGCGAGGCCAGCACGTCGATCAGCGAAAACATGCGTTCGATGACCTGGATGACCGGCGTGGCAGGAACGTCTGATTGTGGTTTTCTCATGTGCGCAGCGCAGTAGGGCCTCGGAAAGACCGAGCCGTGATTTTACTTTGTGAAATCACCGGGCTGCCACTGACCGTCGATCAGCACTTCGTGCGGCGCATAGCGCGCCTTGTAATTCATCTTCGGGCTGCCCGCGATCCAGTAGCCGAGGTATACGTAGGGCAGGCCCAACTGGCGTGCCTGCGCGATCTGCCACAGCACGCCGTGGTTGCCGTAGGCGGTGCCCTCCTCGGGCTCGTAGAAGGTGTAGACGGCGGAGATGCCGTCGTTGAGCACGTCGAGGATCGACACCATCTTGAGCGCGCCCGGGCTGCCGTCGGGCTGCGTCTCGCGGAACTCGACCAGGCGCGAGTTCACCCGGCTCTGCAGCAGGAACTGGGTGTACTGGTCGATGCTGTCGTGGTCCATGCCGCCGCCGGCGTGGCGCCCGTTCTGGTAGCGCAGGTAGAGCTGGTAGTGCTCGGGCACGAAGCACAGCTTGAGCACCCGCACCTGCAGGTCGGCGTGCTGTGCGGTGGCACGGCGCTGGCTGCGGTTGGGCTTGAAATCGCCGACGCACACGCGCAGTGGCACACAGGCCGTGCAGCCGTCGCAATAGGGACGGTAGGTGAACATGCCGCTGCGCCGGAAGCCGCTGCGCACCAGGTCCGAGTAGGCGTCGTTGTGGATCAGGTGGCTGGGCGTCGCGACCTGCGAGCGCGCCTGCCGGTCCGGCAGGTAGCTGCACGGATAGGGTGCCGTTGCATAGAACTGCAACGTGTGGAGCGGGAGTTCCTTGAGGTGCGTCACAGGGCCGTGGAAGAGCGTGCGGGCAACAGTTCGGACCAGTATACGGGCTCGAAACGCCAGGTGGGTCCGGCCTCGCCGCGTGCCCGTGCCACATGCTCGATGAAGCGCGCACGCGGCATTTCCTCGGCGCCCAGGCTGGCCAGGTGGGCCGTGTTCTGCTGGCAGTCGATGCGCGCGACGCCGTGCCGCCGGCACAGGCTCACCAGCGCCGCCAGCGCGATCTTGGAGGCGTCGGTGCGGCGCGCGAACATCGATTCGCCGAACACCGCGCGGCCGATCGCCACGCAGTAGAGCCCGCCCACGAGCTCGCCGTCGATCCAGGTCTCGACGCTGTGGGCATGGCCGGCCCGGTGCAGCGCGCCGTAGGCCTCGACCATCGCCGGCACGATCCAGGTGCCCGACTGGCCGTCGCGCGGCGCCGCCGAGCAGGCGCGGATCACGGCGTCGAAGTCGTGGTCGATCCGGATCTCGCAGCGGGCGTCGGCGCGGAAGGCCTGCAGCACCTTGCGCAGCGAGCGGTGCAGGCGGAAGGCCGCCGGTGCCAGCGTCATGCGCGGGTCGGGGCTCCACCAGAGGATGGGCTGGTCGTCGCTGAACCAGGGAAAGATGCCGTGGCTGTAGGCATCCAGCAGCGTGGGCACGTCGAGGGTGCCGCCGCCCGCCAGCAGGCCGGGCACCGGATCGGCGGGGCCCCAGGTCAGGGCCGGGTCGGGAAGGGGCGCGCCGGGCGCGAGCCAGGGGAGTTGCATGGTGCAGGTATACACGGCTTTGGCCGCCGTCCGCACGCCGGCGCGGTCGCATCGGGCGCAGCGGCATTGGCGATCGCGCCCTATAGTGGCGCTTCCGCATCCCACCTGCAGGAAGACCCACGTGAACGTTTCAGAGACTTCTCCGTCCCCTCTTCGTTTCGGCAGCGGTCAGGCGGTGCGCCGCCTCGAGGACCAGGCCCTGCTCTCCGGCGCCGGCCAGTACACCGACGACGTGCGGCCCGGCGGCGCGACGCCGCTCGCGCACCTGGTCTTCGTGCGCTCGCCGTACCCGCATGCGCGCATCGTGTCGGTCGACACGCAAGCCGCGCGCGGCATGCCCGGTGTGCTGGGCGTGTTCAGCGGTGCCGACCTGGCGGGCGCAGGCGTCAAGCCGATGCCGGGCACCGCGGGCTTCAAGCGGCCCGACGGCGGCCCCGGCGTGTCGCCTGATCGGCACGCACTCGCGCACGAGCGGGCGCGCTTCGTGGGCGAGGCGGTGGTCGCCGTGGTCGCCGAATCGGTGGCCCAGGCGCGCGACGCGGCCGAGGCCGTGTTGGTCGACTACGAAGAGCTGCCGATGGTGGTCGACCTGGCGGCCGCGGTCGCCGACGGCGCGCCGCAGCTGCTCGAGGCGGCGCCGAACAACATTGCGGCCGAGGCGCGCCACGGCGATGTGGCTGCAACGGCGGCCGCCTTCGCCCAGGCCGCGCACGTGATCGCGCTCGAGGTGGTCAACCAGCGCGTGGTCGCACTCACCATCGAGCCGCGCTCGGTGCTGGTCGACGTCGATGCCGACAGCGGCCGCCTCACCGTGCGCATGAGCACGCAAATGCCGTCGAGCACGCGCAATTCGATCTGCGAAGCCATCGGCTTGGCCAAGGAACAGGTGCGCGTGGTGGTGGGCGACGTGGGCGGCGGCTTCGGCATGAAGACCGGTGCCTACCCGGAAGACATCGCCACCGCCTACTGCGCGCATGTGCTGAAGCGGCCGGTGAAATGGGTGGCCGACCGCAGCGAGGAATTCCTTTCGTCGGCGCATGGGCGCGACATCGCGTCGAAGGCCGAACTCGCGCTCGACGCCAGCGGCCGCATCCTCGCGCTGCGCATTCATTCGCTGGCCAACGTGGGCGCCTATGCCACCGGCACCGGTGTCGCGATCCAGTTGCTGATCGGCCCGTGGGTGCAGACCAGCGTCTACGACATCGCGACCGTCGACTTCCACTTCCAGGCCGTGCTCACCAATTGCGCCCCCACCGGCGCCTACCGCGGTGCAGGCCGGCCCGAGGCCATCTTCCTGATGGAGCGGCTGATGGACGAGGCCGCGCGCCAGACCGGCATCGACCGCGTCGCGCTGCGCCGCCGCAACTTCATCAGCCCCGCGCAGATGCCCTACACAAACCCGATGAAGCAGGTCTACGACACCGGCCAGTTCGAGAAGGTGATGGACCAGGGCCTGGCGCTGGCCGACTGGAGCGGCTTCGAGGCCCGCGCGGCCGCGTCGAAGGCCGCAGGCAGGATGCGCGGCCTGGGCATCGCGACCTTCCTCGAGTGGACCGGCGGCAACGTGTTCGAGGAACGCGTCACCGTGGCGGTCAAGCCCGACGGGATCATCGAGGTCTTCTCGGCCGTCAATGCGATGGGGCAGGGCATCGCCACCTCGCTCGCGCAGCTGGCGGTCGACGTGTTCGGCGTGCCGATCGAGAAGGTGCGCGTGATCCTGGGCGACACCGACCGCGGCGACGGTTTCGGCAGCGCGGGTTCGCGCTCGCTGTTCACCGGCGGCTCCGCCGTGCGCGTGGGGGCCGAGCGCACGGTCGACCGTGCGCGCGAACTGGCGGCGCAGGCCTTCGAGGCCGCGCCGGCCGACGTGCACTATGCCGACGGCCGCTTCACCGTGGCCGGCACCGACCTGTCGCTCGACCTGTTCGATCTCGCGGGCCGGCAGCCCGAGGGCCAGATCTTCGTCGACTCCACCAGCGCGGTGGCCGGGCCGACCTGGCCCAACGGCTGCCACATCTGCGAGGTCGAGATCGATGCGCCGACCGGCGAGGTCAGCGTGGTCGCGTACAGCTCGGTGAACGACGTGGGCCGGGTGATCAACCCGATGATCGTGCGCGGCCAGCTCGACGGCGGCGCGGTGCAGGGCATCGGCCAGGCGCTGTACGAGCGCGTGGTCTACGACGTCGAGACCGGCCAGCCCGTGACCGGCAGCCTGATGGACTACGCGGTGCCGCGCGCCGAGGTGGCCGAGGCCATGTTCCGCACCGAGATGGACGAATCCACGCCCTGCAAGAACAACCCGCTGGGCGTGAAGGGCGTGGGCGAACTGGGCACCATCGGCGCCACGCCGGCGGTGGTCAACGCGGTGGCCGATGCCTTCGCGCGGGCCGGCTTCGGGGCGCGGGCGCCCACGCTGCAGATGCCGCTGAGTTCGGCACGCGTGTGGGAAGCGTTGAACGCAGCCGGCTAGAAATCTTCCAGCGGCAGGCCGACGTAGTTCTCGGCCAGCGCGGTCGATGCCGCCTGTGAATGCACCAGGTAGTCGAGCTCGGCCTCCTGGATCTTCTGGCCGAAGGCGCCGGTGTCGGGGAAGCGGTGCATCAGCGAGGTGAACCACCACGAGAAGCGTTCGGCCTTCCAGACCCGGCGCAGGCACAGGTCGGAGTAACGGTCGAGCGCCGATTCCGAGCGCTCGCCATAGAAGGCCTGCATGGCGCGCGCCAGGTAGCCCACGTCGGCCGCGGCCAGGTTCAGGCCCTTGGCGCCGGTGGGCGGCACGATGTGCGCGGCGTCGCCGGCCAGCAGCAGCCGGCCGAAGCGCATCGGTTCGGCCACGAAGCTGCGCAGGGGCGCGATGCTCATCTCCAGCGCCGGCCCGGTTTCCAGGCGCTCGCGCGCCTCGGGGTCGAGCCGGGTGCGCAGTTCGTCCCAGAAGGCCGCTTCGCTCCAGTTCGCGACCTTCTCGTCGCTGGGCACCTGCAGGTAGTAGCGGCTGCGCGTGGCGCTGCGCATGCTGCACAGCGCGAAGCCGCGCTCGGTGTTGGCGTAGATCAGCTCGTCGGACACCGGCCGCACGTCGGCCAGCACGCCCAGCCAGCCGAAGGGGTACACCTTCTCGTGCAGCCGCAGCGCGGCCGCGGGCACGCTCGCACGGCTCACGCCGTGGAAGCCGTCGCAGCCGGCGATGAAATCGCATGCGATCTCCTGCGTGCTGCCGTCGCCGACGCGGAAGTTCACCCGCGGCTGCGCGCCGTCGAAGTCGTGCAGGCCGACCTCCGACGCCAGGTAGACCGTGCGCAGGCCGGCCGCGGCGCGCGCCTGCATCAGGTCGCGCGTGACCTCGGTCTGGCCATAGACCGTGACCTGCTTGCCGCCGGTCAGCCCGTGCAGGTCGATGCGGTGGCGGCTGCCCTGGAACAGCAGTTCGATGCCGTCGTGCGGCAGGCCTTCGGCCCGCGCGCGTGCATCGACGCCGGCGCGCGCCAGCAGGTCCATCGTCACCTGCTCGAGCACGCCGGCACGGATGCGGCCGAGCACGTGCTCGGCGGTCTGGCGCTCGACGATCACGTTGTCGATGCCGGCCTGATGAAGCAATTGGCCGAGCAGCAGGCCGGCCGGGCCGGCGCCGATGATGGCGACTTGGGTGCGCATGCGATGGTCTCCTGAATGGGGGCGCGGGATGGAGACGAGCGTAGGGCGCGGCGCGTGCCCAGGGGCTGTCCGGCGCACGCCAATGCGCGCTGAAACGAGTGGCTGTGCGATGATCGCGCAGCAACGGTTGCCCCATCTCCATGACCATCGCCAAACCCGACTTCATCGAAGGCATCGCCAAAGGCATGGCGGTGCTGGAGAGTTTCGACACCGAACGCCAGCGGCTCAACGCCACCCAGGCCGCGGCGCGCGCCGGCCTCACGCGGGCCGCGGCACGGCGCCACCTGCTCACGCTCGCGCACCTGGGCTACCTCGACACCGACGGCAGTTCCTTCTGGATGTCGCCCAAGGTGCTGCGCTTCTCGGGCAGCTATCTCGCCTCGTCGCGACTGCCGCGCGCGCTGCAGCCCACGCTGAACCGGCTGGCCGCGCAGACGCAGGAGTCGTTTTCCGCCGTGGTGCTTGACGGCGAGGAGGCCGTGATCGTGGCGCGCAGCGTGAGCGGCGCACCGGTGCGCGTGCTGGCCTACGGCCTGCACCTGGGTGCGCGCCTGCCCGCGCACGCCACCTCGACAGGCCGCATGCTGCTGGCCGCGATGAGCGGCGCCGAGCTCACGCAATGGCTCAAGTGCCGCACGCTGGCGCGGCTCACGCCGAACACCGTCACGCAGACCAGCGTGCTGCGCCAGCGCGTCGCGCAGGCCCGCAAGGACGACCACTGCATCGCCAGCGAGGAACACGAGTTGGGCGTGCAGGCGCTGGCCGTGCCGCTGCGCGACATGAAGGGCCGCACCGTGGCGGCGCTCAACGTGGTGCTGTCGGGCGCGCACCGCAGCGACGAGGCGATCCGCCGCGACATGCTGCCCCTGCTTTACGAGGCGGCGCGCGAAGTGCGCGCGCTGCTTTAGATGCCGGAGTGTTGCTCATGCGCCTGCTGCTGCTCGAAGACGACCTGATGATCGGCGAAGCCGTGCTAGACCTGCTGCGCGCCGAGCAGTACGCGGTCGACTGGGTCAAGGACGGCGACGCCGCCGACAGCGCGCTGCGCGCCCAGCAGTACGACCTGGTGCTGCTCGACCTCGGCGTGCCGCGGCGCGACGGGCTCGAGGTGCTGCGCGCCTTGCGCCTGCGCAAGCAGCGCATGCCGGTGCTGATCGCCACCGCGCGCGATTCGGTGCAGCAGCGCATCGAGGGGCTGGATGCCGGCGCCGACGACTACGTGCTCAAGCCCTACGACCTCGACGAGCTGCTGGCGCGCATCCGGGCGCTGCTGCGGCGTGCCTCGGGCCGAGCCGAGCCGGTGTACGAGCACCTGGGCGTGAGCATCAGCCCGGGCACGCGCGAGGTCACGCGCAACGGCGAGCCGGTGATCCTGTCGGCGCGCGAATGGGCGGTGCTGGAGCCGCTGATCGCGCGGCCCGGCATGGTGCTGTCGCGCGCCCAGCTCGAGGAAAAACTCTACAGCTGGAAGGACGAGATCAGCAGCAACGCCATCGAGGTCTATGTGCACGGCCTGCGCAAGAAGCTGGGCGCGGACTTCATCCGCAACGTGCGCGGCGTGGGCTACATGGTGAATCGCGCATGACCCGTACGGACCGCCCCCTCGTCGGTTCGCTGCGTGCGCGCCTGCTGTTCTTCCTGCTGGCGGCCATCGTGCTGGCCGCGGGCGCGCAGGCGCTGGTGGCGTACCGCACGGTGCTCAAGGAGGCCGACGAGATCTTCGACTACCACATGCAGCAGATGGCGATGTCGCTGCGCGCCGGCCTGCCGCCCAGCGCCGCGGTCGGCGGCATCGGCAGTGCCGACCAGAACTTCGAATTCGTGGTGCAGGTCTGGACCGCCGACGGCGAACGCATCTTCGAATCGGCCGACCGGGCCGCGCTGCCGCAGATCGCGGTGCTGGGCTTCGCCGACGTGCAGGCCCGCGGCACCACCTACCGCGTGTACTCGATGCAGGCGCGCGGGCTGGTGATCCAGGTGGCGCAGGACATGGCGGTGCGCCGCCAGATGGCGGGCGCGCTGGCGCTGCGCACGGTGATGCCGGTGGGCCTGATGGCGCCGATCCTGATGCTGGTCGTGTGGTGGGTGGTCAGCCGCTCGCTGGCACCGGTGGCGCGCGTGCGCACGCAGGTGGCGGCACGCCAGGCCGACGACCTGTCGCCGGTCAACGAGAGCGGCCTGCCCGAGGAGGTGCGGCCGCTGGTGCACGAACTCAACCTGCTGTTCGAGCGGGTGCGCCATGCCTTCGAGGCGCAGAAGCACTTCGTGGCCGACGCCGCGCACGAGTTGCGCTCGCCGCTGGCCGCGCTCAAGCTGCAGGTGCAAGGCCTGCAGCGCGCGCAGGACGAGGCCACGCGCGAGGTCGCGGTCGGCCGGCTGACCGCCGGCATCGACCGCGCCACGCGGCTGGTCGAGCAGATGCTGGCGCTGGCGCGGCACGAGGCCAGCGTGGCGTCCGGCGCCGCGGCGACGCAGGTCGATCTGTCGGAACTCGCACGGCTCGCGATCTCCGACGTGGTCGCGGCGGCGCAGGCGCGGCACATCGACATCGGCGTGGACGAAGCATCCGCGACGGCCGCGGTCACGGGCCATGCCGAAGCCCTGCGCATGCTGCTGCGCAACCTGCTGGACAACGCCGTCAAGTACACGCCCGAGAGCGGCCGGGTCGACCTGCGCATCTCGGCCGAAGACGACGGCGTGGCGCTGGTGGTGGAGGACAGCGGCCCGGGCCTGCCGGCCGAGGAGCGCGAACGCGTGCTCGATCGCTTCTACCGGGCCGGCGCATCGCAGGCCTCGGGCAGTGGCCTGGGCCTGGCGATCGTGAAGTCGATCGCCGACCTGCACGGCGCCAGCGTGGTGCTCGACGCCTCCGAGCGCCTGGGCGGACTGCGCGCGACGGTGCGTTTTCCCCGGCGCACCTGAGGCCATGGAGCGACGGGGGCGACGCTTTAAGCGTTGCCTAAGTCTGGGAGATCACATTCCTTTCATCGTGTTTCATCCCACACCCTCGAAAGGAAACTTCATGAACACCCGACTGACTTCGACCAAGGGCCTGGTGCTGGCGCTGGCGTCCGCCGGCGTGATCGGTGCCGTGGGCGCCGGTGCCTACACCAGCGCACGCGCCGTGGCCCCTGGGCCGGTGGCGACCGTGGTGGCCGCGCCGGTCATGACCCTGCCCGACTTCTCCGAGATCACCTCGCGCGACGGCCCGGCGGTGGTGAACATCAGCGTCACCGGCACCACCAAGACCTCGTTCGACGGCGGCCTGCCCAACGGCATGGACCCGGACGACCCGATGGCCGAATTCTTCCGCCGCTTCCAGGGTCAGATGGGCCCGCGCGGCCGCCAGCAGCAGGAGCGCGAAGTGCCCACGCGCGGCCAGGGCTCGGGCTTCATCGTCGATGCCGGCGGGGTCATCATCACCAACGCCCATGTGGTGAAGGACGCGAAGGAAGTCACCGTCAAGCTGACCGACCGGCGCGAGTTCCGCGCCAAGGTGCTGGGCGCCGATGCCAAGACCGACATCGCGGTGCTCAAGATCGAGGCGAAAAACCTGCCCACCGTGGCCATCGGCAGCACCAAGGACCTCAAGGTCGGCGAATGGGTGCTGGCCATCGGCTCGCCCTTCGGCTTCGAGAACACCGTGACCGCGGGCGTGGTCAGCGCCAAGGGCCGCTCGCTGCCCGACGACAGCTACGTGCCCTTCATCCAGACCGACGTGCCGATCAACCCCGGCAACTCGGGCGGCCCGCTGATCAACACGCGTGGCGAGGTCGTGGGCATCAACTCGCAGATCTACAGCCGCAGCGGCGGCTTCCAGGGCGTGTCCTTCTCGATCCCGATCGACGTCGCGGTGCAGATCAAAGACCAGATCGTGGCCACCGGCAAGGCCAGCCATGCACGCCTGGGCGTCGCGGTGCAGGAGGTCAATCAGGCCTTCGCCGACTCCTTCAAGCTCGACAAGCCCGAAGGCGCGCTGGTGTCGAACGTCGAGAAGGGCAGTCCGGGCGAGAAGGCCGGCCTGCGTTCGGGCGACGTGATCCGCCAGGTCGATGGTCAACCCATCGTGTCCTCGGGCGACCTGCCCGCGGTGATCGGCCAGCGCAAGCCGGGCAGCGAAGTGAAGCTCGACATCTGGCGCCAGGGCGCGCGCGAGGAACTGACGGCCAAGCTCGGCGATGCGGCCGAGAAGGGCACGACCGTGGCCTCGAACGACGAGGCGGTCGGCAAGGGCAAGCTCGGCCTGGCGCTGCGTCCGCTGCAGCCGCAGGAGAAGCGCGAGGCCGCGGTCGAGGGCGGCCTGCTGATCGAAGACGCGGCCGGCCCGTCGGCACTGGCCGGCGTGCAGCCGGGCGACGTGCTGCTGTCGATCAACGGCACGCCTGCCCGCAGCGCCGAGCAGGTGCGCGCGGCGGTCGCGAAGTCCGGGAAGTCGGTGGCGCTGCTGATCCAGCGCGGCACCGACCGGATCTTCGTGCCGGTGAACGTGGGCTGAGCGTCGACCGAGCGGCGGCCGCGCCGCTCAGCGCGGGCCGAGCGGCGCGGCCGCATCGGCCGGCACGCGCTTCAGCTCGGCCAGCCAGACCTCCGGCTCCGAGTCGCTGGGCGCGCGCCAGTCGCCGCGCGGCGAGAGCGAGCCGCCCGAGCCCACCTTGGGCCCGTTGGGCACGCAGGAACGCTTGAACTGGCTGGTCTTGAAGAAGCGGTAGAGGAAGGTGTGCAGGTGGCGCGTGATGTCGGCCAGCGCGTACTGGTTGTGTTCCTCGCCCGCGAGCGCCTCGGGCCAGCGGCCCAGCGTGCGGTCGTGCCAGGCGCTGTAGGCCAGGAACGCCACCTTCGACGGACGGAAGCCGTAGCGCGAGATGTAGTACAGGTGGAAGTCCTGCAGCTCGTACGGTCCGATGGTGTCTTCGGTCCGCTGGCCTGGTTGCTTGGCCGAGGCATCGCCCGAGGGCACGAGTTCGGGGCTGACCTCGGTGGCGACGATGGCGCGCAGCACGTCGCTGCCGTCGGCGCTCAGGATGCCCGCATCGGCGACCCAGTGCACCAGGTGCTTGATCAGCGTCTTGGGCACGCTGGCGTTCACGTTGTAGTGCGACATGTGGTCGCCCACGCCGTAGGTGCACCAGCCCAGCGCGAGCTCGCTGAGGTCGCCGGTGCCGACCACGATCGCGCCGTTGTGGTTGGCCAGCCGGAACAGGTGGCTGGTGCGCTCGCCGGCCTGCACGTTCTCGAAGGTGATGTCGTACTGCGGCACGCCGTCGGCGAAGGGATGGCCCAGGTCGGCCAGCATCTGCTTGCAGCTGGGCCGGATGTCGATCTCCCTGGCGCTGCAGCCGATGGCGGCCATCAGCCCGTGGGCCTGCTGCAGCGTGCGGTCGCTGGTCGCGAAGCCGGGCATGGTGTAGCCCAGGATGTCGCTGCGCGGCCGGCCCAGCCGGTCCATGGCCTGGGCGCAGACCAGCAGCGCATGGGTCGAATCGAGCCCGCCCGAGACGCCGATCACCACCTTCTGGATGTGGCTGGCCTCGAGCCGCTGCACCAGCGACTGCACCTGGATGTTGAAGACTTCCTGGCAGCGCTCGTCGCGCGTGGCGGCATCGGCCGGCACATAGGGGAAGCGCTCGACCGTGCGGCGCAGCGCGCCGGCCTGCTGCGGGATCGCGGGCAGGTCGAATTCGATGGTGCGCCATTCGCGCAGCGCAGCCGCGTGCCGTTGCGCCGACACGCCGAAAGAGTTCTGCCGCATGCGCTCGTGCACCATGCGCTCGAGGTCGGCATCGGCCGTGATCAGGTGCGAGCGGTTGCTGAAGCGCTCGCTCTCGGCCAGCAGCTCGCCGCCTTCGTAGATCAGCGCCTGGCCGTCCCAGGCCAGGTCGGTGGTCGACTCGCCGATGCCGGCCGAGGAGTACAGGTAGGCCGCGAGGCAGCGCGCCGACTGCAGGCTCACCAGCTGGTGGCGGTAGTCGGCCTTGCCCACCGTGATGTTCGAGGCCGACAGGTTGACCAGCACCGTGGCGCCGGCCAGCGCTGCATAGCTCGAGGGCGGGATCGGCACCCAGACGTCTTCGCAGATCTCGACGTGGATCGTTAGCAGCGGCAGGTTGCGCGCCTTGAACAGCAGGTTGGCGCCGAAGGGCACGCGCTGGCCGCACAGCGTGATCTCGGTGGCAATGGCGCTGTCGGCGGCGCTGAACTGGCGGCCCTCGTAGAACTCGCCGTAATTGGGCAGGTAGGTCTTGGGCAGCACGCCCAGCAGCACGCCGTCGGCCACCACGGCCGCGCAGTTGAACAGGCGATGGTCGGCACGCACCGGCAGGCCGACGACGGCCACGGTCGGCACGCCGCGCGAGGCCTCGATGACCTCGGCCAAGGCGACCTCGCAGCCTTCGAGCAGCGCGGTCTGGTGGAACAGGTCGTCGCAGGTGTAGGCCGAGAGGCCTAGTTCGGGAAACGCGACCAGCGCGGCGCCTTCGGCCGCGGCCTCGCGGTACATGCGGACCGTTTCGCGACCGTTGAACACCGGGTCGGCGACGCGGTTGCGGGGCACCGCCACGGCCAACCGGGCGAAGCCGTGGGCGTAGGGGTTGTCGAAGGAAAGAGCGGAGGTCATGGGCGTGATCGTATGCGCCCTCGCGCACGGCGTCAGCGCGCAGACGCCAAGACCGCTCAGGCGGTCGGCGCGTGCAGCGTGTGGCCGAGGAAGAAGCGCAGCATCTCGGCGCTGGCGTCGACGCCGTTCGGTGCGGTGTAGCTGCCACCGGCACTGCCGCCCGACCAGGCATGGCCGGCGCCGTGCAACTGCCAGTGCTCGACCGCGTTGCCGCCGTCGGCGGCCGGATGGCGGGTGCGTGTGAAGCGCTGGCCGCCCTGGGCGTTGCCCTGCGTGACGTCGGCCGTGCGCGACGGTCCCAGCGCGCGGCGGGCGATGTCGGCGACGGCCGTGCCGTTGCTGGCATGCACCGTCGCGTCGGCGTCGCCGTGGAAGACGATGGTGGGTGGCACGGGGCCCTGGACCGGCGCCGGGCTGCCGCCGCCGCGCATCGCGGCCAGGGCCGACGGCAGGTCATGCGCCGCGCCGGCGGGCAGGCCCGAATGCACGCCCACCGCCGCGAACAGGTCCGGATGGGTGCGGCCCAGGATGTCGGCCATGGCACCGCCGGCCGACAGTCCGGCGACGTACACGCGAGCCGGGTCGGCGCCGTGCGTGGCCACGATCTCGCGGGTCAGCGCCGCCAGCAGCGCGGGTTCGCCACGCTCGCGCCGCTGGTGCTGGGACTTGAACCAGTTCCAGCACTTCTGCGCGTTCGCATGCTGCGTCTGCTCGGGGTAGAGCACGATCGCGCCGGCCTCGCGCGCCAGCACGTTCATGCGCGTGCCGGTGGCGAAGTCCTGGGCGTCCTGCGTGCAGCCGTGCAGCATCACGATCAGCGGCGGCCGCGGCGCGTCGGCGGGGCGGGCCGGCACGTAGAGCCGGTAGGCGATCTGCCGGCCCTGATGGCTGAAGCGATGGGCGCTCCAGGACTCGGCCGGCGCGCGTTCGGCGGCGGATGGGGATGCGGGAGGGGACGCCTCGTCGATCACGCGGACCTCGGCTTCGATCACGTCGTCGTGCGTCGCGGTGGCTGTCGCCGTGGCCGCGGCATCGCCCGCGGGTTGCACCAGGGCCTGCCGCAGCAGGGCCGTGGCGCCTTGCAGGTCTCCGCCACGCGTGAGGCGGGTGGCCTCGGTCATCAGGTGGAGCAAGTCGGCGTTCATGGCATTCATGGTGTTCGAGGCCTGTTCAGTGGATGCGCCCGGAGAGCGCGGATTTGACGGCCGCAGGGGCATGCAGGGCGCCCAGGACGGTGAGGGATTCGATGGTGGCGAGCGCGAGTTCGGGCGAGACCTCGGCGCCGATGCTGGCCAGGCCGAGCACGCGGATCTGCAGCATCTGGCCCGCGGCCCGCACGGCTTCGAGGTCGGCGGCCGAGAAGTGCTGCAGGCCGAGCACCAGCGTCTTGCGCGTGACCACCTGCCGCAGCACCTCGCCGTGCGTCGTCAGCTGGTTGCGGATCGCGGTGCGAATGAAGTCGGTGCGGTTGGAATAGAAGCCCTCGGCCACCATCAGGTCGATGTGGCCCAGGTCGACATAGCCGAGGTTGATCGTGATCTTCTCGGAGTCGGGCGGCTGTTTGGGCTTGGGGGGGGAGGGGGCAGTGGGTTGGGCCATGCGCCATCCTATCACCATCCATGTGGATGGTGTACGGCTGTTTTTTTAACCCTTCGGACTGCTGTCCCGATCGATGCGCCACCATGCCGGCAGCAACGCGCGCACCTCCGCCTGGTCGAAACGGTCGTCGAGCAGGTGCAGCACGCCCGCGTCCTGCTCGGTGCGGATCACGCGTCCGGCCGCCTGCACCACCTTGCGCAGGCCGGGGTAGAGGTAGGTGTAGGCGTAGCCCGTGCCCTCGCCGAAGCGCTGGTCGAGGCGTTCGCGCATGAGTTCGTGGCGCTCGTCGTGGCGCGGCAGGCCCAGGCTCGCGATGAAGGCGCCGATCAGCCGGTCGCCGGGCAGGTCGATGACTTCGCCGAAGGCGCCGCCCAGCACCGCGAAGCCCACGCCCTGGCCGCCCGCGCGAAAGCGCGCCACGAAGGCGCTGCGCTCGGCCTCGGGCATCTGGGCGGTCTGGGTCCAGTTCGGGATGCCGGGGTGGCAGCGGGCGAACAGCGCGCGCGCCGCCTCGAGAAACTCGAAGCTGCCGAAGAAGGCCAGGTAGTTGCCCGGGCGCTGCGTGAACTGCGCGGCCACGCGGTCGACCAAGGGCCGCAGCGCGCGGCCCCGGTCACGGTAGCGGGTCGAGAGCGCGCTGGCGACGCGCACCTCCAGCTGCGCGGCCTGGAAGGGCGAGCCGACGTCGAGCTCGACCGCGTCCTCGGGCAGGCCCAGCATGTCGCGGTAGAAGGCGAAGGGCGCGATGGTGCCGGAGAAGCAGGCCGTGCTCATCGAGGCGGCGAAGCGCGGCCGCAGGAAGGGCGCGGGCACCAGGTTGCGCACGGTCAGCGTGCAGCCCTGGTCGGCCGAAGGCAACTGGCTCTCGAACACCGAATGGACATCGAGCGCGCTGGCCAGCCGCACGAACTGCAGCGCGTCGAAGAAGAATCGCTGCAGCGGGCCGCCGGCTTCCTGCGGCGCCGCGGCGAAGTGCTCGGCCAGCGCCACCGTCGCGTCCTGCAGCGCCTGCTGCAGGCCTTCGGGCACTTGGTCGTGCGGGGCGTACGCGAGGGTCTGCGCCTGCTGCAGCGTGCGCCATTCGCGCCGCACGCGGGCCAGCGATGGCCGCAGGCCGGCCGGGGCCGCGGCATGGGCGCTCTCGAGCGCGGGGGCGTCCAGCGTGGCCGAATACATCGCACGGGCGCGCTCCAGCAGGTTGTGGGCTTCGTCGACCAGCACCGCCACGCGCCATTCCTCCTGCCGCGCGAGCGCGTAGAGAAAGGCGCTGCTGTCGAACCAGTGGTTGTAGTCGGCCACCACCACGTCGCTCCAGCGCACCATCTCCTGCGACAGGAAGTACGGGCACACGGCATGCGTCCGTGCAATGTGCCGCAGTGCATCGCCGGTCAGGCGCTGCACCGTGGCGGCTTCGCCGCGCGCGGCGGGCAGGCGGTCGTAGAAGCCGCGCGCCAGCGGGCAGGCATCGCCATGGCAGGCGCGGCCCGGGTACTCGCAGATCTTCTCGCGCGCCGTGAGCTCGAGGATGCGCAGCGCGGGCGCGGGCGGGCCGAAGCGTTCGAGCGCTTCGAGCGCGATCGCACGGCCGGAGGTCTTGGCCGTGAGGAAGAAGAGCTTGTCGGTCTTCTGCGTGGTCCAGCCGCGCAGCAGCGGGAAGACGGTGGCCACGGTCTTGCCGATGCCCGTGGGCGCCTGCGCGATCAGGCAGCGCCGGGCCGAGGCCGCGCGGTAAACGCTCTCGGCCAGTTCGCGCTGGCCGGCCCGGAAACCGGCGTGCGGGAAGTCGAGCGCGTCCAGCGTGCCGGCGAGCGCGGCATGGCGCTGCGCTTCCTGCACGGCCCAGGCCATGTATCGGGCGCAGAGGTCTTCGAAGCCTTCGCGCAGCGCCTCGCGGGTGCACTGCATGGCGATCACCGTCTCTTCGCCGCTCGCGATCTCGAGGTAGACCAACGCCACCTCGATGGCCGGCAGCCCGTGCTTCTCGCAGAGCATCCAGCCATAGGTCTTCGCCTGAGCCCAGTGCAGTGCGCGGTGGTTCTCACGGATCGCGTTGACGTCGCCGCGGAAGGTCTTGATTTCCTCCACGCGTGGCTGCGCCGGGTCGTAGCCGTCGGCGCGACCGCGCACCTCCAGCCCCTCGAAGAGGGCCGAGAGCGTGAGCTCGCGCTGGTAGTCGTCGTCGCGCCGCGACTGCACCAGCAGGTGGCCGGCGATGCCCTCCTGCGCGCTGGGCGCCGGCGTGAAACGGAAGTCCAGATCGCCGGCCTTGGCGCCGAAGGCGCAGAGCGCACGCACCGACACCTTGCGAAGCTGGGGTGGGGACGACGCACCGGACCGTGAGGGCAAGGACATGACTGTATCAATATACAGTAGTCGAGTACTCTTCCTTGGGTGCTTCACTGGATCGCGCTGCGAGCAGATGTCTTTTTGGCCTAAAACGAAACAAAAGACACGATAGACAATTGCGCAAATTCGTCACGAATTGTGTATTCGAAGTAACATTTGAGGCTGTCCTTCTCCCAATGCGCGGAAAACTGCCACCCGCCGTTCCTGTGATGCGCTTAAAAACGCGCTCTTACATTGGAATTTGGAGCAGATATGACCGGGTCCGGGCGATTGGCACTCAGTGTGAATGAACTGGAAGAGGGCGAGTTCCACTACGTCCTGCTGGAGGCGGTCACCATGCCGGGTGAACTGCTGTGTTTCAAGCCGAAGGAATTCGGCGAACGCGCCCATGACAAACCCATGGACGCGTGGTTCTCGGGCCTGGGCGCGGTCCGTCGACTCAATGAGCGCTGACCTTCCCGGGTCGTCGCCGCATGCGGCGGGTGCATGCATGGCTGCTTACCGCTGCTTTCTTCTCAAGGTACGGCGATGGATTTCGAATTGTTCGTGGCATTGTTCTGTGTGATCGGTATCGGGTGGCTGACCCTGGTGCCCACCTATCGTGGATGGAGCCATCTGGAGCGCAGGATGGCCGAGCAGGTCGAGACGACCATTGCCGCGCTCGACGACGACGCCAAGCCCTGAGCACTGAACAGGCGCAGGTCTCTCTCGTGGCCCGTGGCCGCCGGCGGCGATACGCGCGCTCATCGGCATGTCGGGCAGCAGAAACTACAAAGCACCTTTTCAGGCCTTGACGCGTGTCGCGGGGCGTGCGCTCCTAGACTGGTGTGAGCTTTCTGCACACCACAAGGAGACATCGCCATGCAAAACCGGAAGCGCCTCGGCGGCGCTCTGCGAGCCCTCGGCATCGGCCTCGTCCTCGCCGTCGGCACGGCGCAGGCTCAGCAAACCCTTCGCATCGTCGTGCCCTTCGCGGCCGGCGGCGGTACCGACCAGTACGCACGCCTGCTGGCCTCCGAGCTCGGCAAGCGCGGCACCCAGACCATCGTGGAGAACAAGCCCGGTGCCAGCGGCATCGTGGCGGCCGACACCGTCGCGCGCTCCAAGGCCGACGGCACCACCTTGCTGATGTCCTCGTTGAGCATCCTGGCCAGCAACAGCGTGATGTACGACAAGCTGCCCTACGACCCCGTCAAAAGCTTCGCGCCGGTCACGCAGATCGCCTACCAGCCCACGATCATCGTGGGCCGCATGGACCTCCCGTACAGGAACATCAAGGAAATGGTGGCCTATGCCAAGGCCCATCCGGACAAGATCAACCGCGGCTCCCCGGGCGCCTCGATCCTGACCAACCTTGCGCCCTTGGCCTTCGAGAGCAAGGCCGGCATCCGCACGACGCACATTCCCTTCAATGGCGACTCGCCCGGCCTGCAGGCCTTGCTGGGCAACCAGATCGACATCCAGGGCACGTCCGTCACCGGGCCGCTGCAGCACATCAAGGCCGGCAAGATGCGCGTGCTGGGCGTGATGGACGCCAAGCGCCTGCCGCAGGTGCCCGAGGCGCCTACCTTCAAGGAGCAGGGCTACGACATCGAGGCATTGCTCTGGTATGCGCTGTCCGCGCCGAGCGCCACACCCAGGGACACCATCGACAGGCTCAACCGCGCCGTCAACCAGGTGCTCTCCGATCCCGACTTCGTCGTGCGTTCGCAGGCGATCGGCATGGAGCCGCGCGGCGGCACGCCCGAAGCGCTGGCGGCCTACGTGAAGGCCGAGACCGAGCGCTGGATCCCGCTGCTGCAGCGCCTGGACCTGCCCAAGCAGGGCCAGTGATGGCTCCGCTGTTCGACGACGACGTGGCGGTGGTCAGCGGCGCGAGCCGTGGCATCGGTTTCGCCACCGCGATGCGCTTGCTCGAGGCCGGCTGCCGCGTGGCGCTGACGGACATCGACCTGGGGACCACCCGCGAAGCGGCCGTGCGCACGGGCCATGGCCCCGAGCGCGTGCGCGCCTATGCGCTCGACGTGCGTGATGCCGCGCAGTGCGCATCCGTGGTGGCCGACCTGCAGGCGGCCTGGGGGCCGGTGGGCGTGCTCGTGAACAACGCCGGCGTGGGCGGGCGCAGCAAGGTGTTCGAGGCGCAGGCGCTTGCGCAGGATATCGATGACGTGATGGCCGTGAACGTCAAGGGCCTGCTCAACCTCACGGTGGCCTGTACCGACGGGCTGCACAAGACCCGCGGCGCGATCGTCAACGTGGCCTCCATCACTTCGCTGGTCGCGACGTCGGCGCATCTGGCCTATGGCGCTTCGAAGGGGGCCGTCGGCCAGCTCACCAAGTTCCTGGCGCGCGACTTCGGTCTGCATGGCGTGCGCGTCAATGCGGTGGCGCCAGGACTGGTCATGACGCCCATGACGACCCACATCGCGGACGACGCCGAGCGCTACGAGCGCATGGTGCGGCGCACGCTGCTGGGCCGCGTCGGCGAACCGATGGACATCGCGGGCCCCGTGGTGTTTCTCGCGTCGGCGCAGGCGCGCTACATCACCGGAACGATCCTGCCGGTCGACGGCGGCTACACCGCCAACTGATCCCCGGCCGCGACGCGGCCACTCGCAGGCAGACCCGGCCGACGCCGAGCCCAACCCAAAACCCCACCCGAGAACCGACGAATGAACCACTCTCCCATGCAACCTCTTGCCGGCGTGCGCGTGCTCGACCTGTCCAGGGTGATGGCGGGCCCGCTGTGCGGCATGGCGCTGGCCGACCTGGGCGCCGACGTGATCAAGGTCGAGCATCCCGAGCGCGGCGACGACACGCGAGACTGGGGCGTGCGCATCGGCAGCCACAACACCTCCTATTTCAACAGCTGCAACCGGAACAAGCGCTCCATCTGCATCGACCTGCAGGACCCCGAGGGCCAGGCGCTCGTGCGCGAGATCGCGGCGCAATGCGATGTGGTCATCCAGAACTTCAAGTACGGCGGCGTGCAGAAGATGGGCCTCGCCTACGAGGACCTGCGTCAGCTCAACCCCGAGATCATCTACTGCTCGATCACCGGGTATTCGGTGCTGAGCCAGGAGAAGGCGCGGCCGGGCTACGACCTGGTGATCCAGGGCGAAACCGGCCTGATGGCGATGAACGGCGAGGAGGGCCAGGGCCCGCTGAAGTTCGGCATCGCCGCCGTCGACATGTTCACCGGCATGTACTCGGCCCAGGCCATCCTGGCCGTGCTGTACGAGCGCACGCGCACCGGCGAGGGCCGCCACATCCAGATGTCGCTCTACGACAGCGGGATGATGATCACCTCCTACTACGGGTTGACCGCCTGGCTCAACCAGGGCGACCCGGCGAAGTTCGGCAACTCGCATCCGTCGATCGTGCCCTATGGCGTGTTCGAAGCGGCCGACGGGCCGCTGGTGATCGCCGTCGGCAACAACGGCCAGTTCAAGCGCTTCTGCGAAGAGGTGATCCTCTGCCCCGGACTTCCGCTCGATTCGAAGTTCGCCACCAACACCGAGCGCGCGAAGAACCGGCACGAACTGCTGCCCATCCTGCTTGCAAAGATCCGCCAGTTCTCGCGCGCCGACCTGATCGCACGCATGAGCGCGGCCGGCATTCCCTGCGGCGAGGTGCTGGGGCTGTACGAGGCGCTGCAGTCCGAGCGCACCGCGCAGACACAGATCTGGCACCGGTTCGAGGACAGCGAGGCCGGGTCACAGGCCGTCCACGCGCCGCCCTACATCATCGACGGCGAGCGTGCGGAAGTGCGTCACCCACCGCCGCACCTCGGCGAGCACACGGCCGAAGTGTTGCGTGAATTGCTCGGCATGGACGAGGGCCGGCTCGAAACCCTGAGCCGGAAAAGCATCGTCAAATGAAGGAAACCCCAGCGGATCCACCGATCGCGTCGCGTCGCGCCGGCCGCTGTTGAAGTCGTGGCGCCGGGCTTTCGCGACGGCGTGCGCGGCTTCAGTGCGACTGCTTGGGCAGGTTCAGGCTGCGCAGGATCGGGAGCCAGCGGTCGGCCTCGACCTTGATGAACTTGTCGAGATCCTCGGGTGTGCCACCGCGCGGTTCCATGCCGATGGCGCGCGCGCGCGCCACGAAGTCGGGGTCGGCGATCACCTGGTTCACGGCCTTGTTCAGGCGGTCGATCACGGGCCGGGGCGTGCCGGCGGGCACCGACAGCGAATACCAGAGCGTGGCCTCCATGTCGAAGCCCTGTTCCTTGAAGGTGGGGGCGTCGGGCACCTGCGGCAGGCGCTTGGCATCCATCACGCCCAGCACGCGCAGCTTGCCCGACTTCACGTAGGGCAGCGATCCGGTGATGGAGGTGCCGTGGATGTCGATCTGGTTGCCCAGCAGGGCCTGCAGGGCGGGCGAATCGCCGTTGAAGGGGATATGCAGCGTGCTGATCTGCTGCTCCTTCTCGAACGCAATCGGCGCCAGGTTGGTCAGAATGGCCGCGCCGGGCGAGCCGCGGTTGATCTTCCCTGGATGCTGCCTGGCATAGGCGACCATCTCCTTGATGTTCTTGTAGGGCAGGTCGGTCCGCCCAACGACGATGGCCGGCTGGTAGGCGATCTGCGTGACGGCGGCGAAGTCCTTCGACGGGTCGTAGGGCAGCTTGTCGTAGAGCACGCTGTTGTTGGCCAGCGTGCCGAGCGACGACACCAGCACCGTCAGGCCGTCGGGCTTCGAGCGCGCGACATGGTCGGCCGCGATGATCCCGCTGGCGCCGGGCTTGTTGTCGACGATGATGTTCAGGCCCTGCTTGTTGAGCTCCTGGGCCAGGATCCGGCAGTACAGATCGGTGCCGCCACCGGCCGCGAAAGGCACGACCATGCGGGTCACCTGCTGGGCAAGGGCCAGGGTCGGCGCGAGTGCGCAGGCACCCAGTGCCCACCCGATGAAGAGTTTGCGATAGCTCATGTTGTCTCCTGTTCCGGCCCGGGATCGGGCTCTGGATTCAGTCTAGGGGGCGGTCCTTCGCGCGGATCTGCAAGGAATGAAAAGCAGCTTTGCGGGATGCGTCGCCATCGCGTCGAGCGGCCCGGCACACTGCGCCGATGCGCGTGGAGATCATCAGAGTCGGAACGACAAAGGACCAATTGGGCGAGAGTCCCTGCTGGGATGCGGACGCACAGGCGCTCAACTGGATCGACGCGCTGGCCGGCACACTCTGGCGGCTCGGCCCCGATGACGTGGCGCCCGAGCGGCATGTACTGCCGGCGCCGGTGGGCTCGATCGCGCCATGCGATGGCGCCGCGGTCGTGGTGGCGCTGCGCAACAGCTTCGCGCGCTACGACTTCGGCACGCGCACGCTGACGCCCCTGGCGCGCATCGACGTGGCGCATCCGAAGGTCCGCTTCAACGACGGCAAATGCGATCCCGCGGGCCACTTCCTCGCCGGCACGATGCACATGGACCGCCAGCCCGGCGAGCCGATCCTGGGCGGCCTCTACCGTCTGCGCACCGACGGCAGCGTGGAGCAACTGGCCGACGACATCGGCTTCGCCAACGGCCCGTGCTTCAGTCCCGACGGGCGAGTGCTCTACCTGGCCGACAGCCTGGAACGGACCCTCTGGGCCTACGACTACGACCCCGATGGCCCGCTGCGCAACAAGCGCGTGTTCGCGAAGACGCACGACTTCCAGTCGGGCCCCGATGGCGCAACGGTCGATTCACAGGGCTTCTTCTGGACCGTGCTGACCCGCGCAGCCAGGCTCGCGCGCTATGCACCCGACGGCCGATTGGACCGCTTGATCGCCCTGCCTGCGAGCTACCCGTCGAGCATCTGCTTCGGCGGTCCGCGATTGGAGCACCTGTACCTGACGACGATCTCGCGCAGCGCGCGCCTGGAGGGCCGGCTGGCGCACGATGGCGGGCTGTTCCGGATCGAGGGCCTGCCGGCCACGGGGCGGCTGCCGCACGTCTTCGGCGGTGCCTAGGGCCTGTTCACGCTATTTCCGGGGCCTTCCCGAAGGGTTGGCTGAGCCAGGGGCCGTCTGCGGCGTTGCCCGCGCATGCATCCAGCCCCCGGCTCAACCAACGCGATCCCCGGAAATAGCGTTGACAGGCCCTATGCCGCCTCGCTCCTGAGGGCGTCGGCGATGAAGTCCACGAAGGCGCGCACCTTCAGCGGCAGCGTGCGGCTCTGCCGGAACACGGCGAACACGCCATTGGAAAAGGTCCGGACCGCAAAGCGGTACTCGGGCAGCAGCCGCACGAGGGTGCCGTCTCGCAGGTCGTTGCGCACCGTGGCATCGGACAGCAGCGCCACGCCCATGCCACCGATCGCGGCCAGCCGCAGGATCTCGCCGTTGTTGGCGCCGAGCACGCCCTGGATCACCAGTTCCTGCTGCTCGTCGGCCTCGTCGATGTATTTCCAGGTGATGACCTCGCGCTCGCGCCGGTAGGTCAGGCAGCGGACCTGGGGCAGGTCGGTGGGATGCTTGATGCGCGGGTATTTCTTCAGGAAGGCCGGGCTTGCCACCAGCACCTCGTCGCTCGACAGCAGCCGCTTGATGACGAAGCCCGAATCGTTCGACTCGCCGGTGCGGATGTCGACGTCGAAATCGTGCTCGACCAGGTTCACCGGATGCTCCGACAGGTCGAGTTCGACCCGGATGTCGGGATAGCGCTCGGCGAAGCGCGGCAGCAGCGGCGCCAGCACGCGCAGGCCGATGTGCGTGCGCGAATGGACACGAAGACGGCCCTCTGGCCGCTCGCGTGTGTTGTGCACGACCTGCTCGGCCTCGCTCATCAGTTCCAGGATCGCCTCGGCCCGCTCGAGGAAGGCCTGGCCCGCCTCGGTCACCTTGAGGTTGCGGCTGGTGCGGTCCACCAGCTGCACCCCCAGTTCTTCTTCCAGGGCACTGATGCGTCGGGAGATGGTGGCCGGCGACAGGCTGAAGCTGCGTGCCGCGGCCGACAGGCTGCCCTTCTTCTGCGTGGCGACAAAGATCCGCAGGGAGTCGAGCGACTTCATTCCGGAAGACGCAAAGAAGCTGTGCGTTCGCTGGCGATCCAAAGGGGGGTTGCGTTCCTACGATCGGCCTCAGTCACAACCAGCCAACCAGGAGTCACAGCGATGGATTTCGGAATCTTCATTCTGATGCAGCAGCGAAATAAGCATAAGACCTCCCACCAGATTCTGCGCGACGCGGTCGAACAGACGCGCCTGGCGGACGAGCTGGGCTTCGGTGCCGCGTGGTACGCCGAGCATCACTTCAGCAACTACGGCCTGTGCTCTTCGCCACTGACCATGATCGCGCACTGCGCGGCAGTCACACGCAACATCCGCCTGGGAACAGGCATTGTCGTCGCTCCGCTGTACACACCCGCGCGTTTGATCGCCGACGTGGCCATGGTCGACCAGCTGTCCAACGGCCGGCTGAACCTGGGCATCGGCTCGGGCTACCAGCATTTCGAGTTCGAGCGCTTCGGTGTGTCGCTGGAATCGGCCAAGGGCCGCACCTTCGAGATGCTGGACATGCTCGAGGCCGGCCTGAAGGACCCGAAGTTCAGCTACGACGGCGAGTTCTACCAACAGCCCATGAGCGCGATCAGCCAGCGCGCGGTGCAGCGTCCGATGCCGCCGACGTGGATCACCAGCGTCGATCCGGCCTTCCTGTCGCGCGCCATGAAGTCCGGCCACCATGTGTTCGTCTCGGGCGGCGACGGCGGCCTCGAGAAGCTGGCCAGCACCCGTGCCCTGATCGACAAGGTGGCCACGGCCGAGGGCAAGGACCCGGCCGGCGTGCCCGTCGGCCTGCTGCGCGCGGCCTACGCCAGCGACAACAAGGCCGAGGTCGAAAGCTACCTCGACTGCGCCCGCTACCAGCGCCGCATCGCCGTCAGCCTCAAGCGCCGCACCGCACAGATCGCCGACGACTACCAGGTCGAAGAAGGCATCGTGGAGGGCGAGCCGACCCTGGACGAGATGCGCGCGCTGCTGCCCGTGGGCAACATCGACACCGTGATCGAGCGCGTGGTCAACGAGATCCGCACGCTCAAGCCGGTGCACTACTGCTTCCAGACGCAGATGGGCGACTTCGACCATCCGACCATGCTGCGCCAGCTCGAGACCTGGGCCAAGGTCATCATCCCGACGGTGCAGCAGGAGATCGCCAACGATCCGCCGCACCGGCCCGCGACCACGCCCGAACTCGCCGCCGCCTGAGGCTGCACCGCCAGGAGACGCCATGTCCGAAGTCGCCCAAGGCCTCCGCCCCGCGATCGAGCCCGCGCTGTTCCGCCAGCTGCTCGGTTGCTTCCCCACCGGCGTGGCCGTGATCACCACCACCACGCCGGACGGCCAGCCCGCGGGGCTGACCTGCAATTCGTTCAGTTCGGTCTCGCTGGAACCGCCGCTGGTGCTGTTCAGCCTGCGCAAGGCCAGCCGGCTGCTGCAGACCTTCGAGGCCGCCGAGGGCTTCGCGATCAACGTGCTGTCGGAGCAGCAGGATGCACTGTCGGGCCGCTTCGCCTCGAGCAAGATCGAGGACAAGTTCGAGGGCGTCGCGTGGCGCGCCGGCGCGCTCGGCATGCCGCTGATCGACGACTGCCTGGTGAGCTTCGAGTGCAGCGTGCATGCGGCGCACGAAGCCGGTGACCACGTCGTCTTCATCGGCGAGGTCAAGCACCTGAGCGCCGGTGCGCCCGACCAGGCGCTGGTGTTCTACAAGGGCGCCTACATGATGCTGGCCGAGTCGCTGCGCAAGCTGGTGGTGCAGGGCCGGCTGGGCGATGCCGACATCGACGAGGCCTACCGCACGCTCTACGGCACGCTGCTGCGCCTGGCGAGCGAGCGCGCCACCGAGGCCGAACTCGACGCGGTGCACGCGGCGGCGAACGTCATCGAGGCCCACCCCGACGATGCGCCGCTCAAGGCGCGCATCGCCTCCGCCACGGGCTTCTTCGCTTCGATCGCGGCCGCCGGCCACAACGAAGCCCTGACGCTGATGGCGCAGACCATGACCAGCGTGCTGCGCGAGCGCATGACGCATGTGCTCTCGGTGCGCCCACGACCCGACCTGTTCCCGTTGCGCCGCAAGGTGGCCCACCACCTGCGCCAGCGCGATCCCGACGGTGCCGCCGCCGCCCTCGACGAACTGATCAAGCAGCTGCGCCACAAGGGCTGAGCCCTTTCGATACCTACAAGGAGACAAGATGTCCATCGACTACGCCGGCTTCCGGCGCGAACTGGAGACGTTCGCGCGCAGCGCCTGTCCGAGCGAGATCCGCGCCGTCGTCGCGGCCGGTCAGAAGATCACCAAGCGCGAGTACCAGACCTGGCAGCAGATACTGAACGCGCAAGGCTGGGGCGCACCGAGCTGGCCGCTCGAGGCGGGCGGTACCGGGTGGGATATCCGCCAGCGCCTGATCTTCGAGGAGGTGATGGCCGAAAACGACTGCCCGCCGCTGTACCACCATGGCCTCGGCCACATCGGTCCGGTGATCATCCGCTTCGGCACGCCCGCGCAGAAGACCCGCTTCCTGCCCCGCATCCTCGACGGTGCCGACTGGTGGTGCCAGGGCTATTCGGAGCCCGGCTCGGGCTCCGACCTGGCCTCGCTGGCCACCAGCGCGCGGCTGGACGGCGACGAATGGGTCGTCAACGGCCAGAAGATCTGGACCTCGCATGCCCACGAGGCCAGCATGATCTACATGCTGGTGCGCACCTCGAAGGAGGCGAAGAAGCAGGAAGGCATCTCGCTGCTGCTGGTGCCGATGGACAGCAAGGGCATCACCGTGCGCCCGATCCGGACCATCGACGGCTGGCATCACCTCAACGAGGTGTTCTTCGACGAGGTGCGCGTGCGCGCCGACAACCTCGTCGGCGAGGTCGGCAAGGGCTGGACCTGCGCCAAGTTCCTGCTCGAGCGTGAACGCCTGCCCCCGGCCAACGTCGCGCGGCTCGAACTCATGCGCCGCCAGGTCACGCAGCTCGTCGCGCACGCGACGCGCAAGGCCGCGGGGCGGCGCGACTTCAGCGGCCTGCACCACAAGCTGCTGCTGTGCGAGGCCGACGTGAAGGGTGCCCGCGTGATGATGGCGCAGGCCACCGACGACCTGCTCCACCAGCGCCCGCTGGGCGTGCAGGCCTCGGTCATCAAGATGACCTGCGCCGACGTGGCGCAGCGACTGACGACCATTGCCCTCGATGCGGTCGGCCCCGACGCGGCGCATCGTTTCCTCGCGGAAGCCGGGGACGACGCGCCCGACGCCACCTGGATCCAGAACTACATGTTCACGCGCGCCCGCACCATCGCCGGCGGCACCTCCGAGGTGCAGCGCAACGTGGTCGCCAACGAATTGCTGGGAGCCTGATCCATGTCCACTTCTTTTCCGTCCCTGTTCCCCGGCATGCTGCTCGAGTCCGCGGACCGCTATGCCCAGGACCACGTCGCACAGCCCCTCCAGGGCGACCCCGTGCGCACGCTTGGCTGGACCGCGACGCTGGTGCCCGAGGAGGCCGGCGGCGTCGGCGGCAGCCTGGGCGATCTCGCCTCCATCGTCGAGGGACTGGCCACGCACGGCCTGCAACTCCCGGTGGTCGAGACCTGTGCCGTCGTGCCGCTGCTGCTGCAGGCCGCCGGTGCCGAGACGGCCCATCGCTGGCTCGAGGCGGTGGCCGAAGGCAGCGCGCAGATCGCGCCGCTGACGGCCCTGTCGGCCACGCCGGACCACCTGGCCGTGACGGCCCGGCACCTCGACATCGGCTTCGAACTGAGCGGCGAAGTGCAAGGCGTGGACCTGAGCCTGCCCGCCACGCACTACCTCGTGCCAGCGCAGATCGATGGCGAAGACGCCATCTTCCTGGTCGACGCAGAGCGCATCGGTGCGCCGAAGGCACGCTACCGGACCATGGAAGGCCGCACGGGCGCCGACTTTTCGCTGGAGCGGCTCGCGGTGCCCGAAAGCGCGTGCATCGCGCGCGGCACCGCCGCCCGAGACGCGCTTGCAAAAGCCACCGATGCCGCATTGCTGCTGACCGCCGCCGACACTGTGGCCGCGCTGGCCACGCTGATCCGCGAGACCGTCACCCACCTCAAGGAGCGGCGCCAGTTCGGCGTGGCGCTCTCGAGCTTCCAGGTGCTGCGCCATCGTGTGGCCGACATGTACGTGAAGTACCTGGGCGCCAAGGGCCTGGTGATCCACTGCTTCCACGCCTACGCGCAGGACGCGGCCGACCTGCGCCGCACCTTGCGCCTGGCCAAGGTATCGCTCGCCGAATCGGCGCGCGCCTGCGCCGAATCGGCGATCCAGATGCACGGCGGCATGGGCGTGAGCGAGGAGGTGCTGGCCACCCGCACCGCCCAGCGCCTGATCGCCTCCGAGTTCCGCTACGGCGACCGCCTGCTGCATGTCGCGCACCTGCTCGCGCAGCAGCCGGTCGTCGAATCCGTTTCCCTTTCTGCCAACCCAACCGGGAGTGTGCGATGAGCATCCATCTGGAAGTTTCCGACGGCATCGCCGTCGTCCGGCTCGACAAGCCGCCGGTCAATGCCCTGGCCCGCGCGACGCGGCGTCGCCTGATCGAGATCTTCGACGAGATCTCCGAACGCACCGACGTGCGCGTGGCCATCCTCACCGGCACCGGCAAGTTCTTCTGTTCGGGCGCCGACCTCAAGGACCGTCCCGATCCCGAGAAGGCGGGCGACTTCCTCGACCACAACCGCTGGACGCGCGAGACCGGCAACGCGATCCGCGAATGCACCAAGCCCGTGATCGCGGCCGTCAACGGCCCCGCGCTGGGGGCAGGCTTCGGTCTCATGGCCGCGTGCGACATCTTCCTCGCCAGCGAGGACGCGACCTTCGCGATGCCGGAGATCAACGTCGGGCTGGCCGGCGGTGTGTCGATGCTGCGGACCATGGTCGGCCGCTCGTTCACGCGCCGCATGTTCTTCACCGGCATGAAGGTGCGCGCCGCCGAGCTGTACCGCCGCGGCGTGCTCGACGAGGTGGTGCCCGCCGAGCAGCTGATGCCGCTGGCGATGGAGATCGCGCAGGAGATCGCGTCGAAGGCGCCGCTGGCCATCGCGCACGCCAAGCAGGCGGCCAACATGATGGACCTGATGCCGCAACGCGACGGCTACCGCTTCGAGCAGAACATCACGATGGCGCTGGCCAAGACCGAGGACGCGCAGGAAGCCCGCATGGCCTTCCTCGAGAAGCGCCAACCCGTCTACAAGGGGCGCTGAGATGCAGGTCATGGACGTGGGGCGCGGGCTGGACGCGCTGTTCAAGCCGCGCTCGATCGCCATCTTCGGCGCATCGGACGACGTCACCAAGATCGGCGGCCGGCCGCTGCAGTTTCTGCAGAAATACGGCTACGCGGGCAGCATCTACCCGATCAACCGCAAGGCCGGATTGGTGCAATCGCTGGAGGCTTATGCCGCCCTGGCGGACCTGCCCGAGGCGCCCGAGCTGGCCGTGATCGCGGTGCCGCCCGCCGGCGTGCTCGAGGCGGTGCAGGATTGCGCGCGACGCGGCGTGAAGGCGGCGGTCATCCTGTCCGCCGGTTTCTCCGAGTTGGGCGAGGAGGGCGGCCGGCTGCAGCTGCAGATCGGCGACGTCGCGCGGGCCAGCGGCATGCGCATCGTCGGCCCCAACTGCCTGGGCGCGATCGGCGTGCCCGACAAGAGCATCGCCACCTTCTCGGTGGCGCTGGAAGCGTCCTTCCCCGAAGCCGGCGCCGTGGGCATCGTCTCGCAGAGCGGCAACCTGGGAAGCTTCACGCTGCGCCTGGCAGGCGAGCGTGGCCTGGGCATCAGCCGCATGCTGACCACGGGCAACGAATGCGACGTCGACATCGCCGATGCCATCGCATCGTTGGCGATGGACCCCGGCACCGCGGTGATCCTGTGCTGCATGGAGACCTGCCGCGACGGTGCGAAGCTGCGGCAGGCGATGGCCATGGCACGCGAAGCCGGCAAGCCGCTGGTGGTGCTCAAGGTGGGCGTGTCCGAGGCCGGCAGCGAGGCCGCGGCCTCGCACACCGGCGCGCTGGCGGGCTCGGACGCGGTGTTCGATGCGGTGCTGCGCGAGGGCGGCGCGATTCGCGTGCCCAGCATCGAGCAGTTGCTCGAGGTCGGCCATGCGCTGTCGGTGGTCGGGCCGGCGGGCCTGCCCACGGGCCATCGCGTGGCAGTGCTGACGGCCTCGGGGGGATTCGGGGTGCTGCTGGCCGATGCGGCCAGCGCGCAGGGCCTCGCCCTGCCCAAGCTGAGCGCCGGGACGCAGCAGCGCATCCTGTCGATCGTGCCCTTCGCGGCGCCGTCGAATCCGGTGGACATGACCGCGCAGGTCTCGAGCCGCCCCGAAGTGCTGGCCCAGGTGCTCGATGCCGTGGCGCGGGACGACAGCTGCGACGCGCTGATCCTGCAATCGGCCAACGCCTTCCATGTGCCTCGGCTGCGCGACGTCTTCCTCGGCGCGCTGGCGCAGGTGCGCAAGGACCACCCTTCGCGCCTGATCCTGCTGTGCGCACGCGCCCCGCAGGAGGTGCGTGCCCAGCTCACCGAAATGGGCTTTCCGATGGTGGAGGGGATCGATGCCGCCTGCGCGACGCTGGCGGCGCTGATGCGCTTCGGCGCGCGTGCCGCGGCGCGTGCCGCGGCACCGGCCGCTGCCGCCGGCATCGAACGCGCACCGCTGGCGGCCGAGGCCTTCGCCACCGAAGCCAGTGCCAAGGGCGTGCTGGCCGAGGCGGGCCTGCCCGTGCCGCTGGAAGTGATCGCCGCCAGCCGTGACGAGGCGCTCGCCGCAGGCCGCCGGCTCGGCTTCCCGCTGGTGCTCAAGATCGTTTCGCCCGACATCGCGCACAAGACCGAGGTCGGCGGCGTCTTCGTCGGCGTGCGTTCCGAAGCGCAGCTGGCCGAGGAATACGACATGCTGCTCGCGCGCGTGGCGCTGAAGGCACCGCAGGCGCGCCTCACCGGTGTGCTCGTGGCGCAGATGGTGGAGGGCGGCGTCGAGCTGATCCTGGGCAGCACGAAAGACCCGGTGTTCGGCCCGATGGTGATGGTCGGGCTGGGCGGCATCTTTGCCGAGATCCTGCAGGACGTGGCACTGCAGCCCGCACCGGTCGATGAAGCGCAGGCCATCGCCATGCTGCGTTCGCTCAAGGCCTTCCCCTTGCTCGACGGCGCGCGCGTCCGGCCCAAGGCCGACGTGCAGGCCGCGGCGCAGGCCATCGTGGCCTTGTCGCGCTTCGCCGTGCGCCACGCCCAGAGCGTCTCCGAGATCGATATCAACCCCCTGATGGTGCTGGACCACGGGCGCGGCGCCTATGCGCTGGATGCCCTGCTGGTGCCCGTGCCACACGCCGAGAAAGCCAAGCCATGAACATGTCCCTCACCGGCCGCACGGCCTTCATCAGCGGTGCGGGCCACGGCATCGGCCGCGCCACCGCCCGCGCCATGGCGCGCCTGGGCGCCACCGTCGGCATCAACGACCTGAAGCCCGCGTTCGTGGAGGAGGCCGTGGCCGAGATCCGCGCGCTCGGCGGGCAGGCGATCGGGCTGCCCTGCGACGTGTCGACGCGCGAGGGCATGCGCGAGGCCGTGGCGCAGTTCACGCGCGATGCGGGCCGACTGGACGTCATGGTGAACAACGCCGCCTGGGTGCGCTACCAGCCGCTGGCCGAGATCACGCCGGAGGTCATGGACCGCATGGTGGAGATCGGCTTCAAGTCGGTGATCTGGGGCATCCAGGCCGCGGCCGAGGCCATGGACCCGGAGCGCGGCGGCTCGATCATCAACGTGGCCTCCATCGCGGCCTTCAAGTCGCCGATGCGCTCGGTGGTCTACAGCGGCATCAAGGCCGGCGTGCTGGGCATCACCCGCGCTTCGGCGGCCGACCTGGGCGCGCGCAACATCCGCGTGAATGCGGTGGCGCCCGGCGCGGTGCCGACCGAGGGTACGGCCAAGCATCGCAACCTCGAGCTCGATGCCAAGCGCATCGGCCGCACGCCGCTCGGTCGGCTGGGCACGGTGGAAGACATCGCCGATGCCATCTGCTTCCTGGCCAGCGATGCGTCCCGCTTCTTCAACGCGGACGTGCTGCGCCTGGACGGCGGCGCCTCGGAGACCTCGCTGTGAGTGGTGCCACGACCCCGCCCAAGCGCGTGCAGAGCGTGTTCGTCGTCGCGCGCGAGCCGGCCAGCCTGCATGCCTTCTATGAAGGCGCGCTGGGCCTGCCGTTGAAATTCCGCGATGGCGACCGGTGGATCCAGTACGGCGTGGGGAACACCAACGTGGCGCTGGCCTGCGCCGAAGAGGCTGCGCCCGCGACGGGCGGCCTGGTGATGGTGCTGGAAGTGGAGGACTTCGAGGGCGCACAGGAGCGCATCGCCGCGGCCGGCGGACAGGTGCTGGGTTTGCGCGACATGGGCAGCCACGGCGCTGTGCTGTCGCTGCGCGATCCCGAAGGCAACCTGGTGCAGCTGTTCCGTCGCGCGGCACCGGCACCCGCTTCGGCATGAGCGCCGAGGCGCCGGGCCCGGCCGACCTGCAATCGTTGCTGGACCGCGAAGCGATCCGTGACTGCCTCTACCGCTATTGCCGCGGCATCGACCGCGTCGACGAGGCCGCCTTGCGCTCGGCCTACTGGGAAGACGCCACCGACTGCCATGGCGCCTGGAACGGCAGTGCCGCCGGCTTCATCGCGCAGGCCTTGCCCAAGCTGCGGCAGGGCGGGCGCCGCATCCACCAGATCACCAACGTGCTGATCGAACTGCACGGCGATGCGGCGGCGGTGGAGAGCAGCTTCTTCGCGTTGCAGGCCACGGCTGCGCAACCGGAGCGCGAGACCTTTCTCTGCGGGCGCTACCTGGATCGTTTCGAGCGTCGCTGCGGTGTCTGGCGTGTGGCCGCGCGCATCGTCGTCTACGACTGGATCGAGGAACGCGTCCGACCCGAGCTGACGCAGGACGATGCGGCCCTGTTTGGCCCCCGTCAACCCGTGGGCGGGCCCGCGCCCCACGATGCGCTCTATGCGCTGCTGCGACAGGTGCGTGCGGCCTGAGCGCCAGCCGCCCAAGACCTGCTCCTACTCCACCCCCCGATCGTCCAAGGTCGCGGAGTGCATATCGACCTGCGCATTGCTTCCAAGCGACCGGTGGCCGCTTGCGCGCCGCGCCGTCATGATCGGATGATGGATGCCCGGCGGCGTCGCCGCAGCCCGCACCTTGCCGTGGGCGCGGCAGCCGTTGTCTCAGAAAAGAAGCCCATGAACACCACCGTTGCAGCCCCGCCCCCTGCCATCGCCCCGTTGCGCGACTTCGTCGTCGCCTTCGGCCACCTGCTCGACTCCGGCCCCGACGAGCCGCGCATCCTGCAGGAAGGCGGCGCGCTGCTGCGCACGCTGGTGTCGCGCGACGACTGGCTGCCCGAGGCCTTCGCGCAGCCGCATCCGGTGCACTACCAGCAACTGCTGCTGCACGCCGACTCGACCGAGCGCTTCTCGGTCGTGAGCTTCGTCTGGGGTCCGGGCCAGGCAACGCCGGTGCACGACCACACGGTCTGGGGACTGATCGGCATGCTGCGCGGCGCCGAGGAAAGCCAGGGCTATGCCGAGCGCGAGGGCCGCGTGGTGGCACAGGGCGAGGCGATCCGGCTCATGCCGGGCGACGTCGAGGCCGTGTCGCCGCGCATCGGCGACGTGCACCGCGTGCGCAACGTGTACGACGACCGCGTGTCGGTGAGCATCCATGTCTACGGCGCCAACATCGGCGGCGTGCGGCGCCACATCTACCTGGCCGAGGGTGGGCGCAAGCCCTTCGTCTCGGGCTACTCGAACACCGTGCTGCCGAACCTCTGGGATCGTTCCGCCGAGGTCCGCGCCAGCTGAGTCGGCGCTCCCGGCCACGTCGCGCAGCACCATCGCATCGCGCAGCGAGGTCGCCCGCCCGCTGTCCCTGAAGACTTGCTGAAGCAGGATCCTGGCGCTTGGCCGATACTGCGGGGTGGTCCCTAGGCGATGCCGTTCGCCCCTGCCCGCATCGCGGTGTGCCGACGGCTGTTTCCGGACTGAACGAAAATACCGCCTCGTATCTCTGGAGACTTGCCGTGAAGTGGATCGTCCTCGCCATCTTTGTGCTCAGCGCACTCTATGTCCATTTCCGGGGGCAGGTCCGGCATCGCTTCCTGCGCCAGCTGTCCGACCACTCGAGCTTCCTGGCGCCGCTGAACGTGTTCATGTACATGTTCTCCAAGGTGCCGAGCACGCCCTACCTGTCGCCGGCGGAATTTCCCGAGATGCGGGTGCTCGAGCAGAACTGGGAAATCATCCGCGAAGAGGCGCTGGCGATGCGCAACGGCGGCGCCATCAAGGCCTCGAGCCAGTTCAACGACGTGGGTTTCAACTCCTTCTTCAAGAGCGGCTGGAAGCGCTTCTACCTCAAGTGGTACGACGAGGCGCATCCCTCGGCCGCGGTGCTGTGCCCGCGCACGACCGAACTGCTCAAGGGCCTGGGCACGGTCAAGGCCGCGATGTTCGCCGAACTGCCGCCTGGCAGCCGGCTGGTGCGCCACCGCGACCCCTTCGCGGGCTCGCTGCGCTACCACCTGGGCCTGTGGACGCCGGGCGTCGAAGGCTGCTACATCGACGTCGACGGCCAGCGCTACCACTGGCGCGACGGCGAGGCCGTGGTGTTCGACGAGACCTACATCCACTACGCCGAGAACACCACCGACCACGACCGCGTGATCCTGTTCTGCGACATCGAGCGACCGATGAAGTACCGCTGGGCCATGGCGGTGAACCGCTGGTTCGCGAAGAACGTGCTGGCCGCCGCCAGCTCGCCCAACGAGGCAGGCGACAAGACGGGCGGCATCAACCGCGCCTTCAAGTACATCTATCAGGTCCGCGTGATCGGCAAGCGCCTCAAGGCCTGGGACCGCCGCGCCTACTACCTGGTGAAGTGGACGATCTTCGGCGGCCTGGCCCTCTGGATCTTCTATTGAGCGCGATGGCGACCTACCGCTTCGACGTGTTCGGGCGCCGCATGGCCATCGAACGCGTGGGCGAGCGTTGGCACTGCTACCTGCTGGGGAGCGAAGGCAAGCGGCGCAGCGTCGAGCTCGCCGTGCCGCCCGAAGTCACGCGCGAGGAACTCGCGCAGTACCTCTACGACGTCTACCACGAGGACGCGACGCCCACCAACGGCGACGTCGTGGAAGTCCTGCCCGACGACGGCAGGGTCTGAGCGAGGCCGCGGCTTCGTCCCGCTAGCTGGGGTGGACCCGTACCGCCACGATGCAGCCGGCGGGGCCGAGGCGCGCGACCTGCACCGCTTCGTGCGGAGAGGCCAGCAGGCCCTGGTCCGCATCAAGCGGCTGCAAGTCCGAAGGCGTGACGACCTGAAAACCCCCTTGCAGCACCAGCAGGCACAGCGGCACGCCTGCCGAAGGTGCGATGGAGACATCCGCGCGGTGCACGACCACCTCGGCGTGCGCGTTCGCGCGCCGCGTCATCACGTTGAAGAAGCGCGCGGGCCTTTGTGCGAGCCGCGCGCTGAAGGCTGTTTCACCCGCGAAGGTCTGCAGGTCACCCGCTGTCGTCCACGACAGGACCTGGGTGTCGGACCTCAGCGTGACCGCGCCGTCCACCAGCACGGCAGTGCGGTCGACGCCGGCAAAGGTCGAGAACGCGCCGTCGCCGGCGATGGAGGCGACGCTGAGGCGCCAATCCCAGCCGTCGGGCCCCGCCGCCTCGGCCGGCGCGCGGCCGAGGCAGCCCTGGTCGATCTCGCGGGTTTCACCGCCGCCGTTGCGCCAGGGCGCGACCGGCAGCGCGTCGAGCGCGAAGCGGCGCATCCCGCCTCAGGACACCGCGCCCAGGCCGTACTTGCCGGTGAGCAGGCCGCCGGTGCGGAAGCGCTCGAGCGCATAGGGCTCGATGTCGACCTCGGTCTTCAGGCCCAGCGCCGATTGCGCGAGCACCAGGCCCACGGCCGGCGACAGCTTGAAGCCGTGGCCCGAGAAGCCGTAGCCGACCACCAGGCCGGGCAGGTCCGGCAGGCGTCCGAGCACCGGATTCCAGTCGGGCGTCACGTCGTACACGCCGGTCCACGACGAGGCGACACCAGCCGTCTCGAAGCTCGGGAAGCGTTCGGCCACCTGCTCGCCGACCTCGACCACGTAGTCCATGCTGATGTCGCCTTGCTCGTTGTCCGGCTTGTCGAGCGTCTCGCCGACGATGCCTTCGCTGACCAGCATCTGGTTGCCGCCGTAGCTGCGGCAGTACAGCATGCCCGGCGAGCCCAGGTCCTTGTAGACCGGCATCTTGAAGGTGTAGGCCTCCGGTCCTTCGAGGGCCAGCACCGCATGGCGCTCGGCCTTGACCGGGCTCGAGATGCCGGTCCAGCGTTCGATGTCCGTGGACCAGATGTTCTGCACGCTGATCACGGTCTGTGCGTCGAAGCGGCCTTCCGAGGTCTCGACGCCGGCCACGCGGCCGTTCTCGACGAGGAGCTTGTGGACCTCCACGCCTTCCTTGATCTTCACGCCCAGGCGGCGCGCCGCGCGGGCGAAGCTCGTGGCCACCAGGTAGGCGTCCGCGAAGCCGGCCTCGGGCTCGTAGCCGATCAGGGCGGCATCGTCGAAGCGGGCGATGGGCAGCAGGCTCGCGGCCTGGTGCGCATCCAGCAGGTCGACCTGGATGCCCTGGGCGCGTTGGGCTTCCAGCGCGGCGCGCAGCGGCGAGAGCTTGGCGCCCTCGGGCGCCGCGATCAGGTAGCCCGATTTCACCAGGCCGGCCGACGCTTCGTCGTCCTGCAGGTAATTGGAGAAATCATTGAAGATGCGCCACGAGGCCTGGGCCAGCCGCACGTTCTCGATCACCGAGTAGTGCGTGCGCAGGATGCCGCTGGATTGCGAAGTCGTTCCGGCGCCGATCTGCGTGCGGTCCAGCACCAGAACGTTCGTGCAGCCGAGGCGTGCGAGGTGATAGGCGACCGAGGTGCCGATCACACCCGCGCCGATCACGATCGCGTCATAGGTTTTCATTCCACAGTCCTGACAAGATAAAAACGGATGGGCGCAAGCCTAAGAGCCGACCCTCGCGTTCCCGCTGGACATTCCGGAAACTGATTTTCAGCATCAGCGCCGCTTGAGCTATGGCATCGGCCGCGGGCGCCGGCCAGGATCGGCCACTGCCGCTCGCATCACTTTCTTCTCCCATGACTTCGACCGTTTTCAACCTCGTGCAGGGCGACGTGCCGCTGCTGATCTCCATCCCGCACCTGGGCATCGCGCTGCCGGACGAAGTGCGCGGCAGCCTGGCGCCCGAAGCGCTGGCCGTGCGGGACACCGACTGGCATCTGGACACGCTCTACGGCTTCGCCCGCGCCATGGGCGCCTCGGTGCTGGGCGCCCAGGTCTCGCGCTACGTCATCGACCTGAACCGGCCGCCCGGCGGCGAGAGCCTGTACCCGGGCCAGACCACCACCGGCCTGTGTCCCACCGAGAGCTTCCGCGGCGAACCGCTCTATCGCGCGGGCCGTGCGCCAGACCCGGCCGAGATCGAGCGGCGCCGCGTCACCTATTGGCAGCCCTACCACAATGCCCTGCGGGCGGAACTGGACCGGCTGCGCGCGCTGCATGGCCAGGTGCTGCTGTGGGAGGCGCATTCGATCGCCAGCGTGCTGCCGCGGCTGTTCGAGGGCAAGCTGCCCGACCTGAACATGGGCACCAACGACGGCGCGGCCTGCGCCGACGACATCCTGGCGGCGGCCATGCGACCGGTGGCCGACAGTGGCGGGGCGTTCACGCATGTGGTCAACGGCCGCTTCAAGGGCGGCTACATCACCCGCGCCTACGGGCAGCCGGCGTCGGGCGTGCATGCGATCCAGCTGGAGATGTGCCAGTCCGTCTACATGAACGAGGAGGCGCCGTTCGAGTACCGCGCGGACCTCGCGGCGCGAGTCCAGCCGCTGCTGAAAAGAATGCTGGGCGCGGCCATGCTGCAACTCGCCACCCGCGACGCGTAGGACGCGAGGACCGCTGGAGGCGTGTGCTGTAATCGATCGCATGAATCCCAACAGCAAGAAGGGTCTGCCCGATCTGGACCTGCTGGTGAGCTGGATCGCGGTCATCGAGTCGGGCAGCGTGTCCGACGCCGCCACGCTGCTCGACATCTCGCAGGCGGCGGTTTCGCAGCGCATCAAGCAACTCGAGACCTTCTTCGACACCGCGCTGCTGGACCGCACCACGCGCCCCGCGCAACCTACTGCCGCCGGGCAACGGCTGTTCGAGCACGCGAAGGAACTGCTGACGCAGGCCGACCAGCTGGTCGAGAGCGTTCGCGGCCTGAGCCGTGCCAAGCGCATGACCGTGCGCATCGGCTGCGTCGATTCCTTCGCGGCCACGGTCGGGCCGCTGCTGATCAAGGGCCTGGCCGGCTCCTCGCACCAGATCCGGCTCTGGTCCGGCATCACGCCCACGCTCGATGCTTCCATCGAAGGCCGCCAGCTGGACTTGGCCGTGACCACCAGCCTGCACGGCGCGGCCGGCATCGCACGTGCATCGCTGTTCTCCGAAAAGTTCTACGCAGTCCTGCCCGCCAAGTTCGATGTCGGCCCGCTGGGCTCGCTGACCGAGATCGAGCGGCAGCTCAAGTTCATCCGCTACAGCGCCCGCTCGGTGATCGGCCAGCAGGTCGACGACTACCTGCAGCGCTGCGGCGACGTGCTCGAGCGCACCTACGAATTCGACACCACCGACCCGCTGATCAGCCTGGTCGCCAACGACATGGGCTTTGCGCTGACCACGCCGCTGTGCCTCTGGCAGTCGCGGCAGTTCCTGCCCGATGTGCGCGTCGTGCCGATGTCGGCCTTCACGCGGCACGGCCGCCCCTATGTCGACGTGAGCCGGACCTTCTATCTGGCCTATCGGCAGGGCGAGATGGGCACCTTGCCGACGGAGGTGCGCGACCTGATCCGGATCGCGGTGCGGCGCCAGCTGTCGCAGGACATCGCGCTTGCGCTGGGGCTGGACGAAGAGGCGCTGGTCGCTTCCGAGAGCGGCGACTGAGCGCCGGGTCTTCCGGGTCTTAAGCATTGCATCGGCGGGTCTTATCTTCGGCCCGCGGGCCGACGCCTTGGCAACACTGCAGGCAGCCGCATCGTGATGCGGTCCGAACCAAGCGTGTGGTCTTGGTCGCAATTCCGGAGCTGGTGAAGATATGAAAGTACTGGTGCCCGTCAAACGGGTCGTCGACTACAACGTGAAAGTGCGCGTGAAGAGCGACGGCACGGGCGTCGACATCGCCAACGTCAAGATGAGCATGAACCCCTTCGACGAGATCGCCGTCGAAGAGGCGGTGCGGCTGAAGGAGAAGGGCATCGTGACCGAAGTCATCGCCGTCTCCTGCGGCGATGCGAAGTGCCAGGAAACCCTGCGCACCGCGATGGCCATCGGCGCCGACCGCGGCATCCTGGTCGAGACCACCGAAGAGCTGCAGCCGCTGGCCGTGGCCAAGCTGCTCAAGGCGCTGGTCGACAAGGAGCAGCCCCAGCTGATCATCCTGGGCAAGCAGGCCATCGACGACGACGCCAACCAGACCGGCCAGATGCTGGCCGCGCTGGCCGACCTGCCGCAAGCCACCTTCGCCTCGAAGGTCGAAGTGGCCGGCGACAAGGCCACCGTCTCGCGCGAAGTCGACGGCGGCATGGAGACGCTGACGCTCACGCTGCCGGCCGTGATCACGACCGACCTGCGCCTGAACGAGCCGCGCTACGTGACGCTGCCCAACATCATGAAGGCGAAGAAGAAGCAGCTCGACGTCTTCAAGCCCGAGGACCTGGGCGTGGACGTCAAGCCGCGCCTGAAGACCCTCAAGGTCAGCGAGCCGCCCAAGCGCGGTGCGGGCATCAAGGTGCCCGACGTCGCGACCCTGGTGGACAAACTGAAGAACGAAGCGAAGGTGATCTGAACATGAGCGCACTAGTCATTGCCGAACACGACCACGCCACGGTCAAGCCCGCCACCCTGAACACCGTGACCGCTGCACTGGCCTGCGGCGGTGAAGTCCATGTGCTGGTCGCTGGCGCGAACGCTGCCGAAGCCGGCAAGGCCGCCGCGCAGATCGCGGGCGTCACCAAGGTCATCGTGGCGGACAGCCCGAGCCTGGCCGAGAACCTGGCGGAGAACGTGGCCGCGCAAGTGTTGGCCATCGCCGGCAACTACAGCCACATCCTGTTCCCCTCGACCGCCAACGGCAAGAACGTCGCCCCGCGCGTGGCCGCCAAGCTGGACGTGGCGCAGATCAGCGACATCACGGCCGTGGTCAACGCCGACACCTTCGAGCGCCCGATCTACGCGGGCAACGCGATCGCGACCGTGCAGAGCACGGATGCGACCAAGGTCATCACCGTGCGCACGACCGGCTTCGATGCTGCCGCTGCAACGGGTGGCAGCGCAGCCGTCGAAACCGCCGAAGGCGTGGCCGACAGCGGCAAGTCGAGCTTCGTGAGCCGCGAGGTCACCAAGAGCGAGCGTCCGGAACTGACGGCCGCGAAGATCATCGTGTCGGGTGGCCGCGCGCTGGGCAGCGCCGAGAAGTTCAACGAAGTGATGGCACCGCTGGCGGACAAGCTCAACGCGGGCCTGGGTGCCAGCCGCGCAGCCGTCGACGCGGGCTATGCCCCGAACGACTGGCAAGTGGGCCAGACCGGCAAGATCGTGGCGCCGCAGCTGTACATCGCGGCGGGCATCTCGGGCGCGATCCAGCATCTGGCGGGCATGAAGGACTCCAAGGTGATCGTGGCGATCAACAAGGACGAAGAGGCGCCGATCTTCTCGGTGGCCGACTACGGCCTGGTGGCGGATCTGTTCACCGCCGTTCCGGCGCTGACCACGGCGCTTTGATCCAAGCCTCGAAAGAGGAGGCGCTGCGACGTTGACGAGGCCCTGGTGCAGGGCCACCATGGCAGATCGTCGCCAAGCAGCCCGAACGCGGGCGGGGCGGTGCTGCAATGGCCGGCCATCGCCGGCCCAAGGAAACGCCATGGCCGAAAGCGACAAGGTGTTTGCGGGCTCGATCCCGAAGCTCTACGACACGCTGATGGTGCCGCTGATCTTTGAAGCCTATGCGGCCGACATGGCGGTGCTGGCCGCGGCCGGCTTACCCGAGGCGGTGCTGGAAACGGCGGCCGGCAGCGGCGTCGTCACGCGGGCGCTGGCGCCCAGGCTCGGCGCCGGTGTGCGCTACGTGGTGACCGACCTCAGCCAGGCCATGCTCGACCACGCCGCCGGCCGGCAGCCGCCGGATGCCCGCATCGAATGGCAGCAGGCGGATGCGCTGGCCTTGCCCTTCGAAGACGCGTCCTTCGACGTGGTGCTCTGCCAGTTCGGCGCGATGTTCTTCCCCGACCGGGTCGCCGGCTACGCCGAGGCGCGTCGCGTGCTCAGGCCGGGTGGGCGCTTCGTCTTCAATGTCTGGGACCGCATCGAGGAGAACGCCTTTGCCGACGAGGTCACGCACGCCGTAGCCGACCTGTTTGCTCATGACCCGCCGCGATTCCTGGCCCGCACGCCGCACGGTTATCACGACACCGCATTGATCTGCACGGAACTGGGCCGTGCCGGCTTCACCGACATCGGGATCGAGACGCGCGAGAAGGTGAGCCATGCGCCGTCGGCGCGCCACGTCGCCACCGCCTATTGCCAGGGTACGCCGCTGCGCAACGAGATCGAGGCGCGCGACGCCAGCCTGCTGGCGCTCGCCACGGACCGTGCGGCCCAGGCCGTTGCCGACCGGCACGGCGAAGGGCCAGTGAGCGGAAAAATTCAGGCGCATGTGGTGGTGGCGGCGGGATGACTGTGGACGCCTGGCAGGGGCGGTTGCAGGAATGTCGCGCGAGTCCCACCGGCGTGCTTCGAGCGTGGTCGCATCGACCGGCCCGGGTGCGATCCCCCAAAGAAAAAGGCGCCGGACCGCAAGGTCCAGGCGCCTTTGGCATGACCGTCTGCGCTCAGCCGCGCGTGGCCGCCAGCGTGCGGCCGACTTCTTCCTGCACGGTTTCCCAGATCGAACGCTTCAGTGAAATGAAGCCCTCGGACAGCTGGATCTCCGCGGTGCGCGGATGCGGCAACTCGTTGCGCAGGTCCTGCACCACGCGACCGGGCTGCGAGCCCATGATGACCATGCGCGTCGACAGCATCAGGGCCTCGTCGATCGAATGGGTGATGAAGACGATGGTCTTGCCGCTCTGTTCGTAGATCGACAGCAGCTGGTCCTGCAGCACCTGGCGCGTCATCGCATCGAGCGCGGCGAAGGGCTCGTCGAAGAGCATCACGTCGGGGTCATTGGCCAGCACGCGCGCGATCGAGACGCGCTGCTTCATGCCGCCCGACAGCGCCTGCGGGTACTTGTTCTCGCTGCCCTTGAGGCCGACCATCTCGATGAAGCGGCGTGCGATCTCGGCCCGTTCGCCCTTGGGCATCTTCTTCATCTTCAAGCCGAACTCGACGTTCTGCTGCACCGTCTGCCAGGGGAACAGCGCGTACTGCTGGAACACCATGCCGCAGGCCGAGGTCACGTCGTCGATCCGCTTGCCGTTGACCGACACGCTGCCCTGCGTCGGCTTCTCGAAGCCGGCCACGAGGTTGAGCAGCGTCGACTTGCCGCAGCCCGAGGCGCCCAGCAGCACCAGGAACTCGCCCTTCTTCACCTCGAGGTCGAGGTTGGACAACACGTGGTTGTCGCCGAAGCTCTTGGAGACGCCGCGAATACTGATCATGCTCGTTGTCATTTTTGCCAATCCAGAAGCCAGCGCTCGAGGGCGCGCACCACCAGGTCGGTGGCCAGAACGGTGAAGCTGATGAGCACCATGCCCAGCACCACCGTGTCGGTCTGGAAGAACTCCTTGCCATTCATGATCATGAAGCCCAGGCCTTCCTTGGCGGCCACCAGCTCGGCCGAGATCACGCAGGTCCACGACAGGCCCAGGATGATCTTCATGCCCGAGATGATCTGCGGCAGGCAGCCCGGCAGCAGCACCTCGCGCATCACCTGCCAGCGCTGCGCGCCCAGGTTGCGCGCGGCGCGGATCAGCAGCGGGTCGATGCTGCGCGTGGCTTCCATCACGTAGAGCAGCGCCGGCACGAAGGAGCCCATGAAGACGATGCTGTACTTCTGCGTCTCGTTGATGCCGAACCACAGCAGCGACAGCGGGATCCAGCTCATCGAGGGCAGGGGACGCAGGAAGGAGATCACCGGGTCGAAGATGGCGCGCGCGATGCGCGAAGTGCCGAGCCAGATGCCCAGCGGGATCGCGACCGCGGCGGCCGCGAGGAAGCCCACCATCACGCGACGCGTCGAGGCCAGCACGTGTCCCACCAGCGTGCCCTGGCCCCACATGGTCGAGGCGCGGGCCCAGACCTGCGAGGGCGGTGGCAGGAAGATCGGGTCGACCGCGCCGGAGCGGCAGATCAGTTCCCATGCGGCCAGGAAGCCCAGCAGCGACAGCACGCTGAGCCAGGCCAGGGAGCCCGCACTCTTGCGGGGTTTCACGACTTCAGCCATCTCAGAGGTAGCTCGCGTCCAGCCAGTTGCGGACCACGGGCGCCTTGTCGATCTGCTTGAGCGACACCAGCATCTCGGCCAGCTTCTGCATGCCGGTCACGAAGCTGCCCGGCGCGACCAGCAGGCTGCGCTGCTGCTCGGCGTTGTACCAGCCGGTCTGCTTGATGGTGTTGACCTGCTCCTCGAGCGTGAGACCCGTGATCTCGATCAGCACCTTGGCCGCTTCTTCCGGCGCGTTGGTCAGCATCGCGTTGGCCTCGAAGATGCCCTGCAGGAAGGCCTTGATCGCGGCCGGATCTTCCTTGGTCAGCTTGGTGGTGGCCAGCAGCACGTCCGGGCCGGGCGTGATGCTGTATTCCTTGTAGAGCGAGAAGGAGGTGTCGTCGGCCAGCACGCGCGTGTTGGGCAGCGCCTTGATGCGGTCGAAGGACGGTGTCCAGGCCGCGGCCGCATCGATCTGGTTGCCCTGGTAGGCCGACAGCAGGTTGGGGGCGGGCAGGTTGATCAGCGAGACGTCGCTGTCGGGGTTCATGCCGGCCTGCTTGAGCAGGTCCAGCACCAGCACATGCGTGCTCGAGGCGAAGGTCACGCCGATCTTCTTGCCCTTGAGCTGCGCGATGCTCGACACGTTGGAACGCACCAGCAGGCCTTCGGCGCGGCCGAAGTTGTTCGGCGTCGCAATGACCTTGAACTGGCTCGCGCCGGCCGCCATGAGCGCGAGCGACGAGACCACGCCCGTGCCGGCCAGGTCGATGCTGCCCGCCATCACCGCGCCCATGCGGTCGGACGAAGTGGGGAAGCTCTGCCATTTGATCTCGAGGCCCTTCTTGCTGAAGATGCCGGTCTTGATCGCGATGTAGGCCGAGTAGTGGCCCAACCATGCGGAACCACCGTAGGTGTAGGGCCGGTTGGCGGCCCGGCCGATCAACGGAAATCCGCCAATGACCGGGACGATGGCTGCGGCGGAACTACGAATGAGGGCGCGTCGATTCATTGGCATGGAAGTGCAACACCTTGGAGTCAGGGTTAAATTCCATGATCTTATGAGCCGCTTTTTTTGCGCCGACAGCATAAGCAAAGTTGATGCTGTCCTTCAGGCTCAGGCCCCGTGCAGCGCGGGGAAAGGCCTCGGCGCCAGAGAACGATGCGCCATCGGCCCGGATGCCCTATGCAGGTGCGGCAACGCACGCATCCGGGCGTTCCGGGGTGTGCGGGATGCAGCCGGCAAGTGTCGTGATTCATGCATGCACGATCAATGCCTGCAAACCCTCGATGGGGCGTGCGTCAATGCTGGCGGTCGGGAGGGCCGTGACGATCGGGCCATTGGCTGGCATGCTCGGCGACATGACATTGAACACGCATCCCAGGTCCCTGCGCACCTTGCTCGCCATCGGTGCCATCGGCTGCCTGTCGGGCTGCGACCTCGGCCTTTTCGAGTCGAAGTCGTCGGACCCCTTGCTCAGCAAGGAGGCCATCGCCACCCGCGCGGCGCCCCAGCAGTTGATCTTCGAGGGCCGGCTCGGGGGCGAATCGATGTTCCTGCTGGTGCACGACTGCGAGGTGTACCGCGTCGAGCGTCGCGAGGGCGGCGGCGTGCAGTGGACCAGTGTCCTGGCGCCCGACTTCTACCCCTTCTGGACCGTCTGCGAGCGGCAGTCGCTCGCGATCAAGCCGGATCTCCTGACGGTCACGCTGGGCCGTCGCGCGGTGGGTGCCGGCGGGTGCTGTGCCAGCGGCGGCACCTACAGCTCGGTCGATGGGCGGAACTGGAAGAAGCGCTGAGGCGCGATGCGCCTCACTGGCGGACGGCCTCGAATTCGATGATCAGCTGCACCTCGTCGCCGACCCAGCCGTTGCCCACCCCGTAGTTCATGCCGTAGGCACTGCGCAGGAAGCTGCCGCGCGCCGACACGCCCATCACATAGGAGGACTTGGCGATCGGCGAGGGGCCGCTCTTGTTCCAGGTGGCCTGCAGCGTGAGCGGCTGCGAGCGGCCCAGCAGCTCGAGCGCGCCGGCGATGGCGAAGTGGCGCTCGGCGCTGCGCGTGGCATTGGCGGCGGTGAACACCATGCGCGGAAACTCGGCCGCGTTGAGGAAGTCCGCGCTCTTGAGGTGCTGGTCTCGCTTGACGTGGTTGCTGAACACGCTGCGGGTGTCGACCTCGATGCGGATGTCCTTGAGCTCCCCGCTGGCTTCGTCGAAGCGATAGCTGCCGCGCGCGGCGCGGAACATGCCCAGCACCCTGGCATAGCCGATGTGTTCGACCAGGAAGCCGACGCTGAGGTGCTCGGGATCGATCTCGTAGCGCGCGGGCTCCGCCAACGCCGTGTCCGGGCCCAGCGCGATCCAGCCGAGCAGCCCGGCGCCGAAGGCGCGGCGGGTGGGTGAGGTCCTGTCGTGGTTCATGTGCCGACCTCCATGGCGTGGGCTCGATGGCGCACGAGCCAGTGCACGTCGACCGCGAAGGACCCGATCAGCGCGAGCAGGCCCGCGCCGGCGACGAGGCTGGCCCAGGAGGCCTCGACGACCGGGCCCAGGCAGACGATCAAGGTGGCGATCTGCGCCACGCACACGGCCTTGCGCCGCAGGCTGGGCGGCAGCGGGTGCGCGAGCCACGGCCAGCGCCAGGCGGCGGCCACGAAGGCATAGCGCATGGCGCCGGAGGCCAGGATCCAGGCGCCGGCCTTGCCCTGCTGCAGCACCAGCGCGCAGAGCACGAGGATCAGCAGCGCGTCGGTCTCCATGTCGAAGCGGGCGCCGAAGGCACTGGCCTCGTGGCGGCGTCGTGCCACAGGCCCGTCCACCGCGTCGAGCAACGCCGCCACCGTGGCCAGCGCCACCAGCGCCCAGCCGAAGGCGGCCGTGTCGGCGGACGATTCACCGAGGGTCGCGGCCAGCAGCGCGATCAACGCCAGCCGCCCGAGGGTGATGCCGTTGGCCGCGCCGAAGCGCGCATGCGGCGCATGGGTGGCCAGGCCCGCCCACATGAGCAGCGCCCCGATACCGAAGACCGCCATCGCCTTGGGCACGAGCCACAGGCTCATGCCGTGCAGCGGCGCAGCGAACGCGACCACGGCCAACCCGGCCGCCAGCAGCAGGGCCACGCACGTCACCGCACGGGCGGCATCGCGGCGCAAGGTCGCGAGAGCCGGTGCGGCCATGGGGGGATGGGAGCCTGGGGTCGAAAGCATGGTCTTAAGATCCTTCTGCGCCGGAGGGCCCACCACACGGAGGGCCGCGGCGGTGGACACGAAAGAGCATGCCAGCAATTCGGACGCCTGTGGTCAGCGATGCGTTTCAAGCCCTCTGGACCGAGGCACCGGGCCGGGCCGCGCTGCGCGCTGGCACGCTCGGCGCGCTGGCCGAAGACCATGTGCGCGTGCGGGCCCTGCACAGCGCCGTGAGCCGCGGCACCGAGCTGCTGGTGTTCCGAGGCGAGGTCCCGCCCAGCGAGTTCGCGCGCATGCGCGCTCCCTTCCAGCAGGGCGAGTTCCCCGGGCCGGTGAAGTACGGCTACGCCAGCGTCGGCATCGTCGAGGCCGGTCCGCCCGCGCTCCAGGGCCGCGCGGTGTTCTGCCTGCATCCGCACCAGTCGCGCTACGACGTGCCTGCGACGGCCGTCCATCCCTTGCCCGAAGGCCTGCCGGCCGCGCGCGCCGTGCTGGCGGCGAACATGGAGACGGCCGTCAACGCCTTGTGGGATGCGGCCCCGCGCCTGGGCGACCGCGTGGCGGTGGTGGGCGGCGGCGTGGTCGGGCTGCTGGTGGCCTGGCTCGCTTCGCGCATCCCGGGCTCCGCGGTGCAACTGGTCGACGTGCGCGCCGAACGCGCTGCGGTGGCGGCCCGGCTGGGGCTGGACTTCGCGCTACCGGACGCGGCGGCGCGCGAGGCCGACCTGGTGGTGCACGCCAGCGGCCAGCCGGCCGGACTGGCGAGCGCGCTGGGCCTCGCGGGCTTCGAGGCCACGGTGCTCGAGCTCAGCTGGTATGGCCAGCGCGCCGTGACCCTGCCGCTGGGCGAGGCCTTCCATGCGCAGCGCCTGACGCTGCGCAGCTCCCAGGTCGGCCAGGTGGCCACGGCCCAGCGCGCGCGTTGGAGCCATGGCCGCCGCATGGATCTGGCGCTGTCGCTGCTGGCGCAGCCGGCGGCCGCCGTGCTGGACGCGCTCGTCACCGACAGTGCACTGCTGCAGGAACTGCCGGCCGTGCTGGCGCGCCTGGCGGCCGGTGCGCCCGACACGCTGTGCCAGCGCATCGACTATTCCTGAACCTGTTTTTCCGAAGGCACTTCACCATGTACAGCGTCAACGTCCGCGACCATTTCATGATTGCCCACAGCTTTCGCGGCGAGGCCTTCGGCCCCGCGCAACGGCTGCACGGCGCCACCTACGTGGTCGATGCGACCTTCCACCGCCGCGCGCTCGATGCCGACGGCATGGTCGTCGACATCGCGCGCGCCACCACCGTGCTGCGCGAGGTGCTGGGCGAGCTCAACCTGCGCAACCTCGACGACGACGGCGCCTTCGCCGGCCAGAACACCACCACCGAGTTCCTGGCGCGCGTGATCTTCGAGCGCATCGCCGACCGCATCGTGACCGGCGAGCTGGGCCCGCATGCCGGCGGCATCGAGCACCTGGGCGTGCGCCTCAACGAGTCGCACGTGGCCTGGGCCGCGTACGAGGCGGCGCTGCCGCGCGCGGCGTCGGGCGGCTGAGCAAGCGAGCGATGCGTCCGGCCTGCACCTTCCTCGTTCCCGGTGACTGGGAGAGCCGTACCGGCGGCTACCTCTACGACCGCCAGATCGTCGACCAGCTGCGCACCGCGGGCCGGGAGGTGGCCGTGGTCTCGCCGGGCGACGGCTTCCCCTGGCCCGACGCCGCGGCGCGCCGCCATGCGCAGCAGGTGGTGGAGGCCCTGCCGGATGGCGCGCTGGTGGTCGCCGACGGCCTGGGCTTCGGCGTGCTGCCCGAACTGGTCGCGATGCACGCGGCCAGGCTGCGCTGGGTCGCGCTGGTGCATCACCCGCTGGCGCTCGAGTCCGGCCTCTCCGAGCCGCAGAAGGCGCAGCTGTTCGACAGCGAGCGCCGCGCACTCGCGAGCGCACGGCAGGTGATCGTGACCAGCGCGTCGACGGCGCGCGCCTTGGCGCCCTATGGCGTGGCGCCAGCGCGCATCGACGTGGTGGAGCCCGGCACCGATCCGGCCTCGTCGGCCCCGGGCGGCGGTGCGGGGCCGGAGGCACTGTCGCTGCTGTGCGTCGCGACCGTCACGCCACGCAAAGGGCATGTGCTGCTGCTCGAGGCCCTGGCCGGCCTGCGCGACCGGCGCTGGCATCTGCATTGCGCCGGCAGCCAGACGCGTGATGCGGACGAGGGGCGAAGGGCCGTGGCGGCGGCCGATCGGCTCGGGCTGGCCGAGCGCGTGACCTGGCATGGCGAGGTCGATGCAGGCCCGCTCGCTGCGCTCTATGCCCAGGCCGATCTGTTCGTGCTGCCGTCGTGGCACGAGGGCTATGGCATGGCGCTGGCCGAGGCGCTGGCGCGCGGCCTGCCGGTCGTCAGCACGGCCGCCGGCGCGATCGTGGACACCGTGCCTGCCGACGCCGGCATCCTGGTGCCGCCGGGCGACGTGGAAGCCTTGCGCGAGGCGCTGCGACGCGTGATGGACGCGCCGTCCGCGCGCCGTGCGCTGGCCGCGGGCGCGCGGGCCGCTGCCATACGGCTGCCGCGCTGGGCCGATGCCGGCCAGCGCTTCGCGGCCGCGCTGCAGGCGATCGGGCCCATGCGGCCATGAGCGGTTTCGACGCCGGCTGGCTGGCGCTGCGCGAGCCCTTCGACCTGGCGGGGCGCGCGGCGTCGGCGCCCTTGCTGGGCTGGCCCGCGCTGGCCGCGCGGCTGCACAGTGGCCGTGAGGCCGACGCCGCGCTGCAGGTGGTGGACCTGGGCTGCGGCACCGGTGCCAGCCTGCGCGCGCTCGCGCCCCGGCTGGGCGGGCGCCAGCATTGGCGGCTGCTGGACCATGACCCGGCGCTGCTGGCCGCGCTGCCGGAGGCGCTGTCGGCGTGGGCGGTGGCGCGGGGCTGTCGTGTGGCCATGGGAGACGACGGCATGGCGATCGACGGACCGGGCCTGCAGCTCACGCTCGCGTGGCAGTGCGCGGATCTGGCCGACCTGGCCGGTGTCGCGGCGATCGACGGCGCACAGCTCGTCACGGCCTCTGCGCTGCTGGACCTGGTGTCGGCCGCATGGCTCGATGCGCTGGTCGCGCGCTGCCGTGCGGCCGGCGCGGCCGTGTGCTGGGCGCTCAGCGTGGACGACCGGCTGCAGTGGCAACCCGTCGACGGCGCGGACGCGCTCGTGCATGCGCATTTCCGTGCCCACCAGCGGCGCGACAAGGGCTTCGGTCCGGCATTGGGCGGTGCCGCCGTCGCCAACGCCGCCGAGCGACTGCAGCGCGCGGGCTACCAGGTCGCCGTCGCACCCAGCGACTGGCAGGTCGACGGCGCGCGTTCGCGGGACGACCTGGCCATGTTGCGCGAGATGGTCGACGGCATGGCCGCCGCCGCGATCGAGCAGGCGCCCGAGGCTGCAGCGGCGGTGCAGGCCTGGCGCCAGGGTCGCCATGCGCAGCGCGCGTCGATGCGACTGCGGGTCGGCCACAGCGACCTGCTGGCCTGGCTGTAGCGTTCAGCGTGCCGCGGCGCGCAGGTCCAGGTCCCAGAGCAGGTCGCCGCCCAGCGCGAAGGTCCGGGCGGCCGGGCGCAGCGCCTCGCACATCGCGTTCGAGCGGCGCACCTGCAGGCCCGGATGCCCGGCGCCGATCATCACGGGCGCGACGATCAGGTGCAGCCGGTCGAGGCAGTCCTGGCGCACGAACTGCGACAGCGTCACGCCGCCGCCTTCGACGAACAGCAGGCCCAGCCCGCGCGCGTGCAAGGCGGCCACCACGTCCGCCAGCGGCATCTGGCCGTCCAGCGCGGCGCTGCGCGGCACGGTGACGACCTGCTGCGTGCCCAGCCGGGCCTCGGCGCGGGCCTGATGTTCGGGCGCGCACACCAGCAGCGTGGGCGCCTGCCCGTCGTTGAACACGCGCGCGTCGGCCGGCACGCGCAGGCCGGGGTCGATCACCACCCGCGTGGGGTGCGGCCCCTCGACGCGGCGGGTCGTGAGCTGCGGGTTGTCCAGACAGGCCGTGCCGGCCCCCACGATCACCGCATCGCACAGCGCGCGCAGGCGGTGCACGTGCACCAGGCCCTCGGGGCCGTTGACGAAGCAGGAGTCGCCGTTGTGCGTGGCGATGCAGCCGTCCAGGCTCTGGCCGAGCTGGCCGATGACCCAGGCGGCCTTGTCTTCCCGGCGGTCGAGCAACGGCTTGAGCAGCGCGAACAGCGCCTGCGCTGGTGCGTCCCAGTCACCCTCCAGCGCGTAACCCTGGTCGGCGGACCAGGCGAGCGGCGACGGCCCGTCGAGCGCTGCTTCACCCCGGCGTCGGCGGTGAGCGATGGCCAGGCACAGCGGCCACAGCGAGGCGATGTCGCCGGGTGCAGCCAATGGAACGGAAGGGGCGGGCAGGGCGCTCAGAAGACGGACTCCTGTGATGGTCTTGCCGCCCCGGGCCGCCTGTGGCGGCACCCACGGATGCGGTCGGTCGCAGGCATGCTAGCAGCGGCTACCAGCGCGGCGTGTAGTACGGATACCCATCCCCTTCGCCCGGCGGCACGGCGTCGGGCATGGCGCCCGTGCCCGTCAGCAGCACGACCGCGATCGCCGCCGCCGCGCAGACGGCCGCGCCGGCGGCACGCCACAGGGGCCGCGCCCAGGGCGGCTGCGCGGCGCGCGGCCAGCGCGCCAGCAGCGGCCCGGCCGCGAAGCCGAGTGCGAGCAGCCCCAGCGCGGCCGCCTGGGCCTGCGTGAGCCGGGCGGTGGCATGGGCCAGGGCCAGCCAGCCCAGCGCCGCCGCGATGCGGCCCGCCGGCCCGAAGGCGATCCGCGCGCGGGGCCACAGCCACAGCGCCGTCGCGGCGACCGCCACGGCCGCGCCCAACGCCAGTTCGAACAGCAGCAGCGACGCGGACAGCATCGCCACGCCCGCCAGCCCCAGCCCGGCCACGGCCAGCAGCGCCGGCGCATCGGCGGTGTCGGCAGGCGGCTGCAGCGCGGCGCCGAGCACCGCGGTGCCCACCGCCCAGGCCACCACGCCCGCGAGCGGCGTGGCGACGCCCAGCACGAACAGCATCAGCGCCCAGGCCGCGGCGGCGGCCAGCCATTGGGTCCGGAGGCCCGCGCGCACGGCCTCCAGCGTGACGCCCAGCAGGGCCGCGCCCAGCACGGCACCCGGCAGCTTGCCGATCAGGCTGCCCGGATTCGACGGCCAGCCGACCACCCAGGCGCAAGCCACGACCAGCGCGATGGCGGTGCCCGCGGCGGCCCAGCGTGCGCCGGCCGCCTGGCGCAGCAGGCCGCACAGCACGAGCGCCAGCAGCGCAGGCGCCAGCACGCTGCGGACGAGAGGGTGGTGCAGGAGGTCCATGGGGCAGGGCGGGATGCTGTCGCATTCCAGCATGCCGGGGGGCTGCGGTAAAGGTGCGCGGCCGATCGATGCCGGGGCATCGGCCGCTTCAAGGGCGCCGCGCGCTCTGCGCGCCTGCAGCGGCTCACTCCTTGATGTTGGCGGTCTGCACGATCTTCTGGTTGCGCGCGTACTCGGCCTTGACGAAGGCGCCGAGTTCCGCGGCCGAGCCGCCGCCGGGCAGCGCGCCCTGTTCCTGCAGCTTGGCGCGCACCTCGGGGTCCTTGAGCACCGCGTTGAGCTCCTGGTTGATGCGCGCGACGATCGCCGGCGGCGTGGTGGCCGGCGCGAAGATGCCGGTCCAGCTGACCATCGAATAGCCCTTCAGGCCCGGCATCTCGTCGAAGGTCGGCACGTTGGGCAGCGCGTCGAGCCGCTGGCTGCCGGTGACGCCCAGCGCCTTCAGCCGGTTGCCGTTGACGTGCGGGATGGCGCTGGTGCTCACCAGCATGGCCAGGTCGACCTGGTTGCCGATCACATCGGTGGCGATCTGCGCCCCGCCGCGGTAGGGCACATGGGTCACGAAGAGGCCGCCGGTCTGCTTGAGCAGTTCCATCGCGAGCTGCAGCACCGTGCCCACGCCCGAGGTCGCGTAGCTGTACTTGCCCGGCGCGGCCTTGGCCAGCTTGACGAAGTCGGCATAGCTCTGCACCGGCAGGCCCGGCCGGGCGACCAGCACCATGGGCGCGGTGTTGAGCATGGCCACCGGCGCCAGGTCCTTCAGCGGATCGAACTTGAAGGCCGCGGGGTTGATCAGCTTGCCGATGGCGATCGCGCTGTCGGGCCCGGCGACCAGCGTGTAGCCGTCGGGCGCGGCGTTCACCGCCTTGGCCACGCCGATCGCGCCGCCGGCGCCGGTCACGTTCTCGATCACCACCGACTGCCTGAGCCGCTCGCCCAGTTTGGTGGCGACAAGGCGGGCGTTGAAGTCCACGCTGCCGCCCGCCGAATAGGGAACGATCAGCGTGATCGGCTTGCCGCCCGGCCAGGCGGGTGCCTGCGCGAACGCGTGGCCGCCGAGCGCTGCCAGGGCCATCGACGCGAGGAGGAGGGGCTTGATCGTGGGCATGTTCAGTTTCCGGAGGTGGGGGTGTCTTGCGGCAGCCGCGCGCGCAACGCGTCGAACTCGGCGCTCCACTGCGTGCGCCAGGCGCGTCGCGTCGTGTCGTCGATCCAGGCGCCATCGAGGCCGTTGTGCATGAAGCCGTGCAGGTCGTCCAGGCCGAAGCCGAAGTCGCGGACCATCATGGCCCAGGCCTGCGTGGGCGTGACCTTGTGCAGCGTCGGGTCGTCGGTGTTCGGATGGATGCGCAGGCCCAGGCCGGGCATGCGCCGGATCGGATGGTCGAGCGCCCAGCGCTCGGGCGGCAGCGTGCGCAGGTAGTAGGAGTTGGTCGGCACCACGGTGAACAGCACGCCGCGCTCCGCGCATTCGCGGGCGAAGGCCGGCTGGTCGACCACCGTGTAGCCGTGGTCGATGCGGTCCACCTGGAGCAGGTCCAGCGCGGTGCGCACATTCGTCCAGGGCATGCCGAACTCGCCCGCGTGGGCGGTGGTCCGCAGGCCGGCGCGGCGGGCATTGCGGTAAGCGTGCACGAAGAGCTCGGGCGGCCGGTCGTTCTCGCGGTAGTCGATGCCGATGCCGATCACTTCCTCGCAGCGGTGCGCCGTGACCCAGTCCACCATCTCGACCGCCGCTTCGGGGCTGGCCTCGCGGTCGATCGCCGCGATCAGGCGCCCGACGATGCCGAACTGCCGCTGCGCATCGTGGATCGCGCGCACGATGGCCTGCTGGGCGGCGACGTAGCCGATGCCCGAGGCATGCACGGTGCCGGTGGGGTTCCAGCAGAACTCGCTGTAGCGCACGTGGTGGGCGGCCGCGTCCTCGAGGTACTCGAGCGTGATCCGGTACAGGTCGTCCGCGCTTCGGATCAATTGGGCATCGAGCGCGCGCAGCACGCGCAGCACGCCGACGGGTTTCTCGCCCCGTGTGTAGAAGCCTTCGACCTCTTCCTCGGCCAGCGGCATGCCGGCCTGACGGTTGAGTGCCGCGAAGGTGTCGTGCCGCACCGTGCCGAACAGATGGCAGTGCAGCTCGACCTTCGGGATCGCGTGCAGGAAGGATTCGAGTGCAGGCGTCAGGGAGTGCGTGGGGGGCATGCGGCGCAGTCTAGGGAAGAAGCAGGGATAAGAAAAATTTCAAATATCTATAATTTGATTCAGGTAATGAATAACCAGCCATGAGCTCCTCGTCCCTGCGCGCACTGACATTGCGTCAGCTCCAGTTCTTCTCGGTGCTGGTCCAGGAGGGCCAGTTCGGGCGCGCGGCGCGCCGGCTTTCGATCACCCAGCCCGCTCTGAGCAATGCGATCAAGCAGATGGAGAAGCTGCTCGGCGCCGAGCTGCTGACCCGTTCCACGCACCGGCTGGAACTCACGCCGGTCGGGGCCGAGGTGCTGGCGCGCACCGACTTCCTGGTCAACACGCTGGAGGTGGTGCTGCACGACATCGAGAGCACGCTGCAGCGCGGCCGGGCCTATGTGCGCGTGGGCGTCATCCCCTCGGCGAGCGCCAGGGTCGCCGCGGCCGTGGCGGATTTCGTGCGCAGCGCGCCGCAGGCGGTCGAGTTCGCCTGGCGCGACGCGCCATCGACCACGCTCGTGGCCGAGGTGCGCGACGGCCAGCTCGACATGGCCGTGGTCGCCATCACCGAGCCGCCGGGCGGCCTGGCCTGCGTCGATCTCTTCCGAGACCCGCTGGTGCTGGTGGTGCGGCACGACCATCCGCTCGCGCAGGCGGGCGAGGTGAACTGGGAGGCCATCGGCAGCGAGCGGCTGGTGCTGTTCGAGAGCGGCAGCATGCCGGCGCTGGGCGACCCGGCGCGCGCGCAGTTCGCGCAGGGCGCGGAGCCCTACCGCGTCAGCTATTCCGAGACGCTCTACGCGCTGGTGCGCGGCGGGCTCGCGCTGGGCCTGATGCCGCAGCTCTACACCTCGTCGCTGCGCGACCCCGAGCTGGTGGTGCTGTCGCTCGCGAAGCCGCGCATCGAGCGGCGCGTGGTGCTGGTCTACCTTCCCGGGCCCACGCGCAACGTGATGGCGCAGGCGCTGATCGCGTGCCTCGAACAGCGCCTTCCGATGCCGGGCAAGGCGCCGATGCGCCGGGTCTCGCGCGCACGCCGCTAGCCGGGAGCCAAGGGGGCCGTCCGCCCGGCTACAGTGGCGTCCCTTCGTCAAGACAACAAGAGATAAACATGGAACAGCAGGCAGGGACGACCACCGCCGGGCAAGACACGCCAACCGAGAACGGGGGGCTGCATCGCGTGCTGAAGGCGCGGCATCTGTCGATGATCGCGGTGGGCGGGTCGATCGGCACCGGGCTTTTCGTCGCGTCGGGCGCGACCATCTCGCAGGCCGGCCCGGGCGGCGCGCTGCTGGCCTATGCGGTGGTCGGCCTGATGGTCTATTTCCTCATGACCAGCCTGGGCGAACTGGCCGCCTACATGCCGGTGTCGGGCTCGTTCGCGACCTACGGCGCGCGCTATGTCGACGAGGGCTTCGGCTTCGCGATCGGCTGGAACTACTGGTACAACTGGGCGGTGACCATCGCGGTCGACCTGGTGGCCGCGCAGCTCGTGATGGCCTACTGGTTCCCCGACGTGCCGGGCGTGCTGTGGAGCGCGCTCTTCCTGGCGCTGATGTTCGGGCTCAACGCGATCTCGGTGCGCGGCTTCGCCGAGGCCGAGTACTGGTTCGCGGCGATCAAGGTCCTGACCGTGATCGTCTTCATCGGCCTGGGCACGCTGATGATCTTCGGCATCCTGCGCGGCGGCTCGCCCCAGGGCTTCATGGGCAACCTCGCCAACTGGGGCGTGGGCGACGCGCCGTTCGTAGGCGGCTTCGCGGCCCTGATCGGCGTGGCGATGATCGTCGGCTTCTCCTTCCAGGGCACCGAGCTCATCGGCATCGCGGCCGGCGAATCGGAAGACCCGGCGCGCAACATCCCGCGCGCGGTGCGGCAGGTGTTCTGGCGCATCCTGTTGTTCTACGTGCTGGCCATCGGCGTGATCAGCCTGCTGATTCCGTACACCGATCCGCAGCTGCTCAAGAACGAGGTGGGCGACATCAGCCTGAGCCCGTTCACGCTGGTGTTCGAGCGCGCCGGCCTGCTGTCGGCGGCGGCGCTGATGAACGCGGTGGTGCTGACCTCGGTGCTGTCGGCGGGCAACTCGGGCATGTATGCGTCGACGCGCATGCTCTACACGCTGGCCGTCGAAGGCAAGGCACCGCGCATCTTCGCGCGCGTCACGGCCAACGGCGTGCCGCGCATGGCGCTGTGGGCGACAGCCGTGGTGGCGGGCCTGTGCTTCTTCAGCTTCATCTTCAGCCCGCAGAAGGTCTACATCTGGCTGCTCAACGCCTCGGGCATGACAGGCTTCATCGCCTGGCTCGGCATCGCGCTGAGCCATTACCGTTTCCGCAAGGGCTATGCGGCGCAGGGCCGCGACCTGAGCGCACTGCCGTACCGCGCGGGCCTGTTCCCCCTCGGGCCGGTGTTCGCCTTCCTGCTGTGCCTCCTGATCACGCTGGGTCAGAACTACCAGGCCTTCCTGGCCGACCGCATCGACTGGGCCGGCGTGGTCGCGACCTACATCGGCCTGCCGCTGTTCCTCGCGATCTGGCTCGGCTACCGGCTGGTGCGCGGCGGCGGCATCGTGCGCTACCAGGACATGAAGTTTCCGGCGCCGAAGTTCTGATGCGCATCCACATCACCGGTGCATCGGGTTCGGGCACGTCCACGCTGGGCCGGGCACTGGCCGCCGAAGTCGACGCGGTGTTCCTCGAGGCGGACGATTTCTTCTGGCTGCCGACCGATCCCCCGTTCCAGACCCAGCGGCCAGTCGACGAGCGGCGCGCCTCGTTGCTCGCTGCCATGCGCGGCGCCGAAAGGGTGGTGGTGTCCGGCTCGGTCAACGCCTGGGGCGCGGAGATCGAGGACGCCTTCGACCTCGTGGTCTTCCTCTACGTCGACACGGCGCTGCGGCTCGAGCGCCTGTGCGCACGCGAAATCCTGTTGTTCGGCAAGGCGAATCCGGCCTTCCTCGAATGGGCGGCGCAGTACGACGATGGGCCGCCCGAGGGCCGCAGCCTGGCGCGGCAGAACGCGTGGCTGGCGGCGCGTCGCTGCCCGGTGCTGCGCCTGGAGGGCGATCTCTCCACGCCGCAGCGGCTGGCGCGCATCCGGCAGTGGCTGGACGACGCTTCGGGGTCGTTCGCTTAGCCCGGCCGCTGCACGTTCGTTTTCCTTCCGCCACGAGCGCGCTCGACGCTAGCGCCGGCTATCGCTCGCGAAGCGCGTGGACGCGTCGACCGATGGCCAGGGCGCGGTGCTTGCCAGGACGCGGAGAAGCCGACGGGCGGTCGACATTCAGGTCGACGACGGCTCGCCCGCCCTCTGCGCGATCTCCTGCAGAGCACGCGGCAGGTCCGCGATGCTGTCGATCACCACATGCGCACCCATCGCAGCGTGTCCGAGGGCCCTGCCAGCGCCGCTCTGCACGAAGCCACAGCGACGACGCTTTTGCGGCCCCGGCCGCCCGCCTCGTCAGGCGCGCGGCCCACGCCAACGCGCAATGCCGAAGCCCGACGCGCCGGCCGCGCACAGGAATGCCAGCACGGCCAGCCACGTCGAGTGCGTGAGCGCATAGACACCCAAGCCGGCGCCGGCGGCCACGATGGCCGCCATCCATTCCAGTGCGGGATCGAACCAGCGCCTGGGCTGCGCCGTTTGCATGGCGCGCTCGGGATCGTATTTTTCGGTCTGCCGGGGCGTCGACGTCTGTCGGACCCGCCTTTGCCGCGGATCGGGAAAGAGTTCTCGCAGTGCCGGGGTGGGCCATGTGCCATCGGGTGACGAACTGATGCCCGCCAAGGTCCAGACCGGGTCGCAATCGTGCCGCGCGAGGTCTCGGAGGAGGCCAGGAAGTGCCTCGCCGTGTTGCAGGTCGTCGAGCTCGGCCAGGCTGCTGCGCAGCCATGGTTCGGCCTCGGCCGCGTCGGGCAGGCCCTGGGTGCGCAGCAGGATGTGATCCGGGAAGCGCTGCGCCATCAGGGCCTCGAAGGCTTCATAGACCGGGCGATAGCGTTCTCCGATCGCCCCGAGCAGCGGCTCTCGCCGTGTCGCCAGGCGCGCCAGGCCCGTGGCACGGTCGGTGACCAGGTAAGGGTAGGCGGCCTCGGCGCCGAAATCGTCGAGGCACTCCAGGCGATCGACGGCCGAGTCCTCGTCGTCGACGTCGTACGCGTCGATGAAGCGTGCGTGCCGGACATCGTCGGCACTGAACAGCGCGCGCCAGAACAGCGGGAAGAAGGCATTGGCTTCCAGCTCGGCGCCATCGCCGAAGAAGCGCCGCCATTCGTTGCGGCTGCCCTCGGGCATGCGGGGCAGGGTGGTGCTGGACAGATAGACGGGATGGGACATGCGCGGCGCTCCATGGGGGATGGGCAAGCCGCATCTTAGGGGGGGCGGGCGGTCCGGCGACTCGGCCTGGCCGCTCCTGGCCGCGCCACCGCGACGCGCAGAAGGATGTCGCGGACCTGGTGATTCCCGAACTGCAGCGGCGTGGCCTGTTTCGGACGGAGTACACGGGCCGCACGCTTCGCGAGCACCTGGGCTGGCACGGCCCGCGCATCCGGAGGCCCGCGTGGCATGACGCGGGTGCACAGACGAAGCGGTTGTTTGGATTCCACTTTTTATTCGTTGGGGAAAGTGGCCGCGGCCCCTAGATTGGTGGTCATGGTCACCCAGAAGGCCGCCCACCCAGCCAGGAGCTTCGCTTTCATCATGTCCACCGATACCACCGACGTCGCCGCCTTGCCCGAGGCCCTCGAACGCGCACAGGCCGAGGCCGCCGCGCAGAACCTGCCCTATGCGGGCGGTGTCGCGCCCGTCGATGCCTGGCAGCTCGTGCAGGACGGCGCGGCCGTGCTGGTCGACGTGCGTTCCGGCGAGGAACGCACCTTCGTCGGCCAGGTGCCCGACAGCCTGCACGTGCCATGGGCGACCGGCACCGCGCTCACGCGCAACCCGCGCTTCGTGCGCGAACTCGAGGCCAAGCTCGCCAAGCAGGGTGGCAAGGACGCGACGGTGCTGCTGCTGTGCCGCAGCGGCAAGCGCTCCGCCCTGGCGGCCGAAGCGGCAGCCAAGGCCGGCTTCGCGCGCGTGTTCAACGTGCGCGAAGGCTTCGAGGGCGAGATCGATGCGCAACAGCACCGTGGCACGGCCGACGGCTGGCGTTTTCACAAGCTGCCGTGGACGCAAGGCTGACGCCCTCAACGACAGAAGCACGAAAGAGAAGGAAACGAATGGCCCGGTTCGACATCGGCGGCATCGCCGGCGCGCTGCATGCGGCGCGCGACGAGTGGCGCGAGGCGCAGAAGCGCTCGCGTGAGCCCGGCGGGCGCGAGTTCCCGTCGCGCGACGCGCTCACGCAGATCCTGCGTTCGCTGCAAGGCGTGCTGTTCCCGATGCGCCTGGGGCCGGTCGACCTGCGCCAGGACAGCGAGGACATCTACGTCGCCTACACGCTCGACGCGGCGCTGCATGCGCTGCACGGCCAGGCGCTGCTCGAACTCAACGACCGGGCCCGCCGCACGGGCGAGCCGACGGCCGACGTCGAGGCGCGCGCCACGGCGGCCGTGCGGGCCTTCGGCGCCGCGCTGCCCGACATCCGGCGGCTGCTCGACACCGACGTGCTCGCGGCCTACCAGGGCGACCCCGCGGCGCACAGCGTCGACGAGGTGCTGCTGTGCTATCCGGGCGTGCTGGCCATGCTCCACCACCGGCTCGCGCACCGGCTCTACACGCTCGACCTGCCGCTGCTGGCGCGCATCGTGGCCGAGCTGGCCCATGGCCAGACCGGCATCGACATCCACCCGGGCGCGCAGATCGGCCCGAGCTTCTTCATCGACCACGGCACGGGTGTCGTGATCGGCGAGACGGCCGTGATCGGCCAGCGCGTGCGTGTCTACCAGGCCGTCACGCTGGGCGCCAAGCGCTTCCCGACCGATGCCGAAGGCAAGCTGCAGAAGGGCCTGCCGCGCCATCCGCGGGTCGAAGACGACGTGGTGATCTACGCGGGCGCGACCATCCTCGGGCGCGTGACGCTGGGCAAGGGCGCGACCATCGGCGGCAACGTCTGGATCACCGACGACGTGCCCGCGGGCGCCAGCGTGACGCAGGCGGGACTGCTCAACGCCAGGCCCGTGAAATGAGCGCAGTGTCCGAGACCCGGCCGCTCTACGACCTGGTCGAGACCTTCGGCATCGCGGTGCGCCAGTTGCGCGAAGTGCGCGGCTGGTCGCAGGAGCAGCTGGCCGAGCGCTCCAACCTCAACCGCTCCTACGTGGGCGAGGTCGAGCGCGGTCGGGTGATCGCCTCGATCCTCACCGCGCAGAAACTGGCGGGCGCACTCGACATCAACATCGCGAGCCTGCTCTCGCGCTGCGAACAGCTGGAGCAGCAGCGCACCGTGCGCCGCATCAACTTGGCGGCTATAGCCTGTTGAGGCGAGCCCCCGGTCGCGCTGAAACTCCGAAGCGATTTCCCTTCCTTCATCGATCACCGGAGTCCTTATGACCGCAACAGTGGGTGGAACCACCGCCCTTGGCGACAATGCCGCACGCCAGCTCGCCAATGCCACCAAGAGCGTTCCCCAGCTCGAGACCATCAGCCCGCGCTGGCTCACCCACCTGTTGCAGTGGGTGCCCGTCGAGGCCGGCACCTACCGCCTCAACAAGGTCAAGAACCCCGAGTCGATCAAGGTGGTCTGCACCTCGCGTGAAGACGAAAACCAGTTGCCGCGCACCTGGGTCGACTACGAAGAGCATCCGCGCGAGTACAACCTGAACGCCGTGAGCACCGTGCTCGACGTGCACACCCGCATCTCGGACCTGTACAGCAGCCCGCACGACCAGATCAAGGAGCAACTGCGCCTCACGATCGAGACGATCAAGGAGAACCAGGAAAGCGAGCTGATCAACAACCCCGACTACGGCCTGCTGGCCCAGGTGACGGACGAACAGCGCATCTTCCCGCTGACCGGCGCGCCCACGCCCGACGACCTCGACGAGCTGCTGACCAAGGTCTGGAAGGAGCCGGCTTTCTTCCTCACGCACCCGCTGGCCATCGCCGCCTTCGGCCGCGAAGCCACCCGCCGCGGCACGCCGCCGCCGACCGTGAGCCTGTTCGGCTCGCAGTTCATCACCTGGCGCGGCATTCCGCTGATCCCGTCGAACAAGGTGCCGGTGGCCGACGGCAAGAGCAAGATCCTGCTGCTGCGCGTGGGCGACAAGCGCCAGGGCGTGGTCGGCCTGTTCCAGCCCGGCCTGACCGGTGAACAGAGTCCGGGCCTGTCGGTGCGCTTCATGGGCATCAACAACCACGCGATCGCGTCGTACCTGATCTCGCTGTACTGCTCGGTCGCGGTGCTGACCACCGACGCGCTGGCCGTGCTCGACGACGTCGAGATCGGCAAGTACCACGACTATCCCGACACCTACAAGTAAGGCGCGCCGTGAGCACGTCACTTTCTCCAGCGGGCCTGTCGTCGCTGCCGCAACTTCCGCAGCAACCCGAGGCGCCCTTCGATCCGGCGGTATTGGCGCGCATGGCGAGCCAGCTCTTCGCGGCGCTGCCGGGTCAGGCGACACCGCTCGGCGTGCAGGCGCCGTCTCAGCTCGCGCCCGCGGGTTCGCCGCTGGTGAGCCCGGCCGGCTTCGGCCCCAGCGTGCCGGGCACGCCGATCCCGCAGGGGCAGGTGCCGGGCACCAACCTGATCCCGGGCTCGCCCACGCAGCTGCCGTCGCTGGCCCACCGCGCGCCCTCGCTGTTGCCGCACGCAGTGGCCGGCAACGGCGCGCCGGACGCTTTCCACAGCGCCTTGCCCGCCTACGAGCCACGGCTCGGCAGCGCGGTGCTGGGCGTGCCTGAAGGCCATGGAGCGCACGCGTCCACGCCGGCACTGGGCAGTGCGCAGCCGTCCGCGGGCGCATCGCCGTTCTACTTCCTGAACGGCAGCCATGGCCATCCGTCGGCCGGCGCAGTGCCCGCTGCGTCACCGCCTCTGCAGGCCTTGCCTCCTCTCCCGCTCGCGGGAGAGGGCTGGGGTGAGGGCCTGCAAACGAACCGGGATGTGGGGTCACCCCTCACCCCTGCCCTCTCCCCGGAGGGGCGAGGGAGCAGCAGCCAAGCGCAGGCGCCGCAGTACTACTTCGTCGATTCGGTGCGCCTGACCAGCGGCTACGTCACGCCGGCCAAGCCCGCGCCGCATGGCGACGTGCCGGCGGTCGCACAAGGCCAGCGCCAGCCCTTCGACGTGCATGCGGTGCGGCGCGACTTCCCGATCCTGCAGGAGCGTGTCAACGGCAAGCAGCTGGTGTGGTTCGACAACGCCGCCACCACCCACAAGCCGCAATCGGTCATCGACCGCATCGCGTACTTCTACGCGCACGAGAACTCGAACATCCATCGCGCCGCGCATGAACTGGCCGCACGCGCCACCGACGCCTACGAAGGCGCGCGCGAGCGTGTTCGCAAGTTCATCAACGCGCCCGAAGTCGAAGAAGTGATCTTCGTGCGCGGCACCACCGAGGCGATCAACCTGGTCGCCAAGAGCTGGGGCGCGCAGCACGTGGGCGAGGGCGACGAGATCATCGTCTCGAACCTCGAGCACCACGCCAACATCGTGCCCTGGCAGCAACTCGCCGCCGCCAAGGGCGCGAAGCTGCGCGTAATTCCTGTGGACGACTCGGGGCAGGTGCTGCTCGACGAATACCGCAAGCTGCTCAACGACCGCACCAAGATCGTGGCCGTCACGCAGGTCTCGAACGCGCTGGGCACGGTCGTGCCGGTGAAGGAGATCGTCGCACTCGCGCACCGGGCCGGCGCGAAGGCGCTGGTCGACGGCGCGCAGTCGGTCTCGCACATGCGGGTCGACGTGCAGGACCTGGGCGCCGACTTCTTCGTGTTTTCCGGCCACAAGGTGTTCGGGCCCACCGGCATCGGCGTGGTCTGGGGCAAGCGCGAGGTGCTCGAGGACATGCCCCCGTGGCAGGGCGGCGGCAACATGATCGCCGACGTGACCTTCGAGAAGACGGTGTTCCAGCCGATCCCGAACAAGTTCGAAGCCGGCACCGGCAACATCGCCGACGCCGTGGGCCTGGGCGCTGCCATCGACTACGTGAACAAGGTCGGCATCGAGAACATCGCGCGCTACGAGCACGAGCTGCTGGTCTACGGCATGGCGCGGCTGCGCACCATCCCCGGCGTGCGGCTGATCGGCACCGCGGACGAAAAGGCCAGCGTGATGTCCTTCGTGCTCGACGGCTACAGCACCGAGGACGTGGGCCATGCGCTCAACGACGAGGGCATCGCGGTGCGCACCGGCCACCACTGCGCGCAGCCGATCCTGCGGCGCTTCAGCGTCGAGACCACCGTGCGGCCCTCGCTGGCCTTCTACAACACCTTCGACGAGATCGATCGTCTGGTGGCGGTGGTGCGCAGGCTCGCAGGGCAGCGCCGCGCGGGTTGAAAGCCTGCCTGCATGGCGTCGCGAGACACCATGCAGGTAGACGTTTTCAGCATGCGCATATCGGATTTGCGTCGTTGGATGTCGAGCATCGGCTTCGTACAGTCGAGACAGATTCAACCTACGGAGACCGAATGTCGATCCTTCGCAAATGGTGGCACGCCGCCACGCTCGCCACCCTGACCTTCACCGCGGCGGCCCCGGCCGCCTTCGCGCAGGCCTCGACCGATGGCAGTGGGCCGCTGGTGTCCACCGAATGGCTCGACAAGAACATCAAGAATCCGAAGCTGCGCGTGATCGAGGTCAGCGTGAATCCGGGCCTCTATGAGCGCGGCCATGTGCCGGGCGCGGTCAACTTCTCCTGGCACGCCGACCTCAACGACCGCGTGCGTCGCGACATCGTGAGCCAGGCCGATTTCGAGAAGCTGCTGTCGACTGCGGGCGTCGACAACGACAGCACCGTGGTGCTCTACGGCGACAACAACAACTGGTTCGCGGCCTGGGGCGCCTGGGTGTTCGAGCAGTACGGCGTGCGCAACGTCAAGCTGCTCGACGGCGGCCGCAAGAAGTGGGAAGCCGAAGGCCGCGTGCTCGAGAACCGCGCACCGGACATCGTGGCCACCCGCTACAAGGTCACGCGCCAACGGCCCGAACTGCGTGCACGCCTTGTCGACGTGCTGGGCGTGGCCGAAGGCAGGACCGACGCCAGGTTGGTCGACATCCGCTCGGCCGACGAATACACCGGCAAGATCTTCGCGCCGCCGGGCGCCGCCGAACTCGCGGTGCGCGCCGGCCACATCCCGGGCGCCGCCAACGTGCCCTGGGGCCGCGCGGTCAACGAGGACGGCACCTTCAAGTCGGCAGCTGAACTGAAAGCGCTCTATGCCTCCGTCGGCATCGACGGCACCAAGCCCGTCATCACCTACTGCCGCATCGGCGAACGCTCGAGCCATACCTGGTTCGCGCTGACCAAGATCCTGGGCTACCAGAACGTGCGCAACTACGACGGTTCCTGGACCGAGTACGGCAACGCCGTGGGCGTGCCGGTGAGCAACCCCAGCGGCACGGTCTGGGCTTCCAAGTAGGCACCGTATTTCTTTGGGTGGGGACAACACGTTGTCTCCTCGTCGTGTGGTAACGACGTTCGGGCGGACCTGGGGGTCCGCCCTTTTTTCGTGAGGAGTGGGTTCGATGACGACGACGACAACGCAGATTCCGGCGTCCGATGGACCGGCCGCCGGCCGTGTGGGCTGGATCGCCGCCGCCTTGGTCGTGCTGCTGACCGCGGTCGGCGTGCACGCGCTGGGCGAACGCAGCGGCGGCCGTGCGCTGGCCTTTGCCGCCGGCCTGGGCGCACTGCTGGGTGTGGTGCTGCAGCGCTCGCGCTTCTGCTTCTACTGCCACGCGCGCGACTACTTCGAGCGCGGCGATGCGCGCGGCCTGCTGGCCATCGTCGCGGCGCTGGCGGTCGGCACGCTGGGGATGCATGTGGTCATGACCGGCTGGCTGCCCGTGCCCATGCCGGGGCGCCTGCCGCCCGATGCCCACATCGGCCCGGTGAGCTGGGCGCTGGTGCTGGCCGGCCTGGCTTTCGGCCTGGGCATGGTGGTGTCGGGCTCGTGCATCAGCGCGCACTGGTACCGGCTGGGCGAGGGCTCGCCCACTGCGCCCTTCGCGCTGATCGGCTCGGCCGCCGGCTTCGTGCTGGGCTTCAACACCTGGAACGCGCTCTACAGCGCAACCATCGCGACCGCGCCCGTGGTCTGGTTGCCGCACCACCTGGGCTATGCCGGATCGGCCGCCGTGCAACTGGGCCTGCTGGCCGGGTTCGCCGCGCTGCTCTGGCGCCGGCTCCCGCCCGAGGGGGCGCCATTGCCGCGTGCCGCCAGCTTCGGCGCCGCCTTGCGCCGGGCCTTTGTCGGTCGCTGGCCCGCGGTGTGGGGCGGTGTCGCGGTCGGCGCCCTCGCGGTGGTCGTGGTGCTGCGCCTGCGGCCCCTTGGCGTGACCGCGGCGCTGGGCAGTGCCGCACGCACGGTCGGCGAACACCAGGGCCTGGTGCCCGCGCGGCTCGAAGGGCTCGACACCTTCGGCGGCTGCGTGACGGCCGTGCTCGCGTATTTCTGGCAGACGCCCAACGCCTTGCTCATTGCGGGCATCGTGGCGGGCGCGCTGGCCGCTGCGCTGGCCAGCGGCCAGTTCACGCCGCGGCTGCCCAGCCTGCGCCAGGCCGTGCGCGGCCTGGGCGGCGGCGTGCTGCTGGGCTGGGGGGCGATGACCGGCCTGGGTTGCACCGTGGGCAATCTGCTCTCCGGCACGATGGCCGGGGCGTTGTCAGGATGGGTCTTCGGTGCGGCGGTGCTGCTCGCGGTGTGGGCCGGACTGCGCCTGCGCTGGAGCCTTTGACGGCGCGTGTGTGGGGTCTGCGCGCAACGAGGTTCCTCATGCGCAATCGGTCTTTGGCTTTCGCATCGGCCCTCGCAGAATCGCGTCCGGCGAAGGCCATTGAAAAAATGAGAAATGCGATGACACAGCAGCCCCCTGTTTCCCCGGTCGACCAGGCGCGACGCGTGATCGGCGTGACGCGCCAGGCGTGGCGCGTGGCACCGCTGTCCGTGCATGCCGCGGCCCGGCGTGCGCCGCATGGCTACGTGCCCTTGCGTGCGCTACGGCGGGTTCAGATTGCAGCAACCCGTCGCCCGCCGACAGCCCCCGCGCTGGCGCACTCCTGGTAAGGCGGTGACCTCGGCCCCGGTGCCAGGCAAGCGTCGAGCGGGCCGGTGTCGGGCGTTGTCCGACGCGGCTTCCCTTCCTCCTCCGGCCTGGTGCGCGGGCGGCCCGCGGCACTGTCTCCGATCTAACGGAGAGCCCCATGCAAGACGACTCGTACATCCGCGGCCCGGCAGACGCCACCCGCATCGATCTCGATGAAGAGCACGAGCTTCGCTATTGGACCCAGCTGCTCGGCGTGTCCGAAACGAAGCTTCGTGCAGCGGTCATGTTCGCGGGCGTGATGACAGGGGACGTGCGTGCCTATCTGGGGCTTCCGAGGCGCTGATTCGACGCAATATCGGGGCTTGCGCTTCGCTTGTCCTGCCGGAGAAGGGGTGACCGCCTGGAGTTTGGAACGCATGAACGCCAGGCCGGATCCGCTGCGGGGCTCGCCTGCATGCGCGCAGCGCAGAACCCGGTGCGAGATGCGCGTGGATCCGGCGCCGACTGCGTGCCGCATCCGGCCCGCCTGCCTGCGACGCGGCGGCGCGGTGTCCCACTCGTTTCAATGCGCCCGCACCAGAGAGTCGTTGCATGACCGATCCACGCAATGTCGCGCACGACAAAAAAGTGCAGCAGGAAAAGAAACACCACGGCGAAGAAATCGCACCCGGCGCGGAGCACGCACCGCAGCCGGGCAAGAAGCCCGCGCTCAAGCATGATGCCAAGGAGGACGACGCGACCGAGGGTCCCAACGACACCTGATCGCCGAGCCGCGTCAACCGTTCCTCTGCCGGCGCAGACGGATGGGGCCGCCCGCCGATTGCGCGTCCACCGTGCTCGCTCCGCGCGTGGCGCGCAGCAGTCCGTCTGCCGCCAACGCAGCGGCGACCCGTCGGACTTCGGGCATCAGGGCACGCCAGGCCACCTCGTCCGATGTCAGCATGCGTGCCACGTCCGAGGGGCAGATCGACGCAGACGCCGGTCGGGCGTCGAGCAATGTCCAGATCGCGTCGATGATCTTCTGGTCCGTCATGCGAATGGCAGAAAAGGAAGAGAGCTTGTGCCGCGCGCCACGGTTCTGCTGAAGGCCTGTTGCGCCGTCAGTGGCCCACGCTGGCGCGCTTCACCTCGTAGGCCTTGAGGTTGACGTAAGCGATCTGCAGCACCGATGGCGTGGCTTCCTGTCCCGGTGCCTTGCGCCGCAACAGGTCGCCGATGATGTGGTCGGCTTCCACCGCCGCGCCGCGCGCCATGTCCTTGTACATCGAGGCCGTGATCGGCGAGCCAGGCATCGTGAGAAAGGCGCGGCCGCGCTGCACGGCCGGGGCGCGGGGCGCGAAGCCGTTGTGGGCGGCGATGGCGCTGCACTCGTCGAAGATCGACAGGGACACGGCTTCACCACCGGCGGCCACGATCTCGCCGAAGGACGCGCGCAACAGCGTCGTGACGCCCGCGGCCGAGGCGATGAAGACCCATTTCTCCCACATCTCCTGCAGGATGTTCTCGCTGGCGTTGCTGCCGAAGTTCGCGCCCGCGAACTGGGCTGCGATGGCGTCGACGCGGGCCGAGCGGCCGCCCGCGCGCTCGCCGTAGTCGAGGTCGTGGGTGTCGTTGAGGTGCAGCACCCGGCCCTCGTCGTCGAGCGTGGCGGAGATCAGGCACAGCCCGCCCAGCACGCGGTCTTCGCCGAAGCGCTCAGCCAGTGCGTCGATGTGCTGCATGCCATTGAGCAGCGGCAGGATCACGGTGTTCGGTCCGACCGCGGGTGCGAACGAGTCCATGGTCGAGGCGAGGTCGTAGGCCTTGCTGCCCACCAGGATCACGTCGTAGGGACCGTCGATGCCGTCGGCCAGCACATGCCTGGGCGCGGGCCACTGCAGGTTGCCCCGCGGGCTCTGGATCACCAGCCCGGTCTTGGCGAGCTGCGCCACGCGCCGAGGTCGCAGCAGGAAGGTGACGTCACGCCCCGCCTCCAGCAATCGACCGCCGAAATAACCACCGAGTGCACCGGCACCCACCACGAGGAATCTCATCTTTATCACTCCCGAGTCAGACAGAAAAAGATCGACGGCGATGCTGCCGCGATCACCCGGGGGCGTACTCTACGCCGAGCCTCGCTCGCCTGGAGGGTGGCGTGAAAAAGGTTTGAGGTCGATGCCGCCGGCGCGGCCCAGCACCTGGTCGGCGATCGCATCGCCCACGCCGGCCGAGTGCTTGAAGCCGTGGCCCGAGCAGGCCGAGGCGATCAGCACGCCCGGCGCGTCGTCGAGCGCATCGATCACGAAATGGCGGTCGGGCGTCACGGTGTACATGCAGGCGCGCGCCTTGAGCAGGCGGCCGTCGATCTGCGGGAAGCGGCCGGCGACACGGCTCGCGTACATGGCGGCGCCTTCTTCGGCACCGACCTCGCGCTGCAAGGCGTCGGGCGAAGTCGTGCGCGCGTACTGCTCGGTCGCGACCTTGAGCGCGGGCTGCGAAGGGTCGGACGACGGAAAGCCGTACATGTAGTCCTCCTGCGCATCGCCGAACATCCAGATGAAGATCGGCAGCTTGCCCGGCACGAAGTCGGGTGCGGCGGTGCCGGTGTCGAACCAGTACATCACCTGCCGGTAGACGGCGAAGTCGGCATGCCAGTCGGCGCGCGCCTGCCGGCCCAGAAACTCCGGCAGCCACGGGCCCGCGGCGATCACCACGCGGTCGGCGGTGAAGCGCGCGCCGGCGGTCTGCACCGCGGTGGTGTCGCCGTTGCCCAGCGGCTCGACGGCTTGCACACGCTCGCCGGTGCGCAGCGTGGCGCCGAGGCCGCGCGCGGCTTCGAGCTGTGCCCCGATGGCCTGTTCGGGCCGCACGAAGCCGGCTTCGGGTTCGAAGTAGCCGAACTCGTCGCCCTGCAGCGCGAACTGCGGGTAGCGCGCGCGGATGCCCGCGGCGTCGAGCACCTCGTGGCGGATGTCGAAGCGCGTGGCGCAGTCGATGGTGCGGCGCACGAAGTCGGGCTTGCCGTGGTGCGCGGCGATGCGGTCGCGCGGTGCGAGGATCAGGCCGCCGGTCTGCTCGAAGATCGCGCGGCCGGTGCTGGCCTCGAGCTCGCGCCAGATGGCGTGCGAGCGCCGCACCAGTGGCACATAGGCATCGCCTTCGCCGATGGCCAGCCGCGTGATGCGCGACTCGCCATGCGACGAGCCCTGGTCGTGCGGCGGCGCGTACTGGTCGATGCCCAGCACGCGCGCGCCGCGCAAGGCGAGCTGGTAGAGCGTGGCCGCGCCGATGGCGCCGAGGCCGACGACGATGACGTCGTAGTGGCTGCCGCCCGGGCTCCTTGCGCTGCTCACAGGATCGGCAGGTTCAGGAACGCATCCTTCACCTCGATCGGTTTCGGGATCAGCTTCTGCTGCGCGAACACGTCAGCCAGGCCTTGCTGCTCGCGTGCGATCTCTGGCGTGAGCGCCACCACGCCGTACTGCCGGCGTTCGGTCGCCAGGGCCAGCACCTTGGGCTCGACCTTGAGCTGTGGCGCCAGTGTGTCCACCACCTGCTTGGGATTCGCCTGCGCCCAGGTGTTGGCCTTGCGCAGTTCGGCGAACACGGTCTTGAGCGTTTCCTGGTTGGCGCGTGCGTAGCCGGGCTGCGCGAAGTGGTAGGTGCGGTTGCCGCTCAGGCCGGTGCCGTCGAACAGCAGGCGCGAATCGGTCGCGATCTGCGCGCCGGCCAGGAACGGATCCCACAGGCCGATGGCCGCCACGCTGCCCGACTGGTAGGCCGCCACGGTGTCGGACGCGGTGAGGATGTAGACCGGCTCGATGTCCTCGTAGCTCAGGCCCGCGGCCTGCAGCGCCTTGATCAGCACGTACTGCGTGTTGTAGCCGCGACCCGTCACCACCCGCTTGCCCTTGAGGTCGCGCACCGTGCGGATCGGCGAATCCTTGGGCACAAGGAAGCCGACGCCGCCGGGGTAGGGGCTCTCGGCCGCGAGGTAGACCAGGCCCTTGCCGCTGGCCTGCTGGAAGACGCCGATGCCGTCGGAGGCATGGCCGAAATCGATCGCGTTGGCCGACAGCGCTTCCGCCAATTGGCTGCCGCCCAGGAACTCGCGCCACTCGACCTGGATGCCGGCGGGCGCCAGCGCGGTCTCGAGCTGGCCCGTGCCCTTGAGGATGTTGAGCGTGTTGAATTTCTGGTAGCCGATGCGGATCACCTTGGCGGGTGCCTGAGCGAACAGCGGGCCGGCCGCGATGGCGGCGGCGGCCCCGGCGCCGGCTTGCAGGAAGGCACGGCGGCGCGGCGAGGAGATCGATTGCATGAGAGGGTCCTGATGCGCCGCGAGGGCGCCGTTTAGCGAAAAGGGGGGCCAGCGTAGGCCGCCCCCGATCGTTGCGCCACGACGGATTTCTCATTTGCTCATGCCCCAACTGTGGGGGCATATGCAAGCAAGAAACGCTTCGTTGCGGCGCCGCCGGCGGCTGCCTAGAGTCGCGTTTTTCCCATCACGGACGGAGGACGCATGAAGCGCCAACAATTCATCCTCGGCGGCCTCGCGCTGCTCGGCACGCTGGCCTTCCCGGCCGGCGCCTTGGCCGACAAGCTCGACGACATCCGCAAGGCCGGTGTACTGCGTGTGGCGGCCTTCGACGGCAACCCGCCCTTCGGCTACATCGATGCCACGACCAAGAAGCAGGTCGGCCACGACATCGACCTGGCCAACGAATTCGCCAACAGCCTGGGCGTGAAGATCGAGTTCGTGCCGACCAATCCGGCCAACCGCATCCCGCTGCTGACCTCGGGCAAGGTCGACGTGGTGTTCGCCAGCTTCACCATCACCGACGAACGCGCCAAGGTGGTGGACTTCACCACGCCGTACTTCCTGGTCGGCCAGCAGTTCCTTGCGAAGAAGGGCGTGCTCACCGACGCGGCCCAGCTCAAGGACCTGCGCATCGGCACCGAGAAGGGCACGACGATGGAGACCAACCTGCGCACCAACTACCCCGATGCCAAGGTCGTGCTTTACGACGATTCACCCTTCGCGCTGGCCGCGCTGCGCAACGGCAACGTGCAGGCCATCACCAACGACGGCGTGAAGCTCACGGCGCAGTGGGGCCAGTTGCCCGACAAGGAAAAGTACGAGATCCCGGCGATCACGGTGTCGAAGGAATACCTGGGCGCGGCCGTGCCCAAGGGCGAGACGCGCCTGCTCGAATCGCTCAACAGCTGGCTCACCGAGATCGAGAAGAACGGCCGCGCCGTGGCCATCTACAACGCCTGGTTCGGCCCCGAGAGCAAGGCGCCACTGCCGCGCCTGCTGAAGATCGGCGAGCAACGCGTCGCTTCGCGCTGAACCGGATGAGTGCAGCCGTCATCGAGGGCGACGTCGCCGAAGTCAGGGCGCGCGCGGTCGCACGCACGATGACCGTGGTGCAGGCCTGGGTCGGCGCCGACGTCGATCCGCCGGCCCCGGTGCTCGCGCGGGTCGGCGCCTTGCTGTCCCGACTGGCCGCGGACCCCGCGCTGTTCCCCGACGCGCATTTCCCCGCACCCGCCGAGGCCGCAGGGGAAACGCTTTATCTGCTGGCCGAATCGGCCGACCGCACGCATGCGCTCTATCTCTGGCGGCCGGCGCCGGGCTTTCGCACGGTGCCGCACGACCACTCGACCTGGGCGGTGGTGGCCGGCATCGAGGGCGAAGAGCCCAACGTGCTCTGGCGCCGCACCGACGGCGGCGAAGGGCCCGGCAACGCCAAGCTCGAACGCACGGGTGCGAAGCGCATCGGGCCGGGCGCGCACATCGCCTTCGGGCCGCACGACATCCACAGCGTGGCGATCGAGGGCGAGCGTGCGATCAAGCACCTGCACCTCTACGGCCGCAGCCTGACGGACCTGCCCGAGCGGCTGGACTTCGACACCGCCTCGGGACGTTGCGTCACGCAGCCGGCGCAGCCGCAGGTGCTGCGCCCGGTCGTGGACCCGGCAGCCGACGCGTTCTCGTGAACGCGTGGGTGGACGCGTTCGCGAACGCGCGCGAACAACTGCTCGCGCCCAAATACCTGGGCTGGCTGCTCGACGGCTGGCGCATGACCATCGGCGCGTCGCTGCTGGTGATCGTCGCCTCCACCGCGCTGGGCCTGGTCTTCGCGGCCGCGCGCGGCAGCCCGCGGCCCGGCCTGCGCCGCGCCACCGCGGTCTACGTCTCGCTGTTTCGCAACACGCCGCTGCTGGTGCAGCTCTTCTTCTGGTATTTCGGTGCGCCCGCGCTCTTGCCCGAAGCGGCGCGCGAGTGGCTCAACGCCGGGCACGCTGTGAGCGTGGCCGGTGTGCGCCTGCACTGGCCGTCCTTCGAATTCCTCACCGCGATCGTCGGGCTGGTGCTCTACGCCACGGCCTATGTGGGCGAAGAGATCCGCGCCGGCATCCGCGGCGTGCCGGTCGCGCAGGTGCATGCGGGCATGGCGATGGGCTTCAGCGCCGCGCAGGTGCAGCGCCATGTGGTGCTGCCTCAGGCGGTGCGCATCGCGCTGGCGCCGCTGTTCGGGCAGTACATGAACATCGTGAAGAACACCTCGCTGACGATGGCCGTCGGTCTGGTCGAGCTGTCGTACACCTCGCGCCAGGTCGAGGCCGACACCTTCAAGACCTTCCAGGCCTTCGGCTTCGCGACGCTGTTCTACATCGTGACGATCGCGCTGCTCGAATGGACGAGCGCATGGGCGGTGCGGCGCACGAGGGTGAAGACATGAGCGGTGCCATCGCAACCCTGGTCGACAACCTGCCGTACCTGCTCTGGGGCGCCTGGCCCGACGGGCCGCTGGGCGGCGCGGCGCTGACCGTGCTGCTGAGCGCGGGCTCGGCCGTGGCGTCCGCCGTGCTGGGGCTGGTCTTCGGCGTGGCCCTGGCCATGAGCCGCGGCGCCGCGCATCGCCTGCTGGTCACGGTGCTGGGCTTCTTCCGCGCGATGCCGGTGCTGATGCTGGTCTTCTGGACCTACTTCCTGCTGCCGATCGCGCTGGGCATCGATGTGCCGGGCGTGCTGTCGGTGATGTGCGCGCTCTCGCTGGTCGGCGGCGCCTACCTGTCGCACGCGGTGCATGCCGGCATCCGCGGCGTGCCCGTGGGGCAGTGGAATGCGGCGCTGTCGCTGGGCATGGGGCGCTGGCGCGCGCTGCGCCACATCGTGCTGCCGCAGGCGTTGCGCATGATGCTGCCGTCGTTCATCAACCAGTGGGTCACGCTGGTCAAGGACAGTTCGCTGGCCTACATCGTCGGCGTGGGCGAACTCTCGTTCGTCGCGACGCAGGTGAACGCGCGCACCATGGTCTATCCGGCCGAGCTGTTCATGCTCGTGGGCGCGATCTACTGGCTGCTGTGCACCGCACTCGAGCGCGGCGTGTGGGCGCTGGTGCCGCGCGATCCGCAGCGCGGCGCCTGACGCCGTCGCGGTGTCAGAGCACCTGCTGCACCAGCTGCGGGAACACCTTCGACACCTTCTGCAGCAGGTAGTCGCCGTAGCGGCCGTGGAAGGCGTGCACGTTGGCCTGGTCCCAGCGGGTGGCGCTGTCGTCGACCAACGCGGGCACGGGCAGGCCGTCGATCTTCTGCACGCGCGCCTCGAAGTTGGGGTCGAAGAACAGCGGGAAGGACAGCCGGTCGCGCCCCGAGGTGTTGCGCACCACGCGGTGCGGCGTGGAACGGTAGAGCCCGCCCGTCATGTGGTCGAGCATGTCGCCGATGTTGATCACGAAGGCGTCGGGCACGGGCTTCGCGTCGATCCAGCCTTGGGCGGTGCGCACCTGCAGGCCGCCGATGTCGTCCTGGCGCAGCACGGTGAGCAGCCCGTAGTCGGTGTGCTCGCCCACGCCCCATTCGACGTTGGAGCCCTCGGGGATCGGCTGCGTGGGGTAGTTGAACAGGCGGAACAGGACCAGCGGGTCGGCGGTGTAGCGCGCATGGAAGTAGTCGGCCTCCAGCCCCAGGCTCAGCGCGATGCCTTCCATGAGCTTGTGGCCCAACTGCGTGACGGCTGCCATGTAGTCGAGCAGCGTCTGCCTGAAGCCTTCGAGCTCGGGGAACAGGTTGCGTCCGTGCACCGGCAGGCGCGCTTGCACGCGCGGATCGTCCTCGCCCAGTTCGCTGCCCAGGTACAGCCCTTCCTTCCAGTCGGGGCGGCCCGAGGTCAGCTCGCCGCCCAGCGGAAAGTAGCCGCGCCAGGCCGCGCCGCCCAGTTCCATGCGCCAGCGCAGCTTGGTCGCCTCGTCGAGCGCGAAGAAGGTGCGGCTCAGCGTTTCGAGGCGCTGCGTGAGGACCGGGTCGATGCCGTGCCCGACCACGTAGAAGAAACCGTGCGCGCGGCAGGCCTCGCCGATCTGCGCAGCGGCGGTGCTGCGTTCCGGCGTGCCGGCGACGAGGGCGGAGACGTCGATGAGGGGAAGGGACGAGGGACGAGTGGTCATACGAAGCCTTGAGAAAAAGCGGCCATCACTGGCTTGGTCCAGGAATACCGCGGAACCGGCTTTGCCGGGCCGCTGGTATTGCCCCCTGCAAGGGGGTTGGCGAAGCGACACGAAGTGCGCGAAGACTGGGGGAGAGCCCAGTGATACCGCGGAACCGGCTTTGCCGGGCCGCTGGTATTGCCCCCGGTAGGGGGTTGGCGAAGCGACACGCAGTGCGCGGAGCCTGGGGGGGAGTCACTTGAACGGCGAACGGATGTCGGACAGAAATTGCGCGGCGCGCGGGTGCTGCGGGCGGTTGAAGAAGTCGTCGGGCGTGGCGCGTTCGAGCACGCGGCCTTCGTCCATGAACAGCACGCGGTCGGCCACCTCGCGCGCGAAGCCCATCTCGTGCGTGACGCAGACCATGGTCATGCCCTCGCGCGCCAGGTCGCGCATCACGATCAGCACCTCGCCGACCATCTCGGGGTCGAGCGCGCTGGTGGGTTCGTCGAACAGCATCAGCGGCGGTTCCATGGCCAGCGCGCGCGCGATCGCCACGCGCTGCTGCTGGCCGCCCGAGAGTTCGCTGGGCCAGGCCTGCGCCTTGTTCGCCAGGCCGACCTTTTCGAGCAGTGCGAGCGCGCGTTCCTGCGCCGCGGCCGCGCTCAGGCCCAGCAGGTGCGAGGGCGCGAGCGTGCAGTTCTGCAAGACCGTGAGGTGCGGGAACAGGTTGAACTGCTGGAACACGAAGCCGATGCGCGAGCGGAAGGCGTTGACGTCGGTGCCGCTCGCATGGATGTCCTTGCCGTCGACCACGATGCGGCCCGACTGGATCGGCTCGAGCCGGTTGAGCGTGCGGATCAGCGTCGACTTGCCCGAGCCCGAGGGGCCGCAGACCACCACCACCTCGCCTTGCGGGATGGTCTCGGTGACGTCGACCAGCGCGTGGTAGCTGCCGTACCACTTGTTTACTTGCTGCAGTTCGATCATGCGGAGATTTTCGTTGTCTTCTTCGAAGCCAGGGCGGGTGTGCGGCGGGTCTGGCGCCGTTCGAGCCAGTAGGCGAAGCGCGAGAGGCCGAAGCACAGGATGAAGTAGGTCAGGCCCAGGATGCCGTAGACCTCGGCCGGTCGGGTGAAGACCTGCGTATTGATCTGCGTGGCGATGAAGGACACCTCGGCCAGCCCGATGATGTAGCCCAGCGAGGTCTCCTTGATGGTCGAGACGAACTGGTTCACCAGCGAGGGCAGCATGCTGCGCAGCGCCTGCGGCAGCACCACCAGGCGCATCGCGCGGACGTAGCCCAGGCCGAGTGCGCGCGCGCATTCCATCTGGCCCTTGGGCAGGCTCAGGATGCCGGCGCGCACGATCTCGGCCAGGTAGACCGCGTCGAACACCACCAGCGCGATCAGCATGGTGGTGAACTGGTCGGTCTTGACGCCGGTGACGCTGGGCAGGAAGAAGTAGGCCCAGAAGATCACCATCAGCAGCGGGATGCCGCGGACCACGAAGACCAGCGCCGTGACCGGCCAGCGCAGCCAGTGGTAGGGGCTCACGCGCGCCAGCCCGAAGACGATGCCCAGCGGCAGCGCCAGCACCAGGCCCAGCGCCGCCAGGATCACGGTGAGCGCGAGGCCGCCCAGCGGCCCGTTGGGGTACTGGCCGACCAGGAAGTAAAGCCAGTACGTATCGATGAGTTCGATCATGTGGTGCGCACCGGGAAGCGATGGTGGTACCAGGCCGCCAGGCCGGTGATGCCCAGCGAGACCGACAGGTAGGCGAGGGTGGCGAAGGCGAAGGACTCGGAGCTGCGGAAGGTTTCGCTCTCGACCTGGCCGGCCTGGTACATCAGCTCGGCCACGCCGATCACGGTGGCGATCGAGGTGTTCTTCCAGAGGTTGAGGGTCTGCGAGATCAGCGGCGGCACGGTCACGCGCAGCGCCTGCGGCAGGATCACGCGGCGCATGGTCGCGAGAAAGCCGAAGCCCAGGGCGCGGCCGGCCTCCATCTGCACCGTCGGGATCGCGCGGATGCCGCTGCGGATGTCCTCGGCCATGAAGGCCGCGGTGTAGAGCGACAGCGCGATCACCGCGCTGATGGCCTCGATCGGCCCGGCATAGAGCTTTTCGCGGAGGCCGTCGGGCAGCAGTTCGGGCGCGCCGAAATACCAGAACAGCATGTGGGCGATCAGCGGCACGTTGCGGATCGCCTCGACGTAGGCGAAGCCGATCGCACGCAGCCACGCGACCGGCGACAGCCGCAGCAGCGCGACCACCAGCGCGATGGGCAGCGCGCACAGCAACGCAGCCGCCATCAGCTGCAGCGAGAGCAGCAGGCCGGCGACGAGCATGTCGTGGTACTTGCCGGTGAGCAGCAAGGAATAGTCGAACAGGGGCATGAGAAAGCGACGGTAGCACCGTCGCGAGGGTGTTGGCTCCCTTCCCCGTTGGGGGAGGGTTGGGGTGGGGGCACGGCGGCGACCAACGCGTCACGGCCTGCTGCATGTGCAGAGGCCGCGAGCCCCCATCCCTGCCTTCCCCCGGAAGGGGAAGGAGAAACACCACTCAGTCGATCTTGTCGCTGTCGAGCTTGAAATCGCGCGTCTGGAAGCCCGAGGCCGTCTTCGGGCCGTACCACTTGAAGAAGATCTTCTGGGCTTCGCCCGAGGTCTCGAGTTCGCGCAGCGCGCTGTCGACCACGGCCTTGAGGCCGGTCTCGCCCTTCTTGATGCCGATGGCCAGCGCCTCGGTGCTCAGGTTCTGCTTGAGCACCACGTACTGCGCCTGCTGCGCGCCGAGCTTGGCGTAGCTGCGCAGCAACGCGGCCTCGTCGTCGACATAGCCGACGCCCTTGCCCTGCTGCAGCGCCTGGAAGGCCTGCTGGCTGGTGTCGAAGGTCACGACCTCGACGTTCGGCACGGCCTTGCGGATGTTGGGTTCCTGCGTGCCGCCGCGAATGGTCAGCACCTTCTTGCCCGCGAGTTGCGGCACCTCGGTGATGCCGCTGCTCTTCTTCACGATCGCCTTCTGGCCGGTCACGAAGGTGGTGAGCGAGAAGTCGATCTGCGCCTCGCGCTCCTTGTTGTGCGTGAGACCGGCGGCGACCAGGTCGACGTGACCCTGTTGCAGTTCCGGAATGCGCGCGGCCACGGCGATCTGCTTGAGCACGGTCTTCACGCCGATCTTCTTGGCGATGGCGTTGGCCAGGTCGACTTCGTAGCCGACGATCTGCCGGGTCTTGGGGTCGATGAAGGTGGCCGGTTCGTCGGTGCCGAGCACGCCGACGACGAGTTCGCCCTTCTTCTGGATGTCGGCCAGCTGGTCGGCATGGGCCAGGCCGGCCCACCCGAAGGTGGCGGCGACGAGGGAGGCGGCGAGGGTGGCGATGGGCCGGATGCGCATTTTCTTGTTCTCCGTGAAGGCGGTTCGGGGTTCGACCGGCGACGCGCCGGCCTCACGTCCGGCCGCGAGACTAAACAGGTCGGCCAGGTTTGGGAACAACCGTTTCGGCATATTCAAATTCCACGTGCCCAGCCGGGAAGAGCGGCTGCCGCGGTGTGGCAGCAATATGTAGCATTCTGTAAACTCGTCGCCTACTCTACGCCGCCGGGTGGCCTGAGCGGCGCCCTTTGTCATGAACCTCCGTGTGTCCCCTCCAGCGCTCGTCGCGCCCGTCGATACCGAGGTCCTGTCGCGCATGGTGCGGACCGACCAGCTGGTGACGGTTCGGCGCAGCGTGCTGGCCGTCATCCCGATCAACATCGCGTTGAGTCTGGTGGTCATGCTGGTGGCGTTCAATTCGGACCGCGCGATCGGCGGCCTGGGGTGGCTGCTGCTGTCGCTCCTGGTGAACGCGGCGCGCATCTTCGTCTGCCGCCTGCCTTTCGCGCCGTCGCCCGGCGTCACGCCCGAACGCGGGGTCGCGGTTTCGGCGGATGCGAAGCCGGTCGAGTGGCACCTTCGGCTGGCCGCCTGCTGCGCCGCGGCCTCGGGCGGGGTCTGGGCGCTGATTCCGCTGCTGTGCGACGGCTACACCTCGCCGCAGACCCTGTTCTACCTGACCGTGGTGTGCGGCATTTGTGCCGGCGCGGCCACCTATGGCATCGCGTACGCGGCGGTGCCGATCAGCTTCGTCATCCCGCCGCTGCTGTCGGTCATGGGGTGCCTGGTGTACGCGGGCGGCTTCGACCCGCTGAGCCTGGCGGCGATGGTGCTGCTGTACCTGGGGGCGCTGGTGCGCGGCTCGCTGCTGAGTCAGAGGGCTTTCCGGGCCGGCAGTCGATTGAAGAACGAGGCGACGGCGATGGCCTCGCAGTTGCGCGAGGCACACAAGCACCTGCAGGCTTCGGCGCAGGAACTGACGCGCCGCGCCTCGTACGACGCGCTCACGGGACTGCTCAACCGCGAAGGATTCATGCAGGCCGCGCTGCCCTTCATCGCCGCCCGGCCCGGCCGCGCGCATTGCCTGCTGCTGCTCGATCTCGACGGCTTCAAGGCGGTCAACGATGCCTTCGGCCACAAGGCGGGCGACCGCGTGCTGCGGGACGTGGCCGATTGGCTGCAGCGCGAGCTGTGGTCGTTGAACGCGATTCTCAGCCGCTGGGGCGGCGATGAATTCGCGGTGCTCTATTGCCCACGGGGCGATGCCGAAGCGCCCACCGCAGTGGCCGAGGCGCTGATCGCTGCGATCCCTTTCGCCACCGCGCACTACGGCGGCCACCTGGGCGTGAGCATCGGCATCGCGGTGGCCGACGGCACGGGCACCGTGGACATCGCCGAGGCCCTTGACCTGGCGGACGAGGCGCTCTACGAGGCCAAGCGTGCCGGGCGCAACCGCTACCAGGTCGTGGACGAAGCGCTGAACCTGCGATTGGCCACGCGCCGCGATGTCGAGCGCGATCTGCTCGAGGCGATCGAAACCCGTGCGATCGGCGTCTGGTACCAGCCGATCGTGACCAGCGAGGGCGGGCAGATCCACAGCCTCGAGGCGCTGCTGCGCTGGAACCATCCGCGGCACGGCAGTGTGGCGCCCGAGCGCGTGGTCTTTGCCGCGGCCAGCACCGGCGTCGCCGAGCAGCTGCTGCGCCACATCCTCAACGAAGTCTGTCTGGCGATGCACCAGCTGGAGGCCGAAGGCTCGGCGCTGGCCCAGGTGCCGATCGCGATGAACGTCTCGCCGCGCGAGATGGGCCAGTTGGCGGTCGACGAGATCGTGCTCGGCATGCTGCAGGTGCACGGCATCGCGCCGAGCCGGCTGCACATCGAGATCACCGAGGAGGTCGCGCTCGACACCCACGCGACCCGCGCCCGGCTGGCCGCGCTCTCGGCCGCCGGCGTGACGATCGTGGTCGACGATTTCGGTGTCGGCTATTCCTCGCTGGCCTCGCTGCGCAGCGAGTACGTCGGCCAGGTCAAGATCGACCGCAGCTTCGTCTCGGGCCTGTCGGCCTCGCCCGGCAACACGGTGCTGGTCAACTCGATCGTGCAGCTCGGGCATTCGCTGAACATCCAGGTCGTCGCCGAGGGCGTGGAAACGCATGAAGAACTCAGCGCCCTGCGGGCACTGGGCTGCACCTTGGCGCAGGGCTACCACTTCGCCCGGCCCGCCCCCTTGCCCGAGATCGCCGAATGGGCGCTTCAGCGGCAAGCACTGGCTTAGCGCGCCGGTCGTCGCCAGGGCCCGCACACCGAAACGTGCTTGTGGGCGTCTTGACATGGCTGTGACGGATATCACGCTTGCCGGCGTTTTCTGAGGTGCCCGTTGTCGCTGGGTGAGGACGGCTTGCCGCCGTCGAAGCCACGCACCAGAGGGGAGGCGAGCCATTGACAGTCGGGCGCCGTCATAAACAGTCATGAATGGTCATCAAAGACCCATGACGCCCCTCGTGCAGGCCATAAGAATGACTTGCCGAATCGTCTTCGACGGAGGCAGTCCCGTGTGCGCTTCGTGAGCTTCCCGCCCGCCGCCCACGGGCTGCGCCGCCGGGCCGATGGGCTGGCTCCTCCCAACGTTGACTGCACGCATGATCCCCACCCGTTTCTCACAGATGACCGGCACTGCAGCCGGTGCGCCCGCTTGTCCCGAGGTGATCCGGCATGCGCCGCGGCTGAGCGGCGCAGGGGCATGAAGTCGATGTCCGCCCGACCCGAATTCCCCAAGACTGCCTGTGCAGGGGTGCTCGCGCGCGACGAAACCCTGCGTCGTCGCTGCTGCGCAATGGTGGAAGACGCAGGCTACGAGGTGATCCCCTTCGCCAGCGTCGACGACCTCGTTTCGGCCTGCCTGGCCAGCGCCAAGCGCTTCGACCTGCTCGTGATGGCCTTCCCCGGCGACGTGTCCCGGGTGGTCCTCGGCCTGGAGCGGGTCTGCCGGACGATTTCCAACTCGGTGGCGGGCCTGTTGATTCTGGAAGAGCGGCAGATCGACGCGGTGCACCAGGTCCGCTGGGTGCTGCCGCGCGACTTCATCCTCGCGCCCTTCGACGACGAGGAGTTCCGGCTGCGCCTGCGGCGTTGCGGTCCGTCGGAGGGAGCGACGGGCCTTGCAGCGTCACCGACGCAGAGCGCGCTGCGCCAAGGCGCTTGAGGGACAACGCCGCCTGACCTGTGCAGCGGCCCCGTCATGCAGCGGACACTCGCGAGCGCCAGACTCGCAGCCTTCACCATCCAGCCCGCCGGGGGCCATCTCCGACGAGGCATCACCAAAGGACCGGCGCATGCACGAGGGCGAGCGACTCAACACCTTCACCCACGGGGTCGGCCTGCTGCTGGCGCTGGCCGCGGCGGTGGTGCTGGTGAGCGAGGCCGCCGCGTCGGACGACGCCTGGCGGGTGGCGAGCTTCAGCGTGTTCGCCGCGGCGATGGTGGCGCTCTATGCCGCGTCGACGCTGTTCCACGGCACGCGCGGCCGCGCCAAGGCGGCCTGGGCCCGCGCCGACCATTGCGCGATCTACCTGATGATCGCCGGCACCTACACGCCGCTGGCGCTGGTCGCATTGCGCGGCGTCTGGGGCTGGAGCCTGTTCGCCGCGGTCTGGGCCGCGGCGCTGTACGGCGTGGCGCGCGAGCTGCTGCCGACGCGCGAGCGGCCCCCCGCGGTCGCGCTCTACGTGCTGATGGGCTGGGTCGGCATCGCGGCGGTGCTGCCCATCGTCGAGCGCTTTCCCGCCGCCGGCCTGCCATGGCTGCTGGCCGGTGCCTTGCTCTACACCGGCGGCGTGGTCTTCTACGCGCGCGACGGCCGCTGGCGCCATGCGCACGGCGTCTGGCACCTGTTCGTGCTGGGCGGCAGCGCGAGTCACTGCATCGCGCTGCGTTCCCTGCTGGCCTAGGGCCTGTTAACGCTATTTCCGCGATCCCCGGAAATAGCGTTAACAGGCCCTAGCAGGCTCAGAGGCCGGCCAGCCGGCGCCTGTTCATGCAGGACTTCTTTCGAGCGTCACGAAGCTGAAGGGCAGGCCGGTGCTCGACACATGCGTTTCGCGTGCGGTCTCGCGCCAGCCCGTGCCCAGCGAGGGCGCGTGGGCATCGCCCTCGAAGTCGCGTGCGATCTCGGTCACCACCGCGCGCTGCGCCAGCGCCGCGGCCTCCGCATAGATCTGCGCGCCGCCGATCACCCACACCTCGGCCGTGCCAGCGCACAGCGCGACCGCCTCGGGCAGACCGGCCGCGCGCTCGGCGCCCGCTGCCTGCCAATCGGCCCGGCGCGTCAACACGATGTTGCGCCGGCCCGGCAAGGGGCGGAATTTCGGCGGCAGCGAGTCCCAGGTCTTGCGGCCCATCAGGACCGGGCAACCGGCCGTCATGCGCTTGAAGTGCGCCATGTCCTCCGGCAGGTGCCAGGGCAGGGTGTTGTCCTTGCCGATCACGCCGTTGGCGGCGCGTGCATAGATCAGGTTGAGGCGCATGGGGTGTTGGAAGCTGTCTGGCGGTCGCCCGAGCCCGGGCATCCGGGTCAGGAGTGAAGCGCAAGAGGGTGGGCAGGTGGTGGCGGAGTGCCTGATTATCTCCATGCCGGCCGGACGGGGGCTTTCGATGCCGACCTTGCAATTCGAAATGGCCTGAAGAAGAGGATTAGGATTTACAGGGGTTTAGTAAGTTCTTATTAGGCTTGGCTGCAGAGATCATTGACTGCAGAGGAATAAAAAGGTTGCGCCGCCTTTTCCGTGAAAGACATCGGTCCCGACTCCGATTTTCGAGGATCTGCGTCCTCCTGCATCAAATTCGGGTCGAAATCAGGCTTGCATTCAGACCCTCCAGGCGCCATGCCGTGGAATTCGATCTCGCGTTGGCGACCGGTATTGCTGCCGGATGGAAATCAGCTTTCATTCGCCAGGAGCGTCTGCTTTCGCAACGCCCAAAGGCGTGGCCCCGCTCTCGGTTCACCCGCCGCTCCCCTCTGAAACCCTTGATCCTTGAGGCGGAGGCGCCGCCGCCTCCTCAGCTCCGCTCCTTCCTTTGCGAGGCCGTGAGGGCGCGGCCAAACCCCGGGCGTGGCGTGCGCTAAATCATCCAGATGCGCTCTTTTCATATTCTCAGTTCTGAATATTCGTGATAGCGATTTTTTTCCTCAACTAAAGTTTGCAATCCGCGGGTCGTGCATACATCCGTTGACAAACGTCTATTTCTAATTTGCTTGTCGCGTTAAATGATTCATAGCGAGATGGGCAAGGATTCATCCAAACATTGAGGGGAATTCAAGTGAACAAGTCATACAAAACAATCTGGAACGAGTCGCTGGGCGCCTGGGTCGCCGCATCCGAGCTGGCGACGGGTCGAAGCAAATCCAGCCGGAGCCGGAAGGCCACCCGGGCGGTGCTGGCAGCGGGCCTCCTGCTGCAGGCGGGGGTGATGGCGCCTGCGGTGGCTGGGGCGCTGGATGGCGGCGACCCCACGACCGCCGCCGATCAACAGGCCTACGGCTACAAGGCACAAGTCACGACCGACGCGCCGGCGATGGCCATCGGGTCGAACGTCTCAGCCGGTGCGGGCCAGGCCATTGCCATTGGCTACGGGGTGACCAACAACGCGATTCAATCCATCGTGATGGGGAGTGGCATCACGCTGGACGCCAATTCGGGCGGTTCGGTCGTCTTCCAGCCCTCGAATCAGGGGGCAAATATTGGCCGCACACAGGTCAGTAGATCTAGCCACAGCTTCGTCTTCATCAATGCGGCCGATCCCTTCAACGCCAACACCGTGACCAACAGTGGGAGTGCGGTGGCGATTGGCGCGACGCTCACCAATGCGTCGAGTTCGGTCGGTATTGGACCGAAGGCCAAGGTGACGGCGGGCACTGCGGTTGCCATCGGTGCGGTGGCGCAGGCGCTGGGGCAGTCGGCCGTCAGCGTGGGCTTCGAAGCCTTGGCATCGGCTGCGCAGAGTACAGCGATCGGGAACGGGAGCACGGCTTCCGGGGCACAGAGTTCAGCGCTTGGGGTTTCAAGCACGGCTTCTGGCGGGCAGAGCCTGGCGGCCGGCTACCTGAGCAAGGCTTCCAACCTGAATGCGGTGGCCTTGGGAACGGGCGCCAACGCGGGCGGCAGTTCGGCGGTCTCCATTGGCGACGGCTCGCAGGCCGCGGGCACGCAGGCGGTGGGCGTTGGCTATTTCAGCAAGGTCAGCGGCAACAACTCGGGCGCGATCGGCACCAACAACGCGGTCGCGGCCAACAACGCCTTTGTGATGGGCAACAACATCTCGGTCGGCGCCGGCCTGGCCGGCACCGTGGTGCTCGGCAACGGCTCGGCCGCCGTGGCCGCGACGCCCGTCACCAACGTGATCCTCAGGGGCACCACCTACAACTTCGCCGGCACCGCACCCACCAGCACGGTCAGCGTGGGGGCTGGGGGGGCGGAGCGCCAGATCACCAACGTGGCGGCCGGCCGCGTGAACGCGGGCAGCACCGATGCCGTCAACGGAAGCCAGCTGAATGCGACCAATCTGGCGGTGACCAATCTCGCGGCCAACGGCGCGTCCACCAAGTACTTCAATGCCAACTCGAGCGGCGCGGACAGTGTTCCCACGGGCGCCAACAGCATCGCCATCGGGCCGGATGCCGTGTCGGCGGGGGCGAACTCCATGGCCGCAGGTCAGGGCGCGCAATCCGCCGGGCAGCTTGCGGTGGCGGTCGGCCCCAATGCCAATGCCAGTGCCTTCGGTGCCAGCGCCCTGGGCGTGAACAGCAAGGCCACTGGCGGCAGTGCCACGGCCCTGGGCAACAGCGCCGTTGCAGCCGGCAACAGCGCAGCGGCCATGGGCGAAGGCGCCAACGCAACGGGCACCAACGCAGTGGCCGTGGGTGCCAGCGCCAAGGCGAGCAGTGACTACGCGCTGGCGGTCGGCGCCGGTGCCAATGCCAGTGCCAACGGTGCCAGCGCCATGGGCGTCAACAGCAAGGCCAATGGCAACAGTGCCGTCGCCCTGGGCAATGCTGCGAGTGCGTCCAACGTCAACGCAATGGCCATGGGCACCAACGCCGTCGCATCCGGCGCCAGCGCAGTGACTGTGGGCGAAAGCAGCAGTGCCACCGGTAGCCGGTCCGCAGCCTTTGGTAACAGCGCCAGAGCACTGGCTGACGACACGCTGGCAGCTGGTTCGAGCGCCAATGCTTCGGGCCTGCAGAGCGTGGCGATCGGTTATCTGAGCAAAGCTTCCAAACTCAATGCGGTGGCGGTGGGAACGAGTGCCAATGCTTCCGGTGCCACCAGCGCGGCGTTCGGGGGAAACAGCGCGGCTGCGGGCGATCAGAGCGTGGCGCTTGGCGCCAGTGCCAATGCGAGTGCCTTCGGTGCCAGCGCCCTGGGCGTGAACAGCAAGGCCACGGGCGGCAGTGCCACGGCCCTGGGCAACAGCGCCGTTGCAGCCGGCAACAGCGCAGCGGCCGTGGGCGAAGGCGCCAACGCAACGGGCACCAACGCAGTGGCCGTGGGTGCCAGCGCCAAGGCGAGCAGTGACTACGCGCTGGCGGTCGGTGCCAGTGCCAATGCCAGTGCATTCGCTGCCAGCGCCCTGGGCGTCAACAGCAAGGCCGCTGGCAACAATGCTGTGGCCCTGGGGAATGCTGCGAGTGCGTCCAACGTCAACGCAATGGCCATGGGCACCAACGCCGTCGCGTCCGGCGCCAGCGCACTTACCGTGGGTGAAAGCAGCAGTGCCTCCGGCAGCCGGTCCGCCGCCTTTGGCAACAGCGCCAGAGCATTGGCCGACGACACGCTGGCAGCCGGTTCGAGCGCCAATGCTTCAGGTCTTCAGAGCGTGGCGATCGGCTCTCTGACGACGGCTACCAAAATCAATGCGGTGGCGCTGGGTACGAGTGCCGATGCGACCGGTGGCGGTGCGGTCGCCGTGGGTGCGGGTGCGGGTGCTTCCGGGGACGGCAGCGCTGCGTTCGGGGTCAACAGCGCTGCTTCGGGTGAGCGCAGCGTGGCGCTCGGCGCCAGTGCCAATGCCAGTGCCTTCGGTGCCAGCGCACTGGGCGTCAATACCAAGGCCACGGGTGGCAGTGCCACCGCCCTGGGCAACAGCGCCAGTGCAGCCGGCAACAGCGCGGCGGCCCTGGGTGAAAGCGCCAACGCATCCGGCACCAACGCAGTGGCCGTGGGTGCGAGCGCCAAGGCGAACAGTGACTACGCGGTGGCCGTTGGCTCCACTTCCAATGCTTCGGGCTTGCAGAGCCTGGCGGTCGGTTATCTGAGCAAAGCTTCCAAACTCAATGCGGTGGCGGTGGGAACGAGTGCCAATGCTTCCGGTGCCACCAGCGCTGCGCTGGGGGGGAACAGCGCGGCTTCGGGCGACCAGAGCGTGGCGCTCGGCGCCAATGCAAATGCAAGTGCCTTCGGTGCCAGCGCCCTGGGCGTCAACAGCAACGCCATTGGCGGCAGTGCCACCGCCCTGGGCAACAGCGCCAGTGCAGCCGGCAACAGCACAGTGGCCTTGGGCGAAAGCGCCAAGACGAGCAGCAACTTCGCGCTGGCCGCCGGCGCCTCTTCCAATGCGTCTGGCTTGCAGAGCGTGGCGGTCGGTTATTTGAGCAAAGCTTCCAACACCAATGCGGTGGCGGTGGGCGCGGGCGCCAACGCGGCCGGCAGCAACGGGGTCAGCGTCGGCGCGAACTCCGCCGCCCGCCTCGACAATGCAGTGGCTGTGGGCAACAACGCCTTGGCATCGGGCACTTCGTCGATCGCCATCGGCAACGGCGCGCAGGCCACGGGCACGCAGTCGTTGAGCGTGGGCACGGGCAACAAGGTCAGTGGCAACAACTCGGGTGCCTTCGGCGACCCGAACACCGTGACCGGTGCAGGCTCCTATGCCTTCGGCAACAACAACACCGTCGCGGCCGACAAAGCCTTCGTGATGGGCAACAACGTCTCGGTCGGCGCCAGCCTGACCGGCGCCGTGGTGCTGGGCGATGGCTCGGCGGCGGTGGCCGCGACGCCTGTCACGGGCACGACGATCAATGGCATCGGGTACGCCTTCGCGGGTACCGCGCCCACCAGCACGGTGAGCGTGGGCGCTGCCAATGCGGAACGCCAGATCACCAACGTGGCCGCGGGCCGGCTGAGCGGCACCAGCACCGATGCGGTCAACGGCAGCCAGCTGTTCGCGACCAACCTGGCGGTGAACAAGCTTGTGATCAACGGCGCGCCGACCAAGTATTTCAAGGTTAATTCGGTGGAGGCCGACAGCGTTGCGGTGGGTGCGGAAAGCGTGGCGATCGGGCCGAAGGCTGTGGCGGGGGGCGCGAACTCGGTGGCCATGGGCAACAACGCCAATGCCGCGGAAATCGGGACGATTGCCATCGGGGCCAACAGCGTGGCCTACAGCGGGATCAGCACCGCCATCCCGGGGCTGGTTTATCGAGGCGTTGCCATCGGCGCAGACAGCGAGGCCGGCGGTGGCGTGGCCTTGGGCGACAAAGCCAAATCGACGGATGTCTCCACCGCACTCGGGAATGGAGCGGTAGCAGCAAACGGTGGCGTGGCGATTGGGGCTCGTACGGAAGCTCCAACAAGTGCGACCGGAAGTGCGTCGCTCGCTGCGGGCTTCTCCGCGAACGCGTCGGGCGACCAGGCTGTGGCGCTGGGGTCCGGGAGCAGTGCTTCGTCCGCAGGCGCTGTGGCGGTCGGAGCGCAAAACGCCGTCAGTGGCGCACTCTCCGCCGCCGTAGGGGTCGCGAACAAGGTCTCGGGCAACAGCTCCGCCGCGCTGGGCGTTAGCAACAACGTCGCATCCAACAATGCCTTCGTGCTGGGCAACAACGTCACCGTCGGAACTGGCTTGGACGGCGCCGTGGTGCTGGGCAACAAATCGACAGTGGCGGCTGCACAGGCCACCACGGGCACGACGATCAATGGCAAGGCCTACACCTTCGCGGGCACGACGCCGGCCGCGGGCGATGTGGTGAGCGTGGGTGCAGTGGGCGCGGAGCGCCAGATCACCAACGTGGCCGCAGGCCGCGTGATCGCGGGCAGCACCGATGCGGTCAATGGCAGCCAGCTGTACGCGACCAACACGGAGCTGAGCAATGTGGGCTCGGTGGTAACCAGCATCACCAACGGCGGTGGCATCAGGTACTTCCGTGCGAAATCGACCGCTGCGGACAGCCAGGCACTGGGCACGGACAGCGTGGCGGTCGGGCCGGCGGCTGTGGCCAGCGGTACAGATTCGATCGCTATGGGCGTCAATGCCAATGCGAGTGCCTTCGGTGCCAGTGCCATCGGCGTCAACAGCAACGCCACAGGCGGCAGTGCCACTGCCCTGGGCAACAGCGCCACCGCCACCGGTAACAGCGCAGTGGCTTTGGGAGAAAGCGCCAAGGCGACCAGCAACTTCGCGTTGGCCGCTGGCGCCTCGTCCAATGCATCGGGCCTGCAGAGCCTGGCGGTCGGCTACCTGAGCAAGGCTTCCAACACCAATGCGATGGCGTTGGGCACCAACGCCGACGCCAGTGCCTTCGGTGCCAGCGCCATGGGTGTCAATGCCACGGCTTCTGGCGGGTCTTCGATCGCCATGGGAAACAGCGCGAAGGCATCCGACAACAGCGCCATGGCCATGGGCACCAACGCCAATGCATCCGGCAACAGCTCAGCGGCTTTGGGCGAAGCCGCCAACGCCTCGGGCAGCAAAGCCGTGGCCCTGGGTTCCAGCGCCAATGCATCCGGTAACAGCTCAGCGGCTTTGGGCGAAGCCGCCAACGCCTCGGGCAGTAGAGCCGTGGCCATGGGTTTCAGCGCCAGGGCGACCGACAACTACGCGCTGGCCGTCGGCGCTTCCTCTAACGCGTCAGGCCTGCAGAGCCTCGCGGTCGGTTACCTGAGCAAGGCTTCTCAACTCAATGCGGTGGCGTTGGGCACGGGAGCCAACGCGGGCGGCAGTTCGTCGGTCTCCATTGGCGACGGCTCGCAGGCCGCGGGCACGCAGGCGGTGGGTGTGGGCTATTTCAGCAGAGTCACCGGCAACAACTCGGGCGCGATCGGCAGCAGCAACACCGTCGTCGCCAACAACGCCTTCGTGGTGGGAAACAACATCACCGTCGACTCCGGCCTGGATGGCGCGGTGGTGCTGGGCGACAAGTCGACGGTGGCGGCTTCGAATCCGACCGCCAATGCGACGGTCAACGGCAAGAACTACACCTTCGCTGGCGCGGCACCTGCTGCGGGCGGTGTGGTCAGCGTGGGTGCAGCGGGTGCTGAGCGCCAGATCACCAATGTGGCTGCAGGCCGCCTGAGTGGAACGAGCACGGACGCCGTCAACGGCAGCCAGCTGTACGCGACCAACACCGAACTGAGCAACGTGGGCTCTGTGGTGAACAACATCAGCAACGGTGGTGGCATCAAGTACTTCAAGGCGAACTCGACGCTGCCTGACAGCCAGGCGCAAGGGCTGGACAGCGTGGCGATCGGACCGAACGCAGTGGCCAAGAACGCGAGCGACGTGGCGCTGGGCAACGGCTCGGTCACGGACACCGCGGTGGCGACCGCGGGTGCGACGATCAATAACAAGGCCGTGACCTTCGCAGGCAACGCGCCGACCAGCACGGTCAGCGTGGGCAGCGTCGGTGCGGAACGCACCATCACCAATGTGGCCGCAGGCCGCCTGACCGCCAGCAGCACCGACGCAGTCAACGGCAGCCAGCTGTACGCGACCAACACCGAACTGAGCAACGTGGGCTCGGTGGTGAACAACATCAGCAACGGTGGCGGCATCAAGTACTTCAAGGCGAACTCGACGCTGGCGGACAGCCAAGCCCAGGGCCTAGACAGCGTGGCGATCGGCCCGAACGCGGTGGCCAAGAACGCGAGCGACGTGGCGCTGGGCAACGGCTCGGTCACCGACACCGCAGTGGCCACGACCGGTGCCACGATCAATGGCAAGGCAGTGACCTTCGCCGGCAGCGCGCCAACCAGCACGGTCAGTGTCGGCAGCGTCGGCGCAGAGCGCACCATTACCAACGTGGCCGCAGGCCGCCTGACCGCCAGCAGCACGGATGCGGTCAACGGCAGCCAGCTGTACGCGACCAACACCGAGCTGAGCAACGTGGGCTCGGTGGTGAACAACATCAGCAATGGTGGTGGCATCAAGTACTTCAAGGCGAACTCGACGCAGCCGGACGCCAGTGCAACGGGCACGGACAGCGTGGCCATCGGGCAGAGGTCCGTG
>NZ_JBPJZF010000004.1:0-626707 GCF_051216515.1 Variovorax frigidus
TGAGGGAGGTTTCGACGGTGAGATGAGTTCACATGCGGAGCATGTGATGACGAGTCGAATCGTCGGCCCGAAGGCATGCGTTGGGAAGCAACAGCTCTGCCATTGAGCTACACCCGCATGGGTCGGCATGCGACCAGGAAGACGGGCCGCGCATTCCAGATGAACGGCCGGGTGCACATTATGCCGTGCGCGCCATCGCGCTTTTGCGTCTCGAGCCCTTCGCAGATCGCCAAGAAGTACACGCCTCCCGCCGCGCATCTTCAGCAACCCTTCAGCCGGCCTTCAGCCCCTCCACAGCTCCCGTCGATACCTTGGAAGCACGCATCCACCGCGGTGCGCAGCCCCCAATTCCCACCGACGGAGCCCCTCTTGCTGTCAACCAGTCTTCCTTCTCAGTTCAAACAACGCAGGCACCTCCTGCGCGCAGCCACCGCAGTGCCCGCCGCCCTTCTTCTCACCGCTTGCGGCGGCGGTGGCAGCGATCAGCCAGACGCGCTCGCGCCGCCCTCCTCCATCAGGGTGACGGACCGCCGCGTGCCCGTGGCGCCCGGCGTGTCGCTCCATGTGCGCGACTGGCAGTCGGGCCGCCTCGCCGGACCCACCTTCGTGCTGCTGCCGGGCTTCGGTGCCTCGGCGGCGCACTTCAACAGCCTGGCGCCCGCGCTCGCGCAGCGCGGCCGGGCGATCGCCATCAGTTGCCGAGGCTTCGGCCGGTCGGACAAGCCACTGCCCGACGACAGCCATCGCTACGACACCGGCACCCTGGTCGACGATGTGCATGCAGTGCTGCAAGCGTTCGGTGTCGATCGCATCGTGCTCGGCGGCCACTCGATGGCGGGCAACCAGGTCACGCTGTTCGCGGGGCGCTACCCGGAACGCGTGCGCGGCCTGATCTACCTCGACACCAACTTCGACTACACCACCGTCTCGCCCGACGACACCGACGACCCCGCTCTGGCCGAGCCCTCGCCCACCGAGGCCGACACCGCATCGGTGCCCGCGATGATCGCGTTCAGCAAGCGGCTCAACCGCAACTGGTCGGCACCGATGGAAGCCGATCTGGTCGACAAGCTCGAGGTGAAAGCCGACGGCAGCATCGGCTTCAACACGCCCGACGAAGTGGCGGCCGCGATGTACATGGCGGGCCGGCAGTTCTCTCCGGACTACAAGACGGTGCGCGTCCCTGCCCTGGTGCTGACGGCCCTGCCCGGAGACTGGCGCGACCTGTGCCCATGGCTGGCCACCGATGGCGACGTGCAGACGAAGGAAGCCGCGAACGCGTCGGTCCGGCTGTTCAACCGCGTCCGCGCACCCGATGCCGACCGCCTGTTCGCGGCCTTGCCGACCGGCAGCCAGCGCGCGCTGTTCCAGCCCGCCACGCATGTGGGTTTCTTCATCGAACGCGAAGCCGAGGTGCTGCGGCTCGTCGACGGGATGGGCTGGCGCTAGCGGCCGCCTGCTTGGACGGCCGGCTCAGACCGTCAAGGCGAGCACGTTCAAGCGTTCACGCAGGCGCACCACCGCCGCATCGAGCACTGCGCTTTCCGGGACGTGGCGCCGCTGGTATTCGGCCATCAGCTGGGCGGCGACGATATCTGCGCAGGCGGCCAGCCGGGCCACCTCCATCTCGCCCATGCAGAGTCCCTGGTAGCGGATGTAGACCTTGGGAAAGTTGACGCTCAAGGCCTCTGCTGCATCGAACACGCAGGCCGACAGGGAACTCAGGCCTCGGTCCACGTAGCAGGCGACGGGGACAGGCCCGCCGTGTCGTGGCGCGCGGATGCTGTAGCTGTAGGAGCGCTCGTTGCGCTGGACGAACTCGAGAACAGGCTGCATGGGCAACTCTCCTGACGGAGCGACGCGGCAAGGCGGCGTCGGCGGGGGCTGGAGTCTACCGCCCGCAACGCCCATTGCAACGGCTTTGCGAGATCGTCGACGCTATCGCCTCATCCCCGCAGCGGCTCCGGCTCGCCGTCCTCCGTGTGCAGGCCGGACAGCAGCTGTTGTGCCTCGTCGTCGAAACCGCGCATGGGTTGGGCCTTGGCGAGCGCCATCCAGACGGCGAAAGGCATGCGCGGCAGCACGCGATGCACGGCGGGACGGGCCACCACCAGCCGGCCCTGTTCGAGCATCAGCACGCCGCATTCGGCGGGGATCTCGTCGGGCGTGGCGATGGGGCGATCGCGCGCATCGCGGCCCAGCACGTACCAGCACTCGCCGCCCAGGTCGAGGTAGGCGGCGCGCTTGTCGGGCTTGCGCAGGTCGGCCATCAGGTCGGCGCGGCGCACCTTGATCTCGTGGACGATCGGCTGCGCATAGGCCTCGACGCTGGTGTTGCGGATCGAGAAGACGTCGGGCCGCGCGATGCACCAGCGCGCCGCTTCGCCCTCGGTGGCGCCCGGCACGCGGGCGCGCAGGCTCAGGCCGCGCCAGGCGATGCGGCCGTTGCGCGTCATTTCGCGTGCCACCTGCTCGACCAGCGCCTCGTGCGCCGACAAGGCGGCGCGGTTGACCACCAGGCTGTCGGCGATCAGCGCGATGCCGCGGTCGGTGACACGCAGGGTTTCGTGGCCCAGCGCCGAGCGCTGGCGCTCCAGCAGGCCGGCCGCGAGCAGGTCGACCTCGATGGCGTCGCAGCAGGGCCAGCCGGCGGAGCGGTAGACCTCGCGCAGGCGCCGCGCGTGCGTGCGGCCGAGCACGATGTCACCCGGCGGCGGCTCGATCACGGGCGGGGCGCGGCCGGGGTCGGTCGCCGGAGGGGCCGTGGGCGGCGGATCGCCTTCGGGTGGTCTTTGCGGCGGTCCGCCGGGCGGCGGCACGTCGAGGGGCGGTACCGGGTCGACGGGCACGTCGGTGCTCTGGCGGCGCAGGGGGGTCATGGACATGGAACAAGGTTAGCCCCAAGCGCCAGGGCCATCAAGCCCTCGGACCGGCCGCCGACGCACCACGCCCTGTCCACTTCGCATGCACCGGCACTGCCGGATCGGCAACCTGCCGCGACGCGCTTGGCCGCAAGGGACGCTGTCTGCGGCACGCCCGTCGACGGCCCTTCGAATCGACCGCGACCTGGCCCGTAATTTGCGTCAGTGCAATTTGCGTAAATGCAAATCCCTGCGCTGCACCATGCTGGTGTTTACCCGACATGGGCCTCAATTAATTTTCGTATCCGCAAATTCCTCACTAAACTTCGCCGCACCTCGATGACACGGTACGCCCGCCATGAAGCACAGCATCTCTCCGGATCACGCTCCCCGATGAGGACCGCGCCCCACGTCGTGGTCGACGGCGACCTCGTGGGCGGCTTCGACGACAAGCTGCCCGGTTTTTTCTGGGTCGCGGCCCAGGGCGGCTACGGCATCCAGACCTCCGCCGCGATGGGCGAGACCTGTGCAGCGCTGGCCCGCGGCCTGCCGGTACCGGCGCATGCGGCGCGCTTCGGCCTCACCGCCGACAAGCCGTCGCCGGCGCGCCTGCGTGGCGCCGCACCTTCCCCCTGACGTCCCCCCACCAAGTACGACCATGCGTGTCTTCAGCGGATCCCTCGCCACCGAAACCAACACCTTCGGCCCGATGCCGACCAGCCTCGCCTCCTTTCGCGACCGCGGCTACTACCCGGCCGGCCAGCACCCGGAGAAGATGAGCTATTTCGCCGGTCCGCTGTGGGCCGCGCGGCTGCGCGGCAAGGCCCAGGGCTGGACCCTGCTCGAAGGCATGGTGGCGGGCGCACAGCCCAGCGGCACGACCACGCGCCATGCCTACGAGACACTGCGCGACGAACTGCTGGCCGACCTGCGCGCCGCATTGCCGGTCGACATGGTGGTGCTCGGCCTGCACGGCGCGATGGTGGCCGACGGCTACGACGATTGCGAAGGCGACCTGCTGCAGAGCGTGCGTGCCATCGTCGGCCCCGACGTCGTGGTGGGCGCCGAGCTCGACCCGCACTGCCACCTCACGCCGCAGATGGTCGCAGAGGCCGACCTGCTGATCGCGTTCAAGGAATACCCGCACACCGACGTGCTGGAACGGGGCATCGAGCTGGTCGACCTGTGCGCCGCGATGGTGGCGAAGAAGATCCGGCCGGTCGCTGCGGTGGTCGACTGCGAGATGATTGTCACCATCCACACCTCGCGCGAACCGGCGCGGGGATTCGTCGACCGGCTGCAAGCGCTCGAAGGCCGCGACGGCGTGCTGTCGATCTCGGTCGCGCACGGCTTCTCGTGGGGCGACGTGTCCGAGATGGGCACCAAGCTGCTGGTCTACACCGACGGCGACGCCGCCAAGGCCGAAGCACTGGCGCGTCGGTTGGCCGATGAACTGATCGGCATGCGCGATGCGCTCACGGTGCACTATCCCGACATCGACGCGTCGCTCGACGCGGCATTGGCCTTCGACGGCGGCCCGGTGGTGCTCGCCGACGGTGCCGACAACCCTGGCGGCGGCGCGGCCGGCGACAGCACCTTCATCCTGCGACGCATGGTCGAACGCGGCATTCGCAACGCGGCCATCGGCCCCCTGTGGGACCCGATCGCGGTGCGCATCGCGTTCGATGCCGGCGAAGGCGCGCAGCTCGCGATGCGCATCGGAGGCAAGATCGGCCCGCGCTCGGGCGAGCCGATCGACCTGTTGTGCACCGTCAAGGCGCTGCACGCCGCCATGGTCATGACCGGGCTGGCCAATACGCCGATGGCCCTGGGCGACTGCGCACTGCTGGAGGCCGAAGGCATCGAGATCGTGCTGATCACGCTGCGCAACCAGGCCATGGGCAGCGATGTGTTCACGCAGCTCGGCTGCGAACTCGCAGCCAAGAAGATCGTCGTGGTGAAGTCCTCCCAGCACTTCTACGCCTCCTTCTCGAAAGTCGCCCGGCATGTGATCTACGCCGGTGCGCCCGGCGCCGTGACGCTCGACCTCACGACCCTGCCTTACCGCAAGGCACGCCGGCCCAAGTGGCCGCTGGATGCCGCTGCGGGCAAGGCAGCCTGACCCCTCACCTTTCGCCACCCTCCGGAGAACCTCAGATGAAACGACGCATGCTCGCCGCCCTCGCCCTGGGCACCCTCGCCATCGCGAGCGCCAGCCTCCCCGTGCTGGCGCAGACCAAGACGCTCAAGGTCGTGGCCCATGCCGACCTGAAGATCCTGGACCCGACCTTCACCACCGCCTACATCTCGCGCAACTTCGGCTACATGGTCTACGACACCTTGTTCGCGCAGGATGCGACCGGCAAGCCGCAGCCGCAGATGGTCGAGAAGTACACGACGTCCAAGGACGGCAAGCAGTGGAGCTTCACGCTGCGGCCGGGCCTCAAGTTCTCCGACGGCAATGCCGTCACCTCGGCCGACGCGGTCGCTTCGCTGCAGCGCTGGGGGGCGCGCGACAGCCTGGGCCGCGCCATGGGCAACGTCGGCGCCGAGTGGAAGGTGGTCGATGCGCGCAACTTCACGCTGACGCTCAACGAGCCCTTCGGCATGGTGCTCGACGCGCTGGCCAAGCCCTCGGGCTTTCCGCCGGTGGTGCTGCCGGAGCGGCTCGCCAAGATGTCGGCGACCTCGCCGCTGCCCGAGGTGCTCGGCTCCGGCCCCTTCATCTTCAAGCGCGACGAATGGGTGCCCGGCAGCAAGGCGGTGTTCGTGCGCAACCCCAACTACGTGGCACGCACCGAACCGGCCAGCGGCCTGGCGGGCAGCAAGAAGAGCAGCTTCGAACGCGTCGAGTGGCTCTACCTGCCCGACGCTAACAGTGCGATCTCGGCACTCAAGCGCGGCGAGGTCGACTTCATCGAACAGCTGCCGCCGGACTACATCGCGCCGCTGCGCGCCGACAGCAACCTGAAAGTCGGTGCCTTCGGCACCTACCAGGGCTTCCTGGTGATGAACCAGCTGCACCCGCCCTTCAACAACCCGAAGGCGCGCCAGGCGATGCAGATGGCGACCAGCCAGGACAAGTTCACCGCCGCCATGGGCTACCCGCTCGACATGCGGGTGACCTACTGCGCCACCTTCTTCATCTGCGGCAGCCCGAACGAGACCTCGGCCGGTGCCGAGCCCTTCCGCAAGCCCGACATCGCCAAGGCCAAGCAGCTGCTGGCCGAGTCCGGCTACAAGGGCGAGAAGGTGGTGCTGCTGGTGCCGAGCGACGTGACCTACCTCAACGCCGAGGCATTGATGGCCGCGCAGACGATGCGCAGCATCGGCATGAACGTCGACCTGCAGAACATGGACTGGGCCTCCATCGGCGCGCGCCGCGCCAAGCGCGATGCGCCGGAGGCCGGCGGCTGGAGCATGTACGTCACGGTGGCCGGGGAGTTCGACGTGAACTCCCCGATCGCCAACGCCTACCTGGGCGCGGCCTGCGGCGGCAGCCTGCCCGGCTGGCCGTGCGACAAGCCGCTCGACGAGCTGCGCACCGCCTGGATCAAGGAAACCGTGCCGGCCCGGCGCAAGGAACTGCTCGACGCGTTCCAGACGCGCGCTTACGAAGCGGTGCCCTACGTGAACGCCGGCCAGTACTCGGCCGCCTTCGCGGCGCGCGCCAACCTGAAGGGCATCGACCGCCTGTGGGCCGGCATGCCCATGGTCTGGGTGCTCGACAAGTAGACATCGGCAGAGGCACGCAACGACATGGGCTACTTCCTGCGACGACTGGCGGCAACACTTCCCGTGATGGCGGTGGTGGCCGTCGTGGTCTTCCTGCTGATCCACCTCTCGCCCGGCGACCCGGCGGCGCTGATCGCGGGCGACCTCGCCACCGGCGAGGACATCGACAAGCTGCGCGCCGCGCTCGGCCTCGACAAGCCGCTGTGGCAGCAGTTCATGCTGTGGCTGGGCCGCCTCGCGACCGGCGACCTGGGCACCTCGATCTTCACGCAGGTGCCGGTCTCGCAACTGCTGGCACAGCGGCTGGAGCCGACGGCCTCGATCGCCGCGCTGACCATGCTGCTCACGCTGCTGGTGGCCGTGCCGCTGGGCACGCTGGCGGCCTACCGCGCCGGCAGCTGGATCGACCGGCTGGTGATGCTGTTCGCGGTGCTGGCCTTCTCGCTGCCGGTGTTTCTGGTGGGGTACCTGCTGGTCTACGCCTTCGCGATCCAGTTGCCCTGGTTTCCGGTGCAAGGCTATTCGCGCTTTGCCGACGGACCCGGGGAATGGCTGCGCGGCCTGGTGCTGCCCTGCGTCAACCTGGCGCTGGTCTACATCGCACTGGTGACGCGCATGACGCGCGCCACCGTGCTCGAAGTGCTGCACGAGGACTACATCCGCACCGCGCGCGCCAAGGGCCTGGGCGTACTGCCTGTGCTGGGCCACGCGCTGCGCAATGCGGCGATTCCGATCGCCACCACCATCGGCGTGGGCATCGCACTGCTGATCGGCGGCGTGGTCGTGACCGAGACCGTGTTCGCGATCCCCGGCGTCGGCCGGCTGGTGATCGACTCGGTGCAGCGTCACGACTATCCCGTCATCCAGAGCGTGTTGCTGATCTCGGCCGGCGTGTACGTGCTGATCAATCTGCTGATCGACCTGAGCTACCGACTGTTCGACCCTCGCATCCAGTACTGACCATGTCCGCCTTGCCCACCACTCCACCGGCGGCCGCAGCGCCGGACGACGCCCCCTTCGTGCTCCCACGCTTCCGGTGGGCGCGCAAATACCCCACGTTGATCCTCGGGGCACTGCTGCTGCTGGCCGTGGCGGCGCTGTCGATCGCCGCGCCCTGGATCGCTACGCACGATCCGCAGGACATGGACGTGCTCGCACGCATGCAGCCACCCTCGGCCGAGCACTGGTTCGGCACCGACGCGCTGGGCCGCGACGTGTTCAGCCGCGCCGTCTGGGGCGGCCGCGTGTCGATGATCGTCGGCCTGTCGGTCGGCGTGCTGGCCACCGTGCTCGGCGTGCTGCTCGGCCTCGTGGCCGGCTTCGTGCGCTGGGCCGACGCCTTCATCATGCGGGTGATGGACGGCCTGATGGCGATCCCCGGCATCCTGCTGGCCATCGCGCTGATGGCGGTGACACAGGCCAGTCTGACGACCGTGATCGCCGCCATCACCGTGCCCGAGATCCCGCGCGTGGTGCGGCTGGTGCGCTCGCTCGCCCTCACGCTGCGCGAGCAGCTCTACGTGGAAGCGGCGCATGCGGTCGGCACCCGGTTGCCGACCATCCTGGCGCGTCACGTGCTGCCCAACATGGTGGCGCCGCTGATCGTGCAGGCCACCTTCGTCGCAGCCGCTGCGGTGCTGACCGAGGCCGCGTTGTCCTTTCTCGGCGTGGGCGTTCCGGCGCAGACACCGAGCTGGGGCAACATGATGGCCGAGGGCCGCAACTTCGTGGCCGTGGCCTTCCACATCATCCTGTACCCCGGCATCCTGCTGGCACTGACGGTGCTGGCCATCAACCTGCTGGGCGACGGCCTGCGCGATGCGCTCGACCCGCGCCTCGCCCGACAGCTCTGACGCCAGGAGTCCCACGATGACAACGATGAACACGATGTCCCGCGTTGCACTGGCCGTCGGCGAGCCGCTGCTCGAGGTCGACGACCTGCGCACCCACTTCGACACCCTCACCGGCCCCGCGCGTTCGGTCGACGGCGTTTCCTACACCGTGCGCGCCGGCCAGACGCTCGGCGTGGTCGGCGAATCCGGCTGCGGCAAGAGCGTGACGGCGCTCTCGATCCTGCGCCTGCTGCCCACGCCCCCCGCACGCATCAGCGGTGCGGTGCGGCTGCGCGGCACCGACCTGCTGCAACTGGGCGAACGCGAGATGCGCAAGATCCGCGGCAACCGCATCTCGATGATCTTCCAGGAGCCAATGACTTCGCTCAATCCGGTGCTCACCATCGGCCGGCAGATCGCCGAGACGGTCCAGGTGCACCAGGGCGCGAGCCGCAGCGAAGCCCTGAAGCGCGCGGTCGAGATGCTGCGCGTGGTGCAGATCCCCGAGCCCGAGCGGCGCGTCAACGAGTATCCGCACCAGCTCTCCGGCGGCATGCGGCAGCGCGTGATGATCGCGCTGGCATTGGCCTGCAACCCGGAGGTGCTGATCGCCGACGAACCCACCACGGCGCTCGACGTGACGATCCAGGCACAGATTCTCGAGCTGATCCGTCGGCTGCAGAAGGAGCTCGGCATGGGCGTGGTCATGATCACCCACGACCTGGGCGTGGTGGCTGAGAGCTGCGACCGCGTGGTGGTGATGTATGCCGGACGCAAGGTCGAGGAAGCCGACGTGATCGATCTGTTCGACCGCCCGCTGCACCCCTACACCCGCGCGCTCATGGCTTCGATGCCCTCGATGAACACGCACAGCGCGCGACTGACCGAGATCCCCGGGCTGGTGCCATCGCCCCAGGCCGCGCGCAAGGGTTGCGCGTTCGCGGCACGCTGCTCGCACGCCGATGCACGCTGCCACAGTCATGTTCCGCAACTCACGGCCCAGGGAGACGACCACGTGGTGGCCTGCTTCGCGGTCGAGGAAGGCCGTATCGCATCGGCAGAGGTCACCACCGCATGAGCGCTTCCCATCCGGCCGCTGCGCCACTCCTCAAGGTCACACAGCTCAAGAAGCATTACGTCACGCCGAAGCGCTGGCTGGCACCCCAGAAGCCGCCGATCCAGGCGGTGGACGGCGTGTCCTTCACCGTTGCGCGCGGCGAAACGCTGTCGCTGGTCGGCGAATCGGGCTGCGGAAAAACCACCACCGCCAAGTCGGTGATGCGCTTGATCGAACCCACCTCGGGTTCGGTGGAACTCGACGGCGAGGAGCTGCTGACGCTCGGTGCCGAGCAGATGCGGCTGCGTCGCCGCGACGTGCAGATCATCTTCCAGGACCCGTACGCCTCGCTGAGCCCGCGCCTGCTGGCCGGCGAGATCGTGGCCGAGCCGCTGAAGAACTTCGGCATGAAATCGGCCTCCGAGCGGCGCGAGCGCGTGCAGTGGCTGTTCAGCAAGGTCGGCCTGCGCCCCGAGGCCGCAAGGAAATACCCGCACGAGTTCTCCGGCGGGCAGCGGCAGCGCCTGGGCATCGCGCGTGCGTTGGCGCTCAATCCCAAGCTCATCGTCTGCGACGAACCGGTGTCGGCGCTCGATGTCTCGGTGCAGGCGCAGGTCGTCAATCTGCTGATGGACCTGCAGGCCGAACTCGGCATCGCCTACCTCTTCGTCGCGCACGATCTGGCTGTGGTGCGCCACATCAGCCATCGGGTGGCCGTGATGTACCTCGGCCATATCGTCGAGGTGGCCGACCGCGACACGCTGTTCTCGGCGCCGCGCCATCCGTACACCGAGATCCTGCTGTCGGCGGTGCCGGTGCCCAACCCGCGCACACCGGCCCGGCGGATGCTGCTGCAGGGCGACCCGCCGAGCCCCGCGAATCCGCCGAGCGGCTGTCGTTTTCACACGCGCTGCCCGCTGGCGCAGGACCTCTGCAAGACGCAGGCGCCACCGCTGGCGGACCGGCCCTCCGAATCGGCCGGCGGCCACCAGGTCGCCTGTCATTTCCGCTGACTCCACGCTCGAAGGAAACACCATGTCCCGCACTCCCACCCACTACGACCTGATGATCCGCGGCGGCACCGTGATCGATGGCAGCAAGGCACCGCGCTTCGACGCCGACATCGGCGTGATCGCGGGGCGCATCGCCGCCATCGGCAAGCTCGCCGGCCACACGGCCGACCGCATCCTCGACGCCACCGGCCGCATCGTCGCGCCCGGCTTCATCGACTCGCACACGCACGACGATCAGGCCGTGCTGTCGCAGCCCGGCATGCCTTTCAAGCTCTCGCAGGGCGTGACCACGGTGGTGGCAGGCAACTGTGGCATCAGCGCCGCGCCGCTGCGCGTGGACATGGACCTGCCGATGCCGCTGAGCCTGCTCGAAACGCCGGCGGAAGGCCGCTTCACGACTTTCGCGGCGTACCTCGATGCGCTGCGCGCCACGCCTTCGTCGGTGAACGTGGCCGCGATGGTGGGCCACTCGACCTTGCGCGCGGTGGTGATGTCCGACCTCGACCGGCCTGCGACCGACAGCGAAATCGCCGCCATGCAGGCGCTGGTCGAAGAAGCCATGCAGGCCGGCGCGATCGGCCTGTCGACCGGCACCTTCTATCCACCGGCCGTGAAGGCGACGACCGAGGAAATCATCGAGGTCGGCCGCCCGCTCACTTCGCGCAAGGCGCTCTACGTGACGCACATGCGCGACGAAGGCGACCGCGTGATGGAGTCGCTGGAAGAAACCTTCCAGATCGGCCGCGCGCTCGACATCCCGGTGGTGGTATCGCACCACAAGGTGCAGAACACGCAGAACTTCGGCAAGACCAAGGTCACGCTGCCCTTCATCAAGGAGGCGATGAAGCATCAGTGCATCGGGCTCGACTGCTACCCCTATACCGCCGGCTCGACCATGATCCGCACCGACCGGGGAATGATGGAGGGCCGCGTGCTGATCGCATCGAGCGTGCCGCACCCCGAGTGCGCGGGGCGCGACCTGAAGGACATCGCGGCCGAATGGGGCGTGTCGGGCGAAGAGGCGGCACAACGGCTGCAGCCGGGCAGCGCGATCTATTTCATGATGGACGAGGACGACGTGCAGCGCGTTCTGGCCTTCGACGACACCATGATCGGCTCCGACGGCATTCCGGTCGGCGACAAGCCGCATCCGCGGCTGTGGGGCACCTTCCCGCGCGTGCTGGGCCACTACAGCCGCGACGTCGGCCTGTTCCCGCTGGAGACGGCGGTGTGGAAGATGACGGGCCTGACGGCGCGCAACTTCGGCCTGCACGAGCGCGGCGCGCTGAAGCCCGGCTACCACGCCGACATCGTGATCTTCGACGCCGCCACCGTGCGCGACGCGGCAAATTACGAAACGCCGACGCAACCGGCCGAAGGCATCGATGCGGTGATCGTGAACGGCGTCGTCACCTGGCAGCACGGTGCGCACAGCGGCGCACGCAACGGGCAGGTCATCACGCGCCAGGACAAGGAGACCGCATGACCATCGAACGCTTCCCCACGCCCCTGCCTGTCCCCTTCTCGAAGGCCGTGCGCGCGGGCGGCTTCCTGTTTCTGTCGGGCGTGCTGGCGATGGACGCGCAGGCCCGCATCGTCGAGGGCGGCATCCAGGTCCAGACCCGGGTCGTGCTGGAGCGCATCGCGCAGGTGCTCGGCGAATGCGGCGCCACGATGGGCGACGTGGTGCGCGCCACCATCTGGCTGGCCGACCTGGAGGATTTCGCCGCCTTCAACGAGGAGTACGCGAAACACTTCGCGGGCGCCCTGCCCTCGCGCTCGACGGTGGAGGCCAAGCTCTACCAGGGCGCGCGTGTGGAGATCGAGGTTCAGGCCTGGGTGGGATAGCGGCGCAGCATGTCGTGCCGCGCGTACGGCGGGCATGGCGAGAGCGTCGATAGCACGAGAGAGAAGTGGCCCGCGGTCCAATGCACGGGCGGCGGGCACGGCGGCGGAACGGCGCCCTTGGCATGGCGTGCCAGCGTGACATGCGGCGTCCAGTGGCCGTCGACCGGCAAGCCCAGGCGAAGCAGCGGCACCATCAGGCGCTGGCGCAGATCGCGCAAGGCGGCGTTCTCTTCCGCCAGCAGCACCGCCACCGACCACAGTGCCGGCGTGCGAAGCAGCAGCGGAATGGGCGTCATCGGAATCTCGGCCAGGGCGTGCTGCAACGCGTCCACGCGCGCCGAATGGACCAGGCCCAGAAAATGAAGCGTCAGGTGGAGGTGCTCGGCCTCGAGCAGGCGCACGCCCGCCGGCCATCGCCACAGCCGCTGATGTGCCTGGAGGGCGGTCCGCGCCTCGCCCTCCGGCCGCAGGCCGATGAAAAGCCGCAGGGCCGTTTCGGGCAGGGGTGCGTGTCGCATGGCATCTCCTTCAATGAAAATCCCGGCTGCGCCGCCCTTCGGCGAGCCGGCCCAGCCAGGGCGTGAGGTCCTTGAAGCGCTGCGCCAGCAGGTGCCGCACCTGGCCACCGCTGGCGGTGTCGCGCTGCCACACGCCCTGCACCGCGAGCAGCTTGGACTTGAGCAGCGGCTCGCGCTGTTCTTCCACCAGGTCGTTCCAGACGATCACGTTGACGATGCCGGTCTCGTCCTCGAGCGACACGAAGATCGTGCCCTTGGCGGTCTGGGGGCGCTGGCGCATGGTGACGATGCCGCAGGCGCGCACCACGCGGCCGTGCGGCACTGCGTTCAGTTCCTGCGCGCTCAACAGCCTGAAGCGCGCCATGCGCGGGCGCAGCAGCGCCAGCGGGTGGCGGCGCAGCGTGAGGTTGAGCGAGGCGTAGTCGCCGACGATCTCCTCGCCCTCCGGGGCTTCGGGCAGCAGCAGCGGCGTCTCATGGATCGGCACGCCCTTGAGCAGCGCCGGCGCGCGGCTCGCACCGCCGCGCGTGGCCGTGGCATCCCAGACCTGCTGGCGGCGGTGGCCCGACAGGCCCCTCAGCGCATCGGCGGCCGCGAGCGCGGCCATGTCGCGGGTGTCGAGGTCGGCGCGCAGGGCCAGGTCCTCGGTGCTGGCGAAGGGGGCGAAGGCGCGGGCGGCGAGCAGTCGCTGGGCACCGGCCTCGCTCAATGCCACGATGAGCCGCAGCCCCAGACGCACGGCCGGCTGGCCGGGCCGCCCGAGGTGCGCGGCGTACTGCGCATCGGTGCCGGGCGGCATGCGCGGGGCATCGGGCGCGCGGGGCTCGAGCGTGCTGTCCAGTTCGCTGACCGTGACGTCGACCGGCCGCACCTCCACGCCATGGCGCCGCGCGTCCTGCACCAGCTGCGAGGCCGAATAGAAGCCCATGGGCTGCGAATCGAGCATGGCCGCGAGGAAGCAGGCCGGCTCGTGGTGCTTGAGCCAGCTGCTCACGATCACCAGCAGCGCGAAGCTGGCCGCATGGCTCTCGGGAAAGCCGTAGTCGCCGAAGCCCTTGACCTGTTCGAAGATGGCTTCGGCGAAAGGCCGGTCGTAGCCGTTGTGAACCATGCCTTCGATCAGCTTGTCCTGGTACTTCTCGATGTGGCCGGTGTGCTTCCACGCGGCCATCGCGCGGCGCAGGCCGTCGGCTTCGTCGGAGGTGAACTTCGCCGCGATCATCGCGATCTCCATCACCTGCTCCTGGAAGATCGGCACGCCCAGCGTGCGGCCCAGCGCCTTCGCGAGCGCGGGGTAGCGGTATTCGATGGTCTCTCCGCGCCGCAGCTTCTCGCGGTTCTTCAGGTACGGATGCACCATGCCGCCCTGGATCGGCCCGGGCCGCACGATGGCCACCTCGACCACCAGGTCGTAGTAGGTGCGCGGCTGCAGGCGCGGCAGCATCGACATCTGTGCGCGGCTCTCGATCTGGAACACGCCGATGGTGTCGGCCGCGCAGATCATGTCGTAGACCTGGGGGTCGTCATTGGGGATCTGGCGCATCTCGGCCGCCGTGCCGCGCCAGCGGTTCATGAAGTCGAGGCCGCGGCGGATCGCGCTCAGCATGCCCAGCGCCAGCACGTCGACCTTGAGCATGCCCATGGCCTCGAGGTCGTCCTTCTCCCACTGGATCACGGAGCGTGCGGCCATCGACGCCTTCTCGACCGGCACCAGCCGCGTGAGCTTGGTCTGCGTGAGCACGAAGCCGCCCACGTGCTGGCTCAGGTGGCGCGGGAAGCCCTTGAGCGCGTGCGTGAGCTCGAGCCACAGGTCGAGCTTGCGAGGGTGCTCGCGCACGCCGGCGCGGGTCATCGCCTCCTCGAGGTGCTGGGTCAGCACGCTGGTGTCGAACCAGTAGTGGTCCTTGGCGAACTCGTCGATCAGGCGCTCGTCGACGCCCATGGCCTTGCCCACGTCGCGCAGCGCGCTGCGCGAGCGATAGCAGATGACCACCGCCGCGATGGCGGCGCGGTCGCGGCCATACTTCTTGTAGATGTACTGGATGACGTCTTCGCGCCGCTGGTGCTCGAAGTCGACGTCGATGTCGGGCGGCTCGTTGCGCTCGCGGCTCAGGAAGCGCTCGAACAGCAGATGGCCCGTGTCCGGGTCGATGGCCGTGATGCCCAGGCAATAGCAGACCGCCGAGTTGGCGGAAGAGCCGCGGCCCTGACAGAGGATTTTCTGGTCCTGCGCGAAACGAACGATGTCCTCCACGGTCAGGAAGAACATCTCGTAGTGCTTCTCGATGATCAGGTCGAGTTCGTGCTGGACCTGCACGCGCACCTTGTCCGGAACGCCGTGTGGATAGCGGGTGCGCGCCCCCTCCCAGGTCTTACGCACCAGCGTCTGCGCCGGCGTCTCGCCGTTGCCCAGCAGTTCCAGTGGGTACTGGTAGTGGGCCTTGATGGCGTCGGGATCGAATCGGCAGCGCCCCATCACCACCAGGGTGTTGGCCAGCAGTTCGGCCGGATACAAGTTCGCCAGACGGATGCGCGAACGAAGGTGCCGCTCGGCATTGCCCTGCAGCGCGAAGCCGCATTCGGCGACCGGCCTGCCCTCGCGGATCGCGGTGATCACGTCCTGCAGCGGCTTGCGTGCGTGCTTGTGCATGTGCACGTCGCCGGCCGCGACCAGGCGCACGCCGGTGGCCTCGCCCACTGCCTCGAGCGTTGCGAGCCAGAGGTCGTCGTCGAGTTCGTTGAGCAGCTCGACCGCGATCCACAGGTGATCGCCGTAGAACGCCTTGGCCGCGGCCACGTCGGTGCACATCGACGCGACGTCCATCGCACCGCCCGGCGCGCGCTGCGGCACCCACAGGATCTCGCAGTGCTGCAACGCGCCGGCCGTGCCATCCTCCCAATGCACCTGGTACTCGCCCTTGGGTGCTTCGGTGCTGCGCGCGGCCGTGATGAATTCGCAGAGGTGGCCCCAGCCTTCGAGGTCGTGCGCAATGGCCACCAGCTTGAAACGCTCGAAGCGGAACTCGCTGCCGAACAGCAGCCGGAAGTCGGGGTTGCGCGGAATCGGCGGCTCGTCGGGGTGCTTGGCCTCCCACTCGTCCAGCACGGCGGGGAGTTCACGCAACGCGACGTGCGCGCGCACGATGCCCGCGACCGAGCATTCGTCGGTGATGGCCAGCGCCTGGTAGCCCAGGTGGTAGGCCTGGGCCACGAGTTCGTCGGGCTTCGAGGCGCCGCGCTGGAAGCTGAAATTCGTCAGGCAGTGCAGTTCGGCATAGCCGGGCAGGCCCTGCAGCGGCTGCGCCGGCTTCAGGGGGCGCGCGTGCAGCCGCGCGGGTTGCCGCGCCTGCATCTGCTTGTCGGTGAGTTCAGGCATAGATCCCCTGCAGGAACCAGCGCACACCGTCGGCTTCGCCACGGCGCGACGGACGTTGGCGGAACACCCACACCAGGCCGGCCTCGGGGCTCTGGGCCACGTAGTAGTCGCGCAGCGCCGGGTGCCCGCCCTCGTCCTGCACGCCATCGCCCCACCAGCCGGCTTCGAGCCGCTGCGGGCCGATCAGCTGCTGCAGCCGGCCCTGGTACCAAGGGTGGCCGTCGCGCATTTCAAGCGGCAGCGGCTCGCGCAGCAGCCAGGGCGGCAGCAGGCTGTCGGGCTGCTGGCGGGCATGGGCCTTCTTCGCGGGCGGAACCACCTTCTGCAAGGCCGGGCGCCAGTCCTGCATGGCTTCGGGCCGGTGGTCGGCCTGCGGTACGGGCACCTGCACCGCCCGTGGACCGAGCCGTGCGCTGAGCCGCTCGACCATCTCGTGCAGCTTGTCGCCCTTGCGGTTGTCCTCGGGCAGGAAGCTGGTGCTGGCGCCGGCCCAGGGCTGGGTGTCGAGCGAACGCAGGCGCAGCCAGCTCGCGGGCGCGGCCAGCTTGGTGAGCGCCAGCCGCTCGCTCATCAGGCGGCGCAGGTGCGCCATGTCCTGGGTGGGTTCGGCCGTGCGCACCGTGATGTTCTGGTACGGCGGCAGGTCGACGCCGTCGTAGCGCTTGAGGTCCAGCGTCCATTCGAGTTCGAGCGCCAGTGCGCCGCGCTGTCGCGCGCGCAGCCAGATCTGCAGCGCCGCCAGCAGCCGGTTGGCCGACCACATGAGTTCGTGTGCGTTCTCGGCCAGCGCGGGCAGCTCGAGTTTCTGCTCGAACACGTCGGGCAGCGTGAGCCAGGTGTGACGCTCGGGGTGCAGGCCCCAGGCGCAATCGAGCGCCTCGCGCAGTGCCGCGCCGAAGCGCCGAGACAGCCCGCCGCGCGGCAGCGCCGCCACGTCGCCCCAGGTGCGGCAGCCCATGCGCGCCAGCACGTCGAGGTGCGGGCGGGCGACCGTGAGCGTGTGCAGCGGCAAGGCGGCCGGGATGTCGGCCGGCGGCTGCTGGCCCAGCGCGAACAACCGCAACCGGGCCAGCGCGACCAGCGCGTTGGCGCCCTGCACTTTCTGCAGTCGGCTGTCGGGCACGGGGTTCCAGGTGGTCATGAGGCGCATCAAAGGCTGCTGCCCGCCCCAGAGCCGCTCGCAGGCCGAAACCTCGAGCACCAGCGCCTCGTCGAGCCAGGCCACGCGCGGTGTGAACTGCAGCGCCCACCAGCCCAGGGTTTCGAGGGACATCGGCAAGGCGGCCGGGGTCGGTGCGGCGTCTTGAGCCGCCTCCTTGGCCTCAGCCCACCAGCGCAAGGCGATCCACTGCATGGGCGCCCTCCTCTCTGCGGCGGCGCAGGTCGAGACGGACCACGGTCGCGCCTTGCGTTGCGGGAAGGGGCGCCACCGCCCCCTGACGGCGGCGCTGGCTGGCGGCCAGCAAGGCCGTCATGCGCGTGCTGCGTGCCGGCAGACTCAAGGGCTGCGCGAGCGGCGGGCCGCGGCGCTTGAGCAGGTGCACGTCCATTCGCCCGTCTTCCGCCGACACCAGCTGCAGCCGCAACCGCGCCGGCGAGGCCGATGGCGCCACGGACTCGGGCCGCATCACGAACAGCAGGCCTTCGTGCTGGGCGGCCGCGAGCTGCAGCCGGCGCAGTTCGCTGGCGCGCGCCTGCGGCAGCCAGGCCAGCACGGCGGCCACGTCGGCACAGCGCAGCGCCTGCTCGCAGGCCCAGGTGCACTCGGCCGAGGTCTGGCCCCGAACCCACATCAGCGCCGCACTCGGCAAGCCGCCCGCCGCCAGCGCCGGCCCGAAAGGCTCGTAGGGCGCGCCGATCAGCATGACCGGTCCGCCCCGCTGCGTCACCGCGCGCGCCAGCGCGGGCAGCAGCAGCGACCACACATGCGCCTCGGGCCGGGCCTGCAGCAACTCGGTCATGGCGCCCACGGGCCAGCCGCCACCGGGCAGTTCGGCATCGAGCGCCGCATGGCCCGTGCCCAGCACCGGCAGGTCGGCCACGCCCAGCTCGTCGCCGCGCCAGACGTTGTGCCGGGCGGAAACGAAGGACGAGGAGATGGAAGGCAGGCCCATGGTGAATCAACAGTTAACTGTATTTTTATACAGTATTTCGTCGGGCGCCATGTTTTGTGGCTATCAGGATCCGCGGGCGGGTCGAGGCCACCGGATTGACCTTTCGCCCCGCACTTCGTCAGGTCAGGCGCGCGGCGCTAAGCTCGCGCGCGTTGCCGCAACGGCGTTCTCTTTCTTTCTGCGCATCACGCGCCCTTTCCATGCATTTCCTGCCTCGGCGTCTGGCCGCCTGCTTCTTCACTGCCGTCCTGGGCCTGCTCGCGACCGGCTGCGCCACCGGGAACGAATGCGATCCGCGCCATGCCGCATCGCCCCAGAGCGGCGGCGAATGCCGCTTCCGCAACATGCCCAATCCGCAGGCCTTGCCCTCGGAAAGCGGCTGGAAGATCTGGTCGCGCTTCATCACCGCGACCAAGGAAGGCACCGTGCCGGTCGACCCGATCCCGGTGCGCCGGCTCGACCGTGCCGCGCTCGATGCGCTCGACCCCGCGGCCAACCACGTGGTGCGCCTGGGCCATTCGTCGCATCTGCTCAAGCTGCACGGCAAGTACTGGCTGATCGACCCGGTGTTCAGCGAGCGCGCCTCGCCGGTCCAGTGGTTCGGGCCCAAGCGCTTTCATGCGCCGCCGCTCACGTTGGCCGACCTGCCGCCGATCGAGGGGCTGATCCTCTCCCACGACCACTACGACCACCTCGACCTGGCCGCCATCGATGCATTGCGCGAGCGCGTGCAGCGCTACTTCGTGCCGCTGGGCGTGGGCGCCCGGCTGCGCGATGCAGGCGTGGGGCGCGAGCGCATCGAGGAGTTCGACTGGTGGCAGGCGAGCCGCCATGGCGCGGTGCAGATCACCGCCACGCCCTCGCAGCATTTCTCGGGGCGCACGCTCTGGGACCGCGACAGCACGCTCTGGGCCTCGTGGGTGATCGAGAGCGGCGGCGAGCGCATCTTCTACAGCGGCGACTCGGGCTATTTCCCGGGCTTCGCACAGATCGGTGAACGCTTCGGCGGCTTCGACCTCGCGCTGATGGAAAACGGCGCCTACGACAACTACTGGCCGGCGGTGCACATGACGCCCGAGCAGACGGTGCAGGCCTTTCGCGACCTGCGCGGCAAGCTGCTCTACCTGGTGCACAACAGCACCTTCGACCTGGCCTTCCACACCTGGCGCGACCCGCTCGACCGCGCCGCCACCCTCGCGCAGCAGAGCGGCATCGCGCTGGCCACGCCCGAGATCGGCGAGGTGCTGACGCTGGGAAAACCGCGCACCAACGTGCTGTGGTGGAAGAACCTGCGTTAAGCGCAGTCGACAGGCCCCGGACGCTCGCGGCTCAACGCCGAGCGGAAATGAAGACAGGCTCCGCGGGATTCGAAGGCACGTGCCGATCCTTCCAATTCAGGATCCTGGATTCCATGGCGTACCACAAGGCGTAAGCAATGCAGAAGCTCAGCACCGCGGCGACCAATGTCTGGACCACCGCTTCACTGCGCCGTGACAATTCCCATGCGCCGACCCACCGGGTCGCGATATACAACACCGGGTAGTGGATCAGGTACAGGCTGAAACTCACCATGCCCACGGACCGCAGCCATTGGATGCGGAGCGCGCTCAACCACCACGATGATTGGCCGGATTTTCGCAACACCGAAAACACCAGCAATGCCAACCCGACATCGGCCAACACGAGACCGACCGTGGCGATCATCCGGTTGGACGGGGCGCCTTTCAGCGGGATCCAAAGTGCCAGGGCCGCCACCGCCACGACGATTGCAAGCGCATCGAAGGTCCGATCGAAACGCTTCCACTTGTCAATGTCCTGTTGCCGGGCGTGCATCAGCAATGCCACGACCGAGCCATACGCCAAGGCATCCATTCGACAGTAGAAGGTGTAGAACTCCGGATAGTCCGGCGTATGCAGCCAAAACCGAAAGAGCGGCGCGGCGACGATCATCGCCAGCAGGATCAAGGCGAATACCCTTGGCGTCGCGTAGCGCACGATGGGGGCCCAGAAGCTGTAGTACAGCTCCTCTACCGAAAGGGACCACAGCACCGCGAGTCCCAAATGGACCGGCGCGATGACGGCGAACTTCAGCTCAGGGGGCTGACCCACGAAAAGGCTGGTATAAAAAAATGCGTACTGTCCCCACAGCGCGAGCGTTCCAGGCTTACCCGAAAGAATGGAAACGGCCAGGTAAATAGCGAGCATCAGAAAATAGACGGGGAATATTCTCAGCGCTCGCCGCCCATAGAAAACCAGGAAATAATTATCCTGGCCCCGCATCCTTATCAGGATGCTGGTGATCAGGAAACCGGACAATACAAAGAAGAGATCCACGCCAAGCCATCCGTGCCGCGCGCCGGTTGCCGGCAGCCAGGACAGGTAATGCTGCGCCATGACAGCCAGCACCGCGATGCCCCGGAGGCCATCCAGCTCTTTAAATCTCATTTATCGCCTTCACGCTGAATGCTGTTTTCTGGTGATCGTGCGAGCAACTGCCACCCGGGGCGCTCACAGGATCTTCTTGCGATCGCCATTTCTCGCCGCGCAGCGAATGCGCGTCCCAAAGGATTGAGATTTCGGAAAACTGGTCGACCTCGAACAGAGGAAAGGTTTCTCGCACGGAGGTGCGGAGAGAGACCAGGATCCTTCCTTCGCATCAGCGCCACGGTACGGGCGCCACGATGCATGCAGAGTGCCAAAGGCCGTCGCAACAGACATTTCCAGCCTTGCACGACTGCTTCGAGAATGTGAAAAATAAGGTCGATGCTAAGGGGAGTGCCAAACTTGGGCGAGGACCTTGTTCACACTTTTTACTTACAGACCTACCAGACCTGTCATGACGGGTTTTCACGGACCGGGGGTGGAATGGCACGAATGGTGTGAACAGGCCCTGGTCAGGCGCGATCGCTTCCATGCAGCGAAGGCCAGGCCTTCGAGCCGTCGTTGCAATGAAGGATCGGCCACCGCCCGGCGGGCCCGGGTCGGTCAGACACGCGATGCGCGTCAGAACACGCGATGGGAGGACCGCAAGCGGTCCGTGCCCCGGTTCTCAGCCTTCGTCGGGCCGCATGGGGATGTCGCCCATGGCCTCGTCGTTGCGCACCTCGTGCGCGGCCTTCATCAGGCCGATCGACAGGCCGTCGCCCTGGCCTGCGAAACCCTTGGCGATGCCCTCCAGTGCCTTCGACAGAGGCGCATCGCCATCGTCCTGTGCGTCCATGCTGATGCTCAGGATGCGCGCGGCCATCTGCCGGTAGGTGACCACGCCCGACTTCTCGAGGACGGCCACCAGATCCAGGTACAGCGCCAGGTTCAGGTCGAACGCCAGCTTGGCCGTGACATCGACGTTGCCGTCGTTCTTTTCCATGTGTGTGCTCCTTCTGCCTGCACCCATTATTGCCATGGGCATTGACAGGCGGACGTCAGAAAGATGCCACACCTGCGATCCGTTTCATGACGCCTGCGAGGACCGGACAGCTCACCGGCGCTGGCTGCGCTCGCGCGCGCGCCGGACCTGGCGCGACTGCGTGGCTTCGAGCGCGGCGCGTTCGCGCGCCTGCTTCTTCGCCACGCGGCCCTTGCGCCAATGCCGCCCCAGGAAATAACTGCCGAGGCCCGTGACCACGGCCACCACCATGCCCAGCGCGCTGAGATCCAAGCCACCCATGGTCACTGCACCCGCACGATGGACATCGGCTTGAAGCCCAGATCGGCCGCTTTGCCCTTGCGGCCGCGCGTGGTCTTGGCGTTGTTGAGCGAACGGATCTCCAGCGTTTCGTCGCGCTCCTTGCCGCCGCGCCCCAGGCCCTCGACCTTCACGCTGCGCGTGTAGGCCGCGGCACCGGCAAGTGTGTCCTTGGCTTCCAGGTCGATCAGCGTGAGCCCGCGGCCGCCCTTGGGCAGCGCCTTGAGCTCGGTGATCTCGAAGGTCAGGATGCGGCCGCCGGTCGATGCGCACGCCACGTGCGTCGCCGCCGGCTGCGGCTCGGCGCCGCTGGCACCGCCCACCAGCGAAGGCCGGCACAGCTGCTCGCCCTCGCCCACGTCGATGAAGGCCTTGCCGCCGCGCTGGCGCGACACCATGTTCTCGACCGAGGCGATGAAGCCGTAGCCGCCGGTGTTCGACAGCAGCAACTGTGCGCCCACGGGGCCTGCGAAGTAATGCGCGACGTGGGTGCCGCTGTCGAGCTCGATCAGCGTGGTCACGGGTTGCCCGTCACCGCGCCCACCGGGCAGCGAGGCCACCGGCACGGTGTAGACGCGCACGCCCTTGTCCTTGGCGGTGCCGAAGACCAGCAGCGTGTCGACCGAGCGGCACTCGAAGGCGCCGTAGAGCGTGTCGCCCGACTTGAAGCTGTACTCGACCGGTGCGCCGCCCGCGGCCTTCTCGCTGGCCCAGCCCTTCTGCGTGCGGACCCAGCCCTTCTGCGAGACGATGACCGTGACCGGCTCGTCGACCACCTTGACCTCGGCCACGGCGCGCTTCTCGGCCTGGATCAGCGTGCGCCGTGCGTCCTCGAAGCTCTTGGCGTCGGCCTCGATCTCCTTGATCAGCAGGCGGCGCAGTGCGGTCGAGCTGCCGAGGATGTCCTCGAGCTTCTTCTGCTCTTCGCGCAGGCCCTTGAGTTCCTGCTCGATCTTGATGGCTTCGAGCCGAGCGAGCTGGCGCAGCCGGATCTCGAGGATGTCCTCGGCCTGCCGATCGCTGAGGTCGAAGCGCGCGATCAGCGCGGCCTTCGGGTCCTCGGCCGCACGGATGATCGCGATCACCTCGTCGATGTTGAGCAGCACCAGCTGCCGGCCCTCGAGGATGTGGACGCGATCGAGCACCTTGCCCAGGCGGTGCTTGGAGCGCTTCTCGACCGTGATCTCGCGGAAGGCGATCCACTCGTTGAGCATCTGCCGCAGCGACTTCTGCACCGGCTTGCCGTCGATGCCGACCATCGTGAGGTTGATCGACGACGAGCTTTCCAGCGAGGTCTGCGCAAGCAGCGTGGTGATGAATTCTTCCTGGCTGATGCGCGAGGTCTTGGGCTCGAACACCAGCCGCACGGCCGCGTCCTTGCTCGACTCGTCGCGCACCACGTCGAGCACCGACAGCAGCGCGGCCTTGAGATTGGTCTGATCGGTCGTGAGCGCCTTCTTGCCGGCCTTCACCTTCGGGTTGGTGATCTCCTCGATCTCCTCCAGCACCTTCTGCGTGCTGACACCCGGCGGCAGCTCGTTGACGACCAGTTGCCACTGGCCGCGCGCCAGGTCCTCGATCTTCCAGCGCGCGCGCACCTTGAGCGAACCGCGGCCGGTGCGGTAGGCCTCGGCGATGTCGGAGGCCGCGCTGATGATCTGCGCGCCGCCCGGGTAGTCGGGGCCGGGCACGATCTGCAGCAGCTCGTCGTCGCTGAGTGTGCCGTTCGACTTGATCAGCGCCACGCAGGCGTCGGCGATCTCGCGCAGGTTGTGGCTCGGGATCTCGGTGGCCAGGCCGACCGCGATGCCGCTGGCGCCGTTGAGCAGCACGAAGGGCAGCCGCGCGGGCAGCAGGCGCGGCTCCTCGGTGCTGCCGTCGTAGTTGGGGATGAAGTCGACCGTGCCCTCGTCGATCTCATCGAGCAGCAGGCTGGTGATGCGCGCCAGGCGTGCTTCGGTGTAGCGCATGGCCGCGGCGCCGTCGCCGTCGCGGCTGCCGAAGTTGCCCTGGCCGTCGACCAGCGGGTAGCGCTGCGAGAAGTCCTGCGCCATGCGCACCAGCGCGTCGTAGGCGGCCTGGTCGCTGTGCGGGTGGAAGCGGCCGAGCACGTCGCCGACCACCCGTGCGCACTTCACCGGCTTGGCGCCGACCGTGCCGTTGCTGCCGCCGAAGCCCAGGCCCATGCGCGACATCGAATACAGGATGCGGCGCTGCACCGGCTTCTGGCCGTCACTCACGTCGGGCAGCGCGCGGCCCTTGACCACCGACAGCGCGTACTCGAGGTAGGCGGTCTGTGCGTAGTCGGCCAGCGTCAGCTTGCTGGGATCTTCGGGGCTCTGGAGGTCGAGCGTGGGTTGTTCGTCCATGTCTTTTCTTGCTTCTCGGTGACTCTGTCTGTCGTCTGTTTATTCGGTGGCGGCCGGCGCGGCTTCCGCTGCAGCCTCGGGCTTTGCGGAGGTCGCGGGCGCGGCCGGGAGCGCCGGCATGCGCCAGGGCTGCGCGGGCGGCATGTTGCCGCGGCCCGCGGCGCCGCCTTCGGGCACGGTCATTTCCATGCGCACGCGCCCGGGCGCCTGGCCGCCGCGGCCGGTGCCCATGCCCGTGCCCGGCTTGAGGTAGGCGTAGAGCTGCAGCACGGTGCGCACGTAGTTCTGCGTCTCGCGGTAGTTCGGCACCTTGTTGCCGGCGCGCTGGACCGCGCCCTCGCCTGCGTTGTAGGCCGCCAGTGCGAGTTCGATCTGGCCCTGGAACATCGCGATCAGGTCACGCAGATAGCGCGAACCGGCCGCGATGTTGGTGCGCGGATCGAACAGTTTCTTCTCGAGCGTGGCGCGCTTGTCGCCGCGCACGCCGTAGCGCTCGGCGGTGCCGGGCATCAATTGCATCAGGCCCATCGCCCCCTTGGGCGACACGGCCTGCGCGTCGAAGCCCGACTCGGTGGCGACCAGCGCCTGCAACAGTTCGTAATCGATCGCGTGCGCGGTCGCGGCTTCGCGCAGCGCGGCCTTGGCAGCCTTGTGGCTGGGCGAGGCTTCGAACAGCGCCAGCAGCGTCTGCGCGGCGGGCGACACCGCGCCGCCGCGCACATCCTTGGGCGCACGCGCGATGCCCTGGGCGGTGTCGAAGTCCTGCCCGCCCTTGAAGAAGACCAGGTAGCGCGCGTCGAGCTTCTCGGACGCGAAATGCGCCACACCGCGCTCGTCGACATAGCCGTAGATGTCCGCGGCATGCACGAACGGCTGCACGGCGAGCAGCACGAGGCCGGCCAGCAGGGTTCGGACACGCGTCGCAGGCTTCATCACGGCATTCAATCGATGATTTCCAATCGGGGGGCGCAGGAGGTGCGAAGGGGACGCCTCAGACATCCACCTCGATGTCGTCGGCCCGGATTTCCATCAGTTCGCGCCGCGCCGCGGCCTCGCCCTTGCCCATGAGCTTGGTGATCTCGCCCTCGGTCTCGCCGAAGGCCAGCCGGCCGAGGCCGACCTGCAACAGGCGGCGCGTGTCCGGATTGAGCGTGGTTTCCCACAATTGTTCCGCGCTCATTTCGCCCAGGCCCTTGAAGCGGCTGATGCTCCAGGCGCCTTCGCGCACGCCATCCTTGCGCAGTTTGTCCAGGATGGCAACCAGCTCGCCCTGGTCCAGCGCATAGACCTTGGAGGCCGGCTTCTTGCCGCGCGCGGGCGCATCGACCCGGAACAGCGGCGGCTTGGCAACATAGACATGACCGGTTTCGATCAGCTTGGGGAAGTGGCGGAAGAACAGCGTGAGCAGCAGCACCTGGATGTGCGAACCGTCGACGTCGGCATCGGACAGGATGCAGACCTTGCCGTAGCGCAGGCCGCTCATGTCGGGCGTGTCGTTGGGGCCGTGCGGATCGACGCCGATGGCCACCGAGATGTCGTGGATTTCGGTGTTGGCGAACAGCCGGTCGCGCTCGACTTCCCAGGTGTTGAGCACCTTGCCGCGCAGCGGCAGCACCGCCTGCGACTCCTTGTCGCGGCCCATCTTGGCGCTGCCGCCGGCCGAGTCGCCCTCGACCAGGAAGACCTCGTTGTGGCTGATGTCCTTGCTCTCGCAATCGGTCAGCTTGCCCGGCAGCACGGCCACGCCCGAGCCCTTGCGCTTCTCGACCTTCTGGCCGGCCTTCTGGCGCGTCTGCGCGGCCTTGATGGCCAGCTCGGCCAGCTTCTTGCCGTAGTCGACGTGCTGGTTGAGCCACAGCTCGAGCGCGGGGCGCACGAAGCTCGAGACCAGCCGCACCGCGTCGCGCGAGTTCAGGCGCTCCTTGATCTGGCCCTGGAACTGCGGGTCAAGCACCTTGGCGCTCAACACGTAGGAAGCGCGTGCGAACACGTCTTCGGGCAGCAGCTTCACGCCCTTGGGCAGCAGCGAATGCAGCTCGATGAAGCCCTTGACGGCCGTGAACAGGCCATCGCGCAGGCCGCTCTCGTGCGTGCCGCCGGCGCTGGTGGGGATCAGGTTGACATAGCTCTCGCGCACCGGCTGGCCGTCTTCGGTGAAGGCCACGCACCAGTCGGCGCCCTCGCCTTCGGCGAAGTTGTCGGCGTTCTTGTCGGCATGGCCGGCGCCCTCGAACAGCGGAATGACCGGCTCGCCGTTGAGCGTCTGCATCAGGTAGTCGCGCAGGCCGCCCTTGTAGAGCCAGGTCTGCGTGTCCTTGGTCTTCTCGTTGACCAGTGTGACGCTCACGCCGGGCATCAGCACGGCCTTGCTGCGCAGCAGGTGCGTGAGCTCGTGCATCGGCAGCGTGGCGACCTCGAAATACTTGGGGTCGGGCCAGGCCCGCACCGTGGTGCCCTGCTTGCGGTCGCCGCCGGTCTGGGGACGGACCACCAGCGCCTCGATCACGTCGCCGGCCGAGAAGGCCAGTTGGGCCACCGAGGCTTCGCGGTACGAGAGCACCTCGAGCCGCGTCGACAGTGCGTTGGTCACGCTCACGCCCACGCCGTGCAGGCCGCCCGAGAAGCTGTAGGCGCCGCCCGAGCCCTTGTCGAACTTGCCGCCGGCGTGCAGCCGGGTGAACACCAGTTCGACCACCGGGGCCTTTTCCTCGGGGTGCAGGCCGAAGGGGATGCCCCGGCCGTCGTCCTCGATGCTCACCGACGCGTCGGTGTGCAGCGTGACCTTGATCTTCTTGCCGTAGCCGGCGAGCGCCTCGTCGGCGGCGTTGTCCAGCACTTCCTGAATGATGTGCAGGGGGTTGTCGGTCCGGGTGTACATGCCCGGACGCTGCTTGACGGGTTCGAGGCCCTTGAGGACGCGGATCGAACCTTCGGAATATGCGGGAGGGGTCTTGGGGGGAGTCGCCATGGGGGCGGATTGTAGTCAGTGATGTGGAAACAACTGGATGTTCATACAGCCGAGGAATCCTCAGCGAACATGTGGGCACCCAGGAAATCGACGAAAGCCCGCAGCTTGGGCGACGGATGACGCCCCGAAGGCCACAGCACGCCCAGCCCGATGGCGTGCGGCCGCACGTACCCGGACAGCACGCGCTGCAGGCGGCCCGCGGCCAGCGCCTCGCGCGCGCAGAAGTCCGGCAGCAAGGCGATGCCCCGCCCGCGCAGCGCAAAACACAGCCGGGTCTCCATGTTGTTGCAGACCATGGAGACCGGCGGCCGGGCTTCGGCACCGTCGGGCCCGGGCAGCAGCGGCCAGACCTCCACCTTGCCGGTGGCCGGATAGCGGTAGTGGAGGCAGGCGTGCGCCGCCAGATCCGCCGGCGTGGCGGGCGTGCCGCAACGCTGCAGATAGTCGGGCGAGGCCACGAGCCACTGCGAGAACTCGCCCAGGCGGCGCACCGACAGCCGCGAATCGCTCAGTTCGCCGGTGCGCACCACGGCGTCGAAACCCTCCTCGATCACGTCGACCAGCCGGTCGCTGAAGTCGAGGTCGAGTTCGATCGCCGGGTGCTCGCGCATGAAGTCGGCCAGCAACGGCAGCACCAGCGAACTGACCAGCGGCAGGCTCACGCGCAGCTTGCCACGCGGCGCGCCCACCGAATGCGACAGCTCCTGTTCGGCCGCCTCGACCTCGGCCAGCACCCGCCGGCTGCGCGCCAGGAACAGCGCTCCCTCGGCGGTGAGCGTGATGCTGCGGGTGCTGCGGTGGAACAGGCGCACGCCCAGCCGCTCCTCCAATCGCGCCACGCGCTTGCCGATGGCGGACGCCGACACGCCCAGCGCCCGGCCGGCGGTCACGAAACTGCGGGTTTCGGCCACCTGGATGAAAACGGCCAGGCCGCTGAGGCTGTCCATGATGAAAAGGCTCCATTGCGGACTTCATCGTCCGTATTGAGTGGAACTGTATCCCCCTTTTTCCGGAGTCGGCTTCTGCCTATCGTTGGCCGCATGTCCTCCATCCCCCTTCAAACCATTCCTGCCCGGACCCGGCTCCCGCTGTCCGGCCTGCTCGCGCTGGCGGCTGCCAGCTTCGTCACCATCCTCACCGAGGCCATGCCGGCCGGCCTGCTGCCGCAGATCGGCGCCGACTTGTCCATCACGCCCGCGCTGGTCGGCCAGATGGTGACGGTGTACGCGCTCGGCTCGTTGCTCGCGGCCATCCCGCTGGTCGCGTTCACGCGCGGCTGGCGCCGGCGTCCGCTGCTGATGCTCGCGATCGCCGGCTTCGCGCTGGTCAACACGGTCACCGCGCTGTCGCACAGCTATCCGCTGACGCTGGTCGCGCGCTTCTTCGCCGGCGTGTTCGCCGGGCTGCTGTGGGCGCTGGTGGCCGGACACGCGGGCCGCATGGTGCCGCCCTCGATGCAGGGCCGGGCGATCGCGGTCGCGATGCTGGGCGCGCCGCTGGCGCTGTCGCTGGGCATTCCGGCGGGCACGCTGCTGGGCACCGGCGTGGGCTGGCGTCCGGCCTTCCTCGTGATGTCGGCGCTGTCGCTGCTGCTGCTCGGCTGGGTGCGCTGGCAGGTGCCCGATTTCCCGGGGCAGGACGCCGGACAGCGGCCCAGCGTCAAGCGCGTCTTCCTGCTGCCGGGCGTTCGGCCGGTGCTGGCGGTGATGCTGGCCTTCGTGCTGGCGCACAACATCCTCTACACCTACATCGCGCCGTTCCTGGTGCAGGCTGGACTCGGTGCACGGGTCGATCTGGTGCTGCTGGTCTTCGGCCTGGCCTCGGTGGCGGGCATCTGGATCACGGGCCTGCTGATCGACCGCTGGCTGCGTGAACTGGTGCTGGCGAGCACGGCCGTCTTCGGGCTGACGGCGCTGGTCCTCGGCATGGCAGGCGGGTCGGCGACGGCGGTGTACGTCGGCGTGGCGATCTGGGGCCTGGCCTTCGGCGGCGCGGGCACGCTGTTCCAGACCGCCTCGGCACAGGCGGCCGGCGCATCGGCCGACGTGGCGCAGTCGATGGTGGTCACGGCATGGAACCTGGCCATCGCGGGTGGCGGCCTGTTCGGCGGCGTGTTGCTGCAGGGCTTCGGCGCGGGCGCTCTGCCGTGGACGCTGATCGCGCTGCTGGCGCCGGCACTGTGGCTGGCGTGGCAGGCACCGCACGGCTTTCCGGCCCGCTGAACGGCATCGATGCGATGCCCTCATCGAAAGGCGCCGGAAATATCACCAATGACGGCCCCGGCAGCATCACCGGGACTTGGCTAAAGTCAGAGGATGCATTCTCCCGGTCAAACCCTGTCGACCAAGCAGGTCCTGCTTTGCGGCGCGCTCATCGTCACGCTCTCCATGGGCATCCGCCACGGCTTCGGCCTGTGGCTGCAACCGATCACCCAGGAACAGGGCTGGACACGCCAGACCTTCTCGCTGGCCATCGCGATCCAGAACCTGTCCTGGGGCGTGATGGGCGTGTTCGCGGGCATGCTGGCCGACAAGCTGGGTGCCTTCCGCGTGCTGTGGATCGGCGCGCTGCTCTACGCACTGGGTCTGGCTGGCATGGCCTTGTCGCCGACCCCGCTGCTGTTCGCGCTGACGGCTGGCGTGCTGATCGGCGCCGCCCAGGCGGGCACGACCTATGCCGTGATCTACGGCGTGATCGGGCGCCAGATTCCGGCCGAGCGCCGCTCGTGGGCCATGGGCGTGGCCGCAGCGGCGGGCTCCTTCGGCCAGTTCCTGATGGTGCCGATCGAAGGCCAGTTGATCGCCCGCTTGGGCTGGCACACGGCGCTGATGGCGCTGGCCGCGGTGGTGCTGCTGATCGTGCCGCTGGCGATCGGCCTGCGCGAGCCGCGTCGCGCCCCTGCGGCGACCGTCGGGGCCCACCGCGACCAGACCATCGTGCAGGCCGTGATCGAGGCCTTCAAGTACCCCAGCTTCGGCCTGCTGATGGCCGGCTATTTCGTCTGCGGCTTCCAGGTGGTGTTCATCGGCGTGCACATGCCCAGCTACCTCAAGGACAAGGGCCTGTCGCCCGAGGTCGCGAGCTATGCGTTGGCGCTGATCGGGCTGTTCAACGTGATCGGCACCTATGCCGCCGGCACACTGGGCCAGCGCCTGGCCAAGCGCAAGATCCTGGCCTTCATCTACCTCGCGCGCGCCGTCGCGATCACGCTGTTCCTGATCGTGCCGCTGTCGCCGGTGTCGGTCTATGTGTTCGCGGGCGTGATGGGCATGCTGTGGCTGTCGACCATCCCGCCGACCAACGCGCTGGTGGCGCAGATCTTCGGCGTGGCGCATCTCTCCATGCTCAGCGGCTTCGTGTTCCTCGGCCACCAGGTCGGCTCTTTCCTGGGCGTCTGGCTGGGCGGCTTCCTGTACGACCGCACGGGCAGCTACGACGTGGTCTGGTACATCTCGATCGCGCTCGGCGTGTTCGCGGCCCTGATCAACCTGCCGGTCAAGGAAAACGCCATCGCGCGGCCGCTGCCGCAACCGGCATGAGCAGCATGAGCTCCGCACGACGCCACCGCCTGCTGCAGCTTGCCGCCTTCGCCGTGGCCGCCGCGGCGCTGGTCGGGGTCTTCCTGATGTACACGCAGCCGGCCTTCATGGTCACGATGATCGACCAGCTCTGGGCCTGCTTCTGAACCCCGCCGCGCCCCCCACCGCCCCCTCGTCCTGGGTCGCCCGCTGGTCGCACCTGGTGCCGGCCGGTGCCCCCGTGCTCGACGTGGCCTGCGGCGCCGGGCGCCACATGCGCTGGTTCGCCGGGCGCGGGCATCCGGTCACCGGCGTCGACCGCGCCGACGAGGCGGTACGCGCCGCGACGGCCTGCGGCGAGGTGCTGCAGGCCGACATCGAGGGCGGCCCCTGGCCCTATGCCGGGCGGCACTTCGGCGGCGTGGTGGTCACGAATTACCTCTGGCGCCCTCGCCTGCCCGACATCGTGGCCGCGGTCGCACCGGGCGGCGTGCTGCTCTACGAAACCTTCGCGGCCGGCAACGAGACGGTCGGCAAGCCCTCGCGGCCCGACTTCCTGCTGCAGCCCGGCGAACTGATCGCCGCCTGCGCCGGCCTGCGTATCGTGGCCTACGAGGACGGTTTCCTCGACGAACCCGCGCGTTTCGTGCAGCGGATCGCCGCCGTTCGCGTGGCCGAAACGCCGCAGCGGAGCCCGCTCGAGGGGGCCGCGGCCAGTCGGTAGAATCTCCGGTTTCGTCCAACCGACAAAAGAGAATCCCTTGGAGCAACTCACAGGCAGCATCGTCGCTCTCGCCACGCCGATGCATGAAGACGGTAGCGTCGACTATTCCGCCCTGCGCCGGCTGATCGACTGGCACATCGACGAAGGCACCGACTGCCTCGGCGTGGTCGGGACCACCGGCGAATCGCCGACGGTCGACGTCGAGGAACATTGCGAGATCATCCGCGTCTCGGTCGAGCAGGCCCGTGGGCGCGTGCCCGTGATGGCCGGCTGCGGCGCCAATTCCACCAAGGAAGCGATCGAGCTCGCCAAGTTCGCCAAGGGCGTGGGCGCCGATTCGCAGCTGCAGGTGGTGCCCTACTACAACAAGCCGACGCAAGAAGGCCAGTACCAGCATTTCAAGGCCATCGCCGAAGCCGTGGGCGACCTGCCCGTGGTGCTCTACAACGTGCCCGGCCGCACCGTCGCCGATATGGCGCACGAGACCGTGCTGCGCCTGGCCCAGGTGCCGGGCATCATCGGCATCAAGGAAGCCACCGGCAACATCGAACGCGCGCAGTGGCTGATTCGCGACCTGCCCGCGCGCTTCGCCGTGTACTCCGGCGACGACCCGACCGCGGTCGCCCTCATGCTGTGCGGCGGCAAGGGCAACATCAGCGTCACCGCCAACATCGCACCACGCAAGATGCACGAGCTGTGCGTGGCGGCCATCGCCGGCGACGTCGCCACCGCGATGCGCATCCAGTTCGAACTGATGCCCGTGCATCGCAACCTGTTCATCGAACCCAACCCGATCCCGCTCAAGTGGGCCATGGCCCGCATGGGCCTGTGCGGTGGCACGATGCGGCTGCCGCTGACCCCGCTGAGCGACTCCTGCCGGCCCGCGGTCGAGGCGGCGCTGCGCACCACCGGCCTGCTCAAGGACTGACCTTTTCACCGCAGGCGCAACCTTTTGCGTGAGGCCGACTCCCACAGGGCGGCCGCTGCGGCCATCGATTTGATCGAACCATTCCACCAAGGAAGACGACGTTGAAGAATTTATCGCGATTCGCACTGCTGGCCCTCGTTGCCAGCCTGGCCGCCTGCTCGGTCTTCGAGAGCGACAAGATCGACTACAAGAGTGCCGGCAAGGCGCCGTCGCTCGAAGTGCCGCCCGATCTCACCCAACTCTCCCGCGAGAACCGCTACGCCGTTCCCGGCACCACGGTGTCGGCCAACAGCCTGCAGGCCGGCAAGATCGACGCACCGGGCGTGCCGACCGCGGTCGCGACGCTGGGTGACGTGCGCATGGAGCGCGCGGGCAACCAGCGCTGGATCGTCGTCAACCGTCCGGCCGACCAGCTCTGGGAACCGGTGCGCGACTTCTGGCAGGAAAGCGGCTTCCTGCTGACCACCGACCAGCGCAACCTCGGCATCATGGAAACCGACTGGGCCGAGAACCGCGCCAAGCTGCCGCAGGACATCATCCGCAGCACCATCGGCAAGCTGCTCGACTCGGTCTATTCGACCGGCGAACTCGACCGCTTCCGCACCCGCCTGGAACGCACGCCCACCGGCACCGAGATCTACGTCAGCCACCGCGGCATGGCCGAGGTCTACAGCGATGCCCGCAAGGAGCAGACCGTCTGGCAGCCGCGCCCGAGCGACCCCGAACTCGAGACCGAATTCCTGCGCCGCCTGATGGTCAAGCTGGGCGTCTCGCAAGAGCAGTCCAAGGCGCTGACCGCCAGCACCGCCGCGGCACCCTCGGCCGCGCGCGTGGCCACGATCGACGGCCGTCCGGGCGTGCAGATCAACGAAGGCTTCGACCGCGCCTGGCGCCGTGTCGGCCTGGCCCTCGACCGCACCGGCTTCACCGTGGAAGACCGCGACCGCAGCGCCGGCACCTACTTCGTGCGCTACGTGACGCCCAACCCCGACAAGAAGGAACCGGGCCTGTTCAGCAAGCTGCTGAGCCTGGGCAGCGCAAGCAAGGACGAGTCGCCGCTGAAGTTCCGCATCCTGGTCAAGAGCCAGGGCGAGACCAGCACGGTGTCAGTGCTCAACGAAGCCGGCGCCCCCGACGCGACGGCCAATGCACAGCGCATCGTCCAGGTCATCGCCGACGACCTGAAGTGACCACCCCCAGGCTTCGCGCACTGCGTGTCGCTTCGCCAACCCCCTTTCAGGGGGCAACACCAGCGGCCCGGCAAAGCCGGTTCCGCGGTGTTCCTGAAAAAGACGTCCACTAGATGCTGCGTTTCAGAAGCCTGGGCAGCGGCAGCACAGGCAACGCCACGCTGGTCGAAGCGACCAGCGGCGGCCGCACCTCCCGCCTGCTGATCGACTGCGGCTTCACGCTGCGCCACCTCGACACGCGGCTGGCGCGCGCCGGCCTCGCGGCCAGCGACATCGACGCGGTCTTCATCACCCACGAGCACGGCGACCACATCGGCTGCGCGCATGCGCTGTCGCGCCGCGAACGTCTGCCCGTGTGGATGAGCGAAGGCACCTGGCTCGCCACCGGCGGGCGGGATTTCGAAGGACGGCTGAAACTGGCGCGCGACGGCTGCGACATCGAGGTCGGCGACCTCGCCGTGCAACCCTTCACCGTGCCGCACGACGCGCACGAGCCGCTGCAGCTGCGCTGTACCGACGGCGCCCGCAGCCTGGGCGTGCTGACCGATCTGGGCCATGCCACGCCCCACGTGATGGCCCGTCTGGCCGGTCTGGACGCCCTGCTGCTGGAATGCAACCACGACAGCCAGATGCTGGCGGCCTCGGCCTACCCGGGCTTTCTCAAGCAACGCGTGGGCGGCAACTACGGCCACCTGTCGAACACGGCCGCGGCGGACATCGCGCGCGCGGTGCACCACGCGGGTCTGCGGCACGTGGTGGCGGCCCACCTGAGCGAACAGAACAACACGCCCGAACTCGTGCGCCGGGCGCTGGCCGATGCACTGGGCGCCAGCGAGGACGAGATGCTCACGGCCAATGCGGCCGAGGGCTCGCCCTGGCTGGACGTCTGAGGCTCCGGCCCAAGCCGGGAACCCCGGCGTTCAGCCGACGCTGATCCGCTGGCGCATCGCCTCGTAGAGGCACACGCCGCTGGCCACCGACACGTTGAGACTCTCGACCGCGCCCAGCATCGGGATGCTGATCAGCTCGTCGCAGTTCTTGCGCGTGAGCTGGCGCATGCCCGTGCCTTCGGCACCGAGCACCAGCGCGAGCGGGCGCTTGAGGTCGGTCTGGTAGAGCGTGCCGGGCGCGTCGTCGCTGGCGCCGACGCACCAGATGTCGCGCTCCTTGAGTTCGCCCAGCGTGCGCGCCAGGTTGGTCACCATGAAATAGGGCACGGTCTCGGCCGCGCCGCTGGCCACCTTGGCGACGGTGGCGTTGATGCCGGCCGCATGGTCCCTGGGCGCGATCACCGCATGGGCGCCGGCACCGTCGGCCACGCGCAGGCAGGCGCCGAGGTTGTGCGGATCGGTCACGCCGTCGAGCACCAGCAACAGCGGCACGGTGCCCGCGGCCTCGAGGCCCTCGAGCAGTTCGTCGATCGAATGGGTTTGCGGAATCGGCTCGACACGGGCCGCCACGCCCTGGTGGCCATGGCTGCCGCTGAGCTTGGCCAGGCGCAGGCCGTCGGCCTCGACCAGCCGCACACCGGCGTCCTGCGCACGGGCCTTGAATTGCTGCATGCGCGCGTCGCGGCGGCTGGCGTCGAAGAACACTTCGATCACCGATTTCGGCGCGGTCTTGAGACGCACGCCCACGGCGTGGAAGCCGAAGATCACTTTGGGGGAAGACATGCAGGGATTATCCCTGCGCGCCCTGCCCTGCGATGCAGGCAGGCCTCAAGCGGCCGGCAAGCCGCTTTGCGCGCCACTGAGCGCGTCGTGCAGGCGCTGCACGGCCTCGGCCGAGGGATGCACCTCTGCCGCGCCCACGGCCTGGATGAAGGTGCAGGCCGCGTACCCCGACGCCGCACGCTCGTAGCGCGCGACCCAGGCTTCGCGTTCGTCCATGCGCTCCAGCGCCACCGGCCACACACCGGGACGCGGCCGCAGGTGATCGTCGATGCCGATGCGCCAGGGCTTCGGACTCACGCGGGCACGGAAGCAGTTCTGGTTGCGGCACATGCGCGCATAGACCGTGTCGGCGCCCAATTCGTGGAAGCAGTCGGCCACCGCTGTCTCGCCCGGCGAGAAGGTCCGGTGCATGGCCAGCGCACGCAGCCCCGCCGGCGTGCGGTAGAGGCGCAGATGCCAGTCGGGGTGCTGGAAGATGAAGCGCTCGATGCGCTGGCGCGCGCGCTGCTCGGGCGTGGCCGGCAGCTCCTCCTGCGCGGGCGCATCTGCCGTCTGACCCGGCAGTCGTCCCAGCCACCACCAGAGCAGGCCGAAGGCCAGCACGCCGACACCCCCCGCCACGACGGGCGAACGCGTGATGCCGCCGGCAGCCACCGCGGCCAGCACCGCCATCACCAGGGCGAGCGACCAGGGCCGGCCTTTGCCGCGGCGACGCGACGCCTCTTCGGCGTCCTCGAAGTCGATGTCGACGAACAGCACGTCCGGGGTGTTGAGGCACAACGCACCGTAGCCGTTGCGGGTGATCAGGGTCTCGCCCTCACGACGCACGATCTGCTCGCGGATGGGCATGCCGTCGGCGCCGTTGTAGGCCGTCTTGGCTTCGCGCCGAGGGAGGGCTTCACCGGCCTGGATACGGGCCAGCGCCTCGCGCGTGCGCTCGTCGGCATGGGCCTGGGCGGCCAGCGGGCTCTCGTCGGACCAGCCGAAGCGGCGCACGGTGAGCTGTCGGCCGTCGATCACGGTCTGGATGCGGCCTTCGGCCCAGTGCGCGGGAACGATCATCGAATGGAGGTCTTCTCGTCGGCGCCGATGCGACCGGCTTCGATGGTGATGCGCCGTTCGCACTGCGCCGCGATGCCGCGATCATGCGTCACGAGCACCAGCGTGGTGCCGAGTTCGCGGTTGAGATCGAACATCAGCTTCATGACCTGCTCGCCGGTCGCGAAGTCCAGGCTGCCCGTGGGTTCGTCGGCCAGCAGCAGTTGCGGCTGTACGACGAAGGCCCGGGCCAGCGCCACGCGCTGCTGCTCGCCGCCCGACAGCACCTTCGGATAGTGGCCGAGCCGCTGCCCCAGCCCGACCCGGCCGAGCATCTCGGTGGCGGCCTTGCGCGCATCCTTGCGATCGGCCAGTTCCAGCGGCAGCATCACGTTTTCCAGCGCGCTGAGGTTGGCCAGCAGCTGGAAGCTCTGGAACACGAAGCCGACCTTCTGCGCACGCAGCGCGGCACGGTCGTCTTCATCGACCGCGAAGATGTCCTGGCCGGCCAGCTTCACCGTGCCGCGCGTGGGCGTGTCGAGCCCCGCGATGATCGACAGCAGCGTGCTCTTGCCCGAGCCGGAAGCCCCGACGATGGCTGCGGTCTCCCGCGCGCCCAGGGTGAAATGGATGTCCTGCAGAATGTCCAGCGTGCCGGTCGAATCCGTGACGGACTTGAAAACATGGTCGACGGCAACAATTGCTTCGGTGGGGGCTTGGGACATTGAAAGGCTTTGCGTGGTGAATCGACGTGACTTTATCGTGACGGGCATGCTCGTCGGCGGCGCGGGGACTTGGACCGGTGCGTTTGCCCAGTCCGCCAAAGGCGGCAAGGCGGTGATCCTGGTGGTCGGCGACTCGCTGTCGGCCGAGTACGGACTCAAGCGCGGCGAGGGCTGGGTGCCCCTGCTCGAGAAGCGCCTGGCCGAGCAGAAGATCGCCGCGACCGTGGTGAATGCCAGCATCAGCGGCGACACCACCTCGGGCGGCCGGGCGCGCCTTGCCGCACTGCTGGCGCAGCACAAGCCGACCCACGTGGTGCTCGAACTCGGCGGCAACGACGCGTTGCGCGGCCTGCCGATCCAGAACACCGAGGACAACCTGATGCAGATGACCAAGGCTTCGCAGGCTGCCGGCGCCAAGGTGCTGATCGTGGGCATCCAGGTGCCGCCCAACTACGGCGGCGATTACCTGCGCCGCTTCGAGGCGATCTTCGAGAAGGTGGCCAAGGCCACGCAGGCGGCGGTCGTGCCCTTCCTGCTGCGTGGCGTGGCCGACGGGCCCGACGCCGCGTCGCTGTTCCAGGCCGATCGCATCCATCCGGTGGCGAGCGCCCAGCCCCGCATGCTCGACAACGTCTGGCCCGAGCTGCGCAAGCTGCTGCCGAAGTAGGCGCGACGCCGCTGCGCGAGGAAAAAGAAAAGCCGCCCTGCTCTCGAGCAGTGCGGCTTTTTTGCGACCGGTGGGTTTCAACCGTTCTTGGTCGGAAGGTCCGGCGGCGTGGGCGCATCGCGTTCCAGCGATGCCACGTCGGTCTCCGGATCGCCGGGGGCCAGCCCTTCGCTGCTGGGACTCAGCTTGCGCTGGCTCTTTTCCCTCAGCTTCTCTTCCTTCTTCTTCTTCTTGGCCAGTTCTTTCTGGCGCTTCTCGTAGCCGTAATTGGGTGTTGCCACTGCTTCTCCTTGGGGCGGGCAGTCCGGGTGACTGCGTGTAGTCTGAATGTACGCGATATCGGCGCGCGTTCAGAGCGCGGCGAGTGCCTGGGCCAGATCGGCCTGCAGGTCTTCCACCGCCTCCAGACCGATCGAGAAGCGCACCAGCGTTCCGCGATGGGGCCAACGCGCCACGCCGGCGTCGCGCATCAGTCCGATGTCGTAGGGCACCACCAGGCTGACCGGGCCGCCCCATGAATAGCCGAGCCTGAAGAGCTCCAGGCTGTCGCAGAAGCGGTCGACCTGCTCGGCGCCGTAGCGCTCGTCGAACACCACCGAGAACAGCCCGGCCGCGCGGTCGGTCTCGCCGCACAGGCGCCGCCAGTGCGCATGGCCCGGCGAACCCGGCAGCGCCGGATGCAGCACCTGGGCAATCTCCTCGCGGTCCTGCATCCAGCGGGCCAGCGTCCGTGCGCAGCGGTCGTGCGCCTCGTAGCGCAGCGCGATGCTGGGCAGCGCGCGCAGCAGCGTCTCGACATCGCCGACGCCCACACCCCAACCCATGCGCATGTGCGTGAGCTTGAGCGCCTGGTGCAAGCGCGCGTCATTTGTGATCACGCTGCCCATCAACACGTCGCCGCCGCCGCTCGGGTACTTGGTGAGCGCGTGGACCGAGATATCGACGCCCTGCCCCGTGCCATCGAAGTCGAAGGGCGCGAAGGCCAGGCCGGCGCCCCAGGTGTTGTCGAGCGCGGTCATCACGCCGCGCGCGCGGCAGAGGTCGACCAGTGCGGGCAGGTCCGGGAACTCCATCGTCACCGAGCCCGCGGCCTCGACCCAGACCAACCGCGTACGGTCCGACAGCTTGGCCGCGAGGTCGGCCGGATTCATCGCGTCGTAGAGCCGGTGCGTGATGCCGAAGTTGGCGAGTTCGCCCGTCGCCAGCGCCTTGTTGGGACCGTAGGCATTGTCGGGGATCAGCACCTCGTCGCCCGCCTTCAGGAAGGCGAAGGAGACCAGCGCGATGGCCGCCAGGCCGCTCGGCACCAGCAGGCAGTCGGTGCCGCCCTCGAGCGTGGCCAGACGGGCCTCGAGCGTGAAGGTGGTGGGCGTGCCGTGCAGGCCGTAGGTGTAGCCGGCCTTGGTCTTCCAGTCGCGCGCGCGCATGGCGGCCACGTCGGCGAAGAACACGGTCGATGCCTTGTAAACGCCGGGCTGCGGCGCGGCAAAGTTGCGTGGCGGGCTGTAGGGGTGATGGATCAGGGTCGTGGAAGGCTTGCTCATGTGCCGATGCTAGCGCGCCCGTCGCACAATGCGCCGATGCGCTATCGCCGGTCTTCAGGGCATGCCGCGGCATGCAACTGACGCGCCTCCCCTCCCCGCATCTGCGGCCCTTCCTGAGGCTGCTGTGGGCCTCTGCGCCCGACGACACTTCGACCGCGCGCCCCGGCGCCCGGGAGCATGTACTGCCCACCGGCGGCATGCATCTGGTCTTCCGGCTGTCGGGGCCGCCGCTGAGACTGTTCGGCGACGCCCGGGACACCAGCGGCCAGACCTTCGGTCACGCGATCATCGGCGGCGCCCGCGCGGCGTCCTATCTGCGGGATGTGTCGGTAGCGACCTGTTCGGTGGGTGCGCAACTGCGGCCGGGCGCGGCCCGCGCACTGTTCGGCGCGCCGGAAGAGGCCCTGGCCGGGCTGCACACGCCGCTCGCGGCGGTGTGGGGCGCATCACAGACCGAAGCGGCCCTCTCGAGGCTTCACGAGGCCGGCGCACCCGCGCAACGACTGCAGGTGTTCGAGGCCCTGCTGACACAGCGCATCGCAGCCGATTCGTCGCCCCGAAGCCTGCACCCGGCCGTCGCCGGGACACTGGGTCCGCTGCACTTGGGCAACGCCTCGATTGCCGACCTGGTCGCGCACAGTGGCTACAGCCATCGCCGCTTCATCGCGCTCTTTCGCGCCGAAGTCGGCCTCGGCCCCAAGGAGTACGCGCGCGTGATGCGCTTCGATCGCACGCTCGCGCTGGCGGCCGACCCTGCGCGCTCCTGGACCGACATCGCGCTCGACGCCGGCTACAGCGACCAAGCCCATCTGGGTCGTGAGTTCACTGCACTGGCCGGACTCTCTCCACAGGCCTGGCGCCAAGCGGGTGCCGTCTCACCCAGGCATGTGCCGGCCACAGGTCAAATTCGTTCAAGACGCTAGCGAAGCAGCGCCGCAGAATCGGCGCTTCGACCTCATCCTCACCAGGAAGGAAAAAGCACCATGGCCATCCACGAACTGTTTCCGTACCTGTGCGTGCACGACGCCGGCGCGGCCATCGACTTCTATTGCGAGGTGTTCGAGGTGAAGGAGATCTTCCGCCTGACCGAACCCAGTGGCCGTATCGGCCATGCAGAGCTGGACTTTCACAACGGCGCGGTTTTGATGCTCTCGGACGAGTTCGCCGAGTGCCGCATCTTCAGCCCGAAGACGCTGGGCGGCAGCGCCGTCACGCTGCATCTGCACGTGGACGACGCCGATGCGCTGGTGGCGCGCGCGGTCACGGCCGGCGCCACGCTCGACATGGCGCCGCAGGACCAGTTCTACGGCGAGCGTTCCGGTGTGTTCCGCGACCCTTTCGGCCACCGCTGGAACGTGGGCCACAGCATCGAGAAGCTGACACCCGAGGAGATGCAGCGGCGCTACACCGCGATGCTCACTCCGGGCGCGGGAGCCTAGACGTTCAGGCCGGCCTCAGACCGACCACTTCTCGATCAGCTTCTCGGCGCCCATGGAGTCGTAGCCCTCGAAGGGCTGATGGATCCAGGGGTTGGTGGCCAGGAATTCCACCTGGTAGTCGGGCGTGAAGGTCGACAGCGCCTTGGTCCAGATCACGGCGCTGCGCAGCTCGGTGATGGGCGGGTAGTTGTTGCGCAGCATGTCCATCACGGCATGCAGCGTGTGGCCCGAATCAGCCAGGTCGTCGACCAGCAGCACCTTGCCGGCGATCTCGCCCTTGGGCGTGGTGATGAAGCGCGCGATGTCGAGGTGGCCCTGCACCGTGCCGGCGTCGGCGCGGTACGAGCTGGTCGACATGATCGCCAGCGGCTTGTCGAAGATGCGCGAAAGCACATCGCCGGGCCGCATGCCGCCGCGCGCGAGGCACAGGATGGTGTCGAACGCCCAGCCCGACTGGTGCACCTTGATCGCGAGCTTCTCGATCAGGTTGTGGTACTCGTCGTAGCTGACGTAGAGATGCTTGCCGTCTTCGGTCAACATGTTCGTTATTCCTTTTAGTGTTCGGGCTGTCCATGAAGGACCCATCGCTTCAAACCGGCGCTCTCGATGCCAGGGATACCGCGGAACCGGCTTCGCCGGGCCGCTGGTATCGCCCCTTGAGGGGGAGGCGGCGACACGCAGTGCGCCGCTTCGGGGGTGGGCTCAATCTGCGAGGTAGGGGTGGCGCATCATGATCGTGTGATCACGGTCGGGGCTCGTGGAAACCATGTGGATCGGCACGCCGGTCACCTGCTCGATGCGCTGCAGGTAGAGCCGCGCGTTGACCGGCAGCTTCTCGTATTGCGTCACGCCCACGGTGCTCTCGGTCCAGCCCTCGAGCGTCTCGTAGACGGGCGTGCAGCGCTCGATCTCGTCGGCGCCCATCGGCAGGATGTCGGTGTGCTCGCCGTCCAGGATGTAACCGGTGCACAGCTCGAGGTGCTCCAGGCCGTCCAGCACGTCGAGCTTGGTGATGCACAGGCCCGACAGGCCGTTGACCTGCGCCGAGCGCTTGAGCAGCGCGGCATCGAACCAGCCGCAACGGCGGCTGCGGCCGGTGGTCACGCCCTTCTCGGCACCGATGGTGCTCATGTGATAGCCCGGCGTGCCCGGCGTTTCCCAGTCGAGTTCGGTCGGGAACGGACCGCCGCCCACGCGCGTGCAGTAGGCCTTGGTGATGCCCAGGATGTAGTGCAGCATGCCCGGGCCCACGCCCGCACCGGCAGCGGCGTTGCCGGCCACGCAGTTGCTGGAGGTGACGTACGGGTAGGTGCCGTGGTCGACGTCCAGCAGCGTGCCCTGCGCGCCTTCGAACAGCAGGTTGGCGCCGGCCTTGTGCGCGTCGTTGAGCTCGCGCGACACGTCGGCCATCATCGGCTTGAGCAGTTCGGCGTGGCGCATGGCCTCGTCGAACACGGTGTCGAAATCGATCGCCGGCGCGCTCAGCACCTGCGTCAGCACATGGTTGTGCAGGTCGAGCAGCACGCGCAGCTTGGCAGCGAAACGCTCGGGATGCTTCAGGTCCTGCACGCGCAGCGCACGGCGCGCGATCTTGTCTTCGTAGGCCGGGCCGATGCCGCGACCGGTGGTGCCGATCTTCTCGATGCCGCCCTTTTCGCGGTAGGCCTCACGCGCGATGTCCAACGCGGCATGGAACGGCAGGATCAGCGGGCAGGCCTCGCTGATGCGCAGGCGCGAACGCACTTCGACGCCCGCCTTCTCCAGGCCTTCGATTTCCTCGAACAGCTTGGCCGCCGACAGCACCACGCCGTTGCCGATGTAGCACTTGACGCCGGGGCGCATGATGCCGCTCGGGATCAGGTGCAACGCCGTCTTCACGCCGTTGATGACCAGCGTGTGGCCCGCGTTGTGGCCGCCCTGGAAACGGACCACGCCCTGGGCGCTCTCCGTCAGCCAGTCGACCAGCTTGCCCTTGCCTTCGTCGCCCCACTGGGTGCCGACGACGACCACGTTTCTTCCGGTGGTAACGCTCATGATGTTCCGCTTTTCAAGATTCAGATGGCTTGGACATTCCACTGGCCGGCGTGCTCGACGAGCTCGCGGTCGCATTGGAATTCGTCGATTTCGCTGTCGTGGCCCGGCAGTACGCAGACCACGGTTTCGCCCTTGGCGCGCAGCGCTGCGATGGCTGCGCGCAGCCCGGCCGCATCGCTCCACGGTGCACGGATGGCCGCACGCAGCGGCCGCGTCGGCAGCACGCCGACCAGTTCGCGCAGGTCGAGGCTGAAGCCGACCGCGGGCCGGTTGCGACCGAAGACCGCGCCGACCTCGTCGTAGCGGCCGCCGCGCACCAGCGCATCGGCCGCGCCTTCGACGTAGATGCCGAAGCGCATGCCGCTGTAGTAGGCATAGCCGCGCAGGTCGGACAGATCGAAGCTGATCTGCGCGCCCGCCAGGCGGCCGCCCAGCTGCTTGAGATCGGCCAGCGCGGCACGCACCTCGGGGCTCGCGGGCAGCACGCGGGCCGCCTCGTCGAGCACGGCCGCGTCGCCGTAGAGTTGCACCAGGGCCAGCAGGCCTTCGCGGGCGGCCAGCGGAAAGTCTCGCGTGAGGGCCCGCAGCTCGCTTGCATCCTTGGCGACCAGCGCCGCATGCACACGGCTCAGCACGGCCGCATCGGCCGGCACGCCGGCGAACAGCGAGCGCACGATGCGTGCATCCGCCAGATCGACGATTGCGCCCTGCGACAGGCCCGACGCACGCAGGCAATCGAGCGCGAGCAGCAGCACCTCGGTGTCGGCCTCGAGCCCGGCATGGCCGTAGATCTCGGCGCCGAACTGCAGCGGTTCGCGGGTGGCGTGGGGCCGGTCGGGGCGGGTGTGGACCACCGGGCCGCAGTAGCACAGGCGCGTCACGCTCTGCCGATTGAGCAGATGCGCGTCGATGCGTGCGACCTGCGGCGTGGTGTCCGCGCGCAGGCCCATGGTGCGGCCCGACAACTGATCGACCAGCTTGAAGGTTTGGAGGTCGAGTGCCTCTCCCGTGCCGGACAGCAGGGATTCGAGGTGCTCGAGCAACGGCGGCATCACCAGCTCGTAGCCGTAGCCACGGGCGGTGTCGAGCAGTTCGCGTCGAAGTTCTTCGATGTGGCGTGCCTCGGAGGGCAGCACATCGGCAATGTGATCCGGGAGGACCCAAGCGGACATGGGGGATCGGGCTCGTGGTTAAACAGGGATTCTACCGGCCCGCGCGAGCGCCTCGGCCGCAGGCATCGCCGCGGCAGTGAGCGCAAGGCGCAAATTCAGGCCAGGAGCCAGAGGAGAAGCAGGCCGAGCAGGATGCTGCAAAGGCCGAAGAAACGCAGCTGGCCGTCGCGCAGCTGCATCAGCTGACCGAAGCCGCGCCGCCAGCCGCCCGGTGACAGGAAGGGCATCAGCCCCTCGATCACCAGCACGAGCGCGAGCGCACTCCAGAAGACGTCAGCGCTCACGGGCAGGCGCTTCAGCGCGCGTTGGCGGTGCCGGGGCTGCGCAGGGCCTTGAAGAAGTCGGACGACGCCGGGTCGACCACCAGCACGTCGCTCTTCTTGTTGAAGCTCTGCTTGTAGGCATCGAGGCTGCGGTAGAACTGCGCGAACTGCGGGTCGCGGCCGAAGGCTTCGCTGTACGAGGAAGCGGCCTGGGCGTCGCCCTCGCCCTTGATCTTCTGCGCATCGCGGTAGGCGTTGGCCACGGTCACTTCACGCTGGCGATCGGCGTCGGCGCGGATCTTTTCGCCCTCGGCGAAGCCGGTCGAACGCAGCTCGTTGGCCACGCGCTTGCGCTCGGCTTCCATGCGGCGGTAGACCGATTCGGTGATCGCTTCCACGTAGTCGACGCGGGTGATTCGTACGTCGATGATGTCCACGCCCCAGGGCTTCTCGCCCTTGACGACGGCCAGCACCTCGCGCTGCACGTCGGCCATCAGCTGCTCGCGGCGCACCGAGATCAGGTCACGCACCGTGCGCTTGTTGACGTTTTCCTGGAAGGCGTTGCGCACCACGCGGTTGAGCTGCACCGCACCGGCGTTTTCGTCGAGGCCGACGTTGCGGATGTATTCCGAGGGGTTGCTGACGCGCCAGCGCACGTACCAGTCGATCACCACGCGCTGCTTCTCGGCCGTGAGCATGGGCTCGGCCTCGAGGCTGGACAGGGTCAGCAGGCGCTTGTCGATGTACGACACGTTCTGGAACGGCGGCGGCATCTTGAAGTTGAGGCCGGGCTCGGTGATCACGTTCTTGATCTGGCCGAGCTGGTAGACCACGCCGAACTGGCGCTGGTCGACCACGAAGAGCGTCGAGCTCAGCAGCGCGAGCGCCACCAGGATCGTCGATGCGATGAATCCGATTCTGTTCATTGTTCTGTTCTCCGGCTCAGCGTCCGTCGCGATCGCGCGTGCGGCCGTCGCGCACACGCGCGTCGTTGTTGACCGGTGCCACCGGAATCACGGAAGACTGTGTCGGCGCGGTGCCGGCCACGTTCGGGTTGGCGCCGTCGACGGGCGCGCCCGCGACGTTGGCGCCGGTCATCTGCATCAGCTTGTCCAGCGGCAGGTACAAGAGGTTGGATCCCGACTTGGAATCGACCAGCACCTTGGTGGTGTTGGTGTAGATCTGCTGCATGGCGTCGGTGTACATCCGGTCGCGGGTGACCTGCGGCGCCTTCTGGTACTCCGCCAGCACCGCGCTGAAGCGGCCGGCATCACCCTGGGCCTGGGCCACGATGCGCGCCTTGTAGGCTTCGGATTCTTCCTTCAGGCGCGATGCCGCACCCGTGGCGCGGGGCACCACGTCGTTGGCATAGGCCTGCGCTTCGTTCTTGGCGCGCTCGCGTTCCTGACCGGCCTTGAGCACGTCGTCGAAGGCCGCCTGCACCTGCTCGGGCGGACGCACGCCGCCCTGCTGCAAGTTGATGTTCACGACTTCGACGCCGACCTTGTAGCGGTCGAGGATGGTCTGCATCAGGGCGCGCACGCGCGGTGCGATCTGGTCACGCTCTTCGGCCAGTGCGGCGTCCATCTTCATCTTGCCGACGACTTCGCGCACGGCGGTCTCCGCGACCTGCACCACGGTGTCGGCCGGTGCCTTGCTCTCGTAGAGGTAGGCCCGCGCGTCGCTCAGGCGGTACTGCACGGCGAACTTGATCTCGACGATGTTCTCGTCTTCGGTCAGCATGGCCGATTCGCGCAGGCCGGTGGAGCGCACGATGCTGTCGCGGCCCACGTCGGTTGAGCGGATCTGCGTGACCACCACGATTTCATGGCGCTGGATCGGGTACGGCAGACGCCAGTTGAAGCCGGCACCCACGGTGGTCTTGTAGCGACCGAACTGGGTGATCACGCCTTGCTGGCCTTCGTTCACGATGAAGAAGCCGGTGCCGAGCCAGATCAGCACGGCCACGCCGGCGATCAGGCCGATGCCGTAGCCGGCATTCTTCATGTCGGGCTTGAAGCCGTTGCCGTTGCCGCCGTTGCCGGGCGGCCGGTTGCCATTGTTGCCGCCGCCCTTGCCGCCGAACAGGCCGCCGAGCTTGCGGTTGAAATCGCGCCAGAGTTCATCGAGATCCGGGGGGCCCTGGTTGGGTCCCTGGCCTCGCGGGCGGTTGTTGTTCCCCGGAGGCGGGTCGGCGTCGGGGCGTTGGCCGCTCGGGCGCTCGCCGTTCGACGACGGTTCGTCACCTCGTCCCCATCGACCATCGTTCAGGTTGAACATGCCCTGAAAACGGCTCCACACTGGCTTTGCATTCATTCGATTCGTTCTCTCGTCAGTGGGGGGATTGTGCCCAATCACCCGGGTGCATCGTGCAATTCAGCCCCGGCGTCCAAGGGCATGCCGTCGACCACCGATCCCGAGCGGCGTGCCAGTTCGCTGCGCAGCGCGGGCAAGCCGGCACCGGTGTGCGCGCTGACGAAGACGCGGGGGACCTGCAGGCCATCGACTTCGATCTCGTCCTGCAGATGGAGCGGCTGCTGCGCGCTTTCAAGAGCGTCGAGCTTGTTGAAGACCAGCAGCTGCGGCACGTCGCCGGCGCCGATCTCGCGCAGCACGCGCTGCACCTCGGCCATCTGCTCGGGATGATGCGGGTTGGAGGCATCGACCACATGCAGCAGCAGGTCGGCATCCACGGCCTCCTGCAGGGTGGCCTTGAAGGCGTCGACCAGGCCGTGCGGCAGGTCGCGGATGAAGCCCACGGTGTCGGAGATCGACACCTGACGCCGCGCGTCGCCCAGATACAAGTGGCGCGTGGTGGTGTCGAGCGTGGCGAACAGCTGGTCGGCCGCGTAGGCGCGCGCCTTGACCATCGCATTGAAGATCGAGGACTTGCCGGCGTTGGTGTAGCCGACCAGCGAGATGTTGAAGGTGTCGCGCCGCTCGCGTTGGCGCCGCTGCGTGTTGCGCTGCTTCTGCACCTTGGCCAACCGCTCGCGCGTGCGCTTGATCGATTCGTCGATCATGCGGCGGTCGAGCTCGATCTGCTTCTCGCCCGGGCCGCCGCGCACACCGGCACCGCCGGTCTGGCGTTCCAGGTGGGACCAGCGCCGCACGAGGCGGGTGCTCAGGTATTGGAGCCGGGCCAGTTCGACCTGCAGCTTCCCCTCGTGGGACCTCGCGCGTTGCGCGAAGATCTCCAGGATCAGGAAGGTGCGGTCGTACACCGCGATCCCGAGCGCGCGCTCGAGATTGCGTTGCTGGGCGGGACTGAGGGATTGGTCGAAGATGACTTCGCTTGCGCGGTGCATCTCGGCCAGCTCGCGGATCTCGTCTGCCTTGCCGCTGCCCACGAAAAGGGCAGCATCGGGCGCCTTGCGCTTGCACACGAGGCGTTCGACAGGGGTCAGGCCCGCGGTCTGCGCGAGCAGGCCGAGTTCCTCGAGTTCACTGTCGAAATGGGGCAGTCCGAAGTCAACGCCGACGAGAACGACGGCGCCATCCTGGCGGGGTATGTCTTCAGACAAGCGGAGTGGGGGCGTTGCGAAAAAAAGCGCAGCGGACGGAGCCCGCCGCGCGGAGTGCTGGTCAGGCAGCGGCGTCGTCGTTCTCGGAAGCCGAGAAGTTGACCGCGCGGCCAGGCACGATGGTGGAGATGGCGTGCTTGTAGACCATTTGCGTCACAGTGTTACGCAGAAGCACGACATATTGATCGAAAGATTCGATCTGACCCTGAAGCTTGATGCCGTTGACCAAATAAATGGAAACCGGCACGTGCTCCCGACGCAAAGTGTTCAGGAACGGGTCTTGCAAAAGTTGCCCTTTGTTGCTCACGATATTCTCCGTGTTCAAGGAAGAGTTATAGGAAAGAGAACCTTAACACAGGGTTTCTGCGCTGCAGCATCCAAGCCTAAAGCCACCTGAAAATAACGGCACTTTAAAGCGGGAACTTTGGCTGCAGCCAGGGCTCGGCAAGCACGCTTTTTTGCAAGCGCCCTCGCCTTCCCGTGTCATTTGTCCTTGTCGGCGTAAGGATTGGACGAGGTCTTGAACTCGATGCGCATCGGCGTTCCGACCAGATCGAATTCCTTGCGGAAGCGGCCTTCGAGAAAGCGCTTGTACGAATCGGTGACGTGCTCGAGCGAATTGCCGTGGATCACGATCACCGGCGGGTTCATGCCCCCCTGGTGCGCATAGCGCAGCTTGGGCCGGAACATGCCGGCGCGCTGCGGCGACTGGAATTGCACCGCCTCGAGCAGCAGGCGCGTGAGCACCGGTGTCGACATCTTGCGGGTGGCCGACTTGTGCGCCTGTGCAATCGCTTGCCAGACCGGACCGAGCCCCTGCCGCTTGATCGCCGAGATGAAATGCAGCGAAGCGAACTTCAGGAAAGGCAGACGGGTTTCGATCTGGCGCTGGATCTGTTCGCGCTCGTAGCTGTCGACCGCATCCCATTTGTTGATCGCAATCACCACCGCACGTCCACTTTCGAGGATGTAGCCCGCGATGTGCGCGTCCTGGTCGGTCACGCCCTGCGTGGCGTCGAGCAGCAGCAGCACGACGTTGGCCGACTCGATGGCCTGCAGCGTCTTGACCACCGAGAATTTCTCGATCGCCTCGAAGACCTTGCCCTTGCGGCGCAGGCCGGCCGTGTCGATCAGCTCGAAGTGCTGGCCGTTGCGCTCGAACGGCACGCTGATGGCGTCGCGCGTGGTGCCCGGCATGTCGAAGGCGACCAGCCGCTCCTCGCCCAACCAGGTGTTGATGAGTGTCGATTTGCCGACGTTCGGGCGTCCCGCCACGGCCAGCTTGATGGGCTTGGCCTCGCCGTCGTCCACCTCGTCTTCGGGTTCCGGCAGGTTCAGCGGCTCGAGCGCCAGGTCGACCAGGTCACGAATGCCCTGCCCGTGCGCAGCGGACACGCCATGCACGTCGCCCAGGCCGAGTTCGTAGAACTCGACCAGCTTGGTGCCGTCGTGCATGCCTTCGGCCTTGTTGGCTACCAGCACGGTCGGCTTGCCGAGCCGGCGCAATTCCTTGGCGATCTCGTGGTCCTGGGCCGAGAGGCCTTCGCGGGCGTCCACGACGAACACCACCACATCGGCCTCGGCCACGGCCTGACGCGTCTGCTTGGCCATCTCCTTGAAGATGCCGCTGCCCGCGTCGGGCTCGAAGCCGCCGGTGTCGATCACGATGAACTCGTGCCGCCCCTGGCGGCCGTTGCCGTAGTGGCGGTCGCGCGTCAGGCCGGCGAAGTCCGCCACGATCGCGTCACGCGTCTGCGTGAGGCGGTTGAAAAGGGTGGACTTGCCGACGTTGGGACGCCCGACCAGAGCGATGACCGGTTTCATGGTCGAGCTTTCAATGGGTTTATTCCGGGCGATAGCCGAACACACCGCCATTGCGGGTGACGACCACGACCGTGTTGCCGGCGAGGACCGGGGTAGCGACGATGGGCGAGCCATCGGGCGTGAGACGGGTGAGCAGGGAGCCATCTTCGCGCGACACCAGCAACAGCAGGCCGCTGTCGTCGCCGATGACCAGCGAACGGCCGACCGCGAGCGGTGCCGTCAGCGTGCGGTACTTGAGCAGGTCGCTGGACCAGGCGCGCTCGCCGTCGGTGCGGCGCCAGGCCACCACGCTGCCGTTGGTTTCGGTGCCGTAGACGAAGCGCTCGTCACCGCTGACGCCCTCGGCGCCGGAAGCAGGCTTGGTCCAGAGCAGCGTGCCGCGCGTGGCGTCGACGCAGCCGACGTTGGCGTAGTAGGCCCGCGCACAGACGGTGTCGCCCACGCGGCTCACGCTGCCGGTCAGGTCGACCAGGCGCTCGACGTCGTTGGTGCCGCGCGGCGCCGCAATCGGCGATTCCCAGCGTGACGAACCGTTGGCGGGGTTGAGGCCCGCGAGGCGCCCTCCCACCCCGGTCACCAGCGTGTCGCCCACGGCGAGCAGCACGCCCGGCTTGCGCAGCACGAGGTTCTCGGCCGGGCGCGACTGCGACCAGAGGCGGCGACCGCTCTCGCCATCCCAGGCGCTCACGGTGCGGTCGGCGGTCTGCACGAAGACCCGGCGTCCGGCCACCAGGGGCGCGGTGTAGGCCTGCGCGGTCAGGCGCTGCTTCCACAGCACCTTGCCCGCCTGCATTGCGACGAGTTCGTTGTCCCGGGTGATCACGGCGGCGATGGCACCGTCGCTGCCGACGCCGGCGATCAAGGCCTTGCCGACACTGGCGCGCCAGGCCTCCTGGCCCGAGCGCGCGTCGATGGCCACCACCGTGCCGTCGGCACCGGCGAGGGTCACGGTGTCGCCGCTGACGTCGACCTGGAGCGCGAAGTCGGTCTTTGGAACCTTCACGGTCCAGGCCTGACGCACGCCGAACAGCGCCGGGTTGGCCTTCAGTTCGGCGGGCTTGGGCTTGCCGGTGCCCGAGCACGCGGCCAGCGCGGCGAAGAGCACGGTTGCGGCCACGGCGCGCAGGACGGGGGTGGCGGACACAAGGCGATGGAGAGTCATGGTGCGATGGTCACTGAGTGGTTTTGCCGGACGCGGCAGGCGTGGCCGTCAGGGTCTTGGTGTCCACGCCCACGGCGTTGAGCTTGACCTCGACCAGACGGCGGTAATCGTTGCGCGCATCGAACGCGGACCAGGCCTTCTGGTATTCGGCCTTGGCTTCGTCGCGCTTGCCTTGTGCGAGGTAGACATCGCCCCTGCGGTCGGCCACCAGCGCTTCGAATTCCTTGGGCACGGGCGCAGCCAGTTGCTTGAGCGCCTCGTCGTAGCCCTTGCTCTCGAGCAGCTCGGCGGCCAGTCGCAGCCGTGCGATGGCCTTGTACCCCGGATCGACGGCGTTGTCCGCGACCCACGCCAGCGCGGCGCGCGAAGCCTCGGGCTTGGCCTTCTCGTTGAGCGTCTTGGCGGCCAGCAGGCCGGCCTGTTGCGCATAGACGGTGCCGGCGAAACGGCTCTTCATTTCGCCCAGGGCGCGCTCGATGCGGTCGGCATCGCCCGCCTGCGCACTGCGTTCGACTTCGTCATAGAGCGCGGAGGCCTGCGCCGCCTTGTTGCGCTGGAAATAGTTCCAGCCGTTCCAGGCCACGAACGCACCGGCGACGAGCAGCACGATCCAGGTGATCAGGGTGCCGTAGGTGTTCCAGAAATGCTTGAGCTGGTCGAGCTGTTCCTGTTCTTCGAGATCGAGATGGGTTGCCATGCGCTGTCAGTGAGTTGAAGGACCCGGGACCCGGCTTGCCGAATCTGCCCCGAGAAGGGGCCGGGAAACTTGGGAACGGCCCTGAAGATTCCTAGGGAGCCGGGGATTGTAGGGTGGAGGCCCAGGCGCTCACGTCGGCCAATGGCCGGGTGCTCTGCGCGACGCTGGCGTCGCGCAAGGCCTTGAGAGTCACTTCCTCGCGTGCAAGTTCATCGGCACCGAAGATCAGTGCGTAGGTGGCACCGCTGGCGTCGGCCTTCTTCATCTGCGACTTGAAGCTTGCCAACCCTTCGGCGGTCGCGCCGTGCATCTGCACGCGCACGCCCGCTTCGCGCAGTTGCTGCAGCGTGCGCAGCACCACCGGCATCGAAGCCGCATCGGGCACGATGGCGTAGGCATCGGGTACCACGGCGGGCACCTCGGTGCCCTGCTCCTTGAGCAGGTCCAGCACGCGCTCGACACCCATCGCCCAGCCCACGGCCGGTGCGGCCTTGCCGCCGATCTGGCCGATCAGGTCGTCGTAGCGGCCACCGGCGCACACGGTGCCCTGCGCACCCAGCCGGTCGGTGACGAACTCGAACACCGTGAGGTTGTAGTAGTCCAGACCGCGCACCAGGCGCGGATTGATCGTGAACGCGATGTCGTTGGCCCGGAGGATGGCCTGCAGGCCCTCGAAATGCGCGAGCGATTCGGCACCGAGGAAATCGATCAGCTTCGGTGCCGCTTCGACCACTTCCTTCATCGCGGGGTTCTTGGTGTCCAGGATGCGCAGCGGGTTGCTGTGCAGACGCCGCTTGCCGTCCTCGTCGAGCTTGTCGGCATGCCGCTCGAAGTGGGCGATCAGCTGGGCGCGGTGCAGCGCGCGCTCGGCCGGCTGGCCCAGGCTGTTGAGTTCGAGGCGCACGTCGCTCAGGCCGATGGCCTTCCAGAGCGCGGTGGCCAACAGGATCAACTCCGCATCGACGTCCGGACCGGCGAAACCGAGAGCCTCGGCGCCGATCTGGTGGAACTGCCGATAGCGACCGCGTTGCGGCTTCTCGCGCCGGAACATCGGACCGGTGTACCAGAGGCGCTTGGGGCCGTCGTAGAGCATGTTGTGCTCGATCACCGCGCGCACCAGGCCGGCCGTGTTCTCGGGCCGCATCGCCAGATGCTCGGCCTGACCGTGCTTGTCGGAGCGGTCCTCGAAGGCGTACATCTCCTTCTCGACGATGTCCGTGACCTCGCCGATGCCGCGCACGAACAGCGCCGTGTGCTCGAGGATCGGGGTGCGCACGTTGCGGTAGGCAAAGCGCCCCATCAGCTCGCGCACGGTGGCTTCGAGCCACTCCCAGCGCGCCGACTCGGGCGGCAATATGTCGTTCATGCCTTTGACGGCATTCAATTTTTCGGCCATGGATCAGGAAAGGAGATTCAGACGGTTTCGGCGGCGCGTTCGCTGCTGCTGCCGAAGCGCTTGTCGATGTAGGTTTCGACGAGCTGATGGAATTCGTTGGCGATATTGTCGCCGCGCAGCGTGAGCGCCTTTTCGCCGTCGATGAAGACCGGCGCGGCCGGCGCTTCACCGGTGCCCGGCAGGCTGATGCCGATGTCGGCATGCTTGCTCTCGCCCGGACCGTTGACGATGCAGCCCATCACCGCCACCTTGAGCGTCTCGACGCCCGGGTACTTCTTGCGCCACACCGGCATCTGCAGCCGCAGGTAGTCGTCGATCTGCTTGGCCAGCTCCTGGAAGGTGGTGCTGGTGGTGCGGCCGCAGCCCGGGCAGGCCGTGACGCTGGGCACGAAGATGCGCAGGCCCAGCGCCTGCAGGATCTCGTTGGCGATCACCACTTCCTGCGTGCGCGCCTCGCCCGGCTGCGGCGTGAGCGACACACGGATGGTGTCGCCGATGCCCTCCTGCAGCAGGATCGACAGCGCCGTGGCCGAGGCCACCGTGCCCTTGGTGCCCATGCCGGCCTCGGTCAGGCCCAGGTGCAGCGGGTAGCTGCAGCGCTGGGCCAGTTCGCGGTAGACCGAGATCAGGTCCTGCACGCCGCTCACCTTGCAGCTCAGGATGATCTGGTCGCCGTTCATGCCCATCGATTCGGCCAGCCTGGCCGAATCGATGGCCGAGGTGATCAGCGCCTCGTACATCACCGACTTGGCTTCCCAGGGCGCGGCACGCTGGCTGTTGATGTCCATCAGATGGGCCAGCAGTTCCTGGTCGAGGCTGCCCCAGTTCACGCCGATGCGCACCGGCTTGTTCCAGCGCATCGCGGCTTCGATCATCTGGCCGAACTGCTTGTCCTTCTTGTCGCCCTTGCCCACGTTGCCGGGGTTGATGCGGTACTTGGACAGCGCTTCGGCGCAGGCCGGATAGTCGGTCAGCAGCCGGTGGCCGTTGTAGTGGAAATCGCCGATCAGCGGCACGTCGATGCCCATGCGGTCGAGCTGCTCGCGGATGTAGGGCACCTGCGCCGCGGCCTCGGGCGTGTTCACCGTGATGCGGACCATTTCGGAGCCGGCGATCGCCAGCTCCTTGACCTGGATCGCGGTGCCGATCGCGTCGACCGTGTCGGTGTTGGTCATCGACTGCACGCGCACCGGGGCGTCGCCGCCCACGGTGACGGTGCGCGCGCCCCAGACCACGCTGGCCTGGCGCGATCGGCGTGCCGCAGGCGCCGCCGGTGCCACCGGCTGGCTGCCGAAAGCGTCCTTGTCGAAAGTCGATGGCATCTCGTTCATGGCTTGACCTCGAATCGTGCGACGCCGCCCGTGCGCGCCAGGGTTGTCAGATCGAACGGCTTGCCGCGCACCTGGACTTCGACACCGCCGGCCCGGCCCACCACCACCGACAGGGGCAGTGTGCCGCTCGCACCGACGGTCTCACCTGCGCGCACGGTCCGGCGCAACACCGGCTTGCCGGTGGCGTCGTTCACGGTGATCCACGACTCTTCGCGGACGATGAAAACCACCACGTCATTCCCGGCCGACGCGGATGCGGGCGCAGCCACAGGCAGCGCAGGCTCGATCGCGGGCGACGCGGCGGGCGCGGTCGGCTCGACCGCAGCCAGCGGCGGGGCGACCGGCGGCTCGAGCACGGTGCCGCCCGGTGCGATCTCGCCCGATGCGGCGCGCTGGCCCGCGGTGAAGCCCGAGACCCATTGGCCCAGGCGCTCGAAAGCGCCGGAAGGCAGCCAGAACAGAGCCGCGGCACCGGCCAGGAGCAGCCCGACGACCACCAATCCGGCGCGCGAAGGCAGGCCGCCGATGGCGCGGGAGCGGCTGCGCGACGCACTCGATCGGAAACTGGTGTTGATGCTGCGATCGGCTTCGGCCAGGCCCGGGCGCACAGCGCCCGGCAGCTTGGCGAGCACCGGTGCCGGATCGATGTGCAGCGCACGGCAGACGCTGGCGGCCAGCGCACGCGCGAACACCGGGTCGGGCAAGGCGGCGATGTCGTCGTTTTCCAGGGCCTGCAGCTTCTGCGACGACACCTTGAGCGCCGCGGCCACCACGTCGAGGTGCAGGTTGTGTGCCTCGCGTGCCTCGCGCAGCAGATCGCCGGCGGTCTTGTTCGTGCTGTCGCCGGGGATCAGCGGTGGGGTCTGGGTGGTACCGAATTCGCTCGCCCGTTCAATCATCGAAATTCCCACGTTCGTACGCAACCGCCTCCCGCGACTGGGGGAAGCGTCGTTGCAGCTGCCCGCCGAGTTGCGCCATGGCCTCGCGGTTGCCAAGGCGGCGCTCGATCTTGACGCCCAGCCACAGTGTCTCCGCATTGGCCGATGGACCGTTGTTGACACGGCGCACATAGAACTGCGCACGCGACCAGTCCTGGCGCTGCGCCAGCAAGGACGCGAGGTTGAAGCCGATCATGGGATTGCCGGCGTCGATCTCGTAAGCCTGCGACAGCGAACGCTCGGCTTCGGCGGGCTGGCCCGCGCGCATCTGGCAGAGGCCCTGCGTCATCAGCGTCTTGGCGCGCTCGGTGTATGTCGGCACGGCCAGCGCCGCACTGAACTGCCGCGTCGCATCGCCGAAGCGGTTCTGCTGGCACAGCAGCCAGCCATAGTTGTGCAGGGTGTTCGGCTCGCGCGGATTGAGCGCGATGGCGCGACGGAAGCTGTCCTCGGCCAACCCCGCGTCTTCGAGCCGCATGTAGACCAGGCCGCGCAGGTTGTAGGCATCGGCGAAGCTCGGGTCGGCCGACAGCGATTGCTTGATCTCGTCGAGCGCGACAGTGGTCTGGCCGGCCTCGAAGTAGCCGATGGCCAGTTCGAGCCGCAAACGCGCCCGCCGACGGCCGTTGGGTTCGTCGGAAGCGGTCACGATATCGGCGCCGTTGCCGGCGGTACTCGCCGTGTTGGCGACGGACCCCGCCCCTCCCTTGCCGGTGCCGACACAGCCGGCGAGCAGCACGGCCAGCACCGCGCCGAAGGCGCTCTGCATGACGTGCCATGGCGAAATCGGGAAGGCCATGCGCATGGGTTCAGTGCCCTTGTGAAACCGGCGGGGCCGGCGAAACATTGGAGGCCGTCGCGTGGACCGGGTGCAGCATGACCGTGCGCCGTTGCGCCATGCGTTCGGCCGCATGCGTGCGGTCCTTGACGTCGCCGGCCAATTGGCCGCACGCCGCGTCGATGTCGTCGCCGCGCGTCTTGCGCACGGTGGTCACGATGCCCGCTTCGCTCAGCGCCTTGGCGAAGGCCAGCACGCGCGGCTGCGGCGAACGCAGCAGCCCGGACGCTGGAAATGGGTTGAAGGGAATCAGGTTGAACTTGCAGGAGATGCCGGTGCTGCGCACCAGTTCCACCAGCTGCTTCGCGTGCTCGGGCTGGTCGTTCACGCCGTCGAGCATGCAGTACTCGAAGGTGATGAAGTCGCGCGGCGCATGCGCGAGGTAGCGCTGGCAGGCCTCGAGCAGTTCGGCGATCGGGTACTTGCGGTTGAGCGGCACCAGGTCGTCGCGCAGCGGATCGTTCGGGGCATGCAGCGACACCGCCAGCGCCACCGGGCAATCGGCACCGAGCCGGTCGATCATCGGGACCACGCCCGAGGTCGAGACCGTGACGCGACGGCGCGACAGGCCGTAGGCGTTGTCGTCGAGCATGGTGCGCAGCGAGGGCACCAGCGCCGTGTAGTTCTGCAGCGGCTCGCCCATGCCCATCATCACGACGTTCGAGATCACCCGATCATCGCGTTTCAGGTGCTTGCGCAGGAAATGTTCGGCAAACCAGAGCTGCGCCGTGATTTCGCCAGTCCGCAGATTGCGGCTGAAGCCCTGGTGGCCGGTCGAGCAGAAACGACAGCCGACGGCACACCCGGCCTGGGACGACACGCACAAGGTGCCGCGGTCGCCCTCTGGAATGAAGACAGCTTCGACGGCATTGCCGTCACCCACGTCGAACAGCCACTTGATCGTGCCGTCGGTGGATTCATGCTGTGTGATGACCGGCAGCGCCTCGACGCGGGCCGTCGTCGCGAGCTTCTCGCGCAAGGACTTGGCCAGGTCGGTCATCTGCGCGAAATCGCTCGCGCCCCGCTGGTGGATCCAGCGGAACAGCTGCGTCGCGCGAAAACGTTTTTCGCCCAGTTTTTCGCAGAACGCAGCCAACCCCTCCAGATCGAACTCGAGCAGGTTGACCGCGGTCATGCGATCACCCCCGTGCCTGGGCAAGGCGAAGCGCATGCGCAGGCACCCGCGGAACCGGCTTCGCCGGGCCGCTGGGTACGCCCCCTCAAGGGGGAGACGCAGCAGGCGCATCGGGGGTGGATCATGTTCAGCGTGCGTAGACGTTGAGGCCGGCGAAGAAGAAGGCGATTTCGTTGGCAGCGGTTTCCGGTGCGTCCGAGCCGTGCACGGCGTTGGCATCGATGCTGTCGGCGAAGTCGGCGCGGATGGTGCCGGCGTCGGCCTTCTTGGGGTCCGTTGCGCCCATCAGGTCGCGGTTCTTGGCGATGGCGTTCTCGCCTTCGAGCACTTGCACGAACACCGGGCCGGAGATCATGAACTCGACCAGGTCCTTGAAGAAGGGACGTGCGCTGTGCACGGCGTAGAACTGCTCGGCTTCGGCGCGCGACAGCTGCACCAGCTTGGCGGCGGCGATCTTGAGGCCGGCGGCTTCAAAGCGGGAGACGATCTTGCCGATGACGTTCTTGGCGACAGCGTCGGGCTTGATGATGGAGAGGGTGCGTTCGATGGCCATGGAGAAGTTGCTTCCTGAGCAGTTGATTTTGAAAAAGAACGGTCCGCGGCGCCGAATGCACGGCCCGCGGACTTGAAAAAGCCTCTGATTTTAACCGGCCGGCCATCCCGGGCCGGCCTCGGCGCGCTGAAAAACCGCAGGCCGGGCCTGTGATCAGCGCCCGCTGCGCCGGCGCGAACCGGCCGGACCGCCGAAGCCACCGCCACCGCCACGCCGTGGCGCGTTCTGGCGTTGCTCCTTGCGCTGGCGCGAGAAACTGTCGGCGCCGATGTAGCCCACCGAGGTCTTCATCGGATCGGGCTGCGCGCCGCCGGGTGCGCGATCTTCGCCGGGGGCGCGGCCACTTCCGCTGTTACCGCCATTGCCGCCATTGCCGCCATTGCCGCCATTGCCACCGTTACCGGGTCCATTGCCGCGACGTTTCTGCTGCGGCCCGCCCGCGTTGCCACCGCGCCCGCGATCGCCGCGTGCGCCCTGGGGGCCGTTGCCGCCCGGCACCGGCGGTCCGCCGGCGTTGCGGCCGCCGCGGCGCTTCTTGTTGTCGCCGCGTCCGTTGTTGTTGTTGCGTCCGCCGCCCTCGGCGCCCTGCTCGCGCGGACCGGCCGGCGAGCGTGCCGCACCGCCGCCAGCGGCCTGGAACAGCGACCGGATGTCGCGCTCGTCGAGCTCCATCCAGGCGCCGCGCTTGAGCCCGCGCGGCAGCAGCATCGCGCCGTAGCGGATGCGGATCAGCCGGCTGACCGCGTGGCCGACCGATTCGAACAGCCGGCGCACTTCGCGGTTGCGGCCTTCGGAGATGGTGACGCGGTACCAGTGGTTGGCGCCTTCGCCGCCGCCCTCCTCGATGCTGCCGAACTGGGCCATGCCGTCGTCTAGGCGCACGCCTTCGAGCAGCTTCTTCTTTTCTTCGGCATTGACGGCGCCCAGCACGCGCACCGCGTACTCACGCTCCAGGCCGAAGCGCGGATGCATCAGCTGATTCGCCAGCTCACCCGAGCTGGTGAACAGCAGCAGGCCTTCGGTGTTCAGGTCGAGCCGCCCCACCGATTGCCACTTGCCCTGCTGCAGCCGCGGCAGCTTGCGGAACACGGTCGGACGGTTCTGCGGATCGTCGTGTGTGACGACCTCGCCGACCGGCTTGTGGTAGGCGATGACGCGCGCCGGCGGGGGCTCGATCCGGAAGCGGATCGGCTTGCCGTTGATCTTGACCTGGTCGCCGTACTGGATGCGCTGGCCGATGTGCGCCGGCTCGCTGTTGACCGAGATCCGGCCTTGCAGGATCAGCGCCTCCATCTCCAGGCGCGAGCCCAGGCCGGCCTGGGCCAGCACCTTGTGCAGCTTGGGCGAATCGGCCTCGGGCAGCAGCACGCGCTTGAGCGGCGGCACCTCGGCGCTCTCCTCGTCGGCATCGAACTGGCCCGAGATGACGTCGGCGAAGCGGATCGGCTCGGTCGGCGGCGCATTGCGGCGCTCGCGGTCGGCGATGCGGCGGGCGCGGTCGAGTTCGTCCTCTTCCTCGTCCGACTCGTCCTCTTCGTCCTGATCGTCCTGCGTGTCGTCGGCCTGCACCGGCTCGGCACGCGCCGGCTGGGGCGCTGCGGCGGGCACCGGCTGCGGCGCTGCAGCGGGCGCGGCAACAGGGGCCGGCGTGGCCTCGACCGGGACTTCGCCAGGGGCCGCTTCGACGGCTTCTTCAGGCGTCGCCGACGCCTCGGCCGCCGGCTTGCGCGTGCGCGGCTTGCGGGGCTTGCGCACGGGTGCGGCGTCCGCGGCCGGAGCCTCCACGCTCGCGCCCTCGCCTTCCGGCGTGCTCAGCGCTGCAGGCACGGTCTTTTCTTCGGCGGGGAGGTGGGCCGGTGGCAGCACCGTGTCATCGGGTTCGGAGGAGCTCATGGATTTTTTCCGGAAGGCACCGGGGGTGCGTCGGGGCCGTCTGTGGCGGCAACGTCAGGGTCGGGAACGACCGGGGATTCGGCGAGGGGCTCGCCTTCAGCGAACAGGTCGCTGGCGGGTACGGGGGGGGCGTCAGCGGCCGGCAAAGCGGGCAAAGCGGACGTATCGGCGGACGGCTCGGCCGACAGCACGACGGCGTCGTCCTCTTCCAGCGCATCCATCGGCAGCGCGGCCTGCTCGGGGCCCGAAGCGTCGGTCAGCGCGTCGATCAGGGCATTGTGCTGGGCCGGGCTGTCGATGACGGGCAGCTGGTCGAGCGAGGCCAGGCCCAGGTCGTCGAGGAACTGCCGGGTGGTGGCGAACAGCGCCGGTCGGCCGACCGTCTCGCGGTGACCGATGACCTCGACCCAGTTGCGGTCCTCGAGCTGCTTGATGATCAGCGAATTGATCGTGACACCCCGGATGTCCTCCATGTCGCCCCGCGTGACCGGCTGGCGGTAGGCAATGATCGCCAGGGTTTCCAGCGCGGCGCGGGTGTAGCGCGGCGGCTTTTCGGGGTGCAGGCGGTCGAGATGGTCGCGCATCTCCGGCCGGCTCTGGAAGCGCCAGCCACTGCCGACGCTCACGAGTTCGAGGCCGCGCTGAGCCCAGTCTTCCTGCAGCTCGATCAACAACGACTTGATGGTGTCCGCGCCCAGTTCGTCATCGAACAGCACACGCAGCTCGCGCACTGGCAGGGGCTGCGTCGAACAGATCAAGGCGGTTTCAAGAATGCGCTTGGCATCCGCCGTATTCATGGTTCGCGTTATCCGGGAAAAGGTGCCAGGGGCGCACGTTCAGGTGGATGGAAGTCTCGGGATGGAGAAGCGGCGTTGCCGGCACGCGGCGGGCAGAACGCAAGCCCGGCACTGAAGGCCGGCGCGGCACTCGGGCCGTCAGGCGCGATTGTAATCCAGCCCCCAGGTCTGGAAGGCTTCTCGCAGATCGGCGGGCGGCGGCGCCAGAAAGGTCATCGGCTGCTTCGTCTGCGGATGCACGAAGGCCAGGCGGAACGCATGCAGTCCCTGACGGCTCAGGCCGGCCGCCGGGACGCCACCGTAGAGCGCATCGCCGACGAGCGGATGGCCGATCGACGCCATGTGCACGCGGATCTGGTGCGTGCGCCCGGTTTCCAGCGTGCAGCGCACGGCGCAACCGTCGTTCGTGCCGTCGAGCCGCTCGATCAGCGTGCGTGCGGTCTTGCCCGGATGGCGCTCGAGGTCGACCACCGCCATGCGCAGCCGGTTGCGCGGATCGCGCCCGATCGGCGCGTCGACCTGGCGCGCGGCGGCGCCCTGCCACGGCTTGTGCGCCAGGGCGAGGTACTGGCGCGAGACGTCGCGCGCGGCGATCAACTGCACCAGCGCATCCATCGTGGCGCGCGTGCGCGCGACCACCATCAGCCCGCTGGTGTCGCGGTCGAGCCGGTGCACGATGCCCGCGCGTGGCAGCAGTGCCGCCTGCGGGTCGAGTGCCAGCAGGCCGTTGAGCAGCGTGCCGCTCCAGTGGCCGGGCGCCGGATGCACCACCAGCCCGGCGGGCTTGTCGATCACGCGCAGGTGGGCGTCTTCGTGCACCACGCGGATCTCCATCGGCTCGGCCTTGAAGGCCTGGCTCTGCGGCGTGGGGCGCAGTTCGATCTGCCCGGCCTCACCGACGTGCACCGTGGCCGAGGGCTTGGTGACCACGCGCCCCTTGAGCAGCACGGCACCCGCATCGATCAGCTGCTGCAGGTAGTTGCGGGAAAACTCGGGAACCAGCGCGGCCAATGCACGGTCCAAACGTTGGCCGTGCTGCGCCACGCCGATGGCGAAGGCGCGCAGCTCGCTGGCCTCACCCGGGTCAGCCCCTTCTTCGACTTCGGTCGCGTCGGTCGGGGGGAAAGCGCCGCCCGAAGGGGCGGTCGATATAATCGAGGGCAGTTGTTTCAAGAAAGCTTCATGTGATGTTTCGCGTCAAATTATCGGTGGTCCCGAGCTGGATGGCGCTTTGCGCCGCGGCATGGCTGGTGGCCGGCTGCTCGACAGCCAAGGTAGACCAGACTGCGAACTGGAGCCCCAACAAGATTTACGCCGAGGCCAAGGACGAGGCCGGCTCGGGCGCCTTCGACAAGGCGATCCCGCTGTACGAGAAGCTCGAAGGCCGCGCGGCCGGCACGCCGCTCGCCCAGCAGGCGCAGCTCGACAAGGCCTACGCCCAGTTCAAGGCCGGCGAGAAGCCCGCAGCCGTCGCGACGCTCGACCGCTTCATGAAGCTGCATCCGGCCAGCCCGGCGCTCGACTATGCGCTGTACCTCAAGGGCGTGATCAACTTCAACGACGATCTCGGCATGTTCGCGTTCATGACGCGCCAGGATCTGTCGGAACGCGACCAGAAGGCGGCCAAGGAATCGTTCCAGGCCTTCAAGGAATTGGTCACGCGCTTCCCCGAATCGCGCTACACGCCCGATGCCCGCCAGCGCATGAACTACGTGGTCAATTCGCTGGCCCAGTACGAAGTGCACGTGGCGCGCTACTACTACCAGCGCGGCGCCTACCTGGCGGCCATCAACCGCTCGCAACTGGCGCTGGCCGACTACCGCGAGGTGCCGGCCCTCGAGGAAGCCCTCTACATCATGGTGCAGTCGTACGCCGCACTGGGCCTGGACGACCTGCGCGACGACGCCAAGCGCGTGCTGACGACCAATTACCCCAAGAGCGAGTACCTTTCGCGCGGCTTCCGCACGAAGGACGATCCGTGGTGGAAGCTCTGGTAATCACCACTTCCACCTGAGGCGTTCTCGGACGCGCTCAGGCCAGGTCGCCGGCCCTGAGCTCGGCCACGGCCGCATCGAAATCCGCCTCGCCTTCGAGCCGACGCATGGGCGGCAAGGCGGCCACCAACCGGCGGCCGTAGCCCATCACGGCCAGGCGGGTGTCGCAGATGGCCAGCACCCCGCGGTCCGACTCGCGCCGGATCAGGCGCCCGGCGCCCTGCTTGAGCGCCACCGCCGCCTCGGGCAGCGAGTAGTCGCCGAAGGCATTGCGCCCCTGCGCTTCCAGGCGCTGCGAGCGCGCCTCCACCAGCGGATCGTTGGGTGGCGGAAACGGCAACTTGTCGATCACCACCAGCTGCAACGCGTCGCCAGGCGCATCGAAGCCTTCCCAGAACGAGGCCGATGCCACCAGCACGCAGCCCGCACGACCGCCGCTCGCACCTTCGCGGAAACGGTCCATCAGTACGCGTTTGGGCAGTTCACCCTGCACCAGCACCTCGGGCCGCCGATCGGGTGACACGCCCTCGAGCCGGCGCCGCATCTCGTCGCCGATGGTCCGCAGTGCGCGCAAGGTGGTCGTGAGGACCAGCGTGCGCCCGCCCAGCACCGCGGCACCGCGTGCGGCCAGCGCCGCCACGCGCGCGCCGTGCGCCGGATCGTTGGGCTTGGGAAAGTCCCGCGGCACGTAGAGCGCGGCCTGGCGCGCGTAGTCGAACGGGCTCTGGACCCGCAGCACCTCGGCATCGGTCAGGCCACACGGCTCGGTGAACCAGCGCAACTGCGGATCGTCGCCCAGCGTGGCCGAGGTGAAGACCCAGGCGCGCCCGCGGTCCTCGGCATCGTCCGAGCCCTTTTTCAGCACGCGGTTGCGCACCGCCTCCGCGATGTCCAGCGGCGACTCGACCAGCCGCAGCTGCGAGCCCACGTCGACCCAGCGCACGGACCCCAGGGCGCACGGCTGCGCGAAGCGGTCGACCCGTTCGGCCAGCTGCTGCGCGCGCTCATGCAGGCGCACGAAATCCGGCGAGATCTCGCTCACGGTCGCCAGCCCTTCGGCGGCGTCCTCGAAGGCCTGCTGCAGTTCGTCGAGCGCGCCCTGCCACGGCGCCTGCGCCACGCCCTCGGGGGCCGGACCGGCCCAGCGCAGCTTGGCACCCGGCCATTGCTGGCCGACCGAAAGCCTCAATTCGCGCGCGGCGCGTTCGACCGCCGCCACGCGTTGGGTCCAATCGACCAGTCCGCGTGCGTGCTGCAGCCCGGCTGCCAGCACGTCGCGCGCGAAGTCCAGCGCCTGGCCACTGCCCATCTGCACGCCGAGGAACTGCACGCCGGTCTCGTTGAGCTGGTGCGCCTCGTCGAACACGACGACGCGCACCGAGGGCAGCAGTTCGGCCATGCCCGACTCGCGCACCGCGAGGTCGGCAAAGAAAAGGTGATGGTTGATCACGACCACATCGGCCGCCAGCGCCTCGCGCCGCGCCGCATTGACGTGGCAGGGCTTGAACTGCGGGCACTGGGCGCCCAGGCAGTTCTCGCGCGTCGAGGTGATCAGGGGCAGCAGCGGCGAGCGCTCGTCCAGGCCCGGCAGTTCGGCCAGGTCGCCGGTGCGGGTGGCGGTCGCCCACTGCTCGATCTTGGCCAGCGTGCGCAGGCTGCCGCGCTCGGGCAGCGAGGCATCGTGCCGCGCCTGCCCCAATCGATGCTGGCACAGATAGCTGCCGCGCCCCTTGAGCAGCGCCATGCGCACCGGCAGCTTGAGCGCATCGACCAGCCGCGGCAGGTCGCGGCCGAAAAGCTGGTCCTGCAAGGTCTTGGTCGCGGTCGAGAGCAGCACACGTTCGCCGCTCAGCAGCGCCGGCACCAGATAGGAGAACGTCTTGCCGACGCCGGTCCCGGCCTCGACCACCAGCACACCGCCCTCGTCGATGGTGCGCGCCACGGCCAGCGCCATCTGGGTCTGGCCGTGGCGTTCGCGGAACTCGTCGGCCGCATGCGAGAGCGCCCCCCCTTCCGCGAAGACCTCGGCCACCATCTCGGACAACCCGCCCGCGGCAGCGCGTGGCCGGTCGCGTGTCGGCGCGCCGCCCATCAGTGCGGCATCGTCTTCATCGTCGTCCCACGCCGAGCCGGCATCGGTGTCGGACACCATCAGGCAGGCTCTTTCGGATCCATCGTGCGCTCGAGACGCGCGATCTGATCGCGCAGCGCCAGGCGCCGCTTCTTGAGACGACGCAACAGCAGTTCGTCCTGCGGCATCAGGCCGTCCAGCCGATCGACCGTGGCGTCGAGATCGGCATGCTCCATGCGCAGTGCGATCAGTTGGCGGGAAGGGAAATGAAGATTGGAGTCCAAGGAGCGCAATAAGTCGGGCATCGGCGTGGGCCGGGCCTGGCGCGGTCGGCGACGGCGCAGCTTCACTCGATAATACGTCCTCGCATCGCCCCCCGCGATGCCCGCCCCTACCAGCGCGCCATCGGCGCATCAGCGTCATGACACGAGGTTTTCGACTCTCCGCCGCCACCGCCCTGCACAAGGGCGACCGGCCCTATCAGCAGGACCAGGTCGCCGTGCTCAGCCACCCCCGCGTCGTCGGCTGCGTGCTGGGCGTGATCGCCGACGGCATGGGTGGCCGCAGCGGCGGCCGCAAGGCATCCGACCAGGTGCTCATGACCGCGCAGCAGCTGTTCGCGCGCTATCGGCCCACGCACGACGATGCCTCCGCGCTGCTGCGCCAGTTGCTGGACGAAGCGCACACCGTCATCAAGCTCACGGCGCTGTCGAGCGAGCAGGAACCGCACAGCACGCTGGCCGCCTTCCTGGTGAATCCCAAGGGCGATTGCACCTGGATCCACGCCGGCGATTCACGCATCTACCATTTCCGCCACGGCCGGCTCGTGCAGCGCACCCGCGACCACTCCTACGTCCAGACGCTGATCGACCGCGGCGAGATCACCGAAATGCAGGCCAACGTGCATCCGCAGGGCAACATCCTGCTGGGCTGCCTCGGCATGACCAGCACACCGCCGCCAGTGGCGCTCCACTTCATTCCCCAGCTGGAGCCGGGCGATCTGCTGCTGGCCTGCAGCGACGGTTTGTGGCACTACTTCGACAACGAGGAAATGGGTGCGGTGCTGGCCGAACAGCCACCGCGCACGGCTGCCGAACTGTTGGTGGACGAAGCGCGGCGCCGCGCGCGAGGGGGCGGCGACAACATCTCGCTGGCCGTGCTCAAGATCGAAGCGCTGCCTGAAGAGCCGGCGCACTAGCTTCGCCGCTCAACGCCGCGAGCGCGGGCCGTCGCGGGTCGACAGACCCATGTTGACGCGCTGGCGATCGATGCGCACCTGCTTGCGTTTCTCTTCGCGCTCCATCACCTTGCGCTTGGTGTAGCCCGAAGAGTCGGCCCAGGCCCACCAGGCCAGCGCCAGCGCAAAGGGCGACAGCACGATCCACCAGCTCCAGCCGGCCACCGCGCCCACCTCGAAGTACTTGAGGCCGATGCCCAACAGGCCCAACAACAGAAACCACATCGCGAATCCCTTCAGGGTTTGTCGGCACGCGAAGGGAGCCTTTGCATGGCTCCCTACAATCGCCTGGCACCCAATGTAACCCAGCCCCCGCGAAGAACCTTCCCATGAAAAAAGTCCTGTCGGTCGCCCTCCTGAGCCTCGGTCTGGCGGCGCCGGCCTTTGCCGATCTGGCCTTGGCCAGCTCGAAGAACTGCATGAGCTGCCATGCGGTGGAACGCAAGGTGCTCGGCCCGTCCTTCAAGGACGTGGCCGCGAAGTACAAGGAAGACAAGGGCGCGGTCGACACCCTGGCCAGCAAGATTCGCAAGGGCGGCGCCGGCGTCTGGGGGCCGGTGCCGATGCCGGCCAACAACCAGGTCAGCGAGGCCGACGCCAAGAAGCTGGCGGGCTGGATCCTCTCGACCAAGTAAGGCGGTCGCGGTTCAGAAGCGCGGCTCGGGCCCGCCCGCCCGGCGTTCCAGCCGGTCTTCCAGCTGGCCCATGTGGGCCGCCATGGTGTTGTCGGTCTGGTCGCCGCGCTGGCGCAGCGAGGCTTCGAGTTGCTCGACCCGCGCCAGCAGCGCCGCGTGCCGTTCGGCGTTGCGGCTCATGTGGGTATTCTCCTGGGCCTCGAGGAAATTGCGCAGCTCGGTGAAGCGCGAGGCCTCGGCCTTGTCGGCCAGGTCGCGCTGGGCCTGCATCTCGCGCGTGTGGCGGCGCGTCTCGAGCAGCACCGAACTCTGCAGATAGACCACATAGGCCACGAAGAGGATGCCCAGCAGCACCGTCAGGCCCAGCATGATCAGCCCGAGCGGCGCCGTGACCTGCATGAAGCCCAGCGACATGAGCACGGGACTGGCGATCCAGCCCCAATTGAGCGCGGCCAGCGCCGCGATCACCAGCACCACCAACAACAAAATACCTGTTCTCAGACCCATGCGGTCCTCCCTTTCACCAAAGACAATGAAGACGGGGTTTTAACGCATGGGCCTCCAGGCCCATGTGGGACAGCGGCGCATGGGCCGCCGTGCTCACGTCAGTAGGCCTTGCCCAGCTGCTCGAGGATGGCGGGGTTCTCCAGCGTCGAAGTGTCCTGCGTGATCGCCTCGCCCTTGGCCAGCGAGCGCAGCAGGCGCCGCATGATCTTGCCGCTGCGCGTCTTGGGCAGGTTCTCGCCGAAGCGGATGTCCTTGGGCTTGGCGATCGGGCCGATCTCCTTGGCCACCCAGTTGCGCAGCTCGGTGGCGAGCTTCTTCGCCTCCTCGTCGCTGGTCGGACGGCCGCGCTTGAGCACCACGAAGGCGCAGACCGCCTCGCCGGTCACGTCGTCGGGCCGGCCCACCACGGCGGCCTCGGCCACCAGGTCGGTCTTGGCGACCAGCGCCGATTCGATCTCCATCGTGCCCAGGCGGTGGCCCGACACGTTGAGCACGTCGTCGATGCGGCCCGTGATGCGGAAGTAGCCGCGGTCTTCGCTGCGCACCGCGCCGTCGCCCGCCAGGTAGATCGTGCCGCCCATCTCCTCGGGAAAGTAGCTCTTCTTGAAACGCTCGGGGTCGTTCCAGATGGTGCGGATCATCGAGGGCCAGGGCCGCTTGATCACCAGCATGCCACCCGCGCCGTTGGGCAGGTCCTTGCCGGTCTCGTCGACGATGGCCGCGGCGATGCCCGGCAGCGGCAGCGTGCACGAGCCCGGCACCAGCGGCGTGGCGCCCGGCAGCGGCGTGATCACGTGGCCACCCGTTTCCGTCTGCCAGAAGGTGTCGACGATCGGACATTTCTCGCGGCCGATGTTCCGGTGGTACCACATCCAGGCTTCGGGATTGATCGGCTCGCCGACCGAGCCGAGGATGCGCAGGCTGGACAGGTCCCAGTTCTTCGGATGCACCTTCTCGTCGGATTCGGCGGCCTTGATCAGCGAGCGGATGGCCGTGGGCGCGGTGTAGAAGATCGACACCTTGTGCTTCTCGATCATCTGCCAGAAGCGGCCGGCGTGCGGGAAGGTCGGGACACCCTCGAACACCACCTGCGTGGCGCCCGCGGCCAGCGGGCCGTAGGCGACGTAGGTGTGGCCCGTGATCCAGCCGATGTCGGCGGTGCACCAGAACACGTCGTCGGGCCGCAGGTCGAAGGTCCAGTCCATCGTGAGCTTGGCCCACAGCAGATAGCCGCCGGTGGCGTGCTGCACGCCCTTGGGCTTGCCGGTCGAGCCCGAGGTGTAGAGGATGAACAGCGGGTGCTCGGCGCCCACCGGTTCGGGCGGGCACTCGTGGCTCTGGCCTTCGAGCGCCGAGATCGCTTCGTCGAAGGTCTTGTCGCGGCCTTCGACGCGCTTCCAGTCGCTGAGCGTGCGCTCGTAGACCAGCACGCTCTTGATCGATTCGCAGCCGCCCAGCGCGATGCCGTCGTCGACGATGGCCTTGAGCGGCAGTTCCTTGCCGCCGCGCAACTGGTAGTTGGCGGTGATGACCGCGACCGCGCCGGCATCGATGATGCGTTCCTGCAGCGCCTTGGCGGAGAAGCCGCCGAACACCACGCTGTGGGTGGCGCCGATGCGCGCGCAGGCCTGCATCGCGATCACGCCCTCGACCGTCATCGGCATGTAGATGATGACGCGGTCGCCCTTCTGGATGCCCTCGGCCTTGAGCGCGTTCGCGAACTGGCACACCCGGGTCAGCAGGTCGCGGTAGCTGATCTTCGTGACGCTGCCGTCGTCGGCCTCGAACACGATCGCGGTCTTGTGCTCGACCGGTGTGCCCATGTGCCTGTCGAGGCAGTTGGCCGAGGCGTTGAGCTCGCCGTCGCCGAACCATTGGTAGAAGGGCGCGTTCGATTCGTCGAGCGTGCGGGTGAAGGGCTTGGTCCAGTCCAGGTTCTCGCGCGCCAGGCGCGACCAGAAGGCGTCTGGATTCTGCGCGGCCTCGGTGCACAGCGCGTCGTAGGCGGCCATGCCGCTGATGCGGGCGCCCTGCTGGGCCCGTGCATCGGGCGGGAACACGCGGTTCTCGACCAGGACGGATTCGATGTTCGATGTTTGGCTCATTGTTGTCTCCTGCCGGGGGATGGAATGCGGGCGTAATGTCGGCGTTGGCACTTACGGACGACTGACGGGACATGGTAGCGCCGGTAAGGGCTTCCCTTCCTGCGACATGGCGCCCCCCTAGAATCGCGCGTCCTCCGCTTCCCCACTCCGCGATGTCCGCTCCCGACCGTAACGACCCTCTGAACCCACCCGTCGCGCGCCGCTCCCCGCTGCGCCCGCTGCCCAAGCTCATCTTCGCGAGCCGATGGCTGCAGCTGCCGCTGTACCTGGGCCTGATCATTGCGCAGGCGGTGTACGTGGTGCACTTCCTGGTCGAGTTGCTGCATCTGGTGGAAGCCGCCTTCGGCAGCCAGACCGCGCTGCAGGCGCTGATCAACAGCATCGGCTACAAGACCAGCGCACCGGTCACCTCGCTCAACGAGACGGTGATCATGCTGGTGGTGCTGGCGCTGATCGACGTGGTGATGATCTCCAACCTGCTGATCATGGTGATCGTGGGCGGCTACGAGACCTTCGTGAGCCGCATGGAGCTCGAAGGCCACCGCGACCAGCCCGAATGGCTGAGCCACGTGAACGCTTCGGTGCTCAAGGTCAAGCTGGCCACGGCCATCATCGGCATCAGCTCGATCCACCTGCTCAAGACCTTCATCAACGCGGACAACTACACCGACCGCGTGCTGATCGCGCAAACCGTGATCCACATCACCTTCCTGCTGTCGGCCATCGCCATCGCCTATACCGACAAGCTGATGACGACGCACGACAGCGGGCGGCACTGAACCCGCCCGACGCCACCTGCGGCCCTACCCGGCCAGCGGCCGGTCCCATGCCGGCACCTCGGTGAAGCGTTCGGCCAGAAAGTCGAGCATGGTCCGCAGCGTGGCCGGCATGTGCTTTCTGGAGGCATACACCGCGTGCAGGCCGATCACCTGCGGCTCGTGGTCGGGAAACAGCGGCACCAGCGCGCCCGACTGCAGCTGCGCCGGCGTGAGGTAGGTCGGCAGCATCGTGATGCCCGCACCGGCCCGCGCCAGCTGCATCAGGCTCACCGCGTCGTTGGCCGACACGTTGCCGCCCACGGCCACCGACACCGGCGTGCCGTCGTCCTTGCGCGTGAAGTTCCAGAGGCTGCGGCTGAAGTAGGAATGCGTGAGGCAGTTGCGCTCGGCCAATTCCTCCACCCGCAGCGGCCGGCCGTGCGCGGCCAGATACGCCGGTGACGCGCACACCACCGAACGGCACACGGTGAGGCGGCGCGCGATCAGGTTGGGGTCGATCTCGGCCGCGGTGCGCACCGCGAGATCGATGCGCTCGTCGACCAGGTTGACCGTGCGGTCCAGCAGCACCAGGTCGACCGTCACGCCTGGATAAAGCTGGACGTAGTCCGCGATCGCGTCGGCCAATTGCGCCTGCGCGAACGCGGTGCCGGTGGTGATGCGCAACTGGCCGCGCGGCGCCTCGGCCGGATTGCGCACCGCGGCCTGCATGTCGCCGGTGAGCTCCAGCACCTGGCGGCAACGCGGCAGCAGTTCTTCGCCCGCGGCCGTGAGGCTCAGGCGGCGCGTGGTTCGGTGGAGCAGCCGCGCACCGGTCCATTGCTCGAGCTCGGCCACGTAGCGTGTGACAACCGGGCGGGACATGTCGAGCTTGTCGGCTGCGGCCGAAAGGCTGCCGGCATCCACCACGTTCACGAACACCCGCATCGCATTCAATCGGTCCATTCGAACGATTTTAGGAATAAACAAGCGCGAATTTCGAGGTATTTCTTTCGAAAGCAGAAACCTAAGATGCGCTGCATCCCATCCCCTTTCTGCTGGAGATTTCCATGAGCCACATTGCCATCATCGGCGCCACCGGACGCGCCGGCGGCCGCCTCCTCGAAGAAGCGCTGCGCCGCGGCCACACCGTGACCGCCATCGCCCGCCAGGCCAGCGCCAAGCTGGCCGGCCGCGCCAACGTGAAGGCCGTCGACCTCGACGTGCTGGATGCCGCGGCGCTCGAAAAGGCACTGGCCGGCCACGACGCCGTGTTCAGCGCCGCGCACTTCGCCACCGTGCCGCCCGCGGCCCTCATCGAGCCGGTCAAGCGCGCGGGCGTGAAGCGCCTGCTGGTGGTCGGTGGCGCGGGCAGCCTGTTCGCGGCGCCCGGCCTCAAGGTCATCGAAACGCCGAACTTCCCCGAAGCCTACAAGGCCGAAGCCTCGGCCGGCGGCGTGTTCCTCGACGCGCTGCGCAACGAGAAGGAACTCGATTGGACCTTCCTCTCGCCCTCCGCCGAGTTCGTGGAAGGCGAACGCACCGGCAAGTTCCGCCTGGGCCAGGACGACCTGCTGGTGAGCGCCGAAGGCCGCAGCTGGATCACTTTCGAGGACTATGCGATCGCGTTCATCGACGAGCTCGAAAAGCCAGCGCATTCGCGCCAGCGCTACACGATCGGGTACTAGAACTACCCGGGCCGGTCCGTCCCATCCCATCCCATCCGATCCGATCCGATCCGATCCGATCCCATCCCATCCCATCCGTTCGGGCTGAGCTTGTCGAAGCCTTGCACGCCCTGCCCAGCCCTTCGACAAGCTCAGGGCGAACGGAGCTGGGAGGCTGGGGGCCGGGGTGTGCTGGCAGAAGCCGGGTCGCGCTCAACGCCCGGTCATGTTCTCCGGCACCACCCACTGGTCGAACTGCTCGGCCGTCAGGTGCCCCGACGCAATCGCCGCTTCGCGCAGGCTCGTGCCTTCCTTGTGCGCCTTCTTGGCGATGTAGGCCGACTTGTCGTAGCCGATGTGCGTGTTCAGCGCGGTCACCAGCATCAGCGAGCGCTGCACCAGTTCCGTGATGCGTTCGCGGTTCGGCTCGATGCCCACGGCGCAGTGGTCGTTGAAGCTCACCATGCCGTCGGCCAGCAGGCGCACGCTCTGCAGGAAGTTGTGCGCCACCATCGGACGGAACACGTTGAGTTCGAAGTTGCCCGAGGCACCGCCCATGTTGATCGCCACGTCGTTGCCGAACACCTGCGCGGCCAGCATCGTGACGGCCTCGCTCTGGGTCGGGTTGACCTTGCCCGGCATGATCGACGAACCGGGTTCGTTCTCGGGAATGCTCAGTTCGCCGATGCCGCTGCGCGGGCCGCTGGCGAGCCAGCGCACGTCGTTGGCGATCTTGTTCATGCTCGCGGCGAGCGTCTTGAGCGCGCCATGGGCATGCACCAGCGCATCGACGCTGGCCATGGCTTCGAACTTGTTGGGGGCGGTGACGAACGGCAGGCCGGTGATCTTCGCCAGTTCGGCGGCGACCTGCTCCGCATAGCCCTTGGGCGCATTGAGCCCGGTGCCGACCGCCGTGCCGCCCAGCGCCAGTTCGCTCAGGTGCGGCAGCGCGGCGCGTACGTGGGCCTCGCCATGCGCGAGCTGCGCCACGTAGCCCGAGAACTCCTGGCCCAGCGTGAGGGGCGTGGCGTCCTGCAGGTGGGTGCGGCCGATCTTCACGATGTCGGCGAAGTCCTTGGCCTTCTGGTCCAGCGTGCCGCGCAGCTTGGCGATGGCGGGCAGCAGCTTGTGCGTGATGGCTTCGACGGCGGCCACGTGCATGGCGGTCGGGAACACGTCGTTGCTCGACTGGCTGCGGTTGACGTCGTCGTTCGGGTGCACCAGGCGCCCTTCCCCGCGCTCTCCGCCGAGGATCTCGCTGGCGCGGTTGGCCAGCACCTCGTTGACGTTCATGTTGGTCTGCGTGCCCGAGCCCGTCTGCCACACCACCAGCGGGAACTCGCCCGGGTGCTTGCCGGCGATGACCTCATCGGCGGCCGCCACGATGGCCTGGGTCTTCTTCTCGTCCTGCAGGCCCAGCGCATGGTTCACCACGGCCGACGCGCGCTTGACCTGGGCCAGCGCCTTGATGATCTCGCGCGGCTGCTGCTCGCCGGAGATATCGAAGTTCTGCAGCGAGCGCTGCGTTTGCGCGCCCCACAGCTTGTCGGCCGGCACGTCGATCGGACCGAAGGTGTCGCGCTCGGCACGGGTCTTGAGGGAAGTCGTCATGGTGAGAAAAGCTCCGCAATCTTAGAAAAAATGCGCCCGCTCGCCGGGTGCGGCACGCAGTATCGCCCCGATAAGAATGGCTCTCATCTGACACGGCCATTGACCGCGCGGCTACAGCACCGTACACCCCTCGACTTGACATCCATCATGTCAAAAAGTTATGATCGAAGGCTTTCGCGGACCTAGAAGTCATGTTGATGACGCTCCAGGTCCCGCCTGCACTACTCGCGGATCTCGAATCCCGTCGCGGTGCCAGGTTGTCCTCGCCGGGCCCCGCCCGGCAAACCGGCCGGATGTTTTCCGGCCCCATTGCCACGTCACGCTCTTCCAGGCGGCGCCCCTCGACCAGGCCCGTCGCTCAGCGAATGAAGCATCCGGCGGGCACTGGTTTCGTCGCCATGTCGTCTTCAGTGCCTGTCGGCAGCCCATAGGGCTCGCCGGGTCATCGCACGCGCTTTGTTCGGCAGTTCCATGGGTTGATGGCGTGGCCGTTGCCGCCTCCCGGGGCGGTGCCGTGTTCAACCCTCACACAAGGAGCCCCGCGTTATGGCCAAAGGAATTCTCATCGACCACGTCTTCAAGGTCTTCGGCGACCAGCCGGAACAGGCCCTGGAACTGGTCCGGCAAGGCTTTTCCAAGAAGGACATCCTGGCGCGCACCGGCCAGTCGATCGGCGTGTTCGACGCCACCTTCGAGATCCAGGCCGGCGAGATCTTCGTCATCATGGGGCTCTCGGGTTCGGGCAAGTCGACGCTGGTTCGGCTCTTGAATCGGCTGATCGAGCCGACCGCCGGCCGCATCGTGATCGACGGCGCCGACATCAACGAGCACTCCGACGCCAAGCTGCGCGCGCTGCGCCGCAAGGACATCAGCATGGTGTTCCAGTCCTTCGCGCTGATGCCGCACATGACGGTGCGCGAGAACACCGCCTTCGGCCTCGAGCTTTCGGGCGCGGGCAAGAAGGAGCGCCTGGCGCAGGCCGACCTGGCGCTCGCGCAGGTGGGGCTGGCCGGCTGGGGCGACAGCTATCCCGACGAGCTCTCGGGCGGCATGCAGCAGCGCGTGGGCCTGGCACGCGCGCTGGCCTCCGATCCGTCGATCCTGCTGATGGACGAGGCCTTCTCCGCGCTCGACCCGATCATCCGCACCGAGATGCAGTCGGAGCTGCTGCGGCTGCAGCAGGAGCAGCGCCGCACCATCGTCTTCATCTCGCACGACCTCGACGAGGCCATGCGCATCGGCGACCGCATCGCGATCATGAAGGACGGCCACGTGATCCAGGTCGGCACGCCCGACGAGATCCTGCGCAGTCCGGCCGACGACTACGTGCGCAGCTTCGTGCGCGGCGTGGATGCGGCGGCGGTGTTCAAGGCCGCGGACATCGCGCGCAAGTCGCTCACCGTGGTGTGCGAGCACCCGGAGCGCGGCGCGCGCGCGGCGTTGAAGCTGCTCGAGGATCAGGACCGCGATTTCGCCTACGTGACCAGCCCGACCAAGCGCTTCCTGGGCGTGGTGTCGGCCGACACCTTGCGCGGCGCGCTCGACGGCCACTCGGGCCCGCTGGGTCTGCAGCGCGCCTTCATCGCCGAACTGCCGCAGATCGACGCCGAGGCGCCCGTGGCCGGCCTGATCGGCCAGCTGGCGCAGGCGCCCTGTGCCTTGCCGGTGGTGGCCAGCGACGGCCGCTTCTGCGGTGCGATCAGCAAGACCACGCTGCTCAAGTTCCTCGATCGCGACACGCCACCGATCGAAATCGTCGCCGCCCACGCCGCCCCCGCACTGGCCGCCGAGCCGCACTGAGTTTCCGAAGAAGGACCTGAACGATGAACGACAGCACACTGACCTCCGAGCTGAACACGCCCGACCTGGCGACGCCGGCCTTGAACACACCCGCCGCTCCCGCTTCCGTCGATCCGTGGGAAGCGATTTCCGCCGCGCCCGACATCGCCGCCACGAGCGCCTGGCTCGACGCGCCGGCCAACGCGGCCCATCCACTCGCGGGCGCGGCCGACGCCAGCACCGGCGGCTTCGCGCTGCACCGCCTGTGGGACGGCTCGCTGCCGGTCGAGGCCTGGATCAACCAGGGCCTGGGCTGGGTGGTCGAGCATTGCCGCCCCTTCTTCCAGACCGTGCGCCTGCCCATCGACAGCACGCTGAACGGGGTGCAGAGCCTGCTCACCGGCCTGCCCACGCTGGCCATGATCGCGCTGATCGGCCTCTTGGCCTGGCAGTTCGCGGGCCGCGCGCTCGCGATCGGCACCGCCGTGGCGTTGCTGCTCGTGGCGATGCTGGGCATCTGGCCCGAGGCCATGGTCACGCTGTCGCTGGTGCTGACCTCGCTGGTGTTCTGCTTGGGTGTCGGCCTGCCGCTGGGCGTGCTGCTCGCGAGCAGCGACCGCGCCCAGCGCATCACACGGCCGATGCTCGACGCGATGCAGACCACGCCGGCCTTCGTCTACCTGGTGCCGGTGGTCATGCTGTTCGGCATCGGCAACGTGCCCGGTGTGATCGTGACCATCATCTTCGCGCTGGCACCGCTGGTGCGCCTGACCAACCTCGGCCTGCGCCAGGTGCGGCCCGACCTGATCGAGGCTGCGCGCGCCTACGGTGCCTCGCCCTGGCAGATGCTGGTGAAGGTGCAACTCCCGCTGGCCATGCCGTCGATCATGGCGGGCATCAACCAGGCGCTGATGCTGTCGCTCTCGATGGTGGTGATCGCCTCGATGATCGCCGTGGGCGGCCTGGGCCAGATGGTGTTGCGCGGCATCGGCCGGCTCGACATGGGCCTGGCCACCGTCGGCGGCCTGGGCATCGTGCTGCTCGCCATCACGCTCGACCGCCTGACGCAGGCCATGGGCCAGTCGCGCCGCAGCGCCGGACGCCGCTGGTGGCACACCGGGCCGGCCGGCTTCACGCTGAATCTGCTGCAGCGGCTGGTGAAGCCGTCTTCGCGAGAAGCAGGCGCGCCCGCTCCCGCACTGTCCACCCAAGCCCGATGAGTCGCCCTGGAGAAACCCCACGCATGAAGAAGATCCATGTCATCGCACGCGGCCTCGTGGCCCTCGGCTTCGTCGCCTTCGCCCTGGCCACCCAGATGGCCCATGCGGCCAGCGACCTGCCCGGCAAGGGCGTGACCGTGCAGCCGCTCAAGAGCTCGCTGGCCGAGGAAGCCTTCCAGACCCTGCTGGTGATGCGCGGGCTCGAGCAGCTCGGCTACACCGTCGAACCCATGAAGGATCTCGAACCCGCCACCGAGCACCTGGCGATCGCCAATGGCGATGCCACCTTCATGACCAACCACTGGAGCCTGCTGCACGCCGATTTCTACAAGAACAGCGGCGGCGACGCCAAGCTCTGGCGCAAGGGCGTGTACGCCGACGGCGCGGTGCAGGGCTACCTGATCGACCGCAAGACGGCCGAGCAGTACGGCATCACCCACATCGACCAGCTCAAGGACCCGGCCATCGCGATGCTGTTCGATGCCGACGGCGACGGCAAGGCCGACCTCACCGGCTGCAACCCCGGCTGGGGCTGCGAGTTGGCGATCGAGAACCACCTGGCGGCCTACGGCCTGCGCGACACCGTGACCCACAAGCAGGGCAGCTATGCCGCACTGATGGCCGACACGATCGCGCGTTTCAAGCAGGACAAGCCGGTGCTGTACTACACCTGGACGCCCTACTGGGTGAGCGCCGTGCTGCGCCCGGGCACCGACGTGGTGTGGCTGCAAGTGCCCTTCTCCTCGTCGCAGGAAGGCCGCGTCGACACGCAGTTGCCGAATGGCAGAAACTACGGCTTCCAGGCCAACCAGGAGCAGATCGTTGCCAACCGCGCCTTCGCCGAGAAGAACCCGGCGGCCGCGAAGCTGTTCGAGGTGATGAAGCTGCCGATCGGCGACATCAACGCCCAGAACCTGCGCATGAGCCAGGGCGCCAGCACACAGCAGGACGTCGAGCGGCACACCGACGGCTGGATCAAGGTCCACCAGCAGTTGTTCGACGGCTGGATCGCCGAGGCACGGGCGGCCGCGCGTTAGCCTTGGTCAGGGCCTGGTGACGCTGCCGAGGGCCGCGCGCTGGCGCCAGGCCAGCCCACCGGTCACCACCAGCACGAGGCCCAGGCCCAGCAGGAACATGCCCAGTGCGTTGCCGCCCACCTCGCTGTTGTTGCTCGCGCTGATGGCGCGCGCGGCAGCGTTGGCATCCGTGGCCGTCATGGCGGTCGCGAAGGCCGACTCCTTGCATCGCCCCAGCATCTCCGCGCCCTGGTCCTTCATGCGCTCCTGGCATTTCGCCACCGTCGCTGCATCGGCCTGCGGCGCCGAGGCGCCGAAACTCAGAAACGCGCCTGCGATCAGCAGGATCGCGCCAAGGGCGAGCAGGAACACGGGATTCTTCTTCATCGTTTTTGTCTCCGGAGATTGAGTGCGTAAACGCCCGACAGGGCGCGACCCAGCATAGCAGCGCGGTCCGGCCAGACAGAGGCCGTCCAATGCAGCGCCCGTGTGATCGGGATGCGCCACCAAGCCAATCCGACTGGCCACGGTGCCCGTACCGCTGGCGCACCCACAACAGCGTCGACGATGGCTACATCCATGCGCCCGGCCGAGGCGTGGTGCAGGTGTTCGCGTACAAGGGCGGACGCTGATCGGTTCGCATTGAATCAAGGGGTGCATCCCCGGCGGGGGTGCAGGGGATAATGCGAGACCCCCGATTACAACGATTTCCCCACATGACGACCACGATCCAGCAGGCCGACCTGATCGAATCGATCAGCGCCGCGCTGCAGTACATCAGCTACTACCACCCCGCCGACTACATCGCCCACCTGGCCAAGGCCTACGAACGCGAGCAGAGCCCGGCCGCCAAGGACGCCATTGCGCAGATCCTGACCAACAGCAAGATGAGCGCCACCGGCCACCGCCCGATCTGCCAGGACACCGGCATCGTCAACGTGTTCCTCAAGGTGGGCATGGACGTACGCTGGGGCGGCTTCACCGGCAGCCTCGACGACGCCATCAACGAAGGCGTGCGCCGCGGCTACAACCACCCCGACAACACGCTGCGCGCCTCGGTCGTGGCTGATCCGCAGTTCGACCGCAAGAACACCAAGGACAACACGCCCGCGGTGATCTTCACCGAGATCGTGCCGGGCAACACGCTCGAAGTCACGGTGGCGGCCAAGGGCGGCGGCAGCGAGAACAAGAGCAAGCTGGCCATGCTCAACCCCGGCGACAACATCGTCGACTGGGTGCTCAAGACCGTGCCCACCATGGGCGCCGGCTGGTGCCCGCCGGGCATGCTGGGCATCGGCATCGGCGGCACGGCCGAGAAGGCCGCGCTGATGGCCAAGGAAAGCCTGATGGACGACCTCGACATGCACGAGCTGCAGGCCAAGAAGGCCTCGGGCGCCGAGCTGAGCAAGGTCGAGGCGCTGCGCATCGAGCTGTACGAGAAGGTCAATGCGCTGGGCATCGGCGCGCAGGGCCTGGGCGGCCTGGCCACCGTGCTCGACATCAAGATCAAGATGTACCCTACGCACGCGGCCAGCAAGCCCGTGGCGATGATCCCCAACTGCGCGGCCACCCGCCATGCGCACTTCGTGATGGACGGCAGCGGCGCGGTCTACCTCGACCCGCCATCGCTCGACCTCTGGCCCGACGTCGACTGGACGCCCGACTACAACAAGAGCAAAAAGGTCGACCTCGACACGCTCACACCCGCCGAAGTGGCGAGCTGGAAGCCGGGCGACACGCTGCTGCTCAACGGCAAGATGCTGACCGGCCGCGATGCCGCCCACAAGCGCATCGCCGACATGCTGGCCAAGGGCGAGAAGCTGCCAGTGGACTTCACCAACCGCGTCATCTACTACGTCGGCCCGGTCGACCCGGTCGAAGGCGAAGCCGTGGGCCCGGCCGGCCCGACCACCGCCACGCGCATGGACGGCTTCACCGAGATGATGCTGGCCCAGACCGGCCTGATCGCGATGATCGGCAAGGCCGAGCGCGGCCCGGTGGCCATCGAGGCGATCAAGAAGCACCGGAGCGCCTACCTGATGGCCGTGGGCGGTGCCGCCTACCTGGTGAGCAAGGCGATCAAGACCGCCAAGGTGGTCGGCTTCGCGGACCTCGGCATGGAAGCCATCTACGAGTTCGACGTGGTCGACATGCCCGTGACCGTGGCCGTCGATGCGGGCGGCACCAGCGTGCACATCACCGGCCCGGCCGAGTGGCAGAAGCGCATCGCGTCGGGCCAGCTCAAGACCATCACCCTGGAAGCGGTTTGACCCTGGCCGCGATCGGCGTTTTCGACAGCGGGGTCGGCGGCCTCAGCGTGCTGGCCGCGCTGCGGGCCGAGCTGCCGCACGAGCGCTTCGTCTATTTCGCCGACACGCCCTATGCGCCCTACGGCGAGCGCGGCGATGCCTACGTGGTCGAGCGCACGCGCAGCGTCACCAGCGAACTGATCGCGCGGCACGGCATCAAGGCGCTGGTGGTGGCCTGCAACACCGCGACCGCCGCCGCCATCCACCTGCTGCGCGCCGCGCATCCCACGCTGCCGCTGGTGGGCGTGGAGCCGGCGCTCAAGCCCGCGGTGGCCGTGAGCCGCACACGCCGCATCGCGGTGCTGGCCACGCGCGGCACGCTGGCCAGCGCCAAGTTCGCGGCGCTGCATGCGGCGCTGGCGGCGCAGGCCCACTTCACGCTCGTGCCCTGCGACGGGCTCGCGCGCGCGATCGAGATGGATGACCAAGCGCAGGTCGCGGCGCTGTGCGAGCGCTACGTGCATCAGGCCGGCCGCTTCGGCAGCGCCGACGGACAGATCGACACCCTGGTGCTCGGCTGCACCCACTACCCCTTCGCCATCGAAGCGCTGCGCCGGCACACGGGTGCCGACGTGCGCCTGATCGACACCGGCGCGCCCGTCGCGCAGCAGACCCAACGGCTGCTGCAGGCCGCGGGCCGGCTCGCGGACCCGGGCGCCATAGGCGGCGTGACACTTGCATCGAGCGGCCCGCTGGAGCCCTTGCAGGCCGCGGCGATGCGCTGGCTCGGCCCGAGCGGCCTTCATCAGGGCTGAAGCCACCATGCGACGCCTGCTGCGCCCCGCCCTCTTCTCGATCGGCCTGCTGGCTTTCGTTCCGTTCGCACACGCGGCCTGCGAAAGCGGCCTGGCCGAGCGCATCCACGCACGGCTGTATCCGGACCGCGCGCTCGACGAACGGCTGGCCGCCTGCAAGCCATGGCCGGCCTTCCCGGGCCGCATCGTGATCGTGCTGCCCATGCCGCGCCCCGCGAGCGACCCGACGGCCACCAAGGTCTACGACCTCGAAGTGCTGCTGGTGCAACGGCCCGACAACGGCAACACCGAACGCGACACGCTGGTCAGCCGCCTGTTCCAGGCCGAGGCCATGGACGAAGACGGCGTCGCGATCCAGGAGATCAGGGTCGACACCGCGCGCTACGTGCTGGCGGCCGACGCACGTGCCTTCGGGCTGCGCGTGCGCTACCGCGGCACCACCCGCGCCGATGCCTTCACCAGCGAGACGCTGCGCCTCTACGTGGCACAGGGCAGCAAGCTGCGGGAGGTGCTGCAGGAGATCGAACTCGACAGCGACAGCGGCGAATGGAATGCCGACTGCACCGGCCGCTTCCGCCAGCTGCGCACCATGCTGTCGACCCGGCCGAACCGCAACAGCGCCTTCGCCGACCTCGTGCTTTCGCGCACGCGGACCCAGAGCCGCGCGCAGGTGCAGGACGACGGCAGCTGCGCGGAGAAGGCGCAGCCCCCGCAGTACGGGACCGTGGTGCTGCGCTACGACGGCGAGCGCTTCAAGGTGCCGAAGAGCGTGCTCGCCCCTTAGGCGCCGAGCCGGCTCACAAGCCGGCATCACCGGCGTCGCCGCAAGCCCATTCACGGTACTGTCACATCCGGTGGACAGCATCCGCGGTTTCGTCCACGAAGTCCGCACCGATGACCACCCTGCCGCGCACTGCCGCCACCCCACCTTTCCAACGCCTGCTGATCGCCAGCGCCCTCGCACTGACGCTCGCTGCATGCGGCGGCGGCAGCGATTCGTCTTCCGCAGCCACCCCGCCGCCCGTGGTGCAGCCGGTGACGCCGCCCGTGGTCGACCCAGTGGCCCCCGCGCTGCCCGAACTGGTGTCCTCGCAGACCTTCACCGCGCCGGCGAAGGCCACGGCCGGCTCCTCGGATGCTTCGACGGCCTTCGCGCTGCCCGACGGCTTCATGCTCGTGGCCGACGACGAGGCCAACGTGCTGCGCGTGTACCCGCGCGCAGGCGGCGCGGCGGTGCTCGAATGGAGCTATGCGCTCTACGGCCCCACGCTCGGCAAGGAGCTCGACCTCGAGGCCGCCACGCGCATCGGCGACACCTACTACTTCACCGGCTCCAACAGCAACAAGAAGGATGGCGACGATGCGATGGCCGAGCGCTCGCACCTTTTCGCGGTGAAGATCAAGGGCACCGGCGCATCGACGACCTTCGACTATGTCGGCCAGTTCAGCGCGCTCGAGACACAGCTGGTCGCCTGGGATGTCAACAACACCCACGGCCGCGGCGCCAACCACTTCGGCTTCGCGGTCTCGGCCGCCGCCGGCATCGTGCCGGAGCGCGTCGACGGCTTCTCGATCGAAGGCATGACCAGTGCGCCCGGCGACAGCGCACTGTGGCTCGGCTTCCGCGCGCCGCTGACCGACAAGGGCTCGCGCACCAAGGCGCTGATCGTGCCGGTGCAGAACGCCCCGGCGCTGCTCGCAGGCACGGCCGCGCAGGCCAGCTTCGGCGCGCCGATCGAACTCGAGCTCGGCGGACGCGGCATCCGCTCGATCGACAAGGGCACCGACGGCCGCTACCTGATCGTCGCCGGCCCGCCCGGTGCGAGCAGCGCGCTGGTCGACCGCAACTTCGCGCTGTTCGCCTGGGACGGCAACGCGAACAGCGCGCCCGTCGAGCTGTCGAACGACCTCGAGGCGCTGCGCAAGGCCACGGGTGGCAGCTTCGAAACCATCGTCGACGTGCCCGGCCCTGTGGCGGCGGGCACCGAGGTCCAGCTGCTGATGGACAACGGCGACACCGTCTGGGACCCGGCCACGGGCGTCGTTTCCAAGGACCTGCCCGCGACCGAGCAGAAGTTCGGCGGCTTCGTGGTGCGCCTGGGCGCGCCGCGCGTCGACACCGCCGGCCCGCAACTGCGGCGCACCACGCCGGCCGACGACCGCATCGGCGTCAACCGCGACGCCTCCATCGTGCTGAGCTTCAACCAGGCCGTGCGTCTGGGCAGCGGCAGCCTGGCGCTGCGCAAGGCCGACGGCAGCGTGGTCGAGACCTTCAGCGCCGCCAGCCCGGCCGCGCGCGTGCAGCGCAACTTCAATGTGCTGACCTTGGTGCCTTCGCAAGCGCTCGAGGCCGACACCGATTACCACCTGACGGTCGAAGGCAATGCCATCACCGACACGGCCGGCCATGCCTTCGCGGGCTTCAACGACGCGACCACGCTGAACTTCCGGTCGGCCGGCCAGCCGACGCCGCTCGCGATCGGCGACATGCTCTTCGTCGGCGCCAATGCCGAAGCACCGGATGCCTTCGCCTTCGTGCTGCTCAAGGCAGTGAACGGCGGCACGAAGATCACCTTCACCGACCGTGACCGCAAGTCCGGCGTGGATGAGTTCAGCGGCCTCACCAAGGAAACGGCCTTCGTCTGGACCGCCGACCGCAACCTGCCGGCCGGCAGCATCGTGACGGTCCAGACCGACGTCGTGGGCAGCCCGATCGCGGACCTCGGCTTCACGATCGGCGCACCTGGCGGGCTGGGCAAGGAGGAGACCATCTACGCCTTCACCGGCGGCACCATCAAGGGGCTGGGCGAAGGCGTGGCCGGGGAGATCAGCGCCGTCGGCCCCTACCTCGCAAGCATCACGCTGGGTGGCACCAAGGACAACACGATTCCCGACGTGCTGACGCAGGCCGGCACCGCGTTCAGCTTCGTGGTCTCGCCCACCAACCAGACCAGCGCGATCTACACGGGCTCGATGGACCGCACGGACATCGCGAGGTTCGCGGCAAGGGTGAAGTTCGCGGACAACTGGAATCGGCGCTACAAGCCGGCGCTGGGCTACCCGCTGCTGGCGAACGACAGCCTGTTCGGCGAGCAGCGCCTGCCCTGAGCGGGCAGGCAGGGAGGGAAACGGTGATGGTGCCATGCCGTCACCGACCACCGCCTCGCAGAAAGGCGGTGGCGATCAGGGCCCGGTGATCAGTGCAGGTGGCGCGGGCGGCGTCCGCCGCCGTGCCCGCCGGTACCCGGGCCGCCCGGGCCACCGCTGCCGCGGGGGCGCTTGCCCAGCTCGAGCGAATTCACCAGCGCATCGAAGCGGTCGCCGAAGAGCTTGTCGATCTCGGCCACCACGCCGCCCAGCTCGGCGCCGTCGAAATGGCGCTCCATCAGGTGCACCACGTCCTCGACCAGCAAGTCGCGCTGGACCTGCATGATCGCGGCCGGGTTGGGGCCCACGAAGAGCATCAGGAAGTCGTCGCGCGACTCTTCTTCCGGATCGCCCTCTTCCTCGTCGAAATCGGTGTCGTAGAAGGTGATCTCGATGGCCGCGCCCTGCTCCGCGAGCTCGTTGAGCGCCATGCACATCTCGTCGAGTTCCTGGCGGAAGTCTTCGTCGCCCGGCACGGTCCAGCACATCTGGAGCATGTGCTCCTTCTGCTCGAAGCGGATGCCGATTTCTTCCTCGTAGGCGCTGGTGGCGCCGTCGGCCAGCGAACGGGCGCCGGCGTACTTCCACAGGGGCTTGAGCGCCTCCTGGATCTGCGCGAAGGTCACGTCGGCGCGCAGCGGCACATCGCCATGCACATGGATTTCGAACGGAGCGTTGTAGCGAGGCATGTCTAGCTCCCTTGTAGTTGATGGTGCCCGGAACGGGAATCGAAGCCGTATGCCCGTCTAAAGGCGGCGGATTTTAAGCCGGAGCATCGGCACTGCACCGAGGCACTCCGGGCTTGGATCAATCCCCCCGAGGCAGGTTTTCATAGGGGCATCTTGTCTTGATGATACCCGGGTGCTTGATGCAAATCGACCCGACTCCCTTTCGCTTGGCCCCCGCCTGGCTCCTGGAAATCGGGCAACTCCAAGGAGCAATCATGGCCAGGATCAAACTGGCGAAAACGGCGGTCGATGCGGCGCAGCCTCGATCCACAGACGTGGCACTGCGTGACACCCGGTTCCGGCTTCCTGTGCAAGCAATCGGCTGCATTCGCAAGATGTTCAAGCTCGCCGAACCGTGGGGCTACCGGCCCGATGGCGCCAATCCCTGCCGGCACGTTCCGAAGTACCTCGAAAAAGGTCCCGGGTCCAGGGGGCTGTCGCCGCAGTCGAGTGCGCTCAGGCCACTGACGAGACCGAAACGCAGGTAGGCCTTGTCGGCGGAGTCGCGATCGAACCGCTGCAGCATCAGCACATCGCCCCGCCCCCCTTCGCCTGCACGCGGGACCGCGCTATGGATCGGTAATCCAGCAAGCCTGCACGAAGCGCGCTACCGAGGATAGACAACCTCGATTTCCACACGACGGTCCGGCTGCAGGCATGCGACCATTTCAGTCGCGGCCTGTTTGCCAGCGCAGTTCGCCACAGGTTCTCTCTTGCCTCTGCCCTCAGCGCGCACCTTGGTTGCGTCGACGCCGTTTTGAATCAGCAGCGCCCGAACCGTCCGGGCCCGCATCAGCGACAGGGCATCGTTGTAGGCATCGTTGCCCAGTCGATCCGTATGGCCGGTCACCAGCACGCGATCGAAGGGTAGTCCGCGCAGATCCGCGGCCAGCTTCGCAATGCGATCGCGCCCTTCCGGCAACAGGTCGCCTTCCGCGCTGCGGTCGAAGCGAAAGAGGCCATCGGCACCCAGGGCCATCTTCGCCATCGGAGCAGGAAGTGGCGATGGCACGGCAGCAGGAACTGCGACACGCGCCGGATTGAGCAACGCCGCACAGTCGGGGCCTTTCCAATACATCCCGATGGTCAGCACGTCCTTGTTGAATCGGACCATGTACTGGCAGGTGATGTAGTCCGGACCCACACCCCTTCGGAAATGGAAGATGTAGTTCCACTCCCGCACACCCGCCAACCCTTCACTGAAGTGGGGCCAACCCAAAAGCTCGCGGACCTGGTCTTTTCCCATGCCGGTGCGCATCGCGCGGAGCGCTTCGATGCCTGGAAAACTGCCCTGCGACCATTTGGCCGAGTTCAGCGCCGGGAATTCATCCTCCCTGGGAGGGGCTGGATTCTCCGCTGCTGCATTGGCCTGCGCTTCAGGGGAAATGCTGTAGCTGGTGGCGCAACCGCCAAGCGCGAACGTCAGGCATGCAGCCATTGCGAGCGACAGGGCTCGTGCATAGAAGGGGGTCATTTGAATTTTCATGATGGACTCGCTCGATTGATCAGTTGAATACCCACTCCACCCCTACCGTGGCGGCAGCCCCTGCTCGGCTAAGGCCCACCCCGCCTGTCACGCTCCACGCGTTGTTGTCCGATGTGCGACGGAAGCTCACACCGACCGCGCTTTCGCCCTTGAAGACAGCACTTCCGACGCGCATCACCGTTTTCCCCGGCACATAACTGCCCGGCATCTGCACCGCCATGGCAGCGGCCACGCCGGCATAGGCGTTCTTGGCAACGTCGCGGATCTCGCCGCCAAGCGCATTGACGCGAGCATCGGTGTAAGCATTGGCGCCAGCGATGCCGCTGTTCAGTTGGTTCACATTGACTGCATCGGTGCCCGCTACGCCAGGTGCCACGTTGTGCACCGTGACCGGTCCGGTCGCATTGCTGCCGCCCATGGTCACGCTGTTGTAGTTGACGCTGCCGTCCACGTTGGTGTCGTACTTGACGGTCGACTGGTCGATCACCGCCACCTGGCCCTGCACGCCCTTGAGCTGCGAGACGTTCACGGCATCGCTGTCGGCCGTGCCAGCAGCGACGCCTGTGATCTGGCGGAATTGGCCACTTGCCGCATCCCCCACCGACACCGCCGCCAGTGTGCTGGTGGTGGCCCCGATCGCGATGCGCTGCGAACCGGTTGCGGTCGGCGGCATGTAGCCGGCCACGCCAGCGGCGGTGGATGCGACCGAGCCCGCGCCGAGCGCCACACCACCGGCCTGGGTGACGCTGCTCGCTGCGCCGATAGCCACGCCCTGGACGGCCGCGGCCGACGACCGCGTGCCCAGCGCAATGGAATCCGCCATTTGTGAAGTGGCGGCCTGGCCGATGGCAATGCCGCCTGGCGCGCTCTGCTGCACCACGGCACCGTTACCGATGCCGACGCCGCTGTTGCCGTTGACCACGGTCTGGGGGCCCACGGCCACCGACTCCGCGCCGAAAGCCAAGGAATCCGCGGCGCTGGAGTTGGCGTGGAAGTACTTGGTCGGCGTGACGGCAAAGGACTGCAGCGCGCCGGCGAGTTGGCGCACCGTGACGGCGTCCTGCTGTCCCGTACCGTCGGCCACGTTCGTAATCTGGCGGTAAGTCGTCGAACTCCCAACCGAGACCGCACCCAACAAGGTGCGGTCAGTGGTGTTGTAGTGGATCATCGAACTCCCTGCGGGAATGTCGCCTTCTGTTCCTGCAACCGCACGGTCGGAGACCGAGCCGAAACCAAGTGCCACGGAAGAGAAGACCGACGCCGTCGAATCACGTCCGAGAGCCATCGCGCGGTTTGCCGACGCAGCGGCGTACAACCCGATGGCGACCGAACTCCCACCGCCTGCCGTGGCCCCGCGCCCCAGGGCAGTGGCCTGCCCCACGGCACTGGCGGAATGGCCCAGCGCCGTTGATTGGTCGCCCAATGCCTTGGCTTCGACACCGATCGCGGTCGCATCCGTTGCCGTTGCCCTTGCATGGCCACCATAGGCAGTGGCCGAAATTCCGGTGGCCTTGGCGTCGTAACCAACGGCCGTGGACGGATACAGATGGTTGCCTCCCATCACCGTCGCACCCTGGCCGATAGCGACGCCGCCCGTGCCTTCGTTGTTGACGCCCGCAGTTGCGGTCACGCTCGCGCCACGGCCCATTGCGATGCTGTCAGCGCCGGTTGCCGATGCATCCTTGCCCGAAGCGATCGCGTCGGTGCCGGTGGCACCGAGGTTGTCCTCGTTGCCGCCGCCCGTGGAGTTGACGCTGTAGTACTTGGTCTTGTTCCCTGCCACCGTGATCGAGAGGTCCTCGATAGCCGAGTTCGTGGCATGCAGCTGCGAGCCATTGATCGCGTCGGTGCTGATCGCGCTGATGCGTCCGGCGGCCACGTTGGTGACGGTGCGCACGCCATCGACCGCCGCGCCCGAACCCACGCTCACTGTGCTGCTCGCGTCCGTGCCTGCAAAGGTGTAGGCCGTGCCCCGGATCGTCGTGCCTGTCGTGTTGACGACTGCTGCAGTCTGGGATCCGTAGCCCAGTGCCACGTCCCCCGCCTGCGTGGCCACGGAGTCGCCGCCAAGTGCGGTGGTCTTGGAGGCGGTCGCCAAGGCGCCGACGCCGAACGCGGAGCTCAAGTCGCCGGAAGCCCGCGTTGAGTCGGGTCCGACCGCCACGGAGTACCTGCCGCTGGCGACGGTCTGCCCGCCCACGGCGAGCGAATCCTGGCCGGTGGCCCGTGAATCGGTGCCGATCGCCATCGAATCGCCAAGCCCTGTGGGGCTCGACGCCAAGGACCGGGCGCCGATCGCGATGGTGCTTCCAGCGCCAGCAGACAGCGCCTGCGCCTCGGCACCGATGGCAATACCGCCCCCGCCCGCTCCGTTGATGCCCGCAGCTGCCTTAGTGCCCAGCGCGATCGCGTTGAAGCCGGTGGCGGTCGCATCCCCACCGATCGCGGTGCTACCCGCACCGGTGGCGCCCGAGTTCGAGAGGGTCGAATTGCCCACCGCCGTCGAATTGACATGCAGGTAGGGCGTTTCGTCGACGCTGATCCACTGGCCGCCCTTCCAGACGGCGACGCCGGCCTGGAGGCCATTCGCCCCGCCGGTCGCCGCCGTGTTGAAGACCAGCATCCCCTCGACCGGCTGGTTGCCGTTGAGGGTCCAGGTGGTCCGGTCCGTCAATGCCACGCGCGGCATCAGAACGCCCCGATCGGTGCTCTCGACCTCGACCATCGAACCTGGGTTGATGAGGGTCGGGTTGTCGCCGAATTTCACCTGGGCCTGCGCAGTGCCCAGCGCCAGCAGCATGAGCGCGGCGCCCGCAGCGACACGCTGTGTTCCCTTGCGGCGGCCACGGCTGATTTCAGAGCCCGCAACCCAGGCGCCCAATGCTTCGTTCCAGATTGACCGATATGCTTTATTCATGTGACTGTCCAATCCCCTCAGATCGATGAAAAGCCGCGAGGCGGCGGTGCGCCGACGACCCGTCACGCTTGCGCGTTCTGGTTTCCACCAAAGGTCATGCGACGAGCGGCATCGTGCAGACATGTCCTGTTACGTTCATGCGGCTCCCTCACGGATCCTCACGATTTCTGCCTGGATGCAAGATGCATTTGCATGGCTTCTCCCTGCGAGAACGCGGCTTTTCTGCCGTCTGGAGCGACGGGAGGCAAATAAGAAAATGCGTGAAATCGATGCACAGATTCGTGAATTGCGTCACGGCTCTATCGTCAGCGGGGAACGACCATCGACGGCGACCTTGGTCGCCTTCCTGTCGCTGGAGCGGTCAGCGCATCAGCAGGTGCGCGCGCAGAATGCAGCGGCAGGGAGATGTCGAGCTTCTGTCGCGGGCCGTGACGAGCACCATGCCGACGCGCGCGGCCCCCTGCAGATCGGAGACGATCGACAGCCCGCTCTCGCCTCGCAAGGCGATGTCAAATGCGAAGGCTCTGGAGAACGCGGGGGCGGCGCTGAACGCGTCGGTCGCATCTTGAAGAGACTGTAAAGTCCCATGCCTTGCCGTTGCCCGTGGCAAAGAGCGAGTCATGCCTCTTTTCAAATCCTCTCTCTTTCCCCACATCACTCCTTTCCTTGCCGCGCTGAGGCGCTGCCTGGTCGCATGCGCGTGCCTGCTCGCGATGGGCCTCGGCACACCGGCCGAGGCTCTCGTGCTGATGCCTTCCCACGGACTCAGCGATCCCATCACGTTGTCCGGCACGCTTGAAATGCTTCGGGATCCGCAGGGCCGATGGCGCATCGCGGATGTGGCCTCCGACACACTGCGGGGCGATTTCGAGCGACTGGAGGGGACGCTGCAGGAAGGCTTCAGCCGCGACCCGGTGTGGCTGCGTTTTTCGCTTTCGCGCGCCCCCGACGCACCTGCACGTTGGCTGTTGCGGGTTCGACCTTCCACGTTGAACGAGGTCACTCTGTATGCGCCGGACGGGCAAGGCGGCTTCGTCCAGACCGCGCTTGGCGACCGACGTGCGTTCGCGGAGCGGGAAATACCGGACCACAACTTCGTCTTTCCCATCGACGTGCCCCCGATCGCCGGCGAGTACTTTCTGCGGGTGCACAACGACGGGCCTCCCCTGCGCGCCGAACTCGACCTCTGGCAGCCCGCGGGCTTCGAGCGCCAGCAAATGAAAGACTACACCGTGGTCGGCCTTCTGCTCGGCACGGCCGTGCTGTCGATCTGCATGAACCTGATCTTCATGGTGTGGCTGAAAGACGGGCTCTATGGCCACTATGCGCTCTATGTCCTGTGCAGCGCTGTGATGACGATGGCCCGGCAGGGCTACATGGCAGAGTGGATTCTGGACGCCCATCCCGCGCGGGTCGCGCAGGCCGTCCTGGCCGTGAACTGCTTCTCCAATGTCGTCGCCACGGCATTCATGGCGCGCATCTTCGGCTTCCGCCATCACTGGGTGCCGGCCGCGCGCTTCTTCAACCTTGTCGTCGTCTTCAACATTGCCGCGCTGCTGGTGGCGCTGACCGACTATCACACCGCGATTCCGCGCTGGGTCAGTGCTGGCAGCGCCGCATCCACGCTCTTCGGCGCTCTCTTCGTCTGCTACCTGCTGATCGTCCGGCGTCAATTCCAGTATCTGCTACCGGCATCGGCATTCTCGGTCGGCACGATCCTGGGCCTCTACGGCCTGCTGAAGCTGTGGCTCGGCGATCTTGTGCCTGGCGCGCGACCCGATCGGATCTACATGATCGGCAGCTTGACACACCTGATTCTCTTGAACATCGCCGTGGCCGACAGAACGCGTCGTGCGGAACGCAATTTGCGCGTCGAGCGGGAGCGTGTGATGTCGGTCCGGATCGAGGCCGAGCAGGCATTGGAATCCACGGTGGCGCGGCGTACAGCCGAACTGGCCCAGACCAACAGCGCACTGCGCGACGAGATTGCCCAGCGCAGTCGACTGGAAGCGCAACTTCTCGACTCGCTGGACGGCCAGCGCAAGGCCGTCGAGCAGCAGAACGAGTTCGTCTCGATGGTGTCGCACGAGTTCCGCACGCCGCTGGCCGTCATCGATGCCGCGGCCCAGTCGATCGACATCTTGAAGTTCGGAGCCGATCCGGTGGTAAAGCTGCGCACCGGGCGAATCCGCCGTTCGGTGCAGCGGCTGGCGATGCTGATCGAGAACGTGCTGACGGCCGACCGTTTTCAGATCGAACAGCGGGCACTGAAGCTGGAGCCGGTGAACCTGATCGATCTCGCGCGCGGATTGTGCGAGACCTTCAACCTTCCAGAGCCTGCGCGCTTGCAACTCGAGGCGCATCTGCCCCTCGCTGAAATCCGCGGTGACCGATCGTTGCTCGAAATCGCGCTGCAGAACCTCATGCACAACGCGCTGAAATACTCCCCGTCCGAGAGCACCGTGCGCGTCTCCCTGCGGCGGGTCGGCGAGGGTGTGCAGATCGACGTGGTCGACCGAGGGTCCGGTGTCCGGCCCGAGGATGCAGAGCGCATTTTCGAGAAGTACTTTCGTTCGGAAACGGCGACAACCATTCCCGGTTCGGGCTTAGGCCTTCACCTCTCGCGCGAGATCGCCCGTCGACATGGTGGCGACGCCACGCTGGTTGCCACAGGCGTCGCGGGTTCCACATTCCGGTTGGTTCTCCCTGTGCGCCCGCTTGACAAAAGCGATCCACGGCTGCTCGGCGCAGGGGGCGATCAGGAACATGCGAACCTGTAGACCGAACAAGCAGAAAATTCTGACGTCGAAGCCCCTGTTCAGGCGCGTGCCGACTGCTCGCGCTGCATGGCGTCCTGTCCGCGAACCCCCTGTTCAACCCTATGGACGACACGGGAGCGTTACTTCGCGCAAAGGCTCGAGAACAACGACGCAGATGTGACGTCAGCACGCTTTTGTCGCTGCACAAGAGCGACTAATTTTTTGAACCCGCCCTGAGAGCCGGCACCTCCGCGACTGAAAGAGGCCTGACGAGAGCCCCTACTGCTTGCTGAAAGTTGCCATTTCGTTGGTCAGATCATTTCCACGCACCCCTGTCCCCCTGGAGGGCTGACTGTTGCGCGGAGTCAGCTTTCGTCGAGACGACGTGACCCCCGCGAGGACCTGATGGCCCGTTCTTTCGGAGCAAAACTCGAGCGCCTGACGCAATACAGAATCGACCGTGCGCAGAGAGATTCCCAAATGTTGGGCAACGTCCTGCCGTGAGCGCTCTTCCACCCGGATTTCCATCAACACGGACTTGTGCCGCCGAGGAAGACGCTGGAAGGCGTGCTCCAGTGCCTTCAACGCCGAGCGGGACTGGGCAATCGATTCGGGCCCGGGGGTGTGATCGACCAAGCCTTCCAACGCGATCTCGGCAGCCGATGCGTAGCACCATGGGCGATCATCGCGTAGTCGGTCTGTTGCCACGTTGTGTGCGACGCGATACACGTATGCATCGGGGCAATTGACGTCCACGCAAATGGTCGCATTGCCCAGGCGAAGCCAGGCATCGTGCAGGCACTCGGTCGCGAGGTCCGGGCAGCCCAGGCGGCGGGCAAGCTTGCGGCAAAGGCTGTCGTAGTGAGAGACCAGCACTTCGCGCAGCACCACGCTCTGGTCGACGTTCTCTTCCGTACTGGCCGCGGCTGAGTTTTCGATGCCCAGGTCCCGATCGTGCGTCTCTGAGACATTCACTTGCTGCTGAAGATTTGCGCCCATGTGAGGCCCTCTTTCTATCAAATGAGGTTGAGTTGACGCGTGAGCGCGCGAAGGCTGCTGGCAGGCGAAATCCGACCTGATCCCGGCGTGATGCCGGGATCGGGTCGGTGCCCCTTCGGTGGTACTAACGATCCCGTGCCAGCAGGCGACGCTCGTCGTCAGTCAGGTCTGTCATGCGCTCGCCGCGGAACGCCTGGCCCCGTCCGACGAGCTGCACCAGGCTTGCCGGGTCGTAGCGCACCTTGGACTGACTGCCTGCGGGCAGCGGCCGGCCAGGCGCGGGTTCCCCTCGCTCCGTGGGCTCGTGGCCGAAGCCGAGCACGCGGACCGTGAAGACCGAGGGCAAGGCCTGCCGCGCCGCCACTCGCTCGCGCTGAATCACGTCCTGCGCCGCCGTGGCGGCCTGCGACGCCGCCGCACTTGCATTGGTCAGCGCTCCAACGTTCACGACGTTTTGCGGCAGCCCGTACGAAAAGCCCTCGACTTCGATGTTGTCGGCCCCGCGCACCTGCTGCGCCGCCAGGATCAGATTGCCCGATACCCGGATGCCGGCATCGCCCGCATCCACCGTGCCGTGCGGCGCGATCAGGTACACGTCGCCGGGCTGCTGCCCGGGTTCGGTGATCAGCGTAGCGATGCCCGAGCCCGTTGCCGCGCCAGTCAGTTCCAGGGAAAAGCCCCCGCTGGCCGGGTCGAACACCAGCCGCGGTGGAGGTGCCAACACGGCCGTCTTCGCGCCTTTGCCCGCATTGATATCGCCTTCGGACGACCAGATCAGCAGATCACCCCCACCGATGGCGAAGATGCGGCTCTGGTTCACGATCACGTCGTCGTAGGCCATGATGTCCACATCCCCGCCGCGCAGTGCCACGACGCCCAACTGCGAGGAGCTCTTGCGGAAGTCCCGGTACACGGGATTGGTCGGATAACTGGTCACGCTGTACTGGCCGGTGGTATTCACGTCCGGGCCCACGCGCGCCAGCCCGCCATCGATCGCCCCGTAAGGCACGAGCATTTCGATGCTGCCGTCATACAGCGAGCGCACCTGGCTGTAGCGCAGCGACAGATTGCCACCGTAGTACTGCGGCAGCAGCCCGCGGTATTGCTCCCAGCGGGCGCTGAAGCTCTTCTCCTCGCCTTCCGTCAGGGCCCGGTCGGCAGGGAACAGGGCAGGATCGGTCGGGAACAAGGTGGCGGTGGCGTAGTAGCCGTCGTTGTAGTCCTTGCTGTCCACCGCCGCACGGCCGGAGCGCTTGAGTTCCGTGGAGTAGATCTTGCGGATGAACGCGTTGCGCTGACCTTGCGGCAGTGCCTGGAAACCCTCCCAGGCCGACGCTTCGCCCAGGGCGTCATTGCCGGTCTGTCCGCGCATGAAGTCGCGCAGCGCCGTGGCGTAGCTGGGCCGGCCGCTGGTGGAGCCCGGGTCGAGATAGGCGCTGGCGAAGCGTGCATAGTCGGGGCCGTGGGCGCCCATGCCCACCGCCAGCAGCACGTCGGCGCTCGCGCCTGCCGCCAGATTGGCGTTGAGCTGGTTGCCCACGCTTTGCACGCCGGCGCCAATTCCCAGATTGACGTTTCGGCCGGCCAGCATTTCCAATCGTCCCGGGCCGCCGATCCACACACCAGTCTCCAGCGGTGTCTGCCCCAGAAAATCGCGCGTGCTGCTGAGCACGATGTCGCGCCCGGCGGAAAGCACCGTGCTCTGGTCCTCGCGCAGGTTCTGGCCGACCAGGCTCAAGCCCACGATGTCGCGTCCCGCGCGGATTTCGGCAGGCTTGGGCACGGCCAGCGGTAGCCAGACGGTGCCCTGCCCGAGCGCATAGCCCGGACCCTGCACGTCGCCCCCCACCGCGTACAGGCGAACGGGATTGACGTCGCCGGCACGATAGAGGTTCGCAGCATGTGTCTTCGAACGGTCAAGACCCGGCCAGTAGCCCGGGATCATTTCGGCCAGGGCCGAAGCCAAGCCGACGTAGGGCGAGGTGATCGTCGTGTTGGGATCGGCCTGGCGCGGGATGGCGAACAGCCCGGGGTCGGCGTCCGACACCACCAGGCCGCCGGTCAGCTTCACCGAGCCCGCGGACAGCAGGTTCAGGTCCCCGTTCGGACGCGGCGCCAGGAAGAAGTTGCCCAGGCTCACGTCGCCGCTGTAGGCGACGACCTCGGTGGACCCCGGCAGCAGGGCGTTCAGGAAATCGATCTTCGGCCCGTTCGGGATCTGCACGCCCTCCCCTGCGTAGCTCCTGGACTTCGGCTGCAGCACGATGTCGCCGCTCAGCGTGCTCAGGCGAAGCGCGCTGTGTTCGTCGTAGTTCGAGAAGTAGGTGTTGGCCGTGCCGTAGTCGCCCTTGTAATTGTTCAACAGCAAGGGGTTGTAGATCGCGTCGATGCTCACGTTGCCGCGCACCGCGATGTCGAGCGCCGCGGCGCCGATGCCAAAGAGCGAGGATTCCGTTTCGACCCCGTCATGGCCGGTGGTCTGCACCGAGTAGACCCGTGCCGTGGCCGTGCCCAGGTGGCGGCCTGCGTCGATGCGGCCACTGCCGCGTGCCACGTACGCCCGCACCGCATTGATGTCGCGGCCCGCGTCCAGCAGCAGATCCCCGCCGCCGACGGCCAGCAGGTCGCGATCGGCGGGCGTGGTGCCCTGGTAGACACCGGCGTCCGAGGTCGCGGCATTGAGCGTGGTCACGTCGCGTCCGGCCGTCACGCTCAGGTTGCCGCCGCCGAGCGTGGCAACGCCCTCGCGGAACTTGTGGAACTGCGGCCCCCAGGCCACCTGCTGGCTGTAGATGCCGCCCACCTCGTTGTAGTTGCCCTGCGCGCGCAGCCATTCCTCCGGATACTGCGCCACCACGCCCGACTGGAAGTGGGTGTTGTCGCGCGGTGCGCCCAGCACGTCGCGCTGCGCGGCCAGTGTGATGTCACCGCCGCCCAGCGCCAGTACGAAGTCGCCCGCGTAGGTGCGGCGGCCATCGGGCAGCAAGTCGAAGCCACCGCTGGCCGCCGGCTGGATGTCCGCCGGCCGGCCCGCGGTGTAGAGCGCGCTGTAGCTGAACAGGCTGCCCAGGCTGCTCGTGCTGTAGACCATGCCCACCGTGCGCAGCGAATCGAGCCGGATGTCGCGGGCCGCTGCCAGATCGATGCTGCCGGTACCGGTGCGTACGAGCACATGCGCGGCGGTCGTGCCGCCCGCGCCAGCATCTGGCGCGCGCAGCACCACGTCGCCCCGGCCCTCGGGCACCTGGAACTGTGGCTGCACGCCCAGCACGCCAGCGCCCGCGAAATCGGCGCCTCCGACGAATCGATAGGACCAGGAAGGACCGTCGATCAGCCGGTTGCTGCTGGCGATGGTGTCGCCCCCCGTGAAGCCGTCGGAGAGCGAGGCATGGATGCGGACGTTGCCGGCCGCGCGCAGCGACAGGATGCCGGGCGTCCTGTCGGCTCCGAAGCGCAGGTTCGACAGGTCCCACTCCCTGTCCAGGATCACGTCCGCGGTCGGCGGCGTGAACCTGGCCGTGGTCTCCACCACGTGCTCCACGGCCGCGCCGTAACCCAGCACATCCGCCATCGGCTTGTTGACATGGGCCAGCGACACGATGAACTTGGTCTCACCGCCGCCGCTGCCCAGCAGGCGGCCCTCCCTCGGCATGACGACCTTCCAGCCGGGTTGAACCTCGAACGTTGCGTTCTCGGGCGGGCTTTCGGGCGCCCACTCGGAGGGGGCCGTCGTCTCTACCACGTTGCCCGCGGCATCCACCACCTGCACGCCCCAGATATTGCTGGAGAAGTGGCGCGGCTCACTGCCCAGCAGCTTGACTTCGGCCGCCGCGTTCAGGTTGAGCGCGGCCGGGGTGTAATTCCACCAACCGGGCCCGTTGGTCATGACGAGCTGATCGAAGCTGGGCCCGGTGACGCCGTAGCGGCCATTGCTCACGCGCACGCCCAGCGCGGCGGTCTGGGTGGTGACGGTGCCGGCCGCGTCGAGCTGCAGGTATTGGCCCTTCAGCACCGGGACCAAGTCGCCCGCCGCGAACGTGCGGAGCACACGGCCCGCCGCGTCGTACAGCTTGCCTGCGGTGCTGGCGCGTACCTGGCCCGTCGCGCCCCAGGTCAACCGCGCGCCGGGACTGACGTTCACCGCATCGCTGCCAGGCCGGTTGAGTATCAGCGCACTGCCCTGGCCGGGGAGTGCTTCGAACTGGCCGCCGTTGACGGCGTAGGTGCCGCCCGTGGAAAGGGAGAGCGCCAGCGGCGCGGCGCTGCCGGGCGTGAGCATCAGGCTGGCGGTGGCGCCTGTGGCCCGCAGGGTGCTGCCCGCGGGCAGGGCCAGCAGGTCGAAGCCGCCGGTGTTCAACGTGTAGCTGCCGGCCGGGAACACGACTTCCACCGCGCTGAGCGCCGCTGCGCCAGTGGCGGTCTCGCTTTGCACCGAAAAGCTGGTGGATCGATGGGTCACCACCCGCGTACCGGGCGGCAGTTCGACGGCGTCGTAGTACGCACTGGTCAAGGGCCGCATGCTGCCATCGGCCAGATAAGCGGTGCCATCGACCGACACCAGGCGCCCTTCGCTGCCATGGGGCAGGAACAGTTCGGTGCCCGCCGGCACGGACACCGCCCAGTTGCCGAGATTGAAGTTCAGGCGCAGCCCCCCGGTGGGCGCGTTCAGCTCCAGGTAGCTGGCCTTCGAACTGGCTTCCGAAGAAGTCACGATCCGCCCCCCGGTCAGGCCATCGATCAGGGTGATCAGGCTGCCCGAGGGCAGGCCGAGTTTGCCGCCAGGATTCAGCGCGCCTGGCACGGAAGCGGGGGCGCCTGCGTTGCTGTTGACCAGGTCGAAGCCTGGGGTGACGGCCAGCACATCCGCCAGCCCCGGGTTGGTGGCCAGCAACCGGCCCTTGATGGCCGCCGTGTGGTCGGCGAAGCGGGCGCCGTCGGCCTGCACCTGCGCCTTCACTGCGTCGTCGATCAGGCCGCCGCTGTCAGCCAGGTCGTAGGCTCGCCAGCCTTCGGCAACGATGCGCGCCGCGCCCAGCACGGTCCCGCCGATGGGGCGGATTCCAAGGTCGCTGCCGTCGGCCTTCTGCGGCGCACGCAGGTGCAGCGTGCCGGCCTGACCGCCACCAAGGTCCAGCAGACTGGCACCGGAGAGGCCCGCCACCACGGTCTGGGACGACAGCAGCAGCGGAATGGCGCCGCTCGAACCGGAGACGAAGTCCAGCCGCCCGCTGCGCGCCAGGGTGAGCACACTGCCCGCGGCCAGGCTGCGGAGGCTCACGCCGTCGATGTCGAAGCGACCGCCGCCATTGAGCGACAGGTTGATGTCGCCGCTGCCCTGGGGCACGAACCGTCCGCCCTTGGGAAGGGACAGTTCGGCGCCAGCGGAGAGGCTGCCGATGACCGCGCTGGTGAGAACCAGCGGCGCTGCATATTCGGTGCGCAGCTGCAGGTCGATTGGCTGGCTGCCGTAGTAGGTCGCGAGGTGGTTCGTGCCGTAACCGTAGCCGCCCGCCATCGGCTTGAGATTCGTGCCCGCACTGGCCTGCGTGACCGAAATGTTGCGGCCGAAGAAGATCGCGCCATTGAGCGAGCCGGCGGACTCGTTGCGCAGTTCCATCTTGAGCACGCCGGTGGAGCCGGGTGCCACGGCAATGTCGTTGCCGCTGGCCGAATTCAACCGCAACGAAGCGCCCGGTGGCAACGACAGCCGTTCACCCTGGACCGTGGTGCGAGTGCGGCCGTCGGGGTAGGTGATGTCGTAGGCGGCACCATAGGTACCCGTGACGAGTTGGACGCCGGCCGGCGTGCCCTCGGGGAAATGGAAGCTGTACTGGTTCTTGGGGCCGATGCCGTCGCCGTAGAAGACGCGCCACTCGTAGGTGTTGTTGGGGCTGAAGTTTTCGACCGCGAACTCCACCCCAAGCGACCCGCGCGCGGGCACGACGACGTCCTGAAGCGCGCGGGTATCACCGCTGAAGGACAGCCGCGTGGCTGTGGGCAGGCTCTTGTTCAGGAGAATGATCTGGGGCCCGGCGACGCTGCTGCCCGTGCGGGTCAGCGTGACCTGGGCACTCTTGCCGTCCCAGGCATACGAATCGATCTGGTTGAGCACGGCCGACTCGACCGGCAGCGACCAGGCGCCGGTGGCGCTGTTGACCGTCATCGCGGCCCCGGCGCTCAGGTTCAGTGTGCTCTTGCCCGCCGTCACGGTGACGCGGCTGCCGCCGGTGACTGTGGTGACGCTGACGTTGTCCACGTCCGTGCTGATGACGTCGTTGCCCGGCGTGCCGTTGGGCAGTACCACCGGGGTGCCGCCGGCCAGGTGGATCGAGCTGCCCGGCGCATTCAGCGTCACCGGCACCGAAGTCAGGGTGGTCGCGCCCTGGGTACCGAAGGCGCCGCGGGTGGGCAGCACCACGGCGACTTTTCCGCTGCCTCCCGCCACCTTGACTTCACCGCCGGCTCTGAGCGTCAGCGTGCTGCCCGAGGGCAGCTCCACCGGCGTGCCGGCCGGCAGCTCCGCGCTGCGGCCATCGGCGTAGGTGATGGTGGAGGCCGCCGTGGCGACAATCTGCGAGCCCGGCGTGCCCTGCGGGAAACCCAGGACGCCGGGCGCGGCCAGCGCCACGCTGCTGCCCACGGCATCCAGCGAAAGCACCTTGGCTGCCGCCGCGGCGTTGGCCACGCCCAGGTCGATCAGCGAGCCCGTCTGGATATCCACGACCGCATCCTTCTGGGTCACGTCGACGCCGTCGACCACGCGGTGGGCGCCGGCTGCCAGCAGCACGCTACCCCCTTGGCCGGAGCCGTCGAAGTTCTGGCCGGCCACCGTGAGCCTTGCACCCGGGCGCAGCACCACGTCGTTGGCGGCTTCGAGCTGGATGTTGCCCCCGGTGGCCCCGGAGGCGTCGATGGTGCCGGTGACCGAGATGCCGCCCTTGTCCACGACAAGGCGGAAGTCGCGAGTCTTTGTCACGCCGTCCAGCAGCGCGTCGCCCGAACGCAGCCGAAGCTGGCGGGCGGTAGCGAATCCGCCCGCATTAAGTACCTGTTGCATGGCGCCGAAGCCCGGTAGGCTGCCGGCGTCCAGCACGAAGCTGCCGCCGGTGGCCTGCCCCTCGATGCTGAAACTGCCCGCGGGCACGGTGACGCTGAGCTTGCCGCCGCCCCGAGGGTCTTGCAGATTGAGGCGCGCACCGGACTGCACGCGCACGTTACCGGTCTGGGATACAAGGGCGATGTCACCACCCGGCACGACGCGGGTCTGGTCGAAGAAGTGTTGTTCCCGGCCGCTCACATTGAGGTCACCGTCGGCGCCCACGGTGAGATCACCCACAGCCTCGAGCGTGAGGCCGCCGGCAGGCAAGCGCACTTCGGTGGCGAAATCCACCGACCGGCCGCTGAGGGCGACCAGTCCCCCGGTGCCGACGCGGGCCTCGCGGTCTGCCAACGCCACGCGGTCGCCGCGCACGACGCTCAAAGCGCCCGTGACGGCCAGCGTACCGTCGGCACCCGCCGCTGCAGTGACAAAGGGAGTGGCGAGCACCACGTCGGTCGCCTGCGCCGGCTGCTGGCCGCCGGCGGTGAGGCTGCCTGCATCCTCGAACCGGGTCTCAGCGGCGGTGAGCTGTGCGCGGCCGAAGCCCAGCAGGCGGCTATCGCCCCGCGCGAGAACCAACTGCCCTGCGTTCAGCACCAAGGTACCCTCGGCATCGGTAGGTTCTGCGCCGGTGGCCAGGGTAGCGCTGGTATTGCGCAACACCAGCGTGCCGGCTTCGATGCGTGCATCGCCAGTGCCCTGTTGGCGCAGTGCGGCGGCATCGAGCACCAGCGTGGCCGCCGGCGCAGTGAACGCTGCGTTCTGGTGCACGTCGACGGTGCCGTAGCTGCGCAGGACGAGGCGCTCGGCACGCGCGAGAGCGGCCAGCGTCTGGTCGTTGGCGACGAACCCGGCCGACCCGGCCGGTGCGGCGCCCAAGTGAATGGTGCTGGATGCGAGTTCGAGCGAACGGGCAGCCAGATCGGCTCCCGCGGCGATGCGCGAGCCGGCAGCGGCATCGAAAAGGATGCTGTTTTCCGCCCGCAGTTGCGCACCGGTTGCCACGTCGATCATGCCGGCGAAGGTGCCGGCCGCGTTGGCGAGATCGAAACGGCGTACGCCCAGTTCGCCTGCAGCGTTGCTCAGCACGAGCAGCGCGCCCTGACCGGTGCCCAGATTTTTGGGCGCTTCGGTGGCGTTGGCGGGCATGACGCCGATCGCCCAAGGCTGCGCCGCGCCGCTGTGGCGGCCTTCGGCCCGGATCACCGCCCCTTCGGTCACGGTGATGTCAGCCGTGCCAGTGGTTTGGCCCGAGCCGGTGAGCAGCAGGATTTCGGGGCCGACCAAGGCGGAGTCGGCGTCGTTGGCGATCAGGATGCGCTCGGCAATGCCGGTCAGCGCGGTGCTGTCGGCTGTGCCGTCCCGGTCGGCGTCCACTTGCGCGCCACGCGTGCCCCCTAGCAGCAGGCTTTCGGCCCCGATCCGATTGAGAGCGCCCGCGCCAATGGTCAGAGCGTAGCCAGCCACCGCAGCGGAGCCGTCGGCGACAACAGCGATCGATTGCGATGCGATGTCGGCGATGCCGCCGCGGCCGCCGGGGCCCGCGCGAAGGTCGAAGCTGCCGTCCAGACGCAGGGCCTGATGGGCCGTGAGTGCGAGCTGGCCAGCGTCGGCGGGCAACGGAGGCACGACAGTACCGGCAGCGGCGGCCTTGGCGGCGAAGGTCGCGCTGATGGTGGCTTCCTTGAACTCGCTGTAGCGACGCACGGTCTCGCCGGACATGACCAGGAAGGTGGAGGCACGAGCCTCTTCGCCCCCGTCGAAGCTGGAGCCGAAGCGGCCGCTCACGGCCCAGGTACCGTCGGCGCGCTGGCCGGCGGCACCGCTTCGGTCGCTCGCCGCCTCGGACAATTGCACGCGGAAGGCGCCCGACAGCAGCGCATGGTCTGCAGGCCGCAGGGTGTACCAGCCGGCCGCGAGACCTGGCACCGCATCGAGCCAGACGCGGCTGCCCACGCCGGGCCCGCGGCTTTCGCTGGTGGCCGCCGGTGCGGCTGCGGGTTGCGCCCCGGGAACCACGGCCCACACGTTGCTGCCCAGCAAGATGTTGCGCGACCCGCCCGTTCCCGGGAGAAATTCGGCGCTGACCAAATCACCGCCGCCGGACAAATCGATCTGCGCGCCGGCCTGGATGTCCACGCTGCGGCCCTGGACCGTCACGTATTTTGCCGGAGGCGTGTCGACCAGCGTCATGGGCGCGGGCATGCCGGTCTCGGCGCCCAAAGGTTGGTACTCGGTGCCGCCGGCCAGATACCAGATGCCGTTGATGAGCGTGCCGTAGGGCAGCAGCCGGCCGTGCAGCGACACGTCCGTGACGCTGCCGGGCGCGAACGTGACGCTGCCGTTGGCGCCGGCATCGAAGGTGATCTGCCCGAGCGGGGCACGCACCACGCCGCCCTGGACGATCTCGTCGGCCTGGAAGATCGCACTGCCGTGGACTTCCAGCGGCGGTGCGACACGGGCATCGCCGGGCAGCAGCGTGAGACGGCCGGCCACGGCGTTGCCCGCCGCGTCCAGGCCGGCGGCGGCTGAAACGGCAAAGGTGGTGGCAGTGACGGGATAGATCTGCGCGCCGCGCAGCGCCAGCTCGCCGGCAGCGGCCAGCGAGCCGCCGTTCGGGACGGTTTGGCCGTTCGCCGCACGGCCGCGGTAGGCGCCGAGCTTGCCGACGTCATCGCCCCAGATGCCGCCAAGCACGAGATCGCCCTCGCTCGCCAGGCTGCTGCTGCCGAAGCCACGCAGCACAGCGTCGCCGTTGAGGCCCAGCAGTTGCCCGCCCACCGCGCTCAGCGTGCCGGCACCCAGCTGCGGAGTGACGAAGCGGGTCCAGGCCTGGGCCTTGTAGGTACTGAAGCGGTTCTGGGTATCGCCCAGCGCGAGGTAGGGGGCTGCCACCCGGACCCTGCTGGCCTGGGCCGGGTCGAGCGTACCGAGCACGGCGGCATCCAAGCGCAGCGTGCTGCCAGCGTGCAGGTCCACATCCCCGTCGAACAGGATGTGGGTCTTGGCGATCAGATCGATGTCGGCGAAACCGGCATCGTGCAAGGCATCGGCGGCGAGCAACGCACGTTTGCTGGAGCCGGTCCGGGCGATGCTGGCCGTGGTGAAGCCCGCCGGCAAGGCCTTGCCGGCCTGGCGCAGGACGATGGATCGGTCGTTGAAGGGCTCCAGGGCCGCGCCCCAGCTCCCGTTCATGTTGACGGACGCCGGCAGCCACGCGCCAATGTCCAGGAGGAAACTGCCCGCGCGCGCCTTCGAATGCTGCACGCCGGCGGCGTAACTGCCGTCGAGCCAGGCGCCTTCGTCAGCACGGATGAGGACGGAGCCGCCATCGCTCCAGACCTCGGTCGAGGTGCCCCGCATGGCGCCCGGCGCGGTACCCAAGCGGTGAAGGAAGCCGCTGCCCGACAGCGCACTGGGCAAGTCCAGCGTCGCCAGGGCACCGGAGACATCGATCAGCGACCCCGCCTCGGTCACGATCTGGGCGGGCCCGCCGAGACCGACCCCGATCCCGTGCAGGCCGCCCGAGCCGGTTTCCAGCGTGACCGTGCCGCCAGGCAGCAAGGTCCCGGTCGTCAGCCGCCGGGCGCTGTAGCTGGGCAGCAGGGCGCCGGGAACGAGCAGGCGCGCATTGCTGCCGATCCAGAACCCCGAGCGCCCGAGCAACGCGATGCTGCCGCCGGGGGCGTTGAGCGTGCCGTCCGCATAGAGCGAGCGGGCCGCCTGAAGCGCGATGCTGCCGCCAACGCCTACGTCGATCACCGAGCCGGTACCCAGATGCAGGCTGCCGGTGGTGTAGTCGATGGTGGGATTGCCCAAGGTGTCGTACTTCCAGGCGGCGTAGCTGCTTTGCAACCGCAGGCTGGCCGTACCGCGCAAGGCCGGGTCGAGCACCGTCACAGGACCAAGATCGGCGAGCGCCGTGTCGGTGCGGATGCCGGCCACGACGCCCGGCAGTTGTCGGTGCTGAGGTCGCAGCGCGATCTGGGTACCGGGCACGACATTGATGTCGCCGCCGACGGTGAGGGCATAGGACCCGAAGCCGCCCTGCTGGAAGAACTCGGGCGAGAACATCTGCGCAGGTTTGACTTCGACGTTTTGCCGCAGCACGGTACCGGCGGCGAACACGGTGCCGACGGGAATGGTGAAATCAGTGGCCAGCACGGCACCGGCGGGCACCAGCAAGGCAATGTCGTTGTTGTTGGTGATGCCGTCAGGGAATACCGCGCGGGGTAACTTGTCGCCGGCTTGCAGAGTGCCTCCGATCTGGCGGATGACGGTGCCGGCCGGAATGGACGTGCCGCCTCCGAGGTAGCCACCGCTCGTGTTGTAGGCATACATGCCGTCGGGCAACTTCCAGTCGGCCTGCAGCGTGACAGGACTCGCTGCGTTGTAGAAATTGAAGCTGCTGGCCTTGGCAACCGGCGTGTCCGGCGGCACGTGTTTGGCAACCACGCCGCCGTCGATCGGCAGCGGCTCGCCTGCCGGTACGACCAAGGGAGCGATCAGCCGGATTTCCTTGGGAGCGGGAGTGCCGGCTTCGAGCACACCGTCCACGAGCGCTTCGAGTTCGCCCAATGCAGCCCCGATGGCGATGTTGTCGCGACCACCGCTGATGCTCAACCGGCCGGCCCGTCCTGCTTTGCCAGAGGTGGCCAGGGCGTAACCGCGCAGTTGTGCGCCCTTCCCGATCTGCAGGTCGAGCCCGGCGACTTCGATACTGCCCGCATCACCCAGGGCGGAGATCTTGCCGTTGAGGCCCACGCGCGCACCGCCCGAGACATCGAGCAAGGCACCATCGTCGATGACGATGGTCGCCTTGTTGCCATGGAAACGGATTTCACCGTCAACAGCCGCCAGCGAATCTGCCGAACGGCCGGCACCGCCCACGCGGATGCTGCCGCCATGCACCGGCGCGGGAGGCGTCCCGTCGGCCAGCCAATTGGTCCAGCGGCCGGCCACGTCCAGCACCGCCGTACCGCCCAGGTGCACGCCGCGCTCGGTACCGGCAATGTAAGTGTCGTGCATGGACTCGAGCACGATGCGGCCGCCCGGGGCGCGAATCGCCCCATCCACGTGGATATCGGCCGCGCGTAGCAGTGCAGAACCGCCATCGCCCAGTTGCACACGGGCATCTTCACGCACGGAAATGGTGTCGTTCGCGTAGATCTCGAGCTTGCCGACGCCGCCAGCCTGCAGCGAATCGGCCGAGAGAACGGTCACATGGTTTTCGGGCAGCAGGCCATCTGGCAGATAGGCGTCGTCAGAGAGGGCGGACTTGGCGCCGCTCACAGCCACTTCGTTGACGCCGTAGTCGCGCATCGTCACCTTGGTACGCTCAGGTGCCGCCGCGTCACCAATGACCAGCTTGCCGCCCACGGGCGACTGCTCGACCCGGCGGGTGGTGCCTTGGTTGATGGCGAGCAGGTCGCCTTCGACGGCCATGCGCGGCGCTATGAGCGTGATGGTTCCGGCAGCCTGGCCTTCGGTATAGCCCGCCTCCCGGCGCCAGGTGCGCCCCAACACCATGCTGGCGAAGGTCTCGCTGACGCCCCAGCGAGGATGGCTGCTGGTGAACTGCCCGCCCAGTCCGCGATAGAGGTTTCCGAACGCTGCCCTGCCTACCGGCACGTAGCGGCCCCCCTCATCGATCACGTAGGAAACAGGCACGTCGGCACCGCTGAAATTCAGGCTTCCACCGCTCACGTCCAGCACCGAGCCTTCGCGCAGCACCAGGCTGCCGCTTCCGCGAATGTCGATGCTGCCGCCCCGGCTGGTGAGTTCGCCGATACCGCGCTGGATGGCCCCGATGTACCCACTGGCGTTGAACAGCGAAGTACCCTGCCACTGCCCGGGCTTGCCAGTGATCCATTCGACGCCTTGCAGCAGCGGATCTTCGAAGCGCCCGCTGTCCCGGATGTCGACCCAGAGTTTCTTGCCGTAGAAGGCGCCGTGGTACTGCGGACTGTCTGCCAACTCGGCGCCGCGCAGTTCGACGGTCACGAAGTTGTCCAGCACGGACTTGCGCACACCCAGCGTTCCCGAGACGTCGAGCACCGCGCCGCTGTCGATGCGCACCAGGCTCTGGTCGGCCACGCCCTGGGTGCTGCGGCCGGGGACCGCTTCGGAATCGATGCTGATGCGCCCGCCGGAGGCCTGCAGCAAGGCTCGCGCGCCGATGCCGACCCGGCTGCCGCGAAGGCTGATGGCCGACGGGTCATCGAGCTTGTCCGAGGCCGCCCGCGTCGTGTCGGACAACTCGGGCAGGATCTGCAGCACCGCGCCAGGGGCGACTGTGACGCTGCCGAGCGAACTCGCTTCCCAGCTCTTGAAAGTGCCGTCCTCGCTGCTGACCGTGGCAGCCTGCGCGCGGTCCGCGGCGGCCAGCGTGATGGAGCCGTTGGCAATGAGGCTGGTGGAGGCGGCGAGCACGGCGGATGCGGGCTTGTCGGCTTGGCCAGCCAGAGCGTCCACCACGACTTCGGCGCCGGTCAACGTCACGTTGCCGCGCGGCGTGTCGATCAGGCCGGCCGTATAGGCCAGCCCACCTTCACCCAGTCGGACGTGCAAGCCGCGCATGCCGTTGTCGTCGCTGGCACGCAGGTAGATCTGCTGGCCGGCGGCCAGCAGCACCTGGCCGTCGGGTGCGCTCAGCGTGCCTTCGTTGCGAACATCGCCGCCGAACAGCGCAAGCCGGCCGCCTGACGCCGACTGCAGTCTTGCGCCGGCCTCGACTGCCACCAACCCGGCGGCTCCAAGCCCCAGCTCGGCCGCGAACGTGGGTCCGGTGGCGTCCCACGCTGTCGAGAGAAAGTTGGTCTTGAACTTGTCGTTTGTGATGTTGACCGCGCTCGCCACCAGGCTGCCGACGTTGACCTGGCTGCTACCGTGGAACAGGATGCCGTTGCGATTGAGGATATAGACGCTGCCTGGCGCTTGGATTTGCCCGGCGATCTGGCTGGGCCTCGCCAGCGGATCGGTGACACGATTGAGCACAGACCAGTTCTTCAGCTGCTGAAAACTCACCGTCGTGTTCTTGCCGACGTTGAAAGTTTCCCAGTTGAGAATCGCCTTGTCGGCAGTCTGCTGGATGTTGACGGTGGTTCTGCCGTTGGCAACCACCTGCGTCGCAGGATTCGCATTGAGCCAGCTCGCCGTCAACGAATCGACCTTGAGACCTCCCTCGGAAAGACCGTCGGGAATCGCAGATCCGGCGGCGAGTGCAGCCGCTCTTGCAGCGGCTTGCGCCGACTGCTGCGCTGCAATCGCCTGCGCTGCGAGATTCAAATTTCCGATGGATTTCTGAAGTTGCGCATTTGCCTTTTGCTGCTGTGCAATCGGGTTGGTGAGCAGCGATGCCGGTGTTCCATTCGGGAGCATGCCGGTTGCAGCAGCGGTGCTTTGCACAGCGCCCTTGTTTGCGAACCAACTGCCGCTGAATGCGCGTTGCGCGTGAGCGGATCCAGCGAAACCAAAACTGCCTGAGGCGATCGTGATCGCGATGACACTGGCCAGAGGCGCGAGCCGGAATACTGCGTCGTCGTTGTTTGCCGAGTTCCGATTCGTGAAACGTGCGCGTGGGTTCATGGATATCCGCCGATTAGTGAGCCATCATTCGACCGGCCGAACCGATCGGCCAGCCGCATTGCGAAGGTCAAACTTGCCAAGCTCGCGCCCGCATCAAGAACGACCTCGATGCGCTATGACGTGCGATATCCGCCAAATCCCCCAAGTATTTTTGTTCTGAGGTCTTTCGGGAAGTGACCTCCGCTGGAGCGGTGCAGACGCAGCTGTATCCGACGCAGCTCGTCATCGGTGCGTCACTTGCAAGCCTCAGGGCGCCACCGTCAAGGGGTCAGCTCAGGATGACAACGCCCGCAGGCAACCATCTGGCCTTGAGATTGAAGGAGTGTTGAAGTTGCGAGAGCGCAGTGTCGAGAGATTCGACATAGAAGCGCCCGCTCACCGCGCTCTTGCCCGCCGACGAATTTGCCAGCATGACGCGCCCGCTTCTGTAGCGGTTGATCTCGTCGATCACACGCCCCAGGGGAACATCCTTGAAAACCAGCTCGCCCTTGCGCCATGCAGAAACGTTGTCCGGATCGGTCTGCGTGACGCGGCCTATTCCGGCCGCGTCATAGATGACCTGCTGCCCCGAGTGGAGTGCACGCGTTCCCGAGGGATGTTCGACACGAACCACGCCGTCGATGCATGTCACGCATACATTGCCCTCGATATCACGCACTTCCAGGCGACCGGATCCGAAGGTACTGCGGCCTGCGCCGGCCGCAACCACAAATGCCAGGTCGCTGTTCTGCAGGTCGATTGCCACTTCCCCGGCGACAAGTTGCAGGCCAGTGGTTCTGTGCTCCTTCAGCTCGCGCCGAATGCTCGTTCGCGTATTCAGCATCACGCTGACATGCTCAGTGAAAGCGAGCGTCTGTTGCTCTCCGGTGGCCGTGCGATAGTCTGCCGCCCATTCGCCTGCTGACGGCCAAAGCCCCAAGGGGGGACGCATCACGGCAACGCCTGCCACCGCGGCTGCGCCGACTGCCGCGCCGACGAAAGCCCGACGCCCCGCGCCTGCATTCATTCCCGCTCTCGCGAGTGTGCGCCGATGAAGCGCCGCGGATGAAGGATCGGTGCGCAGCAACTCGCCAAGCGCCGGCTTCATGACTTGCCATCTTCGTTTCACTTCTTCGAATGCGGCCTGATGCGCAGGACTGATCCGTTTCCACTGCTGGAAAGCTTGGGCGTCACGCGGGCGTACGTCTCCGGAGGTGAGCCGGCGCAACCATGCCGCCGCTTGCAATTGCAGCTCATCCGAAATTGGAACGATGTCTTCCGCAGGTGTCTTCATGGTGTCATGCCACACGCGCAAGCTTGCCACGAGGCAGCTGTGCTCTCTCGCTCGCGGTCGGGGTGATGGTGTTCTTCACACGCTATGACGTTTGACAAGCAGCAAATCCCCCAATTAATTTTCCGCATTTCGCATGCGAGCTTCACAGTAGTCGTGCGCACGCTTGAGTTCATGCTCGACAACGCGCAGCGAGACGCCAAGCAGCTCAGCCACCTCTTGCTGCGGCATGCCTTCCCACCGAACCAGGATCAGTATTTCTCTGCGTCGCTGGGGAAGGCCACGCATGATCCGCAAAAGCGCCTCCAGTTCCGAACGAGCTTCCGCCGTCTGGGCCGGGCCGGGTGCAGGATCCGACAATTCCAGCAACGCGTCTACATCATCGGTGGGCAGTCGCGGACCTTGCTTGCGTTGGATATCGATGGCGATATTGACCGCCATGCGCATCAAATACGCGGTCGGGCTGCCGATCGGCCCGTGATCCTGCTGGCTTTGCACCCGTAGCCAGGTGTCTTGAAGCGCATCGCTTGCCAAGTCGCCGTTGCGCAACACCCGGGTCAGCCGCAGCTTGAGATTGCGATAGCGCTTGACCAGATGGTCCAGCAGCGCCGGCTGCGCCTCATCAGCCATGCTCGGAGCTCCCGCTGCCACAGTAAGGCGCAGCTTTCGCGGAGCGAGGCAGTACGACCATCGTCAACGGCTGGGCCATGCCAGCGGGAGGTGGAGCGTCGATCCGCACGCGTTGCACGATGTCCAGCAACAGCGCGTCGCGGCGCGGGTCGCCTGTCGTACGAAGGAGGCGGACTCGATGCACGGCGCCCTCAGCGTTCACCTCGAACCGAAGAATCGATCGGTAGCCGCCAGGCGCGGTCCTTGGATTTGCGCAAAGCGCTCGCCATATGCGGGTCTGAACCAGACCGTCGTATCCATCGTCATCGTCCACTGCAGCCAGAGGCACGGTGTCAGTCATCGATGCCGACGGGCCTACCGCTCTCAATACAAATGCGTCACTGGGACCTCCCGGCGTTTTTTCGGCAACGAGGCCGGTACCTTCCAGGAGCTTGCGTAGCGCCATCTCAGGAGAATAAAGACCGCGTAACGCAGACGAAGTCCGCCCGGCCACGGAGACGCTCGGAAACAGGGTTGTCCGGCGGGATGCCACGGCGTATCGGCTTAGAGCGTCGGCCAATGGCTGCGCCGGGATATCGAACTGCAATTCCTCGCGTTGCACGCCGGGGCTCGCGCCACTCGCGGCAATTGCCCGCATTGCTGTCGCCGCACTCTCTGCGGCATGGACCGCTGCCAGCGAGCACGCCCCCAGCACTCCGACACCAATGGCGCACCGCTTCAAATGGTAGACGCGCAGACGCATGCTGGCTGCTACTTGAGGCCGCCGTTACCGCGATCGACAGCCCGCCCACGGCACGAAAGCGAGTGGAAAAGGAAGAAAATTTCTTGAGGCGGCAAGGGATGGCCCTGATTCTGGAACCCGACATGGTGAGAGCGCCTTGTGACGAATTCGTTAAAACCCGTGATTCATCGCGTCCGCGAAGGAGTTACGTGGTTGCCGCTGCTGCCATGCGCAAGACGCCCATCGGTTGGATCGGTCTCGCATTGAGCGCCGTCCCTGAACCGGTCAGATTCGAAGGGCTCGGACGGACAGGCTTCCACGGCACCCGACTGAAGTCGACTGCGATTCAAGTTCTCCGCAGGCCTTCATGTGTCTCGGTTCCGTCCGCATTCGATGTCTTCGTCTTGACGACTCACACAGGGTTCGCGGCGCCTTCTGCGGCGGACGGGGTCCGCCAGCGTGGGGACAGGTCGCGTCGAGGTGAGCCGACGCCCACCATCACCGTCTGGCCGGAGGCTTCGGCGCAGTGGTCCAGGGCCTGGCGCAGCGCGGTGTCCACGCTGCGCAGGGAGATGCGAAGCCAGGCTGCGACCTCCTGGCGGGTCTTGTCTTCCAGGCGAAGTGCGACCAGCACCGAACGGTGGCGACGCGGCAGGCGCTGCAGCGCGCGCTCCACCGCTTCCAGCTCGGAGCGGGCTTCGGCAATGACGTCGGGGCCGGGCGAATGGTCGGCCAGTGCGTCCAGCTCGGATTCCACGCCGCTCGCGTACTGCATGGGGCGGTTGCTGCGCAGGCGGTCCATCGCCAGGTTGCAGGCCACGCGGTAGACGTAGGCCTCGGGGCTTTGCACGGGCTCGGATACGTGCATCTCACCCAGACGAAGCCAGGCATCGTGCAGACAGTCGCTGGCCCGGTCGGCGCAGCCCAGATGGCGCAGCAGGCGTTGGTGCAGCCGTTGGTAGTTCGACGCCAGGACCTCGCGCAGTGCGATGCCGCTGTTCTTCTCGGCGCATTCGTCGTCAACCACGACGCGGGCGTCGATCGACTCGAGCGAATCTCGGATATGCCAAACACCGACGTCCATGGCGCAGTGACCTCGGTGACTGTGTGCGGCACGTCCGGCCGGCGCGGCAGCGCGAGATCGACGCGGCCGCAAGCGCGGTGCGATGCCACCAGGTGTGGAAACAGGTTGAAGTGAAGTCATGGCGGATCCTGGGCAAAGGTTCCCCAGCCTGTTCCCCGCCAGTGCAGGGAACAGGTGAGAAACACGACTCCGGGCCTGGGTCTAGCGGCTTTGTTGCAACTGCCGCCGCTCGGCCTCGGTCAGGCGAGACAGCATCCCGGGTTGGATGTTCTGTCCGTTACCAATGAGTTGCACGAAGTTGATCGGGTCGTAGGGAACCACTCTGGATTGCAACCCCGACGGGGGTGACGACGGCTTTTCCGATTCCACTGGTTCGAGCCGCTCACTGCCAAAACCGAGCACCCGCACTGTGAAGACCGAGGGCAGGTTCTGCCGGGCCGATGCACGCTCGCGCTGCAACACGTCCTGCGCCGCAGCAGTGGCCTGCGAAGCCGCCGCACTGGCATTGGTCAACGCTCCGACATTGACCGCGGCGATCAATGGGATCCCCTTGGACTCGCCCTTCACCTGGATGTTCGCCGCGTTCACCACCTGCAACGCGGCCAGGTTGACGTTGCCCGACACGCGGATACCCGCTTCGCCCGCATCGATGGTACCCAGCGGCGCGATCAGGTCGACGTCACCGGCCGGCACTTCGGCGATCGGCGCCAGCGTGGCGATACCCGCGCCGGTGGCCGGCGCCTGCGGCGAAAGGTCCACGTTGCCCCACTGGTCGTAGACGCGCAGTGCCGGGGTGTACTGCACCGAGGTCTTCGCGCCGCGGCCGGCGTTGATGTCGCCCCGTGCCGACCACGCCTGAATGTCGCCACCGAAGGTGGTCATCACCCGCGAGAGGCCCAACAGCAGGCTGCCGTCACTGAACACGCGGATATCGCCCTGCCCTTGCGTGACCAGACCCGCCGAGGCCGGCGGTACCTCACCCTGCACGCCGACCACGATCTGTCCGCCCGGTGCCATCAGGTCGATGTCGCCACCGGCCTGGGTGCGTATACCGGAGCCACCGAACATGACGATGTCGCCGCTGCGGTCTATCGCCTTGCCTGCGGCATCCTTCTCCGGCAGCAGCGTGGCGATCGCCTCGCGGCCGCGCAGGTAGGAGCCGAAGCGCGGGCTGTCCGGATCGTTGTACTCGCGGCCGCCGGCGCGCAGTTCGGCGTGGTAGACCTGGCGCAGGAAGATGCGCTGCTGCGCGGCGGGCAGCGTATCGAACAGCGCCAGTGCCGCATCGCCCTTGGCCGGCACGCCGAAGCGTTCCTGCAGCCACGTTTCCAGCTCGGTGGCGTACAGCGTGACTGCCTTGCCCGGCTGCTCGGCCAGGGTCAGGTCCGGGTCGGCAAGGTTTGCCCAATCCAGGTAGCGGGCACGCAGCGCGGTGTAGTCCAGCTGCTGGTTGCCGGCCGTTACCGCAATGCTGGCACCCGGGCGGGTGTCGCCTTGGACCAGTCCCCCGGTGGTGGTGATGCTGGCCTTGTCTTCCTGGCGGATCTGGCGGCCAGCGCTGACCTCCAGGTTACCCGGGCCGGCGACGCGTATCTGGGTATGGACAATATCGCGGCCGGCTTCAACGATGCTGATGTCGGTTGCGGTGTTGTTGAGCCCGCCGATGTCACTGAGCAGGATGTCGCGACCGGCGCGGACGTTGACCGGCGCGGCGACGTCGTTGAAGGTGAACACCGTTCGGCCATCGTTGGCGTCGGGGGGCAATTGCCACTGCTGACCGGTGCGCAGCCCGATGATGTCGCCCTGCACCGCGTAGAAGCGGTTCGGGGTGCTGCCACCATCGCGCAGGTCGTTGAACTGCAGGGTGGGTGCGCCGAAGGCATACAGCGGGAGCCCGAGCTGCGGCTCCACGGCCGGCGCGTCCAGCGACAGGTTGCTGGCGACGCGGGCAAGACCCTGGCTGGCCACGAACGCCGGATCGAAGGGCGTCGGCAACCGGGTGTCGGCGCCGCCGCCGCTGATCCCCACCGAGCCCGCGGTCGCCAGGATGGAACCGCTGGCCAGTACCTCAAGCACCCCGCTCGACGAGGGTCGCGTCAACAGGATGTCATTGCCCCCGCCCGACGCCTGGTCCAGCTTGATGTTGCCGCTGGCGGCAAGCAGGCGGACCGCCGAGGGCAGCGTCCAGTAACGCAGAGAGGAGCCGAAGATTTCGCCCGCCACATCGCGGCCCATCGTATGCCGATTACCGACCAGGCTCGGCGCCAGGTCCCCTCCGGCAGACACCACATCAAGCGTGGTGCGGTCGGTCCACAGCGAGAACCAGCTGGTGCCCGCCGCCGTCTTGCCGTCAGCCAGGGTCACCGCGTTGTAGTTGAGGACCGCCGAACGTCCGGCATCGGTCACCGCACCCAGCACCGCATCACCGCGCGCCTGCAGCAACGCGCTGGCGTCGCCCAGCACCAGCACCGGCCCCCCCAGCGCGTCACCGCGCAGTGCAACGGACGGGTCAGACACCGCGAGCGAACTGTCCAGCGTCCGGTAACTGAACGCATTGGTGGCGACACCACCTATCCGCGATGCCTGCAGCGTCAGCGCCCCGCGCAGGTTGACCAGCGTGCCATTCAACTCAAGGCTCTGAACATTGCCATTGGGCACTTGCGAGGTGGCCTCCAGGTTGGGATTGAGGGCACCTGCACTGCGCACGGACAGGTCGCCGCCCCCGGTGAGCATCATCTCGCCGTCCACCACCCTGCCGGTGGAGCCCACAGCGGCGACGATCGCCGTGGCGTGCTCCGCGCCGGACGCGGGCGTGAGCGCGCTGCCCTGGCCCTGCACGACACCGGCGTGTCCGCCCGCCTCCAGGCTCAGGTTTCCGCCGCCCAACGTGCCGAAGCCGGTGAAGCCGATCATGCGCGGGGTGGCGCCGCCGCGGTTGCGCACGTTGGCGTAGGTGCCGAAGTTGATCCACCAGCTGGTCGCGGTCGGCACCACACCGTCGGTGCTGCCGCTGCCCTGGCGCCACAGCCAGTTACCGATCGCACTGCTGGCACTGTCTGCCGGATTGGCGCCCGCTGCCCCGCCCGGCATGGCGGTTTCAGCCCACACGTCGCCCCCGATGTTGCCGCCGGCAGCAACGCGCAGATTGCCGCCCGCGTCCGGGTACCACGCCTGGTGAGCGCTCAGTGCCGCGTCATAGGCACCGCCGGCCTGCACCGGCCCCAGCAGCGGGCTCTGTCCTGCCAAGGGCGCGGCTGCGCGGGCCGGATTGAAGGCCGCGTCGCGCCCTTCTCCGAGCCAGCTGGGCGTGCCCGCTGTGTAGACGCCGAAGCCCGAGCGCATCGCCACATCCCCTGCGGCCAGCAGGTTGATATCGCCTGCACCGGTGCGCAGCACGCTCCATGCTGGGCTGCCAACCCGGCTGGGGTAGTGGGTTTCGTTGACCCACTCGCCGCCGCCGTAGCACACCTCCGCGCCTTGCGCGCAGAACTCCTCTTCGGACCAGCCAAACCATGCGGCCAGTTCGCTGGCCGGTTTCCCGGTGAAGCTCTCATCGCCTACCCACGCCAGTGAACCCTCGCGGGTGACCAGGCGCGGTGCATTGGCACAGGCGCCCGCGAAGGCCAAGCAGAAGTTGTCCTCGGACATGGCGAAGATATCGGCCAGTTCCTTGACCGGCTTGCCGGCAAAGCTTTCATCGCCCCATGTATCCAGCGAACCCTGCAGGGTGATGACGCGTTCGCCGACGAACACGTTGGTGGTCTGTACGGTACGGAGGGTCGAATAGTGCGTATCCGCCAGCACCAGGTCACCGCTGGCGCCAAAACGGCGCGCGCGCATGTCGGCCGCGCTGGTATCGGCACCGGCCACGGCAGTGAGGTCCCATGACGTGGTGCCTTCGGGCAGCATCGGCGCCAGCGCCCAATTGCGCCCCTGGCTGCCGCTGGCATCCGCCGGCCGCAGGTTGACCGGTTGGTTGCCAGCCAGCTGCACCTCGGTCATGGACGGAATCAGCGAGCCGGCCTTCAGCTCCACCGCAGCGTTCAGTCGCATCGCAGCCGGCAACGCAACGCCCGCCGGCCAGACCTGCGCCTGCACCGCCAGCGCGGTGTCCAGGCGGAAGCCGGCGCCGAGCACCGCGCCAGTCCCCAGCTCGAGCGCTGCGGACAACACAGTACCGGCCGCCAGCAGCTGGCCCTCGGCGGTGGTCACCGGCGCACGCAATACCGTGCCGGCGGTCAGCAGCAGGGCACCGGCAATGCGCGTGTCCATCGGCACTTCGGTGCCGGCCGGCAAGGTCATGGCACGGAACGGGATCGGGTAGTTCAGCGTCGTGCCGGCGACGAAGCGCGTGCCGGCCTGCAGTTGTATGCCGCCGATCGGCACGATGATGTCGGCACCGTAGGGCGTGCGCGCGTCACCACTGTTGCTCGGCAGCAAGGTCCAGCCCGCTTCATCCGGGTTTGCCGGTGGCGGTGCGAAGCCATCGTTGATGCTGCCGTACAGGCGGATGTCACCCTCGGCACGCAGCACCAGCGCCGCCGACTCGCCGAAGCCGCGTCGCGCCGGATCCAGCCGGTCTGCCTGCGGACCGTAACGGTAGCCGGAGAGATCAATGTCACCGGAGACCACCAGGTCGCCACGGGTATTGGCCGCGCCGGCAGTGGCGACGATCTCCACGCCGGGCCGCAGGCGGTAGGTTCCCAGCGCAGCCGCGCGCTGCTGCAGGCCGGCATTGCCCAGCGCCGCATCGAACCAGGCGCGGTTGTCCGGGTCCACCACGGTGTCCAGCCAGCCTTGGGTGACCTGCGTAGGGCGGTTGCCCTGCACGTCGTCCTCGGTGGCCAGCGGCGCATCGAGGTAGCGACGGAAGCCGTTGAGATGGATGTCGCGCGCACCCTCGACACGGATACCGTCGGCCACGTTGATCGCGGCGTCGTCGCTGCCCACGCGCGGCACGTTGATGCGCAGGCTGCCGCGCGCTGCGCCGTCGTTCTGCCCGGCAGCAGTGCCGATCGTCACATCGGTACCGCTGCGCAGGTCCAGCAGCGCGGTGCTGCCCAGTTCTACCCGCCCCTGGCCGCTGGTCAGTTCGATATCGGCGCGGTTCGGGCTGTCGATGATCTTGCCGTGGCCATCCACCCGCAGTCCGGTCCCGTGGGCGTCCAGCGTGCCGCTGACCCGCAGCGCGTCACGCGCCGCCAGGCGGATGCTGCCGACCTGCACACCGCTGGCGTCGATCCGGCCCACCACGTCCAGGCTGCCGCCATCCACGCTGATGTCCACGAAGCGTGCCCTGACCTCGTCGCCCACCTGCAGATCACCCTCGCCCAGCTGGAAGCTGCGCGCCCCGGTCACCCCGCCCGCGTTCAACCGCTGGTTGAGACCCGCGAAGTCCTGCAACTGGCGCGCGCGCAGCACCAGCTCGCCACCGTCCCACGGCACCACGCTGCCGCCGGCACCGGTCTGCCCGCTGGCGCTGCCGAGCACGCTGCCGGCCAGCGCGACGCGGCCGCCCGCTTCACCCATCGCATCAACGGTCAAACGACCGCCGCGGTTGTTGCGCGCGGACAGGTCGATGCGTGACCCCGCGTCGGCACGGATGTCGCCCTCGCTGGCGCCCAGCAGCACATCGCCGCCCCAGCTGTACTTGTCCACGTCCAGCAGGCTGATCTTGCGGCCGGCCAGGTCAAGGTCCGCATCCGCGCCCAGGCTGACATCGCGCGTGGCCTGCGCGGTCAGGCGGCCGGAGGCCAGCAGCACCTTGCTGTCCAGTGCGATGTCATGCGCCCGCAGCGACAGCTCCGCACCCAGTGCGGCATTGTCCCCTGCCGTCGCGCTGGCACCGTGCAGCGCCAGCGTGCCACCGGTACGTACCGCCAGCTGCGCGGCCCCGGCCCCGGTCAGCAACGGCGCGCTGATGTCCAGCGCGCCGCCGCTGTACTGCCAGCCTTGCCCGGCCACGTAGTCGCCCTGCTGCTGGTAGACATCCAGGCTGCCCTTGCCGGAGAACAGCACACGGTCACTTGCCTGCAGGTTGACCGACGAAAAACCGAGCAGCTGTCGGTTCGCGCGCGATTCCGAGGGGCGGCGGGTGAATGCGGCAGATCCCAGCTCGATGGTCGAGGCGATGATGTCCAGCTGGCCGCTGCCCAGCCGGTTCACCATCGCGGCGCCCTGCGGCACGCTGGCGTCGCTGCCGATCTGCTGGCTGGCCGCCATGGCACCGTCCCACAGCAGGGTGTCGGCGACGATGCGCGCACGCGCGTCGGCACCGCCGTAGCCGTGGATGGCTGGCGCACCCAGCACCAGTTGTTTCAGCCGGCTGACCCCGGTGCCGGGATCGCGCGTATCCAGGTCCACGCTGCCGATCACGTTGATGGCATCGCGCGCGCTCAGGCTGAGCGTTTCCAGCGCCGGCGCCTGGGTGGCAGTGTTGCCCCGCAGCAGCTGCTGCAGCACCTGCTGGTTGAGCATCAGGCCGGGCGGCAGGCCGCCCTCGGCGGCGAAATCGCGCAAGGCCTCGGCCTGGCCCAGGTTGATCGCCGATACCGCCAGGCTGAGCCGGCGCGTGCCGTAGCTGGCGTTCTCGCCGATCTCCAGGCGGCCATTGGTCGCCGACGTGATGCTGCCTTCGGACACGACCAGCGCCTGTCCGCTGCACGTGGCACTCAGGCACGCGCCGAGATGGATATCGACGTCCGCCGCTCCGCTGACCGGAAGCACGTTCAACTCACCATTGGACAGCGCGAACACGCCTGAGCTGATGCCCTGGTAGAAATAGCCGTCCGTAGCGTCATACGACGCCGCGCCCTGGCCCAGGGTACTGAGCGTGGCGCCCTGCTCGACCACGATGCCCTCACCACCTGGCCTTGCAGTGAGAATCAGCTCAGGTGCGTGCAGCGCAGCACCCGCGTGCACACGGACGCTGTCGGCCGTCGCCTCGATGTTCACGTTGGAGCCCACGGAAAGGTTGCCGCCCAGCACCATCCGCGCCGGTTTCAACGCGTTCAGTGCCCTTGCCTCCAGCACGGCACCTGAAGGGTCCCCGCCCATCACCGCATCGTCCGCGACGATATCCAGCGTGCCGCCCGTCGTGATCACGATCAGGCTGCCGCCGTATCCCGCCGTTCCAGCGGCGGCGGCAAAACGGGTCTCGCCGTCCATCCGCAAGGCGCTCATGCCGTTCTGACCGGCACCCAGGCTGAGCGCCAGCTTGAGCTGACCGGCATCCACGGTCTGCATGCCGCGCGGCAGCCCGCGACGTTCCGCATCGCGGGAGACAAAGGTGTTGTAGGCAGTCTCGTTGTAACCGGAATGACGACGCACCACGTCGGCGGGCGTGATCAGCAGGTCGGTCAGCAGCGGCGACACCGCGCCGTCCAGGCCGCTGCCCTGTTGCCCGGCGACCCGCCACGAACCGGTGCCGGTGGCCACCGCGCCGGCAAAGCCGGTGGTGCCGGCGCTGCCCAGTTCCACCCGGAACGCACCCGGCTGCAGCGCATACACCGCCGGCAGCAGGGTATAGGTTCCGGCCGCCAGGCCGGGCACGCCGGCAGGCACCACAATCCGCTGGCCGGTTGCAGGATCTGCGGTGCCCTGGCCCATGCCCACCGGTGCCACGCTGCCGGCGTAGCCCGGCACGATCGCATACACCGCATGGCCTGCGTCACTGAACGCATACGCTGGATTGGCCTCGGCCAGGGTATGGCGCAGGATGTCCACCGACCCACCGCGTCCGCTGACATGGGCCGCGCCGGTCAGTACACCGCCACCGGACAGATCCAGCACGGCACCGGATTCGACCAGTGTCTGCCGTGCATCGAGCGTGACGCCGATGGGTTCGGTCCCGATCGCACCGCCGATCTTCTGCGGCTGTACCTGCGCACCATCCAGATACCACTGCAGCCCGTCCACCGTGCCGCCGTATGGAAGCGAAAGGCCAGCCGCACTGGTGGAGGTGACGCTGCCGTCGCGCAGGCGCACCTGCGACCCTTCACCCAGGTCACTGGTGCCTCCGATGCGGATCCTACCCAGCGGCGCCCGCACGATGCCGCCCTGTTCAACCACCGGTCCGATCAGGCTCAACGAACCGAAGACGGTCTGCGGCATCGGCGCCGTGCTGCCCTCGGTACGGGCAATCCGCAGCCGCGCGTCTGCATTGACCCAGGTCGCGATGCCGTCGCTGCCCGCGCTCTGCGGCGCCAGGCCTACGGCGATGCTGGCCCGCGCGCCGATGGTGGGATAGATCTGCGCAGCGGTGATGTCCATCAACGACGGGGCTACCAGCTGGGTGAACCCGCTGGCCGCGCCATTGGCGCTGCCAGCCAGCAGGCGAAGGTCGCCGCTGCTGCGCAGATCGACCTGATCGAAGCCGGCCAGGTTGATCACGTCGCGGACATCGACCAGGTCCGCCGCAGCACGCAGGACGTGGCCTGCGCCCGTGTCCAGCGCGGGCGGTGCAGCCTGTATCCGGCCCTCGCCGGTAACCTGCCGCCAACTGCCCTGGGCCAGGCGCAGGTAGGGTGCCGTCAGCTGCAGCGTGCTTTGTCCGGGCGCGCCGGGCGCGAAGCCGCTGCTGCCATACAGGCGCAGGCTGCCGTCCATGGCCAGCAAAACGCTTTCAGTCGCGCGCACGTTGCCGAACAGCGACAGGTGATCGAATCCACCCTGGTGGATCTGTTCCGCGCTCAGATAGGCATGGCCGTACGCCGGGGCGTTGCTGTCGGCCGCCTGTCCGCGCTGCTGGCCGAGGGTCAGCGCCCGCGCTGCCAGCACCACATCCACGGCCGTGTTGGCATACGTGCCGCCACCGAAGGCGACGCCCAGCGTGCCACCCTCGGCCGTGCTGCCGCCTGCTGCGGCCTCCAGCGTGCCATGCAGATACAGCGCGTTGCCGGAACGCAGCACGATGCGGCCGCCGTCGGTATCAAGCTGCTGCTCGCCTCTGCCCTGCACGTGCAGCCGCGCGGTGGTGCCCGACGCGTTCAGGCGCGCGCCCTCGTCCACCACGACGAAGGCCTCCACAGGATCAGCGATCGCGTTGTGCTGTTCCCAGTCGAGGTCTCCACCGATCGTGATACTGCCACCGGCGTGCACGCTGCCTCGGCGTCGCCCGCTGGCATCGACTGCCACGAAACTGTCCGCACTGGCGTCGAGCACCGCCGCCTCGCCGATCCGCCAGGTGCGCATGCCCGGGGTGCCTTGGAACAAGGCCAGCGGATTGCGGGTGCCGTCAACGGAGATGTGTCCGCTGCGTGCGCGCAGCGTGCCCTCCACCGCAATGTTGTTGCCCGCGCGCAGCGCGATGGACTGGCCGCTGTCGACCTCGACCAGCGCACCGTGGCCGATGCGCAGGTCGCCGCCCTGGAAGGCGTGCTCCGAGCGCAGGGTCAGGCTCGCACCATCGCGCTGGCTGACCGCACCGCTCCGCGGGTCCATCTGGTACAGCGGTGCGAGCCAGGCTTCCAGCGCGGCCGTGCGCTCTGTTGCCACCAGCGCCCCGGCGGTGGCGCGCAGCGTTGGGCGCAGCACTTTCAGCAACGCACCATCGGCAACATCCAGCCCCGCATGACCATTGATGTCATAGGACGAGAAGCCTCCGCCGAAAAAGGTGCTATCCAGGTTCAGGGCGCCCGCTGCTGCATCGCCGCCGATCCGTACCAGGCCACCGGTCTCAAGTGCGAAGCTGCCACTGCCTCTGATACCTAGCGCACTGAACGTGGTGCCTTTGCCCAGGCTAACGCGCCCGGACCCATCACTGGCCACACGCGCATCGTCGGCGCGCAGCAGCACGCTGCCGCCTTCTCCACCGCTGAGATCGCCGCGGGCATTCACCCGCCCGCCAGCATCTACCAGCATGTGGCTGCCCTGGCCCAACTGGACATCGTGGCTGCTTTCCAGCTGCACGCTACCGCCGTCGATCCAGGCCGCACGGCTCATGGATCCGGGCTCCATCAACGTGTTGGCCCAGGTGCCGGTCAGGTCGATGCGAACGTTGTCCCCCACCACCACGGCACCACGTCCATCACGCAGCAGCGGCTGCGGCGTGCCCAGCACGCTCATCAAGTTGCCGGCCTGCAGCGAACCACCATGGGCGGTGATGTTGCCGTTGATTTCCACGCGTGCCGCGGTGAATGCCATGGCCGCGCCATCCTGAAGATGCAGATCGCCGTCGGTACGCAGGGTGCCGCTGGTGACCAGATCGAGCCGCCCCCACTGCTGCGCACTGAGCGTGCCGCCGTCCATCCAGAAGGTGTTGCGACGGCTGGCGTCCAACGGTGCCTGCAGGTCCATCGCTAGCGGTGCCGATGCCTCGTCGCTGAAGCGGATATCGGTGGCGAACGTGCCATCGCGGCCGCGCGCACTGTAGCTGCCCAACAGCAATGAGGCGTTGCGCGCCACGGCGGTCTGTGCCTGTTCGTAGCCGTCCCGGCCCACGTCCGGGCCACGGTCCTGACGGACGCCCTGGAAGGTGCTGGTGTCGATCTCGCCTTCCAGCACCACCGTGGGGGCAGACAGCCGCAATTCACCGGCATCGCGGCCCACGGTGTAGCCGTTCTCCAGTCGCTTCTGCGGCCCGATCAGCGGGCTGTAGTAGGTTTCGGTGATGTTCCAGCGCTCATGGTTGTCCTCGAATCCCTTGTACAGGCCGGTGAACTGCATCGTCGCCGGCGCGTGCTTGGCCGTGTACAGCCGGCCATCCCTGCCCTTGAGCCAGGTCTGATGGATGTAGCCGGTCTGCACGTCCAGCGTGCCGCCGGACAGGTTCACCTGCGATCCGGCCTGGGTCATCACCTCATTGCCGCCCAGCATGACCGTGCCGCCTTGGGCGGCCCATTCGCCGAGACGGTGACCCTGGTTGCTCAGATACCCGCTGACTTCCAACAAGCCGCCGGCCGCATACCAGCGGTCGCTTTCGTAGCCGCCGGTGCCCTTGGGCACGAGGATCAGGTCGCGTCGGTCGACCCAGACGTTGCTGTTGAACAGCGCGCCGCTGTCGCGGTTCTGCGGCGAGTCGCGCAGCTCGTTGCCCTGCACGTTGACCCGGACGTTGTTGCTCTCCATCGCCACCTGGACCCCGGTGGCACCGGAGACATCCACTCTTGCGCCATCGGCCAGGAAGCTGCGGCCCGCGGCGTCAACCACCACCTGACCGCCGGTGGCCAGGGTCAGCGACCGGCCTTCGAAGGCGACGTTGCCGCCTGACACGATCTCGATGCGGGACTGGTCGCGGCGGTCCTGCATCCGCGACAGGTTGTCGAACGTGCCGCTGTTGCTGGTGGCGCGCAGCGGATCCTGCACCGCCGATTCGGCGATCAACGCGTCGCGCTGGCTGTCCAGCGCGGTGGTCTTGCCGTCGTCCTCGATGAGCACGGTGGTGGTCGAGCCTTCGGCCAAAGTGACCGAACCGGCACGGTCGCCAATGGCGTTCAGCAGATGCACGCTGCCGCGCTGGTTGGCCGTGGTGGTCGCCACGGCCACACCGGCCTGCTCCACGGTGCGCCCGGCCAGGGTGATGTCGCCCTCCCGCGCGCGGATCAGACCGGTGTTGCTCACTTCACCGGCAGTGCTGCCAGTGACAAAACGCGGGGCGATCTCATTGCCGCGGGTGGTGGATGCGGTGTTCTGCGCGGTGCCGACACCGCGGCGGATCACAAATGAATCACCCGCCGCCAACTGGGTCTGACCGTTGGAGGTTTCGATGTGGCCAGCGTTCTCCACGCCGTGGCCGGCCAGCAGCACATAGCCACCGCCGCGCGTGGCCGTCGAAGGTTCGTGGGTGGTGATGCGCGCGCCGCGCTCCACCAGCACTTTCCCATGCGCCTCAGTCAGCGCTGCGACGTTGTTGTCGGCGCTGTATAGCCCGTTGTCCTTGAACTGCGAATCACTGATGCGCGCCGCCGCGGCCACCAGGTTGCGCACATTGACCTGGCTGGTGCCATCGAACACCACGCCATTGCGGTTGACGAGCAGCACCGTGCCGTCGCCCTTGATCTGGCCCAGGATCCGGCTGGGGCGGGCACTCGGATCGTTGACCCGGTTGAGCACCGCCCAGTCGGCGTTCTGCTGGAAATCCACCGTGGTGTTCTTGCCGACGTTGAAGGTCTCCCAGTTCAGGATCGCCTTGTCGCCGGTCTGCTGGATGTCGACCGTGGTGCGGCCGCCTGCGACCGTCTGGGTCGGGTCCTTGGCGTTGAGCCAGCCGGCGGTGAGCGAATTCGTATCGACCTTCAGGCCGCCTTCGGCCAGGCCGTCGGGGACATCGGAAGGGGCGAGGCCCGCAGCACGGCGTGCGGCTTCTTGTGCCGCCTGCTGGGCGGCGATGCCGCGCGCAGCGAGGTTCAGGTTGCCGATGGAGCGCTGCAGTTGCTCGTTGGCCTTCTGCTGCTGCCCGAGCGGACTCGTCAGGCTCGACGCGGGCATGCCGTTGGCCAGACGGCCCGTTTGCATGACGTTGTTCTGGACCAGGTTCTTCTGTGCCATCCAGCCCGCACTGAAGGCCCGCTGCGCATGCGCAGTGCCGATCACCCCGCCGGCCGCCAATGTGATGGCAATGGCCCTCGCAATGGGCGCCATGCGAAAGACACGGTCCTCTGTGCGTTTGGATTGATCCTTGCCGTTGCGTGTGCGTGGGGTCATGAAATTCCTGCCGTAGTTGGAGGCGATGCCTATCGGGCCGTCCGTTCCGCGCCGGACAGCCCTGTTCAAGAAGGCACTGCCAGCGCCATGCGCCGGCGAAACGTGCCTCGGTTACTGATAGGACGACGGCAAAATTCAGAAACCCCCAACAATTTTTTGATCGTCTGCAGATCCAGAGAAACGCTCCCATACATGTCAGCACGCCCGCCGCATGCGCATGACCAATCCGACAACGTGCATGGCGCACGTCATCGTTTCGTCATACACGATGAAAGAGGCGGAGCGTCTCAGCTCAGGATGAGCACGTCGCCCGGCAATGAGCGGGCCTTCAGATCGAACGAGTGCTGGATCTGTAGCAAGACGCCATCGAGTGCGGCGATGGAGAAACGCCCGCTGACGGTGTTGTCTTGCATGGCGCGGGCCATCAGCACGACACGGCCCGGCCGATAGCGGTTGATCTCATCGATCGCCACGGACAACGGTGTCTGCTCGAACACCAACGCGCCGTTGCGCCAGGCCACCGCCGTCGCGGGTTCGATGCTGGTGACACGGCTGATCGATCCGGCGTCATAGACCGTCTGCTGAAGAGCCCGCAGCGTTCGCATGCCGCTGGGATGCTCCACTCGCACGACACCATCGAGGCAGGTCACACAGGACTTGCCATCCAAGTGCCGCACCTCGAAACGCCCGGATTCGGCGACGCTACGGCCCACACCCGCCATGACGCGGAAGAACTTGCCACCTGCCAACAGATCGACGGCCGCCTCCCCGGTGATCAGGTCGATGCCCGTGGTGACCTCGTTCGTCGCGTGGCGACGAATGCTGGTCTGCGTATTGAGGGTGACGCTCACACGGTCGGCCAGCGCCAGGTTCCGCTGTTCGCCGGTGGCTGTGCGGTAGTCGGCATTCCATTCCTTTGCGGCGGGCCACAGGCCCAGAGGCGGATGCACCACCACGATGGCCGCGACGGCGGCGGTGCTGACGGCCGCGCCCAGTAACGCCCGACGACCCATGACCGCGCCGCGCAACGCGCGATCGTGGAAAGCCGCCACCTTGGGGCGGGCCTGCAGAAGCTCGCCCAGCACCGGCTTCATCTGGTGCCACTGGCGCTTGGCCTCTTCAAACGCCGCCTGATGGGCGGGACTGATCTTCTGCCAGCGTTTGACCGCCTGGATGTCCCACTGCGTCACCTCGTCCGACGCGAGCCGGCGCACCCAGATACGCGCTTCTTCCTGGAGTGCGTCTGACGATGTGCGGCGATCCTCGTTCAGGGGCATGGGGGCTTCAGAGTGTCACGTCAAACGGCCAACCTGGCCTGCTGATGCAGGCGTTGGCGACCACGGTGTATTGCTTCATCAGAGTGAAGACGTCTGCCACGCTACAAATCCCCCAATTATTTTCGTGTGTCGACCATGTGGGCCGCGCAATAGTCGTGCGCGCGCTTCAGTTCGTGCTCGACCGTGCGCAGCGAAACCCCCAGCTTTTTGGCGACATCTCTTTGCGACAGCCCCTCCCAGCGCACGAGCATCAGGATCTCCCGGCGACGCTTGGACATGCGGTCGATGACCTTGAACAGACGCTCCATGTCGGAGCGGGCCTCAACGGTCTGCTCGGGACCAGGGGTGGGATCCACGACTTCCAGCAAGGCGTCCGCTTCGCTGCGCGGCACGGCACGGCTTTGGCTGCGCTGCTGGTCCACCGCGATGTTGGCCGCCATGCGCAGCAGGAAGGCATGGGGATTCAGGACAGGCCCCTGATCTTCCAGGCGCTGCAGCCGCAGCCACGTATCTTGCAAGGCGTCGCCTGCCAACTCATCGCTGCCGAGCCGGCGGCTCAGACGGCTCTTGAGCTGGTCGTAGCGCTTGACCAGATAGTCCAGCAGCAGGGGCTGTGCTTCTCCGGTCAACGCGAGGACCTCTTGACGCAAGCGCGACCCGCAATCTCGTCGCGGGGCAGTACCAGCATGACCAGCGGCTGGACCAGTCCGGCAGGCGGCGACTGGTCGATATGCACCCGGTGCAGCGTTTGCAACACGGCCGCATCGCGTCCCTTGTCGCCGGTCGAGCCCAGCAAGCCGGCGTCTTGGACGGCACCGGCAGCATCGATCTGGAAACGCAGCAAGGCGCGGTAATCGCCGGGCGTGGTCTGTGGGTTGGCACAAAGACCTTCCCACACTGTGGCTTGGACCAGCCCGTCATAGGTCGACGGGCTGCTCGTGCCGGCGGTTGTGGCGACCGTCGCCGGCTCGCTCGCGCTGGCCGGCTTCAGGACAAAGGCATGGGTGTCCCCGGTGCCGACATGGTGGGCAACCAAACCGGTGCCGCTCAACAGGAGAGGCAGGGCGGCTTCCGGCGAATAGGCTCCGCGAAGCGGCGAGGATGTTCGCCCGGACACCAGAGAACTGCGAAACACCGCCGGCCGATCAGTCACCGCCGAATAACGATTCAAGGCGGATGCCAGCGGCTGAGCGGGGATGTCGAAATCCAGAAGCGCACGACTGGCCTGCGCCGGCGCCGCGGCGCGCGGCACGACGACCTTTGCGTCGTCAGTCGCCCAGACTTGCGCGTATGCGCACAACGCCCACAAGACGATGCCGCAACGGGTCACTCCGGCCGTGTGCGAGCACATCCCGGCCGATCTTCGCGCCCTGCATTGCCACGAACGCCGCCATGCCCGTGGCCGTACCGCGGGCACCATGACAGAGGGAGTAATTGGCTCGGCAAGGGGTACGCACCATTGTGGAATCTGTCATGGTGGCAGCGCCCCGTGACTGCTTCGTTACAGATGCAAGCCGCAACCGGATTTCCCGACAAAGCAACGTATCAGTGGCGGATCATCCGCCCATGTCGCGCTGCCATCCCAGCGTCCAGGACACCCCACAGCGGAGGCATATCGCCTTGGACAGAGCCGACTGATCAATGTGCAATGTGCAGACGTTCGACCGCGCGCGAAATACAACTCCTAGCCGATGGCGATGAAGTAGCGCAGGTGCCTCAAATCCCTCCGCATTCGATGTCCCCTTCTTGACGCCTCACACAAGATTTCACGGTGCTCCCCGCGGCGGACGGGGTCTGCCAGCGTAGGGACAGGCCGCGTCGGGGTGAGCCGACGCCCACCATCACCGTCTGGCCGGAGGCTTCGGCGCAGTGGTCCAGGGCCTGGCGCAGCGCGGAGTCCACGCTGCGCAGGGAGATGCGAAGCCAGGCGGCGACCTCCTGGCGGGTCTTGTCTTCCAGGCGAAGTGCGACCAGCACCGAACGGTGGCGACGCGGCAGGCGCTGCAGCGCGCGCTCCACCGCTTCCAGATCGGAGCGGGCCTCGGCAATGACGTCGGGGCCGGCCGAATGGTCGGCCAGTGCGTCCAGCTCGGACTCCACGCCGCTCGCGTACTGCATGGGGCGGTTGCTGCGCAGGCGGTCCATCGCCAGGTTGCAGGCCACGCGATAGACGTAGGCCTCAGGGCTTTGCACGGGCTCGGATACGTGCATCTCACCCAGACGAAGCCAGGCATCGTGCAGGCAGTCGCTGGCCCGGTCGGGGCAGCCCAGGTGGCGCAGCAGGCGTTGGTGCAGCCGTTGGTAGTTCGACGCCAGGACCTCGCGCAGCACGGCGCCGTGGTCTTCCTCTGCAGGCGTCTCGGTGGCAGCGGCATCCATCGTTGTTTCAAACGACGCGGGGCAATGCCAAGCACTCGGATCCATGACGGTTTGGCCTCGGTGAGCAGGTGCACGACGCCCGGCGACAGATGGGCAAAGCGGTCCCAAGTAGCTCCCGCCAAGACGGGGAGCTACAGAGAACACAGCGTCGAGAGGTGGGTTAGCGGTCCTGCTGCAGAAGACGCCGCTCTTCCGAGGTCAGCCGTGCCGCATGCCGGGAATCGAGGGTGCCGCCCAAACCGACGATCTGCACTGGACTCGCCTCGCGGTAACGCGTTGCATCGGACTGCAATCCCGCCTTGGGTGGCGGTGCTTGCTCACCGCGCCCTATCGGTTCATTGCCAAAACCCAGCACCTTCACCGTAAAGACCGACGGCAGGTTGCCGCGTGCCGCAGCACGCTCACGCTGCACCGCCTCCTGAGCCGCTGCACTGGCCTGCGATGCCGCGGCACTGGCTGCAGTCAAGGCACCGATGTTCACCGACACCACTGCCGGCAAGCCCGTGATCTCACCCTCGCCCGCGATATTGTCGGCATTGACGATATGCAAGGCCGCCAGGTTCAGGTTGCCGGCAAAGCGGATGCCCGCATCGCCTGCGTTGATGGTGCCTTCCGGTGCGACCAGATCCACGTCGCCGTCGCCCACCGTGCCGATGCCGCTGCCGCTCATGTCCGATTTCTCGAGGACCGAGGTAAAGCCATCCAGGTCGGTCAGCACTTCCGGGGCCGCAGGTACGCGCACGGTCTTGGACCCGCGGCCCGCATCGATGTCGCCCTTGGTCGACCAGATGATCTGGTCGCTGCCCTGGCGCGTGGCTTCGGGCACGAAGGACAGGATGCGCGAGCGGTTCACCACCACGTCTTCCCTGGCGAACACATTGATGTGACCCGAAGCCAGCGTGACCAGGCCATAGCCCGCCGGCACGCTGGAACCCAGCGCCGCCAGTTGCAGGCCACCGCCCGGGGTCAGCACACTGACGTCGCCGCCGGCCATGGTGCGCAGCATCAGCTTGTTGGCCGCCACGTCGCCTTTCCAGGCATCACCGGGGAACAAGGTGGCGATGGCCGCGTAACCGCGGTTGTAGCCGCCGTTGCGCGGCAGGCCACCGGTGCCTGGCTGGTTCTGGTCGCGGCCGGCCTCGCGCAGTTCCAGCAGATAGACCTGGCGCAGGAACTGTCGTTGCGCCAGTGCCGGCAATTCCTGGAAACGCGCCCAGGCCTGCAACGGCTCCAGTTTCTCGCCGGTCATGTCCTGCATGTACGACACCAGTCCGCGACGGACCGTTTTCTGCTGGTCGTCCTTGCGGGTTTCCACCAAATCGGTCAGGTAGATCGGCAGCACCGTGCCGTCGCTGCCGGTGGACTTCAGGTAGTCGGGCATCGAGGCCACCTGGGCCGGGTCCAGGTAGGCACTGGCGAAGGCCTCATAGCCGGCGGCCTGGTTCATGCCCGCCATCACCGTGATCGAGGCGCCCTGCTCGGGCAGACCCTTGATATCCGAATCGGCCACCGGACGGTTGTTGTTGTCGTGACGCCGGTTGCCCAGGGTCTGGATCGACAGATCGTCGGCGTAGACATCGCGGCCTGCAGACACGGCCAGCGTGCCGGGCCCTTGCATGGCGATGTCACCGGTCAGGCTGCGCGAGACGGCGCTCTCGGGATTGATCGGAGCAACAGGCGTCATCGCGAGGATGTCGTTGCCCGCTTCCAGCAGGGTCACATCCGAAGCACGCAGGTTGCGGCCTTGCAGGCGGATGCCGCGGATGTCGGTGCCTGCACGCACCCAGGTCTGCTCGCTGGCGCGCAGGTCCAGCCCCAGGATCGAGCCTTTCGCCGTGTAGAAGCGGCTGGGCTCGAAGTCGCCCGCCAGTGGCAGCACGTCCGGGTTGTGCACGCTGCGCAGGTAGGCGTCCTTGATATGGGAGGACGGGCCATTCCAGATCCAGTTCTCCAGCAGGGGTTCCAGATCCATCTGGCCGACCTCGTATCCGCCGCCGCCAGTGGGCATGAACGCCGACGGCATCATGGCCGGCGTGGCATAGGCCATCAGCACCGGAGCGGCGAAGCGCATGTCGTTCTGTGCAACCAACCTCACGTCGTTGGTCGATCCGGGCAGCACATACAGCGGACCATCGATGGCCAGATCGCCGTTCAGGGCCGCCACGGACAGCCGCGCAGGGTAGCGATTGCCACCATGACCGACCAGGGTGTCCCTGTCATTCGTGCGCAGTTCACGGTCACTGAAAATGAACTCCGCGCGGTTGTCGAAGGTGATGTCGCCGCCGGTCGAGAGCAGCTTCAAGGCGCTGCGGTCGGTGTATCCGCTCATGTAGGCGCCATGGTCCAGGATCTGCCCATTGGCCGTGAGGCCATCCCCATAGCGCACCAGCAAGGGATCGACCACGGTCTGCAGGCGCAGGTCGCCCGCGGTACTCAGGCTCAGGGTGGCATCGCCCAGCGCCAGCACTGGCGCCACCGTATAGCTGGAGCGCCTGATCGTTCCACTGCTGTCATCCCAGTCGACGTTGACCGAGTGGCCGGTCGTGGTTTCGCCCGCGCGTATCGTGCCGGCACCGCGCGCCACGTAGTACTGGCCGCCGCGGATGGCGCCGCCGGCTTCCACCGTCATCGCGCCGCCATTGCGGGTTTCCATGGCCATGGCCTCGGTGGCACTGCGGCCGCCACGCATGCGCATGTTGCTGGTCAGTGCGACCAGCAGGTTGCCCAGATCGCCGCCGGCGTTGACGGTGACGTTGCCACCGCCCAGCGCACCCACCCCCTGCTGGAAGGCGCCGTAGTTGATCCACCAGCTGGACTGCTCGGATGGCCGCAGCAAGGGGCCGTAGCTGCCATCGGGCCTCCAGCCGGACTCACCGTTTTCATAGGCGCCGAAGTAGCGCTGATCGTTGAGGTTGCCCTGGCGGTTGAGCCACTGCGTGAAGCGCTGCCCCGAGTGCTGCGCCTCGATGCTGCCCTGGGCATTGATGTCCAGGTGACCCCCGTCGATACCGTAAGTCGCCGCCGGGTTGGCCGTGGTGAAATCGTTCCAGGTCGTGGTGTCCTTGCGTCCTGCGGTGTAGATCACCGATTCCTTGTGCGCCAGGGTCAGATCGCGGCCAGCACGCACTTCCAGATCACCCGTGCCGGTGCGAATCAGCTTGCCCGCGCCATTGTCCGGCGTGGGATCGCCCTCGGAGGGGACGGCGGTGTTGGCCGTACCGACGATGAGGTTGCCCTGCCCCGCCACCTGCGCGGCCAGTGGCTTGAGTGCCAGCGTGTGGGCCGAAGCCAGGTCAGCACCGGCGACCAGGCGCAGGTTCCACGAGGCCGTGTTCTGCAAGACGCCGCTGCGATCGGCCTGGTCGAAGCCATCGCTCAGGTGGCCGTTGATGAGCAGGTTGCCGCCCGCGCGCAGGGTCAGCGTGCCTTCGCGGTGACCGGAAAAATCGCTGAACAGGTTCCAGTCGCTGTTCATGGCCAGATCGCCGGCGCTCTGGATCTCGATGCCGGCCAGGATCGCGAGGTGGGTGCCCAGCCGGGAGGCCATGCCGAAGGCTGCGGCGTTGAACCGGTGGGCATCGGCAATGGCGTCGGCCTTGACCGAGTCCACCGTGCGGCCGTCGTAGTCAGCCACGTCGTAGGTGCTGACGCCCTCCAGCACCGCGGAACGCGCCCCGGTGATATTCACCTTCAGCGCAGTGGCATGGATCCCGTCGTGGCCGGCAGTCTGCCGGGCGCGCAAGCGCACCTTGCCGCCCTCGTTGCCTGCCACATCGATCTGTCCGCCTTGCAAGTCGAGTTGCCCACCCGCCGCCTCCAGCGTGACCCGGCCACTGCCGAGTTCGCCCATGGCCCCTGCGAGCAATTGCGCACCCTGCTGCATGGAGACGCCATTGCCGCCGGTGATGCGGATCGCGCCGCCGAAACCCGAGCGCGCGTCGATGGTGCCGGTGATGTCGATGCTGCCCTGGTCGGTGGTCAGGGCGAAGTCGTCCACCGTGGTCGTGCCGTCCAACAACACATTGCCCTGGCGGATACGGAACTGACGTGAGCGATCGAAACCGGCTTCGTTCAGACGATGACTGAAGGCGGCAAAGTTCGGCAACGCCTCGATGTCCAGCGAGAAGGCACCCGCCTTGCCACCGTTGCCCGCCCGCGCGGCAATCGTGCCCTCCAGGATCACCGTACCTCCGTTCGAGGCCGCCACGCTCAGGGTGCCGGCGCTGCCACCGTCCTGGTGCGCGGCCAGGTTGAGCATGCTGTCACGGCCCAGATGCACATCGCCGCCGATGGCGGACAGGTTGATGCGACCCGCGTCCGCGTATTCGGACACGTCGAAGAACTGCTTGGCAAAGCCGCCCACATCGATCCGCGCGCCTTCGGCCAGTGCCAGGCTGCCATCGGTCGCGGTCAGGTCGATACTGCCGCCCAGGGCCACGGCGTGACCGCCGAACTGAATGCTGCCGCCGGTCAAGGCAAGCCGTGACCCCAGACTGTCCTGCAGGTCCTGCGGTGTCGATGCACCGCCAGAAAGTGCCGCGACCCGCAGTGCGCCCTCGGTGACGAAGGACTGGGTGGCACCGCCGCGACCGGTCAGCAGCGGCGTGTTGAGGGTGAGCGCGGCGTTGCCGACGTGGATCCCGCCTGCGTCCTCGCCGACGATCTGCCTGCTTCCGGTGAGGGTGACCGCATTGAAACCGGAGAAACGCTTCTGCCCCGCACCCAGCACCAACGTGCCGGCGTCCAGGGTGAAGGAACCGCTGCCGATGCCGGTGACGCTGGCGTTGCCCCCGCTGTTGAGCAGCGTGATGGTGTCGCCCTTCAGGACGACCGCGCCCGCGCCATGACCGACGAAGGCCGCGCCGTCGAAGGCCAGCGAGGCCAGCCCGGCCGCGCCCAGATCGAGTGACTCGTAAAAGTCGAAGCTGGAGTAGCTGCGCAGAGTCAGGCGCTTGGAGTTGGCCAACTGCGCCAATGCGCCGGTGTCCAGCACCATGCCTTCGGTGCCACCGCCCAGGCCGATGCGGCCGGCCGCCACGGAAAGGTCTGTACCCGAGATCCGTGCCGAGCCGGCCAGTTCGGTGGTGCGGGTGGCGTCGATCAGCAGCGCCGCACCGCCGTTGATGATCGCCCCGGCACCGATGCGGACCAGGCCGCCCCGGGTGGTGTCCACGTTCTCGCGCAGTACCTTGACCGCATCGCCGTTGGCCACGCGCACCAGCGCGCCCCAGTCGCGGGCCGGCGCCGTGAGCACGTCATCCTTCGCATCCTGGGCGTCGACCACGCCATCCCAGTTGTCGTCCAGCTGGCCGTCCGGATCGGTATAGACCGCGGCCAACTGCGGCTTCATCACCAGGTCGCCCGCATTGCTGGAACCGGCGCCCTTCGCACTGACCACGCTGCCCGCCTCGATGGCGACCTGCTCGCTGGCGGCCAGGAGTATCTCCGGGCCATACAGTTGCGAGCCCGCATCGTTGCGCACCACGATGTCACTGGCGGTCACATGCAACTGCAGGCCCAGTGGGTCGCCCTTGCGTATGCCCCCGATCAGCAGGCTGCCGGCACCGAAGTTGGACAGGCTGGTCGCATCGATGATCAGGTAGCCATCGGCCTGCAACGTACCCGCGTCCTGCCCACCTCCGACGATGGCGATCTTCTTGCTGGCAATGTCCACCAGGCCACCACGACCACCCTTGTCGGCTTGCGACAGCAATGTGCCGTCCAGGATCAGACGTTGGGTGGCATCGAACACCACCGCACCGCCGTCGCGCGCCAGGCGTGGCGTCACCACGTTCTGGCCGGTCAATCGGTACTGGGTGAGCTTGAACGCGTCGGACGAGAAGAAGTCGTTGGCGAAGGCTTCGTTGTACTCGCTGTACTTGCGCAGGGTGGCACCCGGCATCACGCGCCAGGCCGATGCGATGGCATCCTGGGTGTTGCCGAGAGCATTGCCGCCCTTGCCCTGCATGATCAGACTTCCGTCGGCCACAACCACGCCGGCTCTGGCCGCCCCCGCCCAGTCCTTGCCGGTGGCCTGCACCGCGAAAGCGCCGGGCAGCAACGCGTAGCGTGCGGGCAGCAAGGCGTACCAACCTGCGGCCAGACCCTTGCCACCGGCCAGCCAGACACGCTGGCCAGCTTCGATGCCGCTGGCCGGCGCAGCACCGTTGCGACTGGGAAGAACGGCGTACATGCCCGGCAGGTTCAGCACGTCGTGCGAGCCGCCCGGGCCCGGCACGAATTCCCAGGCATACAGGTCGCCGCCGCCGGTGATGTCCACGACCGCACCCTTGTCCAGTGCGACGTCGGGCGAGGTCAGGGTGATGCGTTTCTCCGGCGGCGCGGTGAGCGAACCTTTCGCGGGAGCGGCATCGTCCAGCGGCTGGGTCGGATCGTGCCAGTGTTCGTTGTTGGTGAGGGTGCCGTAAGGCACCACCAACCCCGCCCCGGAGACCGAGGTGATGCTGCCCGCGCCCAGCGTCAGGCGCTCACCAGCAATCAACTCGATCTGGCCGAAGGGGGCGCGCAGCACGCCGTTCTGCTCGATCACCGGTGCCTCCAGACGCAACGTGCCGCCGGCCGACAAGGGCGCCACACCGGCTACACCAAAGCGGTCGACATGGATCGAATCGCCGGCACGGATGATCGCCTTCATGGCCATGGCCGGATATATCTGTCCGGCCTTCAACACCAGCTTGCCGTCCACATCCAGATGGGCCTGCAGCAAGGTGTCGCTGTTGAACTGCGTCGGCAATGCGCTCCCAAATCGAATCTCGTCGGCCTCCAGCAGGGTGCTGGCGAAACCAGTGATGCGGACAGCGCCTGTCATCACCACGCCTGTTTCGTTTTCGTTGGCGATGTCGATCAACGAGCCACGCAGCGTCAGCTGGCCGGAGGATTCGGCGCTACCGGGAGCGGGAGACAACGAGACATTCGAATTCGCACTCAGCGCGATGTAGGGCGCGTGCAACGAAGAGGTTGCACCCTGATTGCCCTTGATTTCACCCTGCAGCGAAATGGACCGCCCCATCGCGATATGCGCGTTGTCCAGCCTGATCGCGCCCTGCGAGGAGTTGACCAGCGACAGGTCCGCGAAGCCGCCTGCCTGAAACGATTGCGGCCGCACGGTCAATGCATGGGCCTGCCCGGGCGTCTGCAGGATCTCGCGCAGCAGTTCCGTGTACAACAGATTGTCGCGGAAGAAATCCAGCGATTCGGGCGTCAAGCCAAAGCGGGCAGGATCCAGGGGCACCGCGTCTGCCGCGGGTGCGGGCATGGTGTCGGACAACACCAGTTCCTTGCTGTCATCCAGATGCCCAAGCAACGAGGAAGGAATGATGAACGCGGTGGTTCCTCCTATCAGGGGACTCCAGTCGAAATCCAGCGCTTCCTTCCAGTTGCTGTTGTCGCAGGCGCCATTGCCCGCCAGGCCGTAGCAGTCCGGGTCCATCGATTGCAGCGCCTGCTGCAACCTCTCCAGCGGCGTGCCGCCCGCCCCAGAAGGAGCAAGCATGTCGAACTCGATCTTGCCACCGCTCGCGCCGGGACCGCCGGCCGCGCCCACCAGGGTGCCCTCGATCAATCCCTTGCCGCTGATCCGGATCAAGCCACCATTGCTGTCCAGGGTGATGGCTTGCGGGTCTTTCCGATCGAACATGCCATACGGCGTTCCATCGATTTCACCCGTGGCACCGGAGACGTCGATCAGCGCACCCGACTCAAGCCATATGTTGCGTCCTCGCAGGCTGACTGTTCCACCGTCCAGTACGGAACCAACACGGCGCCGGGAACTGTTCAGGTGGATCACCGGCACACCCCGCGCCAACAACTGCGCATCGGAAGCAATGTTCAGCACATTGGCTTCCAGTTCGATGCGTCCCGCCGCCGCCTCGAGCGTGCCATGCACGGTCAATGCGCTGTCCTTGCCCGCGGCAAAGTGGAGCTGCCCCCCCGTGTCGGTACGTACCACTGCGCCTTTGCCGATGTCGATGCTGCTGCCCGAACTGCCCAGATGGAGCGAGGTGGCTTTGCGCACCAGGCGCTGCTCAGGTCGCAAGATGCCGATCGGCGCCGCTCCCGCCAGGCTTTTTCCGGTGGCCAGGTTGCGGAAGTCAAAATTCGTCAGGTCGATGCTGGAGGCCAGTTGCGACACCGTGACATCTTCCGGCACGACGATGCGGCCTTCATCACCCACGCTGACGGAAACACGGCCAAAGCCGAGTTCCCCATACAGCGAGGCGGGCAGCAGCACGACATCGGCGTCGGCATCGGCAAGCGCGCCGCCGATCTGCACCGATGAACCCGTTTGCAGCACCAGACTGCCGGCCGAACCGGCCGCGTGCGCGCGAAGGTTCAGGCTTGCCAGGGCCATCCCGGGAGAGATGCCTGCCAAGGTGATGGCACCTGCATCGCCCACGCGCAGCACAGGCAGGCCGTTCCTGCCGATATCCACCCGGCCGCCACCGGAGACATCCAGGTACGCTTCAGGGGCGGCCCGCCACTGTCCTACGTTCAGACCGATCGAACCACCGTCCATTGCCCACGGCCCCGTGGGCAGGCCGTCGCGCCAGGCATTGACCCATTGGCCACTGACATCCAAACGACCGTCCGTGCCCAGGATCAGCTCACCGTTCCTCGAGTCCAGATTGATGGACCCACCCGCGGCGCGGATCAGGCCATGGATGCGCAGATCGCCGCCGGAGCCTTCGTTGCCGCCGATGTACAGCGACGCGCCCGGCGACAGGTCCAGACTGGCGCCAGAAGTGAGTTCGAAGTCGCCGCGAATCGTGTTGAAGACGATCTCGCCCATGCCCGACCGGCTGAGCATGTTGTCGGACAACCAGGTCAGCTTGAGTGACTTCTGTTTTTCAGGGTCCGGATCGAGTGGAACGTAAAACTCATCTGAAAGTCGGGTCGCGGCGTTGAAGGCTTCATCCAGCCTTTTCGGGTCATGGCTGACGATGATGGTGCCCGGCGACCAGGGCTTCTGGTCCGGGCTGCCTTCGCCCAGTTGCAGGAGCCCCCCCTTGTTGCTGGTGGGATTCCTGAGCTGTCGGTCGCCCACGACCACGTTGCCGCGGAAGTCGCCTTCAAGCACCATGGCATCACCCGCGAAGATCTTCACCTCGCCCGCGCTGCGGCCTTCGGTATAACCGGTCTCCCTCTGATGGCCACCGATCAGCGGGTTCTGGTAGGTCTCTTCGACGCCCCAGCGCGCGTGGTTGACAACGTACCGGCCGGCGAGGCCGGTATAGACCATGTCCGGCAGGGCCTTGTCCATCGCGTAGGTTCTGCCGTCTGCTCCCCGCAGCTTGGTCGCCGTATTCAGTCCGTCGGAATATCGAACTGAACCGCCCGACACATCGATCACCGAACCCGCGCGCGTGATGACTGCGCCGCCTGCTCGCAAGGTGATGCTGCCGGCATCGGCAGACAGTTCATTGAGATCGGTCTTGCCCACGCCGACCCAGCCGGCCACATCGGCCAGCGGCGTACCCACCCATTCGCCAGGCATGGTGACCACCACCCCGTTGGCGTCTCGCTTCTGGACCCATTGGACGCCCGCCATCGGACCTTTCTCGAACACGCCATTGGCACGCCGGTCGACGATCACCTTCTTGCCGCGCAGCCAGGAATCCAATTGCAGCGGCGAGTCGCGCAGTTCGTTGATGCGCAGCTCGGCCTCGACGAAGTTGCGCGACATGGCCACCTGCATGTCCTGCAGGCCGGCCACGCTCAGGAAGGCATCACGATCGAGGTAGATGCGGCTGGCATCGCCCAGACTGCCTTTGCGCCAGGCCTGCTGAGTGAACAGCGGGTTGACCGCCGACTCCATGCTGATGGTGCCGGATGGCACCAGCACCCCGGCGCGTGGCTGGATATCGATCAACTGGCCATACAGCTCAACCCGACCCGGCCGGTAGCGCGTCGCCAATGCCGTCGATTCGATCTCGCTGGTATCGGTCGTGTCGGGCAATATCTGGATCAGGCTGCCTGCGCCCAGTGTCAGCGTACCGGCCGACCAGTTCATCAGGTCATCGACACCGTCCGCATACATGTGCGTGCCCAGGCCCCAGGCACGCAACAGGATGGAACCGTTGCGGTTGTTCAGTGCGGTGGTGGCCATCAGCACGCCGTTCTGCCGGATGTCCTGCGCTTGCAGGGTGACGTTGCCTCGGTCGGCGCGCACGCTGCCGGTATTGACCACCTCGTAGCCGACCGCCTTGGCTCGCGCAGCCATTTCAGGCAGCACCACCGTGCGAATGCCCTCGACGAACGAGGCATCCGCCCAGGCACGATCCAGCCCCAGGGCACCGACCATCTGCCCGCCGGTGAACGCCCAACCCGGTACCGCCGACACCGCCACATCCAGGCCACGAACGCCATTGGTGTCGTTGCCTTGGGGCGATTTAAGGTAGACGTTTTCGCCTGCGGCCAGGATGACCTGGCCATCCGGTGCCGAGAGGTGGCCTGCATTGTTCACCTTTGGCGCGAACAGCATGAGCTTGCCCCCGCTGCGCACTTCCAGCTGCGCACCGGCGACGACCGTGACCGCGCCCGGCGGCAGGCCGGGCTCGAAACGATCGACCGAGCCCAACTGGTCCGGGGTGGTGCCGTTGCCCGGCTTGAACGCAGCCTCGGCGTAGTAGATGTCGGGTGTCAGCGAGGTGAATTCGCCGAACTGAGGGATGGGAAAGTCGTTGCCCCCGTTTGCGAACTTTTGCGGGTTGTTGATACCCAGCTTGAACTGCTCATCCGACAGCTTCAGGCTCGATGCCACCAGCGTGCGCGTATTGATCTGGCTGCTGCCTGCGAAAACAATGCCGTTGCGGTTGATCAGGTAGACCGAGCCATCGGCCTTGATCTGCCCGGCAATCTCACTGGGCTTGCCGCTGGGATCGTTGATGCGGTTCAGCGCAATCCAGGTGTTGCTGCCGTCCTTGGCGCGGGTGCCCTTGCTCTGGTCGAAGTTCACCGTGGTGTTCTTGCCGACGTTGAAGGTCTCCCAATTCAGGATGGCCTTCTCGGCGGTCTGCTCGATCTTGACTTCGGTCTTGCCGCCGGCTGCCGTCTGTACGGGACCATTGGCATTGATCCAGCCAGCAGTGAGGCTGTGGGTGTCGACCTTGAGTCCGCCGTCGACGAGTCCATCGGGAACGCTCGAGCCCGCATTCAATGTGGCTTCTCGCGCCGCCGCTTGCGCGGCCTGTTGCGCTGCGATACCACGTGCGGCCAGATTGAGGTTGTTGATCGAGCGCGCGACATTGGCGTTGATCGGTGCCGCATGCGATCCCAGGCTGGATGCCGGCATTCCATTGGACAGCTTGCCGGTCTGCAATGCGATGTTCTGCGCAGCCCCCTTGCTGGCAAACCACGCCGGACTGAGGGTCCGCTGGGCATGCGCAACGCCGACCATGCTACCGGCGGCCAGCGTGAGCGCGATGGCCCGCGCCATCGGCGCCATTCGGAAAGTTCGTCTCTCGGTTCGTATCGCTTTCCGATCCTTGCCGTTGCGCGCCCGTGTGGTCATGTGAGTTCCTGCCAAGTTGGAGACGATGTCGAATCGGCTGTCCGTCGCATCGGCCAGCCATGTTCTTGGAGTTCGGCACAAGCGCAGCGAGTGATCGCAGGCTTGCGCAAAACTTCCCGATGGCTAAGAACGAACGACGACCCCACTCACCCGCAGATTATTTTTAATCCCCAGTCTTTCAGCGGATTTGCAGGCATCCGCGTGCGGCACGGAAAGGTGCAAACCAACCGGACGACGTGCTGAACACGTCATCTGCTTGTCATGAAAAACCTGCTGAAACTCAGCTCAAAACGTACAGGCCGGCGGGCAGCGATCGGGCACGAAGATCGAAGGTGCGTTGCAACTGCGCCAGCGCCACATCCAGCAAACCGATGGCAAAGCTGCCGCTCACCGGCTTGCTGCGCGCCGCCGTGTTCATCAACAGCACGCGACCCGGCCGGTAGCGATTGATCTCCTCCACCACCTGCGCCAGCGGCGTCTGCTGGAACACCAACTCGCCCTTGCGCCACGCCGACGTGTCGGCCGGCTCGATGCGGGTCACACTGCTCACCGACGCCGCGTCATAGATCGCCCGCTGACGGGCCTGGAGCGACCGGACCCCAGATGGATGCGCCACCCGCACGGTGCCCTCGATGCAGGTCACGCACACCTTGCCGTCCAGATGTCGGACCTCGAAACGTCCGGATTCGGCAAGGCTACGACCGACACCGGCGATGACAGTGAAGGACATGCCAGGACCGAACAGGTCCACGGCGGCTTCCCCCGTGAGCAGATCGATGCCGGTCGTTTCACCGTCGACGGTCTGGCGGCGCACGCTGGTTTGTGTGTTCAGGGTGACCTGGACGCGTTGCGACACCGCGAGAGTGCGTTGTTCGCCAGTGGCGGTGCGGTCGTCCGCGCCCCATTCATTGGGGGATGGCCACAGGCTCAGCGGAGGATGAAGCACGGCAACGCCCGCGACCGCGCTGGCGCCTATCGCCGCGCCCAGAAAGGCCCGGCGACCGTGGTGGAGGCCGTGCAGCGCTTGTTCGTGGAGGGAGGCAGCTTCCACATTGGTGCGCAACACGCCGCCAGCCGCCGGCTTGATCAGCGCCCATTCCTTCTTGGCCGCGCTGAAAACCGACTTGTGCGTCGGGCTGGTACGCAGCCAGCGCTTGAAGGCCTCGGCGTCCATCGTCTTGACGTCGCCGGAACTGAGCCGCCGCAACCAGACCCAAGCTTGCCGCTCCAGTTCGTCAGCAGAAGTGCGATCGTCAACGGGCGTCTTCATGACGTCACGCCCCACGGCGATGCTGGCCCGCAAAGGCGGGGGTTGCCAGCATATCGGCCAGTTTGCAACGCGGGCGGAGAGGTGAGTCGCCTGCCAAGACGAATGACACCCTTGGCCACCCGCGGATTATTCTTTTCATTTGCTCCTCCGGGCGATGAGATAGTCGTGGGCCTTCTTCAAGTCCGACTCCACCGTGCGCAGTGACACCCCGAGGCGCCTGGCCACGTCCTTCTGTTCGAGGCTTTCCCAATGCACCAGCAAGACGACCTGACGCTGCCGCTTGGGCAGGCGGTCGATGCTCCTGAGCAAGCTTTCCATGCTGGAGCGGGCCTCGGCCACCTGCTCCGGTCCGGGGGCTGCATCGGCCATCTCCATCAGTTCGCTGATCTCATCGATCGGCAGGGACTTGCCCTGGCGCCGCTGGATGTCCAGTGCGATGTTGACAGCCATGCGCAGCAGATAACCGGAAGGACTGTAGATCAGTCCTTCGTCTGGCTTTTTGCTGTTGACGCTCAGCCAGGTGTCCTGCAGCGCATCGCCGGCCAGGTCGCGATTGCCCAACATCCGCGCCACGCGTGATTTCAGGCTTTCGTAGTGCTTGGTGAGATAGTCCGTCAGGACGACAGGTGTGTCTTCGGACATGGTCAGGACAGCCCGCCGACCTGATCACAGCGCATATCGAAGTGCACATCGTAAGGTAGCAGGAGCATGGTCACGGGCTGCTCCAGGTCGGACGGCGGTGTGCTGTCCATGCGCACATGCCGCAGCACATCCAGCACAGCGGCGTCACGCCCCGCATCGCCGGTGGAACCGATCAGGCGCGGGCGCTGGATCTGCCCCGCCGCATCCACCTGGAAACGCAGCAAGGAGCGATATTCCCCAGGCACCGTGCGTGGGTTGTCGCACAACGCCCGCCAGACACGGGTTTGGACCCGTCCGGGATAGCCGCTCAAGCGGCCCAGGTTGGCGACACGCGAGGCATCAGTCGGCGCATCGGTGGACGCTTTCAGGATGAAGGCGCCGCCCGCACCGTGGTCGAACTTCTCGGCCACCAGACCGGTGCCGGCCAGCAGCAGGCGCAAGGCGGCTTCGGTCGAATACCGACCGGAGACGGCGGCGGAGGTTCGGCCATTGACGATCTCGCTGCGGAACAAGGCAGGCTGTCGCGTCAAGGTGCCGTAGCGCTGGAGCGCCTCGATCAAGGGCTGCGCCGGGAGGTCGAAATCGAAGAGAGGAGCGCTGGCCGTGGCAGAAGAAGTTGCAGGCGACGGCGACGTCGCACTGCTCGACAGCGGCGAACTGGTGCCGTCAGTCGCCCAGCACGACGATACGAGGCCGCATACCGAAAGGGCTCGCATGAAATGGTTCAGGCTGCGTGGGTGAATGCGCATCCAGGCCAATCCTTGCACCCCGCAATGTCACGAGCGACGCCAAGCCTGCGGTCGCACCGCAGACGCAATGGCAGGGAAAATGATCGATGCGGCAAAAGATAGGCACCATTTGGGAACCTGTCATGGTGTCAGCGACGCGTGACTGCCTCATTACAGATGCACGGTTTCCCCGCAGAATCCACCCCTGCGCCAGCCGGTCACCGCTCCCCGAGGCGCAGCCACAGCGCTCAGGACACCCCACCGCCGCGCGCCCCTCCGCTGGTTGCATGCACATTCACACCCGCGGTCTTTGCAAGCGCTTCGACCAGCGCCGCGACGGCGGGCAGTACCTGCTCGCAGTTGTCGAGCACCCGCAATTCGGTACGCGTCGCGAGCCAGCCGGTCACGCCGACGGCATCGGCGTTGCAGGCGGCGGGCATGGCCTGCGCCACCGGGCGGGCAAGTTAAGACATGTTAAGAGTCGATAAGAAGACCTCGGAGCCCATTGCCGCACGCCGCGCGCACGCACACACTGCGCCCGTTGCATGCGCGCCCCGTGGGCCGCGAAAGACTGAACAATGCGTTCTCAATCGGATTCGCTTTGTGGTGGCCTGGCACCGGACAGCCATCCCCCGGACATTGCGCAGCGCATGGATCGCCTGCCCGTGACGCGCCTGCACCTCGCCGCGGTGGCGCTGTGTGCGCTCGGGTTTTCCTTCGATCTCATGGAGATGGCGCTGGGCAATGTGCTGTCTGCCGTGTTTTCGGCGGCGCCCTACAACGCGCCGCGCCAGGCGCTCGCGCTGCTGCTGTCGTCGGTGTATATCGGCGCCATCTTCGGTGCGCCCCTTTTGGGCCACTGGGCCGATCGCCACGGCCGGCGCGTGCTGCTGATCGGCGCGCTGACCTGGCTGGCGGCGACATCCGCTCTGGCCGCTGCGAGCCCGAATGCAGGCACGCTGTCGGTGGCCCGCGCCATGAGCGGGTTCGCGCTGGGTGCGTATCCGCCGTTGATGTTCGCCTACCTCACCGACCTGTTGCCGCCTGCGCGCCGCGGCCTGCTGACCTTCCTCACGGTCGCGGCTGGCGCGATCGGCCCCCCGATGGGCGTCTTCTTCGTGCGTGCGCTGACACCGGTGGCCCCGCTGGGCCTGGAAGCCTGGCGCTGGGCCTTCATCGCGGGCGCGGTCGGTGCCGCACTCGTCGCCCTGCTCTTCAGGCTTTTGCCCGAGTCTCCACGCTGGCTGCAGGTGAAGGGGCGCTACGAACAGGCGGCATCGACCTGCGCGCGCTTCGAGCGTTCGAGGACGGTCTTGTCCTCGCCGCCGGTGCCTCAGGCGGCGACCGAAGCACGGGCCGAAGGCGCACGGCGCGGCGCGTTGCCGATCGTCTCGTTCCTCTACTTCCTCAGCCCGTGGTCGACCGTTGCCTTTCCGTTGATGATCGGGGCGGTGCTGGTCAACAAGGGATTCCGGATCCACGACACGCTGCTGTTCGTCGGGGTCTCGACCTTCGGCCTGATGATCGGCAGCGGACTCTCCGCGGCCTTCGTTGACCGCATGCAGCGGCGCGGCGCCCTCGCCGTGTGCGCGGTCGCGATGGCCCTCAGCGGCCTGGGGTTCGCGCTGAGCACCACGCCGGCCTGGCTGATGGCCACCAGCGTGATGTTCACGCTCTCCGCGGCGCTCTTCGTGCCGACGATGACCATGTACGGTTCGGAAGTCTTTCCCACGCAGCACCGAGCGCGCTACAGCTCGATCGCATGGGCCTTCAATCGCATCGGCGCCGCCGCCGCGCCCTTTGTGCTGCTGCCGCTGCTTCATGGCGTCGGCGTGGTCGCCATGACCTCGGTGATCGTGGGCACGCTGGTGCTCAGCCTGCTCGTGCTGTGCTTCTGTCCGCGCGGCTATGCCGGCCGGTCGGTGAACTGAACGAAGCGCGCGGGTGAGCGGCGCAAGGCTCGACCGCATATCGGATGGCACGGTTCGATGGGTCGCATGGACCGACGTTGGCGATCAGCTGATGTCGAGCGTCGTGGTCCGCAGCCGCATGGCGCTCGGCGCACCTGCGCTGCGGAGCAGACGCTGCGCCAACTCGGTGTCGGCGCTCGGACCGCGCTGGACCGTTCGCGCCAGCATCGCGTTCAGGGCCTCGCGCGCCGCGGCGCTGTCTTCCAGGCGAACCCATGTGATGGCACAGCGCAGCTGCCATGCGTAGGCGCCTTGCAGACGCGACATGGCCAGGCCGCGGTGTACCAGCTCGATCGCACGCTCGGTGCGTCCTTCCGAATGGGCGCGCTCTGCGAGGTTGCGCAGGATCTCGGGCGCGCACCAGAGGTTGCGGTCGGACAAGGCCCGCTCGCCGGCATCGTCCGCCACCATCGCAGGATGGAAGGTGGCCAGCATGTCCGCCTGCGCACCGCGCAGCGTTCCGCAAGCCTTGCTCGCGCCGAGGGGCGCATCCGGCAGGCCGTCGCTCAGGTGATCCAGGGCCTTGCGGTAGAGCTTCGGCCAGGTCTGCCACCACTCGAGCACGTGGGTTTGGGCGCATCTCTCAAGTTGCTCGACCTGGCGCGCGGCAGCCTCGAGGTTGCCGCACCAGATCAACACCGGACAGACGGCGAAGGTCAGCGCATACAGCAGCGACATGCCGTTGTCCAAGGCCAAGACGCTGTCCATCGCGTCGCGCGCCGCCATCTGCGCCCGCTCGGTTTCACCGCTGACCCACAAGATGCGCGCCAGGTGCGTGAGCGCCGCGGTGCGTTCGTCCGGATGCGATACGTTGCCAGGCGAAGGGCGCAGCGACAGTCCGCTCGAGTGCAGCGCCCGCCGCACCCGCTCGAGCGCATGCGAATGCTGACCCTGCAGATGCAGGCAAAACCCCAGGATGCGATGCGAGGACAGGATGGCGCGCGCATCCTGCGCCTGGGTGGCCACATCGGCATAGCACGTTGCGGCGGCATGCGCGCCGGCATAGTCGCCATGCAGCACGCGGCTGCTGCATTCAAACCGGAGCGCCGCCAGCTCGCTGCTGCCGTCGCCCAGGCTGCGGGCAATGGCCACGCCGCGTCGAAGCGCGTCGAGGCCTTCCAAGCCGCCTCCGCGCACTGCCACGCAGGCCTGCCCGAACTCGAGACACAGCTGCATGTGCAGCTCGCTGTCTTCCAGGGCGCAAGGGACGACCTGGCGCGCACGCTCCAGCCACTCCAGGTATTCCTTCATCCGGCGCAGCCCCGAGAAAAAGACGGCCGCGTTGGCGACAAGCCGAACGCCCACTTCGCGATCGCCTTTGTCGTGCAGGGTCCAACGCAGTGCCGTGCGGATGTCGTCGAGCCTCCGCAACTGGCGTTCGCGCCATCGCGCCGGGTCGACGTCGGCGCGTTCGATGGTCGCGCTCTGCAGCAGGCACAGGCAATGCGCGGCGTGGCGCTGCGCCACCTCGTCGGCGTCGTTGCCGACGGCCAGCTTCTCGAACGCGTAACCGCGCGTCGTCTCCAGCAGGCGATAGGCAACGCTGCCCTCGCACCCTTCAGCCGCATCGGTTGCCACCAGCGACTTGTTGACCAGGTTCACCAGCGCATGAGCAGCGTCGCTGGGCCGTTCGCCCGCCACGGCCATGGCCGCCGACAGGGTGAAGCGCTCGCGAAACACCGACAACCGGGCCAGCACCCGCTGCTCGATGGGCGGCAGCAGGTCATAGCTCCAGTCCAGAGTGCCGCGCAGCGTCTGGTGGCGCGGCTGCACCGTGCGGTGGCCGAGCGCGGTGAGCGACATGCGGCCGTCGAGCATCGTCGCCAAGCCGTTGAGACCGTAGAAGCCGATCTGCGCCGACACCAGCTCGATGGCCAGCGGAATGCCATCGAGGCGACGGCAGAGGTGCGCGATCTTCTCGACGTCGTCGTCGCCGAGCATCACGCCTTCGGCGCAGGCCGATGCGCGTTCGACGAAGAGCTCGAAGGCGGGGAAGCGCATCGCTTCCGCCCAGGGCAAGGGCGCGCCGGGCGGCGGCGAGGCCAACGGCGGCAGACGCACCAGCCACTCGCTGCGCGCGCGCAGGGGTTCGCGGCTGGTGCTCAGCAAGTGACTGCTGCAATGGCTGAGCACCGCTTCGGCGAAGGTGGCGACAGCCTCGATGACGTGCTCGCAGTTGTCGAGCACGAGCAGCACCGAGCGTGTCGCCAGCCAGCGGTGCAGCGCGGCCAGCGCATTGCCCGAGCCGTGCGCCACGCCCAGGACCATGGCCACGGCGGCCGGTACCTGGGCGGGGTCGGTCAGGTACGAGAAGTCGATGAAGTGCGCGCCGTCGGCGTAGTGCGCTTCGAGTTCGGCAGCGGCAGCCAGCGCGACGGTGGTCTTGCCCAGGCCGCCGGGCCCGACCAGGGTGGCGAAACGGCGCTGCGGCATGGCGCGAACCAGCGCCAGGATCGAGGCGTCGCGGCCGACCAGCCGCGTCATCATCGCCGGCAGTTGCCGGCCCGCCTCGGCGCGCCCGGCGGCCGGCGGGGCACCGGCCGCGCACACCACCGGTGCCACGAAGCAGTAGCCGCGCGTCGGGACGTTGCTGATGTAGCGCGGACCCGAGGGCGTCTCGCCCAGGATCTTGCGCAGCGCCGCGACATGCACGCGCAGGCCGCCTTCGTCGATCACCGAACTCGGCCACACACGCGCCAGCAGCTCGTCCTTTCCGACGATCTGGCCGGCACGCTCCACTAGCACCGCGAGCAGGTCGAAGGCACGGCTGCCCATGCGCACCGGCTCGTTGCCGTGCAGCAGCGCGCGCTGCGTCGGCAGGAGCAGGAAGGGCCCGAATGCATACATGGCATCCGTCGACGGCCCGCGGTCGTTCATGCGCGCTCCTTCGTGGCCCGGACGAACAGGCTCGCGCCGAACCCGGCGGGAGTGGCCGCGCAACCGCGGCGAACCTGTTCGTGGAGGACGGTTGTCGGGCACATGGGAACGGGACTCGCGCTCGGGTGGCCACGGGGTACGCGGCCGACATGGTTCGAGCATGACGGCTGCGGCGCGGTGGGCGCAAGTTAAGCGTTGTTAAGCGCTGAAGGCCGGTGCCGCTTCGGGCAAGGGCGCGCCGAGGACCTCGCGTGCGGCGCGAAGGTCCCGCGTGTCCAGGCCTTCGTGGAAGCGGCCGTGGGCGGCGGCAAGCCGATCGCGCCGCGCCGCGACATACGGCCCGCCGAGCTGCACGAGACTGGTCAACGCGCGCAACGCCCATGCCGGCGCCTGCTGCGCGTGGGCCAATGCCAGGGCCTGTTCGAACCGGGCCTCTGCCTGGGTAGCGCAGCCGGCACGCAAGAGTTGATCGCCATCGGCCCGGAGCACCTCGGCGCCGCACCACGGCGCCTGGCCGGCCTCCGCACGCGCCACGGCTTGCGGTGTCACGGCGAAGGGGGCGACGGTCACGAGCATGTCCAGCCGCTTGAAATCGGTCTCATTGCCGCTGGCCGTAGCGCCAGGTTCGAGCGCGCCTGCGATCGCGCTTTGGTAGGTGAGCGCCCAACTTCCCCAGTAAGGCAGGTGAAAGGCAGTGCAATGCTCGGCCAGCCTGCGCAGCAGTCGCTGCGCGAGGTCGATGTCGCCTCGCCACAAGGCCACTGGCAGCGCACCCCAGCTGATCGCGTGCGCCAGCGACACGCTGGTGTCATCCTCAGCGCGCCGAAGCGCCTCTCCGATCACCTCGGCCGCCTCGTCGGGACGGCCCTGAAGCCAATGCAGCCGCGCCAGCACCGCCCGACCGGAGACCTGCGGGTCGATCGCCGATTCCGAGACGCGCCGCACCCCGGCCGTGCCGACCAGGAGCTGCTCGGCGACCTCGCGCGCCGCATCGTGCTGCGCCATCGCATGCAGGGTCTGCGAGAGCATGCGCGCCGTGCGGATCTGCCCCGGCTGCTCGAAGCCCTCGCCGGTGCCGGCGCGGCAGCGATGCACCAGCGCCAGCGCGCCCGGATAGTCGCCGCTCAGAAAGGCCCCCATCCAGGCGCCATCCAGCGCCAGTGCGGTGAACGCCGGCTCGTCGAGCTGCCGCGCCAGTTCGACGCTGGCATCGTAGTTGCGCATCATCTCCGCCACCGGCCCGCGGTTCTGGCCGATGAACAATGCAAAGGCGTTGCGCAGCGGCAATTCGACCTGCGGTGCGGGGTGCGCCCCCGTGGAATCGATGTAGCCAGCAGCCCGTTCGTGGTGGGCCCAGTATTCGTCCCACAGCGACAGCTGGGGCGCCAGCGTCGCACTGGCCACGGTGAGCTCGACGCCGACCAGCGGCTCGCCGCCGGGCGCGAAGGCCCAGTCGAGTGCCGCACGCACGTCGTTGATGAGCGGGCCATACAGCCGCAGCCACGCGGCGCGTTCGATCGTCAGACTTTTTTTTCCGGCCACATGGAACAGCGCGCACAGATGGTGCGCATGCCCGCCTGCCACCGTGGCCGCGGCACAGCTGTCCTTGAGCTTCTGGAAGGCGAAGGCGCGCGTGGTCTCGAGGTAACGGCACAGCGGGCCGTCCTCGCTCGGCTCCAGCACCACCAACGACTTCTGCGCCAGCGCCACCACCGCGTCGGAAATGGCGGCCAGCCCCGCCTGGCCGGCGCTGGCGACCGCCGCGGCCGAGGCCAACGAGAAGCTGGAGCGGAAGATCGACAGTTCCTCGAAGGTTCTCCGCTCCAGCGGCGACAGCAGCTCATGGCTCCAGGCGAACAGCGTCTCCAGGCTCTGGTGGCGCGGCGCCAGCGGTTGCCGCTCATTGCGCAGGCTCAGCGGCGACTCGGCCAGTCGCCGGGACATCGGCTCCAGCCCGTAGCGGTCCGTCAGCGCCGCGACCAGTTCAAGCGCCAGCGGCAGGCCGTCGACCTGGCGGCAGATCGCGGCGACGCGTTCGGCATCGTCGTCGTGCAACGCGTAGCCGGGGCGGCGGTCGGCAAGCCGTTCGGTGAACAGCTCCACGGCCGCGTAGCCCAATGCCTGGCTGGCCGACCTTGCGGCGTTTTTCGCAGGTGCTGGCAGGCTCTTCATGCGCAGCACGGCTTCACCGCGGCACCGCAGCGGCTCGCGGCTGGTGACGATGACATGGCAGCGAGGCGCCGACTTGAACACGCCCTCGCACAGCGACGCCACGGCCGCCACCACATGCTCGCAGTTGTCGAGCACGAGCAGCATTTGTCGGTCGCGCAGAAAGGCGACGAGCTCCGGCACGCCCATGTTGCCGGGCTCGGGCATCTGCAATGCCGCCGAGACCGCCGACGGAACGCGTTCACCGCTGGCCAGGTACGACAAATCCACGAAGCAGGCGCCGTCGCCGTAGCCTCCCTGCAAGCGATTGCCGGCGTCGACCGCCGACGTGGTCTTGCCGATTCCGCCGGCCCCCACCAGCGTGACCAGACGCGCGCGCGGAACGTTGGCGACCAGGTAGCCCGTGACATCTTCGCGGCCTACCACCCGGTTTCGCAGCCGCGGGAAATTGCGGGCGCCGAACCCGGGCGCCGGATTGGCTGGCCTCGGCGTGAGGCCGGGCAGCGCCAGCCCGACCCCGTGGCCCGGCATGTGCATCAGGCAGTAGGCGCCGCTGCACGCGGTGCGCAGCACCTGGTTGAGGCGGCCCGTCAGAGGCGCAAGCGGCTCGCCGGCTGCGGCCTCGCACAACGCATCGGGCACGAACTCGCCCAGGCTTTCCATGAGGCGCACGAGCAAGTTCACGTCGACCCTGCCCAGCGGAAGCTCCTGGCCGGCATAGAAGGCCTTGCCTTGGGCGGGTGCCAGGTGAAGAAGTCCCCAGGACAGAGAGTGGGTGGACATGAACTCGTGGGGGAAGACGGCCGGCGCCGATCTTGCCAGCGCACCTGGGGCACTCAAGTTAAGTTCCGCTAATTCTTGTTGTGCGCGCGGCGCGCTGAACAACTTTGGACAAGCATTAACTGGATGTTCCGGCCAGGCCTGGCGACCATGCCATCTTGCATCGAGCCCCCTCACGCTTCCTGGAGAGCCTCATGAACGCAGTCGACACGAACGAAATCCATGTGATCGTCGATCATCCGGACCCGCTGCTGGCGATGGGCTTGGCGGCTGCCCTCGGACGCAAGGACCGCATCCACGTGCATGTGGGCAGCATGGAAACAGCACCGGCCGGCGCGGACGTGGCGATCAGCAACTACGACCACGGCCTGCGCCTCGCTGCCGACAACCGCGCGGCGATGCGCCAGCGCCCGCGCGTGATGGTGCTGGCGCAGCAAGGACGCGAGCAGGAGGTGCGGCATGCGCTGGAATGCGGCGTGCACGCGTACCTGATGAACGGCTGCCGGATGGAGGAACTCTTCGAGGGCGTGCTCGCACTGGTTCAGGGTCGACGCTACATGTGCACCGCGGCGGCACAACGGGTCGCTGACAGCATGGCGCACGAGACCCTCACCTCGCGCGAATCCGAGGTACTGGAACTGCTGGTCGGCGGCTGCTGCAACAAGACGATCGCGCGCCAGCTCGACATCGCCGTCGGCACGGTGAAGGCGCACATGAAGGGCATCATGGCCAAGCTCGATGCCTCCAGCCGCACCCAGGCCGTAAGCGTGGCGGTGGCGCGCGGCCTCGTCGGCTCCCCGCAATCGAACGAAACGGGCCTTGTCGCGGTCAGCTTGCGCCACTAGGATCGCCCTCCCGACCGGAGGCTCCCATGACACTTGCCGATTCCTGCCTTGGCCGCCGGGCGTTCCTGGGCGCCGGCCTCGCCTGTTCGCCGCTGGCCATGGCACAGCAGCGGCCGGTGCGGGTGGTCGCGACCTTCGGCGCGGGTGGCATCGCCGACATGGTCGCGCGCCTGACCGCACCGCACCTGGCGGCGGAACTCGGGGAGCAGGTCGTCGTCGAGAACCGCACCGGCGCCAGCGGGGCGATCGGTGCGCAATGGGTCGCTCAGTCACCTGCGGACGGCTACACGCTGATGCTGGCCACGCCGTCGACGCTGATCGTGAATCCACTCATCCATGCGCGATGGCCCTCCCACGCAGAGCGCGCTTTCGTTCCCGTGTCGCTGTTCGCCGAAAGTCCCGTCGTGCTGGTCGCGCAGCCCCGAAGCGGACCGCTGGGCCTGTCGAAGTGGGTTCAGCATGCGCGTGCGAATCCCGGCCGGTTCAGCTACGCATCGGCCGGGGCCGGCACGACACCGCACCTGGGCATGGAACTGTTCAAGCTCGAGATGGGCGTGGATGTCGCCCATGTCCCATTTCGCAGCGGCGCGGAGGCCGCGGCCGCGCTGCTGTCCGGATCCGTTGACCTGCTGGTCGAAGCAGCCGCCGTCGTGCGCCCCTTCGTCGAGGCCGGGCAGATGCAGGCCCTGTGTGCGCCCAGCGCGCGGCGGTGCGCCGTGCTGCCCTATGTCGAGACGGCGGCTGAACAGGGCTTTCCCACTTTTGACGTGCCCGTCCCCTGGTTCGGCCTTGTCGCACCGGCCGCCGTGACGAGCCCGAGGCGGGATCTGCTGGAGGCGGCCAGCGAGCGGGCCCTGGCGCGGCCGTCGCTGCAGGTTCTGCTCACCGAGCGCGGCATGGATCTCTTGCCCGGTGGGGCGCACGCCTTTCGCGACCGGCTCGTTCGCGACCGGCCGCTCTACGAGCGGGTCATCCGCGCGGCGCGGGTGAGCGTGGATTGAGGGGGTGCACCTCAGGCACCGCCCGGCCCACGCCCGCCGGACATCGGCTTCGACATGCGGCGGTGCCGCGTCTTCGCCACCTCTGGCGCGGGCCCGACCACCACGAGAATCTGCGCCTCGGTCTCGCCGATCGAGGTGATCTTGTGCGGAATGGCCGCATCGAAATGCGCGCAATCGCCGACGTTCAGGAATTCCATCTTGTCCGACAGCTGCAGTTCGACCTGCCCGCTCAACACATAGACCATCTCTTCGCCGCTGTGTCGGCTCGAAGGATTGCGAAGCCGATCCTGTGAAGGACGCAGGACGAAGGCGCTGATCCGGCCGTTGGCGATCTGGCCGGAGATCGGCCGAGCGGAGGCGGACTCCGTCTGCGGGGCGCGCAGGATCGACAGCACCTTCGCGCTTTCGACCTGGAACAGCTCTTCCACCGTGACGTTCAGGGCTTTGGCCAGATGCAGCGCGCTCGCGATCGATGGTGAGCAAAGCCCCCGCTCTACCTTCGAAAGATAGCTGCGCGTCAGCCCGGCAGCCCGTGCGAGCTGGTCGAGGGTCAGGTCGTTCTGGATCCGCAGCAGTCTGAGGTGGGCGCTCATCTGGAAGGTGTCATGCCGACTGGACGGCCGCGAAGGCGCGCGTGGTCTCGTCCATGCGGTAGTGCATCGCCGGGCCGCACGGGTCCGCCCAGACAAGGGATTTCCGAACCAGGCCCATCAGCGTTTCGGTCGCCACGGCGCTCCCGACCTCCGATGCCACCTCGACGGCCGCGTCCAGAAGGAATGGCTCGCTCAATACCGAGAGCCGCTTGAACAGGTGCCGCTCGCAGGGCGTCAGCAGCTGGAAGCTCCAGCGCAGCGACTCGGTCATGGAATGGTGGCGAGGCTGGGCGGTGCGCCAGCCGGCGACGGGAATGTCTCCTGCGGACGCGATTTGCGCCAGCAAGCCGGCCAGCCCGAAGAAGCCGGCCTGCGATGCGGCGAGTTCGATCGCCAGCGGATTGCCATCCAGGCGATGGCACAGCTGCGCGATCAGCGCCACATCGCCGTCGCGGTAGTGCAGCTGGGTTGCGCCAGCACGCTCGACGAAGAGCTCGAAGGCCGCATAGCGAAGCGCATCGCCGTAGTAAAGCGAGGCCATGAGCGGCGGCGACGCGAGGGGCTGGAGACGCTGCACCCATTCACGCTGCGCGCGCAGCGGCTCGCGGCTGGTGGCGAGTATCAGGATCGAAGGCGCATGGACAGCGGTCCGTTCCGCGAAGGCGGCAGCGGCATCGATCACGTGCTCGCAGTTGTCCAGTATCAGCACCGTCCTGGGTCCGGCATATGCGTCGATCTGCGACACGGGCATGCCCATCGCCGCAGCGATCGCGGCATCCACCGCCTCTCCCGCGCCCAGTGCGCCCAGATCGACAAAGCAGGCGTGCATGCGTTCTTGCGCCTTGAGCCGCGTGGCGGCGGCCACCGCGACGGAGGTCTTGCCGATCCCGCCCGGGCCGGTCACCGTCAGAAAGCCGCGCCGCATCAGCCCGTCGGCGACGTTGTGAATGGCATCCTCGCGGCCGATCAGCGGAGCCGGCGCCAACGGTGCATTCAACGCGAGCATCGGCGGCGGGAAGTCTTCGGTGAATCCGAAGGCTGGGGCGGGTGTAGATGGGACGTGGTGACGAGAGTCACGAGGCTGTAACCTCGACGCGGCACGTTGGCGATGTGCCGCTCGCCGGTCTCTTCCTCGCGCAACGCCTTGCGCAGCGCCGTCATGTGCACACGCAGGCTGCCTTCGTCGACGATCACATGCGACCACACGCGCGCAAGCAACGTTTCCTTGCTGACCACCGTGCCGGCATGCTCCGCGAGCACCGTCAGCAGGTCGAAAGCGCGGCTGCCCACGGCGACGGCTTCTCCGTCATGCAGCAGCAGGCGCTGCGCAGGCAGCAGCAGGAAGCGGCCGAATGCGAACCGGACCTTCTCGGTCATGGTGACAAGTTGGCTGACAGTGATCGTGAATTTTATTACTCAAGTGTCAAATACTCAACTTGTTTCCTGAACTGCGACAGGCGGAAACCGCTGTCTCGCGTGACGAGACCTCGGCCCGCCCCCGTGGCGCGTGCGTGAAGGTGCGGTCGGCTCAGCGCCTGATGAACGCAAGCAGGTCGGCGTTGACGACGTCGGGATGCGTCGCGCACAAGCCGTGCGGCAACCCCGGATACACGATGAGCTCCGCCCCCTGCACCAACTTGGACGACACGAGGCCGGAGGCTCCGATCGGAACGATCTGATCGTCGTCGCCATGCATGACCAGCGTGGGGATGTCGATCTTCTGGAGGTCTTCGGTGAAGTCGGTTTCGGAGAAGGCCTTGATGCAGTCGTACTGGGCCTTGATCCCGCCCCTCATTCCCTGCAGCCACCAGTGCTGGCGAATGCCTTCCGACACCTTGGCTCCCGGTCGGTTGTAGCCGTAGAAGGGCAAGGTGATGTCGCGGTAGAACTCCGCACGATTGCCCGCGACGCCGGCGCGGATGCCATCGAAGACTTCCAGCGGCAGGCCGCCTGGATTCGCATCCGTCTTCAACATCAGCGGAGGCACCGCACCGATCAGCACGGCCTTGGCCACGCGCCGCGTCCCGTGTCGACCGAGATAGCGCGCCACCTCGCCGCCGCCGGTGGAGTGTCCGATGTGGATGGCGTCCTGCAAGCCGAGTGCTTCGGTCAGCGTGGCCAGGTCGTCGGCGTAGGTGTTCATCTCGTTGCCGGTCGCGGTCTGCGACGAGCGCCCATGGCCACGCCTGTCGTGGGCGATCACGCGGTAGCCCTGGTGCAGAAAGAAAAGCATCTGCGCATCCCAGTCGTCGGCGCTCAACGGCCACCCGTGCGAGAACACGAGCGGCTGGCCCTTGCCCCAGTCCTTGTAGAAGATCTGGGCGCCGTCCTTTGCGGTCACGAAGTTCATGTGTAGCCTTTCTGATGATGAGAAACGAACGAGGTCAATGACGGCAATGCGCCTGCGCTTCGAGCTGCGCGGCATCGCCCTTAAGAGATGGGCCTGCTCATGCCCGGGATCGCGGCACCGTCTTCACGAACGTTGCGATGTGCGCGGCCACCGCCTCTGGATGCTCATGCTGCGGGCCATGTCCCGCGGCCGGATAGGTCAGGAGTTGCAGCGTCGGCAACTGGCCGTTCAGCGCATACCAGTTCTCGACGGGAAAGACGATGTCGTGGTCGCCACCGATGTGCAGGATCGGGATGCGCGTGGACTTGAGCGCAGCCAGCACGGCATCGGCTGGAAACGGAGGCATCTTCGGCTTCGAACCGAGGTAGTCGGCCGCCCACTGCGGCGGCACCGGCACGCTGCGCCCTTGCGTGCGACGCGCGATGCGTTCATGCGAGGCGCGCGCGGCCTGGCGGCTGGCCTCGGACTTCGGTTCGAAGAACAGAATGAACTCGTCGTCGAGGTCGTTCTCCGGGACGACAGCGGTGTCGAAGAACAGCTGCTCGGCCGGCTTCACGATCGGGCCCGGCGGCGAGGTGCCGAGCAGCACGCCGTGGCTCAGGCGTGTGTTGAACATCGCCAGCACCACCTGCGCCGCCAGCCCGCCCAGCGACCAACCGCCGATGACGACATCGTCGAGCTTCAATGCCTCGATCAGGTCGTTGGCGTCCCGGGCGAGCGACACGGGGTTGTAGTCGGGTTTGCCGCCGGACAGGCCCAGCCCGCTGTAGTCGAAGGTAATGACTCTGAATCCGCTCGCCGCCAGCGAATCGAGAAACAGCGGATCCCACACGTCCATGTTGCCGCGAAACCGTGTGCACAGGACGATGGGCTTTCCGTCACCGATCGATCGGTACGCCAGGTTGCGCCCGTGCGTCTCGATGAAAAGATTGGGCGCGTCGATGGCGCCGGGGACGACAGTCTTGTTCATGGATTTCTCCGTCAGGGCGACAGCATCGCGAGCAGCTCGGCGGTATCGACGATCGCATGGGCGCAGGTCGGACCGTTGATCTCGTGCGCTACGTTCATGGCCTCGGTCGAAAACGCGGCCGTGGCATCGCGCACGAGCGTCACGTGGTAACCGAGCTCAACGCCGAACTTGCCGGTGGTCTCCACCGCGATGCCGGCCGAGCGGCAGCCGACGACTACCTCGCGCATGTGCGCAATCGTCGAAAGCTGCGTCATCACGTCCTTCGCCCTGCCCTGCAGCTTGCCGGTGTCGCTGAGCAAGTCGTTGTACGGATCGATGAGGAGCAGCGCGGTATCGCTGGCGGTGTAGAAGGATGGCGCCATGACGACAAGGCGTTCAGCGCCGCTCAGAAATCCGCGGCCGGCAGGTACGGCTGGCTCCACAGCACGGCCGTCAGCGTGACCGCCTTGAACCACGCCTCGTGCATGCGGGCGACGTCCTCCGCCGAATGCCCGCGCTGGGCCAGAAAGGGCTTCATCGTGGCGGTGAGCGGATAGATGAAGGCGATCAGGTAGCGCAGGTGAATCACGTCGGACGTGGAGGCTACCTCGTCGGTCTTGTTCTTCTTGGCCCGCGTGTGGCGCAGGCCGATCTCGTACTGATAGTCGAGCCACTGGCGGTCGTAGCGGGCCGCTGTGGTGTCGCGGATCCACTGCCCGAAGCGTTGCCTGACGGCCGACAGGTACTGCGCACTGGGCTGCCCGTCCTTGCCGCTGAAGTAGCGCACGAGGTGCGGGCTGTTGCCGACAAAGCCGTACCAGACGTCGAGCACGGCTTCGACCTGGTCTTCAAGCACGTCGTGCGCCATGCGCAACGCCGCCAGATCGCTGTCGTCGAGCAACACGGTGCGCTTGAGGTTCTCGAAGTCTTCGTCCGACAGGGGCGAACGCGCGACCTCCGAACTGCCGAAGGTATAGCCTGGGATTGCATTCATGTCGTTGGTTCTCCGTGGGTGTTTTGAAAAGACGCGGGCTGCGGGCACTTCAGCCCGCGCCGCCCATGCGCGTTGCGCTCCAGGGACGCGGATCGGCACGAAGCCGGCGGACTTGCAGCACGCAGATCGCAACGAGTACCAGGAAGAAGACGCCGACCGTCTTGAACAGCGCCGGGTCTTCCGGTCCGCTGAAGAAGGGTGCGCCCACGGGCACGCGCGTGAAGGTCTCCGTGAGCCCCGGCACCATGTGGAAGAACAATGTGCTCGAGTAGGCGACGACCTCGATATAGCGCGAGGCGCCGCCGAAGCGGCCACGTCCCGCCCATGCGGCAACGGCCAGCACGATCAGCGTGAGGATGCCCAGCGCATGCGGCTGGCCGAAGCCACCACGCTGGAAGATGCCAAACCCCGTCACGCAGGTCAGCACCGTTGCCCAGATGTAGGTCCGGCCCAGCGGGTGAGACGCGGGAATCTCGTAGAAGCGCAACAACGCCCAAACGCCGCTCACCAGCGCAACGAGGCTGATGGCCGTGTGAATCGTGCCGAGGGTGGTCAGTCCGAACATGGGATGTTCCTTTTTCAGAGTGGAGAGTTCGTGGGTGCCAAGGCCGCCAACGCATCGGCCACGCCAGCGCCGTAGGCCGGATCGGCTTTCGTGCAGTTGGCGAGGTGCCTCGCCTGCGTGGACGCAGACGTGCCGCGCATCGCGCGCGCCGTGTTGTCGAACAGGGCCTGGCGCTGCGCCGCGTCCATCAGGCGAAAGAGCGCGGCCGGCTGGCTGTGGCAATCGTCGTCATCGGCGCGGTGGTTCCAGTGATCCGCGGCGCCGGAGATGTCCAGCGAAGGCGTCCTGAAAGCCGGCTGCTCGCGCCATTCGCCGCGGCTGTTGGGCTCATACGGTGTGGCGCCGCCGGCGTTGCCGTCGACACGCATCTGCCCGTCCCGGTGGTAGCTGTGCACCGGGCAACGCGGCGCATTGACCGGAATCTGGAAGTGATTCACGCCGAGCCGGTAGCGTTGCGCGTCGCCGTAAGAAAAGAGCCGTCCCTGCAGCATCTTGTCCGGCGAGAAGCCGATGCCCGGCACCACGTTGGCCGGATTGAAGGCAGCCTGCTCGACTTCGGAAAAAAAGTTGTCGACGTTGCGGTTGAGCTCGAAGACCCCGACCTCCATCAGCGGGTAGTCGGCGTGCGGCCAGACCTTCGTGAGGTCGAAGGGATTGAACGGTGAGCGCTGCGCATCGGTTTCGGACATGACCTGCACGCAGAAGGTCCAGCGCGGGAAGTTCCCGCTTCCAATGTTCTCGATCAGGTCGCGGTGCGCGCTTTCGCGGTCCTGCCCGACCAGCGCGGCAGCCTCCGCATCGCTGAGGTTCTGGATGCCCTGCTGCGTCTTCCAGGTGAACTTCACCCAGCAGCGTTCGTCCGCGGCATTCACGAAGCTGAAGGCGTGGCTGCCGAAGCCGTGCATGTGGCGATGGTTGCGAGGGGTGCCGCGGTCGCTCATCACGATGGTCACCTGGTGCAGCGCCTCCGGCAGCGAACTCCAGAAATCCCAGTTGTTCTCGGCGCTGCGCAGGCCCGTGCACGGGTCGCGCTTCACGGCATGGTTCAGGTCCGGAAACTTGAGGGGGTCGCGCAGGAAGAAGACCGGCGTGTTGTTGCCGACCAGGTCCCAGTTGCCTTCCTCGGTGTAGAACTTGAGCGCGAAGCCGCGGATGTCGCGTTCCGCATCCGCCGCGCCGCGCTCGCCCGCCACGGTGGAGAAGCGAACGAACATGTCGGTCGTCTTGCCGACCTCCGAGAAGATCTTCGCCTTCGTGTAGCGCGTGATGTCGTGCGTGACGGTGAACGTGCCATATGCGCCCGCGCCCTTGGCGTGCATGCGCCGCTCCGGAATCACCTCGCGGTCGAAGTGCGCCATCTTCTCCAGGAACCAGACGTCCTGCAGCAGCGCGGGGCCGCGCGGACCCGCGGTGGCGATGTTCTGGTTGTCGGGCACCGGTGCTCCGAAGGCGGTGGTCAGCAAATTTTTTCCGTCGTTCATGCGAGGGGCCTCGTGGGAAGAAAGTCGAACCAGCCATGGCGAACACGAGGGGCCGGCGTGGGACGCTGCGTGAAAGGTTCGAATGAGTGTGCGCCGTTCCGGCACGCGCGGTATCCCTCCGAGGCCACACGTCGCACTGTGCGGAAGGGAGAGATGACCTCCCTCCTGGGTGAGAGGCGCTCTGGTCTGTGTGCATGTCGAGCTGACAGTTCGAGGAGCGCGACCTGTGGCCTGTGGTCGCGTGCAGCCACAGGTGCAGCATCGCGTCGACCGCTGAAGGGTGTGTCTCTTTCTTTCGAGGTAGTCGGACTGACCCCAAGGCGGGTAGGTCTCGCTCGGACGAAGGCGGAGGATCGCTGACGCATTCACTCCGCAGAAAGAGGTCCTGTCATGAAGATTTCCATCCTCGCCCTGGCCATCGCCATCTGGACGTTGGGCAACCCGGCGCATGCCCAACCGGCGGCCACGGACAAGGCGCAGGCGCGGGCTGAACGCAAGGCCGCCGGCACGGCCGCGGCACGGAGTCCTCAGATCGGCGAGGGCAATCCGGTCCCCGATGCGCGGCCAAAAGCATTGCCGGGGGAGCGCGCCGCCGCGCGGCAGGCCCGCAAGGAGAAGGGTTCACTCGCCTCGCACGGCCAGCAGCAGGGCGAAGGCGATCCTCTGCCCGCCGCCACTGCGAAAGTACCGCGCGCCGAGCGCGCGGTGGCCCGCCAGGTGCGCCGCACGGAAGCCGCGCGCGCCAACAAGGCCGGCGAAATCAAGGCCAAGGGCGAGTCGAGTTACTGACCGAGCGGGCAGGCCGTTTGTCTTGCCGCGCGATGGCCTCGATCGCACGTCGGATCTTCCGCTGCACAGGCACGGCCTTTGCATTGGCGATCGCGTGCCTGTCGGGCTGCGCATCGCTGCCGCCGGTCGAGCGGTCTGCGTCGACATGGGCGATCACCGACGTGGCCGGCAGCCCGTTGGCGCGGATGGTCGAAGCAAGCCGCCCGGCCAATGCGACGGGTCGCTCGGGGTTCAGGCTTCTGTCCGACCCGGGCCATGCATTCGAGGCACGGCTGCTGCTGATCGCACAGGCACAACGCGCCATCGACGTCCAGTACTACGTGCTCGACGGCGATGCCACCGGGCTCGAGTTTTTGTTCGCTTTGCGCGAAGCCGCTCGGCGAGGTGTGCGTGTGCGGCTGATCGTGGACGACCTGCATGTGGGTAACAAGGACGCGATGTTCTCGGCATTGGCGGCCTTGCCGGGTTTCGAAGTGCGGATGTTCAATCCGCTGCCGGCGCGCGGCGGCACGCTCGTGTCGCGCGTGCTGCGCTCGCTACACGAGATCCGGCGCGTCAACCGTCGCATGCACAACAAGCTGCTGGTTGCCGACAGCAGCCTGTCGGTGTCGGGCGGACGCAACATTGCCAATGAATATTTCATGCGTGCGGCAGACGCCAACTTCATCGACATCGACGTGCTCGCCACCGGCGACATCGTGCGCGACCAATCGGCCGCTTTCGACCAGTACTGGAACAGCGAGCAGGTGTATCCCGTAGGACAGCTGGCGGTGGCCGGCGCGTTGACGGTCGATGCACTGCTGACCACCAGCGTGTTGCCCGATGCTCCGCCACGCGCGGTGCAGCCGCTCGACCGCCTGGGGCAGAACGCCGTCGGCGAACAGTGGCGGCAGGGCCGACTCCGTCTCTTCTGGGCACCCGCAAAAGTGCTGGTCGACCCGCCCGAAAAGATCATGCGCTCGGACTTCGAGAGCCGCTTCGGGGACAGCGTGAGCCGGCGCACGCTGGACCTGCTGCGCACGGCCCGCAGCAGCGTGCTCATCAGCTCGCCTTATTTCATCCCGGGCGACGTCGGCCTGGGCGTGATGCGCGAAACCGCGGCCAATGGCGCAAAGACCCTGGTCGTCACCAACTCGCTCGCGGCCACGGACGAGCCGCTGGTCTACGCGGCCTATGCACGCCATCGCAGGGACATGCTGGCTCTCGGCACCACGCTGTACGAGATCAGTCCGGCGCTGGCCAAGCGCTCCGGCGGGCTCGGCGACTTCGGTGCATCGAACGGCAGGCTGCACGCCAAGCTGGCCATCGTGGACGAACGGCACGTGTACATCGGCTCGATGAACCTCGACGGCCGCTCCGCAAGCTTCAATACGGAACTCGGTTTGATCATCGACAGCCCCGAACTCGCTCGCAACTTTTCAAGAATCGTGCGCGGCGACGACTTTCGCAGCGGCTACGTCGTTCGACTTGGAACGGACGGCCAGATGGAATGGGTCGAGCGGGATGCGCAAGGCAGCGAGACGGTCCACCGCACCGAGCCTGGCACGAGCTGGGCGCGCGCGATCCGGGACTGGGCGATCTCGCTGTTTCTGGACGAAGAGTTGCTCTGAGCGCAGGTCCTCACCCCTCACTGCCGGGCAGCAAGCCATCCACGCGGAGACACGCCCACCTTCTGCGTGAAGAGACGCGACAGCGCCGATGCATTGGCATAGCCGAGCGCCTGCGCAATCGTCTTCACCGATGCACCCTTCCTGAGCTCGGCCTGCGCAATGGACAGGCGCCAGTTCGCGAGGTAGTCGGCGGGCGTGGCGCCGACCAGCGACTTGAAGCGCTGGGCGAAGGTGCTGCGCGACAGGCCGGCCTGCTGCGCCATGTGCTCCAGCGTCCACGGCTCGCCCGGCCGTTCGTGCATGGCGACCAGCACGCGCGCCAGTTGCGGATCGCCGAGCCCGGTCAACAAGCCGGCCGGCAGCCCGCTTTCCTCCGGATGGTCGAGCAGCCAGCGCAACAGCTGGATCAGCACCACCTCGAACATCCGGTCCGCCAGCAGCCGCTGCCCGCACAGCACCCGCGTGGTCTCGGCAAAGAGCAGTGCCAGCGATTGCTCGAGGCCTTCCACCGCATGCAGCGGCAGCCGGATCAATGGCGGCAGCGCACGCGCCAGGGGATGCGCCTCACCGCCATCGAAATCGAGCGTCGCGCAGACGAAATCCGATCCTTCCGATGGGGCGTTGTGAAAGTTGTGCGCCAGCGGGCGTGGATAAAAAAGCAGGCTCGGCTCCTTCACCACGATGTTGCGCGGCACGCCGGAGCGCGGCGAATGCGTGACAACCATCTCGCCGCGGCGCAACACATGCAGAAAGCCACGCCCCTTCTTCGCGGAGAAGTGCGTGGTGCCGCACAAGGGGCCGGCATGGAAAAGATGAGCGCGGACGTGGAAGCGCTCGAGGAGCGATGAAAGCCTGTCGATGGGTGGCATGCGGCCCTTCTATGGACGAAAAGGCATTTAATTTGGATGAAACGCACCACATCATACGAACAAAGCAAAGACACTCGTTCCATCAACTTCATTCAAAGGAACGCCATGTCTCGCATCAACCTCGTGACCGAAGCCGCCGCCATCGGTGAAACAAAGGCGCTTCTGTCCCAGATTCACGGCGCCTTCGGTGCCACACCCAACATGTTCCGCGCCGTTGCCAATTCGCCGGCTGCGCTCAAGAGCATGTGGGGTGCATTCGGCGCGCTGGGCGGCGGCGTCATTTCTGCGCAGCTGGGCGAACAGATCGCCGTGGCGGTGGCTGAACGCAACGCATGCAACTACTGCCTGGCCGCGCACACCGCGCTGGGCCGCAAGGCCGGCGTGTCCGGCGCCGACATGGCTGCGGCGCAGGCAGGCGAATCTTCCAATCCGCAAACTGCGGCGGCATTGCGCTTTGCGCTCCAGGTGGTCGACCAACGCGGCCAGGTTGGGGCGGCCGACGTGCAGGCGCTGCGCGCTGTGGGCTTCGACGACCAGCACATCGTCGAGATCCTCGCGCACGTGGCCCTGAACCTCTTCACCAACTATGTGAACGTCGCGTTCGAGGTGCCGGTCGATTTCCCGTCCGTCAAGCTGCGTGCGGCTGCCTGACGCGGGTCCAGTGAAAATTCCGGGGTGCGGCAGGCACCGCTCCCCGGCGCAACCTACGTCGGAGCATCCAACATGTCGAAGATCTACCCTGAAGCGCCTGCATTGCAGGTCGCCCAATGGCTCCATACAGACACCGCCCTCACGCTCGAGTCGCTGCGCGGCCGGGTGGTGGCGATACATGCGTTCCAGATGTTGTGCCCGGCCTGCGTGACGCACGGCCTGCCGCAAGCGAAGAAGACACACCAGCTTTTCGCCGCCAGGAATGTCGCCGTCATCGGCCTGCACACCGTGTTCGAGCACCATGATGTCATGACGCCCGCTGCACTGGAGGCCTTCGTCCACGAGTACCGCTACACCTTCCCGATCGGCATCGACACGCCTGAACGGGGCAGCATTCCCGCGACCATGCGCGCGTACCAGCTCCAGGGAACGCCGAGCATCGTGCTCATCGACAAGCAAGGCCGCATCCGCCTGAGCCACTTCGGCGTGATCGACGACATGGCGCTCGGCGCCGCCATCGGCCAACTGACAGCCGAGGAGGCGCCCTCGACGCAGATCACGCGGCCATCGGGCGACGATGTCAATGGCATCTCGTCAATGGTCGACCGGTGCGGCGAAGACGCTTGCCGTGTCGATGGAGCGTGATCTCTTGAAGAGCATTGCTCTGCCATGCCCCAACGACGGGCATCCAAGACCTCGGAGATATCAACGAGGCATATTTCGAGATCCCCCGATGACGGCGCCGGCACCCGGCAGTCGACCATGCCCTCGTGCTGAGGCTGGTATCGCCCACGCTGCGGGTGCCGGGGATCTGGCCAGAGGTTGCCACCGGCCTGGTGTTCGGCACGTCGCACAGTGGGTGCGGTCGCGGCCGCTGGCACGGTCCGAGGAATGACCGGCACCGTGTCACCGTGGGCAGCGGTCCCCCGCGCCGGTCATCAGACCCCTTCTGCTCACCGTGAATACACGTGGCCGCACCGGCCCCGCATGCGCGGAACAGTTTGACTTCAATTGGTGCCCGAGGCCGGAATCGAACCGGCACGACTGTGAGGTCGAGGGATTTTCTTACCACTTCGGCTTTCGCCGCCAGCGCGAACGCTGTTCGTGGTCTGGAGCACGCCTTCACCATAGCCTCGCGGCCGTAGGTGCCCGCCGTCTGCTCTCTACACCTTCCCTCGAACCTTTCGTTTCAGGGCTTGGCTCGGCGTTGGCTCGGACGCTTGCGCGTCCAGGGCGTTCACCGAATTTGACGGGCTTCACCTTCAGAGTTTCCCCCGAAGGGCTCAAATTACTTCAAGTCCCTTGTGTCTACCGATTTCACCACTCGGGCATGAGGACAGTATCCATCAATGCATGCTTGCCTGGCTCCCCACCAGGCTCGCTTCAACTATTCATCTCGCTTGGCCCCCGTTGGCTCCCGGCGCCAAATCAACCACAAAACGCCAACAACTGAAAAGCGCCTGACCGCTGCGTCGTTCCTGGCTTTCGGCCCTCCAGACACTCACCGAACAAGACTTGACAAGAGCGTTGCGACTCCGATGTGTCCACCAATTTCACCATCCGGACCAGGATCCGAGGACGAAGACAGGCTCAAAAAAAAACAGCCCCGACAACGAATGTTGGCGGGGCTTGCTTTTCAGTGGAGGCGCGACCCGGAGTCGAACCGGGCTAGACGGATTTGCAATCCGTTGCATAACCGCTTTGCTATCGCGCCACGCTTGTTTGAAGCGATTTCGCCATGAACTCGCTGTGCTTGCTCTTGCGAAAAAAAGGGAAGCCTCGGCTTCCCTTTTTCAAAACTGGAGCGGGATAAGAGACTCGAACTCTCGACCTCAACCTTGGCAAGGTTGCGCTCTACCAACTGAGCTAATCCCGCGTTTCGAGCCTCGAATTATATGCCACTTCTTCGAGGTTTCGCAACTGCGCGCAGATTTTCAATGCTTGATCGAGCCTTCGGAAGGTTGCGCGGCGCGCTGCTTCGACAGCTCGGCCAAGGCCGCGGCCGATGCGGCCACTTCTTCGTCGGACAGCGGCGTCGGCATCTTCTCCAGCGCGATCTCCAGCACCTTGTCGATCCACTTGACCGGCACGATCTCGAGGCCGTTCTTCACGTTCTCGGGGATGTCCTGCAGGTCCTTGGCGTTCTCTTCCGGAATGATCACGGTCTTGATGCCGCCGCGCAGTGCCGCCAGCAGCTTTTCCTTCAGGCCGCCGATGGCAGTCACTTCGCCGCGCAAAGTGATCTCACCGGTCATCGCGACGTCGCCGCGCACCGGGATGCCGGTCAGCGCCGACACGAAGGCCGTCGTCATCGCAGCGCCCGCGCTCGGGCCGTCCTTGGGCGTGGCGCCGTCGGGCACGTGGATGTGGATGTCGCGCTTTTCGAACATCTCGTCCTTGATGCCCAGGCGGCGGGCGCGGCTGCGCACCACCGTGCGCGCGGCCTCGACCGATTCCTTCATCACGTCGCCCAGCGAACCGGTGCGGCTGATGATGCCCTTGCCGGGCATGGTCACGGCCTCGATGGTCAGCAGGTCGCCACCGACTTCGGTCCAGGCCAGGCCCACGACCTGCCCGACCTGGTTCTGCTTCTCGGCCAGGCCGAAGCTGTACTTGCGCACGCCCAGGAAGTCGTTGAGGTTGCTGCCGTCGACCGTGACCTTGGGCGTCATCTTCTTGAGCAACAGGCCCTTGACCACCTTGCGGCAGATCTTGGACAGCTCGCGCTCGAGCGAACGCACGCCGGCTTCACGCGTGTAGTAACGCACGATGTCGCGCACCGCTTCCTCGGTGATGAGCAGTTCCTCGTCCTTCACGCCGTTGTTCTTCATCTGCTTGGGCAGCAGGTACTTCAGCGCGATGTGGGTCTTCTCGTCCTCGGTGTAGCCCGACAGGCGGATGACTTCCATCCGGTCCAGCAGCGCCGGCGGGATGTTCATCGAGTTGGACGTGGCCACGAACATCACGTCCGACAGGTCGAAGTCGACCTCGACGTAGTGGTCGCCGAAGGTGTGGTTCTGCTCGGGATCGAGCACCTCGAGCAACGCGCTCGACGGGTCGCCGCGGAAATCGGTGCCGAGCTTGTCGATCTCGTCGAGCAGGAACAGCGGATTGCGCGTGCCGATCTTGTTCAGGCTCTGCAGCACCTTGCCCGGCAGCGCGCCGATGTAGGTGCGGCGGTGCCCGCGGATCTCGGCCTCGTCGCGCATGCCGCCCAGCGCCATGCGGGTGTACTTGCGGCCGGTCGCCTTGGCGATCGACTGCCCGAGCGAGGTCTTGCCGACGCCCGGGGGGCCGACCAGGCACAGGATCGGCGCCTTGACCTTGTCCACGCGTTGCTGCACCGCGAGGTATTCCAGGATGCGGTCCTTGACCTTGTCGAGGCCGTAGTGGTCCTCGTTGAGCACCGCCTCGGCATTGGCCAGGTCGTGCTTGATCTTGGTCTTCTTGCTCCAGGGCAGGCCGATCAGCACGTCGATGTAGTTGCGCACCACCGTGGCTTCGGCCGACATGGGCGACATCAGCTTGAGCTTCTTGAGCTCGCCCTCGGCCTTCTTGAGCGCTTCCTTGGGCATCTTGGCGAGCTTGATCTTCTTCTCGATCTCCTCGATGTCCGCGCCGTCCTCGCCCTCGCCCAGTTCCTTCTGGATCGCCTTGACCTGTTCGTTCAGGTAGAAGTCGCGCTGGTTCTTCTCCATCTGGCGCTTCACGCGGCCGCGGATCTTCTTGTCGACGTTGAGGATGTCGACTTCGCGTTCGAGCTGGCCGTAGAGGTTTTCCAGCCGGGCCTTGATGTCGTCGAGGTCGAGCACGGCCTGCTTGTTGTCGAGCTTGAGCGGCAGGTGCGCGGCGATGGTGTCGGCCAGGCGGCCCGGATCGTCGATGCTGGAGATCGAGGTCAGGATCTCCGGCGGGATCTTCTTGTTCAGCTTGACGTACTGGTCGAACTGCTGCATCACGGCACGGCGCAGGGCCTCGATCTCGGTGCCCTTCTGCGATGCCGCGTCGGGCACGCCGACCGGCGTCACGTTGGCCGTGAAATGCGTCTCGCCGTCGTTGATGCTGTTGACGCGTGCGCGCTGCTGGCCTTCGACCAGCACCTTCACGGTGCCGTCGGGCAGCTTGAGCATCTGCAGGATGGTCGAGACGCAGCCGACCTCGAACATGTCCTCGACCGAGGGCTCGTCCTTGGCGGCAGCCTTCTGCGCGACCAGCATGATGCGGCGTTCGGCTTCCATGGCCAGTTCGAGCGCCTTGATGCTCTTGGGGCGTCCCACGAAGAGCGGGATCACCATGTGGGGGAACACCACGACGTCACGCAGCGGCAGCAGCGGCAGGTCGATGGCGTCGGGAGGCAGGGGGGTGTGACCAGACATGCGAGTCCTCGAAGTGATCAGACAAAGATGGAACGCGCCGCGCGAATTTCAAGCCCGCGCGGCGCGTTCATCGTAGGGGCCACGCGCAAAGCGCGTGAAATGCGATATGGGATGACCCCAGGCACTCAGGCCTTCTTGGCTGCCTCGCGATACACGAGCAGCGGTGGCTTGTTCTCGTCGATGGTCGATTCCTCGACCACCACCTTGTCGACGTTGGTCGCGTTGGGCAGCTCGAACATCGTGTCGATCAGCGACTGTTCGAGGATCGAGCGCAGGCCGCGGGCGCCGGTCTTGCGCGCCAGCGCCTTGCGGGCGATCGCCTTGAGCGCGGCGGGACGGATCTCCAGGTCCACGCCCTCCATCTGCAGCAGCTTGGTGAACTGCTTGACCACGGCGTTCTTGGGCTCGGTCAGGATCTGCACCAGCGCGTCTTCGCTGAGCTCGGCCAGCGAGGCGACCACGGGCATGCGGCCCACGAGTTCGGGGATCAGGCCGAACTTGATCAGATCCTCGGGCTCGACTTCTCGGAACACCTCGGTGATGCTGCGCTGGGCCTTGCTCTTGACCGAGGCGCCGAAACCGATGCCCGAGGCCTCGGTGCGGTTCTCGATGACCTTCTCCAGGCCGGCGAAGGCGCCGCCGCAGATGAACAGGATGTTGGTCGTGTCGATCTGCAGGAAGTCCTGGTTCGGGTGCTTGCGCCCGCCCTGGGGCGGCACGCTGGCCATGGTGCCTTCGATCAGCTTCAGCAGCGCCTGCTGCACGCCCTCGCCCGACACGTCGCGCGTGATCGAGGGGTTGTCGGACTTGCGCGAGATCTTGTCGATTTCGTCGATGTAGACGATGCCGCGCTGGGCCTTCTCGACCTCGTAGTTGCAGCTCTGCAGCAGCTTCTGGATGATGTTCTCGACGTCTTCGCCCACGTAGCCGGCTTCGGTCAGCGTGGTGGCGTCGGCCATCACGAAGGGCACGTCGAGCATGCGCGCGAGCGTCTGCGCCAGCAGTGTCTTGCCCGAACCGGTCGGGCCGATCAGCAGGATGTTGCTCTTGCTGAGCTCGACCTCTTCGCCCTTGATGTTCTTCTCCTTGTGGCGAAGACGCTTGTAGTGGTTGTAGACCGCCACCGACAGCATGCGCTTGGCCGGCTCCTGGCCGATCACGTAGTTGTCGAGGTTGGTCTTGATCTCCAGCGGCGTGGGCAGGTCGTTGCGCGCGTCGCGCGCTTCATCACCGGCCGGGAGTTCATCGCGGATGATCTCGTTGCAAAGATCGATGCACTCGTCGCAAATGAAGACCGAAGGGCCCGCGATCAGCTTCTTGACCTCGTGCTGGCTCTTGCCGCAGAACGAGCAATAAAGCGTTTTTTCGCTGGAAGAGCCTTTTTTATCGGCCATGGACAGGTGCCTCGTTACGCAGTAGGTTCAATGATAACTAAAACAAAAACGGCGCTTCCCGCATGGGAAACGCCATTTTTTGCCATTCGGCACCCTGCGGCGCCAAGCGGCTTCCAGCGTGTCAGACGCGTTTTGCGACGACCTGGTCGACCAGGCCGTAGTCTTTCGCCTCGTCGGCCGTCAGGAAGTAGTCGCGCTCGGTGTCGCGCTGGACCTTTTCCAGCGGCTGGCCGGTGCGCTCCGCCAGGATCTTGTTCATCTGGTCCTTGGTGCGCAGGATGTCGCGCGCATGAATCTCGATGTCGGTGGCCTGGCCGCGGGCGCCGCCCAGCACCTGGTGGATCATGACCTTCGAGTTGGGCAGCGAGAAGCGCTTGCCCTTTTCGCCGGCCGCCAGCAGGAAAGCGCCCATGCTGGCCGCGAAGCCCAGGCACATGGTCGACACGGCCGGCTTGATGAACTGCATCGTGTCGTAGATCGCCATGCCGGCGCTCACGCTGCCGCCCGGCGAGTTGATGTAGAACGAGATGTCCTTGTCCGGGTTCTCGCTCTCGAGGAACAACAGCTGCGCGACCACCAGGTTCGCGGTCTGGTCGTTGACTTCGCCCACCAGGAAAATGATGCGTTCCTTGAGGAGACGCGAATAGATGTCGTAGGACCGCTCGCCGCGGCCCGACTGCTCGATGACCATCGGAACCATGCCGAGGCCTTGAATTTCGTTTGCGATCATGTAGTTGCTCTCCGGGAAGATGAAGTCGTTCGCTGCTGTGACTGAACTGTACGCCTGAGTGAAATGGGGCTCGTGCCGCAAAGCACAAGCCCCATCGGTGTCACACGGGCGGCGGCGATCAGCCTTGTTGCTGCTGCGCCATCAGTTCGTCGAAGGACACGGCCTTCTCGTTGACCTTGGCCTTGGCCAGCACGAAATCGGTCACGTTGTTCTCGATGACCACAGCCTCGACTTCGGCCAGGCGGCGGTTGTCGCTGAAGTACCAGCGCACCACGTCGGCCGGCTTCTCGTAGCTGGCGGCCAGTTCGTCGATGTGGGCCTTGATCTGCTCGGGCTTGGCCTGCAGTTCGTTGGCACGCACCAGTTCGGCCACCACCAGGCCCAGGCGCACGCGGCGCTCGGCTTGGGGCAGGAACACTTCCTGGGGAATCGGCGCCTTGTCGGCGTCCTTGATGCCGCGCTGCTTGAGTTCGGCGCGGGCGCCTTCGATCATGCGTTCGACTTCCGATTGCACGCTGGCGTTCGGCAGGTCGAGTTCGGCGTTGGCGATCAGCGCGTCCATCACGGCGTTCTTGTTGCGCGCCAGCAGGCGGAACTTCACTTCGCGCTCGAGGTTGCGCTTGATGTCCGCGCGCAGGCCTTCGACCGTGCCTTCTTCGATGCCGAGCGACTTGGCCAGCTGTTCGTTGACTTCGGGCAGGTGGGTGGCTTCGATCTTCTTCACCGTGACCAGGAAGTCGGCTTGCTTGCCGGCCACGTCCTTGCCGTGGTAATCGGCCGGGAACGACAGCGGGAAGGTGCGGCTGTCGCCGGACTTCAGACCGCGCACGGCATCTTCGAATTCCTTGAGCATCTGGCCTTCGCCGATGACGAACTGGAAGTCTTCGGCCTTGCCGCCCTGGAAGGTCTCGCCTTCGATCTTGCCTTCGAAGTCGACCGTCACGCGGTCGTCGTCGCCGGCAACGGCGTCCAGTGCGCGCTGGGCGAAGGTGCGGCGCTGCTTGCGCAGGATGTCGAGCGTCTTGTCGATGGCTTCGTCGCTCACGTCGGCCGTCACGCGGTCGATCTCGGCGGCGCCCAGGTCGTTGATCTTGACTTCGGGGAACACTTCGAACACCGCGTCGAAGGCCAGCTCGCCTTCGGGCGACTCTTCCTTCTCGGTGATGCGGGGCTGGCCGGCCACGCGCAGCTTGGCTTCGTTGGCGGCCTGCGAGAAGGCTTCACCGACCTTGTCGTTCATGACTTCGTAGTGCACCGAATAGCCGTAGCGCTGGGCCACGACGTTCATCGGCACCTTGCCGGGACGGAAGCCGTCCATCTTCACGGTACGGGCCAGCTTCTTGAGGCGCGAATCCACCTCGGACTGGATGGTGCCGACCGGCAAGGTCAGCGTGATCTTGCGCTCGAGCTTTTCGAGGGTTTCAACATTCACGGTCATTCTTTGTTCCTCAAGAGAGATGGGGCTGGTGCGCGGGGCCGGACTCGAACCGGCACGTTCTTGCGAACGTCAGGACCTAAACCTGGTGCGTCTACCAATTTCGCCACCCGCGCGGTCAGGTGAATCAAGCAAAAACGGGCGGCCTCCTGTTGCAGACCACCCGTTTCGAAATCGGTCAACCGCGCATTTTAGACGCTAATGGGACCCGCTTTTGGTTCGCGCTTCACACGGAATGCCGCGGCGTACATCGCGGGCAGTGCCAACAGGGTCAGAACGGTGGCCACGATGAGCCCGCCCATGATGGCCACGGCCATCGGTCCCCAGAAGACGCTGCGCGACAGGGGGATCATCGCCAGCACCGCCGCGGCGGCCGTCAGCACGATCGGCCGCAGGCGGCGCACGGCCGATTCCACGATCGCATCCCAGGCCGGCACGCCCGCTGCGCGGTCGCTCTCGATCTGATCGATCAGGATCACCGAATTGCGCTGGATCATGCCCATGAGCGCGATCACGCCCAGCAGCGCGACGAAGCCGAAGGGCCGGTTCAAGAGCAGCAGCGCCGCCGCCACGCCCGCGATGCCCAGCGGGCCGGTGATGAACACCAGCAGCGACCGGCTGAAGCTGTGCAGCTGCAGCATCAGCAGCGTGAACACCAGGAACAGCATGATCGGCACGCCGGCCACGATGGAATCCGAACCCTTGCTGCTTTCCTCGACCGCGCCCGCCGTCTCGATGCGGTAGGCGCCCTGCCCGGCCGCGCGCCACTTGGCCTCGAGCGCACGCAGTTGAGGCTGCAGCTGCGCCGTGACCGTCGCGCCCTGCATGCCCTCGACGATGTCGGCGTTGACCGTGATCGCGTAGTCGCGGTTCTCGCGCCACATCACGCCCGGCTCCCAGCTGAACACCGGCTTGGCGATCTGCGAGAGCGGAATCGAGCGGCCCGAGGCGGTCGGCAGGTAGGCGTTGCCGATGTCGGAGATCGCTTCGCGCTCGTCGGCCGACTGGCGCAGCACGATGTCGATCAACCGGTCGTTCTCGCGGTACTGGCCCACGGTGGTGCCGCTGAACATGGTGCGCGAGGCCTGCGCGATGGCCTGGCTGGTCACGCCCAGCGTGCGCGCCTTGGCCTGGTCGACTTCCAGCCGGATCACCTTGACCGACTCGTTCCAGTTGTCGTTGACGCCGCGCGTGCTGGCGTTCTCGCGCATCAGGGCCTTGACCTCGTCGGCGTGCCGGCGCAGTTCCAGCGGCTCGGTGCCGATCACGCGGAACTGCACCGGGTAGGCCACGGGCGGGCCGTTGGGCAGCAGCTTGGCGCGGCCGCGCACTTCCGGAAACTCCTGCGCCAGCAGGCCCGGCAGCCGGCGGCGCAAGGTCTCGCGCTGCGTCAGGTCCTTGGTCAGCACGATCATCTGCGAGACGTTGCTCTGCGGAAAGATCTGGTCGAGCGGCAGGTAGAAGCGCGGCACGCCGTTGCCGATCCAGGTGGTGACGGTGGCCACCTCGGGCTCCTGCATGAGGCGCTGCTCGACGCGCTTGGCGATGTCCTCGCTGGCCGCGAAGGAAGTGCCTTCGGGCGACCACAGGTCGACCAGGATTTCCGGCCGGCTCGAATCGGGGAAGAACTGCTGCTGCACCCGGCCCATGCCCACGATGCCCAGCGCGAAAATCAGAACAGTCGCGCCAATGGTCAGCCAGCGGTACTCGACGCACCAGTTCACCGCGCGGCGAAAGGCGTTGTAGAAGCGCGAGTCGAACAGTTCGTGCGGCGGCGCATCCGGGTCGTGCGGCTTGACCTTGAGCAGCAGCGTGCCCAGGTAGGGCACGAAGTAGACCGAGACGATCCACGACAGCACCAGTGCGATCACCGTCACCGCGAAGATCGCGAAGGTGTACTCGCCGGTGACCGACTTCGCGATGCCGATCGGCAGGAAGCCGGCGGCCGTGATCAGCGTGCCGGTGAGCATCGGCTTGGCCGTGACGTCGTAGGCGAAGGTGGCGGCGCGCGCCTTGTCGTAGCCCTCCTCCATCTTGCGCACCATCATCTCGACCGCGATGATCGCGTCGTCCACCAAGAGGCCCAGCGCGATGATCAGCGAGCCCAGCGACACCTTGTGCAGCCCGATGTTGAAGTAGTTCATCGCCAGGAAGGTCACCGCCAGCACCAGCGGGATGGTGATGGCCACCACCAGGCCGGGCCGCACGTCGATGTACCAGCCGAAGCGCCCGCCCTTGTGCAGCCCGAGCGCAATGAAGCTCACCGCCAGCACGATCGCCACGGCCTCGATCAGCACATGGATGAATTCGTTGACCGAGGTCGCGACGGACACCGGCTGGTCCTGCACCTGCGTGAGCACGGCGCCGGCCGGCAGCCGCTGGCCGATGTCGGCCACGGCCACGCGCAGCGCCTTGCCCAGCGCGATGATGTCGCCGCCCTTGGCCATCGACACGCCCAGCGCCACCACTTCCTTGCCCTGGTGGTGCACCTTGGTGGCCGGCGGATCGATGGTGCCGCGCCGGATCTCGGCGATGTCGCCCAGCCGCAGCTGGTTGCCCGAGCTGCCGCGGATCGGCATTTCGCGCAGCTGCTCCACACTGGTGAACTGGCCGGCCACGCGCACTTGCACCACGTCGAGCGGCGACTGGATCGTGCCCGCGCTCTCGACCGCGTTCTGCGCGCCGATCTGCTGCAGCACGGCGTTGAAGTCCAGGCCGAGTTGCGCGATGCGCTTCTGCGAGACCTCGATGTAGACCTTCTCGTCCTGCAGGCCGAACTGCTCGACCTTGGCCACATCCTTGACGCGCAGCAGGCCCTGGCGCACGTCGTCGGCAAAGGTCTTGATTTCGGCGGGCGTGTAGCCGTCGGTCTCGAGCGCGTAGATCACGCCGTAGACATCGCCGAAGTCGTCGTTGAAGAACGGCCCCTGCACGCCGCTGGGCAGCGTGCCGCGCATGTCGCCGATCTTCTTGCGCACCACATACCAGACGTTGGCCACCTCGCTGGACTTGGACGAATCCTTGATCTCGAAAATGATCTGCGATTCGCCGGGCTTCGAGTAGCTGCGGATCTTGCTGGCGTAGGGTGCCTCCTGCAGCGTGCGCTCGAGCTTGTCGGTCACCTGTTCGGCCACCTGCTGTGCGGTCGCGCCGGGCCAGTAGGTGCGCACCACCATCACGCGGAAGGTAAAGGGCGGGTCCTCGTCCTGGCCAAGCTGAAAGTAGGCCGCGAAGCCCAGCACCATCAGCGCCACCATCAGATAGCGGGTGAGCGCCGCGTGCTCGAGCGCCCACTTGGAAAGGTTGAAGCCGGCCTTGCCGGTCGTCTCGTTGGGGGTCGTCATCGCGGGGACCTCAGCGCGAGGCTGCCGAAGCGGGGGCCGGCGCCGAAGCGGTCGCCGCCGAGGCCGGCGTGGGCGTCTTGCCCTGGTAAACCGTGACCTTCTGGCCCGGCGACAGCACGTGCACGCCCGCCACCACCACCTGCATGCCGGGCGCGATGCCCGAAGCGATCACGGCTTCGTTGCCGTCGGCCGTCGCCACCTGCACCGGCTGCGAACGCACCGTCATGGTGGCGGTGTCGAGCACCCAGACCGCGCTGCCGCTGCCTTCCTGACGCAGCGCGCTGGTCGGCAGCTTCAACACCGCCGCGCCCGCCTGCGACAAGGCCTTGGGCCGCGCATACACGGTGGCGCCGAGGGCCGGCGAGGTGGCCGCGTCGATCGCGACCTTCACGGAATAGGTGCGGGTCACCGCGTCGGCACTGGCCGCGACTTCGCGCACCTTCCCCTCGAGCTCGGCACCGCCGGCCCAGCCGCGCACGGTCACGGCCGAGCCGGGCCGGATCAGCGCCGCGCGGTCCTCGGGCACCGCGAACACCACGTCGCGCGCGCCGTCCTGCGCGATGCGCACCACCGGCGTGCCGGCCGAGACCACCTGCCCCGGCTGCGCGTCGACAGCCGTGACCACGCCCGCGACGTCGGCCACCAGCGTGGTGTAGCTGGCCTGGTTGCCCTGGGAGGCCAACTGCGCCTGCGCCTGGTCGAGCTGGGCTTGCGACGACTTGAAGGTGGCCTCGCGGCGCTCCAGTTCGGCGCCGCTGATGAAGTTCTGCGCCCGCAGTTCGCGGTAGCGCTTGAGGTCGGCCGAAGCCAGGTCACGGTTGGTCACGGCCGCGGCCTGCTGCGCGCGGGCCGCATCGGCGGCCAGCCGGTAGTCCTGCGGATCGAGTTGCGCCAGCACCTGGCCGGCCTGCACGTGCTGGCCCAGCTCGGCCTGGCGCTTCAGGATCTTGCCGGCCACGCGGAAGCCCAGCTGCGATTCGGTGCGCGCGCGCACCTCGGCCGAAAACTCGGGCACGGTGTCGAAGGCGCTGGCGCCCACGGTCTGCACCTTCACCGAGCGCAGGGGCTCCTCGACCGGCGGCGGCTTGGAACAGCCCGCCACGGCCACCGCGAGCAGCACGGCCGCCATGGGAAATGAGAGCGCAGAACGAAGAAACGATACGGTCATGAACCACCTTGATTGCCACGGAGAGGGTCATTAATGACCGAAGGGTTAGTAATTTTGTGGGATGCGTCCGACGCTGTCAACGAATCGTGTCGCTTGCGGAGGGCCGCGCGCCGTGCCCGACAATCCTGCCCGTGTCATCCCCCGCCCCCCCCGACGTCGCGCCGCCGCCGACGCACTACGAGAACTTCCCGGTCGCGTCCTGGCTCTGCCCGCCGCGCCTGCGTCCGCCCATCGCCGCGATCTACGGCTTCGCGCGCACCGCCGACGACATCGCCGACGAAGGCGACGACGGCCCGGCCCAGCGGCTGGCCGACCTGCACGCCTTTGGCGCCGATCTGGCGGCCACCGCCCGGGGTCTGCCGATCTCGGGCCGCTGGCCCGCGGTGTTCGGCCCGCTGGCCCGGGCCATGCGCGACTTCACGCTGCCCGAAGCGCTGCTGGCCGACCTGCTCTCGGCCTTCGTGCAGGACATCGAGAAGACGCGCGACGGCGGCCGCTATGCCGACCGTGCGGAGCTGCTGGACTACTGCAGCCGCTCGGCCAACCCGGTCGGACGGTTGCTGCTGCATCTCTATGGCGTCGACGATGCGGTCGCGCTCGCGCAGAGCGACGCCATCTGCAGCGCGCTGCAGCTCGCCAATTTCTGGCAGGACCTGAGCGTCGACCTGCCGCGCGGCCGCTTCTATCTGCCGCTCGCGGACTGCGCGGCGCACCGACTGGCGCCGGACGACGTGCGCTGCATCCCGCCGACGCCCGAAGCGATCGCGCTGGTCCGGTCCGAGGTCACCTGGACCCGCGCCCTGATGACCCAGGGCGCACCGCTGGTGCACCGCCTGCCCGGCCGCATCGGCTGGGAGCTGAGGCTCGTGGTCCAGGGCGGCCTGCGCATCCTCGACAAGATCGAAGCCCAGGGCTTCGACAGCTTCTCGCGCCGTCCCACCATCGGCACCGCGGATGCACCGCTGCTGGCCTGGCGGGCCCTCTGGATGCGGAGACAATCGACCCCATGAGCCAAGAGAACAGAAGCGAACACCCGAGATGAATCCTGCGCAGTACGTCCAGGAAAAAGCCGCGGCCTCGGGCAGCAGCTTCTATTACGCCTTCCTGTTTCTTCCCAAATCGCGGCGCGCGGCGATCACCGCCTTCTACGCGTTCTGCCGCGAGGTCGACGACGTGGTCGACGAGGCGCGCGACCCCGGCGTGGCCGCGACCAAGCTGGCCTGGTGGCGCACCGAGGTGGCCCAGTCCTTCGCCGGCCAGCCCAGCCACCCAGTCATGCAGGCGCTGATGCCGCTCGCCGCCGAATACGGCATCGAGGCCCGGCAGCTGCAGCAGATCATCGACGGCTGCCAGATGGACCTGGACCAGACGCGCTACCTCGACTTCCCCGGCCTGCAGCGCTATTGCCACCTGGTGGCCGGCGTGGTGGGCGAAGTCGCGGCGCGCATCTTCGGCCAGACCGATCCGCAGACCACCGCCTACGCGCACAAGCTGGGCCTGGCACTGCAGATGACGAACATCATCCGCGACGTCGGCGAAGACGCGCTGCGCGGCCGCATCTACCTGCCGGTCAACGAGCTGCAGCAGTTCGACGTCAAGGCGCACGAGGTGCTCAACCGCGTGTACTCGGAGCGCTTCGTGGCGCTGATGAAGTTCCAGGCGGAGCGCGCGCACCGCATCTACGACGAAGCCCTGGCGCTGCTGCCGGTGGCCGACCGCCGCAGCCAGAAGCCGGGCCTGATGATGGGCAGCATCTACCGCGCGCTGCTGCGCGAGATCGAGCGTGACGACTTTCAGGTGCTGCAGCAGCGCGTGAGCCTCACGCCGCTGCGCAAGTTCTGGCTGGCCTGGCGCGTGCAGGCGCTGGGCCGGATCTGAAGCTGAAGCGCCCCGCATGAAGATCGCCGTCATCGGCGCCGGCTGGGCCGGCCTGGCCTGTGCCGTCGAGACCGCGCGCGCCGCCCATCGCGTGACCGTGTTCGAGGCCGCCCGCCAGCCGGGCGGCCGGGCCCGCCGCATCGACGCGAGCCACGGCGGCGTCGCGCTGGACAACGGCCAGCACATCCTGATCGGCGCCTACCGCGACACGCTGTCGCTGATGCGCACGGTCGGCGTCGACCCCGAGGCCGTGCTGCTGCGCCAGCCGCTGTCGCTGCGCTTCGCCGATGGCGGCGGGCTGGCGCTGCCGAAGCTGCAACCGCCGCTCGACCTGCTGGCCGGCATCGCGATGGCCCGCGGCTGGACCTGGCGCGACAAGGGCAGCCTGCTGCGCACCGCGCTGCGCTGGCGGCTCGACGGTTTCCGCTGCGCGCCCGAGGCCACGGTCGCCACGCTGTGCGCCGGGCTCACACCGCGCGTGATGCAGGAGCTGATCGAGCCGCTGTGCGTCTCTGCGCTCAACACCGCGGTCGCGGAATCCAGCGGCACGGTCTTCCTGCGCGTGTTGCACGACGCGCTGTTCGGCGAGCGCGGCGGCGCCGACCTGCTGCTGCCGCGCGCCGACCTGGGCGCGCTGTTCCCCGATGCCGCATTGCGCTGGCTCGCGGTGCGCGGTGCCACGGTGCGGCTGGGCCGGCGCGTGGCGTCGCTCTCGCGCACCGACGGAGGCTGGTGCGTCGAGGACGAGCTGTTCGACCGCGTCGTGATCGCCGGCGCGCCCTGGGATGCGGCACGCCTGGTGCGCGCGGCCGGTGTGGACGCCCCGGACTGGCTCGGCGCCGCCGACGCGCTGCGCTTCGAAGCCATCGCCACGCTCTATGCCGACGGCGCCACGGCACTGGCCGCGCCGATGGTGGCGCTGCGCAGCGGCTCGGGCGCACCCGCGCAATTCGCCTTCGACCGCGGTCAGCTCGGAGGCCCGCACGGTCTGCTGGCGCTGGTCGTGAGCGCCAGCGACCAGCCGCGCGAGCTGCTGGCCCCGCAGGTGCTGGCCCAGGCCGCCACGCAACTCGGCCAGACCCGGCTGCGTATCGTGCAGACCGTGGTCGAGAAGCGCGCCACCTTCGCCTGCACGCCGGGCCTCGCGCGCCCGACAATGCAGATCGCGCCCGGCCTCGCGGCCTGCGGCGACTACCTAGACGGCCCCTACCCCGCCACGCTCGAAGCCGCGGTGCGCAGCGGGCTGGCCACGGCCCAATGGATCGGACCCTGCGGATGACGCTCGCCCTCGACTACCTCGATTTCGACTACAGCGAAGATGCCGACGGCAACGGCAGCTTCGACGCGCTGGCCTCGGTGAACGCGACGCAGTTGCCCCAGGTGCACACGGAGATCGCCGCAGTGCTGCGCTGGGCGCACGCGGCCTTCGCCGACCGGCGCGGCGCACCCGAAGACGGCGGCGAGTGGGACTACGACCTGCAGTCGCGACGGGAATTCAGCATCGGCGAGACGCTGTCCTTCGACGCGCGCAGCGGCAGCCTGTCGGTCGAGCCCGGCACGACCACGCCGCCGCGTCATACGCTGAGTCTGTCGATCGGGGGCAGCGCGAACTTCTGCGAAGCCTTCAGGACCCAGTTCGGGATCGACTGAGCCCTCGGGCCTTGGAACCTACCAGCCCCACACCAGGTCCTGCGCGACCCAGCCCGTGGTGCCGTTGCCGTGGCGCACCTTGACCCAGCTGCCCTTGCGCTCGAGCGTGCGCAGCACCTCGCCGCGGCTGGCCTTGCCCACGATGCGGCCCTTGGTGCCGGGCGTGCTGCGCAGATTGGCGACACGCGACTGCACCACGTGGTACGGCGTGCGCGCGGTCAGCGAGCGCGGCACCCAGCCGCGGTCATTCTCGAAGTCGCGCACCTGCAGCCAGTTGCCTCTGCGCGAGATCACCTGCAACGGATAGCCGCGGCTCAGCGCCCACTGCACCTCGCTGCGCGTGCTGGGGCCCGAACGCATGCTCACTTCGCCACGCGCCACGCTCACCATCTCTCGCGCGTGGGCCATGGACACCATGGACAGCCACAGCAGGACGATGGTCAGAAGAAATGCGGGCAGGCGGCGGGAATGCGTCATGCGGTGAAGACCTTTCGGGGACAGGAGAGAAACAGAAAAGCGGCCACGCGAACCGTGGCCAGCCTCTCCGGGTCCCTCACCGCCGAATAGTTCCGCAGCGAAGGGAAAGCAGGAGCTCAGTCGGCGCCGAGCGCGCGGCACAGGGCCTGCAGATCACGCACCACGAGCTGCGGCCGCGCGCCGTGTGTCCAGGGCTTGTTCTCTTCCTCGGGATGGCGCACCACCCAGGCCGCCTGCATGCCGACCGCGAGCGCGCCCACCACGTCGAGCGCGGCATCGTCACCCACGTGCAGCACCGCGTGCGGCTGCACGCCGACCGAGGCCGCGGCGGCGTGGAAGATCGGCGCGTGCGGCTTGCCGCTGCCGAAGATGCTGGCGCTGAAGGCCGTGCGAAACCAGGGGTCGACGCCGGTGCGTTTCAGGTCCGCGTTGCCGTTGGAGATCGCCACCAGCGGGTAGCGGTCACTGAGCCACTTCAACGCGGGCAGTGCATCGTCGTAGAGCACCACGCGTTGGCGCTCGGCGAAGAACACGTCGAAGGCCGCATCGGCCAGCGCCGGATCCTCGCCCACGCGCGACAGCGCGGCACGGATCGATTCGCGGCGCAGCGCGCTCAGGTCGTGTGCGAGGTCGGAGCGCTCGCGCTCGGTGGCTTCGCGCAGTTCGCGCAGCACGCCGGGCGTGAGCAGCAGCTCGGCCGTCTTCGGCGCCTCGCGCAGCAACCAGTCGTGCAGCACCTCTTCGGCACGCGCGATGGTGGGCCAGATCGGCCAAAGGGTGTCGTCGAGGTCCAGCGAGATCGCGGCGATGCGCGTCAAATCCAGGCCGTCGGGTGCCGCAAGGGCCGGTGTCTCGGAAGTCATGGTCGAGAATATCGCATGCCTTCGATCGCCCCGTCCGTCACGCCCTTGCCCACCTCCCCCACCACGCCACGCACCGCCGTGCTCTGGTGCAACCTCGGTTCGCCCGATGCCCCGACCGCCAAAGCCGTGCGGCCCTACCTCTCGGAATTCCTGGGCGACCCACGTGTGGTCGAGATCCCGCGTGCGATCTGGTGGCTGATCCTGAACGGCATCATCCTGCGCACGCGGCCCGCCAAGTCGGCCGCCAAGTACGCGAGCATCTGGCTGGCCGAGGGCTCGCCGCTCAAGGTGTGGACCGAGAAGCAGGCCAAGCTGCTGGCCGGCTGGCTCGGCGAGCGCGGCCACCATCGCGTCTCGGTGCGCCATGCGATGCGCTATGCGAACCCGTCGATCGCCTCGCAGCTCGATGCGCTGATGGCCGAAGGCGCGGCGCGCGTGCTGGTGCTGCAGGCCTATCCGCAGTACTCGGCCACCACCACGGCCAGCGTGATCGACGCGGTCAACGCCTGGACCCTGAAGCAGCGCCGGCTGCCCGAGCTGCGCTTCGTCAACGACTACCACGACGACCCGGCCTACATCGAGGCGCTGGCCCGCAGCGTCGAGGCCTACTGGAAGCAGAACGGCCGGCCCGACCAATTGGTGATGAGCTTCCACGGCATTCCCGAGCGCAACATCCGGCTGGGAGATCCGTACCAGTCGCAATGCCTGACCACGGCGCGCCTGCTGGCCGAGCGGCTGGGGCTCACGGCGGCGCAGCACCGCGTGACCTTCCAGTCGCGCTTCGGCCGCGCCAAATGGCTCGAGCCCTACACCGAGCCGACACTGCGCGAACTGGGCGCTGCGGGCACGCAGCGGGTCGACGTGATGTGCCCGGGCTTCCCGGCCGACTGCCTCGAGACCCTGGAGGAAATCGCGATGGAAGGTCGTGATGCATTCCTGGAGACGGGTGGCAAGGCATTCCACTACATCCCCTGCCTCAACGACAGCCCGCTGTGGATCGATGCGCTCACGGGCATCGCCGAGCGGCATCTCGCGGGCTGGCCGACGAAGCCCTCGGCGCCGGCGCCATGAAGAAGGATCTGCACGAGGCCAACCGACGCTCGTGGAACGCCGCGACCGTCGCGCACAACAGCCACAAGGGCGATCAGGCGGCTTTTTTCCGATCCGGCGGCTCCACGTTGTTCCCCGAGGAAACCGAACTGCTCGGCGACGTCAGGGGTTTGCGGGTGCTGCACCTGCAATGCAATGCGGGCCAGGACAGCCTGAGCATCGCGCGCCTCGGCGCCGAAGTGACGGGTGTGGACATCTCGGACGAGGCGATCGCCTTCGCGACACAGCTCTCGGCGCAATCGGGCATCGCGGCGCACTTCGAGCGTGCCGATGTCTACGACCACTTCCGCCATGCGCAGGCGCGCGGCGAGCAGCACGACATCGTGTTCTGTTCCTACGGCACGCTGTGCTGGCTGTCGGATATCGCAGCCTGGGCCCGTGGCGTGTCCCAGTCGCTGCGGGCCGGCGGGCGCTTCGTCTTCGTCGAATTCCATCCCTTCGCGATGGTGTTCGATCCGGCCTGGCAGTTTCACTACGACTACTTCAACACCGCGCCCGTGCCTGAAGCCGGCGTCGGCGACTACGTGGCCGAATCAGGCGACGGGCTCGCTCGCGAGGGCTACCAGGCCGGCGTGCAGGACTTCTGCAACCCGCACCCGAGCTTCGAGTTTTCATGGGGCGTGGGCCAGGTCATGACGGCGCTCGCGCAGGCCGGGCTGCATCTCGAGCGCTTCGACGAGTATCCCTATGCCAACGGCTGGAAACCCTTCGACGGCATGCGCGACATCGGCGGCCGGCGGATGGCACCGCCCGAGGGCATGCCCAGCATCCCGCTGATGTATGCGCTGAGCGCGCGCAAGCCCTGAGGCTCAGAACTTGCCGAGGTAGTCCATTTTTCCGATGGGCACGCCGCTGTGGCGCAGCACGTCGTAGGCGGTGGTCACATGGAAGAAAAAGTTGGGCAGCGCGAACTGCAGCAGGTAGCGCTGGGCGGTGAACTGCACCTCGTTGCCGCGGCTCTTCATCACCACCGCGCGGTCCTCGAAGCCGTCGACCTGGGCGCGCTCGATGGTGTTCAGGTAGTCGATGGTCTTCGCGACCCGGGCCTGCAGTTCGGCGTAGGTGGTCTCGATGTCGGGAAAGCTCGGCGCGGTGAGGCCCGCAAGCCGCGCACTGCCCAGCTTCGAGGCATCGCTCGCGCCCTGCACCTGGCCGGCCAGCGTGTACATGTCGGGCGCCAGACGTGCGTTGACCAGGGTCGCGGTGTCGATGCCGGTGGCCGTGGCGTGCGCCAGGCCCTTGTCGAGCAGGTGGTTCAACTGGTTCAGGCCGCGGAGGAAGACGGGAACGGAAAGGTCGTACAACGAAAGCGCCATGGGGTCTCCTGGGGGTTCAGCGCGCGATTGTCGTGCGGCCGCCCGAAGTCTGCTGGCGAGGCCTTACCACCGCAGCAGGCGCGGGCCGAGCACGGCGCCGATCAGGGCCGTCGCTGCGATGCCGCTCACGTACCAGACCGCCAGAAAAGGCGCCGCCAGCTCCATGCAGTGCAGCGCGTAGACCGCTGCCCCCACGCCGCCCGCCAGCGTACCGGCCGCGGCGCCCGCGAGCGCGGGCCGGGTCGGCGCCAGGCTGCGCAGCGCCACAATGGCTCCGACGAACACGGGTGCGGCCATCAGCAGGATGCTGGCCGCGCAGATCTGCCACGAGATGCCCCAGAGCATCCTGGTTCGTTCGGGCTCGGTGGCGGGCATCCACACGGCCGCCGCCAGCGCCCAGATCAGGGCCACGGGCGCGCCGAGCAGAAGCGGCCAACCCGCCCCGAGGCGCACGCCCGGCCGCGCCAGGCGCTGCAGGATCACACCGGCCGCCAGCGCGATGCACAGCGGGATCAGCAACTTGAGCCAGAACATCGGCAACTGCATCGCATCGGCCCAGTCGCGGCGCACGCCGTAGCCCACGAGCAGCAGGGCCAGCGAGAGCGGCACCGCCACGCCGAGGGCCAGCGACAGCCGGTGCGCCGCGGCATGGCGGGGCACCGGCGCGGCATCGGCCGCCAGCATCGAGATCAGTGCATCGGTCTTCATCGGGCGTCCTTGATCTTCTGCATCAGCGCCTTGAGCCCGCGGTGGATGCCGACCTTGACCGCCGACTCCGACATGCCGGTCTTCTCGGCGGCCTCGGCGATCGACAGGCCCTCGAGCTTCACGTGGACGATCGGCAGCCGGTGGCGGTCGGGCAAGGTGTCGAGCAGACCCGACAGGTCGCGCCGCGCGTCGCTGGCCTCGGTGGTCGACTCGGCGAACACTTCGAGATCGTCTTCCAGCGGAATGTGCCGCGCCTCGCGGCTGCCCTTGGCGCGCAGCAGGTCGATCATCTTGTAGCGTGCGATCGCGTGCACCCAGGCCGTCAAGGGCTGGTCGCTCTGGTAGGTGTGGCGCTGGTTGTGCATGGCGATCAGGCATTCCTGGACAAGGTCTTCCACTTCATCGGGCCAGCCGAACAGGCGCCGACCCAGGAAGCCGCGCAGGTGCGCGCCCAGCTGGACCAGGAATGCACGGTAGGCCGTCGCGTCGCCGGCCTGGCCGCGCACGAACAGGTCGTGCAGCGCCGCTTCGGCGTCGTGCAGCTGCTGCGGGCTCCCGGATGTTGTTCGTTTCATTCGCTCTGCGGGTTACAGCGGGATGCGGGGCCGGTGAAAAAAGACGGGTCGATTGTGCCGTGGACCGGTCGCGGCGCCCGCCTACGGCGGATGGCGTACCTCCGCTTGCCAGTCGCGGGGTCCGTCGGTACATTGCATTTTTTGAGGGCCTGCAATGTCTGTCGACACCGTTCCGAGTTCTCCCCATCCCACCTCCGCCACGCCCCCGCTGAACGAGACCCCGCCCGCGGGGCCCGACGACCTCGCCTCGATCTCGCTGTCCCCGATCTACGCCGCCGCGGCCACCGCAGTCCATGCGGCCGGACCGCGCCACATCCGGCTGACCTCGCACGCGAGCGGCTTCGGCGCCCTGCCGATCCACTGGGGCGCGGCGACCGCGACCGAACGCGGCCCGATCGTCGGCACCACCACCTCGCGCGCGCACCGCAACGTGATCGGCACCCACAGCGGCTCCTACAGCGTGTACCGCGCGCTGGCCGTGGCCGCGGGCGCGCTCAAGCGCGAGCACAAGGCCGACCTGACCAACACCTCGCCGACCGACGCCATCGGCCCCTACCCTCAGTGGAGCGAGCCCGGACGCATCGTGTCGCTCGACCCCTGGGGCGCGATCGTGGCCGACGTGTTCTCGGCCGAGCTCGCGGCCGGCTACGACATCCGCCCGACCTTGGCCGTGACCAAGGCGCACGTGATCCTGCCGGAGGTGATCGAGGCGCTGCAGACCGGCCGGCTCCAGGCCGACGGCAAGTTCCTCACCGACGGCGGCGCGGCCATGGTGACCAAGGTGGCGGTCGAGCCGGCCTGGTACCTGCCCGAGGTCGCCAAGCGCTTCGGCTGCTCCGAGACCGACCTGCGCCGCACGCTGTTCGAGGAAACCGGCGGCATGTACCCCGAGCTGGTGACGCGCTCCGACCTGGAGGTGTTCCTGCCGCCCATCGGCGGGCAGACGCTCTACATCTTCGGCAACCCGCGCGACCTGGCCAACCCCGCGGTCGAGCTCACGGCCCGCATCCACGACGAATGCAACGGCTCCGACGTGTTCGGCTCCGACATCTGCACCTGCCGGCCCTACCTCACGCACGCCATCGAGGAGTGCATCCGCGGCGCGCAACGCGGCGGCGTCGGCCTGATCGCCTATTCGCGCAAGGAAGGCCGCGCGCTGGGCGAGGTCACCAAGTTCCTGGTCTACAACGCGCGCAAGCGCCAGGTCGGCGGCGACACGGCCGACCAGTATTTCGCCCGCACCGAATGCGTGGCCGGCGTGCAGGACATGCGCTTTCAGGAGCTCATGCCCGACGTCTTCCATTGGCTGGGCATCACCAAGATCCACCGCCTGGTGTCGATGAGCAACCTGAAGTTCGACGCCATCACCGGCTCGGGCATCGAGATCGGCGAGCGGGTCAACATCCCCGACGAACTGATCCCGGCCGACGCCCAGGTCGAGATGGACGCCAAGAAGGCGGCCGGCTATTTCACGCCGGGCCACGTGCCCGACGCCGACGAACTCAAGCAGGCCAAGGGCCGAGGACTCACCGAATGAGCAAGGACAATTACGGACTGGACCCCGAACACGCCACCGCCAACCAGGCGGTGCGCCACGCCGACGCGCAGGGACGGGTCGACCCGATGCAGGAACTGACGCCCGACTTCACCCAGCCCGCCGCCGCTGCCACCTGGCTGCGCAACACGACGGCCGTGCGCGAGCGCGCGGCACAGCTGCTGGCGCGGGCCCGCAGCGGCGAGTCGGCCTGGTTCACGATCGGCGACACGGCCGCACTCGACGGCGCCGCGCAGACCGTGGCCGATGTGACGCGCGAGCGCTACCCCTCGGGACGCATCCCCTTCCACAGCCGCTGGCGCCATTTCGAGGCCGGCGGCGTCGACCGTCTGGCCGAACTCGACCGGCTGCTGGGCGACAAGGTGACGCCCCGCGAACGCGCCCGCGTGCAGATCGACCTGGTGCTGGTGAGCGTGCTGCTCGATGCCGGCGCCGGCCCCGACTGGCACTACGTCGAGTCGGCCAGCGGCCAGCGCTTCACGCGCTCCGAGGGGCTCGGCGTGGCGAGCTTCCACGCCTTCACCAGCGGCCTGTTCTCCTCCGATCCCGACCGGCCGCTGCAAGCCGATGCCGCGGGCCTGCGGGCGCTCGTGACCGACCGGCTGGCCCAGGCTTTTCAGCTGAGCGACGTCAACCCGCTGGTGGGCATCGCCGGCCGCGCGATGCTGCTGCGGCGGCTGGGCGAGGCGCTGACCGAACAGCCCGAAGTCTTCGGCCAGGAAGGCCGGCCGGGCCGCCTGTTCGATGCGCTGGTCGGCCCCTACGGCCCGGCGCTGCCGCCGACCGCCGAGGTCAAGGCGCACGATCTGCTGTCGCTGGTGCTGAGTTCCTTGTCGCGCATCTGGCCCGCGGCCAATGCGGTCGACAGCCTGGCGATCGACGGCAGCGATGCGCCCGGCGGCATCCCGATGGGCTCGGGCGATCCGGCCTTCGCGCTGGGCGATTGCTGGCGCCACAGCGCGGTGCACGGCCCGGGACTCACCAACGGCTGGGTGCCCTTCCACAAGCTCTCGCAGTGGCTCACCTACTCGCTGCTCGAACCCATCGAGGGCGCGGGCGTGAAGGTGCGCGGGCTCGACGCGCTCACCGGCCTGCCCGAGTACCGCAACGGCGGCCTGCTGATCGACAGCGGCGTGATCGTGCCGCGCGACGCGGCATCGCTCACGCGCAGCTGGAAGGTGAGCGACGAGTTCATCGTCGAATGGCGCGCGCTCACGGTCGCGCTGCTCGACGAACTGGCGCCGCGCGTGCGCAAGCTGCTGGGCCGCAGCGCCGATGAATTGCCGCTGGCCTGCGTGCTGGAGGGCGGCACCTGGGCCGCGGGGCGCGTGCTGGCACAACGCTTGCGTGATGGTTCGCCTCCGCTGCGGATCGAAAGCGACGGCACCGTCTTTTAAACTCTCCCTCCTCCGTTTCGAAAGAAACACGGCAACGCCGCCACGCTTTTCCTCAGAATCTCCGCCCTATGAGCAACGTCCATGTCCTCGACCACCCCCTCGTCCAGCACAAGCTCACGCTGATGCGCCGCAAGGATGCGTCCACCAACAGCTTCCGCCGCCTTCTCAACGAGCTCAGCATGCTCATGGCCTACGAGGTCACGCGCGACATGCCGATGCAGGACATCGAGGTCGAGACCCCGCTCGAGACCATGACGTCGAAGGTGATCGACGGCAAGAAGCTGGTGCTGGTGTCGATCCTGCGCGCCGGCAACGGCATCCTCGAAGGCATGCTGAGCGTGGTGCCGGGCGCGCGCGTCGGCCACATCGGCCTGTACCGCGATCCCAAGACGCTGACCGCGGTCGAGTACTACTTCAAGATGCCCAGCGAGATGGAGAACCGCGACATCATCGTGGTCGACCCGATGCTGGCCACCGGCAACTCGGCCATCGCGGCAGTCGAGCGGCTCAAGGAGATGAACCCCAAGTCGATCAAGTTCGTCTGCCTGCTGACCTGCCCCGAGGGCGTGAAGAACCTGCAGGAGGCGCACCCCGACGTGCCGATCTACACCGCCGCCATCGACCGCGAGTTGGACAGCCACGGCTACATCCTGCCGGGCCTCGGCGATGCGGGTGACCGGATCTTCGGGACGAAGTAGGACGCCCCCCGAGGGCTTGCGCACTGCGTGTCGCGGCGCCCCTCCCCCCACTGGGGGGCGATACCGGCGGCCCGGCGAAGCCGGTTCCGCGGTATCCCACGTGAAGAGTGCGCCGCTATCGCCTTGTTCTTTCTGTCGATCCAACAACCCAAGGAAAAATCGTGACAGCTCGTCGTCAATTGATCATTCGTTCGGTGGCCCTGGCCGCCGCCGTGGCGGCGGGTGCGCCGGGGCTGGCATTGGCGCAGGCCAAGCTCAAGGTGGCGGGGGTCTACACCTCGCCTTTCGAGCAGCAGTGGGTCAGCCGGCTGCACAAGGCGCTCAAGGCGGCCGAGGCGCGCGGCGAGATCGACTACAAGGCGACGGAGAACGTGACCAACGCCGACTTCGAGCGCGTGATGCGCGAGTACGCGACGGGTGGCAACCAGCTGATCATCGGCGACGTGTTCGGCGTCGAGGCCGCGGCGCGCAAGGTGGCCAAGGACTTCCCCAAGACCTCCTTCCTGCTCGGTTCCTCGGGCAAGCCGCAGGCGCCCAACCTGAGCGTGTTCGACAACTACATCCAGGAGCCGGCCTACCTGAGCGGCATGGTCGCGGGCAGCATGAGCAAGTCGAACCGGATCGGCATGGTCGGCGGCTTTCCGATCCCCGAGGTCAACCGGCTGATGAACGCCTTCATGGCCGGCGCCAGGGAGACCAATCCCAAGGTCGAGTTCACCGTGAGCTTCATCAACAGCTGGTTCGACCCGCCGAAGGCCAAGGAAGCCGCGTTCGCGATGATCGACAAGGGCGCCGACGTGCTCTACGCCGAGCGCTTCGGCGTGAGCGACGCGGCCAAGGAAAAGGGCAAGCTCGCGATCGGCAACGTGATCAACACCCAGGCCCAGTACCCCGACACCGTGGTGGCATCGGCGCTGTGGAATTTCGAGCCCTCGGCCGACCGTGCGATCAAGCTGGTGAAGGAAGGCAAGTTCACCGCCGAGGACTACGGCCAGTATTCGATGATGAAGCACAAGGGCTCCGAGCTCGCGCCGCTGGGCACCTTCGAGAAGAAGGTGCCGGCCGACACGCTCGCCAAGGTCAAGGCCAAGGAAGCCGACATCGTGGCAGGCAAGTTCACCGTCAAGGTCGACGACGCGCAGCCCAAATCGACGGCCAAATGAAGGCCGCCGCGATGACGCGCTGGCGCTCGGCGCTGTCGGCCTGCGTGCTGGCGGCCGGCGTGGTCGCGCTCGCGGGCTGCATCGGCATCTACAAGAGTGCCGGCGCGATCGAGGACACCCGCCTCGACGACACGCCGCGCATCGCGGTGATCTCGGCCTTCCAGCCCGAGCTCACGCTGCTGCTGTCCCGGCTGCAGAAACCGGTCACGCACAGCGTGCACGGCGTCGACTTCACGACCGGCACGCTCGAAGGCAAGCCGGTGGTGCTGTTCCTCTCGGGCATCAGCATGACGAACGCGACCATGAACACGCAGCGCGTGCTCGATCGCTTTCGCGTCACCCACATCGTCTTCAGCGGCATCGCGGGCGGCGTGAACCCTGCGCTGCACGTGGGCGACGTCACCGTGCCCGCGCAATGGGGCCAGTACCTCGAGGTGCTGATGGCGCGCGAGACCGCGCCGGGCCGGTTCAGCGCACCGCCCTTCATCACCGATGCGGCCATGTTCCCGAACTTCGGCATGGTGCATCCGCGCGCCGTCGAAGTGCGCACCGAAGCGAAGCCGCAGATCGAGCGCAAGTTCTGGTTCGAGGTCGACCCCAAGATGCTCGCGGTCGCGCGCAGCATCCGCAACGTCGACCTGGCGAACTGCAGCGCCGGCCGCTGCCTGCCGCGCAAGCCGCAGCTCGTGGTCGGCGGCAACGGCGTCTCGGGCCAGGCCTTCATGGACAACAAGGCATACCGCGAATACACCTTCAGGACCTTCCAGGCCAACGTGATCGACATGGAGACCGCGGCCGTGGGCATGGTGGCCTACAGCAACGGCGTGCCCTACATCGCCTTCCGCTCGCTCAGCGACCTCGCGGGCGGCGGCGAGGGCGAGAACGAGATGGGCACCTTCATGGGCATCGCGGCCGACAATTCGGCCAAGGTGATGCTGGCTTTCCTCGCGGCCTGGAAGTGACCCCGCTCTCGCTCCCTCCCCCGCCGGGGGAGGGTTGGGGTGGGGGCATGCGCTACCAGAAGACGTTGCTATGGATCGCGAGCCCCCATCCCTACCTTCCCCCGGAAGGGGAAGGAGAAAAACAATGACCCAGACCCCTGTCCTCCGCCTTCAAGGCATCACCAAGCGCTTCGGCGCGCTGGTGGCCAACGATGCGATCTCCCTCGAACTGCAGGCCGGTGAAGTGCTGGCGCTGCTGGGCGAGAACGGCGCCGGCAAGTCGACGCTGATGTCGATCCTGTTCGGCCACTACACGGCCGACGAGGGCCGCATCGAGGCCTTCGGCCAGCCGCTTGCGCCCGGCAACCCCAAGGCCGCGCTGGCCGCGGGCATCGGCATGGTGCACCAGCACTTCACGCTGGCCGACAACCTCAGCGTGCTCGACAACGTGCTCATGGGCACCGAGCCGCTGTGGCAACCCTTCTCGCGACGCAGCGCGGCGCGGGCGCGGTTGCTCGAGGTGTCGCAGCGCTTCGGCCTGCCGGTGCAGCCCGACGCGAAGATCGGCGACCTGTCGGTCGGCGAGCGCCAGCGCGTGGAGATCCTCAAGGCGCTGTACCGCGGCGCGCGCATCCTGATCCTCGACGAGCCGACCGCGGTGCTCACGCCGCAGGAGAGCGAGGCGCTGTTCGACACGCTGGCCCAGATGGTGGCGCAGGGCCTGTCGATCATCTTCATCAGCCACAAGCTGGGCGAGGTGCTGCGCGTGTCGCACCGCGTCGCGGTGCTGCGCGGCGGCAAGCTGGTGGCGCAGGCGCGCGCGGTCGACACCACGCAGGCCGAGCTCGCGCTCTGGATGGTCGGCCATGCGGTCGAGAAGACCGCGCGCCGGCCGTCCCGCAGCGTGGGCGACGCGGTCTGCGTGCTCGACCATGTGCAAACCGGCGGCAGCGGCCATGACCGGCTCGACGGCGTGACGCTCACGCTCAGGGCCGGCGAGATCGTCGCCATCGCGGGCGTGTCGGGCAACGGCCAGGTCGCACTGGCCGAGCTGCTGAGCGGCACGCGCCGCGCGGTGGCCGGCTCGGTGCAGCTGATGGGCCGCGCGCTGCCCCCCTCGCCCGCCCGGCTGGTGCCGCGCGGCGTCGCGCGCATTCCCGAAGACCGGCACGCCGTGGGCGTGATCGGCGACCTGCCGGTCTGGGAGAACGCGGTGTCCGAACGGCTGCGCAGCCCGGCCTTCTCGCGCTGGACGCCGCTGGGCCTGCGCTGGGTCCGGCGCGCCGCGGCGCGTGCCTATGCGGCACGCGTGGAGAAGGCCTACGACGTGCGCGGCGCGGGCCTGTCGTCGCCCGCCCGCTCGCTCTCGGGCGGCAACATGCAGAAGCTGATCCTGGGCCGCGCGCTGATGGCGCCTGAGTCCGCCAACGGCCAGCGCAGGCCGCCGCGGCTGATCGTCGCGCACCAGCCGACCTGGGGCCTGGACATCGGTGCGGTCGCCTATGTGCAGCAGCAATTGATCGCCGCGCGCGATGCCGGCGCAGCGGTGCTGGTGATCTCCGACGACCTCGACGAGGTGCTGGCACTGGGCGACCGCGTGGCGGTGATGCACGGCGGCCACCTGGGCGAACCGCGGCCCGCCACAGCCTGGACGCGCGAAGCCATCGGCCTGGCCATGGCCGGCACGGAACCCTCATGAGACTCGAACGCCGTCACCGGACCTCCCCCCTGGCCCTCGTGCTCGCCCCCGTCGGCGCAGTCGTCTTCACGCTCGCCGTCAGCGCCCTGCTGGTGCTCTGGGCGGGCGCCCCCGTGGGCCGGACCTACGCGCTGCTGCTGCAGGGCGGCTTCGGCTCGGTCTTCGCCTGGAGCGAGACGCTGACCCGCGCCATCCCGCTGATCCTCACCGGCCTCGCGGCCACCGTGGCCTTCAAGGCGCGGCTGTTCAACATCGGCGCCGAGGGCCAGCTCTACGCGGGCGCACTGGCCGCGATCGCCGTCGGCGGCATGCACGGCGGCACGGGCTTCGAACTCTCGCCCTGGCTGCTGTTCCCGCTGATGATGGGGGCCGCGGCCGTCGCGGGCGCACTGCTGCTGCTGGGCCCGGCGCTGATGAAGACCCGGCTGGGCGTCGACGAGGTCGTGACCACGCTGTTGATCAATTTCATCGTGCTGCTCGCGGTCTCGGCCATGCTCGACGGCCCGATGAAGGACCCGACGGCCATGGGCTGGCCGCAGAGCGTGGCGCTGCAGGGCGATCTGGAACTCGGCAAGCTGATCGCGCAGACGCGCGTGCACACCGGGCTGATCTGGGCCGTCTCGCTGGCGGTGATGGTCTGGGCGATCTTCAAGTACACGGTGCTGGGCTTCGACATCCGCGCGGTGGGCGCCAACGCACGCGGCGCGGCCTTCGCTGGCGTGCCCGTGACGCGCACCGTGGTCATGGTGGCGCTGCTGTCGGGCGCGCTGGCCGGCCTGGCCGGCGCGATCGAGGTCGCGGGCCGCACCAGCTACGTGACGCTGGACATGTCGCCGGGCTATGGCTACACCGGCATCGTGATCGCGATGCTCGCCGGCCTGCACCCGCTGGGCGTGATTGCCGCGGGCGTGTTCGTGGCCGGCGTGCTGGTCGGCGCCGACAGCATGAGCCGCGCGGTCGGTGTGCCGACCTACATCGCCGACGTGATCGTCGCCGCCTCGCTGATCGCGGTGCTGGTGGCGACGCTGCTGACGCAGTACCGGGTGCGGCGCAAATGATGGTCAGCGCCCCTGCGGACTTGCTCCTCCCCCCTCCGGGGGAAGGCAGGGATGGGGGCCACAGCCTCTCCATCGCGCGCCGCGTGCCTCCACCCCAGCCCTCCCCCGGAAGGGGAGGGAGCAAAGACAAATGACCGATCTCTTCGACATCCTCTCCAACGCCTCCTTCTGGGTCGCGACGCTGCGCATCGCCACGCCGCTGATTCTCGGCACGCTGGGCGTGCTGCTGTGCGAGCGCGCGGGCGTGCTCAACCTCGGCATCGAAGGGATCATGGTTGCGGGCGCGTTCACCGGCTGGCTCGCGGTGTACGCGGGCGCGCCGCTGTGGATCGGCGTGGGCGTGGCCGCGCTCACCGGCGCGGTGTTCGGCCTGCTGCACGCCTTCCTGACGGTCGGGCTCGCGCTGTCGCAGCACGTCTCGGGGCTGGGCATCACGCTGTTGGCCACGGCGCTCAGCTACTTCGGCTACCGCGTGAGCTTTCCCAAGGTGAGCACGCCACCCACGGTCACGCCCTTCGCGCCGATGGACTGGCTGCCGATCCCGATCCTCAATGCGCAGACCGCGCTCACGCTGTTCGCGCTGCTGGCGGTGCCGGTGGTCGCGTGGGTGCTGCTGCGCACGCCGGTCGGCCTCGCCGTGCGCATGGTGGGCGAGAACCCGCAGGCGGCCGAGGGCCAGGGCGTGTCGGTCGCGGCCACGCGCACCGGCGCCATCGTGGCGGGCTCGGCGCTGATGGGCGTGGCGGGCGCCTTCCTCACGCTGTCGGCCTTCAACGCCTTCTTCTTCAACATGGTCAACGGCCGCGGCTGGATCTGCGTGGCGCTGGTGGTGTTCGCCTCGTGGCGGCCTGGCAAGGCGCTGCTGGGCGCACTGCTGTTCGCCTTCTTCGATGCGCTGCAGCTGCGACTGCAGCAGTCGGGCGACGCCGCGTTGCCCTACCAGCTGTACCTGATGCTGCCCTACCTGCTGTCGATCCTGGCGCTGGTGCTGGTGGCGCGCAAGGCCAGCTATCCGCAGGCGCTGATGAAGCCTTATCGCAAGGGCGAGCGCTAGGGAACGTCGCTCGAAGGGCCGCTCAGCTTCGACTGTTGAAACGGTAGAAAGGGGTATCCAGCATGGTGTCGTGCCAGCCCTCGTACCAGGCATGCACATAGGGCTTGAGACGTTGCAACTGGGCCATGCGCTCGCGCTGCGCGTCGGAAATGCCACGCGAACAGAAGTCGCGCACTTCGCGGAACAGGGATTCGACGTCCAGCTGCTGGAACTGCCGGTCCTTCACCACGACCTTGCCGCCCACCACGACACTGGATACATCCCGTCCCAAGCCGCGCTGGAGAAAGGCTTCGACGATGTCGGCTCGTGAGTCCAGCCAGGGGTCGTCGCTGATGTTGTCCAGGTCGACCAGGATGGCGTCGGCCTTCATGCCGGGCTTCAAGGTGCCGAGGGTGCCGCCGAAGCCGCAGACCCGCGCGCCGTTGACGGTGGACAGCTCCAGGGCGGTGTAGGCGTCCATGGCGGACTGCGTCAGGTCGTAGGTCGCGCAACGGTGCATCTTGTGGATCATGCGGCTTTCCATGATCGCGTCTTCGTCGTCGTTGATGGTCTTGTCGTCCATGCCCATGGCCACCAGCACGCCCGCCTCCAGCAGTTGGGGCAACGGTGCCAGGCCGTTGCGCATGATGAAGTTGCAGCTGGGGTGGTGCGTCATGGCGACGCCGCGTTTTGCCATCAGGTCGATGTCGGCTTCGGTGATGTGGATGGCATGGCCGAACACCACGTTCTCGTTGAGAAAGCCCACGTCGTCGAGCCACTGCACGGTCGACACCCCGTGCTGCCTGAAGCCGTAGGCTTTCTGCACCGGCGTCTGCAAGGTGTGGATGTGGATCTTGACGCCGCCACGGCGATCGGACTCGGCACGGCTGCGCTGCAGAAAAGACGCGCTGGCGCCATGCGCCCACGAGGGCGACAGGAGGATGCGCGTGTCCTCGTCGTCGTAGCGGCTGTGCAGGTCGTCGAACAGCTCGAAGTAGTTGTCTTCCAGCGCCTGCTTGTCATAGAACACGCGGGGCCGCGCCCAGTCCTTGAGGTCGTCGGGCAGCGTTTCGAAAAAGGCGAACTCATCCAGCGCAAGCTTGGACTCGTTGCGCAGGCCGGGCGAGAACGCAAGGCGCAGGCCGGTGCGCAGGTAATGGTCGATGGCGGTGTGTGCGGCCTGGGCGCCGGACACGTCGTCGTCGAAGCCGTTGTGATGCAGCGTGGTGCAACCGCTGCGCAAGTGCCGGTAGGCGCACATGGCGGAGGTCAGCTCGGGCGGCAACACGATCATGGCCGACCAGTCGAACAGGGCGTTCTCGAGAAAGTCGTTGCGCACGCCTTTCTGGATGGGCGACAGGCCGCGGCCGTGGCTGTGCGCGTCGATCAGGCCCGGCATCAGCAGTTGCCGCCCATTGCCCAGCACCTGCGCTTCGGGGAAGCGCGCCAGGCTGGCCGGCGTGTCCGGCACGATCTCCAGCACACGGCCCTGGTCGATGACCACGGCCACGTTGTCCAGCACGCCTTCTTGCTTGAGATGGGAATCGATCAGTGCGTGTTTGGCTCTCAGAATCAACATGGAAATTTCCTTGTCTCGGCCTTAGCGCGGCCGCTCGCTGATAACGGGTTGCAGGCCGGGTGCATCGGGGTTCAGGCCCACGCGCCTGACCACGGCCTCGAACTCCCGCCGGCTGACCTCGTCGATGAGGGTGGACGGTGTGCGCATGGTGTCGCTGGTGATGACGCCGCGCCGCATATAGGAATACTTGCGCAGCGCCAGCGCGATCTGCGGCTGGAACTCGTAGCGGATGAGCGAGCAGTAGTGGTCGAACACGGCCGCGGCCTGAACGGGCTCGCCTTGCCTGAACAGCGCATGCACGCGCAGCAGGATCTCGGGGAAAGAGAAACCGGTCACGATGCCATCGGCGCCGCGCTCGAGTTCTTCCATGAAGTGCGTGCCGCCCAGGCCGCTGAGGATCCTGACCGCGTCGCCGGTGAGGGCCCGCACGTCGCTGATCTTGGGGCCGACCGGCGGGTCTTCGCTGTTCAGGATGTGCACCGCGGCTTCCTGGTGCAGGCGCAGGACCAGTGTCGGGCTGACCTTGCTGCCGAACAGTTCCGGGAAGTCGTGGATGACCACCGGAATGCGGATCGCCGCGCTGACCTGCCGGAAGTAGCTGACCATCATGTTGTCGTCCACGCCGGCCAGCGGCGCGACGAACACGGCGTCGGCGCCCAGGTCTTCGGCCGTGCGGGCCTGCTCCACCGCGCTGGCCGTACCGAACGCACGCACACCGACCCAGACCGGAACGCTGCCTTCGGCATGGGCCACGACCGTTTCGATGACTCGCCGGCGCTCGAAGGAGGTCAGCTTGTGCAGTTCACCCATGACGCCGAGGATGGCCAGGCCATGGATGCCCGCCGACAGCTGGAAGTCCACCAGCCGGATCAGGCTGGGCAGGTCCAGTTCGCCGGTCTGCGTGAACGGGGTGGGACAAATGGAGAAGACACCTTCTGCTCTCATCATGGGGTGTCCTCGATCAACGGGGAATCACCACTGGTTTCTGCATGCGGGAGATCGCGCGCACCAGGGGCCAGAGAAGAATGAAATACATCAGGGCCGCTGCGATCAACGGCGTCTGGCTGTAGGTCTGCCCCTGCGCGATCTGCGCCGCACGCAACAACTCGGGCAATGCCACGGCCGAGGCGATCGAGGTCTGCTTGACGGCTTCCAGCGTGTTGCTGGCCAGGTCGGGAATCACGTTGCGCACGCCCTGCGGCACGATCACGAAGGCCATCGCCTGACGAGCGTTCAGACCGGTCGATCGGGCCGCTTCGTTCTGGCCGACGCCCACGGATTGCAGGCCGGCGCGGAAGATCTCCGCAAAGTAGCCGCTGCTGTTGAGCACCAGCGCCAGCACGGTCGCCGAAAACTCGTCGAGCGGCACGTTCAGAAAAGGCAGGCCGTAGTAGATGAAGATCAGCAGCACCAGCGGAGGAAAGGCGCGGAAGAAATCGACGTACAGCAGGATCAGCCGGTTGATGATCTTGTGGCCCTGGTAGTACACGCAGGCGATCAGCAGGCCCAGCAGCGCCGAGACCGGCACGATCACGACGGCCAGCTTGATGGTCAGCCACAGACCCTGGAGCAGCATCGGCCAGCTGGCCTCGAGCACTTCCAGGTTGAAGAAGGTTTCAATCAGGTTCATGGAAGTCCCGGCCTATTTCTTGATCGCGTAACGCTTTTCCAATGAGCGCGTGAAATGCACAAACGGAAAGAAGATCAGGCAGAACAAGATGGCCCCGGCGGTCAGCGCCGTGGGGTTGGCAATGGTCGACTGGACATTGCTGGACACGTTCAGGAGTTCGGGCACCGCGATGACCGAGCCCAGGGTGGTGCCCTTGGTGATGCCGATGGCGCGATTGGTCAGAGGCGGAATGGCGATCCGGATCGCTTGCGGCAAGATGATGGAGAACAACGTCTGCGTGAAGTTCATGCCCGACGAGCGCCCCGCCTCCCACTGGCCGGTCGGCACGGCGGCGATGCCGGCCCAGAAGATCTCTTCGGCGAAAGCCGCCAGCACCAGGCTGAGCGCCAGCACCGTGGCCGGCAACGGTTCGATCACGATGCCGAAGGCCGGCAGCGCAAAGAACGCCAGCACGATGATGACCAGTTGCGGAATCGCGCGGAAGATGTCGACGAAGAGCACCATCAACAGGTTGACGGGCCGCAGGCCGTAGCTGCGGATCACCGCCAGCGCCAGGCCCAGCAGCGTGCCGCAGACCACCGTCAGCACCGCCATCTGCAGCGTCACCCAGAAACCCTGCAGGATCGCCGGCAGGTGCGGGCTGATCAGTGGCCAGTTGAAGAAGTAATAGAAGATCTTTTCCATGGCGGGCTCAGTTCAGCCGGCTCAGGAATTCCTGAATCCGTTTGTGGCGGGGCTTGATGAGGATTTCTTCCGGCGTGCCCTGGTCCAGGATCACACCCTTGTCCATGAACACCACGCGGTCGCCGACTTCGCGCGCGAACTGCATCTCGTGCGTGACGATGACCATGGTCATGCCCGCGTCGCGGGTGCGCATCATCACGTTCAGGACCTCGCCGACGAGTTCCGGGTCCAGCCCGGACGTGGGTTCGTCGAACAGCATGACCTTGGGTTCCAGCGCCAGGGCGCGGGCGATGCCCACGCGCTGCTGCTGGCCACCGGACAACTGGCTCGGGTGATGGTCCATGCGCTCGGCCAGCCCGACCTGTTCGAGGTGCTTGCGACCCAGCGCGTCGGCCTGCGCCTTGGGCATCTTCTTGACCTTGCGCAGGGCCAGCGTGACATTGGCCAGTGCGGACATGTGCGGGTAGAGATGGATGCCCTGGAACACCATGCCGATGTTCTGGCGGACCTGGTTCAGGTCCGTCTTGGGATGCGTGATCTCCGTGCCGGCCACCACGATGGAGCCGCTGGTAGGCGTCTCCAGCCGGTTGATGCATCGCAAGCAGGTGCTTTTGCCGGAGCCGGAGCCGCCGATCATGACAACCACCTCTCCAGCTCTGACATCCAGGTTGATTCCTTTGAGGATCTCCGTGTCCCCGAACGATTTGCGCAGCTCCTTGATCTGGACGATGTCACTCATGGCATTACCTTGTTGCGCCCGCGTGCGGGCCTGATGTGGGGTCTTTTGGGCAAAAAAAGAGCCGCCTGCCACCCACTGGGCGACAAACGGCCGGCACGGAAGCGCCTCAGGGTTTGGCGCAGTTCGGCTTGTGCTCGGTGGCGTCGTAGCCAGGGGTGCCCGGCGTTCCATACCCGGGGTAGACCTTGGTCATGGATGTGCCGGCAGCCGGCTCCGCGCCGAACCACTTGACGTGGAGCTTGGACAGCGCGCCGTCGGCCTTCATGCACTCGAGGGCATCCTCGACCTTGTTGCGCAGGGCGGCGTCGTCCTTGCGGAACACAAAACCGTAGTTGCTGTCGGTGGTGTAGTCGTAGGCGGAGACCAGCGCGGGCGTCTGCGTGGCGATGTAGCGCGCCAGCGGCGTCTCCGACAGATTGGCGAAGGCGCGGCCGATCACCACGGCCTGGACGGCATCGGTGTTCTTGTTGAAGCGCTGGATTTCGTAGCCGTACCTGGCCTGGTTGTCCTGCAGCCACTTGTCGGAGAAGCTGCCGTTGTTCACGGCGATCATCTTGCCCTTGAGATCGTCCAGCGAACGAACGGTCACACCCTTCCTGGTCAGGAAGCTCAGGCCACCGGCCATGTAGGGCTCGGTGAACAGCATCTGTTGCGCGCGCTCGGGCGTGATGTTGATCGGGCCCGCCACCATGTCATAGCGCGACGAAAACAGGCCGGCAAAGATGGCCGAGAAAGGCGTGTCGACCACCTCCAGGCCATCGTTCCCCATGCGTTTGGCCAGCTCGGTCGCCAGATCGTTGGAAAAACCGTCGATCTGGCCGTTGCTGTTCTTCATAAAGAACGGGACCAGGCCGATATCGGCAGCGACCTTGAAGCGCTTGTTCTGAACCTGGGCCACAGCGGGTCCCGACAGGGCCACCGTCGCCAGGAAGCCCGCCAACACCAGGCCTGTGACGGCACGTACTGAACGTGCCAAGGCACTGGCGGGGGGGCACTCGCGGCGAACGAACAGAAAATGAAAGGCTGTGCATGAGCTTCCTAGTTGCGGGGATATCGAGCTGCGGATTCTGGAGGCTTCGAAACTTGACGTCATATGCTTTTTTATTTCCTTTGCATAACATCAAATTAATCCTAGTAATTACCACTAGAAGGTCGTGCGCATGCCGCGGTACTCGGTGGTCTTCAGGATTTGCATGAATTCCTTGGCCGTCTGGGACACCGGCGCCACGTTGGAATAGAGCATGTGCAAGGACATCTTCGTGCGCGGCTTGATGGGACGGACCACCACGTCGGGCCACACCCGCCCCATCACGGCCAACTCGTCCACCACAGCAATTCCAGCACCCGCCTGCACCATGGCGCAGGCGATGTGGGTCAGGCGCACCTCGACCACCAGGCGCGGCAGGCCTGGACGGTTGCCGAAAAGCTGCTGAACCATCTGCCCATAGGGCGTTTCCACGCCATAACCGATCAGGTCCAGCCCCTCCAGATCGCTGGTGTGCAGTTCCTCCTTGTCGGCCAGCGGATGGGTCGCCGGCAACACGGCCACCAGGTGGTTTTCGTAGATCGCCTCGGCGTGCAGACTCGGATGCGTCAGGGGCACGATGGCCACACCCACCTCGACCTGCTGCGTCAGCAGAGCCTGCACCAGGTCGGTGGAAATCAGGGTGCGCACATACACCTTCACATCGGGAAAGGCCTGGCGAAACTTGGTCACCGCCATGGGGATCAGCGTCTGGCCCAGACTGGGGCTGACCGCCATGTGCAGGCTGCCCTGGCGTTTTTCGATCAGGTCGCTGGCCACCTCGTTGACCCGCTGCACGCTCTGGTGGACCTGCTCGACTTCCTGGAACAGGCGGCGCGCCTCGGGGGTCGGGTACAGGCGGCCCTTGATGCGCTCGAACAGCACCAGACCGATTCGCGACTCGGTGTACGACAGCAGGCGGCTGATGGCCGGCTGGGAGACATTCAGCAACTGGGCGGCCTTGCTGATGGAGCTCGTGATCATGATGGCGCGGAAGACTTCGATCTGCCGGAGATTGAGAAGCATGCTTAATTCAATGTTATGAATGATTGATAAATAAGCATAAGACATTTTGGATTCTTCTTGCTTAAATTGCCCTCTCCCCCCCCCGCCCAGCCCCCCTCTGGACGACCCCCAACCCCAGGAACTGACCACCATTGCGGTGCAACAGGCGCTTCGATCACAAGGAACGAGATGAGTGATTTTGATTTGGTAGTACGCGGCAACATCGTCGAATGCGACGGCGTGATCGACAACGGCTGGGTGGCCGTATCCGGCGGTCGTGTCGCCGCCCGTGGCGTGGGTCCGGCCCCGCAGGCACGCGACAGCGTGGACGCGCGCGGCATGTGGGTCATGCCCGGCGTGCTGGACGGCCAGGTGCACTCCGGCAGCCAGGCCAACCAGGAAGGCCTGGGCTGGGCGTCCCGCGCGGCAGCCGCCGGCGGCGTGACCACCATGGTCGAAATGCCTTACGACGACCCGGAACCCGTGGCCTCGCGCCCCCAACTGGAAAACAAGGTCGCCGAGATCGAGCGCGACTGCCATGTGGACGTGGCCTGCTACGGCACGCTCAACGACAAGCACGGGCTGGAAGCGGCAGCCGGCCTGATCGAAGGCGGCGTCTGCGGTTTCAAGTTCTCCACCTTCGAGGCCAGCCCCGGCCGTTTCCCGCGCGTGGAAGAGGACGTGTTGATGGAGGCTTTCCGGCTGATCGCCCCGTCGGGCCTGGCCTGCGGCGTGCACAACCAGGACCAGGAACTGACGCGCAAGAACATCTCGCGCATGGTCGAAGCCGGCGACACGGGCTGGGACGCCTTCCTGCGCGCTCACACGCCGCTGATCGAGAACCTGGCCACCGCCACGATCTATGAACTCGGCGCCCTGACCGGCGCACGCGCCCACGCCGTGCACGTGTCGCTGTCCCGCGGCTTCCAGATCTGCAACATGTACCGCCAGGCCGGCCACCATGCCTCCATCGAGACTTGCGTGCAGTACCTGATGCTCAACCACGAAGAACACACACGCCGCTTCGGCGCCAAGACCAAGCACTACCCACCGATCCGTCCCAAGGCCGAGATGGACCTGCTCTGGACGCACATCGCCAACGACGAGTGCACCTTCGTGTCCTCCGACCACGTGAGCTGGGGCCTGGAGCGCAAGCAGAACGAGAACGTGTTCAAGAATTCGTCCGGCGGCCCCGGTCTCGAAACGCTGCTGCCCGCCTTCTGGACGGGTTGCGCCGAGCACGGCATCTCGCCGAGCATGGTCGTCAAGCAGCTGTGCCATGGCCCGGCCAAGCACTTCCTGCTGGAACACCGCAAGGGCACGCTGAATGTGGGCGCCGACGCCGACATCGTCGTCGTCAAGCCTGAAACCTACCGCTTCGATCCGTCCACCAGCCTGTCGGCCGTCAAGTGGAGCTCCTTCGAAGACCGTGAATTCCAGGTCCGCATCGAAGCCACCTACGTGCGCGGCCAGCAGGCCTGGGACGGCCAGCAGATCCGCAACACGGCGGGCAGCGGCCAGTTCATCCGTCCGCACAAGGCAGGCCAAGCGTCATGAAGGTGGCCGAGCCGTCATTGAACAAGGCCCGGTTGTGGCGGCTCGTGGAGGACTTGTCCACCATGACGCGCCCCGGACAACCGTGGACGCGCCGCGCGTTCTCCGAGCTGTTCATGGACAGCCGTGTCTGGCTGCGCCAGCAATTCGAAGCCGCAGGCCTGACCGTGACGCTGGACGCCGGCGGCAACCTGGTCGGGCGCCGTGAAGGCCGCAACCCGGCGGCCCGGCCCCTGATGACCGGCTCGCACTGCGATACCGTGCTGAGCGGCGGCCGCTATGACGGCATCATCGGCGTGCTGGCAGGCATCGAGATCGCCCATGCACTGAACGAACAGGGCGTCATGCTCGACCACCCCTTCGAGGTGGTCGACTTCCTTTCGGAAGAGCCCAGCGACTACGGCGTGTCCTGCGTGGGCAGCCGCGCCATGGCCGGCGTGCTGTCGGCCGCCATGCTGCAGGAAAAGAACGCGCAGGGCGAAACCCTGGCACAGGGGATCGCCCGCGTCGGCGGTCGCCCCGAGGAACTGGGCCGCGCGCTCCGTCCGGCCGGCAGCATGGCCGCCATGGTCGAGCTGCACATCGAGCAAGGCCCGGTGCTCGAAAGCCTGGGCCTGCCCATCGGCGTGGTCACCAACATCGTCGGCATCTGCCGCCACCGCGTCACCGTCATGGGCCGTCCGGACCATGCCGGCACCACGCCGATGGACATCCGGCGCGATGCATTGGTCGGCGCGGCGAAGATCATCAGCGCCGTGGACCAGAAAGCCCGCACCTTCCTGGACGGCACCGACTACCTGGTCGCGACCATCGGCCACCTGATCCTCACGCCCAACGCCTCGAACGCAGTGCCCGGCAGCGTGGAGATGATGCTGGAAGTGCGCAGCGACCGGCAGGCCATCCTGGATGTGTTCAGCGAAGAACTGCTCGCCGCCGTCGAGCCGGACCTGAAGGCCCTGGGCCTGGAATTGCGCTACAGCCGCGTCAGCCAGGCGGCGCCGACCGACTGCGACGAAGGCGTGATGCAGGCCATCGCCGATGCTGCCGCCGAGCTGGGCTACGCCAGCCGGCGCATGCCCAGCGGCGCGGGTCACGACGCCGTCTACCTGGCCAAGGCCGGCCCGGTGGGCATGGTTTTCATCCCCTGCCTGAACGGCCGCAGCCATTGCCCCGAAGAGTCCATCACGCCCGAGCAACTGCTGGACGGCACGCGCGTGCTTTGCCAGACCCTGCTGACGCTGGACCAGCGCCTGACGGCGTAAGCGCGCATGGACTGGCGCGCGGACGCGCTGACGGAACGTCAGATCTACAGGCTGCTGGTGAACACCGTGCTGCCCCGGCCCATCGCACTGGTCAGCACGCGCAGCGCCAAGGGGGTGGTGAACACCGCCCCCTTCAGCTTCTTCAACGTCATGGGCTCCGAGCCACCCATCGTGGCCTTGGGCCTCGAGGGCGACGCGAACGCGGCCGACGGCTTGAAGGACACGACGCGCAACATCCTGGCGACGCGGGAATTCGTCGTCAACCTGGTCGACAAGGCGCTGGCCGAGGCCATGAGCGTCTGCGGCGTGCCCTTTCCCTCGGGCCAGTCCGAGCATGAGCACGCGGGACTGGGGACCTTGCCCAGCCTGCAGATCGCCGCGCCGCGCATCGCCGGGTCGCCGGTGCAGTTCGAATGCCGGCTGCACACCACGCTGGAGATCGGGCCGCACCGCCATGTCGTCATCGGCGAGATCGTGCACCTGCACTGCCGCGACGACATCCTGACGGACAAGGGGCACATCGACATCGATGCGCTCGACCCCATCGGCCGCATCCACGGCACCGACTGGTATGTGGACATGAAGTCCCGCTTCCAGTCCACCAAGTACACGCTGGACGCCTGGACAGCACGCCGAAAAGAAGAAAGGCTTTTGCCATGACCCCCAAGATCTTTGTCCTGAACCCCAATTCCAGCCAGGTCGTCACCGATGGCATCGACGCCGCCATGGCGCCGCTGCGCCTGCCCGGTGGCCCGGCAATCCACTGCATGACGCTGGCCGAAGGCCCGCCCGGCATCCAGAGCCAGCGCGACATCGACCAGTTGGTCGACCCGCTGTGCCGCCAGGCGCAGTCGCTGGAAGCCGAGGCTTCAGCCTTCGTGGTTGCCTGCTTCAGCGACCCGGGCCTCCACTCGCTGCGTGAGATCACCCGCGTGCCGGTGCTGGGCATTGCCGAAACCGGCGTGCTCACCGCGCTCAGCCTGGGCCACCGTTTCGGCGTGATCTCCATCCTGCCGGCGTCCATTCCGCGCCATCTGCGCTACTTCGGTGCAATGGGCGTCACCGACCGTCTGGCAGCCGACCTGTCGATCGGCATGGGCGTCAAGGAGTTGGTCGACCGGGCGAAAACCATGGAACGCCTGGTGGCCGTGGGCCGTCAGTTGCGCGACCAGCACCGCGCCGACACCGTCGTTCTCGGGTGCGCCGGCATGGCCGGCATGCGCGAGGAGCTGCAAAGCCATCTGGGCATTCCCGTGGTGGAACCTACGCAAGCCACCGTCGCTGTCGCTCTCGGCCGCGCGTTGCTGAAATGGTGATGCACACGCACCTCGACCCCCTCCAGGAAGCCGCACGCCTGCTGGTGCAGGCCCACCACAGCGGACAGACGCTGGACGAGCTTCCAATATCCTGCCGCCCCACCACGCTGGAACAGGCCTATGCCATTCAGGACCTGGTCCTGCAACAGCTGGGCCCGGTGGGTGGGTGGAAGGTGGGCGCGCCCAGCCCCGATGCGGAGCCCACCTGCGCACCCTTGCCACAGGCCGGCATCCAGGCGGGCCCCGCGGGCCTGGATGCGGATCGCTTGCACCTGCGCGGCGTGGAAGTCGAAGCCGGCGTGGTGCTCCGGCAAGACCTGCCACCCCGCGCACAGCCCTACCTGCTGGACGAGGTGCTGGCGGCCATCGACTACGTCTGCGTGGCGGTCGAGATCGTCGAGTCACGCTTTCGGGACCGGGATCGGGTGGGTCGCCTCTCCACCCTCGCAGACCTGGCCAGCCACGGCGCGGCGGTCTATCTGCCCACCGGAGTGGGCACCCATCCCGTCACCGCATGGCAGTGGCCCCACGCCCGGCTGCGGCTGCACTCGGGCCCGGCGCTCGCCTCCGTCAGTCAGAACCCGGCTGGAGACATCACACGTTTGCTGGTCTGGCTGGCCAACCACACATCTCGCCGCGAGATCGGGCTGCGGCGAGGTCAACTCATCCTCACGGGTTCATGCCTCCCGCTGATGCTGGCCCAGTCAGAGGACGCCATCGAGGCGCAACTGGATGGCATCGGTCGGGTGCACGTCCGATTGGGCGGGGTGATGGGTGCCGATGCGGGAGAAGCTGCACCCTGATTCCTCCGGGGGCCGTGCACGCACTTCTTTCATGGCAGGATGCAAGGCACGGTGCGAAGCCCTTGCCGGCCCCGTCATGGCAAGAGCAAATGCCAGCGTCTGACAAGCCGCATACAATGCGAACAATTCTCATTTGAGTTGTTGCATCCGGTACGTTCCGGCAGTGAAGCAGCTCGCCCGAATGGAGCTTCTTCACCGTGCCAGCCCTGCCGCCACTGCCCGCTTTTGCGCCTGCCGTCGAATCGCTCTACCTGGCGCATCACGGCTGGCTGCAAATGTGGCTGCGCAAGAAGCTGGCGAATGCGGCCGACGCGGCGGACATCGCGCATGACACCTTCGTTCGCGTGTTGGCCTCGCGCAACCGGACGCGCATCGCCGAACCGCGGGCCTTCCTCACGACCATCGCCAAGGGGCTGGTGATCGACAGCTGGCGCCGCCAGGAGATCGAGCGCGCCTACAAGGAAGCGCTGGCGTTGCAGCCCGAGCACTTCGCGCCCTCGCCCGAGGCGCACCTGCTGATCGTCGAGACGCTGGCGCGCATCGACCGCCTGCTCGACGGGCTCAAGCCCAGGGTGCGCGCCGCGTTCCTGCTCGCGCAGATCGAGGAGTTGCCCTATGCCGAGATCGCGCAGCGCATGGGCGTGACCGTGCGTTCGATCGAGCGCTATGTGGCCGAGGCGCTGTACCACTGCCACCTCGCGCTGGCTTCGGACTGACATGGCGCAGCCCGCATCCCCGGCGCCCTCGGCGGTGCGCCAGGCCTTCGGCTGGATGGTCCGCCTGCAATCGGGCCCCGCCGATGCACGCACGCAGCGCGCGTTTGCGCAATGGCGCAGCGCCGACCCTGAACACGAACGCGCCTGGCAACGAGCGCAGGAGGTCGGCCAGGCGCTGCGCGCCGACTTCGGCGCCCTGCCCTCCGGTGCCGGTGGCGCATCGTTCGAAGCCCTGCAGGCCGGCGCGCAGCGCCTGAGCCGGCGGCGCCTGCTGGCCAAGCTGTCGGTCGGCGCGGCCGTCGTGGGCCCGATCGCGTGGCTCACCGGCGAGCTCGCGCCCTGGCAGCGGCTCACGGCCGACCACAGCACGGCCAAGGGCGAACGGCGCAGCATCACGCTCGCCGACGGCACGGCCCTCGCACTCAACACCGACAGCGCGGTGCAGTTGCGCTTCGACGGCCTGCAGCGCCTGCTGGTGCTCACGCGCGGCGAGATCGCACTGGTCTCGGGCGCGGATGCGCAATCGGCGCTCAAGCGCCCGCTGCGCGTGCAGACGCGCGACGGCCTGCTCGAGGCGCTGGGCACGCAGTTCGTGGTGCGGCTCGATGCCGACGCGAGCCTGTTGTCGGTCGAGGAAGGCGCGGTCGCGATGCAGCCGGCGCAGGCGGCCGCGGGCGCCGAGCGCGTGGTCGCGCGCGCCGGCACGGTGTACCGGCTCGGCCGCACCGAGGCCGTGCCCGCCGACACCGGCGGCCTCGACCCCACGGGCTGGACCGACGGCGCCCTGGTGATCCGCGACATGCGGCTGGCGGACTTCCTGGCCGAGCTCGGCCGCTACCGCCGCGGCCATGTGGGCTGCGACCCACGCGCGGCCGATCTGCGGCTGTCGGGCGTCTACCGCCTCGACGACACCGAGCGGCTGCTGGCGCTCCTGCCCAGCGTGCTGCCCGTGCGCATCGACCACCGCACCCGCTTCTGGGTGCAGGTCTCGATGCGCTGAAAAAACTCTTTCTCATTTTTTCTGTCGGGTTTCGCCGTCCCGTCCGGCATGGACAGGACACATCGCTTTTCTTTGCCTCCCATGCCACTCCCACATCTGCCCGCCCGCTTCCGGCCTTCCACGCTGGCGGTCTGCCTGCACGGCGCGCTGTGCCTGGCGCTGCTGCCTTCTTCCGGCTTTGCGCAGACGCCTCCGGCCGTCGATGCCAACGCGCGGCCCTACCGCATCGTCGCGGGCCCGCTCGACGACGCGCTCAACCGCTTCGCGCGCCAGGCCGGTATCACGCTGTCCTTCACGCCGCGGCAGGTCGACGGCCTGCGCAGCCGCGGGCTCGAGGGCAGCTTCTCGGTGGAGACCGGCCTCACGCGCCTGCTCGACGGCAGCGGCTACGCCGCACGGCTGCAGGCACCCGGCCACTACGTGCTGCAGACCACCGCGCCGCGGGTGGGCTCGGCTGCACCGCGGGCCGCCGACGCCGCGCCACCGCCGGCCACCGAAGTCACGCTGCCCACCACCACCGTGACCGCCGCGCGCGACCGCCGACAGGAGGTCTACGACACGCCCGGCTCGGTGGCGGTGATCACCCGCGAGGAGATCGACCGGCTGCCGCCGCGCAACACCGCCGATCTGCTGACCGACGTGCCCGGCGTCTACACCTCGCAGTCGCGCATGGACCCGGGCATCAGCGTGAACATCCGCGGGCTGCAGGACTTCGGCCGCGTCAACGTGATGATCGACGGCACGCGCCAGAACTACCAGCAGAGCGGCCACGGCTCCAACGGCTCGGTCTACCTCGACCCCGAGCTGCTGGGCGGCGCCGACATCGCCAAGGGCCCGACCTCCACGGTGGGCGGCGCGGGCATGATCGCGGGCCTGGTCAACTTCCGCACGCTGGAGGTCGCCGACCTGCTGCAGGACGGGCAGACGCTGGGCGGCCGCGTGAACACCACCACCGGCAGCAACGCCTACGACTTCGCGGGCAGCGCCGCGCTGGGCCTCAAGGCCGGCGAGGACTTCGACGGCGTGATGGTGCTCAGCCGCAAGAAGGTCGGCGCGTTCGAGAAGGGCAAGCGCGGCTCGGTGCGCGAAGGCCTCGATGCGGTGGTGCACGGCATCAGCCAGCTCACCGACCAGGACCAGAGCTCGGCGCTGCTCAAGGGCACCTGGCGCTTCGCGCCCGGCCACCAGGTCAAGCTGAGCTACATCGGGCTCGACGCGCAGTTCGGCGAGAAGGCGCAGTCGGCCTCGGCCGGCGGTCTCACGAACCACGTGCGCACCGACACGCTGTTGGCCAACTACAGCTGGAACCCGGCCGATTCGAAACTGATCGACCTCAAGACCAGCCTCTACTACACGCGCACGCGCAACGAAGCCTTCCGCCACGCCGGCGGCCAACTCGACGACAACGCCTACCAGCTGCGCTACCAGACCAGCACCGTCGGCGGCACGCTCGAGAACACGGCGCGCCTGGCGCTCGCGAAGACCACCGACGCGGTGCTCAAGACCGGCGGCGAGTTCTTCCACGACTGGACCAGCCCCCAGGCACAGTCGCTGTCGATCGGCGCCGATGCCGGCACCACCGCGCTCTACACCGGCGCCACGCCCGAGGGCAAGCGCACCGTCGCCAGCCTCTTCGGCGAGGCCACGCTGCTGCACGGCGGCTGGCTCGAGGTGACGGGCGGCCTGCGCTACGACTGGTACGGCCTGCAGGGCGACGGGCGCATGCGCATCGGCTCGATCAGCAACCCGGCGGGCGTGCGCCCCTCGACCACCGCGCTCTACACCCGCTTCCAGACCGACCGCCATGGCGGTTCGATGGCGCCACGGCTGTCGGTGGCCGTCAAGCCGATCGAGGAACTGCAGTTCTTCGCCAGCATCGGGCGCGGCATGCGGCCACCAGCGATCACCGAATCACTGCAATGGGGCCAGCACGTGGGCAGCCTGTTCCCCTACTACCCCAATCCCGACCTGCGCGCCGAGTACTCGCGCAACCAGGAGCTGGGCGTGAACGCGATCTTCAAGGGCCTGCTGACCGGGCGCGACGCGCTGCGCGTCAAGGCCGCGTGGTTCGACAGCAAGGTCAAGAACTACGTCACGCTGGGCCGCATCATGGCGCCCAACGACACCGCGGGCGGCGGCCTGCTCGGTCCCTACGCCTACGTCAACCTCGACGACCCGTTCCGCAGCAAGGGGCTCGAGCTGCAAGCCGACTACGACACCGGCCGTGTGTTCGGCAGCCTGAGCTACACGCACATGATGGTCAAGACCGGCAAGGGCGGCTACGACCCCTTCCCGCTCGGCAGCATGATGGGTTTCCCGTCGAACACGCTGGGCACCCCGGGCGACGCCAACATCTGGTACACGCTGCCGCCGCGCAAGAACCTCAGCGTCTCGGCCGGCGTTCGGCTTCTCGACGACAAGCTGACGCTGGGCGGCCGCATGCGCTTCCAGTCGCCCACCGCCACCACCAGCGTCTGGACGCTGCAGGGCGATGCCTACAACCAGAAGGCCTGGCACCTGTACGACCTCTGGGCCAGCTACGAGCTCAACCGTCACACCACGCTGCGGCTGGCCATCAACAACCTGATGGACAAGAACTACGCGGAGATGCAGGGCGGCGGCTACTTCGTCGGTCCGGGCCGCACCGCGATGGTCACGCTGTCGCTCAAGTTCTAAGCGGTGCCGCGCGCACCGACCCGTCTTCCCTCACCCCCTGTCCGCATGCACTCTCCACACCCTCTTTCCGCCGCGTCGCGACCCGCGGGCTTCGGCCTCTCGCTCGCGCTTCTGGCCGCACTGGCCGTCACCGCCATGCCCGTCGCCCAAGCGCAGACGCACGTCTCCGGCGTGCGCGTCACCTCGCTGGCCTCGATGCGTCCGTCGGGCGAGGACGTGACTTCGTCCGACGGCACCGTGGGCTGGCCCGGCGCGCGCTACCCCACCTCGCCGCCGCTGTTCGCGGTCAAGCCCGGCACCACCACGGGCTACCTCTACGGCGGCTTCCTGGGGGCCGGGTGGACCGCCGGCCGACCGACGCTGTACACCGCGGTCGGTCTCTACAGCATGCGCGCCGGCGTGTCGGTCTACGAGCGGCTGGCCTTCGACGTCGACGCCGACCTGCAGGGCCGGATCAACAGTACGCCGGTGCGCGCGAGCAGCGGCGCGCTCTACGCGGTCATGACCAGCCTCTACGGCGAACAGTACGCGGGCACCGACGAGAAGAGCAACCACACCTACTCGGCCACCGTCGGCCGAGGCCTGATCGTGCGCACCGATTTCGATGGCGCCTATCCCTCGGTGGTGGAGTCGTCGCGCGGCAAGCTCTACGCGCCCAACGGCGCGCTGGTGATCGATGCCAAGGACAAGCTCTACGGCGTCGACAAGGGACCGCAGGGCCAGGGCCGGATCTTCAGGATCGACCTGGGCACCGGCGTGCTGAGCACGGTGCACGAGTTCGGTGTCGGCCCCAACGGCATGAAGCAGGTGGCCAACGACATCGTGCTGGGCGCCGACGGCCTGCTCTACGGTGTGACTGCCTACCGCCGCGGCCTGCCGCTGGCCCCCGGCACGCCGAACGCGCCCGACACGCCGACCGGCACGCTCTACCGCATCGACCCCGACGCGGCGTCGGGCTTCAGCGTGCTGCACACCTTCACGCTGGCCGAGGGCGAGCTCAACGTGGGGGACAACGTGACGCACGAAGGCTACCGCCTGTACCCCAGCGAGCAGCGGGTGCTCCCCGGAACGACGGGACCGGCCACGCTGCGCAGCCTGAGCTCGGGCGAGCAGAACGGGCTGTCGTCGCTGGTCGACGGAGGCGACGGCTATCTGTACGGCACCACCTCGGTGGCCGACTGCTACACCTACGTCAACAACCTCAACACGCTCACGGCGCTGCCATCGGTGACGCGCAACAGCCCGCTGTGCGGCTTCCGTTCGTGGGCGGCCGCCCCGAACGCCTTCTCCTACCCCGGCGCCTATCCGTACCACGACGGCCCCCGACCCTATGGCGCGGTCTGGCGCATCGCGCGCAACGGCAGCGGCAGCCTGCAGGTCCTGCACACCTTCAACGAGAACGATGGCGCCACGCCGCGCGGCCCGCTGGCGCTGGCCGCCGACGGCGCCATCTACGGCACCACGCTCGCGGGCGGCACCAACGTCTGCAGCCACCGCAACACCGCGAACGCCGAGGTGCGATGCGGCACGCTCTACCGCATCCGGCCCTCGGCCATCGCGGTCGAGGGCGGCGGCCATGTCGCCAACGGCGGCTTCGAGAAGGTGCACAGCTTCTCCGGCAACGACGGCCGCATCCCGCTGGGCGTGCGCAACGGCGCCGACGGCCGGCTCTACGGCGTGACCTCGATGGGCGGCAGCTACGCCGACAGCCAGGGCGTCATGGTGCCGACCGACTTCGGCACCGTGTTCCAGGCGGCGGTCGATTCGGACGGCGCGCCCGACGCCAGCGTGAGCCTGGTGGCGAGCCCGACCCAGCTCAAGGCCGGCGAGACCGGCACGCTGACCTGGATCAGCAGCAACGCCACGCAGTGCACCGCGGCCTCGTCGGCCAACGACTGGCGCGGCGCGGTGGCCGACTTCGGCGCCGTCTCGGTCACGCCCAAGCCCGGCACCTACCGCTACACGCTGACCTGCAACGTTGCGGGCAGCGCCTTCGGCGCGCAGGTCTCGGCCAGCACCACGGTCTACGTGGGCACCGACGCCACGGCCGCCGACGGCAACACCGTGAGCTTCGGCAACGGCGGCGGCGGCGCGGCCTCCCCGGTCTGGCTGCTCGCACTGGCCACCTTGGGCCGCGCGGCCGCACTGCGCCGCAAGCGCAAGGCCCGGCGCAGCACCGCATCGACTTCCAACACACAGAAGAACTGACATGAAGAATTCGTCCACGCCCTCCTTCGGATCGCGGCCCCTGCTGCTCACCGCGCTGGCCTTCGCCAGCCTGGCCGCGTTGCCCGCCATCGCCCAGACCACGGGCATGGCCTTCAAGCCCACCGTGCTGCACCGCTTCACCGGCACCGCCGACACGGCCCAACTCGGCGGCATGCCCATGGTGCCGCCGGTTCTGGCAAAAGACGGCAGCGGCCAGCTGCAAGGCCACACCTTCAACGGCGGCACACCGCTGACCTTCGTGCTCGGACAGGGCGTGAGCTACCGGCTCGACGCACTCAAGGGCACGGGCTACCAGGCCCGGCTGCTGGGCGACATCTCCAAATCGACGACCACCCTGGTGCAGGACGCGGCAGGCAACTTCTACGGCGGCGCCGGCTCGTCCAACGTCGCCAACGACACCAGCGCCAATCCCTTCGGCTCGACCGCCGCCATGTTCAGCCTCAAGGCCAACGTGGCGACCGCGCTGCCGACCCCGCCGGTGCGCCCACGCGGCCAGTTGGCGATCGACGACGACAAGCGTGTGTACTTCGGCGGCGGCGACGGGCCGAGCACCTGCAACGCGAACGGATCGCTCGCCGCCGGCCTGTGGCGCATGAACCCCGACGGCAGCTATGCCAAGGCCTTCGACTTCTGTCAGTTCTTCACCGTCGTGGGCCGCCTGCAGCTGCACGAGAAGGGGGGCGCTCCGGTGGCCAGCGTCTGGAGCAGAACCGACCAGGCGCTCTACGTGCTGACCAGTGTCGGCGCCGCCGGCGTGTTCGACAGCACCCAGGCCAGCGACAACGCAGGTCGGGCCTTCGGAACCCTGGTGAAGATCGACCAGGCCGCGCTCGACGAAGGCGCGGCCCACAACGGCCAGCTCGATTCCGCCGACAAGGTGAAGGTGCTGCACACCTTCCTGCGCAACCGCGATGGCGCGCCGACCTCGGTGGGCGACCGCTACAGCGCGCTGGTCGAGGCCGGCGAGTGGCTTTACGGCACCAGCTACGCCAACGCCCCAACCGCCGGCGGCGTGAACGACCTGCGCTATGGCGGCACGCTGTGGCGCGTGAAGAAGGACGACCCGGCCAGCTTCACCGTGCTGCACCGCTTCCGAGGCGCCGACACGCTGGCGAAGGACGAAACGGCGCAGGCCGACGGCGCCACGCCCAACGGCCCGCTGGTGCTGGCCGCCGACGGCAACATCTACGGCACCACCGCGCGCGACGGCTCCAGCCTGTCCAGGTCCGCGACGGGCCTGCCCACACCCTCGGGCGCAGGCACGCTGTTCCGCGTCGTCGTCGGCAGCAAGGCCGACCGCGCGGACGACAGCTATGAAGTGCTGCACCGCTTCGACGTGGCCGTCGAAGGCGCGCGCCCCGTGGGCCTGAGCCTGGGCACCTCGGTCGACGGCGTGCAGAAGCTCTACGGCGCGACGGCCAGCGGCGGACCGGGCGAAACCATCAACCCCGCATCGCCCGACACCACCGGCAACGGCACCGTGTTCTCGATCGACGTGCCGCTGCCCAGCGTGAGCTTCACCACGCCGCTGACCGCCTCGGCTTCGAGCGCGCTGATCGGTGACCGCCCGACCCTGAGCTGGGCCACGCAGAACGCCGCCAGCTGCACCGCCAGCGGCAGCAACGGCGACACCTGGCGCGGCGCGCAGCAGACCCAAGGCAGCCAGATCCCGCTGTCGGGCGCGCTGAACAAGACCGGCGTCAACACCTTCACGCTGCGCTGCGAGAGCAACGCGGGCGGGCCGGCCGCGGTGCAGACGGTGTCGATCACCGTCAAGGCCGTGACCGTGGCGCCGCCCGCGACCTCCGACGGCTCGGGCACCGGCACCTGGGAGCGCAACGACAACCGCAGCGACGGCGGCGGCCCGCTGAGCCCCTGGCTGCTGCTGCCGCTGGCCGCGCTCGGCCTGGCCCGCCGCTTCGCGCGGCGCGGCTGATCCTTTCATTTCCCCACGACCACGACCTCCACGACATGACCACCACTTCTTCTTCCGCCTTGTCGCAGCGCCTCAAGCACGAGACCGCCCCCCAGCACGAACGCATGCACGCGCTGATGGCCACGGCCGACCCCTTCGCGAGCCGCGCGCAGTACGCGCGCTTCGTCGCCGCGCAGTACGTGTTCCAGCGTGACGTCGAGCACCTGTTCGCCGATGCGCAGGTGCAGGCCGCCGTGCCCGACCTGGCCGAGCGCGGCCGCGCCGAGGCCTCGCTGGCCGACCTGCACGACCTCGAGGCCCGCGTGCCCACCGATGCCCTCGCGACCGAGGGCGTGACGATGCCCGAGGCGCTGGGCTGGCTCTACGTGTCGGAAGGCTCGACGCTGGGCGCGGCCTTCCTGTTCAAGGAAGTGGGCGACAAGCTCGGCCTCACGGCCGAATTCGGCGCACGCAACCTCGCGGCCTATCCGGAAGGCCGGGCGCGCGTGTGGAAGCGCTTCGTCGAGGCGCTCGATGCACCGGCCTTGTCCGACGTGCACGAGCGCGTGATCGCCGGCGCAGTGGCCGCCTACGATCGCTTCGGCGACCTGTTGGCGGCGCAGTTCGCGCTGGACACCGCGGCTTGACGCTGCCGGGTTCTTCTCACGGCGCGCGCCCCACGCGCCGCCTGTGGCCCTGGGCCACGGCCGGTGCGCTGTGCGGCGCACTCGCCACGCTCGGCCTGCAGCTGCCCGCGCGCTGGCTCACGCCCGCCGTGGAACGCGCCACGGGCGAACGCCTGCGGCTCGCCGATGTGCGCGGCACGCTCTGGAACGGCTCGGCCGTGCTGAGCCTCGCGGCCGGTCCGGGCAGCCACGGGCTGCGCGCCCTGCCCGGACGCACGCACTGGCGGCTGCGGCCCGCGATGCCCGAGCGCCCGGATCTCGCCGCCGGCTTCAGGCTCGCGATCGACCAGAGCTGCTGCCTCGACCGGCCTGCGCAGGCGCGGATCGCGATCGGCCCGGGCGGCGCCGACCTGCGGCTGGCCGCGCTCGACTGGCACGGCCCGGTCGAGGTGGTGCAAGGCCTGGGCACGCCGTGGAACACGCTGGGCTTCGAGGGCCGGCTGCGGGTGTCGACCCAGGCGCTGCACCTGCGCCGGCAGCACGGCCGGATGCAGCTGGACGGCCGGCTCTCGCTCACCGCGGAATCGGTCTCGTCGCGCATCTCGGCGCTGCGCCCGCTGGGCAGCTACCGCTTCGAGCTCGACGGCGACGCGACGCCCGGCGCGCGCAAGGGCCCGCTGCGCTTCACGCTCGCCACGCTGCAGGGTCCGCTGCAACTCCGCGGCCAGGGCGCATGGACCGCCGGCCAGCTGCGCTTCCGCGGCGAGGCGCAGGCCGAAGCCGGACGCGAGGACGCGCTGGCCCACGTGCTCAACCTGATCGGCAACCGCCACGGCGCGATCGCGTTGCGCGTGCTGCGCTGAGCCGGTGCGCGCTCCACAAGGAACACAATCGACCGTGATGTCCGTCGAACAGAACCGCAACGCCGAAACCCCGGTGCCGCCACCGCAGCGCCCCCCGCTGCCGCTCGTCGCGCGCTGGCTGCTGCTGGCCTTCGCCGGCCTGTGCCTGGTGCTGGCCGTGATCGGCGTGATCGTGCCGGGCATGCCGACCACCGTCTTCGTGCTGATGGCCGCCTGGGCGGCCGCACGCAGCTCGCCGCGGCTACACCGCTGGCTGCTCGACCACAAACTGTTCGGCCCGATCCTGCGCGACTGGGAAAACGGCCGCACCGTGAGCCGCCGCGCCAAGTGGAGCGCCACCGCGGCGATGGCCTTCTGCGCAGTCGTGATCCTGCTGACCGCGCACAAGCCCTGGCTCGCGGCCCTGGGCATCGGCTCGATGGCCTGCGTGCTGGCCTGGCTCTGGCGGCGTCCCGAGCCTCATGCCTGAGGCCACGCCGGGACGCGCCCTGACGCATGCGGCCCTTGCGGCGCTGCTGCTCGTCGCGCTGCAGGCGGCCGGCGATGCGCCGAGGCTGCTGCTGCGCTACGAGCGCGAGGCGCTGCTGCACGGGGAACTCTGGCGGCTCTTCACCGCGCACCTCGTGCACCTGGGCTGGGCCCATGCACTGCTCAACGCCTGCGGCCTGCTGCTCTGCGCCTGGATCGCGCCGGCACGCTTCGGCGTGCGACGGCTGCTGTGCGACGGGCTGTGGCTCGGCGGCTGCGTGTCGCTGCTGCTGCTCGCCTTCTCGCCGCAGCTGTCGCACTACGTCGGCCTGTCGGGCGTGCTCTATGGCCTGTTCGTGCTGGGCCTGGCGCCGGCCGCGGCCCGGGGCGACCGCATCGCAGGGCTCGGCCTGGCCACGGTGCTGGGCTGGATGACCTGGCAACTGATCGCCGGCCCCGCGGCGGCCGAGGAGCGGCAGATCGGCGGCCGGATCGTCGCCGTGGCGCATCTCCATGGCGTGATCGGCGCTTTCGTGCTGCTGGCGGTGCAGGGGCTGCGCGCGCACCACCAGCGCATGGCGCCGCGCTGAACTGCGCGACGGCTACTGCATGCGCGGCAGGTTGCCGATGCGCACCAGCATCTCGGTGAACATCTGCATGTCGGCGTCGAGGTCGACCACTTCCTTGAACTCCTTGGCGTTGTGCGCCGTGTACTTCTTGCCGGGCATGGCCGGGCCGAAGTTGATGGCGTTGGGCATGAGCTTGGCCGTGGTGCTGCCGGCCGTGGGTACGGGCTTGGCTTCGAGGCCGGTGGTGTCGCCGAAGATGTTGAGCAGCGTCGACAGCCAGGCGCCGCTCGGGTCGCGCGCCATCCAGTTGCCCTGGTCGTAGGCCACCTCGGCCGGGATCGCCGCGCTCGCGGACCAGGCGCCGATCTTCTCGGTGATCAGCTGCTTGAGTTCATCGGGCGTGCGGCCGCGCGGCATGCGCACGTTGACCGTGACGTCGACCTTGCCGTCGGCGGCGCCGCGGATCAGCGTCGGCGACAGCGTCAGCGGGCCCATGAAGTCGTCCTGGTAGCCCACGCCCATGCGTTCGCCCAGGTAGCCGGGGCCGTAAAGCGTGGCGATGTACCGGGCTGCGCGCGCGTAGCCGTTGTCGGCCAGCGGCACGCCGGCCTCCTGCAGGAACAGCGCGAGCCGCGGCACCGGGTTCACGCCCTCCTCCGGGCGCGAGCCGTGGGCGGAGACGCCCGTGACCTTGAGGTCGATGCTGTCGGCGCCGCGTGCCACGTCGATGCCGAACTTGCCGCCCTGTCCCTCGTACTTCTGCACGAAGGCCGCCTTGGCCGCCTCGAGCTTCATGGCCACGGCCGCGAGGTCGCCGCCCTGCAGCTTCGCGGTGGCGGTCTGCGGAATCGCATTGGCCGACGGCGCGCCGGTCATCGCCGTGACAGCCGTCGCCGAGGCATCGGCCGGCCCGCCCGCGAACGAGACCTTGAGCGCGCCCGAGCCCTTCTCGGCCACCACCGCCGGGTACTTGCTGTCGAGCACGATGTTGTGGGCGGGCAGCGTGGTCTTCTCGCGGTAGTACTTCATCGCATCGCCGCCGGTCTCCTCGGTGGTCTCGACCATCAGCCGGATGGTGCGCGCCAGCGGCAGGCCGCTGTCCTTGACCGCCTTCATCGCATAGAGCACGGCCGCGATCGAGCCCTTGTCGTCGATGGTGCCGCGGCCATACAGATAGTCGCCCACGCGCGTGAGCTTGAAGGGGTCGAGCCTGGTGCCGTCGTCGAGCACCCATTCGGCCGCGTTGGCCGGCACCACGTCGGCGTGCGTGAGGATGCCGAACTCCTCGGTGCCACTGCCCTGCAGCTTGACCTCGAAGATGCGGTTGTCGACGTTGCGGTACTGCAGGCCGAAGTCGCGTGCCATGGCCTCGATCTTGCGGCCGATCTCTTGAATGGCCGGGCTCTCGTGCGGCGGCACGTCGGCCGCGCGCACCGTGGGCATCGCGACCATCTCGCCGATGGTGGCGATCACCGCGTCGTGATGGTGCAGCCGGTTGTAGAGGCCCAGCACACGGCTCACGTTGACCAGATCGTCGCCGGCGAGCGGGCGCTTGGCCGCATAGGCCGCGGCGGCGCGCTTCAGGCTGGGGTCGGCCTTGGCGGCCTGCGCGAGGAAGCGCGGGAAGTCCGGCGCCTTCCGCAGCGCGGGCGTGGCCACCAGTGCATCGAGCTGCGGCTTCTTGAGGGTGTCGGCCGAAGCGCCCGAGGACAAGCTCAGGACGATGGCGAAGGGGAGGATGGCGAGGGTCAGGCGGTTCATGGGCGTGATTCTCGCGCTGCCGCGACAGCGCGCCAAACCGGGAACGCTTATGCTCGGCGGCTGACGCGCGCCTCTCCTTCTCCATGCCCTCTTCCGACCCCACGCGCGGCATCCGCGCGCTGACCTTCGCCTTCGCCCTCAGCCAGTTCTTCCGGACCTGCCTTGCGGTCATCGCGCCCGAACTCCAGCACGACCTCGGCTTGTCGCCCGCGGGCTTCGGCACCCTGTCGTCCTGCTTCTTCCTGGCCTTTGCGGTGGCGCAGATCCCGATCGGCGTCGCCTTCGACCGCTACGGCGTCGGCGCGCCGACCCGGCTGCTGAGCGCCGTGGGCGTGATCGCCGCGCTGCTCTTCGTGGTGGCGCCCAACGGCGCGACCGCCATGGTCGCGCAGGTCGGGCTCGGGCTGGCCTGCGCCCCGGTCTTCATGGGGCTCATGCACTACGCCTCGGAACAGCTGCCCGTGCACCGCTACGCCACGGTGGTCGGCCGCGCCAATGCGATCTCGATGGTCGGCGCGCTGTGCGCGACCGTGCCGCTGGGCTGGGCCGCGCACAGCATCGGCTGGCGCCCGGCGATGGCGCTGGCCGCCATCTTCATGCTGCTGGCCTGCATCGGCGTGTGGCGCGGCGTCCGTGACGAAGGCCATGCCGAAGCGCGGCACGAACCCACCGGCGCGCTGCTCATGGGCAGCGCGCGCCTGCTGACCGTGCCCGCGCTCTGGACGCTGATCCCGCTGTGCGTGGCGCTGGCCGCGGGCACCACCTTCCGCAACGCCTGGGGCGGCCCGTACCTGGCCGACGTGTTCCGGCTCGATGCGGGCGCGCGCGGGCTGGCACTGGCCTTCGTGAGCCTCGGAGGGTTCCTGACCGCGCTGCTGCTGCCGGTGCTCGTGCGGCGCAGTTCGATCAAGACCACCCTGCTCTGCTGGACCCTGATGTCGATGGCCAGCGGCACCCTGCTGGCCCTCTTTCCCGACGCCGGCCTGCTGCCCGGCGTGCTGCTGCTGACGCTGCTGGCCACCGTCGGCATGGTGCATCCGATGGTCATGGCGCACGGCCGCGGGCTGGTGCCGCAGTCGCTGCGGGGACGCGGGCTGGGCGTGCTCAACACCTTCGTCTTTCTGGGCTCGGCCGCCACCTCGTGGTTCTTCGGCCTGATCGCCGACGCGAGCCTGCGCAACGGCTGGACCGCGGCCGGCACCTATTCGGGCATCTTCCTGTGTGCCACGGGCATGGTGCTGCTCGGCGCGCTGGTCTACACGCTCAGTCCGAAGCCGCTACCTCACTAGAGGGCCCGCCGGCTCTCCTACGTCCGCACGCGGTCCTATCGGGCGCAGCGCCCTGCGACCCCTTCTAGAGTGAGCGCCACCGCCACTCGAAGGACCCACCATGCCCGCGAAGAAAAAAGGCCTGTATGCCAACATCCACGCCAAGCAGGAGCGCATCCAGAACGGGAGTGGCGAGCACATGCGCAAACCGGGTTCGCCTGGCGCTCCCGACAAGGAAGACTTCGAGAAGTCCGCCAAGACCGCCAAGCCCCGGAAGGACGCGCACTGAGCGCGCCCACCCACGCAACGTCGCCGAGGAGTCCTCCATGAAACACATCGTCCTGACTGCCATCGCCTGTGTGGCCGCACTGGCCCTGACCGCTTGCGATCCATCGCCCAAGGCCCCCAAAGCCGAGCAGTACACGCCCAGGCTCATGGTCTAGTGCCGCTGCTGGAGTCCTGTCTCGCGCCGCAAGGTCAAGGCATCGACCGTCGCGGCGAACGGCGCGAAACGCGTAGGCTTCGCCGCTTCCGTCTTCCGAAGGTTGGTCATGCAAAACAGAGCGCTCATCGTCGGCGTCAGCGGCGTCATCGGCAATGCACTGTCGGAGCACCTGCTGGCCGATGGCTGGTCGGTGCATGGACTGTCGCGCGGCCGCACGGCCGTCGCGTCGGGCTGCGTGCCGATCACGGCCGACCTGACGCAGCCCGATGAACTGCGCAGCGCCTTGCAAGGCACCGCGTTCAGCCATGTCTTCTTCGCAGCCTGGTCGCGCCAGGCCAACGAGAAGGAGAACATCCGCGTCAACGGCGCCATCGTTCGCAACGTGCTCGATGCGGTCGGCCCGTCGCTGCGCGGTGGCCATGCGGCGCTGGTCACCGGGCTCAAGCACTATCTCGGCCCGTTCGAGGCCTACGCCACCGGCGTGGTGCCGACCACGCCCTTCCGCGAGGAACAGGGCCGCCAGCCGGTCGACAACTTCTACTACGCGCAGGAAGACCGCCTGTTCGAAGCGGCCGCGCGCCACGGCTTCGGCTGGAGCGTGCACCGGCCGCACACCATCATCGGCTACGCGGTGGGCAATGCGATGAACATGGGCGTGACGCTGGCGGTCTACGCCACGCTGTGCAGGGAAACCGGCCAGCCCTTCGTCTTCCCCGGCTCGGCCGCGCAATGGGACGGCCTGACCGACATGACCGATGCGCGCCTGCTGGCCCGGCACCTTGCCTGGGCATCGACCCACGCGGGCGGCCACGATGCCGACTTCAATGTCGTGAACGGCGATGTGTTCCGCTGGAAATGGCTGTGGCCGCGCCTGGCCGCGTACTTCGGCATCGAGGCCGCGCCCTTCGACGGCACGACGCGCCCGCTGGCCGAGCGCACGGCCGACGCGCCCGCGCAATGGGCCGGGATCGCGGCCCGGTATCAGCTCGCCGAGCCCGACATCGGCAAGCTGGCCTCCTGGTGGCACACCGACGCCGACCTGGGCCGGCCGATGGAAGTGCTGGCCGACATGACGAAGAGTCGACAGGCCGGCTTCCTCGACTACCAGAGCACGCCGGACGCCTTCTTCGACCTGTTCCGCCGGCTCGAGGCCGAACGCATCATTCCAGCGCCGCGCTGAGCGAGGGCACCCCGCCCAGCGCACGGTGCGCGGCCTGCGCCTCGGCCGCATCGAGCGACACCAGCCACGCGACCTCGCCCGCGATGCTGGTCGCGATCGGCAGGCCGTCGCGCCACAACACGCGCGAGCCCGCGACGCGCGGCACCTTGGCGCCGTGCACGATCGTGCCCAGCAGGTTCGCCGGGTCGCTGGCCGCGAGCACGATGAAGGCGCCGTCGCCCGGCGTGCGCCGCACCTGCCGCATCGCGGCCACCGCCTCGGGCAGCGCAAACTGCTCGCCGGTGACGCCCGCGATGAAGCGGCCGCCGCGGATCTCGCCGCGCGCTTCGAGCCTTCGGCACACACGGACCAGGTCGCGCCAGGGCGGCAGCCACGCGGCCTCGCGTTCGAGCAGGCGCCAACAAATCACGCCGTAGCGGCGCAGCAGCACGTGGACGACCTGTTCATCGGCCCACCCCCGATGCGGCTCACTTCGTGCAGCCGCCTCCCCCTCAAGGGGGCGAGACCGGCGGCCCGGCGAAGCCGGTTCCGCGGTGTCTCTGGCGTGGTCCTTCGTCGGCGGGCGCACCAGCGTCCAGCGCCCCGCATCCTCGATGCCGAACAAGGGCACGCGGCGGCGCCGCCGCGTGTCGGCCGAGGCACGTTTCGAGGCCGGCACCAACAGCGCGCGCAGCCCGGCATAGCTGTCGCAACGCACGCGGCCCTTGGCCACCAGTTCGGTCAATGCCTCCTCGATCTCGACCGGCAGCAGCCGCGTGCCGCCCGCGATCTCGTCGAAGAAGCAGGCGCCGTTCTGCTGCAGGTGCGCGGCCACGCGCGCAGCGCGCGAGCCCAGCGTGTCGTCGTCGATCGGCGCGGGCGCGAGACCGGTCCACAGCGCGGCGCTGCGGCGCGGCAACAGCACCACCGGCGTGGCGCGCAGCGAAAGGCTGCCCGCGCCCTTGCGGCCTTCGCTCGCCGACGGCCGCAGCCGCGTCCACAGCACGCGGCCGGCGGTGCACAGGTCGTCGAGCCAGGCACCCGCGTAGTCGGCCACGCGCGCGGGCAGCAGTTCGGCCTCCCAGATCGGTGCCGGCGCCTCGTAGCCTTCGAGTTGCGACAGCACACCCGACAACGCCTCGGGCCCGCGCACGCGCGAGGCTGCGCCCAGGTGCTGCCACTCGAACAGGAAGCGCGCGAAGTCGCGCGGTTCCACCGGTTCGATCTCGCGACGCAGGCGCTTGAGCGTGTAGCGGTGGATGCGCGCGAGCAGATGGCGCTCGCACCACTCGACGGTCTCGGTGCCCGGCGTGAAGCGGCCCTGCAGCACGCTGCCTTCGGTCTGCAGCGCGCGCAAGGCGGCTTCGACATCGGCCACCGGCAGGCACAGCGGTTCTGCGAGTTGCGCCACCGTCATCGGACCGAGACCGCCCAGCCGCGAGCGCAGCAGTTCGCGCAGCGCGGCGTCGCGGTCCTCGTGGCGCTCGGCATCGGCGGGCGCCTGGATGGCAGGCTGCGTCGGCGCCTCGGGCGCGAGGGTCTGAAGCAAAGGCAGGCGTTCGGCCGCGACCCAGAGGCCGCGGGCGCTGCGGCCCTTGCCCTCGACGAGCACCCGCGTCGCACGGCCCGCCTTGGCCAGCGCCGTCAGCCATGGCTTCCAGTCGGCATGCGCCGCGACCTCGTCGTCGCTCACCGCGCCCAGCATGCCCAGCGCCTCGTGCATCTCGTCGCTGCCGCGGGGCTGCGGCCAGGCTTCCTCGCGCACGCTGGCGATGGCCTCGGCATCGAGCTGGCCCACGTCGTCGGCGCTCTCGGGGTCGGTATAGCGCCGGTTCTGCACGGCCAGCGTGCGGCGCTCCTCCAGCGGCGCATCGTCGAGAAAGGCGTAGGGCCGCGCGTTCAGCACCTCCATCGCGAGCGGCGACGGGGCCGGCAGGTCGCGCGCCAGCATGCGCACCTCGCCCGATTCCAGGCGACGCAACAGCGCGAGCCAGCCCTCGGCGTCCATCGCGTCGTGCAGGCAGTCGTCGAGCGTCTGCGCGACCAGCGGATGCTCGGGGATGTCGCGCTCGCCCACGAGGTTCTCGGCGCAGGCCACCTGGTCGGGGAACACGGCCGCAAGCAGGTCTTCGGAGCGCATGCGCTGCAACTGCGGCGCGACCTTGCGACCACCGGAAAAGCGCGGCAGCGCGAGCGCGGTGGTCGCGTTCCAGCGCCAGCGCACGCCGAACAGCGGCGCGTCGAGCAGCGCCTGCACCAGCACGTCGAGCGCCGAGTTCGAATGCAGGTAGCGCGCCACCTCGTCGAGCGGAAAGCTGTGCTGGGTGGCCAGCGACAGCACGATCGCGTCCTCGGTCGCCGCGGCCTGCAGCTCGAAGTTGAAGGTGCGGCAGAAGCGCTTGCGCAGCGCCAGGCCCCAGGCGCGGTTGAGCCGGCTGCCGAAGGGTGAATGGATCACCAGCTGCATGCCGCCCGAGGCGTCGAAGAAGCGCTCCATGACCAGCGTGCGCTGCGTGGGCAGCGTGCCCAGCACGGCCGCGGCGTGCGCAAGGTGTTCGATGATCTGGCGCGCGGCCTCTTCGTCCAGGCCCAGACTCTGCGTGAGCAACGCGATCGCGCCCTCGCGCCCGCCGTCTGCCAGCGCCTGCGCCACCTCCTCGCGCAGTCGCGACACGCCGAAGGACAGCTCGTCGCTGCGACCCGGCGCCTCGCCCAGCCAGAAGGGAATGTTGGGCGCGGCGCCATGCGCGTCTTCCACGCGCACGCGGCCGGGCTCGATCTTGAGGATGCGGTAGCTGGTGTTGCCCAGCTGGAACACGTCGCCGGCCAGGCTCTCGACCGCGAAGTCTTCGTTGACCGTGCCGATCTTGTCGGCCTGCGGCTCGAGCATCACGGTGTAGTCACCGGTCTCGGGGATCGTGCCGCCGGAGGTCAGCGCGGTCATGCGCGCGCCCTTGCGTTCGCGCAGCAGGTGGTTCACCGCGTCGCGGTGCACATAACCGGCGCGCTGACCATGGCGCGTGGTGAAGCCCTCGGACACCATGCGCACCACCTCCATGAAGCGCGCGTGTGTCAGCTGCGCATAGGGCCAGGCACGGCGCACCAGGGCGAAGAGTTCATCCTCGTGCCATTCGCGGCAGGCGGTCTCGGCCACGATCTGCTGGGCCAGCACGTCGAGCGGCGCGGGCAGTATGCGCAGCGCATCGAGTTCGCCGCGGCGGATGCAGTCGAGCAGCGCCGCGCATTCGACCAGCTCGTCGCGCGACTGCGCGAAGAGCCGCGCCTTGGGCACGCCGCCCACCGCGTGGCCCGAACGCCCTGCCCGCTGCAGGAAGCTCGCGATCGAGCGCGGCGAGCCCAGCTGGCAGACCAGGTCGACGTCGCCGATGTCCAGGCCCAGCTCGAGCGAGGCGGTGGCGACCAGCACCTTGAGTTCGCCGCGCTTCAGACGCTGCTCGGCCTCGAGCCGCGTTTCCTTCGACAGGCTGCCATGGTGCGCGGCCACCGCCTCCTTGCCCAGGATCTCGCCCAGATGCCGGGCCGCGCGCTCGGCCATGCGGCGCGTGTTGACGAAGACCAGCGTCGTCTGATGAAGCCAGACGAGTTCGGCCACGCGCGCATAGACCTGCGTCCACTGCTCGTTGGACATCACGGCCTCGAGCGGCGTGGGTGGCAATTCGAGCGCCAGATCACGTTGCTTGGCATAGCCGATGTCGACGAGGGTGCAGTCGGCCGAGCCGTCGGGCCGCAGCGCGCCCGCGCCGACTAGGAAGCGCGCCACCTCGTCGATGGGTTTCTGCGTGGCCGACAGGCCGATGCGCACGGGGCGGGTGTCGCACAGCGCCTGCAACCGCTCCAGCGACAGCGCCAGGTGGCTGCCGCGCTTGCTGGCCGCGACCGCGTGGATCTCGTCGACGATCACGCTGCGCACCGTCGAGAGCATCTTGCGGCCCGAGACCGAGCCCAGCAGCACATACAACGATTCTGGCGTGGTCACGAGGATGTGCGGCGGCTTGCGCAGGCTCTGCTGCCGCTCGCGTTGGGGCGTGTCGCCGGTGCGCACCGCCGTGCGGATGTCGACGTCGGGCAGGCCCAGTGCCGCCAGCTCGGCCCGGATGCCGGCCAGCGGCGCCTCGAGGTTGAGCCTGACGTCGTTGGACAGCGCCTTGAGCGGCGAGACGTAGAGCACGACCGTCTCGTCGGGCAAGCCGTCGTCCTCCAGCCCCCGGACGACGAGGTCGTCGAGCGCAGCCAGGAAAGCGGTCAGCGTCTTGCCCGACCCCGTGGGCGCGGCCACCAGCGTGTCGCGGTGCGCCCGGATCGCCGGCCACGCGGCGACCTGGGCCGCGGTGGGGGCGGGGAAGGTCCGCTGGAACCAGCGGGCGACGGCAGGGCGGAAGGCGGCGAGAGGCACGGCTTCATCACATCAGGGCATGCGGCGGGATGTCAAGCGGTGGCCGCCGGACACGATGCACACCGGCGGTCGCCTATCCTACAAGCGCGGTGACGAACTCTTACAAACGGGCTGCGCCGCCGACCTCAGCATGAACCGGTCGGGACACCGGCTGCGGCATGGGTTTCGACGCAGTTGCCCTCGAGGCCCCCTGCCTTCTTCTCATCAACGCCCTGCGGGGAAAGTCCCGATGCCTGCTTCCATGCGACCCGTCGATGCCGACCCGGCCCCGGCCCCGGCCCCGGCCCCCGTCGACGGTGTGCCGGGTCCACCCGCTCAGGCGGGTGCCACTGCCGTGTCGCCATCTTCGACTTCTACTTCTTTTTCGGCTGCATCGTGGGCGCGCTCTGCCTGGGGTGTCGGCTCGACCGCGCTCCCGCGCATCACACGGCCATCGAAGGAAACCGCCACCGGGCCCGCCGTCGAGCCGATGCTGAGCCTCGCATTGCACGACCTGCGCAATTCGCTGTCCGCCATCCAGCTGGGGCTCGAACTGCTGGGCCGGCGCGACGGTGCCTCGCAGCAGCAGCAACAACAACCGCCCTCCGCGGTGCTGGCGCACATGGACAACGCCGCGCAACGGGCGCAAGCCCTGGTCGTCGAACTGGATGACCTGACGCGCCTGGCCGCGGGACGCACGCTCCCGGTCTCGCCGGTGCGCTGCGCGCTGCACACCATCGTGCGGGATGCGCTCGATGCCTGTCGGTTCATCGTGCCGGGCGTGGCGGTCGAGCACGACCGGCTCGGCGATGGCGACTGCATGGGCGATCCAGCACGCATGGCGCAGTTCCTGAACCTGGCGCTGGAAGAGCTCTGCAGCGCGGCGGCGCCGGTCCGGGTCATCGTGATCAGCGAGGTCGCGGGCGATCGTTTCCGCATGGCCGTCCATGCCGAGGGAGCGGCTGACGCCGCGCCGGCCGCGGACGAGCCGAAGGCGGCACCGGCGCGCGCGCAGGCCCGTCGCCGCGTGCTGCTGCAGGCCATCGCGCAAGCGCACGGTGGCCATGTCGGCTTCGAGGGCGGCTACGCTTCGGGGGTCCGGTCGATCGAGGGCAGTTTCTCGCGCCTCGCCGATCCACACCCCACTTCCGAGCAAGACATTGCATGACCACACCGACCGACCACGCACGCCCCACCGACGACTGGCAACTCCCCTGGGAAGGCGGCTGCCGCTGCGGCCAGGTTCGGCTGCGCGTCAGCGCACCGCCGCTGCTGGCCATGGCCTGCCATTGCACGGGCTGCCAGCGAATGAGCGCGAGTGCCTTCTCGCTGTCGATCGCGATCCCCACGCCGGGCTTCGAGATCACCGCCGGCGAGCCGGTGCTCGGCGGCCTGCATGGCGCGTTGCACCACTACTGCTGCCCGCACTGCAAGAGCTGGATGTTCACGCGCATCGAGGGCATGGACGAATTCGTCAATCTGCGCCCGACGATGCTCGACGAACACCGATGGTTCGTGCCCTTCGCCGAGACCTGGACCGACGAGAAGCTGCCTTGGGCGTCGACGCCCGCGGTGCACAGCTTCGGCCAGTTGCCCGCGATGGAGGCCTTCCCGGCGCTGATCGAAGCCTATGCGCGCGAAAGCGTGCGGCCCCCGGCCCCGGCACAGGACTGAGGGCCCAGTGCCTGGCCATCTCGACCACGCGGCTGTGCATGCGCAGGTAATCGGGCGCACGGCCGCCGGGAATGACCAGTGCGTCATAGGCCTCGGGCTTCACGTCGGCGAAGTTGGCGTTCAGCGTGAAGCGGTGGCCCGGCTTTTCGCTGTAGGTCTGTGCGCCCTCGAAGTCGTGGATGGCGGTGTGCACCCAGTCGCCGGCCTTCTTGTCGGGTGCCACCGCGTGTACGGTGTGGCCCACGGCGCGGCCTTCAGATCAGCGTGGCGCTCACTCCGCGCGCCACCACCGGAGCGATGCCGGCATAGAAGAAGCCCAGGTCGTCCTCCGGCCCGTTCACGGCGCGTCCGCGCACCTTGCCCATCACGCACACTCCCACCTCCGCATCGCCCTGGCCGATGACGAGCACGAAGGGGTTTTCCTCGTCGCCGCGCAGGTAGCGTCCGCCGAACTCTCGGCGCGCCACTTCGAACACATAAGCCGACGCCAGAAAGTGAAGGTCGTCGGGCAAGGGCGCCTGCTGCTTGAAGAAATCGTCGAGCACACGGTCGACCAGGGCCAGCGAAGCGGCCGTGTAGTCGAGCTGCGCGCTGTCGATGGGCGCGTCCGGATGCGAGAACGCGTCGACAAAGTCGTTGGCCTGCGAGGCCATGCCGGCTTCCAGGGTCGCCGGCATGGCGGGCTTCTTCTTCAGGAAATCGAACAGTCCCATGGTCCTGGGTTCCTTTCGCTGGTTTATGGGTTGGGCATACGCGCAAACGATCGAACGCATGAGACCACAGAACCGCTTCGCGTCCCATCGATGCAAGTGTCCCGCGCTGTTTGCTGCGGGACACGCCGGTACGAAGGCATGCATCTCGTTGGAATCGCCTGGCCATTGCTGCCATGCAAAAATCCGACACGCGAAGCGTACGCGTCATCACGCGGTCACGCGCCCTTCCGACCATCGGTCTTCCCCCACATTGGAGTTTGGAGATGCGCCTGCTCTGGCGAAAGCCTTGGCCAGTCGGCATCCTGCTGATGACGGCGCTGGTCGCCTGCAGCACGCCTCCCGGAGAAGCAGACGCAGGCGCGGCCCCAGGCGCCACCGTCCGCTCGTCGCTGACCCTCAAGCTCATCGCCTTCAACGACCTCCACGGCAACCTGGAACCGCCCAAGCTCGCCATCGCGGCGCCCTCCGCCACCGGCGGTACGGTGGCCGTCCCGGCGGGCGGTGCGGCGTACATGGCTTCGGCCATTGCAGCCCTGAAAGCAGCGAACCCGCACCATGCCGTGGTATCGGCCGGCGACATGATCGGCGCCTCGCCGCTGGTGTCGGCGCTGTTCCTCGACGAACCGACCATCGAGGCGGTGAACGCGATGCAGATCGATTTCAATGCGGTCGGCAACCACGAGTTCGACAAGGGCCAGGCCGAACTGCTGCGCATGCAGCATGGCGGCTGCGCGAAGTACACAGCGCTCGCGCCCTGCCAGGTGAACGCCGCCTTCGGGGGCGCCAACTTCGGCTTTCTCGCGGCCAACACGGTGAAAGGCGACGGCACCACGCTGTTCCCGGCCACGGGGCTCAAGACCTTCAGGCAGGGCGACGCGAAAGTCACGGTGGGCTTCATCGGCCTGACGCTCAAGGCCACGCCGACCGCGGTCACGCCCGCGGGCGTGGCGGGGCTCGCGTTCCAGGACGAGGCCGACACGGCCAATGCGCTGATCCCCGGCCTGCGCGCACAGGGCGCCGACGTGATCGTGGTGGTGATGCACGAGGGCGGCACGACCACCGGGGGCTACAACGACAACACCTGTGCCGGGCTCAGCGGCAATGTGCGGCCGATCCTCGACCGGCTCGACGCGGGTGTCGACGTGGTGATCTCCGGCCACACGCACAGCGCCTACGTCTGCGACTACGGCCGGATCAATCCGGCCAAGCCCTTTCTGCTGACCAGCGCAGGCCAGTACGGCACGCTGCTCACCGACATCGACCTGGTGGTGGACACGACGACGCGCAAGGTCACTGCGAAGTCGGCGAACAACCGGATCGTCCAGGGCGAGGCCTTCACGCGCGGCGCGAGCACGGTGGCGCTGAGCGAGCACTACCCGCGCTTCGCGGCCGATGCCGGCATCGAAGCATTGATCGCGCGCTACCGCGCGGTCGCGGCACCGTTGGTGCAGCGCGTGGTGGGTCGGCTCACGGCACCGGCCCCCCGCGCGCTCACGGCGTCGCGCGAGAGCGTGCTGGGCAACCTGATTGCCGACTCGCAGCTGGCGGCCACGGCGCCCGCGGCCAAGGGCGGCGCACAGATCGCGTTCATGAATCCGGGCGGCGTGCGCGCGGACCTGGTGCCCGGAGCGAGCGGCGAATTGCGCTACGGCCAGTTGTTCAGCGTGCAGCCCTTCGGCAACAGCCTGGTGGTGAAGACGCTGACGGGCGCGCAGATCCGCGCCCTGCTCGAGCAGCAGTTCGCCAGCGGCACCAACACCGTGGCCACGCCGCGCGTGCTGCTGCCCTCGCGCGGCTTCCGCTACCGCTACGACCTGTCGCGGCCGGCTGGCCAGCGCATCGACGGGATGGCGCTCAATGGCGTGCCGCTGGCCGACGGCGGCGCCTACCGCGTGACCATGAACAGCTTCCTGGCCAGCGGCGGCGACAACTTCACGGTGTTCAACCAGGGCACCGAGGTGCTCGGCGGCGACCTGGACATCGACGCCTTCGAGGCCTACCTCCAGGCCCACCCGGCGCTCGTGCCGCCCGCGGCCGACCGCATCACGGCGATCGGCACGGCACGCTGATCAGCGCGGCTCGGCCACGGCGCGGATCAAGCGCGTGGCCGGCGCGACCAGCGCGCGCAGGTCGCTGGAGCGGTCCTGCTCCACGGCCTGCAGGATCAGCTCATTGATGCCGCCGACCACGGCCATCGCGAGTTCGGGCGACAGGCGCGCGCCGCCTTCCGAGCCGGTGGCCAGCGCCACGAAGCTCGCGATCTGCGCGTTGACCTTGCGGCGCACCGCTAGGCCGGCCAGACCCAGGCCCAGGATCTCGACGAACAGCGTCTTGAGCAGCACCGGGTCCTGCGCGAGGAAATCGAGGTAGGCCGTGACCGCATGCTCGACCTGTGTCTGCCACGGTTGCAGCGGATCGACCGCCGCGCTCAGCACCATCAGCGCCTGCTCGCTCGCCGATTCGTAGAGCGCGATCAGGCAGTCGGCCTTGGTCGCGAAATGCTCGTAGAAGCTGCGCCGCGACACCGCGGCCTCGCGCACGATGTCGGCGATGGTCGTGTCGGCATAGCCCTTGGCCGCCACCGCCTTCGCCATGCCTTCGAGCAAACGGTAGTGATGCGCGTGCTGCAGTTCGGCGTGCTCTGAGGCGGTGTCGGTGGACGTCATGCGGCCTGATTGTCGAAGGGGTTGGTACTTGACAGTACCAGATCGGTCGCTCACGATGACGGTACGCAACCGTACCAACACCTGCCAGCATCCATTGGCCAGCCCACACACCGTACCGCCATGACCGATCTCGTCGTCCGCCGCCTGCTCATCGACCTGCAACCGCCCTTCGCGCGCGACTGGTGCGGCGGCGATGCCTTCTCGACCGCGTTCTTCAACGCGCTCTCCATGAGCTTTCCCTACGGCGAGCAGTTCTTCATCGATGCGGTGCGCGACACCGTCGAGACGCTGCCGCCTGAACTGCAGGCGCGGCACCGGGCCGAGGTCAAGGGCTTCATCGGGCAGGAGGCCACGCACCGCCGCATCCACGCGCTGTTCAACGAACAGCTCGAACGCCAGGGCCTGGTCGATCGCTGGACGCCGCGCGCCATGGCACGCATGAAGGCGCTGGATGGTGCCGACCCGCGCCATGCGCTGGCGATCACCGCCGCGACCGAGCACTTCACCGCGATGTTCGCCGACTGGCTGCTGGCCCGCCCGCAGGTGCTCGACGGCGCCGAGCCGCGGCTGAAGACGATGTGGCTCTGGCATTGCGCGGAGGAATCCGAGCACAAGAACACGGCCTTCGATCTCTACCGCGCGGCGGGCGGCTCGCAGGCCTGGCGCACGCGATGGTTCCGGCGCGTGACGACCATGTTCCTCGCCGACCTCGCGCGGCAGACCGTGGCCAACCTGCGCCACGAAGGCCAGCTGTGGAAGTGGGCGACCTGGCGCAGCGGCGCGCGCATCCTGCTGGGGCGCGACGGCCTGCTGCGCGGCAACGTCCCGGCCTGGCGCGCCTACTTCCGCGCAGATTTTCATCCGTCGCAGCACGACAGCGGCCTGTCCGAGCGCTGGCTCCGCGACAACACGGCGGTGTTCGAGCCGGTGAACGCGCCGCGGGCGGCCGCCGGCTGAGCTGCAGCCGGCGGCCGGCGCGGCCGGCGCTGCCTGCCCTTACCAGCTGTAGCCAGCCGTCAGGTAGACGCTGCGGCCTTCGCCGTAGTAGCAGCCCGCGGCCGCGAGGCAGGTGGCGACGTATTCCTTGTCCGCGAGGTTGGCGATGTTGAGCGCCAGCCGCACGCCCTTGAGCGAAGGCCGCACGCGGCCCAGGTCCCAGCGCAGCGCCGCGTCGTACATGGTCACGCCCGGCACGCGGTAGACGTTGGCGTTGTCGCCGAAGGTCGCGCTGGTGTGCCGCTCGCCCACACCGAAGGCCAGGCCAGCCAGCGCCTCCGATTGGAAGCTGTAGTCGAGCCAGGCCGCGGCCTGGCGCTCGGGCACGTAGGCGAAGCGCTTGCCCAGCGTGCTGGCGCCCGAGGCATTGGGGTTGGCGCGCGTGACCCGGCTGTCGGTGTAGGCGTAGGAAGCGATCAGGTCCAGGCCGCGCGCGATCGGGCCGCGCGCTTCCAGTTCGAGCCCGCGCACGCGCACCTCGCCGGTCTGCTCGCTGAAGGAGCGGCTCAGCGGATCGGGCGTCAGCACGTTGGCCTGCGTGAGCTCGTAGGCGGCGGCGGTGAACAGCGCCTTCGAGCCCACGGGCTGATACTTCACGCCAACTTCGGTCTGCTTGCCCTGCGTCGGCTCGAAGACGTTGCCCAGGCGGTCGGTGCCGGCCGCGGGCTGGAACGAGGTCGAGTAGCTCAGGTAGGGCACCACGCCGCTGTCGAAGCTGTACATCAGCGCGGCGCGGCCGGTGAACTCGCCGTCGCTCTGCGTGACCTGGGTGACGCGGCCGTTGGCCGGCGTCAGCGTGCGGGTGGCCGTGTGGGCCTTGTCGTAGCGGCCGCCCAGCACCACGCTCCAGCGCTCCCAGTGCATCTGGTCCTGCAGGTAGAAGCCGGCCTGGCGGCGCTTCTGGTCGATGTGCGTGCCGACCGTGGGCACGATGCCGCTGTCGAGGCCATACACCGGCTGGTAGGCGTTGAAGGGTGTGGCAAGCACACGCAGGTTGGTCTCGTCGAAGGCCGCCTTCTCGTTGGAGAAGTCGACGCCGGCCAGCAGCGTGTGGCGCAGCGCGCCGGTGCGGAAGTCGGCCTGCAGTTGCGTGTCGACGGTCAGCATGTCGGCCTGTTCGGGGAAGGCCCAGGCATAGCGCTGCAGCGATGCCGGGTTGCACGCCGCGAGGCAGAAGGCCTGCACGCGCTGGCTCAGCGCATCGACCTTGCCGTAGCGCAGGTTCTGCCGCACGGTGAAGGTGTCGTCGAGCTTGTGTTCGGCCTCGTAGCCGATGAAGCGCTGGCGGTTGTCGTAGCGGTCGAAGCCGGGCTCGCCCACGAAGGCGCTGCGCGGCAGCGCCGCATAGCGGCTGGTGTCGAGCGTGCCGGCGGCCGGCAGGGAAGGCGCGCCGCCGCCGCCGGGCGAGTCGAGCGACTGCCAGTGCGCGAGCAGCGTGATGCGCGTGGCCTCCGAGGGACGGTAGGTCAGCGAAGGCGCGACGTAGGTCTTGCGCTCCGAGACGAAGTCATAGGCGGTGTCGGCCTCGCGGTGCAGGCCGACCAGACGGTAGCTCCAGACGCCGTCGGCATCGAGCGCGCCGCCGAGGTCGAAGGCCAGCTGCCGGCGGTTGTGGCTGCCAGCCTGGATCTCGACGTCGCGCACGGTCTCGGTCGTGGGGCGCTTGCTCACCATGTTCACCAGCCCGCCCGGCGTGGCCTGGCCGTAGAGCACCGACGACGGGCCTTTGACCACCTCGACGCGCTCCAGGCCCCAGGGCTCGATGCGTGGCTGCGAATAGCCGCGCGCGCCGAAGGGCAGGCGCAGGTTGTCGAGGTAGCGCGCGGGTGGCGTGAAGCCGCGCAGCGTGAGCCAGTCGTAGCGCAGGTCGGTGTTGCCGTACTGCGCGACGATGCCGGGCGTGTAGCGAAGGCTCTCGACCAGCGTGGTGGCGCCCTGCGCATCCATCTGGTCGCGCGTGACGACCGAGACCGATTGCGGGGTCTCGAGCAGCGGGGTGTCGGTCTTGGTGCCGCCCGTGGCTCGCCGCGCGACGAAGCCCGCGACCGGGCTCTTGCCGGTCTCTTCGCCGGCCCGGGCCGTGACCACCACGGTAAGCAGGGAGGACGCGTCGCCGTTCGAGCGCGCCTCGGGCGCGGGCGCGGGCGCGGCCGGCAGGCGTGCCACGCCGTACACATTGCCGGTGCGCGTGGCCTGCAGGCCGCTGCCGGCCAGCGCGGCCGACAGGCCTTCGGTGACCGTGAAGCGGCCGCGCACGCCGACGCTCGAGAGGCCTGCCGTGACCGAGGCATCGGTCGACAGCAGGATGCCGGCCTGGCCCGCGAACTGGCTCAGCACCGTGCCCAGCGGGCCCGGCGCGATCGCGTAGTCGCGCGCCTCGGCCGCGGGGGCCTGCGCCAGCGCAGGTGCGGCGTGCATCGCACCCGCCACCGGAAACGCGGCCAGCACGGCCTGCAGGGAACGCGCGAGCACGCGCAGGGCAAGAAAGGAAGTCGATCGGTTCTGGAACGCAGGCATGGCGGGCGGCTTTCAGGCAAGACAGAAGGGTTGTCTCCTGTGATGCCAATCGACGGCGCCAAAAGGGAACCTCCAGGTGCGAATTTTTTTCTTCAGCGTTTCACCGGCGCCGGCCCGGCCCCGACCACGGTCCACCAAGGCATGGGCCGGTGCACCTTGACCGGCAGCGTGGCCTGCAGCGCGGCCAGGATGCGCTCGGTGTCGGCCAGCGGATAGGCGCCGACGATGCGCAGCCCGGCCACCTCGGGCGCGCAGCCCAGGTAGCCCGGGCGATAGCGGCCCAGCTCGGCGATGAAGTCGCCCAGTCGCATGCCGTCGGCAACCAGCATGCCGCGGGTCCAGGCGTCTTCCTCGGGTGCGACCGGCACCGGCGCGTCGACGCGGTCGGCGAACACCCGGGCCTGCTGGCCCGCGGCCAGCGTGCGCGGCACACCGCCGGCGGTCGGCCGCGCCTCGACCGTGCCGTCGAACACCGCGAGCCGCACTGCATCGCCGTCCTCGGCGTGCCGCACCGCGAAGCGCGTGCCCAGCGCCCTGAGCCGCGCCTGCGGCACGTCGACCACCAGCGGCCGCGATGCATGGGTGTCGTCATGGCCGCTGGTGACCAGTACCTCGCCTTGGTGCAGCACGATGCGGCGCAGGCTGCCCGAAAAGTCGACGTCGAGCGCCGTGGCGGTGTTGAGCCAGAGCCGGCTGCCGTCGGCCAGCACGATCTCGCGTCGCTCGCCCGTCTGGGTGCGGTGCGCCGCGACCCAACCGCGCCAGGGCAGTGGCCCCGCGCCCAGCCAGGCCACGAGGCCCGCGACCGGCGCGACGGCCAGCGCACGCAGCGCCGTGCGACGGCGCGCGCTCGCGGCCGCGCCGCGGCCTTCGAGCGCCCGGCGTGCCGGCAGCCCGGCCAGTCCGGCGAACTCGCCCGCCACCGCTTCGACGCGCTGCCAGGCGGCGCGCTGGCGCGGGCCGGTGTCGAGCCAGCGCTGCCACTGCAGGCGCTCGGCTTCGCTGAGGCTTCCGGCCTGCAGCACGGCGAACCAATCAGCGGCCTGTTGCAGGTCCTCGAAGGCCGGCGCGCTCGACGACGACGGTGGCGTCGCCCTCATGGCTGCTCGGCCAGCAGCAGGCATTGCAGCATCGCCTGCGCCATGTACTTCTTCACCATGCGCTCCGACACCTTCAGCTGCGTGCCGATCTCGGCATAGGTCAAGCCGTCGAGCTGCGACAACAGGAAGGCAGAGCGCGCCTTGGGGTTGAGGCGGTCGAGCATGGCGTCGATGCGGCACAGGGCCTCGAGCGCCATCAGCCGCTCCTCGGGCGAAGGCGCCATCGGCTCGGGCAGCACGGCCAGCGCCTCGCGCCAGGCGCGCTCGATGTCCTGGCGGCGCCAGTGGTTCACCACCACGCCGTGCGCCAGCGTGCGCAGGAAAGCGCGCGGCTCGCCCAGCGCGAGCGCATCGCGCGACAGCATCAGCCGGACGAAGGTGTCGTGCGCCAGGTCCGCCGCGCACGATGCGCCGCCCAGGCGCCGCCGGAACCAGCCGAGCAGCCAGCCATGGTGGGCGCGGTAGATGGCGTCGATGGAGGCCGGGGTGGACGAAGGCGAGGTGACGGACACGGTGCGAACGACCCGGCCAAACCGGGGGATAAGAATCGTTCGCATTCTAGAGGGCTTTGGACGGTGGCCGCCCTGCCCCGCGTCAAGCGCGCTTCGCGGACCCGGGCGGCACCAGCTCGCGCCGCGCGATGGGCGTGGAGAACACGATGGACGTGCGTGTCTCGCCATAGCCGTTGATGGTGCCGATGAAGCGCTCGAGGTCCGCGAGGCTGGTGGCCACGACGGTCATGACATAGGAATCGGCCCCCGCGACGTGGTGGCATTCGAGCACTTCGGGCGCCTTGCGCAGGCGCTCCAGCAGCGCCTTCTTGCCGGGCTGGGTGGCCGTGATGCCGATGATGGCGCGAACCGGATAGCCCACCCGCGCCGCATCGAGCTCGACCGTGAAGCGCTGCGCGATGCCCGCCTCCTGCAGCCGCTTGAGCCGCTCCGCGGTCGCGGCCACCGAGAGGCCCGCGGCCTCGGCCAGCGTCTTCAGCGGCGCGCGCGCATCGTGCTGCAGGGCGCGCAGCAGGCGCCAGGCCGCGTCGTCCAATTCGTGCAGAGGTGTTCTTGCCATCGGCGCATTTCACCAGAAATGCAATTGCTGAAATCGGAATTTTCCGGAAGGATGCGCTGGATCGGTCGACGCGCCCCACGGATGATCGACGGCGCTTCCACCACTTTCTTTGCCCGATGCTCGACATCCAGAACCACGGCAGCTTCATCGCCGCCATCCTCGTATTCCAGGCCGTGCCGGGCGCCGGCACGATCGCGATCCTCGACGCCACGGCCCGCGACGGCCGACGCGCGGGCATGGCCGCCGTGCTGGGCACGCTGGCCGGCGACTTCCTGTTCATGCTCGCCGCGGCCGCCGGCCTGGCCGCGCTGCTGCAGAGCCAGCCCCTGCTCTTCCAGGCGCTGCGCTGGTTCGGCGTGGCCTACCTGCTGTGGCTGGGCGTGCAGCTGCTGCGCAGTCGACCGGAGGCCGAAGGCGCGGGGCCCGCACGCTCGCAGAGCGCCAGTGCGTACTTTCGCCGCGCCTTCATGGTGAGCCTGACCAACCCCAAGGTCATGCTGTTCTTCGTGGCCTTCTTTCCCTTGTTCCTTCGGCCCGGTGCGTCCGCGCTCACGTTGCCGGTGATGATGCTGCACGTGACCGTGCTGAGCCTGGTCTACCAGGGCGCGCTGGTGCTGACGGGCCATGCCGTGGCGCGTCGCCTGGTCGCCTTTCCAGGTGCACGGCGCGTGGCGACCCGGCTCGCGGGGCTGGCCTTGATCGGGCTGGGCATCCGGCTGGCGGTGGACATCGGCTGAGGAAACGGCCCGGCGCCGACGCTTCTATGCCTTTGCGCCTCTGGTCCCACGCCGCCCACGATCCGCCTTGGGCAGCACGGCCGCATCGGCCATGCGCTCGGCCTGCGCCTGCAGGCGCTGCAGCGCCTCGTCGAAGCACTCGGCCTCGGCCGGCGACAGCGCGGCCGCGAGTTCGGTGTTGATCGCGCTCACCAGCGGGAACAGTTCTTCGTAGAGCGCGCGGCCGCGCTCGGTCAGGCACAGCGTGACCTGCCGCCGGTCGCTGGCCAGCGCCACGCGCGACACCAGCGCCTTGGCGACCAGCGAGCCGACCGCCTTCGAAGTGCGCGCGCGGTCGAGTTGCGCATGCTCGGCCAGCTGCGACGAACTCAGCGCGCCCCGGCTCGCCAGCGTGACCAGCATGCGCCACTCGCGCCGGGTGATGCCGAAGCGGCCCTCGCACAGGCGCGTGACCATGCGGCCGGTCACGGCCATCAGGCGCGAGAGGCGGTACAGAAGCAGTGCTTCCAGCGGTGGCGAGGTCATGGTCGACAAGAACGCGGCGGTGACGGGTTAGGGGTTAGGGGTTAGTCCCGACGATGGTTGATTTGATCCATCGACTGTAGCGTCGCCAGAATCGTCAGCGTCGGCTTTGCGTCCACGACGGCCTCGCCCCCACCACGGAGATCTCCCCCATGACCACGCCCTTCTCTTCCACCCGGCGCCTCACGCGCCGCATGGCCGGCCTCGTGGCCGTTGCCGGCCTGTTCACCACAGGCATGACGAGCGTTCACGCGCAGGCCCAACTCGACAGCCCGCTGCGCATCGTCGTGGGCTATGCACCCGGCGGCGCGACCGACCGCGTGGCGCGCATCGTGGGCGACAAGCTGGCCGCGAAGCTGGGCGTGCCGGTGGTGGTCGACAACAAGCCCGGCGCGGGCGGCCGCCTGGCCGCGCAGCAGGTGAAGAACACGCCGGCCAACCAGAACGTGCTGATGCTGGCCAACCCCGCGGTGATGGTGGTGGCGCCGCTGGTCTTCAAGGACAACGGCTACGACGCCGAGCGCGACTTCGTGCCGGTCTCGCATGTCAACGATTACGACTTCGCGCTGGCCGTGTCGCCCACGCTGCCGGTGCGCGAGCTGAGCCATCTGCTGGCCTGGATGCGCGCCAACCCCGGGCAGGCCAACGTCGGCGTGCCCGCGACCGGCAGCCTGCCGCACTTCTTCGCGCTGATGGTGGGCGAGCAGGCCAAGGTGCAGACGCAGGTGATCGGCTACCGCGGCTCGGCGCCGCTGCTCAACGACCTGCTGGGCGGCCAGGTGCCGGTGGCCATCGACACCTCCGACGTGGTGCTTCCGCAGCACGAGGCCGGCAAGCTGCGCATCCTCGCGCTGTCGGGCGCGCAGCGCTCGCCCTTCGCGCCGAAGATCCCGACCTTCAAGGAGGCCGGGTTGGACCTGGCCGCCACCGGCTGGAACACCTTCTTCGCGCCCGCGAGCATGCCCGGGGACAAGGTGGACAAGCTGTCGCGGCTGATCCATGAAGTGATGCAGGACCCGGACACCACGCGCCGCTTCAAGGACCGCTGATGACGCCGGTGGTCAGCACGCAGGCGCAGACCGCCGCCATGCTCAAGGCCTACCGCGCGCAGTGGGCGCCGGTGGTGCAGAAGTCCGGCTACCAGCCATGAAGACGGCTCACCCCCAGTCTTCGCGCACTTCGTGTCGCTACGCCAACCCCCTTCCAGGGGGCAACACCAGCGGCCCGGCAAAGCCGGTTCCGCGGTGTCACTGGTCTCACCCCCAGTCTTCGCGCACTTCGTGTCGCTACGCCAACCCCCTTCCAGGGGGCAACACCAGCGGCCCGGCAAAGCCGGTTCCGCGGTGTTCCTCGAAAGGGTTTTGCGGACTTGCTGCGCGGGTCTTTCCATGAAGAAACCCAATATCGTCTTCATCGTGGCCGACGACCTGGGCTATGCCGACCTCGGCTGCTACGGCGGACGCGACGCGGTGTTCGGGCCCGTGTCGCCGGTGCTCGACGGCCTCGCGGCCCGGGGACTCAAGCTCACGCAGGGCTACGCGAACTCGCCGGTGTGTTCGCCCACGCGCTTCGCGATGATCACCGCGCGCTACCAGTACCGGCTGCGCGGCGCGGCCGAGGAGCCGATCCGCAGCGACAGCCGCGGCAGCACCGCGCTGGGCCTGCCGCCCGAGCACCCGACGCTGCCTTCGCTGCTGCGGGACGGCGGCTACCGTACCGCGCTGATCGGCAAATGGCACCTGGGCTACCCGCCGCATTTCGGGCCGCTGCGCTCGGGCTACGAAGAGTTCTTCGGGCCGCTGTCGGGCGGCGTCGACTACTTCACGCACTGCGACTCCTCGGGCCGCCACGACCTCTGGTCCGGTGACGAAGACGCGCAGCACGAGGGCTACCTCACCGACCTGCTGTCGCAGCGCGCGGTCGACTATGTCGAGCGCATGGCCAAGCAGGACGCGCCCTTCTTCCTGAGCCTGCACTACACCGCGCCGCACTGGCCCTGGGAGACGCGCGACGACGCGGCCAAGGCGCCCGCGGTGAAGGACAACCTGTTCGACCTGGCCGGCGGCAACATCCACGTCTACCGCCGCATGGTCCATCACATGGACGAAGGCATCGGCCGATTGATGGCCGCGCTCGAGAAGCACGGCCTGGCCGAGGACACGCTGGTGGTCTTCACCAGCGACAACGGCGGCGAACGCTTCTCCGACAGCTGGCCGCTGGTGGGCGGCAAGATGGACCTGACCGAGGGCGGCATCCGCGTGCCCTGGATCGCGCACTGGCCCGCGGTGATCTCGCCGGGCGGCGAGAGCCGGCAGCTCTGCATGACGATGGACTGGTCGGCCACCATGCTCGACGCGGCCGGTGTGGCGGCCGCGCCCGGCTACGCGCTCGACGGCGTGTCGCTGATGCCGGTGCTGCGCGATGCGGCACACAGCTTCGATCGCCCGCTGCACTGGCGCATGAACCACCGCGGCCAGCAGGCGCTGCGCCACGGCGACTGGAAATACCTGCGGGTCGACGGCAACGAGTACCTGTTCAACATCCCGGCCGACGAACGCGAGCGCGCCAACCTCGCGCGGCGCGAGCCCGGGCGGCTGGCACAGATGCGCGCCGACTGGGAGGCCTGGAACGCGCGCATGCCGGCGATTCCGGCGGATGCGACGGTGAGTCTGGGGTACTCGGTCAAGGACATGCCACAACGCTGAGCGTCATGGCCCTAGACTCGCTTCATGCCGATGCCCACCCGTTTCCACAAAGAGCGCGCACTGCGGGCGGCCGGCGTGCCGGTGCAGCCCTATCCCTCGCCGGCGCGCATCGACGATGAGCCGCAGGCTGCGGCCGATCGGCGCTTTCTCGACGCCTGCGCCTCCTGGGACGCCGAGATCGACCGGCATTACCTGCAACTGGCGCAGCAGCTGCCGGCCACGCCGCCCAGCCCGGAGGTCCAGGCCTTCCTCGACCGTTGTGCCGGCCAGGGCCTCAAGGCTGCGCTGGCCGATCTCAATGGCCGCGTGCCGCACCGCTACACGGCGCTCTACCGGCTCGAGGATGCGCAGTTGAAGAACGTCGAACTTGTCGACAAGGCCGGCGAGCTGCGCCCCGAGTTCCTGGCGTCGGTGCCGTTGACCGACAGCTTCTGCCAGTTCGTGCTGCGCGATGGCGTGTTCCTGACCGAGGATTCGGCGCAGGACGACCGGCTCGACGGCCACCCCTACAAGGGCGTGATGGTGGCCTACCACGGCGTGCCGGTGATCGATGGGGCAGGCGAACTCTTCGGCTCGCTGTGCCATTTCGACGTGCAGATGCAGCCGTTGAGCGACGAGGAGTTCGGTCACCTCCAGGGCATCGCCCAGGCGCTCGCGCTGATCCTGCCCGCGCGCTGAGCGCGCGCCGCCCTCCAGCAACCCGCAGCGCTGGGCAGCTCCTATAATTCCTTACCTGTTGTAAGGAGCAAGAAATGGCCATTGCCACCATGACCAGCAAGGGACAGATCACGATGCCCCTGTCTGTGCGCAAAGCGCTCGGCCTGCAGCCGGGCGCCAAAGTGGACTTCATCGCACAAGGTGACGGCTTCAAGGTCGTTGCACTCGATACGCATGTGTCAACGCTCAAGGGTCGGTTCGCAGGGCGCGTTGCCAAGCCCGTTAGCATCGAAACGATGAACCGGGCCATCGCCGAGGCCTCATCGTCGGGCCATCGCAAACCGCCGCGCTGAGACCGGCACATGATCGGCCTCGACACCAACGTGCTCGTGCGCTACCTGGCGCAGGATGACCCCAAGCAGTCGGCCATCGCCACGCGATTCATCGAAACCCAACTCGACGAGCGCGTGCCAGGCTTCATCAGCCTGGTCGTTCTTGTCGAGCTGTGCTGGGTGCTGGAGCGAATCTACGACGTGACGGCAGCAGAAATCGGCGAGATGGTCAATGACCTGCTGAACACACCGACCTTCCATCTGCAGCACCGTGAAGCCGTACACGAAGCAGCTCGACAACTGCTCACGGCGCGGACCACCAAGGCGCAGGGCGCAGGCTTTGCAGACCGTGTGATTGCACAAGTCGCATTGAAAGAGGGCTGCTCGTCGACCATGAGCTTCGACCGCGCCGCAGTGCGCAGCGCCGGCATGACGCTGCTGACCTGAGGGCCTACAGCACCTTGACCGCGCGCCCGATGAACTGGATCGGCCCGGTCGGCCGGTCGAGCGGCGAGCCATTGGCGGGTTCGAGGGTCAGCTCGAACAACTGATTCGCCTCCAGCGGCGGCAGCTTGTCGAGCGCCACGCGCAAGGGCTGGCCCGGCGTGACCAGGCCCAGCGACACCGGGCCGCGCCAGGCGTCGGCCTTGGTCCAGAACTGCAGCGACTTGTCGCTGGGCACCACGACCGTGCCCAGCGGGATCAGGCTCAACTGTTCCTGCTGACGGCCGCCGGTCTGCACCACCCAACCAGGCGCCTTGTCCTGCGGTGCGACCAGCACCACCATGTACTGCGGCACCGCAGGGGCCTGCACACGCAGCACCAGCACGGCGGCCATCACCGCCGCGGCGGCGAAGCCCGTGCCGGCCAGGCCGCGCCAGAGGTTCAGGTTGTTCCACCAGTCCTGCACGCCCGAGACGGCGCGGCGGGTGTTCGCCGAGACCGAGGCGGCCGACGGGCGCACGCTGGCCTCGATGCGCTGCCACAGCGAAGCCGACGGCTCCACCGGTTCGGCCAACGCGGTCAAGGGGTGCAGCCGCTGTTCCCAGGCATCGACCGCGTCGCGCAGCGCACGATCGCTCGCCATGCGGGACTCGACCTCGCGCCGCCTTGCCGCAGAAAGGGTGCCCAGCACGTACTCGCCGGCCAGCGACTGCAGGGCGTCGTCGTCGTTCGCAGCGTCGAAGGGGTGGTTCGGGTTCATGTCATGCACTCGCGCAGCGCGCGCATGCCGCGCTGGATCCAGGCCTTGACGGTGCCCAGCGGGGTCTTGGTGCGCTCGGCGATCTCGCCGTGCGAACAGCCATCGACATAGGCCAGCACGATGCACTCGCGCCGCCCGGGCTCCAGCTGGTCGAGACAGCCGTCGAGACGGCCAAGCTCGACGCGGGTCTCGGCCGCATCGCGTGTCGTCGCATGGTGGTCCACCGCCATTTCGTCCTCGAGCGCCGCACCGGCTTCTTCATCGACCGGCACGTCGCGCGCGTTGTTGCGAACCCAGCTCAGCGCGGCGTTGCGCACCACGCTGTAGATCCAGCCGCGGCCGGCGCCGCGCGCCGCATCGAAGGTGCCGGCGCGCTGCCAGATCGCGACAAAGGCGTCGTGCAGCACGTCTTCGGCGTACTGCCGTTGCCGCACGATGCGCAACGCCACGCCCAGCAGGTAGCGGCTCTCGCGCGCATAGATCCGTGCGAGCGCGGCCTGGTCGCCTCCCGCACAGGCGACGAGCGCGGATTCGTAGTCGAAATCGTCGGGAGCGGGCAAGGGCTTGGGGTGAGGATCGAAGGAGCCGGCATGTTAGTCGACCCCATCGCGGTCAGGCGCGAAAGCCCTTGCCGCCCCGGACGATCAGGACGCCTTCCAGAAGATGTAGTCGGCCTGGTACTTCACGGTCGTCTTCTGGCCCTTGTTCATCGGCGTGCAGGGCGTGGCCACAGGTGCCACCCCGCCGCTCAGTGCCACGCGCTGGATGTAGGTCACGCCGGTCATTGCGCCCGAACCCATGGCGGGATTGGCCTTGACCAACTGGAACGGCAGGCTGGTCGGGCCCGAGGGCGCGACCGCGAGCTGCGTGGCGGTCAGCTTGGAACCGTCGTTCGCTTCCCAGGTGGCCGGCGGGCCGTAGTACTTGCCGACCTGCTTGCCCGAGCGGTCGTTGAGCACGGCGTTGGGGCCGACGAAGACCCATTCGGTCTGGCCGGGCATGTTGGCCTTGTCGCGGCATTCGTAGCTGATGTCGCCCACGCCCACGGTTTCCCACGCCACCTTGTTGCCGGCCGGCACCTGGATGCTCGGCGGCAGGCTGGTCTGCGAGTAGGTGGACATCGCGCTCTTGTTGCTCATCGAGCCGCAGGCGGCCAGGACGGCGGCGGAAGCGACGAGCGCGGTCAGGGCGACGGGACGGAAGGAAGTCAGTTGACGCATGGGAAGCTCCTTGAAGGTTTCGGGTAGGCAGCCGTTTTCTTTGCTGCTGCAGGTACTACCCGCCAGACACCGCTTTGGATGCAGCGCCCTGTAAATATTTTTCTGCACCGCTTCCCATTGGGACTTCGCGCGTAAACCCTCGGCGCGCGGCAACGCCTGCTTACCTATGGCTGCATCCGTTCGTGCACCCCGCGCCGTACCTCCTGCAGGGCGAACGGCTTCCTGTCGATCGCCCCACCCGCTCCGCGGTGCATGTCGCACCGCGGTGGTCAACGTTGTTGCGGTGACTGCGTCGGAAACGAAGCGTGCCGCTCAGGAGATGTGATGCTTGGAATTCCTGTGACTCTGGACCTCTTGCAGAAACGCACCGAGAAGCTCGCCGACCGGCGACGCTTCTTCCGCAAGGGCGGTGGCTTCGCGGTGGGCATGGCGGGCGGCGCGATCCTCGCGGCCTGCGGCGGAGGTGGCGGCAATGCCATTGGCCAGGCCACGCCGAACGGCGGCGGGCCGAGCGATATCGACATCCTCAACTTCGCGCTGAACCTCGAATACCTCGAGGCCCAGTTCTACCAGTACGCGGTGTTCGGGACCGGCCTGCCCGAGAGCCAGCTGGGCGGCACCGGCAAGCGCGGCGCGGTGCGGGGCGGCCATGCCGTGCCCTTCAAGGACGCGGTGGTGGCGCAGTACGCCCGCGAGATCGCCAAGGACGAGGCCGACCACGTGCGCTTCCTGCGCAGCGTGCTGGGCAGTGCCGCGGTGGCGCAGCCCGACATCGACGTGAGCGCCGACATGAGCGGCGCCTTCTCGTCGGCGGCGCGCGCGGCCGGGCTGATCAAGGCGGGCGAGGCCTTCGACCCCTACGCGAGCGACGAAGCCTTCCTGTTCGGCGCCTTCATCTTCGAGGACGTGGGCGTGACCGCATACAAGGGTGCCGCGCCGCTGATCGCCAACAAGACCTACCTCGAGGCCGCGGCCGGCATCCTCGCGGCCGAGGCCTACCACGCGGGGCTGGTGCGCACGGTGCTGTACGCAAAGGGCATCGAGACGCCCTCGCTGCGCACCGGCGCCGATGCAATCTCGAACGCGCGCGATTCGCTGGACGCCTCGACCGAGGTCGACCAGGGCATCAGCGGCACGGCGGGCATGTCGAACATCGTGCCGCTCGACGACAACGGCATCGCCTACAGCCGCAGCCCGGGCGATGTGCTCAACATCGTTTACCTCACGCCCGCCGCGGCCGACAAGGGCGGCTTCTTCCCGAGCGGCGTGAACGGCACGCTCAACCTGAGCTCGGCCTTCGCCTGAGCCATCGGCGCCGGACACGCTCCACGCGCGTTCGGCGTCAACGCTCCGCTTGCCATTCCGCTGTCCCCAGGAGTCGACCATGGACCTGTCTTCGTTGCCTGCGCCTTCCATTGAACCGATCGAAGCGCCGCGTCCTGCACGGCCGCGGCGCAGCTGGCGACGATGGCTCGGTCTGGCCATCGTCTTGGCCGGTGCCGCGGCGCTGGCCTGGCAGGCCGCGCAGGCCATCGACGGCAGCGACCCGCGCATGCGCGGCGCGATTCTCGGCGGGCTGTTCGCCGCCTTCGCGACCGCGCTCGGCACCGTGCCGGTGCTGCTGTCGCAGCGGTTTTCCCAACGCACCTACGACAGCATGCTGGGCTTCGGCGCCGGCGTGATGCTGGCGGCGAGTTCGTTCTCCCTCGTGATCCCCGCGCTGGCCGCCGCCAAGGCCCAGGGTGCAGGCGGCTGGGGTGCAGGAGGCATCGTGGGCATGGGCATCCTGCTCGGTGCCGCGATGCTGCTGGCCATCGACCGGCTCGTGCCGCACGAGCATTTCGTCAAGGGACTCGAAGGCCCGCAGGCGCGCGCGCTCAAGCGCGTGTGGCTGTTCGTGCTTGCGATCTCGCTGCACAACCTGCCCGAGGGCCTGGCCATCGGCGTGGCCTTCGCGGGCTCCGACCCGGTGGGCGCGACCGCGCTCGCGGCCGGCATCTCGATCCAGGACGTGCCTGAGGGCATGGTGGTCGCGCTCGCATTGCGCAGCGTGGGCTACGGTCGCTGGATGTCGGCGGGGCTGGGCGTGCTCTCGGGCCTGGTCGAGCCGATCGCCGCCGTGTTCGGCGCGGCCGTCATCGGCATTTCCGCGAGCCTGCTGCCCTGGGGCCTGGCGCTGGCGGCCGGCGCCATGCTGTTCGTGATCAGCCACGAGATCATTCCCGAATCGCACCGCAAGGGCCACGAGGCCCATGCGACCGGCGGGCTGATGCTGGGCTTCGTCGTGATGATGCTGCTGGACACGGCGCTGGCCTGATCGGCCGGCATCCCGAGCGGCGACGACGCGGCCTCAGGCTCTTTTCCTGCAAGCCGGTCGCGGCGCGGCAGCTATGTTCGATTCTTCTCCTTTACCGACACTCGCCATGCCAGCCCACCATCCCACGGAAGAGATCGACGTCTGGTCGGTCAAAGGCCGTTTCCAGCAACTGATCTTCAGCCCCAAGGGCGCCGTCGAAGGTTTGATGATCGACACCCAGGGCGTGCCGACGCAGTTCGTCACCGACGCCCAGGACCCGGGCACGGTGGCGCTGTTCGGCGCCCTGCAGGTCGGGCAGAAGCTGGTCGTCGAAGGCACCGAAGCCGGCCCCTCTCCCAAGCATGCGAATGGGGATGCGCCGCACACCGTGTACCGCTTCGAGCGGCTGGTGAGCATCGATGGCCACCCGCCGCAGGCGGTGCCTCCGCAGGAAGGCACCATGGGCACGGTGGCTCGTTTCAACTACGCCCGGCATGGCGAAGCCAACGGCGTCGTGCTGGACAACGGCGACTTCGTGCACACGCGCCCCGGAGGCCTGAGCGTGCTGGGGCTGAAGATCGGTGACTGGGTCACCGCCGAAGGCACGGCACGCGCGCTTGCCACCGGCAGCGGCCGTGTGATCGAAGCGGTGCGTGTCAACGACCAGCTGGTGGCGCAGCGTCAGCCCTTGGACTGAACCAACTTGATCACGCTCGAGAAATCGAGCGCGCCATGGCCGGCCAGGCTGTGCGCCGCATAGAGACTGCGCGCCAGTCCGCCCAGCGGGGTCGATGCGCGCACCGCCGCAGCGTTCTCCTGGGCCAGACCCAGGTCCTTGAGCATCAGGTCGGTGCCGAAGCCGCCCGCATAGTGCTTCGATGCGGGCGCGGCTTCCATCACGCCCGGCAGCGGGTTGTACTTCTCCAATGCCCAGTTGCCGCCCGAGCTGCGCCGCATGATCTCCGACAGCACCTTCGGATCGAGCCCGTTCGCCACGCCCAGCGCGATGGCTTCCGAGGTGCCGATCATCAGGATGCCCAGCAGCATGTTGTTGCAGATCTTCGCGGTCTGGCCGGCACCGGCGGCGCCCGCATGGAAGATGTTTGCGCCCATCTTCTCCAACACCGGGCGCGCGCGCTCGAGGTCGGCCTCGCTGCCGCCGACCATGAAGGTCAGCGTGCCCGCGATGGCGCCACCCGTGCCGCCCGACACCGGTGCATCGATCACTGCCACGCCGCGCTTCGCAGCGGCTTCAGCCACCTTGCGCGAGGTGGCAGCAGCGATGGTGCTGCTGTCGATCACCAGCGTGCCCGCCGCGATCTTTTCCAGGATGCCGGGCTGGCCGTTGCTGCCCAGGTAGAGGCCTTCGACGTGCGCGCTGGCCGGCAGCATGCTGACCACGACTTCGGCGCCTTCCAGCGTGGCCGCCGCCGACGCGGCGATCGGCAGGCCGTCGGCCGCGAATTTGGCGCAGGCCTCCTTCGACAGGTCGAAGGCGCTGAGCGTGTGGCCGGCCTTGTGCAGGTTGAGGGCCATCGGGCCGCCCATGTTGCCGAGTCCGATGAATGCGATCTTCATTGCTTGTCTCCTGAAATAAACCCACCCCCGTACCTTGCTCACTTCGTGTAGCCGACTCCCCCCTCAAGGGCGCAACACCGGTGGCCCGGCAGAGCCGGTTCCACGGTGTTTCCCGAAGGGTCAACGCTGCGCTTCGCCGGGGGCGTACCCGCGAACGCAATCCGGCAGTTTCTAGACCAGCGCGACCAGCTCCGGCGCCATCTCGCCGCGCACACGCAGGTGGTCCTCGACGAAGGCCGGCGTGATCTCGGCCAGCGTGGCCGGGTTCCATTTCGGGTTGCGGTCCTTGTCGACCAGCACCGCGCGGATGCCCTCGGCGAAGTCGGCGTGGGCGCAGAAGCCCAGCGAAGCCCAGTACTCGAGCCGGAACACCTCCGCCAGCGACATGCGTGGCACGCGTTGCCACAGCGCCCACGACAGCGCCACCGAACTCGGTGCGCCCTTGGCGTAGGTCTTCACGGCCGTCTGCAGCCACGGGTCCTCGCTCTGCAGCGCACGCAGGCGCCGGTCGATGGCGAGCAGGTCCTCGCCGGCCAGCGTGGCGTTGATGAGGTCGAAGTGCTCGCGCAGCTTCGATGCGGGCGCCGCGGCGCCCTCGCCCGCCTGCGCCAGCAGTTGGGACATCAGCGCGCGGTCGGCCTCGGGCGTGCCCTTCCAGGCTGCGGTGGTGATGGCTTCGAGCACCTGCGCCTTGGCCGCATGCGGCACCAGCACATCGGCCAGGCCCGCGAAGATCGCGTCGGATGCATTCACCTGCGCGGCCGTGAACGCGAGGAACAGGCCGGTGCGGCCCGGCGCGCGGCGCAGGAACCAGCTGCCGCCCACGTCGGGGTACAGGCCGATGTTGACCTCGGGCATCGCGACGCGGCTGCCGTCGGTCACCACGCGGTGCGTGCAGCCCGCCATCAGGCCCACGCCGCCCCCCATCACGATGCCGTGGCCCCAGCAGACCAGCGGCTTGGGGAAGGTGTGGATCAGGTGGTCGAGTTCGTATTCCTCGCCGAAGAAGCGCTCGGCGTATTCGTTGCGCTCGGCCTTGCAGTCCAGCAGCGTCTGGTAGAGCTGGCGCAGGTCGCCGCCCGCGCAGAAGGCCTTCTCGCCGGCCGCGTCCATCAGCACACCGACGATGCCGGCATCGGCCGCCCATGCGCGCAGCTGGGGCGTGAGCAGGCGCACCATGTCGACCGACAGCGCATTCAGCGAGGCCGGTGCATTGAGCGTGGCGATGCCGAAGCGCTGGCCGTTGGCGGTGGGGATTTCTTTGAACAGAACTACAGGGTCGGTCATAAGCAAGGTGATTGAATACGGGGACTGGACGCAGAGGACGCAGAGGTTTCGCAGAAAGAGGCCCAAAGGAAATCAGAATCGCCTGGTTTCATTCCCTGCGTTCTTTTGCGTCCTCTGCGAGATCTTCGCGTCCTCTGCGTCCGGAAGTCCGAATTTTCTCAGCGAATGTCGCTGTCGCCCTCCAGCAGCTTGCGGGCGATGATGACCCGCATGATCTCGTTGGTGCCTTCGAGGATCTGGTGCACGCGCGTGTCGCGCACCAGGCGCTCCAGCGGGAATTCGGCCAGATAGCCGTAGCCGCCGTGCAGCTGCAGCGCCTCGTTGCAGACATTGAAGCCCGCATCGGTCGCGAAGCGCTTGGCCATCGCGCAGTAGGTGCTGGCGTCGGGATGTGCGGCGTCGAGCTTGCTCGCGGCCATGCGCACCATCTGGCGCGCAGCCACCAGCTCGGTCGCCATGTCGGCCAGCTTGAACTGCAGCGCCTGGAAACTCGCGAGCGGCTTGCCGAACTGCTGGCGGTCGTGCAGGTAGCCGCGTGCCGCGTTCAGCGCGCCTTGCGCCGCGCCCACCGAACAGGTCGCGATGTTGATGCGCCCGCCGTCGAGCCCCTTCATCGCGATGCGGAAGCCCTCGCCTTCGGCGCCCAGCAGATGGTCGGCCGGCACGCGCACGTTGTCGAAGCTGATGGTGCGCGTGGGCTGGCTGTTCCAGCCCATCTTGTGCTCCTTCTTGCCGTAGCTCACGCCCGGTGCGTCGGCCGGCACGGCGAAGGCCGAGATGCCACCCGCGCCGCCGCCGCCGGTGCGCGCCATCAGCACCAGCACGTCGGTCGCGCCCGCGCCCGAGATGAAGGCCTTGCCGCCGTTGATCACGTACTCGCCGCCCTGCAGCTCGGCGCGCGTCTTGAGCGAACCGGCATCGGAGCCCGCGCCGGGTTCGGTCAGGCAGTAGGAGGCCAGCTTGCGGCCGCTGGTCAGGTCTTCGCCCCAGGTCTTGCACACGGCTTCGGTGCCCCAGGTGCCGAGCATCCAGGTCGCCATGTTGTGGATGGTGATGAAGGCCGTGGTCGAGGGGTCGACCGCGGCCATCTCCTCGAACACCAGCGTGGCGTCGAGCCGCGGCAGCGCGAGGCCGCCCACGCGCTCGGGCGCATAGAGGCCGCAGAAGCCCAGTTCGCCGGCCTGGGCGATGGCGTCCCTGGGGAAAAAGGACTCGGCATCCCAGCGCGCGGCATGGGGTGCGAATTCGGCCGCAGCAAAGTCGCGCGCGGTCTGCGCAAAGGCGTTCTGTTCTTCGGACAGTTCGAAGTTCATTGTTCGCGACCCTTCCAGCGGTCCAGTTCGGCGCTTCGTTTCCGGGTCGATTTCTCCAGGCAAGCGTTGAACACCAGCGGCCAGATGGAGCCGCCCTCGTTCGCTTTCGCAGCCCGCTTGCAGGCGGGATCCCGGCCCTTGAGCCAGGCCCGCTGCTCGGTCCGCAACGCAACGCGCATCTGCGGCGACAGCGTGTTCATCACCTCACCGTACCGGATGTTGAGCATGGCATCGGCCGCACGAAAATCGCGCAGCGCGCAGTCGTTCATCTGCTGCTGGTTCCCGTTGGGATTGCAGTCGATCGGGTCGGCGGCGGCCTGCGCCCCGCCGGCGAGCAGAGCGACCGTCGCCATCGCGCCCCAGGCCGCAATGCGAAACGCGCCCCTCACTTGAGACTGATCGTAGTGTTGACGCCCTGGCTCACGGTGCTGTCGTCGAACCAGCGTGCCGTGACCGTCTTGGTCTGCGTGTAGAACATGATGACCTGCTTGCCGTACGGGCCCAGGTCGCCGAGCTTGGAAGCGCGCGAACCGGTGAACGAGAACATCGGGACCGGCACCGGGATCGGCACGTTGATGCCGACCTGGCCCACGTCGATGTCTTCCTGGAAGCGGCGTGCCGCTGCGCCCGACTGCGTGAAGATGGCCGTGCCGTTGCCGTTCGGGTTGCTGTTGATCAGCGCGATGGCTTCGTCGATGGTCTCGGCATCGGCGATGCACAGCACCGGGCCGAACACTTCCTGGTCATAGATGGTCATGCCGGGCTTCACGCCCGTGAAGATCGTCGGGCCGACAAAGTTGCCCTTCTCGTAGCCGGGCACAGTGGGCTTGCGGCCGTCGAGCACCAGTTTGGCGCCGTCGGCTTCGCCGCGTTCGATCAGGCTGTTCACGCGGTCGAAGGCGGCGCAGGACACCAGCGGGCCCACGTCCACGCCCTTGTCGGTGCCGGCACCGATCTTCAGCGTCTTGGCCTTGGCAATCAGCTCGGGCACCCAGTTGCGCGCCTCGCCCACCAGCACCGCCACCGACACCGCCATGCAGCGTTGGCCCGCGGCACCGAAGCTCGCGCCGGCCAGGGCGTTGAGCGTCTGCTCCTTGTTCGCGTCGGGCATCACGATGGCGTGGTTCTTCGCGCCCATCATGCATTGCGCGCGCTTGCCGGCCAGCGTGGCGCGGTTGTAGACGTGCGTGCCGACCTTGGTCGAGCCGACGAAGCTGATGGCCTTGATGTCGGCGTGGTCGCAGATGCCGTTGACGATGGCTTCGCCGCCATGGATCACGTTGAGCACGCCGGGCGGAATGCCGGCTTCGAGCGCGAGTTCGCACAGGCGCATCGTGACCATCGGGTCCTGCTCGGAAGGCTTGAGCACGAAGGTGTTGCCGGTGACGATGGCCATCGGGAACATCCACAGCGGGATCATCGCGGGGAAGTTGAAGGGCGTGATGCCCGCGCACACGCCCAGCGGCTGCAGCAGCGTGTAGGTGTCGACACCGTTGGCCACGTTGTTGGCCAGCTCGCCCAATTGCAGGTTGCCGATGTTCGATGCGTGCTCGACCACTTCGAGGCCGCGGAACACGTCGCCTTCGGCGTCCGGCAGGGTCTTGCCCTGTTCGGCCGTGAGGATCGCGGCCAGCTCGCCCATGTTCTCGCGGATGAGCTGCTGGAGCTTGAGGAAGATGCGGGCGCGCGCGCCGATGGGCGTCTTGCGCCAGGTCTTGAAGGCTTCCTTGGCCGAGGCCACGGCCGCGTCGAGCTCGTCGGGCGTCGCGAAGGGCACGCGTGCCAGCACCTGCTGCGTCGCAGGGTTGACGACGTCGCGCCATTCGGTGGTCTTGGATTCGACGAGCTTGCCGCCGATCAGCAGCTTGACGGTGGCGACCTGGGTGGTCGGGGTGGTGGTGGCGTCCATGGTGTTGTCTCCGGGTGAATGCGTACGTTGCAGCCGGCCATCCTAGCTTTGCACTTTTGCAATGGCAATAGACAAAATTGCACTCGCCATCTGCATAATCGCAACGCATGGACTGGGACAACCTGCGCTTCTTTCTCGAACTCGCGCGCTCGGGCACGCTGCAGAGCGCGGCCCGCCGGCTGGCGGTCGACCACACCACCGTGGCCCGGCGCATCCAGGCGCTGGAGAAGCAGGTCGGTTCGCCGCTGTTCTCGCGCGAAGCCGGCGGCCATCGGCTCACCGAGGCGGGCCGGCGGCTGCAGCCGCAGGTCGAGGCGATGGAGGGCGCGTTCCGCACCGTCGAGCGCGCGGCGCCGGCCTCGCACGAGGGGCTGTCGGGCGTGGTGCGGGTCGGCGTCACCGAGGGCTTCGGCACCGTGGTGCTGGCGCCGCAGCTCGCGATGTTCGCGCGGCAGCATCCGCGGCTGGTGATCGACCTGCTGGCCATGCCGCGGGTGGTGCACCTGTCGCGGCGCGAGGCCGACATCGTGATCTCGCTCGAGCGCCCCGCGCGCGGTCCGGTGGTGGCGAGCAAGCTCACCGACTACACGCTGCGGCTCTACGCCGCGAAGACCTACCTCGCCCAGCACGGCCCGATCAGGACGCGCGAAGACCTGCAGGGCCACAGCTTCATCGGCTATGTCGACGACCTGCTGTTCAGCAAGGAGCTGCAGTACCTCGACGAACTGCACAAGCCCGATGCCTTCGCGCTGCGCAGCACCAGCATCCTGGCTCAGCATGCGGCGACCGCGGCGGGCCACGGGATCGCGGTGCTGCCGGCCTTCGTCGCCGAACGCGACGCCTCGCTCCGGCCGGTGCTGCCGGCGCAGGCGCATTTCACCCGCACCTTCTGGATGTCGATGCCGGCCGAGACCAAGCACCTGGCGCGCATGCAGGCGGTGTGGAACTTCCTGCGCGAAACGGTCGAGACGCAGCGCGGCGTGCTGCAGCTCAAAGCGCCCGGATGAGGCCGATGCGATGCTTCTCCATCAGGCGGTAGAGCGTCATCCGTGAGACACCCAGTTCGCGCGCCGCATGCGTCACGTTGCGGCCGACGCGATCGAGCGTGAAGCGGATGGCATCTCTTTCGGCCAGGGTGCGGGCCGCATCGAGGCAGACACCGGTCTCGCGCTCGTCGCCCGCGAGCTCCAGGTCGGCCGGCGAGACGAGGCGGCTGTCGGTCATCACCAACGCACGCTGCACGCGGTTGAACAGCTCGCGCACGTTGCCGGGCCAGTCGTGCGCGAGCATGGCGCCGATCGCCTGCCGGCTGAAGCCGTCGACGCGCGTGCGGCTCAGCTCGGCCATGCAGCGCCGGTAGAAATGCTGGGCCAGGATCGGCACGTCTTCCTTGCGCTCGCGCAAGGGCGGCACGGTGATCGACAGCACGTTCAGCCGGTAGTAGAGGTCTTCGCGGAACTTGCCGCTGGCCACGGCCTCGGCCAGGTCGACGTGCGAGGCCGCGACCACGCGCACGTCGACCGCCAGGCTGCGCGTGCCCCCGACCCGCTGGATGGTCTTCTCCTGCAGGAAACGCAGCAGGTTGGTCTGCAACTCGATCGGCAGATCGCCGATCTCGTCGAGGAACAGCGTGCCGCCCTGCGCCGATGCGATCAGGCCGCGCCGGTCGGCCATGGCGCCGGTGAAAGACCCGCGCTCGTGGCCGAACAGTTCCGACTGCGCGAGCGCCGGGACGATGGCACCGCAGTTCACCGCCACGAAGGGGCCGCCGAAACGGGCCGAGCCGCGGTGGATGGCCTGCGCGGCCAGTTCCTTGCCGCTGCCGCTCTCGCCGCCGATGAGCACCGGCGCCTCGGTCGCGGCCACCTTCTGGATCTGCCGGCGCAGGCGCGCCATGGTCTCGCTCTCGCCCACCATGCCGAGCCCGTCGGGCGCGCCGACGACGGTCGGGCTCCGGCAGGCCTCGCGCAGGCAGGCATGGCGATGCGCCCGCGCCAGGATCTGCAGCAGGCCGCCCGGGTCAAGCGGCTCGGTGTGGTAGTCGAAGAAGGCCTCGAACATCAGTTGCTGGAAGGACGGCAGTTCGAGCGCCTGCGGGGGGAAAAGCGCGATCCATTGCGCACCGGTGCCGGGCGCGACGAGTGCGGCGACCTCCTCGACGAGCGCGGCATCGACCCGCTCGAGCAGCAGCAGGCCGAAACCGATGTCCTGGCGCTGCTGCAGGCGCCGCGCCGAGGCCAGGTCGGCGGCCCAGTGCACCTCCCAGGCCTCGGCGCGCAGTGGCGCCTCGCGCAGGGCCTGCTGCCGACCGCCCGGCGCCACGCAGAGGAGTCGTCGCGCGACCATGGCCGCACTAGAAGGTGAAGGGAATGCGTGCGGTGAGCGTGAGGTCGGGCGTGTCGCGTGTCAGGCCGGCCCCTACCGAGATGTTCACCGTTCGCTTCAGGTCGTAGCGATAAGAGTAGCCCAGCATCAGCGTGGCGAGCTGCGTGCGCACCGAGCCCGGCACCGGCTGGCCGTTCTGCTTGACGCGGCCGACCGAGTTCAGGTCGACGCCGATGCTGAACGAGGACTTGTCGTTGAGCGCCAGCCCCATGCCGAAGTTCATGCCCAGGATGTCGCCGGCCTTGAAGTCGCCGAGAAACTCGCGCGCGCCGTCACGCACTTCGCGGCTCACGTTGCTGCGCTTGAAGTTGTGCGCATAGCTGAAGCTGCCGAAGAACACCACCGGGTCCGACGGGAACAGCCAGGTGAGCCCGGGCTGCAGCGTGTAGAAGCCCGAGCCCGTGGGCAGGTCGAGCGGCAGACCGGTGCCGGTGGTGTTGCCGATGCAGCGTGTGACGCAGTCGGTGACCACCTCGAACGGGTCCTTGCCGGTGCGCGACTTGAAGCGCAGCGTGCCGATCATGTAGGGCGTCGATGCGTCGCCCTCGTTGAGCTGATAGCGCGCCGTGACCTCGGCATCGCCAAGGCTGCGGCCGCTGGTCTCGAACACGTTGTCGATGGCCGAGCCGGTGAAGATCTCCCGGCTGACGGTCGAGTTCGAACGGTAGACATAGGGCACCCGGGCTTCGATCTCGAAGCGGTTGCTGATGCCGAAGCGACCGGTCAGCGCGCTGGTGAGCGTGTTCTGCTTGACCTGCCGGACGTCGACCAGGCCGATCAGCAGCGACGGGATGATGGTGTAGCCGACCAACGCCACTTGGTTGCTGGACGAATAGGCGTACTGGAGCGAGGGCTCGAGCACCATCGTGCCCTTGGGCGTGAGGATGCCCGGCTGCTCGAACAGCGGCGCGACGTTGAGGCGCGTGTCCTGGCTCGGCGCCTGGCCGACCTGAATGGAACGCGGGGGCGCGCTCGCGACCGGACGGGTGTCGACGGCCGCCGTGGCAGCGGTCGCCGCAGCCGTGGCCCGGTCGGAAGCGCTCCTGTTTTCCGCCAACGAGCGCTCGAGTTCGTCGTAACGCGATGCCTGCTGCGCCATCGACTGCTTCAGCGACTCGATCTCGCGGGCCTGATCGGCCACCTGCCGCTGGAGTTCCGTCAGTGCAGAGGGCGCCCGGCGCGGCACAGGCGGCGCCGACGGTGGAGCCTGCTGTGCACCCACGGTCCCCCAGGCGGTCGCGGCACTCATGCAGAGGGCCAGGTGTTTGACGGCTCTTGGTTGTCTCATGCCGGCCCCTCGTTTCTTTTTGGAACTTTCGTTGCAACGGATGCTATCGAGTCGCGTTCCCACGTATTGATTTCTTTTAGAAATAATTGTTAACTTTTGTTCATTATTACTTTCAGTGTCTTTTTTAAGGGATGAAAGGATCAATCCATCATGTTGCTGAAAACCCTATTTCCTTGGCAATTCGGCCTATTACGAACGCAATAGCCTCAAGTGCGAGACAGAATATTGGACAGACGCTACACGCTAAGCCGTTGATTTTTCTACATTTCATTTTCGACTTCGAAATTTCACTGTCACATCGATGTGACAAACACCACAAATTTAAGGATGTTTGAAGCTGTAAAACAACCCAGTTTTCTTCGCTACCTGCAGCCAAAAGTATTGGCATTGAATTTGCATTGAGCGAGCTGTTGCGCGTCAGCACAACGCTTGGCTCGAACTTCAACCAACTTTCTGGAGACTTCATGAACAAGACACTTCTGGCTTCGGCCATTGCGCTCGGCCTGGGATTCGCCACCACGGCCGTCCAGGCGGACATCACGCAGTCGGGCAGCGGTGCGAACGCGGCCGACGACGCGCGGGCCTGGCAGGACAACAGCACGAACACGAGCACCAAAACCGATACCGACACCAAGACGTACACCAACACCAAGACCACCACCACCACCAAGACGGACTCCAGCACGAACCTGCGCACCAGCGACAGCCGTGACCAGAGCACCAACCGCAACTCCGGCGCCGCTCGCGCGGCCGCCGAGCGCTCGGTGGCGCTCAACAACGGCTCCACCGGCACCTTCTCGAATGCCTTCAACGTCACCACCGCCACAGCCAGCAGCACGCTGAGCGGCGTGGTCACAGGCAACACGGTGCACGGCATCGGCAACTACGCCTACAACACCGGCTCGGCGGCCGGCGGCAAGGGCTCGGGCGGCTACGGTGGCACGGGCAAGGGCGGCACGGCCGACGGCGCGGGCGTCGGCGGCAACGGTGCCGTGGGCACCGGGGCCGTGGGCGCGACCGGCGGCAGTTCCACCAACGGTGCCATCAGCCACGGCAGCGCGACCAACGGCAGCGCGTCGGCCGGCGACGGCGGCAGGGGCTCCGGTGGCAGCGCCTCGGGCAGCAACTCCAGCGGCTCGGCCACTGCCAACGGTGCCGGCGGCGGCGGCGGCGGTGGCGGCAGCGGCAGTGGCGGCAATGGCGGCCTGACCGGCAGCAGCGGCAGCGCGAACGGTGGCGGCCTGATCGCCAGCGGCGACGGCGGCACCAGCGGCAACACCGGCACCGGGGGCGCAGGCGGCACGGGCACGGGCACGGGCGCAGCCGGTGGCGCGGGCGGTGCCGGCGGCACGCCGACCAGCGCCAACACCGGGCCGCGCACGGCCGGCAACGGCACCGGCGGCGCAGGCGGCGCAGCCACCAACGGCAGTGCCACCAACGGGAATGCCAGCAACGGCAACAACACGGCCGGCAACGGCGGTGCGGGCGGCAGCGGCACGGGTGGCGCGGGCGGCGCGGGCAGCGGCGGGACGAACACCGCCATGGGCGGCACCGGCGGTGTCGGCCAGGGCGGCACCGGCGGCGCCGGCGGCACCAACACCGTGAGCGCGGGGACCTTCAACATGTCCAACACGATGACCTCGGTCGGGCAGTCGGCCGCCGGCATCATGATCGCCAACCAGCAGAGCGGGATCAGCAGCCTGGTGCAGCAGAGCGTGAACGTCCAGGCCAATCTGAGCGTGCGCTGAGTCGCTGCCGGGTCCATGGCGGCGCGCCCACCGCGCGCCGTCGTGGACCGTGTCTTTCCTCTCGAGGAGCCATCATGCGTACCACGTCTCTGCGGCGCGGCCTGGCAACGGCGGCGATCGCGCTGCTGCCGGCCTTGCTGCCCTTCCAGCTCGCGGCCCAGACCGGGCAACGCGCGCCTGAACCGGCACCCGCCGGCGCTGCGTTCGCCGCGCCGGTGGATGCCTCGGCATTGGCCACGATGCGTGGCGGCCACGAGCTCACGCAGAACGACATGCGGCTGGACGGCGTGACCGCCGGCAACGTCGCGAGCCAGGTCACGACCGGCGCCAACACCATCGCCACGGGCGCGTTCTCGGGCATGGCCGGCTTGCCGCTGGTGGTGCAGAACTCGGGCGCGAACGTGCTGATCCAGAACGCCGTGATCGTCAACGTGAAGATGCAATAGCGGCCTGACGCGCCGCCTGGAGTGCCCCATGTCGCCTCTGCGCCTTCTGTGTCCCGCCGCCCTGCTCTGCCTGGCAGGCGCGGGCACCGGCCTGGCCCAGGACCGCGCGGTGTCGCTGCCCGAGATGGGCGGCACCAGCTATGCGGTACCGGTGCGCAGCCTGCAGCAGATCAAGCGGGCCGGCACGCTGCTGCAGCAGTACGACTTCAGCTGCGGCTCGGCCGCGATCGCGACCCTGCTGACACACCACTACGGCCGCCCGACCTCCGAGCAGGAGGTCTTCGAACAGATGTACGCGGCCGGCAACCAGGACAAGATCCGGCGCGAAGGTTTTTCGCTGCTCGACATGAAGCGCTTCCTGCACACGCGGGGCTTCGAGGCCGACGGCTTCCAGCAGCCGCTGGACAAGCTGAACGAAGCGCGCGTGCCGGCCATCGCCCTCATCGCGGAGAACGGCTATCACCACTTCGTGGTCGTGAAAGGCCTCGACAGCGAGCGCGTGCTGATCGGCGACCCGGCCAACGGCACGCGTGCCATGCCGCGTGCCGCCTTCGAGGCGCAGTGGAAGCAGAAGTTGCTGTTCGTGGTCCACAACCGGATGGACATCGCGCGCTTCAACCTTGCGGCCGACTGGCGCGCCGCGCCCGCCGCACCGCTGGCCGCGGGCGTGCTGCGCGACGCATTCGTCAACCAGATGCCCCGCAACGGGCCAGGACAGTTCTGATGACCACCGCACACCCCACCGGCCGCCTCACGCTGGCCCTGCTGATGCTGGCCGTTGCCGCCACGGCCGGCGCGCAGACCGGCAAGGCGCCGGCCGCGCGCACGGCGTGGATGACCGTCGGCGACACCACGCTGGAGACGATGCGCGGCGGCTTCGACCTGGGCGGCGGGCTGATGGTGTCCTTCGGCATCAGCCGCGCGATCACGGTCAACGGCGTGCTGCTGGCCGCGACCACCTTCAACGTGCCGGATATCGCACGCATCACGCCGGTCCAGGCCGCCGCCCTCGAGCGCCAGATGAACAGCGTCAACCTGGTGCAGGTCGGCCCGAACAACAGCGTGGCGTCGGCGACCAGCCTGCCGACGGCCGCGACCGTCGTCCAGAACACGCTGGACAACCAGACGATCCAGACGCGCACGCTCATCGATGCCACGACCAACGCCATGAGCCTGGCCAAGAGCATCAATGCCGCGGGTGTGCTGCGCGACGCGCTGATCCGCGGGCGCTGAGCCCCGTGCCGAAGCGACGGCAGGCGCCCCTGCCCGCGATCGGCCCTGCCGCGTCAGGGCCAGGCCGCGGGGTGGCTGCCGGGCGGCATCGACGGCTGTGGCCAGTCGGCCGGCGTGCGCGCCAGCACGGCGCTGTGGCGCACCGAGCGCAAGGCGCCGAAACCCGAGGCCGAGGTCTCGAGCAGCGGCGCGATGTCGGGCTTTGCCGCGGCGAGCCCGCCTTCGATCCGCCCCAGGCTGCGCAGCCACTGGCCGGTCTGCGCCAGCGACACCTGCACATGCCAGCTGCCGCCTTCTTGCTGCTGCCGGCGCAAGGCCGTCGCGGCGCCGAAGGCCATGAGGTAGCCCGTGGCCTCGTCGAGGATCTGCATCGGCAAGGGCCGCGGCTTGCCATCGCCGGCGGCCTCGCCTTCGGCATCGTTGAAGCCCATCGCGGTCTGCACCAGCGAGTCGAAGCCGCGCCGCCCGGCCCAGGGACCTTGCGTGCCATAAGCGGTGAGCGAGACGTACACGATGCCGGGCCGCAGCACCGCGAGTTCGGCCGGACCGAAGCCCAGCGCCGCCAGGCCGCCGGGCCGGTAGCCCTGCGAGAACACATGGGCCTCGGCCGCCAGGCCGCGCAAGGTGGCGCGGCCCGCGTCGGTCTGCAGATCGACATGGGCCGACAGCTTGCCGCGGCTGTTCTCGGCGATGGCCTCGATGTTGGGCAGGTTCGGCGAGTTGACCAGCAGCACGTCGGCGCCATGGGCCGCCAGCGCGCGGCCACCGACCGGACCGGCCAGGATGCGCGTGAGGTCGAGCACGCGCAGGCCGGCCAGCGGGCGCTGGTCCTCGCGCAGCGGCGGCAGGCTGCGAGGCGCGGCATCGCCGATGCGTTCGATGGTGAACAGCGGCTGAGACGCGATCGCACGCCCTTGCGGCGTGGCGTCCCAGTCGGCGAAGCGGCGCAGCGCGGTGGCGACCAGACCGCGTTCGGCCGCGGCGGTCTCGAAATCGACGGCGCGCCAGGCCATGAGCGCCTGCTCGGCATCGGCGCGCGTGGCCGTTGCCGCATCGAGCCCGAGCAGTTGCAGCGCGCCCTCGCGGTGGTGCTTGAAATTGGCGTGGATGCGCACGTGGCCGTCGGCGCAGCGGTACAGCCCGGAGAAGGCATCCCACAGGTCGGGCACGCGGCCGTCGAGGCTGAACCAGCCGGTGCATTCGAGGGCCGCATGCGCCATGTCGACTGCGACACGCTGGCGCGGCACGCCGCGTTGATGGCCCAGTTCGCAGGCGGCCAGCGCGGCCGCGGCGATCGTGCTCTGCGCCGCGGCGCCCACGGCGAACGAAGATGGCAGCACCGGGTCGGCGCCCGAGAGCTGCACGCATTGCAGCGCATCGTCGGGCAGCGCCGCCTGCCGCCAAAGACCTTCGAGTGCCCGCTTTGCATCCATCGTTCGTGCTCCTGCTGTGTGCAGGCCGAAGTTTATGGCCGAAGCTCGAACCCCTGCTGCTTTACGGCCTGCGAATCCAGACCGATCTGCACATTGAAGGCGCCGGGCTCGGCCACGTTCTGCAGCTGCGCATTGAAGAAGCGCAGCTTGGACTCGTCGATGCTGAAGCGCACCGTCTGCTGTTCGCCCGGCTGCAGCATGAGCTTGCGGAAATCCTTGAGCTCCTTGACCGGCCGCACCACCGACGCGGCCACGTCCTGGATGTAGAGCTGGACCACGGTTTCGCCCGCGCGCTGGCCGGTGTTCTTCACGTTGATGGCCGCTTCGATCTTGCCGTTGCGGGCCATGGTCGGTCCCGACAGCACCACGTCCGACAGCGCGAAGTCGGTGTAGCTCAGGCCATAGCCGAAGGGGTACAGCGGGCCGTTCGTTTCCTCGAAGTACTGCGAGGTGTAGTTGCCCGGCTTGCCTTCGGTGAAGGGCCGGCCCAGGCGTGCATGGTTGTAGTAGGTCGGGATCTGGCCGACCGAGCGCGGGAAGGAGATGGGCAGCTTGCCCGAGGGGTTGTAGTCGCCGAACAGCACGTCGGCGATGGCATTGCCGCCTTCGGTGCCGGTGTACCAGGTCTCGAGGATGGCATCGGCTTCCTGCTGCTCGCGCTGCAGCGCCAGCGGTCGGCCGTTCATCAGCACCAGCACCAGCGGCTTGCCCGTGGCCTCGAGCGCGGTGATCAGGTCGCGCTGGCTCTGGGGCAGGTCGAGGCTGGTGCGGCTCGACGATTCGTGCGACATGCCGCGCGCCTCGCCCACGGCGGCGACGATCACGTCGCTCTGCCGCGCCGCGGCCACGGCTTCCTCGATCATCGCGGCCGGGCTGCGCTTGTCCTGCGTGACCTCGGGCGTGTCCCAGTTGAGGAAGTTCAGGTACTTGACGATCGCCTCGTCGTTGGTGATGTTGGCGCCGCGCGCCAGCAACAGCCGGCCTTGCGAACCCATGGCCTTGGCCAGTCCGGCGCGCAGCGTGACCGCGTTCTTCGAATTGCCCGCGGCCGACCAGCTGCCGAGCATGTCGATCGGCGCATCGGCCAAGGGACCGACCAGCGCGATGGCCTTCGACTTCGCGAGCGGCAGGGTGTTGTTGCGGTTCTCGAGCAGCACCATCGACTTGCGCGCCACGTCGCGCGCGGCCGGGCGGTGCAGGCGGCTCTCGGCGTCGAGGTCCGCCGGATCGTCCTTGGCCACGCCGATGCGCAGGTAGGGGTTGTGGAACAGGCCCATGTCGTATTTGGCGCCCAGTACCTCGCGCACCGCGCTGTCGATCTCGCCCGTCGTGACCTCGCCCGACTTCACCAGGCCAGGCAGTTCGGCGAGGTAGACCGAATCGGCCATGCTCAGGTCGATGCCGTTCTTGATCGCGAGCTTGGCCGCCTCGCGCTCGTCCTTGGCCACGCCGTGGCGCATGAGTTCGACGATCGCGCCGTGGTCGCTCACGGTCACGCCCTTGAAGCCCCAGTCCTTGCGCAGCAGGTCCTGCATGAGCCAGGTGTTCGAGGTGGCCGGCACGCCGTTGATGGAGTTGAGCGCGACCATCACCCCGCCCGCGCCCGCATCGATGGCGGCGCGGTACGGCGGCAGATAGTCCTGGTACATGCGCATCGGGCTCATGTCGACCGTGTTGTAGTCGCGCCCGCCCTCGACCGCGCCATACAGCGCGAAGTGCTTGACGCTGGTCATGATGCGGTCGGCCGGCACCGGCAGCGAACCCTGGAAGCCCTTGACCGTGGCACGCGCGATCTCGGACACGAGATGCGGGTCTTCGCCGAAGCCCTCGGAGGTCCGGCCCCAGCGCGGATCGCGCGCGATGTCGACCATGGGCGCGAAGGTCATGTCGACCGAGTCGCCGGCCGCTTCCTTGGCGGCGGTGCGCGCCATCAGGCCCACGGCCTCCATGTCCCAGCTCGAAGCCAGGCCCAGGCCGATCGGGAAGGTGGTGCGATGGCCGTGGATCACGTCGTAGGCGAAGAACATCGGGATCTTGAGCCGGCCCTTCATGGCCGCGTCCTGCAGCAGCCGGTTGTGCGGGCGGTTCACCGAGTTGAAGGTGCCGCCCACGCGGCCCGCGGTGATCTCCTTCGCCAGCTGGGCGATGGGCATCTCGGGGCCGATGCTGATCAGGCGCAGTTGGCCGATCTTTTCATCGAGGCTCATCTTTCCCACGATGTCGGCGATGAACGTGCTCTTGTTGTTCAGCGCTGCGGGATCGTGCTGGGCAAAGGCCAGCGGACTGGCCAGGCCGGCCGCGACGGCCAGCAGAAACGACATCTTCAATTTCAGTACCTTTCAGAGGGTGAGCCGCAAAGCCGGTCTTTGCCGACAGGCTCGCGCAATCGGCGATGCTAAGCTAAGCACATGTTGGCGAGACGATCACGCCTCGTTGCCGAAGCCTTCGCATTTCATGCTCATCGCCCGCGCAATTCTTCCTACACAGTCGGGCCTTTTGCGCGTCGCAGCCAGGGCTCACGACGCATGAACGCCACGGCCCCGAGTGTGGACGAGCCTCCCGCAGATCCTTGTCGGGAATCACCGCGAGTTCATCGCACCGCGCCTGCACCGGGGTGTGCCGCGCTCTGCGTTCCACCGTCATTCCCCCTGCCTTCCACCTGCATCGCAGACATCACTTCATGACCTCCATGCCCACCGCCCAACCCCAGAAGAAGCCGTCGATTCCCCTGCTGTGCGCCGGTGCCCTCGCCTCCCTGCTGTGCGCCGGCCAGGCCCAGGCCTTCTCGCTCGACGATGTGACCGCCAAGGCGCGCGCGCTGATGGAGAAGCCCTACGCGGCGCCGGTGAACAACCTGCCGCCGGTCTTCAGCGGCATGCAGTTCGCGGACTACCAGAAGATGCAGCCGCGCGCCGACCGCTTCGAGTGGCGCGACCAGACCACGCCCTTCCGGCTGAACTTCTATCACCAGGGCATGCACTTCAACGCCGCCGTGCGGATCAACGAGATCGACGGCGACACGGTGCAGGAGATCAGGTACGACCCCGAGCGCTTCGACTTCGGCAACCTGAATTTCGACAAGGGCGCGACCAGCACGCTGGGCTATGCGGGCTTTCGCGTGCTCTACCCGATCAACCAGGTGGGCAAGAACGACGAGATCATGAGCTTCCTGGGCGCAAGCTACTTCCGCGTGGTCGGCAAGGGCCAGGTCTACGGGCTCTCGGCGCGCGGGTTGTCCATCGACACCGCGCCACCCGGCGGCGAGGAGTTCCCCGACTTCCGCGAGTTCTGGGTGCAGCGCCCCACGGGCACCGACAAGCAGATCGTCATCTACGCTCTGCTCGACTCGCCGCGCGCCACCGGCGCCTACCAGTTCATCCTGACCCCCGGCGGCAAGGATGCGGTGGTCGACGTGCAGGCCAACGTCTTCGTGCGCGGCGACATCAAGACGCTGGGCGTCGCGCCGCTGACCAGCATGTTCCTCTACGGCCCGAACCAGCAGTCGGAGCTCAAGCGCAACTTCCGCCCGGCCATCCACGACTCGAACGGGCTGGCGATCCAGACCGGCAGCGGGGAATGGCTGTGGCGTCCGCTGAACAATCCGAAGAACCTCGCGATCAGCAGCTTCACCGTCGAGAACCCGAAGGGCTTCGGCCTGCTGCAGCGCGGCCACGAGTTCTGGCGCTATGAAGACCTCAAGGACCGCTACGACCTGCGTCCGAGCGCATGGATCGAGCCGCAGGGCAACTGGGGCAAGGGCAAGGTCACGCTGATGGAGATCCCCACGCCCGACGAGACCAACGACAACATCGTGGCGTTCTGGACGCCCGACGAGCCCACACGCAAGGGCCAGGCGCTGCAGTTCGCCTACCGCATGCACTGGACCACCGACGAGCCCGCGCTGCACGGCCAGGACAACGCCTGGGTGCGCCAGACCTTCCACACCGATGGCGAGCAGTTGCAGGCCAACCTGATCCGCGCGCTCGACGGCAGCAGCGCCTTCCTGGTCGACTTCGAGGGTCCGGTGCTCGCCAAACTGCCACCCGACACGCCGGTCAGCGCACTAGTGAGCGTGGGCGACAACGCCGAGCTGCTGGAGAACACCGTGCAGCGCAACCCCGCCATCAAGGGCGTGCGCCTGGTGCTGCGGGTGAAGGTGAAGAATCCGGCGCTGCCGGTCGAGATGCGCGCCGCGCTGATGCAGGGCGACAAGCCGCTGAGCGAAACCTGGAGCTACCAGGTGCCGCCGAATCCGCAGGCGGCCACCGCGCCGGTTGCGGTGCCGGCCTCAGCACCCGCAGCACCCGCAGCCACCGTGGCGCCGCAGGCCGCGCCCTGAAGGGCTTCGGGAACCGCCACGCGGCGGTTCCGGGGCGGGATCAGCGAATGAGCTGAACGCCGGTCTTGGCCTGCAGGGTCTCGAAGCTCACGCCGTCGGCAAGCTCGACGACCTTGAGGCCCTCGGGCGTCACGTCCATCACGGCCAGGTCGGTGATGATGCGGTCGACCACGGCCACGCCGGTCAGCGGCAGGGTGCACTGCTCCAGGATCTTCAGGTCCTCGGTGCCGTCCTTCTTCTTCGCGACGTGCTCCATCAGCACGATCACACGCTTCACGCCGGCCACCAAGTCCATGGCGCCGCCCATGCCCTTGACCATCTTGCCCGGGATCATCCAGTTGGCCAGGTCGCCCTTGGCGCTGACCTGCATCGCGCCCAGGATCGACAGGTTGATCTTGCCGCCGCGGATCATCGCGAAGCTGTCGTGGCTGCCGAAGATGGCCGAGCCGGGAATGGTCGTTACCGTCTGCTTGCCGGCGTTGATCAGGTCGGCGTCGACGTTGTCCTCGGTGGGGAAGGCGCCGATGCCCAGCATGCCGTTCTCGCTCTGCAGCCAGACTTCCTTGGTGCCGGTGTGGTTGGCCACCAGCGTCGGGATGCCGATGCCGAGGTTCACGTAGAAGCCGTCTTCGAGTTCTTGCGCGGCACGGGCCGCCATCTGGTCTTGGGTCCAGGGCATCTCAAGCCTCCCGCCGAGCCGCCTCAAGGGAGGCTTGCGCCCCCTCGGGGGGCAGAGAGGACACGCAGTGCCGAACGTGGGGGTATTTCATCTCAGACTCCTTCTTTCTTGTTCGCGGGAACGGTCGGCACGGGGATCTCGCTGCCGGCGGCGGCCTGCGCGATGGCGGCCTGGGCTTCGACCTTGGCGGCCGCGACATCGACCGGTGCAGCTGCGCTCACGGTGCGCTTTTCGATGCGCTTTTCCGGCGTCGCGTTGAGCACGATGCGGTGCACGTAGATGCCCGGCAGGTGGATGTCGTCCGGTGCGATCTCGCCCACTTCGACGATCTTCTCGACCTCGACGATGCAGACCTTGCCGGCCATCGCGGCGGCCGGGTTGAAGTTGCGTGCCGTGAGGCGGAAGCGCAGGTTGCCCGACTTGTCGGCCACGTCGGCCTTGACCAGTGCCACGTCGGGCACCAGCGAGCGTTCCATCACGTAGGTCTCGCCGTCGAACTCACGCAGTTCCTTGCCCTCGGCCACCTGCGTGCCCACACCGGTCTTGGTGAAGAAGGCCGGGATGCCCGCGCCGCCGGCGCGCAGCTTCTCGGCCAGCGTGCCCTGGGGCGTGAACTCGAGCTCGAGCTCCTTGGCCAGGAACTGGCGCTCGAACTCCTTGTTCTCGCCCACGTAGCTGGCGATCATCTTCTTGATCTGCCGGGTCTCGAGCAGCTTGCCGAGGCCGAAGCCGTCGACGCCTGCGTTGTTCGAGACCACCGTCAGGTTCTGCACGTTGCTGTCCTTGAGCGCATCGATGAGCGCTTCAGGGATGCCGCAGAGGCCGAAGCCGCCGACGGCGAGCATCTGGTCGTCGGCGACGACGCCGGCCAGCGCCTCCTTGGCGGAGGCATAGATCTTGTTCACCATGGGCGTGATCCTCGCGAGCTGAGTGAAAGAAAGTAGGAAGAAAGAGCCTCCGACGATACTACGTACCCGCATACGTAGTATTTCGTAATGGAGACACCTGAGAAGACCCAAACCACGCAGCCGACCGCCCCGGGCCTCGGGCCGGTCGACTACCGGCTGGCCTTCGAGCACGCGCCGGTGGGCATGGTGCTGTCGCGCAACCGCACCATGGTCGACTGCAACCAGCGCCTGTGCGAGATGTTCGGCGCCGCGCGCGAGGCGCTGGTGGGACAGTCCTTCCAGGTGCTCTACCCCAGCGTCGCCGAATTCGAGCGTATCGGCAAACGCATGGTGCCGATCCTCAACCACGTCGGCCATTACGCCGACAACCGCATGATGCGGCGGCTGGGCGACCTGCACGGGGCCTTCGCGGGCGAGACCTTCTGGTGCCACGTGACCGGCCATGCGCTCAACCGCGCCGCACCGCACGAGGCCGGCATCTGGACATTCGAGGACCTGGGCTCGCGCCGCAGCGCCAAGGCCGAACTGACGCCGCGCGAACGCGAGGTCGCGGCGCAGGTGATGCAAGGCCTGACCTCGAAGGAGATCGGCCGCGTGCTGGGCATCAGCCACCGCACGGTCGAGCTGCACCGCGCGCGACTCATGCGCAAGTACGCGGCCGCCACCACGGCGGAACTGGTGCAGAAGTTGATGGCAGGCTGAGCGCGCGCAGTCCTGCAACAAGCTGCATCGATTGCAACGGTTTCCACGGGCGTCCTTCACCTACACGGCGCGAGCGGACCGCCTGTGCACCATGCGGGGCCATGCTCGATCGACGACACTTCCTCGCCGCCGGGGGCACCTCGCTGGCCCTCGCCTCTCTCGGACTTCCCGCCGACTCGCTGGCCGCCACCGCGCTCAAGCTCGGCCAGCCCCAACCCTTCTCCTTCGAACGGCTCACGGCCCTGGCCGAGTCGCTGGCGGGCCAGCCGCAGGCCGCCGCCACGCCGTTGCCGGCCGGTGTGCTGAACAGCATCGACTACGAGGCGCACGGCAAAATCCGCTTCGACCCCGACAGTGCGCTGTTCCGTGACGGCCCCGGCAACTTCCCCGTGACCTTCTTCCACCTCGGGCGCTTCTTCCCGGCGCCGGTGCGCATGCATCTGCTGGAGACCGCCGCGGGCGACAGCTTCGCGCGCGAGATCCTCTACGAGCCGGGCTACTTCGACATGCCCGCCGACAGCCCGGCACGCAAGCTGCAGCAGGGGGCGGGCTTCGCCGGCTTCCGTTTCCAGGAGAGCCGGCTGGGCGACCCGAAGCAGCTGGACTGGAAGAAGAACGACTGGGTCGCGTTCCTCGGCGCCTCGTACTTCCGCGCCATCGGCGAGCTCTACCAGTACGGCCTGTCGGCCCGCGGCATCGCGATCGACGTGGCCGAAGCCGACCGGCCCGAGGAATTCCCGGCCTTCACCCGCTTCTACTTCGAGCCCTCGGCGCCGGGCAGCCACAGCGTCACGGTCCATGCATTGCTCGAGGGGCCGAGCCTCACCGGCGCCTACCGCTTCGTGATGGAGCGCACGAAGGCCGTGCGCATGGACATCGAATGCCGACTCTTCCTGCGGCGCAACGTGGCGCGGCTGGGCATCGCGCCGCTGACCTCGATGTACTGGTTCTCGGAAACCAAGTCCAGCGGGATCGACTGGCGGCCCGAGGTGCACGACTCGGACGGCCTGGCGATGTGGAGCGGCGGTGGCGAACGCATCTGGCGCCCGCTCAACAACCCGGGCCAGACCACCGCCTCGGCCTTCGCCGACACCCGGCCGCGCGGCTTCGGACTGCTGCAGCGCGACCGCGCCTTCGCGCACTACCTCGACGGCGTGCACTACGAGAAGCGGCCCAGCCTCTGGGTCGAACCGCTGGGCGACTGGGGCGAAGGCGCGGTGCAGCTGATCGAGATCCCGACCGACGACGAGATCCACGACAACACGGTCGCGTTCTGGGTGCCCAAGGCCCCGGCCACCGCGGGCTCGCGGATCGCGTTGCGCTACCGGCTGCACTGGACCGACGTGGAGCCCTACCCCTCGCCGCTGGCGCGCTGCGTGGCCACGCGCACGGGCCGCGGCGGCCAGCCGGGCCAGCCGCGACCGCAGGGCGTGCGCAAGTTCATGGTCGAGTTTCTCGGCGGCCCGCTGGCCTCGCTGCCGACAGGCACCAAGCCCGAACTCGTGCTCACCACCTCGCGCGGCAGGTTCTCCTATCTGTTCGCCGAAGCCGTACCGAACGGCGTGCCCGGCCACTGGCGGGCGCAGTTCGACTTCACGGCCGAAGGCAAGGAGACCGTGGACATGCGGCTCTTCCTCAAGAGCGGCGATCAGACGCTGTCGGAGACCTGGCTCTACCAGCACCATCCCGCCTGACGGCGCAGGGCGCGTCGTTCAGGCGCGGGCCTTGCGCCGGCCGGCCTTGCCGCGCAACTTGCCGCTGACTTTCGGCGCCATGCCCAGCGCCGCGCGGGCCAGTGCATCGGCCTCGCCGTTGCGGTGCCGCGGAATCCACTGCAGCGCCGCGCGGTCGAAGCACGCGAGCAGCACGCGCGCCGCGTCGAACAGATCCGCAAGCCGCGCGATCGGCTTGGTCACACGACCGCTCAGTTGTTCGACCAGGATGCTGTTGTCGCTGTAGACCTGCACCACCCTCGCGCCCTGCGCCTGGGCCGCCTGCAGCGCGTCGGTCAGTGCCCGCAGCTCGGCCTCGTTGTTGCAGCCGATCGAGTGCGTGGCGCGCGACAGCGTCTGACGTGTCCCGTCGGGCGCGACCAGCACCGCGCCCAGGCCCATGCGACCGGGGTTGGGGACCGCACTGCCATCGCAGTGAACGGTCCAATGAGGAAGATCTGAGTCGAGAACGGCCATGCGCCACGCTACCAGATGGACGTCGGGCAGCCGGCGCACGGAACGGTTAGATTGCCCGCATGCAAGAACTCCTGTCCCTGGCCACCGCGCATGGCATCACGGTGGTCTTCCTGGCCACGCTCGCCGCCCGGCTCGGGGTGCCGGTGCCGGCTTCGGCCGTGCTGGTGGTGGCCGGCGGGCTGGCGGCCATGGGACAGATCCCGCTGTGGGCCACGGTGGCGGTCGCGCTGGCGGGCAACCTGCTGGGCGACGCGGCCTGGTTCTATGCCGGTCGCCGCTTCGGCCACCGGATCATGCGGCTGCTGTGCAAGGTCTCGCTCTCGCCCGACACCTGCGTGCGGCAGAGCGAATCGCTGATCACGCGCTGGGGCGGCACCTCGCTGATCGCCGCCAAGTTCGTGCCGGGCGTGTCGGTGGTGGCGCCGCCGATGGCCGGCGCGCTGCAGATGTCGACCGCGCGCTTCCTCGGCTTCGACACGCTGGCCGCGGCCATCTGGTCGGCCGCCTTCCTGATCCCGGGCTGGGTGTTCAGCAGCCAGATCCAGGCCGTGCTCGACGCCATGGCCGATGCCGGCGCGGCCGCGCTGGTGGTGCTGGCGATCGCCGTGGCGGCCGGCATGGGCCTGCGCTACTGGCGCCGCCGCGCGATGCTGTCGAGCATCGACATCCCGCGCGTGAGCGTCGACGAGCTGCATGCGCTGATGTCTTCCGCCGTGCCGCCGCTGGTGATCGACGTGCGTTCGCCGGCCGGTGCCGAACTCGAGCCACGCCGCATCCCGGGCGCGATCGTGCTGCACCTGCAGGACATGAAGGCCCAGCGCGGCCTGCCCGATTTCTCGGCGCACCACGAGATCGTGCTGTATTGCAACTGCCCCAACGAGGTCTCGGCCGCGGTGGCCGCGCGCCTGCTGCAGACACGCGGCGCGAAGCGCGCCAGGCCGCTGGCGGGCGGGCTGGACGCGTGGCTGGCCTCGGGGCGGGCGACCGAGTCGGGTTGAGGCCACGGGGCGTCGAGCGCGTCGTCGCAGGCCACGGCAATGCCTTGCCCGCCAGCCTGCATGACCTTCTCGGCGATCGCATCGATGGTGCCCGGATGGCGATCGGCGGCGGCAACGGCCCGTGGCCGACGGCGCCATTGTTGGCGCCATGGAAACACATTGGGTCCGCCCGACGGCTTTGTCCGAAGCGTCGAGGTGCCCACACTCCAGGGTTTGCACCTGCGCCCTCGGAGTCCCTGCCCGTGTCCTCTTCCTGCACCACCTGCGACGACGCCGTCGCGACCCCGGCGCTCGCGCCCGCCGCCGTCACGCCCCGCTCGGCCTGGCTCGCCGTCGGCTCGGTCGCCGTGGGCACCTTCGTGATGGTCACGACCGAGTTCCTGCCGGTCGGCCTGCTCACCGACATCGCGCGCGGGCTCGACGTGTCCGACGGCACCGCGGGCCTGATGGTCACGATGCCCGGCGTGCTGGCGGCCTTTGCCGCGCCGGCGCTGACCGTGGCCGCGGGCCGGCTCGACCGCCGCACGGTGGTGCTGTCGCTGACCGCGCTGCTGCTGGTGTCGAACCTGCTGGCCGCCTTCGCGCCGAGCTTCTCGACGATGCTGGTGGCGCGCCTGCTGCTCGGCCTGTGCGTCGGCGGCTTCTGGTCCTTCGCGCCGGCCGTGGGCACGCAGCTCGTGCCGCCGGCCGACCAGCCGCGCGCGATGTCGATGATCCTGGCCGGCATCTCGGTGGGCACCGTGCTGGGCGTGCCGGCCGGCGCCCTGCTCGGCAGCATTGCGGGCTGGCGTTCGGCGTTCGCGGCGTCGGCGCTGCTGACCGCCGTGGTGCTGGTGGTGCAGCTGTGGCTGCTGCCCGCGCTGCCGGCGCTGCGCGCCATCCGGCCGCGCGACCTGCTCACGCCGCTGACGCACCGCATGGCGGCGGTCGGCCTGGCGGCGGTGGTGCTGATGGTGGCCGGACACTTCGCCGCCTACACCTACCTCAAGCCGCTGCTGCAGCAGATCTTCGGCCTCTCGCCGGCGCTGGTCACGGCCCTGCTGCTGGTCTATGGCGCGGCGGGTTTCGCGGGCAACTTCATCGGCGGACGCATCGTGGCGCGCAGCCCGTTGACGGCAGTGATGGCCACCACCTTGCTGCTGGCCGGCTCGCTGGCCGTCTCGACGCTGATCGGCTCGGGCGTGGCGGCAGGCGCGGTGGTGGTGCTGGCCTGGGGCGTGGCCTTCGGCATGGTGCCGGTCTCGGCCACCGGCTGGATGCTCAAGGCGCTGCCCGAGGCACCGGAGGCCGGCCAGGCGATGCTGGTGACGGCCTTCCAGGTGGCGATCGCCTCTGGCGCGCTGTTGGGCGGCATGGCGGTCGATGGCCGGGGCATCGCGAGCGCGATGCTGCTGGGCAGCGTGCTGGTGCTCGCGGCCGCGGCGGTGGCGGCCGTGCTGGGGCGCGCGCCGCGCGCCGCCGCGGTCAGCGTCCCTTGACCGAGATCAGCTCGACTTCGAAGTTGAGCGTGGCATTGGGCGGGATCACGCCACCCGCACCGCGCGCACCGTAGGCGATGGCCGGCGGGCACACCAGCTTGGCCTTGCCGCCGGGCTTCATCTTCTGCACGCCTTCGGTCCAGCAGGCGATCACGCCCGACAGCGGAAATTCGATCGGCTCGCCGCGCTTGTAGGAGCTGTCGAACTCCTTGCCGCTGTCGGGGAAGGTGCCACGGTAGTGCACCTTGACGGTGTCGCTGGCAGTCGGCGACGCGCCGGTGCCGTCCTTGAGCGATTGGTAGATCAGGCCGCTGGGCGTGGTGACCGGCGCGCTCTGGGCGAAAGCGGCCGACGAAAGGCACAGGAGGGAAGCACACAACAGGAATCGCACAGGGTTGTCCTTGAAGGGATGAAAGCGCCATTATTGCGGGCTGGTGCTGCCCCACCACAGGCAGGCGCGGCGGCGACTGACAGGGCCAGGTCGAAAGGCCGTGTCTAGTCGAGGCTTGAATCAATTTATGGAGAACCCGATGAAGAAGATGCTGTTCGTGCTCGCTGCCTCCCTCACTGTCCTGACCGCCGGCGCACAGGTCGGCAAGGCCGCCTCGGAAGCCACCGACGCCGCCAAGCACAAGATCGACGAGAAGCGCGCCGACAACGAAGCCAAGAAGAGCGGACCGGTGGGCAAGGCGGTCAACAACGTCAAGTCGGGCTACCACAAGAACCGTTCGCAGAACTCCGCCGACAAGGCCAAGAAGGCCTTGAAGGACGCGGGCTGAGCGCTCCCTCCCCCTGTCAGGCACGCCCTTGAAGCGCCCGTGGCTCTCGTCCCTGCCCCGGTTGTCGAGGGCGACCTGCGCCGTATTTCTGGGTGCGGCGCTGGCGGGCTGCAGCGCCGTCAAGCTGGCCTACAACAACCTGCCCGAACTCGGCTACTGGTGGCTCGACGGCTATGTGGAATTCAACACCGTGCAGACCCCGAAGGTTCGGGCACAGCTCGCGGCGCTGCTGGAAAGCCACAGGCGCAACGAGCTGCCTGAATTCCAGCGGCTGATCGAAGGGGCTGCGGCAAAGGCGCAGGCCGACGTCACGGCCTCGGAGGTCTGCGCGGTCGGCGACGCGATCCGCGATCGCCTGCTCGCCACCGCGCTCGAGGCCTCGAAGCCGGGCGCCGAACTGGTGGCAAGCCTCGACGACGCGCAACTGCGCCAGGTCGAAAGCAAGTACGCGAAGAACAATGCCGCCTATGCGCGCGACTGGCTGGAGCGCAGTGCCGAGCAGCAGCACCAGAAGCGCTACACGGAGTTCCTCGACCGCAGCGAGGATTTCTACGGTTCGCTCGACGGCACCCAGCGCCAATTGCTGCGCGAATTGGTGGACCGTTCGATCTTCGATCCACGGCGCGTCGATGCCGAACGGCGCCAGCGGCAGCAGGAGTCGCTGGCCCTGCTGCGCCGCTTCAGTCGCAGTGCGCCGGTGCCAGAAGTGAGTGCCGCCATCGACGCCTATGCACGACGCGTTGCATACCCACCGACCGGCCCGTGGCAGGCCTATCAGCAGGCCCTGTTGACGGAGAGCTGTGCCAACATCGCGGCGCTGCACAACATCACGCGTCCGGCCCAGCGCGAACGGGCCGCACGCCGGCTGCAAGGCTATGCGCAGGACGTGCGCGATCTGATCGCCACGCCAGGCGCAACCCCGTCACGCATGCCGTCGGAGCAGTTCGCGCCCTGACGCGCCGCGGTACGCGCCTTGCCTCAGCGGCCGTTGGCGGCGAGATCGCTCGGCGCCCACGCGCTGCCTATGATGGGCGATCAACGACGGAGACACCCATGACATCACGCTACCCATTGGCCGAACTGAAAGACCTGCCCGAGGACATCCGCACCGCCGTGCTCGCGGTGCAGGAGAAGGCCGGCTTCGTGCCCAACGTGTTCCTCGCGCTCGCGCGCCGCCCGGCCGAATGGCGCGCCTTCTTCGCCTACCACGACGCGCTGATGCTGAAGGAAGAAGGTTCACTGACCAAGGGCGATCGCGAGATGATCGTGACCACCACCAGCGCGGCCAACCAGTGCCTCTACTGCGTGGTGGCGCACGGTGCGCTGCTACGCATCTACGAGAAGAAGCCGCTGGTGGCGGACCAGGTCGCGGTGAACTACCGCAAGGCCGACATCACGCCGCGTCAGCGCGCGATGCTCGATTTCGCAATGAAGGTCTGCGACCGCTCGCACGAGGTCGACGACGCCGACTTCGCCGCGCTCCATGCGCACGGCTTCGACGACGAGGACATCTGGGACATCGGCGCGATCACGGCCTTCTTCGGACTGTCGAACCGCATGGCGAGCTTCACCGGGATGCAGCCCAATCCAGAGTTCTTTCTCATGGGCCGCCTCCCCCGACAGAAGTAGGCTCCCCCCAGGGGGCGACACCAGCGGCCCGGCAAGCCGGTTCCGCGGTGTCCCTGGAAAAGAAAGATCGGGTCGCTCAGGCGCCTGCGCCCTTGCAGTGCGCGAAGGCATCGAGCGTCCGCTGGTAGGTCGGCGTCTCGAGGTCGAGCACGCCGAGCAGCGTGTGGTACAGGTTGTCGTGCGTGAGCTCGGCCTCGCGATCTTTCTGCAGGCAGGCCGTCGACAGGCGCTCGCGCACCTTCAGACCGTCGTCGAACCACGCGACCATCGGCACGTGCTTCTGCACTTCGGGCGCGATGTTGTAGGGCAGGCCATGCAGGAACAGCCCGTACTCGCCCAGCGATTCGCCGTGGTCGCTCATGTAGAGCAGGCCGGTGGCGAAGTGTGGCGACTGGGTCTTGAGCCAGTCGATGGTGCGGGCCAGGAAGCGGTCGGTGTGGGCAATCGAGTTGTCATAGGCGTTCAGCAGCTCACCATGGCTGCAGTCGGCCAGCACGTTGGTCCTGCACTCCGGTACGAAGCGCTTGGTCTCGACCGACGAGCGCTTCGCATACGACGGACCATGGCTGCCCATCTGGTGCATCACCAGCAGCACGCCGCGCTGGCGCCGCTCGGCCGGCAGCGCGGCGATGCGCTGGTCGATGTTCTTGAGCATGATGTCGTCGAGGCACTCGTCGCCGTCGCACAGCGCGCCCTTGGCCTCGGCCGACAGGTCGGCATCGGCCGAGGTGTGGGGCACGCGGTCGCACACGCCCTTGCAGCCGGCCTGGTTGTCGATCCACAGCACGGCCAGGCCCGCAGCCTGCGCCACATCGAGCAGGTTCTCGTAGTCGTCCTTGCGACCCTCGTAGCCCTGCTTGCCCAGCGACGAGAACATGCAGGGCACCGAGGCCAGCGTGTTGGTGCCGCAGGAATGCACGTTGCGCCAGCTCAGCACCTGACGTGCCGCGAGTTCGGGCGTGGTGTCGCGCGCATAGCCGTTGAGCGCGAAATGATCGGACCGCGCCGTCTCGCCCACCACCATCACGAACAGCGGCGGCCTGGTCTGTGCCGCATAGCTCGGGCCCAGCGCCGCGCCGGCCGTGATCGGGATCAGCTTGTGGCTGCGCTTGAACAGCGGCCGAATCGCCGCCGTGCCGGCCGAGTAGACGCTGGCCAGCGGATTCATCATGTAGCGCAGCGTGACGTGGTTGCGCATGAGCGGCGCGACTTCGCGCGACATCGCGGCCGTGGCGGCAATGCCCACTGCCAGCGTCGCGGCCACCAGCGCGGCATTGCGCCAGACCTGCCCCCAGGCGCGCATCGGCAGCACGCGCACGCGCAGCAGCCACCACGCGGGCAACGCACTTACCAGCAGCACGTTGAACAGCAGGCGCCAGCTCAGCAGGTCGCGCGTTTCGTGCATGTCGGTCTGCATGGCATTGGCGGCCATGGTCGGGTCGATCACCACGTGGTAGGTGAGCATGAAATGCTGGGCGATGGCCGCGATCAGCACGAGCGCGAACCACAGCGGCTTCATCCATCGCGTCCAGGCCGTGAGCGACAGCAGCGCCACGGTGCCGAAGCCGATCATCACGGCCATCGCACCGACCGAGCGCATGTAGACGCTGGGCGCACCGCCGATGCGCGCGAGCTCGAACCACAGCGCCCAATTGGCGGCCACCAGCAGATAGAGCGCCAGGCCGATCACCACCGCACGGGCGGACCGCGGGCGCGCCATCCAGGCATCGAGGGCAAGCAGCCAGGCCGGCAGGCGCGACGCAGCGAACGCCTGCGTGGAGGTGCCGCGCCCAGCCAAGGGCGCGATCGTGTCGAAAGTCGTGGTCATCCACCGATGGTGAAAGGCGGGACTGAAACCTCCCTGAACGACCGCCTCAGGTTTCGTTCAGCTTGGGGGGCACCTCATGCGTCTGCCAACGGGCATGGGCCAGGCCATCCGCCAGCCAGCCCACCGCCCAGCACACCCATGCGGTCCAGAGCGTGTGGCTCATGTAGTGCGCACCCCGCCACTGCTGTGCGATGCCCAGCACCAAGCCCAGCCCGAGCGACGCAGCCAACCAGTACATCGCCGCCCGCGGCAGGTGCCGCCGCCACACGAACCAGCCACCGATGTAGGCCAGGGCGGCCGAGGCATGCCCGGCCGGAAAGCAGCCGCCGGGGCCGCCGTCGTTCAGGCCCCACGCCCAATGCGAAAGATGGACCGCCTTGCCGCCGAAGTCGCGCAGGTCCCAGGGGCAGCTGGTGTGACTCGCATGCTTGAGCAGCGACACGGCCAGCACCGACCCCAGCACGGTGAGCGCGAGCTGGACGCGTTCGCCGCGCGTCAGGCAGCGCAGCGGGCCGCAGGGCCAACGAATGGCGGCGAACAGGCCTGTCAGACAGGCCCAGCTCAGCAGGCGCGGAACCTCGTGGAAGAACAGCACGAACGCCGTGTTGTCACGCAGCGCGAATCCGTCGGGGCCGCCGGCCAGACGGGCCAGCGGAAGGTCGAGGCCGGACGCATCCCACAACAGGACAAGGAGCAGGCCGGCCAGGGTGGCAGCGAGAACCCGTGGGATGAGTGAAGAGAGAGCGCTGGTGCGAAGTGACATGCGACACGGGTACGGGGCCCGCCCATGGAAACCGATCGACGGAGGCCACGAGCGTAGGACAGCAGAATGAACGCAGCCTGAAGCCCTGCCTTCGATAGACTCGTTCAATTTTTGGAGACGCTGACGTGCGCGTTTTGCTGGTCGAGGACGATGCCACGCTGTCCGAAGCGGTCTGCGGTTATTTGCGGGCCAAGGCCTTCGTGGTGGATGCCTGTGCGAGCCTGGCCGAGGCCTCGGCCGCACTGCACGCGGCGCAGTACGCGGCAGTGCTGCTCGACCTCCATCTGGGCGATGGCGACGGCCTGTCGCTGCTGCCGCAGATCCGCGCGATCAAGGAGCGTCCGATCGTGATCGTGCTGACGGCGCGCGATCAGGTGACCGACCGCATCCGGGGCCTCGACGCCGGCGCCGACGACTACCTCATCAAGCCCTACGACCCCGGCGAACTGCTGGCCCGGCTGCGTGCCGTGGAACGGCGACGCAGCGCGTCCAGCGCCCCCCTGATCGAGCTGGGCGACCTGCAGATCGACCTGTCGCAAGAGATGGTGCGGCGCAACGGCGTGCCGGTCGCGCTGACGCAGAAGGAATGGTCGCTGCTGCGCGTGATGGCCACGCGGCCAGACCGCATCCACACGCGCGAGAACCTGCAGGACGCGCTCTACGGCTTCGACGACGAGGCCGACAGCAACACGCTCGAGGTCTTTGTGAGCCGCTTGCGCCGCAAGCTCGGCCGCAACCACATCCAGACCCTGCGCGGCCTGGGCTATCGGCTGGTGCACGCCGTGGGCGACAGCGAATGAGCGCCGCGGCGGACGTCCGGGCGCCGGTCGCGCGCCAGACGCTGGCCGGCCGCCTGATCCAGACGCTGATCCTGTGGGTCGGCGGGGTCTGGCTGCTGTGCGTGATCGGCGTGGTCTGGTATGTCGACCGCGAGATCAACTACAACTTCGACAGCGAACTGGTCGAGGTGTCGCACCGCATGTTCGACATCGCGCTCGACGAGTTCGACCGCCGGGCCGGCGAGGCGTCCAACGGCCGCATGCTGATCGCACCGACCCCCACCTTCGCCGACGCCGCGGTCATGTTCCAGGTGGTCGACAAGAACGAGCGCGTGCTGCTGCGATCGGCCGAGACACCCGGCAACGTGTTCGACGTGCCGCTGGCGGCGGGCTTCTCCAACGACGAGGCGTGGCGCATCTACACGGTGCGGCACCCCGAACGCGACCTGTACCTGCAGGTGGCCGATCCGCTCGACGAGCGCCGCGTGGCGCTCAACCGGACGCTGTTCGGGCTGATCATCCCGCTGGGCGCTGTGCTGCCCCTCCTGGCCCTGGTGCTGCGCAAGATCGCGCGCGAGGAACTGCAGGTGCTGCAGCGCCTGGCTGCGGAAATCGGCGAGCGCAGCGGCGCCGACCTGCGACCCATCGCCCTGCCGGGCCTGCCGCAGGAACTCCAGTCGGTGGGCGACCATGTGAACCGTCTGCTCGATCGCCTGTCGCAATCGCTCGACGTCGAACGCGCGCTGGCTGCCAATGCGGCCCACGAGTTGCGCACGCCGCTCGCGTCGGCGCGGCTGCGGCTGCAGACCGCGCTGGAGCACGCATTGCGGCGCGAGGACGTCGAAGCGGCACTCGATGCCCTGCGCGTGCTCAGCCACCGGACCGAGAAGCTGTTGCAGCTCTCGCGCGCCGAGTCGGGTGCGTCGTTCTCGCGGAACCGCGTCGACCTGACCCAGCTCGCCGCGACGGTAGCTCAGGAATTCTGGCAGGACGCACGCGCGCTCGACCGGCTCGGCCTGAGCGTGCCCGACAGCGGCGCACCGCCCGTGACGCTGGGCGACTTCGACGTGCTGGCGATCGCACTGCGCAACCTGGTGGAGAACGCGCTGCGCTACGGCGGCGACGGTCCGGTGCAGCTCGCCGTCGAGGCCGATGGCTCGCTGGTGGTCCGCGACTTCGGACCGGGCGTGAGCGAGGCCGCCTTGAGCACCTTGCGCAAGCGCCATGTGCGCCACAGCGCGGAACACGCCGGTTACGGGCTCGGCCTGTCGATCGTCGCAACCATCGTGCAGAAGCACGAGGGTCGCCTCGAGCTGCGCTCGCCGCCCGAGGGCGCCGCCACGGGGTTCGAGGCCCGCATCGTGCTGCAGCCGGCCTGAAGGCGCTTGCGGGCCTTCGCCCTCAGACCGTGACGATCTCGCGCAGCCAGTCGGGCAGCGTCATCGCCTTCTGCTTCGGGAAGTCGACCCAGATCGTGGTGGCGCCGCCCGCGGCGCACACCGTGTCGGGCGCATCGGCGCGCGCCATCGTGGCCCAGCTCTCGAAAGTGGTGCGGCCCGGATCGCTCACGTACATCTTCAGCAGCACGTCGCCCGGATACTCGATCTGCCGGTAGAAGTTGCAGAAGGCATTGACGATCACCATGCCCTCGCCCTTGGGGTCGGGCTCGAAGCCGATCGAGCGCATCCAGTCGATGCGCGCCGTCTCCATGTAGCGGAAATAGGTTCCGTTGTTGAGATGGCCCATGGCGTCCATGTCGCCCCAGCGGATGGCAATGGACGTCTCGTAGACGAGCTTCTTGTGCTCGGGGATTTCAATCTTCATCGGGTAGCGCCTTGAGAAAACAGGAGGCTCGGGGCCAGGGGGCGCCCCGCCGGGCGCGCGTCGTGCATTGTCCACGCGTCCCCACGGGGACTGCCGGGCGCACAGGTGACGCATACGCTGTGCGCAGCCCGATCAGGAAGCGTGCAACCAGCCGCATAAAATGTTGCAAGAACTCCGCTGCGCTGCGGTGCCGGGCCACTCCCACCTATCGACGAGACTCCCCACAATGACCCACGACGAAATCCTTGCCCAGTTCGGTCCCCGCGAAGCCATGGAGTACGACGTCGTCGTCGTCGGCGGCGGGCCGGCCGGACTCTCGACCGCCATCCGCCTGAAGCAACTGGCGGCGCAGAACGACAAGGAGATCTCGGTCGTGGTGCTCGAGAAGGGCTCCGAGCCCGGCGCCCACATCCTGTCGGGCGCGATCATGGACCCGCGTGCGCTGTCCGAGCTGATCCCCGACTGGAAGGAACGCGGCGCGCCGCTGAACCAGCCCGTGACGGCCGACACCTTCCTGATGCTCAGCGAGAGCGGCGCCACGCGCACGCCCAACTTCATGCTGCCGCACAACTTCCACAACGACGGCAACTACATCGTCAGCCTCGGCAATGTGGTGAAGTGGCTGGCGCAGCAGGCCGAGGAACTGGGCGTGGAGATCTTCCCCGGCTTCCCGGCCGCCGAAGTGCTCTACACCGAAGACGGCAAGGTGCGCGGCGTGGCCACCGGCAACCTCGGCATCGGCAAGGACGGCGAACCGACCGAGAACTTCCAGCTCGGCATGGAGCTGCTGGGCAAGTACACCGTGTTCGCCGAAGGCGCGCGCGGCCACCTGGGCCGCCAGCTGATCGCGAAGTACAAGCTCGACGACGGCAAGGACCCGCAGAGCTACGGCATCGGCATCAAGGAACTGTGGGAGATCGACCCCGCGCGCCATCAGCCCGGCCTGGCCATCCACACGGCCGGCTGGCCGCTGCCCTCGGACGTCTACGGCGGCTCCTTCGTCTACCACGCGGAAAACAACCAGCTGATCATCGGCTACGTGGTCGGGCTCGACTACCAGAACCCGCACCTGAGCCCCTTCGAGGAGTTCCAGCGCTTCAAGACGCACCCGAACATCCGCTGGTACTTCGAAGGCCAGGACAAGGGCCTGAAGGCGCCCAAGCGCCTGAGCTACGGCGCGCGCGCGATCACGGCCGGCGGCCTGCTCTCGCTGCCCAAGACGGTGTTCCCGGGCGGCGCGCTGGTCGGCTGTGAAGCCGGCCACCTCAATGCGAGCCGCATCAAGGGCAGCCATGCGGCGATCAAGACCGGCATGCTCGCGGCCGAAGCCGCCTTCGACGCCGTGACCGCGGGCCGCCAGCACGACGAGCTGGCCGCCTACCCGGCCGCCTTCGAGAAGAGCTGGCTGCACACCGAGCTCAACAAGGCGCGCAACTTCAAGCAGTGGTTCAAGAAGGGTCTGACAGTGGGCACGGTGATGACCGGCATCGAGCAGTTCGTGCTGCGCGGCCACATCCCCTGGACCATCCACCGCACCGAAGCCGACCATGCGCGCCTCAAGCCGGCGTCCGCCTGCAAGAAGATCAGCTACGCGCGGCCCGACGGCAAGCTCACCTTCGACCGGCTCTCGAGCGTGTTCATCAGCAACACGAACCACGAGGAAAACCAGCCCGCGCACCTGACGCTGAAGGATGCCTCGGTGCCGGTGCGCATCAACCTGCCCGAGTACGCGGGCCCCGAGGCGCGCTACTGCCCGGCCGGCGTCTACGAGTTCGTGCCCGACGAGGCGAACGCGGGCAAGGAACGGCTGCAGATCAACGCGCAGAACTGCGTGCACTGCAAGACCTGCGACATCAAGGACCCGACGCAGAACATCGTCTGGGTCACGCCCGAAGGCGGCGGCGGGCCGAACTACGTCGGCATGTGAGCTGAGCGGTGCGACTCGGGAAGCCTACTTCCCGACCAGCTGCACCAGCTTGTCGGCCTCGAAGCATTCTGCGCGCGCCGCGTCGCCCGGCACGCAGTCGGCCTCTTCCGGCTGACGCGCCGACAACTTCTCGATCGCCTGCCAGATCAGCGCGATCTGGTGCTCCTGGCCGGCCGCGCTGTCGATCAGGCCGCGCATGGCCTGCGACAGCGGATCGTCCTGTGCCGTGAGGCCATAGGCCGAGAAGCCACGCGCCGCTTCGCTCACGTCGGCGCTGGCCCCGCTGGTCGACACGATGATGCGCGCCGGGATGCCCACGGCGGTGGCACCCGCGGGCACCGGCTTGGTCACGACCGCGTTCGAGCCGACCTTGGCGCCGTCGCCCACCGTGAAGCCGCCGAGCACTTTGGCCCCGGCGCCGATCACCACGTCGCGCCCCAGCGTCGGGTGCCGCTTGGTGCCCTTGTAGAGCGAGGTGCCGCCCAAGGTCACGCCCTGGTAGATGGTGCAGCCGTCGCCGATTTCGGCGGTCTCGCCCACCACGACGCCCATCGCATGGTCGAAGAACACCCGCTCGCCCAGCCTGGCGCCCGGATGGATCTCGATGCCCGTGACCCAGCGCGAGAACTGCGACACCCAGCGCCCTACCCACTTGAAGCCGTGGTTCCAACACCCGTGCGCCACGCGGTGCAGCACCACGGCGTGGAAGCCGGGGTACAGGGTGACCACTTCCCAGCGCGTGCGCGCCGCGGGGTCGCGGTCGAGGATGCACTGGATGTCGGAACGCAGGCGCGAAAGCATGGATGTGGTGGTGATGTGAAAGCGGCGGAAGTCTAAGCCGCGTCGTCCTTGCGCGAGGCGGGCGGAGTCTTGGCGTCGGCCATGGCCTTGGCGATGCCGCGCAGGATGTGGATCTCCTCGGGCGTGGGCTGCGCGCGGTTGAACAGCTGCTGCAGCCGCGGCATCAGCTTCTTGGGCGCGTCGGGGTCGAGAAAACCGATCTGCACCAGCGAGCGTTCCCAGTGCTCGAGCATGCCGGCCACGGCCTTGGCATCGGCCGCCTGCGTGGGCACCACCGACTCGGTCACCGGGAAGCCGCCCAGCGCCAGCCGCCATTCGTAGGCGATCAGCTGGATCGCGGCGCCGAGGTTGAGCGAGCCGAACTTCGGATCGGCGGGAATGCTGAGCGCGACGTTGCAGCGGTAGACGTCCTCGTTGCGCATGCCGAAGCGCTCGGAGCCGAACAGGAAGCCGACGTGCTGCGGCGGGTCGACCTTGCCCAGCGGCTCCAAATGCTCGCGCGGCGTGCGCGTGGGCGGGCCGAAATCGCGCGGGATCATGGCGGTGGCGCACAGGTGCGTGACGCCGTCGAGCGCCTCGTCGAGCGTGTCGACGATGCGCGCGTTGGCCAGCACGTCGAGCGCGCCGCTGGCCCGCTGGATGGTTTCCTCGCGGCGCAGCACGTTGGCCCAGCGCGGCGCGACCAGCACGAGGTCGTCGAAGCCCATGGTCTTCATGGCGCGCGCGGCGGCGCCCACGTTGCCGGCGTGGCTGGTCTGGATCAGGATGAAACGGGTGCGCATGGACGAACGGATGGGCGTGCGGGAGGGGCCCCGATTAGAACGGAAGCGCTGCCACTCCCGCTCGCGCGGGCGCCGTCAAGGCCCGAAAAATGCACCGGATCGCGCCGCACCTGTAAAATCGCGGCCTTCCTGCGTCCCGCATCGCCCGGACGCCTCTTCAGGGCCCCTGCCCCCGCCGCTCTTCCACAATCCATGTCGTCGCCCAATCTCCATCCCATGCTCAACGTGGCCGTCAAGGCCGCACGCGCCGCCGGTGCCATCATCAACCGTGCCGCGCTGGACGTCGAAGCCGTTCGCATCTCGCAAAAGCAGGTCAACGACTTCGTGACCGAGGTGGATCACGCCGCCGAGAAGGTCATCATCGAGACCCTGCTCACCGCGTACCCGGGCCACGGCATCCTCGCGGAAGAGTCGGGCAGCGAGTTCGGCGCCAAGGATTCGGATTTCGTCTGGATCATCGACCCGCTCGACGGCACCACCAACTTCATTCACGGCTTCCCGGTCTACTGCGTGTCGATCGCGCTGGCGGTCAAGGGCAAGGTCGAGCAGGCCGTGGTCTACGACCCGAGCCGCAACGACCTGTTCACCGCCACCAAGGGCCGCGGCGCCTACATGAACGACCGGCGTATCCGCGTGAGCAAGCGCGTCAAGCTCAGCGACTGCCTGATCTCGACCGGCTTCCCCTTCCGTACCGGCGACAACTTCAAGCAGTACCTGGCCATCATGGCCGACCTGATGCCCAAGATGGCCGGCCTGCGCCGTCCCGGCGCCGCGGCACTCGACCTGGCCTACGTGGCGGCCGGCTTCACCGACGGCTTCTTCGAGACCGGCCTCAACCCCTGGGACGTGGCCGCGGGCTCGCTGCTCGTGACCGAGGCCGGCGGCCTGGTCGGCAACTTCACCGGCGAACCCGATTTCCTCGAACAGCGCGAATGCCTGGCCGGTGCGCCGCGCATCTACGGTCAGCTGGTGCCGATGCTCGCCAAGTACTCGAAATTCGCAGGCGTCGATGAAAAGATGCGCGCCAGCCATCGCATGCGCCAGGTCGCGGCCACCGCCACCCCTGACGCCGACACCTCGGCCGACCTGTACGCCCGCACCACCACCTCGGGCCTGGAAGCCGAAGCGGCCGATGCGGCGGACGAGACGACCGCGGCACCCGCAGCAGCGCCCGTAGCGGCTGCCCCGCGCAAGCTCACGCGCATCCGGCGCGACGCCGCCACGCCGCCCGCAGAGGGCGACCCCACCGCCCGCTGATGCTGGCGCCGCGCGCCGCCGTCTCACGCACCCGCGCCGCGCTGCGGGTCGCGCTCAGCCACTACATCACGAACGGCCTGTCCGTCGCGTTCGGGCTGTTCCTGATCTCGGCCGGCGTGCATTTCTGGCTGGGCGCGCTCGCGTCCGCCGCGGCGGCGGTCGGCGTGATCGTCACCGCGCCGCCCGACCTGCCCGGCCCGCGCCGCGGCAAGTTCCTGCAGATGCTGCCGGCCCCGTTGATCGGCCTGCCGCTGTTCTTCGCGGTGCAGATGCTGCACGGTGCGCCGATCCGGCTCGGGCTGCTGATGGTGCCCGCCACCTTTCTGGCCTTCACGGCCATGGCCTGGGGCAAGCGCGGCATCCCGATCGCGATCGCCGTGATGTTCTCGATGATCTTCTCGATGGCCACGCACAAGCCCGAGAACATCGACGAGGCGATCTACCGGACTCTGATCTTCGGCCTCGGCGCCGGGCTCTACGTCATCTACGCGACGCTGGCCAACCTCGCGCTCAACGGCCGCTACCGCGTGCAGGCCATGGCCGACGTGCTGCTGTCGCTGTCCGCGCTGATGCGCACCGAGGCCAGCCAGTTCAGCTCGCGCGAGGAGTCGGGCGACGTGCGCGAAGTCCCCGCGCCCATGCTCGGCCGCCTGCTGAGCGAGCAAGCCGCGCTGGCCGACCAGCTGCAGGCCACGCGCGACATCGTGCTCGAGTCGCCGCGCACACCCCAACGGCAGCGGCTCGCGGGCATGCTGGTGGTCGTGCTCGAGATGCGCGACCAGCTGCTGGCCAGCGAACTCGACCTCGAAGCCCTGCAGGCCAACCCTTCGCACTCCCCGGCGCTGACCGAGATGCGCCGCGTGCTCGAGGCGCTGGCCGACGACACCGCCGCACTGGCCGACGCGCTGCTGCTGGGACGACGCCCCGACGCGGTGGCCGACCGCCGGCCGCAGCTGATCGCAGTGCGCCCGCCCGAAGACATCCGCCCCGCCAGTGCCGCGGCCGGCCCTTCGGCGGCCATGCTGGCACGCGGCCTGGCCAGCCGCATCGGCCACATCAACGACGAGGTGCTAAGGCTGGCGGCCATGGCGCGCGGCGAGGTGGCCCCGGACCTGGCCGTGGTGCGCGCCAACTGGCACATGTTCGTGAGCCCCACGGCCTGGTCGTGGCGCCCCTTTCTCACGCTGTGGCGCTGGGATGCACCGCCGCTGCGCCATGCGATCCGCGCCTCGCTCGCCATCGCGGCGGGCTACGGCATCGCGCTGCTGCTGCCCTGGGGCTCGCACGACTACTGGATCCTGCTGACCATCGTGGTGGTGCTGCGCGGCAGCCTGTCGCAGACTTTGGAGCGGCGCAACGCGCGGGTCGCGGGCACGCTGCTGGGCTGCGTGCTGGCGGTCGGCCTGCTGTCGGCGCACCCCTCGGCCCTCGGGCTGCTGTCGGCGACCGTGGTGGCGCAGGCCATCGCGCACGGCTTTGCGGTGCGGCGCTACCTGGTCACCGCCGTCGCGGCCACGGTGCTCGGCCTGGTGCAGGCCCACCTGCTCAACACCGGTGCGGCCCCGACCTTCGCCCTGTTCGAACGCATCGCCGACACGCTGATCGGCGCCGCGCTGGCTTGGGCCTTCTGCTATGTGCTGCCGTCCTGGGAGCGCAGCCAGATCCCGGCCCTGGTGGCGCGCACGCTGCGTGCGCAGGCCCTTCACGCGCGGCTCGCGCTGGGCCTGGGACAGCTGCATGCGATCGACAGCAGCCCCGAACTCGAATGGCGCCTGGCGCGCAAGGAGGCCTTCGACAGCCTCTCGGCGCTGGTGCAGGCCACGCAGCGCTCGCTGTCGGAGCCGCGCGCCGTGCGTCCACCCATCGTGCCGCTGGAGCAGCTGCAGGCCCACAGCTACCAGTTGCTGGCCCAGTTGAGCGCGGTCAAGTCGATGCTCGTGCTGCGCCGCGACCGGCTCACGCCCGCCGACATCGAGGGGCCGCTGCAACGCACCGCCGAGCGCATCGAGGCCGCGATCGGCAGCATGCCCATCGCCGGCAGCGACCTGCCTTCCGGCGCGCCGGCCACCGCATTGGCCGGCCCCATCCCGCTGCCCGATCCCTTCGACAACGACATCAGCCCCTGGCTGCTGCGCCGGCTCGACCTCGCCACCGGCATCTCGGTGCAGCTGCGCGACGACGCGGCACGCATCCTGCAGTCCCTTTCCGACGATTCCCTCCACCCTTCCTTTCAAGGAACCCCTGAACGATGAACAAAGACATGCTGCTCGGCCACCCCTGGTTCGCTCCCTCCCTTTCCGCGCTGATCGCCGTCGTTCTCGCGCTGCTCGTGCACCGCGTGGCCTCGGTGGTGCTTCAGAGGGTGACGCGCCACGCGCCAGTGCTGCATGCGCTTCTGGTCAACGTCAAGCCCGCGGCACGGTTGGTGCTGCCGCTGCTCGCACTGCAGATGGTCTGGCAGGCCGCTCCCGACGACCTGCGCTTCATCGCGGGCGTGCGGCATCTCAACGGACTGCTGCTGATCGCCGCGGCCAGCTGGCTTGCGATCCGCGCGGTCAACGGCTTTGCCGACGGCCTGATCGCCAAGCACCCCTACGATGCGGCGGACAACCTGCAGGCGCGGCGCGTGCTCACGCAGACGCGCGTGCTGGCGCGCACCGCCAACAGCATGCTGCTGGTGGCCGGCGGCGCGATGATGCTCATGACCTTCCCGGGTGCGCGCCAGGTCGGCGCCAGCCTGCTGGCCTCGGCCGGCGTGATCGGCATCGTGGCCGGTCTGGCCGCCAAGCCGGTGTTCAGCAACCTGATCGCGGGCCTGCAGATCGCGCTGGCGCAGCCCATCCGCATCGACGACGTGCTGGTGGTCGAGGGCGAATGGGGCCGCGTCGAGGAGATCACGGGCACCTTCGTCGTGCTCAAGATCTGGGACGACCGCCGGCTGATCCTGCCGCTGAGCTACTTCATCGAGAAGCCGTTCCAGAACTGGACCCGGCACAGCGCGCAGCTGCTGGGCTCGGTGTTCGTCTATGCCGACTACGGCATGCCGCTCGAACCCTTGCGCACCGAGGTCGAGCGCATCGTGAAGGCCGCGCCCGAATGGGACGGACGCTTCTTCAACCTGCGCGTGGTCGACACCACCGAGCGCGCGATGCAGATCCGCGTGCTCTGCACCGCGGCCAACTCGAGCCTCGCCTTCGACCTGCGCTGCTCGGTGCGCGAAGGCCTGATCGCGTTCATGCAGCGCGACTACCCGCAGTTCCTGCCGCGGCTGCGCGTCGAGGACGGCGATGCGCCCGCCCCGGCAGGTGCACCGGCGCTGGTACCGCAACCGCAGCCGATCTGAGTGTTCTGCACGACAAAGTCCGAGAACCCTTGACCGGGTTCTGGGGGGTGCACGTTGTCGGGCAGGTGCGCACGCAGCGCCTGCAACGACTTCTTTGGAAAGCGCTGACCGGCTTGGTTCGGGCTCCTTCGCGACGTCAGCACGACCGGCTACAGTCGCAGGACCAGACGTTCGTAGCGCCTATGCCAGGCAGTCAAGAATAAGCCCCCTCCCGGCCACTGCCGCGAGACAACCCGACCATGCACCCGACCGGAACCCTGCGCGGCATCGCCGCGATGCTGTTGGCTTGCGCCTTCTTCGCCTGCATGGACGCGCTGCTCAAGAATCTGGCCGCTCATTACCCGCCGGTGCAGGTGATGGCCATGCGCGGTCTCACGGCCCTGCCCTTGGTGTGCCTGTACATCGCTTGGCGGCGCGAGGCAGCTGGCGTCTTCAACCGCCGGCTGCGTTGGCGCCTGCATCTGCTGCGCACCGCGCTGAACATGACCATGCTCGTCCTCTTTGTCCATGGCCTGAAGACCCTGGGCCTGGCCGAGGCCTACACACTCACTTTCATCGCTCCGCTGCTGATGGTGCTCATCGCCGTGCCGATGCTGGGCGAGTCGGTCCAGCCGCGGCACTGGATCGCGATCGGGCTGGGCTTCATCGGTGTCGTGATCGCACTGCGACCCGAGCAGGGCGCTTTCCTCTCGACGGGCGCTCTGGCGATCCTGGTGGCCGCAGTCTGCTACGCGCTGTCGAACATGCTGGGCCGGCTCATCAGCCGCACCGAATCGAGCGCCGCGCTGGTCTTCTGGACCACGGCCGGCATGGCTGTCGGCGGCAGCCTGTTGTCGGCACCGCAATGGGTACCCATCCAGGCCCAGCACACGTGGGTGCTTGCAGGTCTGGCCATCAGCGGTTTTCTGGGTCAGTTGGCCATCGCCGAGGCCTTCCGCCACGGCCAGGCCGCTGCCATCGCGCCCTTCGAATACAGCGCCCTCGCCTGGGGACTTCTGCTGGACTGGGTGTTCTGGCAGGCCGCGCCCGATGCATGGACGCTGGGCGGCGGGGCGTTGATCGTTGCGAGCGGACTGTGGCTGGCGCGAAGCGAGGCGCCAAGGTCCGCACAGAAAAAGCGGCAATCCGCCTGATCGGCTGAAGTGACCGGCTACAGTCATCCAGGAGCAGTCGCTCGCCTGCACGATTCAGTGCTGGCCTGTCGCGCTACGGCGCCTACGTAGAGTGGAGGAACCTGGAGTGAGACCTATCGCCCACATCGGCATCGTCGGCTGCTCGGCCGAAGGGGCTGCGCTGTGCTATCGCACCATCTGCGCTGAAGGCGCCATGCGGCTCGGCCAGCACGCACACCCCGAAGTCTCCATGCACACGCCATCGCTGGCAGCGTACGTCGAGTGCCTCGATCGCCGTGACCTCGATGGCGTGGCGGCACTGATGCTGGCATCGGCCGACAAGCTGGCGCGCGCGGGCGCCGACTTCCTGATCTGCCCCGACAACACCATCCACGCCGCGTTCTCGCGCGTTGCGCCGCGCTCGCCGCTTCCCTGGTTGCACATTGCCGACGTGGTGGCGACCGAGGCCGAGCGAAGAGGCTTCCAGCGCGTCGGCGTCACCGGCACGCGCTGGTTGGTTCAAAGCGATGTGTATCCGGAGCAACTGACCGCACGGGGCATTGAGGCCGTGCGTCCGTCCGATGCGGCGCGCGATGAAATGAGCCGCATCATCATGGAGGAATTGGTGAATGGCGTGATCCGGCCTGAATCGGTGGCGGTGTTCCGCTCTGCCATCGACCATTTCAAGAATCACCAGGGCTGCGATGCCGTGGTGCTCGGCTGCACCGAGATTCCGCTGATCATCGACGACAGGAACTCGGTGCTGCCGACATTGGATTCAACGCGTCTGCTGGCCCGTGCGGCGCTGGATCGTGCGGTCGGCTAAGGTCACCCGATTGAGCGCCGCAAAAATCATCCTGGCCGACTCGAAGCAGCCAGAAGCCGAGGCTGCGTGAGGCGCCTTCAAGTGAAGCATGTCGATGAAATCTGTTGAAGCATTGGTGGAAGACATTCGTTTGGTGAGCGAAGAACGCTACGAGACCGTCCAGGCAGTCCGCACGCTGATCGGGAAACTTGTCGAGCCTCTGTCCGAAGAGGTCAAGTACGGCGGCATCCTGTTCTCTTCGGGCGAACAGTTTGGTGGCGTCTTTGCCTACAGGGACCACGTGTCGGTGGAGTTCTCGATGGGTGCGGCCATCATCGATCCCTTCGCGCACCTGGAAGGCGGTGGCAAGTTGCGAAGACATCTCAAGCTCACTTCGCCAGCCGACATCGAAAGCAAGCGGTTGGTCGAATACGTTCCGCTGGCAGTGAAGGCAGCAAACGATGCAGCCTGAGCCTTTCTCGAACGGATCTCCCGACGCCCGCGACTTTTGGCCGTTGCTCCTGCCGCGCGTTGTGTGACTGCTTCCGGGGAGAGTCCAGCGTCCGCTTCGGTGCCCCCAGCAGTCAGTCGCGGCTCCCGGAAGCAGACGCCCAAGTCGCCCTTATGCTTGGTGCCGGGGGCTGTCTTCAGTAGAAACCAACTCGGTGGCGATAGCGTTCCGCGCGCTGCTCGTCGTACTGTTCAGCATCGAACTGCTCACCCTGGATGGCTCGGAGGACCTGACCACCTGTGGGCATCGTCGCCGGCACGACAAAGCGTTCCGGATCCCACAGGTGGGAGCGTAGAAACGCCTTTGAACACTGCGTGTAAGCCTCGTCGATCTCGACCAAAATACCGAGCAACGGTTGTTTGCCATCGACGGCGCATGGGGCGAGCAAATCTGCATCGACGGTGAGTACGGCATGACCGTTCACCCGAAACGTGTCAGTGATGCCAGGCACGATGAAGAGCAGCCCTGTCCGTGGGTTCGCCAGAATATTGCGCAGTGAATCCGCAAGGCGATTTCCGGGGCGCTCCGGAATGAGCAAAGTACGATCGTCAAGGATGCGCACGAATCCTGCTGGATCACCCCTCGGACTGAGGTCACAGTTCCCTGAGCCATCACTTGTGGCAACGCAAACCAGAGGCGAGCGCTCGACGAACAAGCGAGTCATCGAGTTCAGTCGATTGCTGACCTTGGCACGGGTCAAGTCGGCGGGTTCACCGATGAGGGCGCGTAGTTGCGACTCGGTTTCGATGATCTGGGAAGAAGCGGGGCGTGCTGAGGTTGGGGTCATCTGTTCCACCGGCAACATGATCAAAGCGGCCATTGTGCAGGCTGGGGCATCTGGAGCCGGCAGTGAAGGTCCGGCCTGGCCGAAGCAGTCCGCCCAGAGCGCACCTGTCATCTGCCGCGAAGGGCTGGTATTCCTGTCGTATCAGACTTGATGAATGCACTGTCTCGGACTTCACTGGCCAGGAACACCGAGCCCCGGGGTCAAGGCAGCAGGCGCACCTGCTCGACCTCGAACTCCATCTTGCGCAGGTCCTTGTCGATCTCGCCGGTCAGCTCGACGCGCTGCTCCGCGCCGATGGGCTGGCCCGGCGGAAATCGCTTGGCCGAGATCTCGACCGTCATGCGGCCGCTGTCGTCGGCAAAGGTGTAGTTCTTGCCGCCGTCGTGCGAGACGATGCGGCCCTGCAGGCGCGCGTGCTGGTCGTCGCGGCCAGTGTCGAGCAGCTGTTTCACCGTCATCAGCGGCACCGTGCTCGGCCCGGTGTAGGGCGATGCGGCCTGGCCTGCGACAGCGGGCGTCGGACCGGTGTACTGGGCCAGCGCAGGGGCGGCGGCGCCGAGGATGCCGAGCGCGAGAACGAGGGCGGTGGCGGTTTTTTTCATGGTTTCACTCCTTGAGGTTGTATGCCCGGTGCCGGATGCATCGAAGGCATGGATGCATTGAAGCACTGGAAGCTGAAGGCTTTCTGATGTCTCTCAATCGGCCGGAAACGCCATCACCACGCCCAGCCCCCGGCCTTCGATCCCGGCCTCGAAGTGCAGCGCCGCGCCGTGCAGCGCCGCGATGCGCGCCACGATGGACAGGCCCAGGCCGCTGCCGGTCTGCCCACTGCCCAGCACGCGGTAGAAGCGCTCCGTGAGTCTTGCGCGATCGGCATCGGACACGCCCGGGCCGTCGTCGCGCACCGCGATCCGTACGCGGCCGTCGCCGATCGGCGTGGCCTCGACCTGCACACGGCCTTCTGCGGCGCCGTAGCGCAGCGCGTTGTCGACCAGGTTGCGCAGCGCGCTCTCGAGCAGCGCGGGATGCGCCTGCAGCACCAGGCCACCGCCGTCGCAGTGCAAGGCCGCGCCCGGCCACGCGGCGGCCAGCCGGCGCATGAGCGCATCGAGGTCCACCGCTTCCTTGCCCAGCGCCTCCGGCCGCTCGGGATCGAGCCGCGCCAGCGCAAGCAGGCTCTCGGTGAGCGCGGTGCAGCGGTCGACCTCGTCACGCAGGGCCTGCAGATCGATGGGCGCGCCGTCGGGCAAGGCCTGCTGGCGCTGCATCAGCTGGATGCGCATGCGCAGCGCGGCCAGTGGCGTGCGCAGTTCGTGCGCGGCATCGGCGGTGAAGCGCCGCTCGGCCTGCAGCGCATGGCCCAGGCGGCCGAGCACCAGGTTGAGCGCCTGCACGATCGGCAGCAGTTCGCGCGGCTCCTGATCGGCGGCCACGGGGCGCAGGTCGTCGGGCGACTTGGCCGCGATGCGTTCGGCGGTGCGTTCGACCGGCTGCAGCAGCCGCCGGATCGCGAACCAGCAGAAGCCGCCGAGCAGCACCAGCAGGCCCAGCATCGGCCAGGCCAGGTCCTCGGCCATCTCCTCGAGCAGTTCGAGGCGTTCGTCCCAGGGTTGGCCGATCTGCACCTGCGTGCCACCGTAGTCGGCACGCAGCAGGTAGACGCGCCAGGCACGACCGTCGACCCAGACGTTCTCGTAGCCCTTGCGACGATCGAAGGCGCGCGAGAAAGGCTGCGCGGGCGCGTCGTCGGCACGGTGCAGCACACGACCGTCTCGCGACACCAGTTGGTAGTGCAGTTCGAGCTTGGCGGCCTCGCGCCGCTCGTCCAGATCGCCGGGCGCGCTGCTCGGCGCCTGCGCCGTGCCGAGCACCAGCACCAGCCGGGCGCCCTCCTTCAAGGCATCGTCGAACACCTCGCTGGTTTCGCGCCAGGCCACGTGCACCACCACCGCCAGGCTCACGAGCCAGACCGCCACGCTGGCGCCGAGGACCGAGGCGATCAGCCGGCGACGCAGCGAATAGGCGCCGCGCGCGGCACGGCGCTCGGCGCGCCAGCGCTGGAGGCGGGCGCGCATCACGCCGCACCCAGGCCGTAGCCCTGGTTGCGCACGGTCACGATGAACTTGCTGCCCAGCTTCTTGCGCAGGTTGTAGACATGCACCTCGATCGCATTGCTCTCGACCTCCTCGCCCCAGCCATAGAGCGCCTCCTCGAGCTGCGCGCGGCTCTGCACCTGGGCGCTGCGCCGCATCAGCGCGAGCAACACCGCGAACTCGCGCGCGGTCAGCTGCACCGGCACGCCGTCGCGCGTCACGCGCTTGGCGGCCGGATCGAGCTCGACGCCGCCGTGGCGCAGCGTGGGCGCCGGCTCGCGCGCCTCGCGACGCAAGGCGGCCCGGATGCGGGCCGAGAGCTCTTCCAGGTCGAAGGGCTTGACCAGGTAGTCGTCGGCGCCGAGGTCCAGGCCTTCGACGCGGTCTTCGAGCGTGTCGCGCGCGGTGATCACGATCACCGGGATCGCGGCGCGGCGTGCCCGCAACGCCGCCAGCACCGCCTCGCCCGCCATGCCGGGCAGGCCGCGATCGAGCAGCAGGCACTGGTAGTCGTGGGTGCGCAGCGCCGTGTCGGCCTGGTCGCCGCGGCGCAGCCAGTCGACCGCATAGCCGTCGAGCTGCAGCCACGACTGAAGCGTGGCGCCAAGGGAGGGATCGTCTTCGACCAACAGGATGCGCATGGCGCAAGGCTAGCGCAGCGCGATGAAGCGAATCTGAGGCGATGGCGGGCAACCTGTTTGACTTAGACTCTATTTAGATATATCGTTATGCAATTAGATAGAACGAAAGAAACCCCATGCGCCATTCCCACGCTCCCCATTCCCACGGCCACCACCCCGCCTGCATGGCCCGCAGCGAACACGAAGACGGCCTCGGCGGCGGACGCGGCCCCCGGGGCGGCGGCGGTGGCCGCATCTTCGGCCACGGCGGCCTGCGCTTCGTACTGCTGCAACTGATCGCCGACAAGCCGAGCCACGGCTACGAACTCATCAAGTCGATCGAAGACCGGCTCGGCGGCGCCTACAGCCCGAGCCCGGGCACGGTCTACCCCACGCTCACGCTGATGGAAGAACTGGGCTACCTCACCGTCGAGGAAGCCGATGCCGGCGGCCGCAAGCGCTACCGCATCACCGACACCGGCCAGGCTTTCCTGGCCGAGAACCGCGCCACCGTCGACGCCATGCTGGCGCGGATGAACGGTGGCGTCGATGGCGCCGGCCCGCGGGCCGGCCGGCCGCCGCAGGTCATGCGGGCCATCGAGAACCTCAAGCTGGCCATGCGAATGCGACTCGCGCGTGAAGCGCTGACGCCGGCGCAAGCCAATGCCTTCGCCGCGGTGCTCGACCACGCCGCACAACAACTGGAACAGATTTGACCCACCCCCGTTGCTTGCCCACTGCGTGTGGCCGCCTCCCCCCTCAAGGGGGCCACGCCGGCGGCCCGGCAAAGCCGGTTCCGCGGTGTGTCTGGCCAAGAACTGTTTCGCTTTTCATGGAGTTCTGATTTGAACGACACCACCAACACCTCCTCCCCCGACCGCACGCCCCAACGCGTGCGCCACACACTGCGCTTCCGCGAACTCGAAGTGCGCCAGGTCCAGCGCATCACGCCGCACCTGGTGCGCGTCACCGTGGGTGGCGACGCGCTCGAGGGCTTCACGAGCCCGGGCTTCGACGACCATGTGAAGCTCTTCTTCCCCGACGAACAGACCGGCGTGCTGACGCTGCCGGCCGCCGGCCCCGACGGCCCGATCTGGCCCGAGGGCCGCAAGCCCACGATGCGCGACTACACGCCGCGCCGCTTCGATGCCGCCGCACGCACGCTGGAGATCGACTTCGCGCTGCACGAGGCCGGCCCGGCCACGCGCTGGGCCGAGCGCGCAGCCCCCGGCCATCGGCTGGGCGTGGGCGGCCCGCGCGGCTCCTTCATCGTGCCCACGGCCTTCGACTGGCACCTGCTGATCGGTGACGACACCGCCCTGCCCGCGATCGCACGCCGCCTCGCGGAACTGCCCCGGGGCGCGCGCGCCGTCGTGCTGGCCGAGGTCGAGAGCGAAGCCGATCACGTCGACCTGCCGAGCGAAGCCGACGTCGCCATCACCTGGGTGCACCGCCAGCGCGCGGCCCGCGGCACGCCGCCGCTGCTGGCGGCACTGCATGCCGCGCGCCTGCCCACGGGCGCCTTCCACGCCTGGATCGGCTGCGAATCGGCGCATGCGAAGGCGCTGCGCGCGCACCTGATCGACGAGTGCCGCGCCAATCCGAAGTGGATTCGTGCGTCGGGCTACTGGCGCGACGGCAGCGCCGGCACGCACGACTCCCACGACGAATAACGGCTCAGTCGGCCTGAGCGAGCGCCCATTCGACGTGCTCCCGCACCAGCGCGCTCGGGTGCTCGGCACGCGAGGCCAGCGCCACGCCCGCGTCGGCCTGACCGGCGCGCACCGCGTTGCCCAGTGCGACCGCGATGTTGCGCAGCCAGCGCTCGTGGCCGATGCGGCGGATCGGGCTGCCTTCGGTGTGGCGCAGGAATTCTTCCTCGCTCCAGGCGAACAGCGCGCCCAGCGCGCGACCGGTCAGGCCCTCGCGCGCATCGAAATCGGGCAGCGTGCTCTTCTTCGCGAACTTGTTCCAGGGGCAGATGAGCTGGCAGTCGTCGCAGCCGTAGATCCGGTTGCCGATCAGCGGCCTCAGCTCGGCCGGGATCGCGCCCGGATGCTCGATGGTCAGGTAGGAGATGCAGCGCCGCGCGTCGAGCCGCTGCGGCGCGACGATGGCCTGCGTGGGGCAGACGTCGATGCAGGCGCTGCAACTGCCGCAGTGCGGCGTGACCGGTGCGCTTTCGGGCAGCGCCATGTCGACATAGATCTCGCCCAGGAAGAACATCGAGCCCGCGTCGCGGTCCAGCACCAGCGTGTGCTTGCCGCGCCAGCCCTGGCCGCTGCGCGAGGCCAGCTCGGCCTCGAGCACCGGCGCCGAATCGGTGAAGGCGCGGTGGCCGAAAGGGCCGACTTCTTCGGCGATGCGCGCGGCCAGTGTGGCGAGCCGGTTGCGCAGCACCTTGTGATAGTCGCGGCCCCGCGCATAGACCGACACGATGGCCTCGCCCGGCCGCTCGAGCCGCGCGAATTCCACGGCCTGCCATTCGGCGGGCGTCTCGCGCGGCAGGTAGTTCATGCGCGCGGTGATGACCGACACCGTTCCCGGCACCAGCTCGGCCGGACGTGCGCGGCGCGTGCCGTGGGTGGCCATGTAATGCATCTCGCCATGGAACCCTTGGGCCAGCCATTGCATCAGACCCGGCTCGGCGCTCGACAGATCGACGCCCGCGATGCCGATTTGGGAGAATCCCAATTCCCGGGCCAAGGCCTGAATACGAAGAACGAGTGGATGGCTGCCGATCACCTGCCGATTGTAGAAACGCCCCAGGCGAAGGGGGCCACGCTGACCTGGCGCAGCGAAGCCGACACCGAAGCCTTTGCACGCGCCCTCGCGGCGATGCCTGAATTGCGCGATGCCTTCATCGCGCTGCACGGCGACCTGGGGGCCGGAAAGACCACTTTCGTTCGCCACCTGCTGCGCGCGCTCGGTATTGCCGGACGCATCAAGAGCCCGACCTACGCCGTGGTGGAGCCGCACGAGACGCCCGACGGGCTCGCCATCTTCCATTTCGACTTCTATCGCTTCAGCGACCCGCGCGAATGGGAAGACGCGGGTTTTCGCGACATCTTCGCGGGCCCCGGCCTCAAGCTGGCCGAATGGCCCGACAACGCGGCGGGCCGGCTGCCGCCGGCAGACCTCACCCTTAGGATCGACACCATGACCGACGACACCCGCACCGTGAACCTCCGCGCCGGCACACCGCGCGGCAACGCCCTGCTGGCCGCCGCCGCTGCATGAAGAAGGCACAGAACCCCGACGGCGCACCGCGCCGCACCTTCCTCAAGGCCGGCAGCCTGGTGCTGCTGCTGGGCGTGCAGGAGATCGCCCGCGGCGCCACCATCATGGCGGTGCGCGTGTGGCCCGCCAACGACTACACCCGCGTCACCATCGAATCCGATGGCCGGCTGCAGACGCAGCAGCTCGTGGTCGGCAGCCCGCCGCGGCTGGCCGTGGACATCGAGGGCATCCAGCTCAATCCGGCGCTGCGCGACCTGGTGGGCCAGATCAAGCCGGGCGATCCGTACATCAACGGCCTGCGCGTGGGCCAGTACGCGCCGAACGTGGTGCGCATCGTGTTCGACCTCAAGCAGGCGGTGCAACCGCAGGTGTTCTCGCTGGCGCCGATCGCGGCCTACCGGCACCGGCTGGTGCTCGATCTCTACCCCGAACAACCCGTCGACCCGATGGAGGCGTTGATCGCCGAGCGGCTGCGCGACGCGCCGCGCGTGGGCAGTGGCGGTGGCAACGCCGTCGCGGCCGCACCGCCACCGCCCTTGGTCGATCCCCTGGGCGACCTGATGGCGCAGCAGTCCACGCGGCCTTCGCCGCCGTCGACTTCGACGGCGCCGCCGGTGATCGCCGCCGCGCCCGCCAGGCCGCCGGCCGCGCCTGTGCCGCCGCCCGTGGCGCCACCGCCACCACCGCCGCGCGTGAACGCCACCGCGAGCCGCACCGACCGCATCATCATCGTGGCGCTCGACCCCGGCCACGGCGGTGAAGACCCCGGTGCCATCGGCCCCAACGGCACGCGCGAAAAAGACATCGTGCTGCAGGTGGCGCACCGGCTGCGCGACCGCATCAACGCGGGCAACGTCAACGGCAGCCCGATGCGCGCCTTCCTCACGCGCGATGCCGATTTCTTCGTGCCGCTGGGCGTGCGCGTGCAGAAGGCGCGGCGCGTGCAGGCCGACCTGTTCGTGAGCATCCATGCCGACGCCTTCACCACGCCCGCCGCGCGCGGCGCCAGCGTGTTCGCGCTGAGCCAGTCGGGCGCCTCGAGCAGCGCGGCGCGCTGGCTCGCCAACAAGGAGAACCAGGCCGACAAGGTGGGCGGACTCAACGTGGGCGCGCACGAGGTGCAGGTGCAGCGCGCGCTGCTCGACATGAGCACCACCGCGCAGATCAACGACAGCCTCAAGCTGGGCAGCGCGATGCTGGGCGAGATCCGCGGCATCGGCGCCCGGCTGCACAAGCCGCAGGTCGAGCAGGCCGGCTTCGCGGTGCTGAAGGCGCCCGACATTCCCAGCGTGCTGGTCGAAACGGCCTTCATCAGCAATCCGGAAGAGGAAGCGAACCTGCGCAGCACCAAGTACCAGGAAGACCTGGCCGATGCACTGATGCGCGGCATCCAGCGCTACTTCGCGCAGAACCCGCCACTGGCGCGCAGCCGCCAGTTGTAGGACCGGTGGGCCCCGCGCCCCGCCGAGTCTCGCAACGATGCCACGCACTCTCGCGCAGAGGTGCGCGGTCTGCGCCTACAGCGCCAGACGGAGGGGTCCAGAAAATACACCCATCACTCCTTGAAAGGTGCACATCATGAAGACACGTCTCTGGACCACGGCAGCGCTGACTGCCACTGTCATGACCCTGGCCGGCTGTGCGGCCAACGGTCCCAATCAGAACCTGGGTGTTGCCGGTGGCGCCGTCGGCGGCGCCGTGCTGGGCAATGTGATTGGCGGCAGCACCGCAGCCACCGTGGGCGGTGCCGCCATCGGCGGCCTGATCGGCAACGAAGTGGGTCGCAATGCGGACCAGCGCAATCAGCAGCGTTACTACCCCAACAACGGACCACGGTACTAGCTAGTTCACCCCCGAGGCGTCGCGCACTTCGTGTCGCTTAGCCTTCCCCCTTCCGGGGGCGATACCTGAGGCCCGGCGAAGCCGGTTCCTCGGTATCCCTGGAACAGTCGAAAGCGCGCTTTGGCGCGCTTTCTCCGTTGGGAGGTCAGTTGGCTGTTTGTGCTCTTGCCTTCTCGGCGCGGCCGGCGCGCCAGGCGCCGAAGATGGCGATAAGGCCGGGGACCAGGATCAGGCCCCAGATGATCTTTTCGAGATGCTCGCGCACCAGCGGCAGGTTGCCGAAGAAGTAGCCGGCGGTGGCGATGCCCAGCACCCAGATCAGGGCGCCGACCACGTTGAAGAGCGTGAACTTGCCGCGGTCCATGGCGGCCACACCGGCCACGAAGGGGGCGAAGGTGCGGATGAAGGGCATGAAGCGCGCGAGGATGATGGTCACACCGCCGTAGCGTTCGTAGAAGCCATGCGCCTGGTCGAAGGCTTTCTTGTTGAAGAAGCGCGAGTCCTCCCACTGGAAGACCTTGGGTCCCAGGTAGCGGCCGATGGTGAAGTTGCACTGGTCGCCCAGGATCGCGGCCACGATCAGGATCCCGCAGGCGATCGGAAAGCTCATCAGGCCGATGCCGCACAGCGCACCCACGATGAACAGCAGCGAGTCGCCGGGCAGGAAAGGCATCACCACGACGCCGGTCTCCACGAACACGATGGCGAAGAGCAGCGCATAGACCCACGGGCCGTAGGCGATCACAAAGGCCTCGAGGTGTTTGTCGATGTGAAGGATGAAGTCGACGAGAAAGCTGATGATTTCCATGGGCGCGGATTATCCTTGTTGAAACCGAACCCTCCGTGAATCACCCCATGCTGCACATCCGCGCCGCTCTCGATGCGGACTGGCCCGCCCTCTGGGCCGTCCTCGAGCCGACCTTCCGCCGTGGCGACACCTACACCTATCCACCCGACATCACCGAGGAACAGGCGCGCCAATCCTGGATGAAGGTTCCCACCGCGATCTTCGTGGCCTGCAACGACGCTGGCACGGTGCTCGGCACCTACGTCATCCGGCCCAACCAGCCAGGCCAGGGCGCGCATGTGAGCAACTGCGGCTACGTGGTGTCCGAGGCTGCGCGTGGTCTGGGCGTCGCCTCGGCCCTGTGCGAGCACTCGCAGCAGCAAGCGCTGCGCATGGGCTTCCTCGCGATGCAATTCAATTTCGTGGTGTCGACCAACGAAGGCGCGGTGAGGCTCTGGCGCAAGATGGGCTTTTCCATCGTCGGCACCCTGCCCGGCGCGTTCAGGCATCCGCAACTCGGCTTTGTCGATGCCTTCGTCATGTTCAAGCAGCTGCAGCACCCCCACTGACAATCAACCCACCCGGAGACACACGCGATGACAGGTTCCCACATCCAGATGAAGGCCGCCGACGGCAGCGGCACGTTTCGCGGCTACCTCGCCCTGCCCGCAGGCGGCACCGGCCCGGGGCTGGTGATCGCACAGGAGATCTTCGGCGTCAACCACACCATGCGCGAGGTGGCCGACTACTACGCGGAAGAAGGCTACGTGGTGCTGGTGCCCGAGCTGTTCTGGCGCCAGGAGCCCGACGTCGAACTTGGCTACAGCGAGGCCGACTGGCAACGCGCCTTCGCGCTCTACGGCGGCTTCGACGAAGCCAAGGGCATGCAGGACATGCAGACCGCCATCGATGCACTGCGCGCCCGCGCCGAAGTGATCGACAGGAAGGTCGGCGTGCTCGGCTTCTGCCTCGGCGGCAAGCTGGCCTACCTGTCGGCCTGCCGCACCGACGCCGATGCGGTGGTCGGCTACTACGGCGTCGGCATCGACGCCGCGCTCGACGAGGCCGACCGGATCCAGTGCCCGCTCACGCTGCACATCGCCGAGCTCGACACCTTCTGCCCGCCCGAAGCGCGCGACCGCATTGTCCAGACGCTCAAGGGTCGCGCCGGCGTCTCGCTGTACGTCTACCCCGGCATGGACCACGCTTTCGCGCGTGCCGGCGGCGAGCACTTCCACAAGCCCTCGGCGCTGATGGCGCACGAGCGCAGCATCGCCACGCTCAAGGCCGCGATCGGCCCGCACTACGACCTGTCGGCGCTGTGGGACAAGCACTGCGAGTACGAGTTCGGCACGCGCAACGTCGACGACACCATGTCGACCATGGTGGCCGAGCCCTACGTCAACCACATCCCGACCATGACCGGCGGCGTGGGCTACCAGGCGCTGCACGCCTTCTATACGAACCACTTCGTCAACAGCAACCCGCCCGACACCACGCTCACCTCGATCTCGCGCACCGTCGGCGCCACGCAGGTGGTCGACGAACTGCTTTTCAGCTTCACGCACACCACCGAAATTCCGTGGATGCTGCCGGGCGTGAAACCCACCGGCAAGCGCGTGGAAATTCCTCTGCTCGCGGTCATCAAGTTCCGCGGCAACAAGCTCTACCACGAGCACATCTACTGGGACCAGGCCAGCGTGCTGGTGCAGGTCGGCCTGCTCGACCCGAAGCTGCTGCCGGTGGCGGGTATCGAAACGGCGCGCAAGCTGCTGGACGAAAAGCTGCCGTCGAACACGCTGCTCGCGTGAGCGCCAGGGTTCGGCGACCGGCCACGCCGCCGAACCCTGCGACCACGCCCGCTGAAAAAATCCGCAAGCGTCTGGCCTCGACAACCCGCTGCGCACCCCGGCTACCCTGCGCTTCTAGAATGCCCCGGTGAGCGCCCTTCCCTCTTCCAGCCCCCTCCCCGAACGCCGCCCGATCCGCGAGCTTCCCGACGAACTGATCAGCCAGATCGCGGCCGGCGAGGTGGTCGAGCGACCCGCCTCGGTGGTGCGCGAACTGGTCGACAACGCGCTCGACGCGGGCGCCACGCAGATCACGCTGCGGCTGTCGGCCGGCGGCGTGCGGCTGATCTCGGTCGAGGACGACGGCAGCGGCATTCCGCGCGAGGAACTCAGCGTGGCCCTGCGCCGCCATGCCACCAGCAAGATCGCCAGCCTCGGCGACCTGGAAACCGTGGGCACCATGGGCTTCCGCGGCGAGGCGCTGGCGGCCGTCAACTCGATCGCCGAGCTCACGCTGCATTCGCGCGCCCGCGGCGCCGACGCGGCCTATGCACTCGACGGCCGCACCGGCGAACTGCGCCAGGTCGCGCGTGCCGACGGCACCACGGTCGAGGTGCGGGAGCTGTTCTATGCCACGCCCGCGCGCCGCAAGTTCCTGAAAACCGACGCCACCGAGCTCGCGCATTGCGTGGAGGCGGTGCGCCGCCACGCGCTGGCGCGGCCCGACGTCGGCTTCTCGGTCTGGCACGAGGGCAAGCTGGTCGAGCAATGGCGCGCCACCGGCACGCGCGACCCGCGGCTGTCCGATGCGCTGAGCGAGGATTTCGTGGCGCGCAGCGTCGCGGTCGACCACGAGCGCGGCGCGGTGCGCGTCGAGGGCCGCGCCGGCATCCCCGATGCGGCGCGCTCGCGCGGCGACCAACAATTCTTCTACGTCAACGGCCGCTTCGTGCGCGACAAGGTGCTCAACCACGCGGTACGCAGCGCGTATGAAGACGTGCTGCACGGCCAGCGCCAGCCGGTCTATGCGCTGTACCTGACCATCGATCCGGCCCGGGTCGACGTCAACGTGCATCCGACCAAGATCGAGGTGCGCTTCCGCGACGGCCGCGAGGTGCACCAGGCGGTGCGCCATGCGGTCGAGAACGCGCTGGCGGCACCGCGCGCGGGCGACGCCGAAGCGCCGGCCGCCGTGCCCTTGTTCCATTCGACGCCGGCCGCACCGGCGCCCAGCCTGCCCGCCTGGACCCAGCCGCGCATGCATTTCGCGGCCGAGCGCGGCACGGGCGACCTGGCGGCGATGTGGCCTTCGGCACCTGCGACCACGCTGCAAACCACAGCCGACACGGCCATCGACGCGCCCCCGCCCTGGTCGGCACCGCGGCCATCCGCGCCGGAGCAGCCCCGCGCACCCAGCCCGGCTGCCGCCGACAGCGAACCCGTCTGGCCGCTGGGCCGCGCGCTGGCCCAGCTCCAGGGCATCTACATCCTGGCCGAGAACAGCCAGGGGCTGGTGATCGTCGACATGCACGCGGCGCACGAGCGCATCGTCTACGAGCGGCTCAAGGTCCAGCTCGACGGCGCGGCCATCACCAGCCAGCCGCTGCTGATCCCCGCCACCTTCGCCGCCACGCCGCAGGAAGTGGCGACCGCCGAAGCCTGCGCCGAGGTGCTGGCCACGCTGGGCCTGGAGGTCGCGCCTTTCTCGCCGCGCACCTTGGCGGTGCGCGCGGTGCCGGGCACGCTGGCCGACGGCGATCCGGTGGAACTGGCCCGCAGCGTGCTGGCCGAACTGGCCCAGCACGATGCCAGCACCGTGGTGCAGCGGGCCCAGAACGAGCTGCTGTCGACCATGGCCTGCCACGGCGCGGTGCGGGCCAATCGCAAGCTCACGCTGGATGAAATGAACGCCCTGCTGCGCCAGATGGAGGCCACCGAGCGCTCCGACCAATGCAACCACGGCCGGCCCACCTGGCGTCAATTGAGCGTGCGTGAACTGGACGCGCTGTTCCTGCGCGGCAGGTAACAGAACCAATACAAGGGTTTCCGAGCGTCAGCGAAGCGCCGGGCACGCACGTTGCATGGCCTTGTGGTCGGAACTTTCCGCCTACCTGACCTGTCTGTCACCCCACGCATGAAACATTGGTCCCTGTTCGCTTCGGCCACCGCCCTGATCGCCCTGCTGGCCGGTGGCTGCTCGACGCTCGACGAGCGCCAGCGTGAATGGATCTTCCAGCCCAGCGACCGCAGCTGGGGCAATTCGGAAGCCATGACCCAGGGCATGGAGGACGTCTGGATCGATTTCAGCTCCTCCGTGACCGGCGAACCCGCCCGGCTGCACGGCCTGTGGCTGGGCGGCGCCCCGGAATCGGTCGACACGCCCGTGCTGCTGTACCTGCACGGTGCGCGCTACAACGTGGCCGGCTCGGCGCCGCGCATGCGCCGGATGCACGAACTGGGTTTCGCGGTGCTGGCCATTGACTACCGGGGCTTCGGCAAAAGCTCGGCCGGTCTCCCTTCGGAGGAAACCGCCCGCGAGGACGCCCGTGCCGCCTGGACCTGGCTGGCCGCGCGCCACCCGCAACAGCGTCGTTACATCTTCGGCCATTCGCTGGGCGGCGCGATCGGCATCGACCTGGCCGCGCATGTGCCGGACGAGAGCGGCACCATCGTCGAGAGCACCTTCACTTCGATCGCCGACGTGGCCAGCAGCTTCAAGTGGGGCTGGCTGCCCTTCGGCCCCTTCATCACGCAGCGCTTCGAGGCCATCACCAAGGTCAAGGACATCGGCGCCCCGCTGCTGGTGGTGCATGGCACCGCCGACAGCCTGATCAACCCGACGCTGGGCCGCAAGCTCTACGAAGCCGCGCGGGTGCCGAAGATGTTCGTGCTGGTCGAGGGCGGCTCGCACCACAACACCAATTCGGTGGGTGCGGCGCAGTACCGCGCGGCGCTGTCGCAGCTGTTCCGCATGAAGCCGCCGGGCACCGAGGTCGCCGAACTCAGGACGCACGGCCTCTGAGCGTCCCGCGCGCCCCGGAAATCCGGCGCCGGCTTTTGTTACCCTCGGGCGCATGCCGCCTTCCTCCATCGCACCCGCGGCCACGGCTCCCGGAGCACGCACCCTCGGCATGCCGCCCGCGCTGATCGTCCTCACGCTGGCCCTGCTGCTGGGCATCCAGCCCGTCACCACCGACCTCTACCTGCCGGCCCTGCCCGCGCTGACCACGGGCTTCGGCGCGCCCGTGGCCCACGCCCAGCTCACGCTCACCGCGCTGCTGCTGGCCTTCGGGCTGTCGCAGCTGCTGCTGGGCCCGCTGTCCGACCGCTACGGCCGCCGGCCGGTGCTGCTCGGGGGCCTAACGGCCTATGTGGTGGCCGCGGTGGGCGGCGCGACGGCACCGTCGATGGAACTGCTGATCGGCTGGCGCGTCCTGCAGGGCGCAGCCATGGGCGCGGCGGTGATGGCGGCCCGTGCCATCGTGCGCGACCTGTACCTGCCGGCCGAGGGCGCGCGCGTGATGTCGCGTGCGCTCACCGGCCTGGGCGTGATCGCCTGCCTGTGCGCGCCGCTGGGCGGCCTGCTGTCGGACCTGGCCAGCTGGCGCGTGGCCTTGCTGGCCCCGGCCCTGTTCGGCGCGGGCACGCTGGCGCTGGTCGCACTGCGCTTCGAGGAATCGCTCGCACGGCGCAACCCGCAGGCGCTCGCGCCGCGCACCCTGCTGCGTACCTGGGCCACGGTACTACGCCATCCCACCTTCCTGACCTTCTGCGCGCTCACCACGGCCTCGTACGCGGTGCTCTTCACCTTCCTCGCGGCCTCCTCCTTCGTGTTCATCCAGGTGCTCGGCCTGAGCAAGACGCAGTACGGCCTGGTGATGCTCTGGAACTCGCTGGCCTACATCGCCGGCACCTTCGTCTGCCGCCACTGGCTGCCGCGCCACGGCGTGCGCGGCAGCATCGCGCGCGGCGCCGTGCTCACGCTCGCCGGTGGCACGCTGATGGGCGGCCTGGCGCTGGCCGGCGTGCAGTCGGTGGCCGCGATCGTGGGCCCGCTCACCCTGGTGATGCTGGGCCACGGCGTGCACCAGCCCTGCGGCCAGAGCGGCGCGGTCGGGCCCTTTCCGCAGGCCGCGGGTGCCGCGTCGGCGCTCAACGGCTTCGTGATGATGCTGGCGGCCTTCGGCATCGGCGGCTGGCTGGGCACGCACCTCGACGGCACGGTGAAGCCCCTGGCCTACGGCATGTGGTTCTGGAGCGTCTGCATCGCGCTGATCGGCTGGACTCTGGTGCAAAAGTATGGAGAAGCCCGTGGCGAATGACACGCAAGCGCTGCCGGCCACGCGTTTCGCGGCCATCGCCGGCCCCACCGCCGCCGGCAAGACCGCGGCCGCGCTCGCGGTGGCGCGGCGTCGGCCGGTGGAAATCGTCAGTGTCGACTCGGCGCTGGTCTACCGCGGCATGGACATCGGCACCGCCAAGCCCAGCGCGGCCGAGCGCGCCGAGGCGCCGCACCACCTGATCGACATCCGCGACCCGCGCGAGGCCTACAGCGCCGCCGCCTTCGTGGCCGACGCCACCCGGCTGATCGGCGAGATCAACGCGCGCGGCCGGCTGCCGCTGCTGGTGGGCGGCACGATGCTGTATTTCAAGGCGCTGGCCGACGGCATCGACGCCATGCCATCGGCCGACCCCGCGGTGCGCGCGATGCTCGAGGCCGACGCCGCGACCCACGGCTGGCCCGCGATGCATGCGCGGCTGGCCGAGGTCGACCCGGTCACGGCCGCACGGCTCGCGCCCAACGACAGCCAGCGCCTGCAGCGCGCGCTCGAGGTCTGGCACAGCAGCGGCCTGCCGCTGTCGCACTTCCATGCGGCTGCCGACAAGGTCCGAGGGCCGCAGGCCGCGGTCTTCGTCTCGCTCGAAGCCACCGAACGCAGCTGGCTGCACGGCCGCATCGCCGAGCGCTTCGACGCGATGCTGGCCGGCGGCTTCCTGGCCGAGGTGGAGGCGCTGCGCGCGCGCGGCGACCTGGTGGCCGACCTGCCCTCGATGCGCTGCGTGGGCTATCGCCAGGCCTGGGAAGCGCTCGATGGCGACTACCCGATGGCGGAGTTGCGCGAACGCGGCATTGCCGCCACGCGACAACTCGCCAAGCGCCAGATGACCTGGCTGCGCAGCATGCCGCAGCGCCAGGTGATCGCGGCCGAGGCGCCCGATGCCATCGCGCAGGTGGTCGACCGGATCATGGGCATCGCATGACACTGCACATCGAAGGCCTGGCCAAGCGCTATGGCGACGCGACCGTCTTCGCCGAGGTCTCGCTCACGGTGGCGGCCGGCGAGTTCATCGCCATCGTCGGCGAATCGGGCGTCGGCAAATCGACCCTGCTCAACTGCATGGCCGGCCTCGACACCTGGGATGCCGGGCGCATCGTGCACGACGGCACCGACATCGGCGCGCTCGACGCCGAAGCCTGCGCGATCTGGCGCCGCAGCCAGGTGGGCTTCGTGTTCCAGGCCTTCCATGTGCTGCCGCATCTGGACGTGGCGCAGAACGTGGGGCTGCCGCTGATGCTGCTGGGCCGGCGCGACGACGCGCGCGTGGCGGGCATGCTGGAAGTGGTCGGCCTGGCCGGGCTGGGGGCGCGGCTGCCGCAGCAACTGAGCGGCGGTCAGCTGCAGCGCGTGGCCATCGCGCGGGCACTGGTGCATCGCCCCGCCTTGCTGCTGGCCGACGAGCCCACCGGCAACCTCGACCCCACGACGGCCGCCAAGGTGATGGACGTGCTGCTCGCACAGACGCGCGAACACGGCGCCTCGCTGGTGCTGGTCACGCATTCCGAAGCAGCGGCGGCGCGGGCGGATCGGGTGCTGCATCTCACGGCCGGCGGCATCCGCGGCTGAAGCGCTACGACGCCAGCAGCGTCGCGTAGCGCGACAGGTCGACGTTGCCCCCGCTCACGATCACGCCGACCCGCGCGCCCGGCATGGCGGCCGCGTCCTGACAGGCGCCGGCAAACGCCAGGCCCCCCGTGGGCTCCACCACCATCTTCATGCGCTCGGCGAAGAAGCGCATCGCGTCGACCAGCTGCGCGTCGCTCACGGTGCGGATGTCGTCCACGTCGCGCCGGATGATGGCGAAGGTGTGCTCGCCCAGGTGCTGGGTCTGGGCGCCATCGGCGATGGTGCGCGGCGTGTCGATGTGCACGATGCGGCCCGCGCGCAGCGACTGCTGGCCGTCGTTGCCGGCCTCGGGCTCGATGCCGTAGACCTTGCAATCGGGTGACAGCGCGCGCGCCGACAGGGCCGAGCCGCTGAGCAGCCCGCCGCCGCCTAGGCACACGTACAACGCATCGAGCGGGCCCGATTCCTCGATCAGTTCCTTCACGGCCGTGCCCTGGCCGGTGAGCACGTCCGGATGGTCGTAGGGCGGGATCAGCGTCATGCCGCGCTCGGCCGCCAGGCGCTTCGTGAGCGCCTCGCGGTCTTCGGTGAAGCGGTCGTAGAGCACCACCTCGGCGCCGTAGCCACGCGTGGCGGCCAGCTTGGCGGCGGGGGCGTCCTGCGGCATCAGGATCAGCGCGGGCATGCCCAGCAGCCGGGCCGACAGCGCCACGGCCTGCGCATGGTTGCCCGAGGAGAAGGCGATGGCGCCGGCCTTGCGCTGGGTCGCGTCGAAGCGCGACAGCGCATTGAAGGCGCCGCGGAACTTGAACGCGCCCATGCGCTGGAAGTTCTCGCACTTGAAGAAGAACTGCACGCCCCAGCGCGCATCGGCGGTGGCGGAGCGCAGCACGGGGGTGCGATGGGCATGGCCTTCGAGCCGCGCCGCGGCGGCGACCACGTCGTCGTAGGTAGGGAGTGCAGTCATGCTGCACAGCTTAAGGCAGCTGGCCCTGGCCGCAACGACAGGACCGCACGTGGCCGACAATCGCGCCATGCGTGCGCTGCTCCTCACTTTCTCCTGGCAGGAGTTGCGCCACCACCCGTGGCGCAACGCGGCCGCCGTCGTCGCTGTGATGCTCGGGGTGGCGCTGGCCTTCTCGGTGCACCTGATCAACGCCTCGGCGCTCGACGAGTTTTCCAGCGCGGTGCGCTCGGTCAACGGCCAGCCCGACCTCGAGCTGCGCGCCGCGCAGGGCAGCTTCGACGAAGCGCTGTTCGCGCAGGTCGCGCGCCATCCGCAGGTGGCGCTGGCCAGCCCGGTGGTCGAGATCCCCGCGAGCGCGATCGCCGATGGCGCCCGGCTGCCGCTGCGCATCGTGGGCGTGGATGCGCTCGCGTTGCCCACGCTCGCGCCCGCACTGATGCCCGCGCCGTCCGCGGGCGCGACGCGCTTCGCACTGTTCGCGCCCGACCAGGTCTTCCTCAACGCCGCGGCGCGCAGTGCGCTCGGCCCGGCCGCGACGCAGCTCGATGCGCAGGTCGGCACCCAGCGCCACCCCCTGCAGATCGCGGGCACCGTGGCGGCCGGCGGCAGTGCGCTCGCGGTGATGGACATCGGCGCCGCGCAGGAGCGCTTCGGCCGGCTCGGTCAGCTCACGCGCATCGATCTGCGCCTGCAGAGCGGCACCGACCGCGCGGCCTTCATCCGATCGCTGGAAGGCGCAGCCGACTGGCCGTCGAACGTGCGCATCGCCGAACCCGGCGACGCGGCCGAGCGCGTGAGCAACCTCTCGCGCGCCTACCGCGTCAACCTCACGGTGCTGGCGCTGGTCGCGCTGTTCACCGGCGCCTTCCTGGTGTTCTCGGTGCTGGCGCTCAGCGTGGCCAAGCGCGCGCAGCAGTTCGCGCTGCTGGGCGTGCTGGGCCTCACGCCGCGCGGCCGGCTCGCGCTGGTGCTGGCCGAGTCGCTGATCCTCGGCGTGGTCGGCAGCCTGGCGGGCATCGCGCTGGGCGCGGGGCTGGCCGTGTTCGCGCTGCGCGTGCTGGGCGGCGACCTGGGCGGCGGCTACTTCGCGGGCGTGGCGCCCACCCTGCACTGGCGCTCGGGCGCCGCGCTGCTCTACGGCGGCCTGGGCGTGGCCGCGGCCCTGGTCGGCGGCTGGTGGCCCGCGCGCGCGGCCCAGTCGCTGCCCGAAGCACAGACGCTCAAGGGGCTGGGCGCCGCCCCCACGCGGCAGGGCGCGCGCGTCGTGCCCTTCGCCTTGCTGCTGGCCGGTGTCGCGCTCGCGCAGATGCCGCCGCTGTTCGACATCCCGGTGGCCGCGTACTTCTCCGTGGGCCTGCTGCTGGTGGGGGGCATCACCGCCCTGCCCTGGCTGATCGCCTTGCTCTACGACCGCATCGCGCCGCTGTTCGCGCAGCGCGTGCTGCCGATGCTGGCCATCGAGCGCGCGCGGCGCATGCGCGGTACGGCCGCGGTGGCGGTCAGCGGCGTGGTCGCGAGCCTGAGCCTCGCGGTGGCGCTGACCGTGATGGTCGCGAGCTTCCGCGACTCTGTCACGCGCTGGCTCGACGTGGTGCTGCCGGCCGACCTCTATCTGCGCGTGGCCGGCGCCAGCGCGGCCGACGATGCGGCCTTCACGCCGGCCTTCGTGCACCGCCTCGCGCAACTGCCCGGCGTGGCGCGCACCGGCACGCAGCGGCTTCGCCCGCTGCTGCTCGACCCCGCGCGGCCGGCCGTGACGCTGATCGCACGCAGCCTCGACGATGGCGCCGCGCGCACGCTACCGCTGGTCGGCGACGTGCTGGCCGTGCCCGCGGGGCAGATCGGCATCTACGTGAGCGAGGCGATGGTGGACCTCTACGGCGCGACGCCGGGCACGGTGTTCGCGCCGCTGGCGCTGGCGCTCGGCACGCCCGCAGCCGGCCAGCGCTTCTTCGTGGCCGGCGTGTGGCGCGACTACGTGCGCCAGTTCGGCGCCATCACGATGGACGCGCGCGACTTCGAGCGCCTGACCGGCGACGCCGGCGCCAGCGACGTCGCGCTGTGGCTCGCGCCCGATGCGGTCGACACCGAGGTGCAGTCCGCCGTCCGCACGCTGGCGTCGGCCGAGCCCGGCCTGTCCGATGCGCTGGAGCTGGCCTCGGTCGGCCAGATCCGCGCGACTTCGCTGCGCATCTTCGACCGCAGCTTCGCCGTGACCTACTGGCTGCAGGCCGTGGCCATCGCCATCGGCCTGTTCGGCATCGCGGCCAGCTTCAGCGCGCAGGTGCTGGCGCGCCGCAAGGAGTTCGGCCTGATGGCACACCTGGGCTTCACGCGGCGCCAGGTGCTGGCAGTGGTGGCCGGCGAAGGCGCGGCCTGGACCGCCATCGGCGCCGTGGCCGGGCTCGGACTGGGGCTGGCCGTGTCGGTGGTGCTGGTGAAAGTGGTGAACCCGCAGAGCTTCCACTGGAGCATGGACCTGTTGGTGCCCTGGCTGCGCCTGCTGGCCCTGTGCGCCGCGGTGGTGGCGGCCGGCACGCTGACCGCCTGGCTGGCCGGGCGCGCCGCGGCGGGCAAGGATGCCGTGCTGGCGGTGAAGGAAGACTGGTAGCCCACCCTTGCGCCCGAGGCAGGCACCGGCCCTCGACCCGTCAACGCCCAGGCGACAACTGAATCCGCTCGACCGTCTCCTTCTCCACCGCAGCACGCGAATAGACCAAGGGCACGTACTTGCCCTCGAGCCACAGCGGCGCCAGATCCCGGTAGTTCGGGCTGTCCGGATTCCCCGACTGCCCCGGCGCGTTGATCACGCGGGACGCGTCCCAATTCCCCACGTCGAGCACCATGCGGAACGAAGCCCCCGACGTCAGCTTGTAGTCGGTCGCCCGGTAGCTCGCCGCCATCGGCGTGAAGGAAGAGCCGGACATCGGCCAGTCGCCCACTTCGAGCTTCTTGCGCGCGGCCGCATCGACCACACCCCCGAGCGGATGGCGGAATTCGGCGCGGTGCAAGGTGCCCCACTTCCACGCCGCCATGTCGGGCCCGAGCCTGGCCGTGAGCTCCTGCATCGCCGTCGGCAAGGTCGTCAACAACAGGGCATCGCGCTGTTCGTTCGTGACCCAGCCGGCGGGGTTCTCGAGCAGCAGCACCATGCGCGTGTTGTCGCCGGGCGTGGCCAGCGCGGCGGCAGCATCGCCCGCGCCGGCCTTGAGCACGGCCGCGCGCAAGGGCTTGCTGCTCCAGACCTCGTACAGCGCCGCGGCAGCGCTGTCGCGGTCCATCGCACCGTTCCAGCCCTGCAGCAGGCGCAAGGCCGAAGCCGTCTGCGGATCGTCGCTGCGCAGGCCGGCCAGCAGTTTGAGGAGCCGCTGCGCGGGCGTGGCGACGATGTCGTTCTGCATGCGCTCCGAGTCCTCGACGGTGAAGCGCGTGCCCGCCGCCACCTTGGCCGCGAACAGTTCCTTCAGGCGGCGCGCGCGCGCCGCATCGCTCCACTCGTAGCCCACGCCCTTCTTCGCGGCGGGGTGGTCGGGCGGAATGTTGTTCTCGTTCGCCGTCACCACGTAGCCGCGTGCGGGGTTGAACTCCGACGGCAACTCGTCGCCGTTGCGGAAGCCCGACCACTCGTAGCGCCCGTCGCCCGGCACCGGCATCAGGCCGTCCCAGTTGGGACGGATCGGCGTGAGCCCGCCCGGAATCCAGCCGACGTTGCCGCTGGTGTCGGCGTAGACCTGGTTCTCGCCCGGTGCGCCCCAGCGGTTCATGGCGGCGCGGAACTGGTCCCAGTTGCGCGCACGCATGTAGTCCATCGAACCGAAGTACGGTGCCATGCCGGGCTCCAGCCAGGCGGCACGCAATGCGTACGCACGCTGCTTGCCGGGCTCGGTCAGCAACACGGGGCCGTGGCGCGTGAAGCTGTTGACCACCTCGCGTGGCGTGCTCTCGCCCTTGACCGCGATGCGTTCGGTCACCTGCGTCATCGGCTCCCAGCGGTCCTGGTAGCGATATTCCTTGGGGTTGCCTGGGTTGAGCTGGTACACGTACAGGTCTTCCTGGTCCATGTAGAAGCGCGTGAGGCCGAAGGCGATGGTGCCGTTGTGGCCGATCGACAGGCCCGGCAGGAAAGGCTCGCCCGCGCCGATGGCGTCCATGCCGGGCGCGCTCAGGTGCGTCATGTAGCGCAGGCTGGGTGCGCCATGGGCGCGGTGCGGGTCGTTGGCCAGGATGGGCCGGCCGGTGGAGGTGAGCTTCGGCGAGATGACCCAGTTGTTGCTGCCATAGGCCCCGGTCGGGTCGCCTTGCGCGGCCTGCTCCTGCTCCGCCCTCGCCGCAGCCGACTCGGCGCTGCCGGGCAGCAAGGCGACCGGCGTGGAGGCTGCGCCGGTGTTCAAGCCCACCCTCGTGTTGGCCTTGGTGAACTGCGACGATTCGGTCGCCCGCAGGTAGGCGGCGCGCAGTTCGGCCGCAGGAATGTCGCAAGGATCGAGCCCCGGCGGCAGTTGCGGCGTGACCGGCGGATCGAGCTCACGGCGCAGCCAGTCGGCCTTGACGCCGGCCGCGCCGGCGCAGAACGCACGCGCGCGTTCGATCTCGGAAGTGAAGTTGAGCGTGAGCCCGTGGTGGCGGATACGCACCACGTCTTCGGCCGACCAGGTCGCCGGCTGGTAGCCGAGCAGTGCGAACTCGGTCGGCAGCAGCGCGGGCTGCGCCTGCACCTGCGCCACATAGGCGTTGACGCCGGCGGTGAAGGCTTCGGCCACGCGCTTGGCGTCGGAGCCGTAGGCGAGCCACTCGCGGTACATGTCGCCACGATAGAGCACGGCGCGCGCGGCGCGGTCGCTCTCGACCCAGCCGGGCCCGAAGTCCTTGGCCATCTCGCCCAGGCCGCGCTTGCGCCACAGGTCCATCTGCCAGAGCCGGTCGCGCGCGGCGATGAAGCCCTGCGCCACGAAGGCGTCGTAGAGCGTGCCTGCGTAGAGATGCGGCACGCCCCAGCGATCGACCAGCACTTCGGCCGGCTTCTCGAGGCCCGGAATGACGAAGGACGAAGAAGGTCGGTTCGGTGTATCGACACCGGAGGGGTTGCTGGCGCAACCGACCAACGCGAGGGCCGCGAGCGCCACGGCGCTCAGCTCGATTTTTTTCATGTCTGTCTCTGTCTCCTGCTTTGTGGACGGCAGGGCACAGTATCCCGATTTGGCGCGCCTGCGCGTTCCGCACAAACCATGACTTGTAGACTCGCGCCGATATGCAGTCTCCCTCTTCCTCCTCCCTCTGCAGCGGCTGGCTCGGCGGCGCGATCCGCCGCATCGAGGCCGACTACCAGCGCAGCGCCGACACGCACCTGATCCCGCTGCCGCTGCCCGCGCTGGCCGCGCACGGCATCGACCTGTACCTCAAGGACGAATCGACGCACCCGACCGGCAGCCTCAAGCACCGGCTCGCGCGCTCGCTGTTCCTCTACGCGCTGTGCAACGGCTGGATGCGCGAAGGCACGACCATCGTCGAGGCCTCGAGCGGATCGACGGCGGTGAGCGAAGCCTATTTCGCGCGGCTGCTGGGCCTGCCCTTCATCGCGGTGATGCCGCGCAGCACCTCCCCCGAGAAGATCGCGCAGATCGCCTTCTACGGCGCGACCTGCCACTTCGTCGACCATGCGGCTCAGGTCTATGAAGAGGCGCGTGCGGTCGCCGAACTCAGCGGCGGCCACTACATGGACCAGTTCACCTACGCCGAGCGCGCGACCGACTGGCGCGGCAACAACAACATCGCCGAGAGCATGTTCCAGCAGATGGCGCGCGAGCGGCATCCGGTGCCGAAGTGGATCGTGGTGGGCGCGGGCACGGGCGGCACCAGCGCGACCATCGGGCGCTACCTGCGCTTTCGTTGCCACGACACGCAGGTCTGCGTGCCCGACCCCGAAGGCTCGGTGTTCTCGGCCTACCACCGCACGGGCGACGCCGCGCTGACCGCCGTGGGTTCGCGCATCGAAGGCATCGGCCGGCCGCGCGTGGAGCCCAGCTTCATCCGCACGCTGGTCGACCGCATGATCGATGTGCCCAACCTCGAGTCGGTGGCGGCCATGCATGCGCTGTCGGCGCTGCTGGGCCGCAAGGTCGGACCCTCGACCGGCACCAATTTCGTCGGCATGCTGGCCCTGGCGCAGGAAATGCGCGCGGCGGGGCGGCAGGGCTCGATCCTCTCGCTGCTCTGCGATGCCGGCGAGCGCTACCTGCCCAGCTACCACGATGCCGCCTGGGTGCAGCAGGCCTTCGGCGACATCGGCCCGGCCCGGCAACGCATCGACGCGCTGCTGGCCGCCTGATGTTCTCGCCATCCTCGCTGTCGCGCCGAAGCCTGCTGCTCGCGGCGCTCGCTGCCAGCCCGCTGGCGACCTGGGCGCTGCCCGAGCGCACGCTCGAATTTCCGCGCGACTTCGGCAGCCATCCCGAACTGCACACCGAGTGGTGGTACATCACCGGCCATGCGAAGAACGCAGCGGGCCGCGAATTCGGCTTCCAGGTCACCTTCTTCCGCTCACGTGTCGACGCGACGCAGGCCATGCGTTCGGCCTTTGCCGCCAAGCAACTGGTGTTCGCGCACGCGGCCGTGACCGACCTCGAAGGGCGCGTCCTGCTGCACGACCAGCGCATCGCACGCGCGGGTTTCGGCATTGCATCGGCCAGCGAATCCGACACCGACGTGCACATCCGCGACTGGTCGCTGGTGCGCGAGAACGGCGTCTACCGCGCGCGCATCCCGGCCGGCGAGTTCGCGCTCGACCTGCGCTTCACGCCCACGCAACCGGTGCTGCTGCAAGGCCGGGCCGGCCTCTCGCGCAAGGGCCCCGACGCATCGCAGGCCAGCTACTACTACAGCGAACCGCAGCTCGCAGCACAGGGCAGACTCACGCTCAAGGGCCAGCCCTTCGAGATCACGGGCAAGGCCTGGCTCGACCACGAATGGAGCGAAGCGTTGATGCATCCCGAGGCCGTGGGCTGGGACTGGATCGGCATGAACCTCGACGACGGCGGCGCGCTCACGGCCTTCCATCTGCGGCGCGCCGATGGCAGCGCGTTGTGGGGCGGTGGCTCGTTCCGGCCGCGTGACGGCGCGGCGCGCATCTTCAGGAACGACGAAGTGCGCTTCGACATCGTCAAGGCGTGGACCAGCCCGCGCACGCAGGCGAAGTACCCGACGCACTGGCGCGTGCAGACGCCAGCGGGCGATTTCGAGGTGCGTGCCCTGCTCGACGACCAGGAGCTGGACAGCCGCGGCTCGACCGGCGGCGTGTACTGGGAAGGCCTGAGCGACCTGCGGGATGCGCAGGGACGTCGCGTGGGGCGCGGCTATCTGGAGATGACGGGCTACGCGGCGCCGCTGCGACTCTAGGGCCTGGCCGCCAGCACCGTGGCCGTCTTGCGAACCGGGCTCGACAGCACCAGCGACGTCGTGACGCTGCCCTGCATCGCGAGCGCATCGACCACGCGCTCGAGGTCCTGCGGCTCGGCGATGGCACAGCGCACGATGAAGCAGTCCTCGCCCGTCACGCGGTCGGCCTCGAGCACCTCGGGCATCTCCTCGAACAGCTTCAGGTACTTGCGGATGCCCGCATGCGTGGTCTGGATGCGGATGATCGCCTGCAATCCGACGCCGATCGCGCGCAGGTTGACGCGTGCGCCATAGCCTTCGATCACGCCCGCGTCCTCCAGCTTGCGCACGCGCTCGCTCATCGCGGGCTGCGACAGGCCGACGCGCTTGCCGATCGCGGCCAGGCTCTGCCGTGCGTCGAGTTGCAGCGCTTCGAGGATCAGGCGGTCTTTGTTGTCCAGTTTCATGAGGTGATGCGATGAAGGCGCGAGGCCGATGATCCATCGGTCCGGGGGGCCGAATTCCGATGGCTTGCACTTGGAGGCGCGGCGCCTATTCTCTATCGTCGAGCCTGCCTCGCCACGTGGTGCGACGGCCATCTCCGAAGGACACAGACATGGAACTCGTCGGCATGCTCGACTCGCCTTATGTGCGGCGCGTGGCGGTCACGTTGCAACTGCTGAAGCTGCCCTATGTGCATCGGCCGGTCTCGGTCTTCAGCACCTTCGCGCAGTTTCGCGCCATCAATCCGGTGGTGAAGGCACCGACGCTGGTCTGCGACGACGGCCGGACGCTGATGGACTCGACGCTGATCATCGACTACGCCGAGACCGTCGCCGGACGCAGCCTGATGCCGGCCGACCGCGCGGAGCGTCAGCGCGCGCTGCGCGTCGTCGGACTCGGCCTCGCGGTCTGCGAGAAATCGGTGCAGATCGTCTACGAGCGCAATCTCCGTCCGCCCGAGAAGCTGCACGAACCCTGGATGGCGCGAGTGAAGGAACAGCTGGCCGCGGCCTGCGCGGAACTCGAGGCCGAACTCGCGGCCCAGCCCTTGGCAGTGGCCGCATCGACGATCACCCAGGCCGGTGTGACGACCGCCGTCGCCTGGCGCTTCACGCAGGCGCTGGTTCCCGGCGAAGTCGACCCGCTCGCGCATCCGGCGACGGCCCGCCACGCGCAGGCCGCGGAAGGCCTGGATGCCTTCCTGGCCGCGCCCTTCGCATAGAGGTCAGCCGCGCGCGGTCCCCTTGCGCCGATCGATGAACGCAATGATCTCGCCCATGATCCCCTTGCGGAAGGCCAGCACGCAGATCACGAAGATCAGGCCCGTGACCATGGTCACCGACTCGCCCAGCGTGTTGAACCAGTCCACCGTGGTCAGGCGCGCGAGGAAATTGCCCAGCTCGCCGATCTTGTTCTCCAGCAGCACCACCACGGCCGAGCCCACCAGCGGCCCCGACAGCGTGCCCAGCCCGCCCACCAGCGTCATCAGGATCACCTGGCCCGAGGCGGTCCAGTGCACGTCCGACAGGGTCGCAAAACCCAGCACCAGCGTCTTGAGCGAGCCCGCCAGGCCCGAGAGCGCCGCCGAGATCACGAAGGCCAGCAGCTTGAAGCGGCTCACGTCGTAGCCCAGCGAGAGTGCGCGCGGCTCGTTCTCCTTGATGCCTTTGAGCACTTGGCCGAAGGGCGAATGGATGGTGCGCACGATCAGCAGGAAGGCCAGCACGACCACGACCAGCGCCACGTAGTACATGGTCAGGTCGTTGGACAGATCGACGAGCCCGAACAGCTTGCCGCGCGGCACGCCCTGCAGGCCGTCCTCGCCGCCGGTGAACTTGGCCTGCAGCGCGACGAAGAACATCATCTGCGCGAGCGCCAGCGTGATCATCGCGAAGTAGATGCCCTGACGCCGGATGGCCAGGATGCCGAACAACCAGCCGAGCAAGGCGCCGGTGAGCGTGCCCGCGAGCAGGCCCAGTTCGGGCGTCAGGCCCCAGACCTTCATCGCATGGCCCGCGACATAGGCCGAGCCGCCCAGGAAGGCCGCATGGCCGAAGGACAGCAGCCCGGTGTAGCCCAGCAGCAGGTTGAAGGCCGCGGCGAACAGCGCGAAGCACATGAGCTTCATCACGAACACCGGGTAGGCGCCGAAGAACGGTGCCGCGATCAACGCGACGACCAGCAGCAGGTAGATGGCAAGAGATAGCTTCTTCATGGATTCTTACTCGTGGGGGCCGCCGCGCACGGCCGCCCGAAGCGGCCGGCCCGCCCCCGGTCGGGGGTTGGCGGAGCGACACGAAGTGCGCGCAGACTGGGGGCGAGCGTCATTTCTCTTTACCGAACAGGCCGGCGGGGCGGATGAGCAACACGATGACCATGATCACGAACACGACCGTGGACGAAGCCTCGGGATAGAACACCTTGGTGAAGCCCTCGATGACCCCCAGGCCCAACCCGGTGAGGATGGCGCCCATGATCGAACCCATGCCGCCGATCACGACGACGGCGAACACCACGATGATCAGGTTCTGCCCCATCAGCGGCGAGACCTGGATCACCGGTGCGGCGAGCACGCCCGCAAAGGCCGCCAGGCCGGCGCCGAAGGCGTAGGTCAGCGTGATCATCAGCGGCACGTTGACGCCGAAAGCCTCCACGAGGCGCGGGTTCTCGGTGCCCGCGCGCAGGTAGGCGCCCAGGCGGGTCTTCTCGATCACGTACCAGGTGGCGAAGCACACGACCAGCGAGGCCACGACCACCCAGGCGCGGTAGTTGGGCAGCACCATGAAGCCCAGGTCGGTGGCGCTCGACAAGGCGTCGGGCGCGTCGTACTGCAAGCCCGAGACGCCGTAGACCGAACGGAACACACCCTCGATCAGCAGCGTGAGGCCCAGCGTGAGCAGCAGGCCGTAGAGGTGGTCGAGCTTGTAGATCCAGCGCAGCAGCAACCTTTCGATCAGCACGCCGAAGGCGCCGACGACGATGGGGGCCGCAATCAGCATCACCCAGTAGTTGATGCCCAGGTACTCCATCGCCATCCAGGTCAGGACGGCGCCGAGCATGAACAGCGCGCCGTGCGCGAAGTTGATGACGTTGAGCAGGCCGAAGATCACCGCCAGCCCGAGGCTCAGGATGGCATAGAAGGAGCCGTTGACCAGCCCCAGGAGGAGCTGGCTCAGCAGGCCGGGAAGGGAGATGGTCATAGATGCGTCAAGAAGGCGTCGGCCATTTTTTCTCTTTCGCGGGGGCCGCCGCGCACGGCCGCCCGAAGCGGCCGGCCCGTCCCCCTTGCAAAGGGGGGAAGGCGCAGCGACACGCAGTGCGCGAAGCCTGGGGGGTTACTTCCACAACGCGCACTTGCTCTCAGCCTTGGTCGTATAGACGTCCTCGCCCTTGAGCTTCTGGACCACCTTGTAGTAGTCCCACGGTTCCTTGGACTCGGCCGGCGACTTGACCTGCATCAGGTACATGTCGTGCACGAAGCGGCCATCGGCACGCACCGTGCCCTTGGCGTAGAAGTCGTCGATCGGCGTCTTCTTGATCTGTGCCATGACCGTGTCGGCATCGGTGCTCTTGGCGGCCTGCACGGCCTTCAGGTAGGTCATGGTGGCCGAGTAGTCGGCGGCCTGGATGTCGGTGGGCATGCGCTTGGTCTTCTCGAAGAAGCGCCGACCGAAGGCGCGCGTCTTGTCGTCGAGGTTCCAGTCCCAACTGGTGGTGAGCAGCAGGCCTTCGGTGTTCTTCAGGCCCAGGCTGTGCACGTCGGTCACGAACACCAGCAGGCCGACCATCTTCATGCTCTTGCTGATGCCGAATTCCCTGGCCGCCTTGATGGCGTTGATGGTGTCGCCGCCCGCGTTGGCCAGCGCCAGCACCTGGGCCTTGGAGTTCTGCGCCTGCAGCAGGAAGGACGAGAAATCGGAGGTGTTGAGCGGGTGCTTGACGCTGCCCACGACCGTGCCGCCCTTCTCCTTCACGACCTTGGAGGCGTCGGCCTCGAGGGCCTGGCCGAATGCGTAGTCGGCGGTCAGGAAGAACCAGCTCTTGTCGCCGCGCGCGATCACCGCGCTGCCCGTGCCCTTGGCCAGCGCCACGGTGTCGTAGGCGTAGTGCACGGTGTAGGGACTGCACTGTTCGTTGGTGAGCGCCGAGCTGCCGGCGCCGTTCACGATGAACACGCGCTTCTTCTCCTGCGCCACCTTGGCCATGGCCAGGCCGGTGCCCGAGCTGGTGCCGCCGAACAGCATGGTCAGACCCTGCGTGTCGATCCACTCGCGCGCCTTGGAGGCCGCGATGTCGGCCTTGTTCTGGTGGTCGGCCTGCAGCAGTTCGACGGGCATGCCGTTGACCTTGCCGCCGAAGTCGTCGATGGCCATCTGGATCGCGAGGGCGCCGTTCTTGCCCTCCACGTCCGCGTACAGGCTCGACATGTCGGTGATGAAACCGATCTTGACCTTCTCCTGGGCCTGCGCGGCGCCGGCGGTCGCGAGGCAGGTGGCGACGAAGCAGGCGGAGGCAATGAGCGTGCGTTTCATGGGATGGTTCTCTGGTTTGACTGTGTGGGAGTAAAGGGTCCGGTGCCGCGTCGGCGGCTCATTTCCAGAGGGCGCACTTGGTCTCGGCCTTGGTCGTGAAGACCTGCTCGCCCGGCAGCGTCTTGAGCACCTTCAGGTAGTCCCAGGGCTTCTTGGATTCGGCGGGCGACTTCACTTCGACCAGGTACATGTCGTGGATGAAGCTGCCGTCGGCGCGAATCTGGCCCTTGCCGTAGAAGTCGTCGATCTTCATGCTCTTGAGCTGCGCCATCACCTTGTCGGAATCGGTGGTCTTCACGGCGGCCACGGCCTTGAGGTAGTTCATGGTCGCCGAGTAATCGGCGGCCTGCACGTCCGTCGGCATGCGCTTGGTCTTCTCGAAGAAGCGGTTGGCGAACTTGCGCGTGTCGTCGTTCAGGTCCCAGTACCAGCTGGTGGTGTGCAGCAGGCCTTCAGTGTTCTTCAGGCCCAGGCTGTGGATGTCGCTCAGGAACACCAGCAGGCCGGCGGTCTTCATGGTCTTGTTGATGCCGAATTCCCGGGCCGCCTTGATCGCGTTGACGGTGTCGCCGCCCGCGTTGGCCAGGCCCAGGATCTGCGCCTTGGAATTCTGCGCCTGCAAGAGGAAGGACGAGAAGTCCGAGGCGTTGAGCGGATGGCGCACGGAGCCCACCACGGTGCCGCCCTTCTCCTTCACCACCTTGGTGGTGTCGGCCTCGAGCGCGTGACCGAAGGCGTAGTCGGCGGTCAGGAAGAACCAGCTCTTGCCGCCACGGTCGACCACGGCCGCGCCCGTGCCTTTGGCCAGGGCCACGGTGTCGTAGGCGTAGTGGATGGTGTAGGGGCTGCACTGCTCGTTGGTGAGCACCGAACTGCCCGCGCCGTTGTTGAAGTACACGCGCTTCTTTTCTGCCGCCACCTTGGCAGTGGCCAGCGCCACGCCCGAGTTGGTGCCGCCGAAGACCATGGTCACGCCGGCGGTGTCGATCCATTCGCGGGCCTTGGAGGCGGCGATGTCGGCCTTGTTCTGGTGGTCGGCCACCAGCAGTTCGATGGGCTGGCCCAGCGCCTTGCCGCCGAAGTCGTCGATGGCCATCTGGATGGCGGTGGCACCGCCCTTGCCTTCGAGGTCGGCGTACAGGCTCGACAGGTCGGTGACGAAACCGATCTTCACTTTTTCCTGGGCCTGCGCGGCGCCTGCGCCCAAGACGAGGATGCCGACGGCGGCGGCGATGAGCCCGATTTTTCTGTTCATGCGGTTGTCTCCTGAAGGAATATTCATGGGAAGGATGCGAGTGTCCGGCGGGCTCAGACGCCCAGCAGTTCGTTGAGCACCGGCATCTTGGCTTCGAGCTGCGCGGCGCCGAAGGTCTCGACGATGCGGCCATGCTCCATCACGTAGAAACGGTCGGCCAGCGGCGCGGCAAAACGGAAGTTCTGCTCCACCATCACCACCGTGTAGCCCTTGCTGCGCAGCATCTGGATCATTCGCGCCAGCGCCTGCACGATCACCGGTGCCAGGCCCTCGGAGATCTCGTCGAGCAGCAGCAGCCGCGCGCCCGTGCGCAGGATGCGCGCCACCGCCAGCATCTGCTGCTCGCCACCCGAGAGCCGCGTGCCCTGGCTGTGGCGGCGCTCCGCCAGGTTGGGGAACATCGCATAGATCTCGTCGATCGACATGCCCGGCGGCATGCCCTTGAGCGCGGGCGGCAGCAGCAGGTTCTCCTCGGCCGACAGGCTCGCGAAGATGCCGCGCTCTTCGGGGCAGTAGCCGATGCCCAGGTGCGCGATGCGGTGCGTGGCCATGCCGATGGTCTCCACGCCGTTGACCTGGATGCTGCCCTTGCGCGCACCGGTCAGGCCCATCACCGCGCGCATGGTGGTCGTGCGGCCCGCGCCGTTGCGGCCCAGCAGCGTGACGACCTCGCCCGGCTGCACCACCATGTCGACGCCGTGCAGCACGTGCGACTCGCCATACCAGGCCTGCAGACCCTTGATTTCCAATGCAGCGGTCATGGGGCCCCCACGCTCGGCACTTCGTGTCCTCGCTGCCCCCCGAGGGGGCCGCGAGCTTGCTTGGGGCGGCCCAGCGCTGCGCTCATCAATGTGCTCCTTGCAGTTGACCGTCGGTGGTGCCCATGTAGGCCTCCATGACCTGCGGGTTCTTCGAGACTTCGGCGTACGGGCCTTCGGCCAGCACCGCGCCGCGCTGCAGCACCGTGATGGTGTCGGCGATGGTCGAGACCACGCTCATGTTGTGTTCGACCATGAGGATGGTGCGGCCCACCGACACGCGCTTGATCAGCTCGGCCACACGGTGGACGTCCTCGTGGCCCATGCCCTGCGTGGGCTCGTCGAGCAGCATCAGCTCGGGCTCCATCGCCAGCGTGGTCGCGATCTCGAGTGCGCGCTTGCGGCCGTAGGGCAGGTTCACGGTCAGCTCGTCGGCCAGGTCGTCGAGTCCGACCTCCGCCAGCAGGCCGCGCGCACGGATGTCGAGCGGCTTGAGCGACTTCTCGCTCTTCCAGAAGTGGTAGGAGGTGCCCAGCGAACGCTGCAGGCCCAGGCGGACGTTCTCCAGCAGCGTGAGGTGCGGGAACACGGCCGAGATCTGGAACGAGCGGATGATGCCGCGCCGCGCGATCTGCGCGGGCCGTTCGCGGGTGATGTCCTCGCCGTTGAAGAGGATGGTGCCGCTGGTGGGCTCCAGGAACTTCGTCAGCAGGTTGAAGCAGGTGGTCTTGCCCGCGCCGTTGGGGCCGATCAGCGCGTGGATCGAGCCACGCACGACCTTCAGGTCGACCTGGCTGACGGCAGTGAAGCCCTTGAATTCCTTGGTGAGCTGGCGGGTCTCGAGAATGATGTCGCTCATCTCGTGCGGGCTTCCAGGGGGAGGCATTGAAATTCGGTCATGCGATCGGTCCGTGCGCCCACTGTGAGCGCGACCGCATTGTTCGCGGGCCCCCTTCCCTTGCCTACTGGGGCAAATGCCTATGCTGCACTGCAACCCAGATGCGTTGTGGCACCCGGGTTGTCAGCGCCGTGTCAGTTCACGCTCAATGCGCGCCGGCCGCGGCGTCGGCGGCGCCGCCGCCCATCTGCGGACGCGCCAGCCAGATCAGCGGAATCAGGAAGATGAACAGCACCGCCGAGGCATAGAACACGTCGTTGGCCGCCAGCATGAAGGACTGCTGATCGATCATGCGGTTGAGCTGGCCGAGCACCTGGTCGCTGCTCAACCCGCTGTTGCCGAGGTTCGCGATCGCGGCGGTCGCGGTCGGGTTGCCCAGGTTGATCGATTCCACGAGCTGCGCATGGTGCGTGGTCGCGCGGTCGTCCCACACGGTGGTCACGATCGAGGTGCCCATCGCGCCCGCGGTGATGCGCAGGAAGTTCGACAGCCCCGACGCGGCCGGGATGCGGTCGGGCGTGAGCCCGGACAAGGTGAGCGTCACCAGCGGGATGAAGAAGAACGCCATCGCCACGCCCTGGATGATCGTGGGGATCATGATGGTGCCGATGTCGGCCTGCGTGTTGAAGTTCGAACGCATCCACAGCACCAGCGCGAACACCAGGAACGAGAAGGTCGCGTAGCGCCGCGGATCGACCTTGGCCACGGTCATGCCGACCAGCGGCGACAGCACGATGGCCAGCGCGCCGACCGGTGCCAGCACCATGCCGGCCTGCGTGGCCGTGTAGCCCATGTACTGCTGCAGCCACAGTGGCAGCAGCACCACGTTGCCGAAGAACAGGCCGTAGGCCACCGCCGTCGCGACCGCGCCCGACCAGAAGTTGCGCCGCTTGAACAGCGACAGGTCGACCACCGGATGCTTCTCGGTCAGCTCCCACACGATGAAGAAGGCGAAGCCGACCACCGCGACCACGGCCATCGCCACCACCTCGGCCGAGTGGAACCAGTCGAGTTCCTTGCCCTTGTCGAGCATCAGCTGCATCGCACCGACCCAGAGGATCAGCAGGCTCAGGCCGATGGTGTCGATCGGCAGGCTCTTGGTGGGGCTGTCGCGCTTGCGGTAGATCGCCCAGGCGATGCTCACCGCGGCCAGGCCGACGGGGATGTTGATGTAGAAGATCCAGGGCCAGGAGATGTTGTCGGTGATCCAGCCGCCCAGCAGCGGCCCCATCACCGGCGCGACCAGCGTGGTCATGGCCCACATCGCCATCGCGAGCCCGGCCAGCGCGCGTGGGTAGCTCGCCAGCAGCAGCGTCTGCGACAGCGGGATCATCGGCCCCGCGACGAAGCCCTGCAGCGCGCGGAACGCGATCAGCGTGGTCATGTTGGGCGCGAGTCCGCACAGCCAGGAGCTGATCACGAACAGGATGATGCTGGCCATGAACAGGCGCACCTGGCCGAAGCGCTGGGTGAGCCAGCCGGTGAGCGGCACCGCGATGGCGTTGGCCACCGCGAAGCTGGTGATGACCCAGGTGCCCTGGGTCGAACTGACGCCCAGGTCGCCCGAGATGGCCGGCAGCGACACGTTCGCGATCGACGAATCGAGCACGTTCATGAAGGTGGCGGCCGAGAGCGCGATCGTGCCCCAGATGCGGGCCGAGCCCTCGAGCGGCGGATGGGCCATGGGAGCGGCAGAGGCGGGAGCGGTGGCCATTGCGCGTGTGTCCGTGGCGCTCAGCCGTGCGCGGCCTGCCGCATCGCCAGCGTGGCGCCGCGACCGCTCTGTGCGGCGGGGTGCGGTGTGCCGGCCTTGTCGGCCTCATCGGCCTCATCGGCCACCGGCTTCTTCGCTTCGCTGCGCGCCTGCACCGGACGGCCGAGGTTGGCCGAGATGATGCGGTCGACTTCGGCATCGGCGCCGCGGTCGGAAACGGCATACACCTGCGTCTGCGCGAAGGCCGTGGTGCGCGGCGCATCGGCCAGCGACTTGCCATCCTTCTTGGTCACGTCGATCTCGGCGACCATCGACAGGCCCACGCGCAACGGGTTGGCCTTGAGCTGCTCGGGGTCGAGCGCGATGCGCACCGGCACGCGCTGCACCACCTTGATCCAGTTGCCGGTGGCGTTCTGCGCCGGCAGCAGCGCGAAGGCCGCGCCGGTACCGATGCCCAGGCCCGCGACCTTGCCGTCGTACGTGACCTTCTTGCCGTAGAGGTCGGCCGTGAGCTTGACCGGCTGGTCGATGCGGATGCTGCGCAGCTGGACTTCCTTGAAGTTGGCGTCCACCCACAGCTGGGTCAGCGGCACGACCGACATCATCGGCGTGCCCGCCGCCACGCGCTGGCCCAGCTGGACCGTGCGCCGCGCCACGTAGCCGTCGACCGGCGCGGGCATCGCGACACGTCGCGTGGCGAGCCAGGCCTCGCGCACCTTGGCGGCAGCGGCCAGCACGCTGGGGTGCTGTTCGACGCTGGTGCCTTCGGTAAGCGACTGGTTGCTGGTGAGCTGCTCGCGCGCGGCCAGCACGCCGGCCTGGGCCGCGGACAGCGCACTTTTCGCGTTCGCGACCGCGGTCTCGGAATGGTTGAGCTCTTCCTTCGACACCGCGCCGTTGCCGGTCAGCGCCTGGCGGCGTGTCAGGTCGTCCTGCGCGCGGGCGATGTCGCTCTGCGCCTTGACGATGTCGGCCTGGCGCAGCGTGACCTGCGCGGCCAGCGAACCGTTGTTGGCGTAGAGCGTGCGCACCTGGCGCACGGCCTGGCCCAGCGCGGCTTCGGACTGCTCGAAGGCCAGCCGGGCATCGGCCGGATCGAGCTGCACCAGCGTTTGACCGGCCTTCACGAAGTCGGTGTCGTCGGCCATGATCGACATCACGGTGCCCGCGATCTGCGGCGTGATCTGGATCACGTTGCCCTGCACGTAGGCGTTGTCGGTGTCCTCGTAATGACTCGCGACCAGCCATTCGTAGAGGCCCCAGCCGCCACCGGCGACGATCACCACCGCGGCGAGCGCGGTGAGTGCGCGGCGGCGCTTGTTGTTGCCGGCGGGCGTGCCTGCTTCCACGCCTTGCGGAGCGGGGGCGGCGGCGACTGCATTGTTGTTGTCCATTTTCAGTGTCCTTCCGATGCGAGAGATGAGATGCACGCGTCAACCGCGTGCAGCGGTTCAGGGGTGTGTGGGCGCCGTGCCGGCCACGGCCACGCTCGGCTGCCATCCGCCGCCCAGCGCGCGCGCCAGGCCGACCTGCGTGTCGAGCGCACGGGCGGCCAGGTCGACCGCGAGGCGGCGTTGCGCCAGCACTGCGGTCTCGGCGGTCAGCACGTTGAGGTAGTTGCCCAGGCCGGCGCGGTAACGCTGCACGGCGATCTCGTAGGCACCTTCGGCCGCGGCTTGCGCATCGCGCTGCTGCGTCTGCTGGCGGCCCACCGACTGCGCGCTGCTGACCTGGTCGGCCGCGTCGCGCACCGCGTCGAGCACGCTCGCGTTGTAGCTTTCGATCGCGGCGTCGAGGTCGGCCGCCTTGCCGCGCAGGTTGGCGCGCAGCCGGCCGCCTTCGAAGATCGGCAGGCGGATCGCAGGCCCGAAGCCCCATTGGCGGCTGTCGCTCTTGAGCAGGTTGTCCAGCCCCAGGCTCTGCGTGCCCACGAAGGCCGTGAGGCTCACGTTGGGATAGAACAGCGTCTTGGCACCGGCCACGTCGCCGGTGGCCGCTTCGACACGCCAGCGCGCGGCCGCGATGTCGGCACGGCGGCCCAACAGGTCGGCCGGGATGTCGGACTGCACCGCGATCGCGTGCAGCGAGGCCAGGCTGGGCGCCTCGAGCGCCTGCGCGGCGCCGGGCCGCGCCACCAGCGCGTCGAGCGCATGCTGCGCCAGCGCGATCTGCTCGTCGAGCGACTCGATCTGCTGGCGCGCTTCGGGCAGGCCGCCTTCGCTCTGGCGCAGCTCGAGCCGCGTGTCGAGGCCGGCGGACACGCGGTCGCGCACCAGCTTCAACGTCTCTTCGCGCTGCGCCAGCGTGCGCCTGGCGACGATCAGCTGTTCGTTCAGGCGGGCCCACTGCACGTAGCCGCGCGCCACGTTGCTGGCCAGCAGCACGCGCGATGCATCGGCCTCGGCCGCGGCCGCATTGGCGGTGCCCATCGCGCTGTCGAGGGCCGCGCGGTTCTTGCCGAAGAAGTCGAGCTCCCAGCTGCCGTTGATCTGCAGCACGCCGGTCTCCTGGATCGAACCGCCCAGCGGTGCCGGGTAGATGTAGTTGCTGCTGAAACGCTGGCGCGACGCGTCGAAGGCGCCATTGACCTGCGGCCGGTCGGCGGCCTCGGCGGTCGCGATGGCGGCGCGGGCACGCGCCAGGCGCGCGCGGGCCACGGCCAGGTTGGGATTGCCGGCGAGCGCTTCGTCGATCAGGGCATTCAGCTGCGCATTGCCGAAGCCGGTCCACCAGCGGCTGTCGACCGGGTTCGCGGCGAGCGTGCCTTCATGCTGCGCGACGGCGCGCTGCAGGCCGAGCGAATCGGCATCGCGCAGCGTGGCGGTCGAGCCGATGCCGGACATGTCGGCGCAGCCGGCGAGCGCCAGCGCGAGCACGGCAGCCGCGACAGGCAGCGTGCGGCCGGCCAGAGGGGGGAAAGCGAGGCGGTTCATTTCTTTTCTCCACGGGTCGAGAGGACCTGTGCGTTGTCGAGGATGCGGCGCAGATAGCTCTTGAGTTGCTCCCACTCGGCTTCGGAGAAGCCGGCGAGGTGCTGGTTCTGGACCCGGCAGAGGATCTCGGGCACCTGCTGCGCGGCGGCCCGGCCCTCGTCGGTGAGTTCGATGTTCACCACGCGCCGGTCGGCCACCGAGCGCACGCGCCGGCACAGGCCCTTGGTCTCGAGCCGGTCGAGCAGGCGCGTCATGGCGCCCGCGTCGAGCAGGCATTCGCGCGCGAGCTCGGCCACCGTGGTGGCCGTGCCCATGTGCAGCTTGTGCAGCGGGATCCATTGCGGATAGGTCGGACCGCCCGGCTCGGACATCTGGCCTTCGACGGCCTGGCTCACGGCCGTCATGATGCGGCGCATCAGATAGCCCACGCTCTCCTCCGGACGGTACGCATCCGCCGAATAGAACGCAGGGATGGCCAGTGGAGGCGGCTCGGCATCGGCCGGTCGTTGGGTGGGGTCTTTCATCGGAGCGGGATATTAGTTGCTTAGGCAATTACTGTCAAGGCTACCTTTGCAGGGGCAACCGGTCGGTAGAATCGGGCAATGGCTGTTTCCGTCTCCCGAACCTCCGAAAAAGGTTCCCCCAAATCCCTCTCCGGGCTCTTCCCCTTTCTGCGGCCCTACCGCTGGCAGATCGCTCTCGCCGGCGTGTTTCTGGTGGCCGCGGCCGGGGCCACGCTGGTCTTCCCGCTGGCGTTGCGCAGCCTGATCGACGGCGGGCTGGTGAGCACCGACAAGGGCGCGCAGACCATGGCGCTGCGCGACCATTTCTTCGCGCTGTTCGGCGTGGCGGTGGCGCTGGGCCTGTTTTCGGCGGCGCGCTTCTACACGGTGAGCTGGCTGGGCGAGCGCATCACGGCCAACCTGCGCAACGCGGTCTATGCGCACGTGCTGCGGCAGAGTCCGGTGTTCTTCGAGACCACCCAGACCGGCGAGGTGCTGTCGCGCCTGACGGCCGACACGACGCTGGTGCAGACGGTCGTCGGCTCCTCGCTCAGCATGGGGCTGCGCAACGCGGTGATGGGCATCGGCGCCCTGGGCATGCTGGTCTGGACCAACCCGTACGTGATGGGCCAGGTGCTGGGCGTGCTGGTGTTGGTGGTGCTGCCGAGCATGTGGTTCGGGCGCCGCGTGCGCAAGCTATCGCGCGCCAGCCAGGACCGCGTGGCCGATTCGAGCGCCATCGCCGCCGAGGTGCTCAACGCCATCCCCGTGGTGCAGAGCTACACCGCCGAGGCGCGCGAAGCGGCCCGCTTCGACACCTCGACCGACAACGCCTTCCTCACCGCCGTGCGCCGCGCCAAGGCCCGCTCGGTGCTGGTGGCCTTCATCATCATCGCCACCTCGGCCGCGCTGCTGTGGGGCCTGTACCAGGGCACGCAGGCGGTGCTGCAGGGCACCATCACCGCCGGGCACCTGGGCGAGACCGTGGTCTACGTGATCATCCTGGCCAGCGCCGCCGCGGTGCTGGGCGAGGTCTATGGCGACCTGCTGCGCGCGGCCGGCGCCACCGAGCGCCTGATGGAACTGCTGCACGCGCGCTCGGCCATCGCCTCGCCTGCACGGCCGGTGTCCGCGCCACTGACGCAGGGCGGCAGCACGATCGCGCTCGAGGGCGTGAGCTTCCACTACCCTTCCCGTCCGGCCACACCGGCGCTGCGCGACTTCAGCCTGCATGTCGCACCCGGCGAGACCGTGGCCCTGGTCGGCGCCAGCGGTGCCGGCAAGAGCACGGTGTTCCAGCTGCTGCTGCGCTACTACGACCCGCAATCCGGCAGCCTGCTGCTCGATGGCACACCGCTGGATGCGCTGGCGCTGGACGACCTGCGCCACCGCATCGGCCTGGTGCCGCAGGACGCGGTGATCTTCTCGGCCACCGCCTTCGAGAACATCCGCTACGGCCGCCCCGAGGCCACGCCCGACGAGGTGTACGCAGCCGCGCGCGCGGCCTTCGCCGACGATTTCCTCAAGGCCCTGCCCGAGGGCTACGACACCTTCCTCGGCGAGCGCGGCGTGCGCCTGTCGGGCGGCCAGCGCCAGCGCATCGCGATCGCACGGGCCATGCTGAAGAACCCGCCGCTGCTGCTGCTCGACGAGGCCACCAGCGCGCTCGACGCCGAGAGCGAACGCATGGTGCAGGCGGCGCTGGAGTCCGCCATGACGGGCCGGACCACGCTGGTGATCGCGCACCGGCTGGCCACCGTGCAGAAGGCCGACCGGATCATCGTGCTGGACCAGGGCGCGATCGTCGAGCAGGGCACGCATGCGGCGCTGGTGGCGCGCGGCGGCGTCTATGCGCGGCTGGCGGCCTTGCAGTTCACCACGCCGGCCCCGGCGGTCGATGCCATGGCCGTTCCCGGCTGATCCGCGCCGCGGAAGATCTGCGGGTCCCGGGGCTGTCTCGGCCCCGGACGCGCGCGCCTCAGTGCGAGCTTTCCTTCAGCGCTGCCGGCAGCGCCAGCGAAACGAAGGGCACGCCCTCCTCCCGCAACGATTCGGCCTGCTCGGGCGAGGCCTGGCCGCGGATGCCGCGCTCCTCGGTCTCGCCGTAGTGCATCTTGCGGGCCTCGTCGGCAAAGCGCTCGCCGACGTCCTCGGTCTTGGCCATCACCTCGCGCATCGCGCGCATCCAGCGGGCTTCGGGGGAATCGATGGCGGGGGTGGTCGGCCTGGCCGCGGGAACCGGTGCGGTGGCGCCACTCAGGTTGAGGCGAGGCGCCGACAACAGCTTGGTGATCGCGGTGTCGGAACAGATCGGGCACTCGACCAGGCCGGACGCGCGTTGCGACTCGAAGGCTTCGCTGGACGCGAACCATCCTTCGAAGCCGTGGCCGTGTGCGCATTGCAGGTCGAGAACCTTCATGCGCGCATTATCGACCGGGGTCTCAAGTGGCCGCTGGGGACCAATCGAGCGTCCATGCGCCGGACAGGACGTTCTGCAGCCACATCGCGCAGGTCAGCGTCTTGGCGTCGGTCACGCTGCCGTCGCGGCAGCCGTCGAACAGTTCCTGCGGCGTGGCCGTGAAGACGTCGACGAACTCGCCCTGGTCGAGCTGGCGCTCGCCCAGCACCAGGCCGCGCGCAAAGTAGATGTGGATGATCTCGGTCGAATAGCCCACCGCCAGGTGCATCAGGCCGGCACGGGCCCATTCGCGGGCGGTGTAGCCGGTTTCCTCGAGCAGCTCGCGCTGGCCGCAGACCAGGGGGTCTTCACCGGCATCGAGCTTGCCGGCGGGGAATTCGGTCATGACCTGGCGCACCGGGTAGCGGTACTGGCGCTCCAGCACGACGCGGCCGTCGTCGAGCAGCGGCACCACCACGACCGCGCCGGGATGGATCACGTACTCGCGCGTGGCGGTATGGCCGTCGGGCAGGCGCACCGTGTCGCGCTTGGCGTGCAGGAAGTTGCCTTCGAACAGCGACTCGCTGGCGATGCCCTCTTCCCTCAGATGCGTCTCGTCCATGGCTCAGTTCCTGTGCTTGAGAAGGTAGCGCCAGGTGAAGCCCGGAAACGCCAGCACGATGAACAGCGACGCCGTCACCGCATAGAACTCCCAGCCTTGCGGAGCGATCTGCCCCACGCGGCGCTCGAACAGCAGGCCGATGCCGCCGACGATGAAATAGAGCAGCACCAGCTCGGCCAGGCGCACCGCCAGCGACTTCTTCGCGGCAGCGCCCACCGGCACCAGCGCAAGCAGCCGCTCATTGACGAAAGGCAGGTTGGCCGCCGCCAGTGTGAGCAGCAGCACCAGCCAGACCGAGGCGCTTTGCGACACGTCGGATCAGTTGGCCAGCGTGGCCACGATGGCCTGCGCGCACAGCGTCATCAGGCCGCCGGGCACGATGCCCAGGATCAGGATCAGCGCGCCGTTGAGCGTCAGCACGAAGCGCACGTCGCGCGGCGCCGACACGGTGGTGGCCGTCACCGGCGCGTCGAAGTACATGACCTTGACGATGCGCAGGTAGTAGAAGGCGCCGATCAGCGACATGATCACGGCGAACACCGCCAGGCCGATGTAGATGGCCTGGCCCGAGGCGATCAGCGCCTGCAGCACAGCCAGCTTGGCGTAGAAGCCCACCAGCGGCGGCAGACCGGCCAGCGAGAACATCGCGATCGCCATCACGCCGGCATACAGCGGGCTGCGCTGGTTGAGGCCGGCGAGGTCGGTGATCTCTTCGCTCTCGAAACCTTCGCGCGCCAGCAGCAGGATGATGCCGAAGCTCGCCAGCGTGGTCAGCACGTAGGTGACGACATAGAACATCGACGCGCTGTACGCGAACTGCGCGTTGTAGGTGTTGCCGTTGACCACACCCGCCACCAGGCCGAGCAGCATGAAGCCCATCTGCGCGATGGTCGAGTAGGCCAGCATGCGCTTGAGGTTGGTCTGCGCGATGGCGGCCAGGTTGCCCACCACCAGAGAGGCCACGGCCAGCACCGCCAGCATCTGCTGCCAGTCGATGGCGAGCGGCAGCAGCCCCTCGACCAGCAGGCGGATGATGATCGCGAAGGCGGCCAGCTCCGGTGCGGCGCCGATCAGCAGCGTGATCGCGGTCGGTGCGCCCTGGTAGACGTCGGGCACCCACATGTGGAACGGCGCGGCACCGACCTTGAAGGCCAGACCGGCCACGATGAACACCAGGCCGAACACCAGCACCTGGTGGTCCACCTTGCGGCTCGCGACGGCCTTGAACACCTCGTTGATGTCCAGCGAACCGGTGGCGCCGTACATCATCGACAGGCCGTACAGCAGGAAGCCGCTGGCCATCGCGCCGAGCACGAAGTACTTCATGGCGGCCTCGCTCGCGACCGCGTTCTCGCGGCGCAGCGCGACCAGCGCGTAGCTCGACAGCGTGAGCAGTTCGAGGCCCAGGTAGATCAGCAGGAAGTTGCTGCCCGAGATCATCACGAACATGCCCAGCAGCGAGAACATGCTCAGCGTGAACATCTCGCCGCCGCGCAGCATGCCGCGGTCGGCTGCGTACGGACGGCCATAGACCAGCGCCACCATCAGCGCGATGCTGGCGAAGCACTTGAGCCAGTTGCCCATCGGGTCGCTGACCACCATGCCGCCAAAGCCGTAGACGGTCTGACCCTGAACGGCGGCCATGCCGGTGAGGAAAGCCACCACGGCCAGCGTCAGCAGCGTGAGGATGTAGGTGCGGGTGCGGCGGGCGCCGGCGGTCGACAGATCCACCAGCGCAATGATGCAGGCCATGACCAGCAGCACCACTTCGGGGTAAATCGCCATCCAGCTGAGTTTGTCAATCATCTCGTTCTCTTGTTCAGCGTGGATCAGGGCAACTTCGACTTGGCGACGTGCTGCAGCAGGTTGCCCACGGAGGCGTCCATCACGTCGGTGAAAGGCTTGGGATAGAGACCCATCCACAGCACGGCGATCGCCAGCAGCGACATCATCAGGAACTCGCGGGCGTTGAGGTCCTTGAGTTCCTTGACGTGGTCGTTGCCGATCGGGCCGAGGTACACGCGCTTGTACATCCACAGGGTGTAGGCGGCGCCGAAGATCAGTGCCGAGGCAGCGCCCAGGCCGACCCAGAAGTTGGCCTTGACCGCACCCAGGATCACCATCCACTCGCCTACGAAACCGGCGGTGCCCGGCAGGCCGCAATTGGCCATGGCGAACAGCAGTGCAAACGCGGCGAACTTGGGCATGGTGTTGACCACGCCGCCGTAGTCGGCGATTTCGCGCGAATGCACGCGGTCGTACAGCACGCCGATGCCCAGGAACATCGCGGCCGACACGAAGCCGTGCGCGACCATCTGGACGATGCCGCCCGAAACGCCGAGCTCGTTGAAGATGAAGAAGCCGAGCGTCACGAAGCCCATGTGGGCGACCGACGAGTAAGCCACCAGCTTCTTCATGTCGCGCTGCACCAGCGCCACCAGGCCGACGTAGATCACCGCGATCAGCGACAGCGCGATCATGAGCCAGGCCCATTCACGCGAGGCATCGGGTGCGATCGGCATCGAGAAGCGCAGGAAGCCGTAGGCGCCCAGCTTCAGCATGATGGCGGCCAGCACGGCCGAGCCGCCGGTGGGCGCCTCGACGTGCACGTCGGGCAGCCAGGTGTGGACCGGGAACATCGGCACCTTGACCGCGAAGGCCGCGAAGAAGGCGAAGAACAGGAAGGTCTGCGCGCTCGCGGCCAGCGGCAGCTGGTGCCAGGTCGCGATGTCGAAACTGCCGCCCGACTTGTTGTACAGGTAGATCAGCGCGACCAGCATCAGCAGCGAGCCGAGGAGCGTATACAGGAAGAACTTGAAGGCCGCGTAGATCTTGTTCGGGCCGCCCCAGATGCCGATGATCAGGTACATCGGGATCAGCGTGGCTTCGAAGAACACGTAGAACAGGATGCCGTCGAGCGCGGAGAACACGCCGATCATGAAACCCGAGAGGATCAGGAACGCGCCCATGTACTGGTTCACGCGCTCGGTGATCACCTGCCAGGCCGAGATCACCACGATCACCGTGATGAAGGAGGTCAGCAGCACCATCCAGAGCGACAGGCCGTCGACCCCGAGGTGGTAGTTGACGTTGAAGCGCTGGATCCAGCTGAACTTCTCGACGAACTGCATCGACGCAGTGCCGAGTTCGAAGCGCGTGTAGAGCGGCACCGTGACCGCGAAGCTCACGAGGGCACCGACCAAAGCGGTCCAACGCACGAGGTTCGCGCGATCGTCCCGACCGAAGGCCAACAGCAGGACACCGAAGGCGATCGGTATCCAGATGGCAAGGCTCAACAAACCCATTTTTCTTTTTCCCCAGCGAGAGCGCTTACTTGTTGAACCACACGAAATACGTCATGAGCACGAAGATGCCCAGCAGCATTGCGAACGCGTAGTGGTAGATGTAGCCGGATTGCAGCCAGCGCACCACGCCGGCGAGGCGGCCGATGGCTTTCCAGGAACCGTTGACGATCGCACCGTCGATGACGGCCTGGTCGCCGCCCTTCCAGAAGGCGGTGCCGAGTGCACGGGCGCCGCGCGCCACGATGTTCTCGTTGATCCAGTCGAGGTAGTACTTGTTTTCCAGCAGGCGGTAGACGGGGCCGAAGGCGCGCTTGATCGCCGCCGGCAGCGCCGGGTTGACCATGTACATGTAGTACGAGAGCACCACGCCGGCCAGCGCCAGCCAGAACGGCATCGTCGTCAGGCCGTGCACCGCCATGGCCCACGGGCCGTGGAAGGCTTCGGCCATCTCGCGCATCGCATGGTGCTTGTCGAGATTGAAGAAGATCGCGTCCTTGAAGAAGTCGCCGTAGAGCATCGGCTGGATCGTGAAGTAGCCGATCACCACCGACGGGATCGCCAGCAGCACCAGCGGCAGCCAGACCACCCAGGGCGACTCGTGCGGCTTGGCGTCATGGCCGTGGCCATGGTCGTCGTGCCCGTGATGGTCGTCGTGGTGTGCGTCCGGGTTCTGGTCGTAGCGCTCCTTGCCGTGGAACACCAGGAAGTACATGCGGAACGAATAGAAGGCGGTCACGAACACGCCCGCCAGCACGGCGAAGTTGGCGAAGCCGGCACCCCACAGGTGGCTTTCGTGCACGGCCTCGATGATGCTGTCCTTCGAGTAGAAGCCCGAGAACAGCGGCGTGCCGATCAGTGCCAGCGAGCCCAGCAGCGAAGTGATCCAGGTGATGGGCATGTACTTGCGCACGCCGCCCATCCAGCGGATGTCCTGGTTGTGGTGCATGCCGATGATCACCGAGCCCGCGCCGAGGAACAGCAAGGCCTTGAAGAAGGCGTGCGTCATCAGGTGGAACACTGCGACCGAATAGGCCGAGGCACCCAGCGCGACCGTCATGTAGCCGAGCTGCGAGAGCGTCGAGTACGCGACGACGCGCTTGATGTCGTTCTGGATGATGCCCAGGAAGCCCATGAACAGCGCGGTGATCGAGCCGATCACGAGGATGAAACTCAGGGCCGTGTCGCTCAGTTCGAACAGCGGCGACATGCGCGCCACCATGAAGATGCCGGCCGTGACCATGGTCGCGGCGTGGATCAGCGCGGAGATGGGGGTCGGGCCTTCCATCGAGTCCGGCAGCCAGACGTGCAGCGGGAACTGCGCGCTCTTGCCCATCGCACCGATGAACAGGCAGATGCAGATCACGGTCACGAGCATCCACTCGGTGCCCGGGAAGCTCAGCTTCGACAGCGCGTCGGCCTGGGCGAAGGCTTCGCCGTAGTTCAGCGTGTTGGCATAGGCCGCGATCAGGCCGATGCCCAGGATGAAGCCGAAGTCGCCCACGCGGTTGACCAGGAAGGCCTTCATGTTGGCGAAGATCGCGGTCGGTTTGTTGTACCAGAAGCCGATCAGCAGGTACGACACCAGGCCCACGGCCTCCCAGCCGAAGAACAGCTGCAGCATGTTGTTGCTCATCACGAGCATCAGCATGGAGAAGGTGAACAGCGAGATGTACGAGAAGAAGCGGTTGTAGCCTTCGTCTTCCTGCATGTAGCCGATGGTGTAGATGTGGACCATCAGCGACACGAAGGTCACGACGCACATCATCATGGCCGTGAGGCCGTCGACCAGGAAGCCGACTTCCATCTTCAGGCCGCCGACGACCATCCATTCGTACAGCGTGGCGTTGAAGCGCGCGCCGTCGACGACCACGCTCTTGAGCGTCATCGCGGAGAGGATGAAGGCCACCAGCACGCCGAGGATGGTCAGCGAGTGCGTGATCTTCCGGCCGATGTGGTTGCCACCGAATTTCGTGCCGAACAGGCCCGCCAGCACGGCGCCGACCAGCGGCGCCATCGGAACGGCCAGCAGTGTGGATGCGGAAAGGGTTGAACTCATGCGATTCTTCTTCTCAGCGGCTCACGACATCGTGCCAAACGCCACATTCCAGAGCCACCGCGGAACCGGCTTTGCCGGGCCGCTGGTGGCGCCCCCTGAAGGGGGTTGGCGAAGCGACACGAAGTGCGCGAAGACTGGGGGTCATCCTTTTAACGTATTGAGTTCGTCGACATTGATGCTCGACTTGTTGCGGAACAGCAGCACCAGCAGCGCCAGCCCGATGGCCGACTCGGCCGCGGCCACCGTCAGGATGAAGAACACGAAGATCTGGCCATGCATGTCGCCCAGGTAGTGCGAGAAGGCCACGAAGTTCATGTTGACCGCGAGCAGCATCAGTTCGATGCACATCAGCAGCACGATCAGGTTCTTGCGGTTCAGGAAGATGCCGACGACCGACATCGCGAACAGCATCGCACCGAGCGACAGGAAATGAGGGAGGGTCAGAGTCATGCCTTCTTCTCCGGAGCGGGGGCGGCACCGGCCACCGTGGGGGCCGGTTCAGGCGCGGGCGGCGGTGGCGCGGGCTGGGTCGCGTCGAGCTTGACCAGCTGCAGGCGGTCGCGCGATTTCACACGGACCTGGTCGCCCACGTCGATGAACTTGGTGTCCTTGCGCTGACGCAGCGTGAGCGCGATGGCCGCGATCATGGCCACCACCAGGATGACGGCCGCGATCTGCACCGGGTACACGTACTCGGTGTACATCAGGATGCCCAGCGCCTTGGTGTTCGAACCGCCCGCGGTCATGGCGGCCTGCGCGGCAGCCGGCTGTCCGCGGAAGCCGCCCATCAGCACATAGGCCATCTCGAGCGCGATCACCACGCCGATCAGCGCCGCCAGCGGGAAGTGCCGCCAGAAGCCCTGCCGCAGGCTGTCCATGTTGAGGTCGAGCATCATCACGACGAACAGGAACAGCACCATCACGGCGCCCAGGTAGACCAGCACCAGCACGATGGCCAGGAACTCGGCTTGCAGCAGCAGCCACACGGCCGATGCCTGCGAGAACGCCAGCATCAGATAGAGCACCGCATGCACGGGGTTGCGCGCGGTGATGACTCGGAAGGCCGCGAACAGCAGCACCAGCGAGAACAGATAGAAGAAGCCAGTCTTGACGTCCATGGATTTTTTCTTTGGGGCGTCTGCCGTTAACGGTATTTGGCGTCGGCGGCCTTGTTGGCCGCGATCTCGGGTTCGTAGCGGTCGCCCACGGCGAGCAGCATTTCCTTCGTGAAGTACAGGTCACCGCGCTTTTCGCCGTGGTACTCGAGGATGTGCGTCTCGACGATGGAATCGACCGGGCAGCTCTCTTCGCAGAAGCCGCAGAAGATGCACTTGGTCAGGTCGATGTCGTAGCGCGAGGTGCGGCGCGAGCCGTCGTCACGCACTTCGGACTCGATGGTGATCGCCACCGCCGGGCACACGGCCTCGCACAGCTTGCAGGCAATGCAGCGCTCTTCGCCGTTCTCGTAGCGGCGCAGGGCGTGCAGGCCGCGGAAGCGCGGCGACAGCGGGGTTTTCTCTTCGGGGAACTGGACCGTGATCTTGCGACGGAACGCGTAGCGACCCGTGAGGACCATGCCCTTGAACAACTCCGCGAGCATGAAGCTCTTGAGGAAGTCCTTGACCGAAAAGGAGGAAGCAGCAACAGCTGAAGACATCGTGTGTTTCTCCGCTTATTTCCAGATGTTCCAGGGCGTCTGCATCCAGCCCCCGACCACCAGCAGCCACACCAGGGTGACCGGAATGAAGATCTTCCAGCCCAGACGCATGATCTGGTCGTAACGGAAGCGCGGGAAGGTGCCGCGAATCCAGATGAAGAGCGAGACCACGAAGAAGGTCTTGAGCCCCAGCCAGATCCAGCCCGGAATGAAGTCGAGGAAGCCGACCGGCGACAGCCAGCCGCCGAGGAACATCAGCGCGGCGAGGATCGACACGAGCCACATGCTGGCGTACTCGGCCAGGAAGAAGATCGCGAAGCCCATGCCCGAGTACTCGACCATGTGGCCGGCCACGATTTCCGCCTCGCCTTCGACCACGTCGAAGGGATGGCGGTTGGTCTCGGCCACGCCGGAGATCACGTAGACCACGAAGATCGGCAGCAGCGGCAGCCAGTTCCACGACAGGAAGCCCAGGCCCATGTCGGCGCCCATGCCCTTGCCCTGCACCGCGACCACGTCGCCCAGGTGCAGGCTGCCCGTGACCATGATCACCACGACCAGGCAGAAGCCCATCGCGATTTCATAGCTCACCATTTGTGCCGAGGCACGCAGCGCGCCCAGGAAGGCGTACTTCGAGTTCGAGGCCCAACCCGCAATGATCACGCCATAGACCTCGATCGAGGTGATGGCCATGATCAGCAGCAGACCGGCATTGACGTTCGCGAGGATCGCTTCGGGACCGAAGGGAATCGCGACCCAGGCGGCCAGCGCCGGCATGATCGCCATGATCGGGCCGAGGCGGAACAGGCCCTGGCTCGCGGCCGTCGGGCTGATGATTTCCTTGGTCAGCAGCTTGAGCGCATCGGCGATGGGCTGCAGCAGACCGAAGGGACCGACCCGGTTGGGGCCGTGACGCACCTGGATGAAGCCCAGCAGCTTGCGCTCCCAGAGCGTCAGGTAGGCGACCGCGCCCATCAGCGGCGCGAGCACGCAGATGATCTTGATCAATGCCCAGATGACGGGCCAGCCGCCCGCCGTCCACCAGTGGGCCGAGATCAGGCCCTGGCCGAAGTTGAAGATCGAATCGATCATGCCGCCACCTCTTCCACCGCGGGATGCGGGCCGGGACGGACACCGGTCGCCGCATGGCGTCCGCGTGCGTCGGCGGTCAACTGCAGCGAGGTGGCGCGGCGCGTGAGGCCGTCCAGCTGGTAGATCGAGGCGGTCACCGGCACGGCCGCGGCGTTGCCGGGCGCAGCCAGGTCGAGGTCGGCGGGCGCTTCATTGTTCAGGCGCTCGGACGCCACGTGCGTCGCCGCATCGGCGCCGCGCACGCTGGCCAGCACTTCCTGTGCGGTCTCGAAATCGAAGCCCGGCACACCCAGCAGGTTGGCCAGCACGCGCAGGACCTTCCAGCCCGGGCGCGCTTCGCCGCGCGGCTTGACCACCGCGTGGAAGCTCTGGATCCGGCCTTCGGCGTTGACGAAGGTGCCCGGCGTTTCGGTGAACGGCGCGATCGGCAGCAGCACGTCGCTGATCGCGAGGTTGGCCTTGAAGGGGCTCAGCGTCACGACCATCTGCGCATGCTCCAGACCGGCGGCCGTGCGTGCACCGGCGGCCGAATCGAATTCGGGTTCGTTATTGAGCAGCAGCACGGCCTTGAGGCCGCCTGCCAGCATCTGGCCGGCGTTCAGACCGCCCTGCCCTGGCAGCGCGTTCACCCACTGCGCGCCGACGGTGTTGGCGGCCTCGGTCAGGTAGCCGACGCTCGCGCCGGTCTGCGCGCCGATCCACTGCGCGATCGCCAGCAGGCGCGATGCGTCGGCGTGGTGCGCGGCGGCATTGCCCAGCAGGATCGCCTTGCGTTCGCCGCCGATCAGCGACTGGGCGAAGGCCTTGGCCTCGTCCGTGGCGTTGCCTGCGGCAGGCGCGGCCACGCCCTTTTCTGCACCGATGGCGCTGGCCACGTCGGCCAGGGCCTGCAGCCAGCCGCCGGGAGCGACGGTGGTCACGCCGGCCAGCGGCAGGGCCCACGCATCACGCGAGGCCAGTTCGTTCGACGAGGCGATCACGCTCACGGCGGCGCCCTTGCGCACGGCCTGGCGGATGCGCTGCGCGAACAGCGGATGGTCCTTGCGCAGGTTCGAGCCCACGACCAGCACGCGCTGCAGGTTCGACAGCGAGGCGATCGAGGTGCCGAGCCAGCGGACGCCGCTGCTCGCCGTGAAGTCGGCGTGGCGCAGGCGGTGGTCGATGTTCTCGCTGCCCAGGCCGCGCACCAGCGCGCCGGCCAGGGCCAGTTCTTCCACGGTGCTGTGCGGGCTCACCAGCGCGCCGATCGCGGCGGCGCCGTGGTCGGTCTTGATCTGGCGCAGGCCGTTGGCCACATACTCGAGCGCGGTCTGCCAGTCGACGGTCTGCCATTGGCCGCCCTGCTTGAGCATGGGCTGCGTGAGGCGCTCGTCGCTGTTGAGCGATTCGTAGGAGAAGCGGTCGCGGTCGGCGATCCAGCACTCGTTGACGTCTTCGTTCTCGAGCGGAACGACGCGCATCACCTGGTGGTTCTTGACCTGGACGATCAGGTTGGCACCGGTGGAATCGTGCGGGCTCACCGACTTGCGGCGCGACAGTTCCCAGGTGCGGGCGCTGTAGCGGAAGGGCTTGCTGGTGAGCGCGCCGACCGGGCAGATGTCGATCATGTTGCCCGACAGCTCGGAGTCGACGGTCTCGCCGACCACGGTCGTGATCTCGGAGTGCTCGCCGCGGTGGATCATGCCGAGCTCCATCACGCCGGCCACTTCCTGGCCGAAGCGCACACAGCGCGTGCAATGGATGCAGCGGCTCATCTCTTCCATGCTGATGAGCGGGCCCACGTCCTTGTGGAAGACCACGCGCTTCTCTTCCTCGTAGCGCGAGGTCGAGCCGCCGTAGCCCACGGCCAGATCCTGCAGCTGGCATTCGCCGCCCTGGTCGCAGATCGGGCAGTCGAGCGGGTGATTGATGAGCAGGAACTCCATCACCGATTGCTGGGCCTTGATGGCCTTCTCGCTCTTGGTGCGGACGATCATGCCCTGGGTCACGGGCGTGGCGCAGGCCGGCATCGGCTTGGGCGCTTTTTCCACGTCGACCAGGCACATGCGGCAGTTGGCCGCAATGCTGAGTTTCTTGTGATAGCAGAAGTGCGGGATGTAGGTCCCCGCCTTGTCGGCCGCATGCATGATCATGCTGCCTTCGACGATGTCGACCTTCTTGCCGTCGAGTTCGATTTCAACCATATGTGTCGCGTTTTCGTGCTCAGGCTTGGGCCGGCGTCTTGGGGACGTAGCCAGGGATCAGCGCCTCGAACTCGTGGCGGAAGTGCTTGATCATGGCGCGCACCGGCATGGCCGCGGCGTCGCCCAGTGCGCAGATGGTGCGGCCCTGGATGTTGTCCGCGACCGAGTTGAGCAGGTCCATGTCATTGGCCTTGCCCTGACCGTTGTGGATGCGGTCGACCACGCGCCAGAGCCAGCCCGTGCCTTCGCGGCAGGGGGTGCACTGGCCGCAGGATTCGTGCATGTAGAAGTACGAGAGGCGCTTGAGCGACTCGACCATCGAGCGGCTGTCGTCCATGACGATCACCGCGCCCGAACCCAGCATCGAGCCGGCCTTGGCGATGGAGTCGTAGTCCATGGTGCAGGCCATCATGGTGTCGGCCGGCAGCACAGGCGACGAGGATCCGCCGGGGATCACGGCCTTGAGCGTGCGCCCCTTGCGCACGCCGCCGGCGAGTTCGAGCAGCTTGGAGAACGGTGTGCCCATGGGCACTTCGTAGTTGCCCGGCAGTTCGACGTCACCGCTCACCGAATAGATCTTGGTGCCGCCGTTGTTGGGCTTGCCGCACTCGAGGTAGGCCGGACCGCCGTTGCGGATGATCCAGGGCACCGCCGCGAAGGTCTCGGTGTTGTTGATGGTGGTCGGCTTGCCGTACAGGCCGAAGCTGGCCGGGAACGGCGGCTTGAAGCGCGGCTGGCCCTTCTTGCCTTCGAGGGACTCGAGCAACGCGGTCTCTTCGCCGCAGATGTAGGCGCCGAAGCCGTGGGCGGCGTGCAACTGGAAGTTGTACGTGCTGCCCATGATCTTGTCGCCGAGATAACCGGCGGCGCGCGCTTCTTCCAGCGCTTCCTCGAAGCGGTCGTAGCTCTGGAAGATCTCGCCGTGGATGTAGTTGTAGCCCACGCTGATGCCCATCGCGTATGCAGCGATGGCCATGCCTTCGATCACGATGTGCGGGTTGAACTGCAGGATGTCGCGGTCCTTGCAGGTGCCCGGCTCGCCTTCATCCGAATTGCACACGAGGTACTTCTGGCCCGGGAACTGGCGGGGCATGAAGCTCCACTTGAGGCCGGTCGGGAAGCCCGCGCCGCCACGGCCGCGCAGGCCCGAGGCCTTGACTTCGGCGATCACCTGGTCGGGCGTGAGGCCCTCGGTCAGGATCTTGCGCAGGGCCTGGTAGCCACCGCGCGCTTCGTAGTCGGCCAGGCGCCAGTTGGTGCCGTCGAGGCCCGCGTAGATCTGCGCACCGATGTGGCGATCGTGGAAGCAGGTCTGGACACCGGTCGCCTGGAACTGCGACAGGACTTGTTCGGGCGTCATGCGGCGTCTCCCTTCGACGAGGCACGCAGGCCGTCGATGAGTTGGTCGAGCTTGTCGTTGCTCATGAAGCTGCACATCGTGCGGTCGTTCACCAGCATCACCGGCGAATCGGCGCAGGCGCCCAGGCATTCGCTCTGCTGCAGCGTGAACAGGCCGTCGGCGGTCGTGCCGCCCATCGAGATGCCCAGCTTCTTTTCGAGGTGGGCCAGCGCGGTCGCGCCGTCACGCAGCAGACACGGCAGGTTGGTGCAGACGTTGAGCTTGAAGCGGCCGGTCGGCTGCTGGTTGTACATGTTGTAGAAGGTCGTGACTTCGTGCACGGCGATCTGCGGCATGCCGAGGAAGTCGGCGACGACCTTCTCGCTCTCGAGGCTCACGAAGCCCTGCTCCTGCTGCACGATGGCCAGGCAGGCCATCACGGCGGACTGCGCCTGCTCGGCCGGGTACTTGGCGACTTCGCGCGCGAAGCGCTCCAGGGCTTGATCGGAAAGACCCCGCCCTTGAGGTGATGCATCACTCAATTCGATTCTCCACGGACTGTTCAAGGGCCACCGCGGAACCGGCTTTGCCGGGCTGCTGGTGGCGCGCCCTCGAGGGGGAGGCGCCGCAGGCGCTTCGGGGGTGGGCTCTGTTCATCGATCGATTTCTCCGAACACGATGTCCAGGGTGCCGATCACGGCCACGGTGTCCGCGATCATGTGGCCGCGCGTCATTTCGTCGAGCGCTGCCAGGTGTGCAAAGCCGGGCGCGCGGATTTTGAGGCGGTACGGCTTGTTGGCGCCGTCGCTCACCAGGTAGATGCCGAACTCGCCCTTGGGGTGCTCGACGGCCGCATAGGCTTCGCCTTCGGGCACGTGGAAGCCTTCGGTGAAGAGCTTGAAGTGATGAATCAGCTCTTCCATGTTGCCCTTCATCGACTCGCGCGCAGGTGCTGCCACCTTGTGGTTGTCGGTGATGACGGGGCCGGGGTTCACGCGCAGCCAGTCGACGCACTGCTTGATGATGCGGTTGGACTGCACCATCTCTTCCATGCGCACCAGGTAGCGGTCGTAGCAGTCGCCGGTCTTGCCCACGGGGATGTCGAAATCCATGCGGTCGTACACGTCGTACGGCTGCTTCTTGCGCAGGTCCCAGGCGATGCCGGAGCCGCGCAGCATCGGACCGGTCAGGCCCAGGCTCAGCGCGCGCTCGGGCGTCATGACGCCGATGCCGACGGTGCGCTGTTTCCAGATGCGGTTGTCGGTCAGGAGTGTGTGGTACTCCTCCATGTGCTTCACGAAACGCTTCGTGAAGTCATCGATGAAGTCGAGCATCGAACCCTGGCGGTTCTCGTTCATGCGCTCGAGTGCCTTGGCGTTCTTGATCTTGCTGACCTTGTACTGCGGCATCGTGTCCGGCAGGTCGCGGTACACACCGCCCGGCCGGAAGTACGCGGCGTGCATGCGCGCGCCGGACACCGCTTCGTAGATGTCGAACAGGTCTTCGCGTTCGCGGAAGGCGTAGATCAGGATGGTCGAGCTGCCGCAGTCGTTGCCGTGCGATCCGAGCCACATCAGGTGGTTCAGCAGGCGGGTGATCTCGGCGAACATCACGCGGATGTACTGTGCGCGGATCGGCACCTCGATGCCCATCAGCTTCTCGATCGCGAGGCAGTAGGCGTGCTCGTTGGACATCATCGACACGTAGTCGAGGCGGTCCATGTAGGGCAGCGACTGGATGTAGGTCTTGCCTTCGGCCAGCTTCTCGGTCGCGCGGTGCAGCAGGCCGATGTGCGGGTCGGCGCGCTGGACGACTTCGCCGTCGAGTTCGAGCACGAGACGCAGAACGCCGTGGGCGGCGGGATGCTGGGGCCCGAAGTTGAGCGTGTAGTTCTTGATTTCAGCCATGTCAGTGCGTCAGTGCAGTCCGCCGCCGTAGTTCTCTTCGCGGATCACGCGCGGCGTGACTTCACGCGGCTCGATGCTCACCGGCTGATAGACCACGCGCTTGAGTTCTTCGTCGTAGCGCATCTCGACGTGGCCCGACAACGGGAAGTCCTTGCGGAACGGATGGCCGATGAAGCCGTAGTCGGTCAGGATGCGGCGCAGGTCTTCGTGGCCCTCGAACACGATGCCGTACAGGTCGAAGGCTTCGCGTTCGAACCAGTTGGCCGAGTTCCAGAGGTGCATCACCGACGGCAGCACGGGGAAGTCGTCGTCTTCGCAGAAGGTCTTGACGCGCACGCGCTGGTTCAAGCTCACCGACAGCAGGTGCGAGACCGCGCAGTAGCGCAGGCCGTCCCACTCGGTGTCGCGGTAGGTCGAGTAGTCGAGTCCGCAGATGTCGATCAGCTGCTCGAACTTGCAGCCGGGCGCATCGCGCAGCAGCTGCATGGCGGCCAGATAGTCGGCCGCCTTCACCACCAGCGTGACTTCGCCGAGCGCCACGGTGATACGTTTCACCTTGTCGCCCAGGGCCAAGGAAATGGTGTCCTTCAGGACATCGGGATCGATCGCGAAAGCTGTCATGGGGTTCCCGTCAGGCACGGGCGATGGTGTTGGTGCGGCGCACCTTTTGCTGCAGCTGGATGATCCCGTAGATCAGCGCTTCGGCCGTCGGCGGGCAGCCGGGCACATAGACGTCGACCGGCACGATGCGGTCGCAGCCGCGCACCACGGAATAACTGTAGTGGTAGTAGCCGCCGCCGTTGGCGCACGAGCCCATCGACAGCACCCAGCGCGGCTCGGCCATCTGGTCGTAGACCTTGCGCAGCGCGGGCGCCATCTTGTTGCACAGCGTGCCGGCCACGATCATCAGATCGGACTGGCGCGGACTGGCGCGGAACACCTCGGCGCCGAAGCGACCGATGTCGTAGCGCGCGGCGGCCGCATGCATCATTTCGACCGCGCAGCAGGCCAGACCGAAGGTCATGGGCCACAACGAGCCGGTCTTGGCCCAGTTCACCACCGAATCGTAGGACGTGGTGACGAAGCCTTCTTTGAAAACGCCTTCAATGGCCATGGCTGTACCTTGTTGCCGTTGTACGGCTATTCCCAGTCAAGCGCACCCTTTTTCCATTCGTAGGCAAAGCCCACGACGAGGATCGCCAGGAAGATCACGACCGCCCAGAAGCCCGCCACACCCACTTCCTTGAGCGCCACGGCCCAGGGGAAGAGGAAAGCGATTTCCAGGTCGAACAGGATGAAGAGGATGGCCACCAGGTAATAGCGGACATCGAATTGCATGCGCGCGTTTTCGAAGGCTTCGAAACCGCATTCGTAGGGGGAGTTTTTGGCCGCGTCGGGCCGGTTCGGGCCAAGAATATAGCCGAGAACCTGGGGGGCGATGCCTACCCCGATACCGACCAGAATAAACAACAGGACGGGGAGGTAGGAATCGAGGTTCATCAGGGTTCTATCACCGCTTGACATCGACAGAAACCAGCATCTTGCTGACTCCTGCCGATGAGATTTGGTGCGGTCGGCGAGACTCGAACTCGCACAGCTTTCGCCACTACCCCCTCAAGATAGCGTGTCTACCAATTTCACCACGACCGCGGTTTTTTGCTGCCCGGATGGCATGAGGAACCCAGAGGGTTTTGGCTTTCCGGTGCAGCTTAAGAGTTTACCCTGAAACGCAGCCTTTTTCACTTGAGGCTGCATTGTCACAAAGATTATTTGCCGGGAATCTGAGCCGCGCCCGACGCAGGGGCCGCAGGCGCCGAAGCCGGGGCTGCAGGCGCGGGCAATGCCGACGGGATCTGCGAGGCCGAACCCGAAGCGCCAGGCGCCGGTGCACCCACTGCCGAACGCTCCAGCAGGCTGTTGCCGCCGGCCGAGGGACGGGCATGGCTGAAGTAGGCCAGCAGCAGGGTCGTCACGAAGAAGACCGCCGCCAGAACGGCCGTGGTGCGCGACAGGAAGTTGGCGCTGCCGCTGGCACCGAACAGGCTGCCGGCACTGCCGCTGCCGAAGGCCGCGCCCATGTCGGCGCCCTTGCCGTGTTGCACGAGGATCAGGCCGATCATCGCGAGCGCGGTCAGCATCTGCACGCCGACGAGAATGTTGAGGACCAGGTTCATATCTTGTTTACTCCTAAGGGAACGCCGTGCGCTCAGCGCGCGGCGGCAATGATTTGCAGAAAGTCGGGGGCCTTGAGCGATGCGCCGCCGATCAGGCCGCCATCGATGTCGGCCTGCGACAGCAGTTCCGCGGCATTGGCCGCGTTCATGCTGCCGCCGTAAAGGATGCGGATGCCGGCCGCGTGTTCGCTGGCTGCATGGTGCAATTGCGCACGCAACACCGCATGCACGCCCTGCGCCTGCTCGGGCGAAGCCGTCTTGCCGGTGCCGATGGCCCACACGGGCTCGTAGGCCACGACGATCTCGCTGATGCAGTGGCCGTTGACGTGGATCACGGCCGCCAACTGGCGCTTGACCACTTCCTCGGTGCGCCCTGCTTCACGCTCGGCCAGCGTCTCGCCGACGCAGACGATCGGCGTGATGCCACGCGCCAGCGCAGCCGCGGTCTTGGCCGCCACCATCTCGTCGGTTTCGCCATGGTACTGGCGCCGCTCCGAATGACCCACGATCGCATAGCGCACGCCGAACTCGCTCAGCATCGCCGCCGACTGTTCGCCCGTGAAGGCGCCCTGCGGCTGCGCGGAGACATCCTGCGCGCCGAGCGTGATCGGCGAACCCGCGACCTTGCCCTGCACCTGCGCCAGATAAGGCGCCGGCACGCAGACGGCCACGTCGCAGCTCGGCGCGCCCACGCCTTGCAGCAGCGCGTCGAGCAGCGCCTCGTTGGCAGCCAGGCTGCCATTCATCTTCCAATTGCCGGCGATCAGCTTCCTGTTCGTCATCGTCGTTTCGTTTCGTTCGTTCACCAGGTCAGCACGATCTTGCCGATGTGCTGGTTCGATTCCATCAGGACATGCGCCTGCGCCGCGCCGCTGGGTTCCCCCACGGCCGCGAAGGTGCTGTGAATGACCGGCTTGACCGCGCCGCTGGCCAGCAGAGGCCAGACCCTGGCATGCAGTGCCTGCGCGATCGCCGCCTTGAAGGCGATCGGCCGGGGCCGCAGGGTCGAGCCCGTGACCGTCAGCCGGCGCCGCAGCACCAGGCCGGCATTGATCTCGGCCTTGATGCCGCCCTGCACCGCGATGATGACCAGCCGACCGTCTTCGGCCAGGCATTCGATCTCGCGCGCCACGTAGGCACCCGCGACCATGTCGAGGATCACGTCGACACCCTTGCCGCCGGTGATCGTCTTCACCTCGGCGGCGAAGTCGGCCGTCTTGTAGTTGATGGCGTGGTCCGCGCCCAGCTTCAGGCAGGCCGCGCACTTCTCGTCGCTGCCGGCCGTGGCGATCACGGTCGCGCCCAACGCCTTGGCGAGCTGGATCGCGGTCACGCCGATGCCGCTGGTGCCACCCTGGATCAGCAGCGTCTCGCCCTTTTGCAGGCGGCCGCGCTCGAACACATTGCTCCAGACGGTGAAGAAGGTCTCGGGCAGCGAAGCCGCCTCGATGTCGCTCCAGCCCTCGGGCACCGGCAGGCATTGCGCGACCGGCGCCACGCAGAGCTCGGCATAGCCACCGCCGGCCACCAGTGCGCAGACGCGGTCGCCCACGGCCAGCCCGGCTTCGGCCAGGGCCTTGGCATCGCCCGAGACGATCGTGCCCGCCACCTCGAGGCCCGGCAGATCGGAGGCACCCGGCGGCACCGGATAGTTGCCGGTGCGCTGCAGCACGTCGGGACGGTTCACGCCGCTCGCGGCCACCCGAATCAGCAGCTCGCCCTCGCCCGCGACGGGATCGGGACGCTCGACGACACGCAGGACGTCCGGCGCGCCGAAGGATGTGATTTCAATGGCTTTCATGGGTCTTCCTGACGGCAACGCCCGCCTCCATAGGAGTCGGGCGCCACGGTGGAAAAAAGGACGGAAGCAGCACAGGCCGCTCCGTCCGCATCCGCATCAACCTTGATGGTCGCCGCGCGGGGCGTCTTGCGACGACTGCTCGGGCTGCTGCTGCTGCGGTTCGCCGCCGCGGTCGCCGTTGCCTTCAAAACGCGGTGCGCGGTCGCCGCGCGGCGCGCGATCGTCGCCACGCGGTGCGCGATCGCCGCCACGGTCACGACGCTCGCCGCCGCGGTCGCCGCGATCACCACCACGGTCTTCGCGCGGTGCGCGTTCCTGGAACTCCATGCCGGCCGGACGCTCGGTCAGGGCCTTCATGGACAGCTTGACGCGGCCCTTCTCGTCGGTCTCGAGCACCTTGACCTTGACGATCTGGCCTTCGCTCAGATAGTCGGTCACCTTCTCGACGCGTTCGTGCGCGATCTGGCTGATATGCAGCAGGCCGTCCTTGCCGGGCAGCAGGTTGATCAGTGCGCCGAAGTCCAGGATCTTGGTGACCGGGCCTTCGTACACCTTGCCGATTTCGACTTCCGCCGTGATCTGCGCGATGCGTTGCTTGGCCGCCTCGGCCTTTTCCGGATCGGTCGACGCGATGGTGATCGTGCCGTCTTCGTCGATGTTGATCTGGCAGCCGGTTTCTTCGGTCAGCGCACGGATGACCGAGCCGCCCTTGCCGATCACGTCGCGGATCTTTTCCGGATTGATCTTCATGGTGAACAGGCGCGGTGCGAAGTCGGAGACTTCGGCCTTGGCTTCGCCCATGGCTTCCTGCATCTTGCCCAGGATGTGCATGCGCGCTTCCTTGGCCTGCGCCAGTGCGACCTGCATGATTTCCTTGGTGATGCCCTGGATCTTGATGTCCATCTGCAGCGCGGTGATGCCGTTGGTGGTACCCGCAACCTTGAAGTCCATGTCACCCAGGTGATCTTCGTCGCCCAGGATGTCGGTCAGCACCGCGAAGCGGTTGCCTTCCTTGATCAGGCCCATGGCGATGCCGGCCACGTGGGCCTTCATCGGCACGCCGGCGTCCATCATCGACAGGCAGCCGCCGCAGACCGAAGCCATCGACGAGGAGCCGTTCGACTCGGTGATTTCCGACACCACACGGATCGTGTAGGGGAATTCTTCCTTGCTCGGCAGCACAGCGACGAGCGCGCGCTTGGCCAGGCGGCCGTGGCCGATCTCGCGGCGCTTGGTCGAGCCCATGCGGCCCACTTCACCGGTGGCGAAGGGAGGCATGTTGTAGTGGAACAGGAAGCGGTCTTCGTACTCGCCGGCCAGCGCGTCGATGCGCTGTGCGTCGCGTTCGGTGCCGAGCGTGGTGATGACCAGCGCCTGGGTTTCGCCACGGGTGAACAGGGCCGAACCGTGGGTGCGCGGCAGCACCGAGTTGCGGATCTCGATCGGGCGCACGGTGCGCGTGTCGCGGCCATCGATGCGGGGCTCGCCTTCGAGGATCTGGCTGCGCACGATCTTCGATTCGATCGCGAACAGCAGGTCGCTGACCTTGCCCGCGTCGAAGGGCTCGCCGCTGTCCTTCAGCGCTGCCATCACGCTGGCATTGGCTTCGCGCAGGGCTTGGGTGCGGGCTTGCTTGCTGCGGATCTGGTAGACCGCGCGCAGCTTTTCCTCGGCCAGGCCGTTGACCTTGGCGACGAAGGCTTCGTCTTCTGCAGGTGCCGCCCATTCCCACACCGGCTTGCCGGCATCACGCACGAGGTCGTGAATGGCGTTGATCGCGACGTTGGCTTGTTCGTGACCGAACACCACGCCACCCAGCATGATTTCTTCGGACAGTTGCAGCGCTTCGGACTCGACCATCAGCACGGCCGCTTCGGTGCCGGCAACGATCAGATCCATCTGCGAATCCTTGCGCGCGGTCTGGCCCGGGTTCAGCACGTACTGGCCGTTGATGTAGCCCACGCGGGCCGCACCGATCGGGCCGCTGAAGGGAATGCCGGACACCGACAGCGCGGCGGACACGCCGATCATGGCGGCGATGTCGGCGTCGACTTCGGGGTTGAGCGACAGCGTGTGGATGACCACATGCACTTCGTTCAGGAAACCTTCGGGGAACAGCGGGCGGATCGGACGGTCGATCAGGCGGCTGGTCAGGGTTTCGTGTTCGCTGGGCTTGGCTTCGCGCTTGAAGAAGCTGCCGGGGATCTTGCCTGCGGCGTAGGTCTTCTCGATGTAGTCGACGGTCAGCGGGAAGAAGTCCTGGCCGGCCTTGGCCGACTTGGAAGCCACGACCGTGGCGAGCACGACGGTCCCGTCGATGTCGACCTTGACGGCACCGCTGGCCTGGCGGGCGATCTCACCGGTTTCCAGGACGACGGTCTTGTCGCCCCACTGGAAGGACTTGGTGACTTTGTTGAAGAGGCTCATGTTTTGCTCCTGTTGTGGCGCGGCGACCGGTCGGATTGACAGGACCCGCAGGGTTGGAGCGCCTCTCAGAACACGATGCCATTCCAGTGAAGTTCGGCTTCGAACTCCATTGGAATGACACAGCTTCGCTCTGTTTTGGCACTCCGAAACTTGATCGCGAAGTAAAAAACGCCTGAGCTAGCGGACTAACCCAGGCGTTTTTTTCATGCGATCCGGATTACTTGCGCAGACCCAGCTTGGCGATCAGCGCGGTGTAGCGTTCGGCATCGCGGGACTTGAGGTAGTCCAGCAGCTTGCGGCGACGGCTCACCATGCGCAGCAGACCGCGGCGACCGTGGTGGTCCTTGGCGTGCGTCTTGAAGTGGGGGGTCAGCTCGTTGATGCGAGCGGTCAGCAGTGCAACTTGCACTTCCGGGCTGCCCGTGTCGTTGGCGGCGCGGGCATTGTCTTTGACGACTTCGGCCTTGATGGAGGCTGCGATCATGTTGATTTCCTTGTGTTCCGGGATGTTTGACTTGCGGTGTGCGCTGGAACTGCACGCACCGTGCGCCTTGCGGCATGCAAAGCCGGGGGATTATAGCCCGCCCCCGAGGCGGCGCGCACTTCGTGTCGCTTGCCCTCCCCCTCGCGGGGGCGATGCCTGCGGCCCGGCGGAGCCGGTTCCGCGGCATCCCACGAACAGACGCTCGCCTTCGGCCTCGCTATGGGGACCGGGTCAGGGGCGGTTTTTTTGCAGCCAGGTCTTGAGGCGGGTGACGCCTTCGACCAGGCGCTGGGGGTCCTTGGACGCGAAACACCAGCGCAGCCAGCCTTGCGCTTCGGGGGCGAAGGCGTTGCCGGGGGCCAGGCCGAGGCCGGCTTCGGTGACCAGGCGCTTGGCGACCGCCAGGGAATCGTCGAAGCCGTCGAGCTTGAAGAAGGCGTACATGCCGCCCTTGGCCGCCACCACCTGCACGCCGGGGATCTCGGCGAGCAGGGGCACGAGCACGTCGCGGCAGGCCTTGAGGTGGGCCACGACGCGGGGCGTGATGTCGGGGCCGTGCTCGATGGCCGCGATACCGGCGCGCTGCGTGAAGACGCTGGTGCAGGAGGTGTTGAACTCGATCAGCTTGCCCATGCCCTCGACCATCGACGGCGGCATCACCAGCCAGCCCAGGCGCCAGCCGGTCATGAGGAAGCTCTTGGAGAAGCTGTGGGCCACGACCAGCCGGTCGTCGGGCGTCGCCACGTCCAGGAAGCTGGGCGCGCAAGCCTTGGCGGTCGGCTCGAAGTACAGGCGCTCATAGACCTCGTCGGCCAGGATCCAGGTGCCGGTGTCGCGGCAGTGCGCGAGGATGGCCGCCTGCTCGTCGCGCGTCAGCGTCCAGCCGGTCGGGTTGTTGGGCGCGTTGACGATCAGCAGCTTCGTGCGCGGCGTGATGGCGGCGCGCAGCGTGTCGAGGTTCAGCGTCCACTCGCCGCCCACCGGCTCGAGCGGCACGGTGCGCACGGTCGCGCCCATGATCGCGGGCTGTGCGACCAGGTTGGGCCACACCGGCGTGACCGCCACCACCTCGTCGCCGGCATCGACCAGCGCCTGCACCGCCAGCATCAGCGCGCTGACGCCGCCCGAGGTCACGGCGATGCGTGAGGCGCCCACCGCGGGATGCAGGCTGCTGGTGTAGCGCGCGATGGCTTCGCGCAACGCGGGCAGGCCCAGGTTGTGGGCGTAGAAGGTCTCGCCGTTCTGCAGCGAGTCGATCGCGGCCTGACGCACGACCTCGGGCGTGACCTCGTCGCTTTCGCCGAACCAGAAGGCGAGCACGTCGTCGCGGCCCAGGCCGGCGTTGGCGACCTCGCGGATCCTGGAGGCCTCGAGGTCGTGGATGGCTTGGCGCATGTCTTGTTTCTCCTGCCCTTCAGGGCCGTTGCATCTTGCAGATGGTAGGCATTTCGGCGCGCTCGGCCGCGACGGTCTTCACCACGCGAAAGCCGTAGCCCGAACCTTCGACGTCGAACTTCACGCCCGGCACGCCCTGGCGGTCCATCACACCCACCACCAGCTGCTGCTGGAACTGGTGGTCGGCCGCGCGCATGCGGCCATGCTGGCCGGCCAGCGACACGTCGGCGCGTTCCATGGCCCGCGCCACGGCGACGGTCTCGACACTGCCAGCGCGCTCGATGGCCTGTGCCAGCGCCTCGACCAGCAACTGCATGCGCATGTGGACGTAGTCTTCGGCCGGTTTGGGAAAGCGTTGGCGGAAGGCCCGGTAGAAATCCTCCGAAGCCGCGGTCTGCACGTTCGGCAGCCAGTCGGCCACCGCGATCACCCGGCCGATGCCCGCATCGCCGATGGCCGCGGGCGCGCCCAGCGCGTTGCCGTAGAAGGTGTAGAAGCTGCCGCTGAAGCCCGCCTCGCGTGCGGCCTTGACCAGCAGCGTGAGGTCGTTGCCCCAGTTGCCGGTGACCACCGCCTGCGCGCCGCTTGCAAGGATCTTGCTGGCATAGGGAGCGAAGTCCTTCACCCGGCCCATCGGATGCAGCTCGTCGCCGACGATCTGCACGTCGGGGCGCAGCAGGCCGAGCTGGCGCCTCGATTCGCGCAGCACCGCCTGGCCGAAGCTGTAGTCCTGCCCGATCAGGTAGACGCGCTGCAACGAAGCCTCGTCCTTCACCACATCCATCAGCGCCGTCACGCGCATGTCGGCATGCGCATCGAAGCGGAAGTGCCAGAAGCTGCAGCGCTCGTTGGTCAGCACCGGATCGACCGCCGAGTAGTTGAGGAACAGCACGCGACGTTTCGGGTCGCGCTCGTTGTTCTTGTCGATCGCGTCCACCAGTGCCGCGGCCGTGGCCGAGGAGTTGCCCTGCAGCACGATGCGCGCGCCGTCGTCGATCGCGGCACGCAGGGCCGACAAAGCCTCTTCGTTTTGGCCCTTGCTGTCGTAGCGCACCAGCTCCAGCAGGCGCGCGCCGCCTGGCAGCTTCACGCCGCCGCGGGCGTTCACCCGCTCGACCGCCCAGAGGATGTTGCGGAACACGGCCTCGCCGGTGTTGGCGAAAGGCCCGCTCATGCTTTCGATCAGGGCCAGCCGGATCGGGCCCTCGGGCGCGGTCCTGGCCACCGACGGCAGGGCCGCCGCGCATAGCGCCGAGGCGGCGAATTTCAAGGCCTGGCGGCGCCAAATAAAGCTCGAGTTCATTCTCTTGAAACGCCTGGCCCCATGCCTAGATGGGAAGCAAGCGGCACGCATGTCAAAGGCCGCGCAGTGTAAGGGACACACCTTCTTGTCCCGTCGTGTACATCAGGAGTTTCACCATGTTCTTCGCACCCGCCGTCCGCACCGCCCGCTTCGTTCCGCGCAGCCTCGATCGCAACTTCGAACGCTTCGTCAACGACGCGCTCGTGAGCGGCCCGCAACGCTCGCTCAACGTCGAGCAGGACGACACCAGCTGGACCCTCACACTCGACGTGCCCGGCCTGTCGCGCGACGACCTCAGCATCGGCATCGAAGCCTCGGTGGTCCGCATCGAAAGCAAGGCCGAAGCCAAGCGCCAGTTCAAGGCCGCCTACGAACTGCCGCAGGAAATCGATGCCGCCACCAGCGAAGCCAAACTCGAAAACGGCGTGCTCTCGCTCAAGCTCGGCAAGCTGGCTCCGGTGCGCAATGTGCACTCGCTGACCATCAACTGACGACATTCGGCACTTTGGGGGCACGCGTTCAAGCTGGCACTCCAAAGACGATTCAGGCCGTTCCGCAAAAAGACCGCATTTCGCGGTCTTTTTTTTATGCTTCAATGTGAAATGAATGTAAAACATCGCGGTAAGTGCATGTTTTATAGAACCTTTCTACTATTTTGAAGTCGCGGATCCGCTGACCTCCTTCCTTCAGCGGACCCCGATACAAGGGGTCACTGTTGGACACACATTTGCACGCCGCTCGCTCTGGCAGCCGCTCGGACACGCTTCTGGTGTTTCTGCCCGGTGCCTTTCTCGAACCGGAAGCGTTCGAACGAGAGGGCTTTCTGAGCGCCGTGCGCGCCCACGATGTGGCGGCCGATGTGATGCTGGTCGATGCCAACGTTTCCTATTACTACGACCAGAGCTTCGTGCAGCGATTGCACGATGACGTGCTCGCGCCAGCGCGCCAGGGCGGCTACCGAAAGATATGGCTGGTGGGCATCTCGATCGGCGGTTTCGGCGCGCTGACCCATGAACTGGCGCAACCCGGCCTGGTCGACGGCATCGTCGTGCTGGCCCCCTACCTGGGGCGCCGCCCCATCGGCGCCGAGATCCAGAAGGCCGGCGGCCTCAAGGTTTGGAAGGCGCCGGAGACGCCTTCCGACGAGGAAGTCGACCGCAAACTCTGGCCCTGGTTGCAGCAGTACGCCGCCCCCGAGCGCGCCGCCACCCTGCCGCCGCTCTTCCTGGGCTACGGCTTGGCCGACCGCTTCGCGCCCAACCACCAGTTGCTGGCCGAGGTGCTGCCGCAGAGCCAGGTGTTCACCACCGAGGGCGGGCACGACTGGCCGCAGTGGTCGCGGCTGTGGCGCAGCATGCTCGACGTGCTGCCACTGCCCAAGCACCCCCAGCACGAAGAAATCGAAGCCCTGCCCGCGTTCGCCTGAACCTGCCGCCGCGCAGCGCGCGTCTGCCCGACAATGCACGCCGGGCAGCGCAGAGGTGCTGCCGCACCTTTCAGGGAACGAAAAAATGAAGCGCCTCCAAGGCCTCGCTCTGGTCCTTCTTCTTGCAGCGGCAGTGGCCGCGCCGGCCCATGCCAAGGGCAGCGCGATTCCCTTGCCCGCGCCCTCCTCCGGCGCGAGCGCCGAAGTCTTCTTCTCGCCCGACGCCCAAACCGATCGCGCCATCGCGCGTGCCTTGGGCGAGGCGCGCCGACGGATCTGGATCGCCGGCTACTTCTTCACTTCCTCGACCATCGCCAAGGCCGTGGACCAGGCCCATGCGCGCGGCCTCGACGTGCGGGTGCTGCTCGACAGTTCGCAGGTCACGCTCAGGTACTCGAGCGCCACCTACTTCCACAACCAGGGTGTGCCGCTGTGGATCAATGCGCGCTACCCGGTCATGCATCACAAGTTCGTGCTGATCGACGCCGACACCGTGGGCTTCGGCTCGATGAACTTCACCCGCGCCGGCGCCCAGCAGAACGCCGAGAACTTCAATCTCTTCAGGCGCTGGCCGCAGCTCGCGGCCACCTACGCGCAAGAGTTCGAGCGACTGCAGCAGGAGTCGGAACGCTACCGGCCCGGCATGCGCATCGACAAGCGCAGCGGCGCAGAAGGCGAAGACAAACCGTGACGGCGGCGTCCGTCTAGACGGCGGCTTCGGGCGCCCGCACCAGGCTGTCCAACGGCCAGCGCGGCTTGACGTCGAAGGCATAGACCTCGGTCGGCTGCTGCATGCCGGACTGCAAGCGCATCGCCGCGGCCATCGCGATCATGGCGCCGTTGTCGGTGCACAGGTGCAGTTCGGGGTAGTGCACGCGCACGCCGCGCCTGGCGCAGGCCGCGTTCAACTGCGCGCGCAGGTCGCGGTTGGCGCCCACGCCGCCGGCCACCACCAGCCGCTTCAGACCGGTCTGCGTGAGCGCCGCCATGCTCTTCTTCAGCAGCACCTCGACGATGGCGGCCTGCGTCGCCGCGGCCAGATCGGCCTTGCGGGCCGCGAGGTCGTCGCCGAGCTTTCGGGCCTGCGTCATCACCGCGGTCTTGAGGCCGGCAAAGGAGAAGTCGAGGTCGCCGCTGTGCAGCAGCGGCCGCGGCAGCTTGAAGGCCGCGGGATCGCCCTGCTCCGCCAGCTTGGCGAGCCAGGGGCCGCCCGGATACGGCAGGCCCATGAGCTTGGCCGACTTGTCGAAGGCCTCGCCGGCCGCGTCGTCGATGGTTTCGCCGAGCATCTCGTAGCGGCCGACGCCGTCGACCCGCATCAGTTGGGTATGGCCGCCCGACACCAGCAGCGCCACGAAGGGAAATTCGGGCGCATCGGCGCTCAGGAAGGGCGACAGCAGATGCCCCTCGAGGTGGTGCACGCCCAGCACCGGCTTGCCCAGCGCCGCGCCCAGCGCGCAAGCCACGCCCGCGCCGACCAGCAGCGCACCGGCCAGGCCGGGGCCGCGGGTGTAGGCCACGACGTCGACGTCGGCCAGCCGCTTGCCGGCTTCGTCGAACACGCTCTGCGCCAGCGGCAGCACGCGCCGGATGTGGTCACGGCTGGCCAGTTCGGGCACCACGCCGCCATAGGCCTGGTGCATGGTGATCTGGCTGTGCAGCGCGTGGGCGCAGAGGCGCGGCAGTGCGGTTCCCTGCGTTTCCACCAGCGCCACGCCGGTTTCGTCGCAGGACGATTCGATTCCAAGTACGAGCATGGGTCGAGTGTAGGGGGCGCCCGCATCCGAGGCACGGTTGTTGCTGCATGCCCTTCCGAGACCCTCCCTGCGACCGCCCAGACCCTGCCCACGATGAAATCCGGACTGAGTTTCTTGATTGCCGCCCTGCGTTGCGAGATCGACGCGCTCGACCAGCTCGGCCGCACCAGCGCGCTGGTCGCGGCGATCGCGCGGCTGGTCCACGCGCTTCAGCGCGAGCGGGGCCTGTCCAACGTGCTGCTGGGTTCGAGCGGGCGCCGCTTCGCCGTCGAACTGTCGACCCAGGTGGCCGAATGCCAGCGGTTGGAACAACAGGTGCGCGCGTGTTTCGACCTGCTCGAAGCCGACCCGCGCCGCCTGAACAACGGCACGCGCCTGTTCAGCCGCATCGCCGCGGTGCTGCCCGGGCTCGACGCCCTGCCCGGCCTGCGCCAGCGCATCGGCAGCCTCAAGCTCTCGCCCGAACAGGCCACGGCCGCCTTCGTCAAGTTGGTGGCAGGGCTGCTGGCCGTGGTGTTCGAGGCCGCCGACGGCGCCACCGATCCCGAGATCTCGCGCCTGCTCGCGGCGCTGTTCAATTTCATGCAGGGGAAGGAATTCGCGGGCCAGGAACGCGCCTGCGGGGGCGCGGCCTTTGCATCGGGCCGCAACGAGGCCGAGCGCCAGCAACGCTGGCTGCACCTGATCGACTCCCAGGAACGCTGCTTCCAGGTGTTCTCCGGTTTCGCCGGCCCGGCACTCGAGGCGCAGTGGCTGGCCGGCCTGCCGCCCGCGCAGACGGCCGAACTGGAGCGGCTGCGCCGCATCGCCTGCGCGGCCCCGGCCGGCATGGCACTGGACCCGGAGCAGAGCGCCGTCTGGTTCGACTGCTGCACCCGGCGCATCGACGCGATGCAGACCGTCGAGGAGCGACTGACCACCGACCTGCACCAGCTGTGCGATGCCAAGACGGCCCATGCGCGCGCCGAACTGCAGGCCCACGAGACGCTGCAGGCGCAGCTCTCGACACAGCCGCCCTTGCCTCCAACCGCCTTCTTCGACGAAGCGGCGGCCGGCACGGCCGAGGGCGCGCCGGCCTACGGTCGCCAGCTCGAACGCTCGATCCTCGACATGGTGCAGGACCAGTCGCAGCGGTTGCAAGCCATGAGCGACGAACTCGACACCGTGCGTGCCTCGCTCAACGAGCGCAAGGTGATCGAGCGCGCCAAGGGCCTGCTGATGGCGCACCGCCGGCTCAGCGAGGAAGAGGCGCACAAGATGCTGCGCCAGACCGCGATGAACCAGAACCGCCGGCTGATCGACGTGGCCGAGTCGGTGCTGGCCATGGCGGAGTATCTGGAGGGCTGAGCCTCCCCCCCTGAAATGGTGCAGTGCACTGGAACCGTGCCTGCCGCCATGGCGGCCGCGCGCCGCCCAAGCCCCGCCTCCCTCTGCAGACCGGCGAACACCACCTGGCACGGCGTTTGCGTGGCATTGGACACAGACCCCAGGGTCTACAGGCAGGTGGCACCCAACGGCGGATGCCACCCACCGTCTCGGACAAAGGCGTCCGTATCCCGCAGGGGCTCGTTTTTTCGAGCTTTCCCTGCGCGATGCGGACGCCTTTTTTGTTTTCGTCTCTGTCTTTCTTCCTTCCTTCCGGAGTTCGCCCCATGTCCGATCTGCTGAAAACGAAGTTGAGCCGCCGCCGCGTGTTGCAGGCCGCCGCACTCGGTGCCGCCGGCATCGACCCGGCGCTGCGTGCGCTGGCCTATGCCCAGGGCTCCGACAAGCCGGAGAAGGAGGAAGTGAAGATCGGCTTCATCCCGCTGACCGACTGCGCGAGCGTGGTGATGGCCTCGGTGCTGGGCATCGACAGAAAGTACGGCGTGAAGATCGTGCCGAGCAAGGAGGCCAGCTGGGCCGGCGTGCGCGACAAGCTGGTCAACGGCGACCTCGACATGGCCCACGTGCTCTACGGCCTGGTCTATGGCGTGCACCTGGGCGTGAGCGGTCCGAAGAAGGACATGGCGGTGCTCATGACCCTGAACAACAACGGCCAGGCGATCACGCTCTCGAAGAAGCTGGCCGACAAGGGCGCCGTCGACGCGCCCTCGCTGGCCAAGCTGATCGCCAAGGAAAAAGGCGACTACACCTTCGCTCAGACCTTCCCCACCGGCACCCATGCGATGTGGCTCTACTACTGGCTGGCCTCGGCCGGCATCGACCCGTTCAAGGACGTGAAGAACATCGTGGTGCCGCCGCCGCAGATGGTGGCCAACATGCGCATCGGCAACATGGACGGCTACTGCGTGGGCGAGCCCTGGAACCAGCGCGCGATCATGGACGGCATCGGGGTGACGGCCGTCACCACGCAGGACATCTGGAAGGACCACCCCGAGAAGGTGCTGGGCTGCACCGCCGACTTCGTGAAGAAGTACCCCAACACCGCACGCGCCGTGACCGCCGCGATCCTCGAGGCCGGCAAGTGGATCGACACCGGCCTGCAGAACAAGAACAAGATGGCCGAGACGATCGCCGACAAGAGCTACGTCAACACCAGCGTCGACGCCATCAACCAGCGCATCCTGGGCCGCTACACCAACGGCATGGGCAAGAACTGGGACGACCCGAACCACATGAAGTTCTACAACGACGGCGCGGTGAACTTCCCCTACCTGTCGGACGGCATGTGGTTCCTCACGCAGCACAAGCGCTGGGGCCTGCTCAAGGAACACCCGGACTATCTCAAGGTCGCCACCGACATCAACCGCATCGACATCTACAAGCAGGCCGCCACGGCCAGCAAGACGCCCGTGCCCGCCTCGCCGATGCGCAGCAGCAAGCTGATGGACGGCGTGGTGTGGGACGGCAAGGAGCCGAAGAAGTACGCCGAATCGTTCAAGTTGCATGCCTGAGGAGAACACCATGGTCAGTGCCGTCTTTCATTCGCCCACCGATGTGTCTCTCCCTCTCCCGCGTGCGGGAGAGGGCCGGGGCGAGGGTCTGTCCCGCGCCGAGGCTGCCCCTCACCCCAGCCCCCTGCCCAAAAAGGAGAGGGCGCAGAAACTTCCCCTCGACCTGCGCGCCTTCTGGATGCGCGTGCTGCCGCCGCTGGTCGGCTTCGGCCTGCTGCTGCTGGTCTGGGAGCTGATCGCCGTGAACAGCACCACCGGCTTTCCCTCGCCGCTGGTCACGGGCAAGCAGGCGCTGACCGTGTTCGCCGACCCGTTCTACAGCAAGGGTCCGAACGACCAGGGCGTGGGCTGGAACGTGCTGTCGTCGCTGCAGCGCGTGGCCATGGGCTTCGGCCTCGCGGCACTGGTGGGCATCCCGGCGGGTTTCGCGATCGGCCGCTTCGAGTTCCTCGCGCGCATGTTCAACCCGCTGATCAGCCTGCTGCGGCCGGTCTCGCCGCTGGCCTGGCTGCCGATCGGCCTGCTGGTGTTCAAGGGTGCCAACCCGGCCGCCATCTGGACCATCTTCATCTGCTCGATCTGGCCGATGGTGATCAACACCGCGGTCGGCGTGCAGCGCGTGCCGAGCGACTACATGAACGTGGCCCGTGTGCTGAACCTCAGCGAATGGAAGATCCTGACCAAGATCCTGTTCCCCGCCGTGCTGCCCTACATGCTGACCGGCGTGCGCCTGGCCGTGGGCACCGCCTGGCTGGTGATCGTCGCGGCCGAAATGCTCACCGGCGGCGTCGGCATCGGCTTCTGGGTCTGGGACGAGTGGAACAACCTCAACGTCGCCAACATCATCATCGCGATCTTCGTGATCGGTGTGGTCGGGCTGGTGCTCGAGTTCGCGCTGATCCGCGTCGCCACTGCATTCACGTTCGAAGAGGTGAAGTCATGATCGTTCGACAAGCTCAGGCCCTTCGACAGGCTCAGGACGATCGGGCTGTTCCCAAGTACATCGAGATCAGCGATGTCGAGCAAACCTTCAAGACGCCCAAGGGCAGCTTCCAGGCGCTGCGCGACATCCACCTCACGGTCGCCAAGGGCGAGTTCGTGGCGCTGATCGGTCACTCGGGCTGCGGCAAGTCGACGCTGCTCAACCTGATCGCCGGCCTGACGAAGCCGACCCAAGGCACGCTGCTGTGCGCCAACAAGGAAATCGCCGGCCCCGGCCCGGAGCGTGCGGTGGTGTTCCAGAACCACTCGCTGCTGCCCTGGCTCACCTGCTACGAGAACGTCTTCCTCGGCGTGGAGCGCGTGTTCGCCGCCACCGAATCGAAGGCGCAACTCAAGGCGCGCACCGATGCCGCGCTGGCGCTGGTCGGCCTCACGCCCGCCACGCACAAGCGGCCGGGCGAAATCTCGGGCGGCATGAAGCAGCGCGTGGGCATCGCGCGGGCACTCGCGATGGAGCCCAAGGTGCTCTTGATGGACGAGCCCTTCGGCGCGCTCGATGCGTTGACCCGCGCCCGGCTGCAGGACGAGCTGCTGGCGATCGTGCAGAAGACGCAGAGCACGGTGGTGATGGTCACGCACGACGTCGACGAGGCCGTGCTGCTCGCCGACAGGATCGTGATGATGACCAACGGCCCCTCGGCCACCATCGGCGAGGTGCTGGCGGTGAAGCTGCCGCGCCCGCGCAACCGCGTCGCGCTCGCCGAGGACCGCGACTACGTGCACTACCGCAAGGCGGTGATCGACTTTCTGTACACGCGGCAGGCGCACGTCGAAAAGGCGGCCTGAACACCATGGACATGCGCGTGACCAACGCCAGGCAGAAGCAGAAGCTGGTGCTTGTCGGCAACGGCATGGCCGGCGTGCGAACGCTCGAGGAGCTGATCAGGATCGACCCGTCGCTCTACGACATCACGGTGTTCGGCGCCGAGCCCCATCCCAACTACAACCGCATCATGCTGTCGCCGGTGCTCGCGGGCGAGCAGACGCTCGACGAGATCGTGCTCAACCCATGGTCGTGGTACGCGGCGAACGGCATCACCGTGCACGCGGGCCGCAAGGTGGTCGCGATCGACCGCGTGAAACGCATCGTGCGTGCCGATGACGGCACCGAGGCGCCGTACGACCGCCTGCTGCTGTGCACCGGCTCCCATCCCTTCATGCTGCCGGTGCCGGGCAAGGATCTGGCCGGCGTGATCGCCTACCGCGACATCGCCGACACCCAGGCCATGATCGACACCGCGAAGACGCACACGCATGCGGTCGTGATCGGCGGCGGGCTGCTCGGGCTCGAAGCGGCCAACGGCCTGATGCTGCGCGGCATGCAGGTCACGGTGGTGCATGTCCACGCGTGGCTCATGGACCGCCAGCTCGACGACGTGGCGGCTGGCCTGCTGCGCCGCTCGCTGGAAGCCCGCGGCCTGAAGTTCCGGCTCAACGCCCACACGCAGGAGCTCGTGGGCGACGCCGACGGCCGCGTGACGGCCGTGCGTTTCAAAGACGGCACCGAGGCGCCCGCCGACCTGGTGGTGATGGCCGTGGGCATCCGACCCAACGTGCAGCTGGCCGAATCGATGCGCCTGCATTGCGATCGCGGCATCGTGGTGACCGACACGCTGCAGACCGTGACCGATGCGCGCATCTACGCGGTCGGCGAATGCGCAGCCCACCGCGGCATCGCCTACGGCCTGGTCGCGCCGCTGTTCGAGCAGGGGCGCGTGGCCGCCAACCACCTGGCCGAGATGGGCTACGGCCGCTACATGGGTTCGCTCGTTTCCACCAAGCTCAAGGTGACCGGCATCGAGTTGTTCAGCGCGGGCGACTTCATGGGCGGCGAAGGCACCGAGGCCATCGTGCTGAGCGACCCCTTGAGCGGCGTCTACAAGAAGCTGGTGATCAAGGACCACAAGCTGGTCGGCGCCTGCCTCTACGGCGACACGGCGGACGGCGGCTGGTACCTGCGGCTGCTGCGCGAGGCGAGCGATGTGCAGGGGATCCGGGATCGGCTGATGTTCGGGGAAGTGCATGGCTGACGTGGGCAGTCGCGCCTCTTCTTTTCCCTCTCCCCGAGGGGAGAGGGAGTCAAGACAACATGGCTGAAACCAGATCCACCTGCCCCTACTGCGGCGTCGGCTGCGGCGTGATCATCGAATCCGAGGGCGCGCAAATCACCGGCGTGCGCGGCGACCCCACGCATCCGGCCAACTTCGGGCGCCTGTGCACCAAGGGTTCGACACTGCATCTCACCGCGACCGCCGAAGTCACGGTGCAGACCCGTCTGCTGAAGCCGATGCAACGCGCAAGGCGCAACGCAGCACCCGCGAACATCGGCTGGAACGAAGCGCTGACCACGGCCGCCGACAAGTTCGCCCAAGTCATCCGCGACCACGGCCCCGACGCGGTCGGCTTCTATATCTCGGGCCAGCTTCTGACCGAGGACTACTACGTCTTCAACAAGCTGGCCAAGGGCCTGATCGGCACCAACAACATCGACACCAACTCGCGCCTGTGCATGAGCAGCGCGGTCGCGGGCTACAAGAAGACACTGGGCGCAGATGCGCCGCCCGCCTGCTACGAGGACTTCGACGCGGCGCAGTGCCTGTTCATCGTGGGCAGCAACACGGCCTGGGCCCACCCCGTCGCGTTCCGCCGCATCGAGGATGCGAAGCGTGCCAACCCGGCGATGAAGATCGTCGTGGTCGACCCGCGCCGCACCGACACCTGCGAGCTCGCCGACCTGCACCTCGCGATCCGGCCCGGTACCGACGTGATGCTGTTCCACGGCCTGTTGCACCTGATGCTGCGCGAGGGCTGGACCCAACCCCGCTACATCGCCGCCCACACCACGGGCTTCGAAGCGCTGGAACGCAGGGTGCGCGACTGCACGCCCGATCGCGTCGCCCAGGTCTGCGGCATCGACGCGAAGGACCTGCACGAGACCGCGCGCCTGTTCGCCACCTCGGCCGCGACGCTGAGCCTGTATTGCCAGGGGCTCAACCAGTCGTCCTCGGGCACCGCGAAGAACGCGGCGCTGATCAACCTGCACCTGGCCACGGCACAGATCGGCCGGCCCGGCGCCGGCCCCTTCTCGCTCACGGGCCAGCCCAACGCGATGGGCGGCCGCGAGGTCGGCGGCATGGCCAACCTGCTGGGCGCGCACCGCGATCTGGCGAACCCGGCGCACCGTGCGGAGGTCGCGGCACTGTGGGGCGTGCCGGACGTGCCGGCCACGCCGGGCCGGACCGCGGTCGAGATGTTCCAGGCCGCGGCAGACGGCGAGATCCGCGCGCTGTGGATCGCCTGCACCAACCCCGCGCAGTCGATGCCCGACCAGGCCACGGTGCGGCGCGCATTGGAGCGCTGCGAATTCGTCATCGTGCAGGAAGCCTTCGCCACCACCGCGACCTGCGCCTTCGCCGACTTGCTGCTGCCGGCCACCACCTGGGGCGAGAAGGTCGGCACCGTGACCAACAGCGAACGCCGCATCTCGCGCGTGCGCCCGGCCGTGCCGGCGCCCGGCGCGACGCGGCACGACTGGTCGGCCGTGGTCGACTTCGCGCAGCGGCTCGAAGCGCACCTGCCCGCGCGCAGCGCACGCGCCCTCTTCCCCTACGCGCTCGACAGCGCCGAGGGCGCCGAAGCGATCTGGAACGAACATCGCGAGAGCACGCGCGGCCGCGACCTCGACATCACCGGCCTGAGCTGGGCGATGCTCGACGAAAAAGGTCCGCAGCAATGGCCGCTGCCGGAAGGCCGGTCGACGGGCCTCGCACGCCTCTACGAAGACGGCGTGTTCCCCACCCCGGACGGCCGCGCCCGTTTCTTCGACGCGGCCTACCAGCCCGTCGCCGAAGCCCCCGATGCAGCCTTCCCCTTCTCGCTCAACACCGGACGCCTGCGCGACCAGTGGCACGGCATGAGCCGCACCGGCACGCTGGGCCGGCTGTACGGCCATGCGCCCGAGCCCGCGGTGCAGATGCATCCGCAGGACATGGCGCGTGGCCACATCGGCGAAGGCGAACTGGTGCGGGTCGCGTCCCGGCGCGGCGTCATCGTGTTGCCCGCGCAGGGCAGCGCAGACATCGGCCTCGGCCAGAGCTTCATCGCAATGCACTGGGGCGAGGAAGCCCTGAGCGGACACGACGACCAGGGCCGGCGGCTGGCCGGCGTGAATGCGCTCAGCACGCCGGCCTTCTGCCCCGATTCGAAGCAGCCCGAACTCAAGCACGCGGCCGTGCGCATCGACCGCGCGGAGTTGCCGTGGTCGCTGCTGGCGATGGCCTGGCTGCCCGGCGACAGCGCGCTGTCGACGCGACGCGCGCTCATGCCCCTGATGGCGAAGTTCGCGTTCGCGAGCTGCGTGCCCTTCGGCGCAGGCACCGCGCGCAGCGGCCTGCTGTTCCGCGCGGCAGCCGCGAACGCACCGGACGATGGGCTGCTCGACCGGATCGAAATGCTGATGGGCCTGCAGGACCCGCGCACGCTGCGCTACCTCGACCGCCAGCGCGGCCAGCGCCGCGCCGCTCGGCTCGTGCCGCGCGCCGACGGCAGCGCGGGCCTCGAAGCCTTCCTGCTCGGCGGTGACACGCGCGCCGGTGCCTGGATCGGCACGCTGCTGCGCGAGGAACTGCCCGCGCAGCAGCACGGCCGCCTGCTGCTGTCACCCGGCGCCACGCCGCCGATGGCGATGACGTCGCGCGGCAAGCCCGTGTGCAACTGTTTCGACGTCAGCGACCTCGCGATCCACGCCGAGCTCTCACGCTGCAGCGGCGCCGGCGACGCGCGGCTGGCCCATCTGCAGACCACGCTGAAATGCGGCACGCAGTGCGGTTCCTGCATGCCCGAGCTGCGCCGCATGGTGCGCCTCCACCTGCCGACCGCAGCGGCCGAAGTCGTTCAATAGCGCAGCCAGGTCCCTTTCAATGCCGCCTGGCCGACGCCCGGCTTCGAGAAGTCGCAGACGCCCTCGGGGAAGATGGCTTCGAGCCTCAGCTTCTCGGTCGGGCTGAACGCCGCCGGCGCCGTCAGGAAATCATCGTCGCGCAGCGGCTTGAGCTGGCACTTGACCACGTTGTCCGCCAGCGGCCCGCCGGCGACCATGCGCGGTGCCGGCGTCTTGGGATAGAGCGTGTTGCAGGTGCCGGCGCCATCGTAGGTCGCGGTCTCGTTGACGCGCGCGCTGTTGCGCACGTCCCAGCACGCGTCGACCGCTTGCGCCGGTTTGAGGCGTGCCACCTTGTCGGCCGTGAGCGGCGCGGTGTCGACGCCGATCGCATCGAGCCACTGGGCCATCAGGTCCAGCCGCGCGAACAGCGTGTCGCGCAGCAGCGCACCCAGCGGCGCGACCTGGCCCGGCATGCCGATCAGCGCCGCGAGCTGCGGGTTCGGGAACAGCCAGATCACCTGGTTGTCCGAACGGCCGTTGGCCTGCTGCAGCTGCGCGCGGATCTTGAGGTCGTTGTAGATCGTGTGGATGTCGGCACCCGGCTCGGCATAGGGATGCAGGCCCAGCATCGGCACGGTCGCCAGCCCGCCGCCGCCGCTGCCGATGCGGCCCAGCGTGTAGGCCCGAGCCAGCCCCTCGGCATCGGCCACGGTGCGCTGCGCCGAAAGGTTGCCGTCGGCGTCGAAGCCGCCGACCTTCTCGTTGAGGTCCAGGAACTCGGTCACCGAGATCTGGCCCTTCCTCAACGCGTCCAGACCGTAGGCCACGCCCACGTTGTCGAGCGGACGGCGCGCGATGCCGGTGGCCGGGTCGACGCCCAGCGATTTGGCGTTGATGTCGTACACGGTGCAGCGCGCACCGCCGCGGTTGCTCACCGGGTGGTAGACCTTGGTCGAATCGATCAGGCCGCAGGCCGGCGAGACCGAGCCGCTGGTGGCCAGCACCGCATCGCCATTGCCCGCACTCCAGTTCGCGCAGGTGTTCTTGAGATGCCCTTCGACCGCCTTGCGCGTGGCATCGCTGAACGGGAAGCCTGGGCTCGCCGCGTTGCTGAAGTAGGTATGGAGCAAGCGGCAGTCCGACACCGCGAGTGCGGTGCTGAAGACGTCGGGGAAGGCCGCATCGGGCATCAGGCCGTCGAGGATGCCCGGGTAGTTCTGCGCGATCAGCATCTGCTGGATCGCACCGCCCGAGCCGCCCATGCCTACCATCCAGCGCGGCAGGCCGTAGCGCTTGGCGATGTGCTCGCGCAGCATCATCGCGGTCTCGGCTGCCAGCACGTCGTTGACGTTGACCTTGTTGATGTTGAGCGTGGAGAGCACATAGGCATAGCCCTTGCCCAGCGCGTAGAGGCTCTGCCGGTCGGTCGCATCGGCCTTGAACACCTCGTTCAGGCTGTTCGAGCCCTGGTTGTACTGCGCCGCGGTCGATTCGCCGAAGCGGAACACGATGCGTCCGTTCCAGCCGGCCGGGTTCCAGCGCCCGGCCTCGGTCGGGTCGTCGAGCACGCCGATGCGGTAGATCGAGCGGTTGATCGTGCCCGACTCCACGCGCACGATGAAGGGCACGGTCTTGCCGTCCTGCGTGGTCGTGGTGGCCAGGTCGACCGGGCGCGGGCCCAGCGGATCGGCCAATGGCTTGCGCGTGCCGGCTGCATCGAAGTAGAACCAGTCGTAGCGCGCGGCAACCGAGCAGTCGGCGTCCTGCGGTGCGCCCAGTGCCGACTCGACCGTGCGGCATTCGAAGGGTTTGAGGTGCTCGCCCGAGAACACCGGCCCTGTGACGGGGTGGTTGACCAGGACCAGCGTGCCGGCGGCCTTGTCGCCCGCGCTCGCGGCCAGCGTGTTCTCGCCTTGCGCCAGACCCGCCACCAGCCCGCGCAGCGAACGCCCGCCGGCCTGCGCGGTGAAAGCGGCGCTGACGTCTTCGCCGTTGCGCCTCACGCGCACGTCGCCCGCCGCCACACCCTCGGGCAGCGCGACCTCGACCAGTGCGTCGCCGCCGGTCACCATGTCGGGGCGGCTCGAAAGGCTGCTCAGCGTCAGGGCGGCCACGACGGGCGGCGTCACGGGGTCGCCGCCGTTGCCGCTCCCATTGCCGTCGCCGGGCACCACCCCGCCGGGGGCGGCGCTGTTGCCGCTGCCGCCGCCGCAACTCACGAGCAACAAGGCCGCCAGGCTCAGGGCCCACGGCCGCAGGAAGCGTTTCGGGGGGCGCGCGCAAGGTGTCATTCGGCTCTCCAGCAGATCGCAAAGGCGCGACTGTAGGGAAAAGCAGTGCGATATCTGTCAGATAAACGGGTGCGGCCCATCGGGGAAACACGGATGCCGGAGCACGCTTTCCTTCGCCTCCACTGTCATCGCATCGTCATAATTCCCACGTTGGCAGCAGCCGGAGCCCGTGCGCACAGACGCGATACAAGCGGGCCGACAAAGATGAGACAACCCTCCGACACCGCGCCTTTCGACGTGCAGTCCGTCCCGTTCCGCGGCATCGTGGAACAGTCGGTCGCAGGCATCTACATCCTGCAGGACGAGCACTTCCAGTACACCAACGCCACCTTCTCGGGCATGGCCGGCTACTCGACCGACGAGGTGGTGGGCAAGCCGCTGCGCGACTGCGTGCCCGTCTACTACGTCGGTGAGGTGATGGACCGCTACCGACGGCGCATCTCCGGCGAGGTCCGCAGCATGCACTTCGTCACGCACGGCCTGCACCGCGACGGCAGCGTGGTCCACATCGACGTGCATGGCCAGTCGATGCAGTTCCGCGGCCGGCCGGCGGTGGTGGGCGTGGGCGTCAACGTGACCGAGCAGATCAAGCGCGACGCCGAACTGCTGGAGTCGCGCTACGAGTACCGCGAGCTGGCCTCGCGCCTGAACACCATGCGCGAACAGCAGCGCGCCGAGTACGCGCGCGAGGTGCACGACGTGCTGGGCGGCCTGCTGACCTCGATGAAGCTCGACGTGGGCCGCATCGCGCGCCGTTCGCGCTCGACCGCGATCCGCGGCATCGCGGCCGACCTGAATGCACTGCTGGTCGAGGCCATCGACAACGTGCGGGAGCTGTCGGAGTCGATGCGGCCGCAGGCGCTCGATCACCTGGGCCTGGGCGCGGCCATCGCTGGCCATGTGCAGCGCTTTCGCGAACGCTCCGAACTGCGCGTGAGCCTGGAGCCGCCGGAGTTCGACATCGACCTGCCGCGCTGGCGCTCGATCGGCGTGTTCCGCATCTTCCAGGAGGCGCTGACCAACGTGGCGCGCCATGCGCACGCCACCGGCGTGGCCATCCGCTTCAGGCGCGACACGCATGATTTCTGGCTGGAGATCGAGGACGACGGCACGGGCTTCAACGTCGACGAGCCCGACCTCGCGTCGATGCGCAAGTCGCTCGGCCTGATCTCGATGCGCGAGCGCGCCTACGAACTCGGCGGCACGCTGACCATCGATTCGGCACCGCATGCCGGCACCCGCGTGACGCTGCACGCCCCCATCGTCTCGAACCCGCTGGTACGCACATGACCCGCCTGCTGATCATCGACGACCATGCGATGTTCCGCGCGGGCCTGCGCAAGGTACTGCAGGATGCGCCGGAGATCACGGCGATCGCCGAAGCCGGCGACTGGCATGGCGGCATGGCCTGCCTCGAGGCGCAGCCGATCGACGTGCTGCTGCTCGACATCAACATGCCCGGTTGCAGCGGGCTCGACCTGATCGGACCGATCCTCGAACGCTTCAAGTCGCTGCGCATCGTCATGCTGAGCATGTACTCCGAGCCGCAGTACGCGGTGCGCGCGCTGCGCAACGGGGCACACGGCTACGTGGCCAAGGACATGGAGGCGGTCGACCTGATCGCGGCCATCCGCATCGTGAGCCGGGGCCGGCAGTTCGTCGCGCCTGCGATCACCCGGGCGCTGATGGACACCGCGCAGGGCCTGGCGCCCGACCCGCGCCCGCACGAGCGGCTCTCGTCGCGCGAGTCGGAGATCCTGCGCATGATCGTGGGCGGCGATTCGCTCACGGCCATTGCCGAGCGGCTCGCGATCAACGTCAAGACGGTCAGCACCTACCGCCGACGCCTGCTCGAGAAGATGGCGCTGGGCTCGAACGCCCAACTGGTGCAGTACGCGGTGCACCACCGACTGGTGGACTGAGGCCCTGTCGTCCGTCATCGATATCTGACAGTCGATGCCCGGGTGTCTGACTTGTGGCGGCGGCACCTCCTCCCTAGCATGACTGCGGGTTGCAGGCTTGAGGGCCGCGCCCCGTCAGCACAACAATCGAGGAGACAGACATGAGTTCTTGGAAGCGGATCGCGGTCTGCACGGCGGGCGCGATCGTGATCGCTGCCTGCGGCGGCGGAAGTGACGACAGCAACGGCGGCGGCGGCTCGGCAGTGACGCCACCGACGACGACACCCCCCATCACCACGCCACCGGCCGAAACGACGATCGCGCTGCAGTTGCTGTCGAGCCGGCCCGAGCAGGTGTCGGGCGGCGACGCACGCATCGCCGTGCTCGCATCGACAGCCGACCAGGGCCAGCTCGAGCTGTGGCTCAACGACGCCTTGATCAGCCCCACGCTGACCGCGAGCGCCGACCGGCTCGAAGGCGTGGTCAGCGGCCTGCAGCTCGGCGCCAACACGCTGTCGCTGCGCCACAAGACGCGCGGCAAGCTCGACACGCTCACGTTGACCAACCACCCGATCACCGGCCCGATGTTCGCCGGCCCCAAGCAGGAACCCTTCGTCTGCTCGGTGCTGACCGAGCTCGGCAAGGAGCCGCGGGTCGACACCGCCGACCCCAAGTACTACGCGGTCAAGGACGCAGGCGGCGCCACCATCGGCTACAGCCAGCACTGCTCGATCGATTCCTACGTGCAGTACTACTACATGCCCGTGGGCGGCACCACGCACAGCCATTACCTGCCGCTGCCGACCGACGGATCGCGCCCGGCCAACATCGCCAAGACCACGCTGACCGACGGCCGCACGGTCGACTTCGTCGTGCGCTGGGAACGCGGCACGATCAACCGCTTCATCTACCAGTACGTGATGCTCGCGCCCTTCGGCGAAGACCCGACGAAGCCCGACACCACGCTGTGGAACCGGAAGCTGGTCTACCACTTCCAGGGCGGCGTGGGCTTCGGCCACTACCAGGGCGGCCCCGACAAGCGCGCCGGCCTGGTCGATGCCATCGGCAAGGGCTATGCCATCGCCTACTCCACCGGCAACCGCACGGGAGAGCACTACGACATGATCCTCGGCGGCGAGACCGCGCTGATGACCAAGGAAGGCTTCGTCAAGCGCTACGGCGTGCCCAGCTACACGGTGGGCCTGGGCGCCTCGGGCGGCGGCATCCAGCAGTACCTCTATCCACAGAACCACCCGGGCCTGATCGACGCGGCCATCGCGGTGCAGCCCTATCCCGACATGGTGGGCCAGATCCCGCACGTGGGCGACTGCGAACTGCTCGAGTACTACATGGACGTCACGGACCGCGCCAACAACAGGTGGACCGATGACATCAAGAACCGTACCTTGTTGGTCGGCATGAACGCCGAAGAGAGCGTCAAGAATCCGTACTTCGGTCTGCAGGGCTATCTGCCCAACGTCCGGATGGCCACCGGCTCCACCGAGTGCCGCAAGGCCTGGCAAGGCCTGACCGCTGGCGCGATGAACCCGAAGTTCGATGCCGACGGCATCATGGCCAAGGGCGCGGCGCGCATGAACATGGCGGCCTTCGGCACCATCCCGTTCAGCCACTTCGACGACGTGCGCAACGTCTACGGCATCGGTGCCGACGGCTACCCGCGCTCGACCTGGGACAACGTGGGCGTGCAATACGGCCTGCAGTCGATGAAGGACGGCAAGATCACGCCGGCCGAATTCGTCGACCTCAACTTCAAGGTCGGCGGCTGGAAGCGCATGAGCGAGATGGTGTCGGAAGGCTTCCCCTACAACGGCACCGGCAGTGCGGAGCAGATGAAGGTGGTCAACGACGCCAGCTACTTCGACCCCTGGGGCAGCCGCAACATGAACGGCTGGAACCCGGCCACGCCCGCGGTGCCGGCACCGCGCACGCACGGCGACCTGGAAGCCATCCAGGCATTGCAGCGCTCGGGCCTGGTGTTCACCGGCAAGACCGACATCCCGACCATCGACTGGCATCCGTACCTGGAGCACAAGCTCGACATGCACAACGTGCACCAGTCCTTCGCGATCCGCCAGCGCATCCGCCACAAGATGGGCAATGCGGACCATCAGGCGATCTGGTTCACCGAGACGCGCGACGCGAGCGCGACCTTCGACCAGACGCCGATGGCGCTGGAGGTGATGGACGAATGGATGGCCCGCATCCGCGCCACCCCGACTCGGAGCGTCGCGGCCAGCCGGCCCGAGCGCGCGGTCGACAGCTGCTTCGACAAGGACGGCGCGCTGATGGCCAAGGGCACGGGCGTGTGGGCCGGCGTGCTCGACACCCAGCCGCGCGGCGCCTGCACGCAGGCCTTCCCGATGTACGGCACCTCGCGCACCGTCGCGGGCGGGCCGATCGAGGGCGGCATCTTCAAGTGCGCGCTCAAGCCAGTGGACACGGCGCTGCGCGACGGCACCTATGGCAGCTGGGCGCCGACGCCCACGGAAATCCAGAAGTTGCAGACCATCTTTCCCGAAGGCGTCTGCGACTTCGGCAAGCCCGGTCAGGGCGCACCGTCCTGATTGGGGCCTGAACCTCGCCCGAAGCCACCGCTCGCGGTGGCTTTTTTCATGGGCACAAGGGCATAAGCAACTGCGCCATCCGGCATAAGTCTTGCTGGACAATCCCCACACCCATGGGAATCAGCCACTACATCAAGGAAATCGGCCGCGGCGCGCGAGGCGCCCGGCCGCTCACGCGCGAGCAATCGGCCGATCTGTTCGGCCAGGTGCTCGACGGCACGGTCACCGACCTCGAACTGGGCGGCTTCTGCCTGGCCATGCGCATCAAGGGCGAGACGCCCGAGGAGATGGCGGGTTTTCTCGATGCCACCCATGCACGGCTCGACCATTTTCCGGTGCCGGGCCGCGCGCTGGTCGTGCTGCCCAGCTACAACGGCGCGCGCAAGCTGCCGGTGCTCACGCCCCTGCTGGCCCTGCTGCTGGCGCGCGAAGGCCTGCCCGTGTTGGTGCATGGCAGCGCCAGCGAATCGAGCCGGGTGCTGGCCTCGAACGTGCTGGCCGGGCTCGACGTGCACGCGCTCGACACGGTGCGGCCGATCGCCGACGGCGAAGTCGCCTTCGCGCCGACCGCGCTGCTCAACCCTGCCCTCAAGCGGCTGCTCGACGTGCGCCGCGTGGTCGGCCTGCGCAACCCGGGCCACAGCGTGGTCAAGCTGATGCGGCCCACGACGGGCCCCTGCGTGGTGGTGGCCAGCTACACCCATCCGGCCTATGCCACGGTGATGGGCGAGACCTTCACGCTCACCGGCACCACCGCCCTGCTCTCGCGCGGGCTCGAAGGCGAAGTGGTCTCGGACCCGCGCCGCACCGCGCAGATCGACGGCTACCTGCGCGGCGAACGCCAGGAACTGCAGGCCCAGCAGCCGGGCACGCTGACCGAGGTGCCGGGCCTGCCGGCCGAGATCGACATCGAGACGACCGTGCGCTACACGCAGCGCGTGCTGGCGGGCGAACTGCCGCTGCCCGAGGCGATCGCGGTACAGGTCGAACACATCAAGAAACTGGCAGCCCACGCATGAGCGCCGTGCCAGGCCGCCCCCCACAAGATCGCACCGCAGCGCGTTGCGCGGAGGTTGTCGAATGAACCCCTTTCTCACCGGCCGCTGCACGCTGGTCGGCGCCGGCCCCGGCGATCCCGACCTGCTGACGCTCAAGGCCGTCAAGGCGATCCAGGCCGCGACCGTGCTGTTCGTCGACGATCTGGTGAACGACGCGATCCTGGCGCATGCGCGACCGGGCGCGCGCATCGTGCACGTCGGCAAGCGCGGCGGCTGCAAGAGCACGCCCCAGGCCTTCATCGAGAAGCTCATGATCACGGCGGTGCGCGAAGGCGAGACCGTGGTGCGGCTCAAGGGCGGCGATCCCTTCATCTTCGGCCGGGGCGGCGAAGAGGTGGAGCACCTTCGCGAAGCGGGCATCGAATGCACCGTGGTCAACGGCATCACGGCCGGCCTGGCGGCCGTGACCGCGCTGGGCGTGCCGCTGACGCACCGCGACCGCGCGCAGGGCGTGGTCTTCGTCACCGGGCATGCCAAGACCGGCCTCGACGCCCACGACCCGACCGACTGGCGCGGCCTGGCCGCGACCGCGCACAACGCGCGGCTCACGCTGGTGATCTACATGGGTGTGGCGGGCGCCGCGCACATCGAGCGCGAACTGCTGCAAGGCCTGCCGGCGACCACGCCGGTGGCCGTGATCCAGCATGCGAGCCTGCCGAAGCAGCGTCACATCGTGACCACGCTCGAGCGGCTGTCGCTCGACATGGCCGAGGCGGGCCTGGGCAGCCCGGCGGTGATCGTGGTGGGCGATGTGCTGCAGGGGCTGCAGGGGCTGCAGGCCGCTGGCATCGCAGACACGAAGAGCGACGCGGCTCCGCACCGCAACGCCGGCTGAACCCGCCCGGCCGGGGCGTCCGGCGCGAGGCTGACCCAAAGCAGGCCGCCCTAGAATCCGCCCTCTTCCCACAACAACAAATCCCGGGGGCGAGATGCTGGAGCTCGACAAACTCAATGAATTCACCGAAAGCCACGGCCAGTTGCAGCGTGGCCGCGGCCTGGTCACGGGCTCCATCGCGCTGTATGCGGCGCACTACGCCTTCCTCGACCCCCTCTTCGGAAGGCTGAGCCGGTGATCTCGCGGCGCGTCGGCGCACTCCTCACGCTCGTCACCCTCGGAGCCGCGCTGCTGACGGCCGGCTGCGCCTCGCGCTTCGAGGCCTCGCCCGACGGCGGCCTGCCGCGGCTCAACGTGCAGAGCTCGGCCATCGCGCCGGGCAACGGCGGCGAACTCATCACGCCGGCCGTGCTCGAGCCGGGCGACATCCTGCTGACCTCGGTCGCCACGCTGGGCTCCTTCGGCATCCGGCTGGGCACCTTCTCGCCGGTGAGCCATGCGGTGGTTTACCTGGGCGACGGCCAGATCGCCGAAGCCGTGGGCGACGGCGTGCGTTCGCGCCGCATCGAGGAGGTGGTGGCGGAGGAGCAGATGGTGGTCGCCTTCCGCCATCCGGGCATGGACGCCGCGCATGCCGAGCGGCTGCGCGCCTGGGCGCTGACCCAGGTCGGCACCGAATACAACACCGTCGGCGTGATGCTCAATGCGCCCTTCGTGCTGAACCGCCGGATCTGCGAACTGCCGCTGATCCCGGGCCCGGCGCGCGAGTTCTGCCTGCGCGGCTTCGCGATGGTGCAGCTCGGCGTCAGCCGCAACGACCAGTTCTTCTGCTCGCAGTTCGTGCTCGAGGCCTACAACCAGGCCGGCCTGCCCGTGACCACGGCCGATCCGCGCTGGGTCAGCCCGGCCGACCTGCTGCACATGCGCGAGGGCGACGTGCCTTCGATTCCCGCCACCCAACCGCTGCGTTACGTGGGCCATCTCAAATACAACCCGCCGCCGGTGATCACCGCCGACGGCGCCGACTCCCGTTGAACTTCGACGCCATCATCATCGGCGCCGGCGCCGCGGGGCTCTTCTGCGCCGCGCAGGCCGGCCAGCGCGGCCGCCGCGTGCTGCTCATCGACCACAGCGAACGCGTGGCCGAGAAGATCCGCATCTCGGGCGGGGGCCGCTGCAACTTCACCAACCGCGACCTCGACCCGCGCGCGCCGCAGAAGCACTTCGTGGGCGAGAACCCCAACTTCTGCCGCTCGGCGCTGTCGCGCTACACGCCGCAGCAGTTCGTCGCGCTGGTCGAACGCCACGGCATCGCGTACCACGAGAAGCACAAGGGCCAGCTGTTCTGCGACGGGCCCTCGCAGCAGATCATCGACATGCTGCTGGCCGAATGCACGGCCGGCGGCGTCACGCGCTGGCAGCCCTGCGCGGTGCGGGCGGTGACCCACACACCGGACGACGGCGGTCGCTACCGCCTGGACACCGACCGCGGCCCGGTCGAGGCACCGCGCCTGGTCATCGCGACCGGCGGGCTCTCGATCCCGCAACTGGGCGCGAGCGACTTCGGCTACCGGATCGCGCGCCAGTTCGGCCTGCGCGTGATCGATCCGCGGCCCGCGCTGGTGCCGCTGACATTTGCCGGCGAGGGCTGGGCGCCCTACGCCTCGCTGGCGGGCCTGGCGCTGCCGGTGCAGATCGAAACCGGCGCCAAGAAGGAGCGCATGGTCTTCCTCGAGGACCTGCTGTTCACCCACCGCGGCCTGTCGGGGCCGGCGGTGCTGCAGATCTCCAGCTACTGGCGCGAAGGCGCGCCGCTGCGCATCGATTTCGCCCCGGGCACCGACATCGCCGCATCACTGGGCGAAGCCAAGACCCGTTCGCGCAAACGCATCGCCAACGAACTCGCCACCCTCGTGCCCTCGCGCCTGGCCGACGCCTGGGTCGGCGACGATCCCGCGCTGCAACGCCCGGTCAACGAGGCGACCGACCGTTCACTGGCCCAGCTGGCCGAGCGCATCGCGCGCTGGCAGATCACGCCCAACGGCACCGAGGGCTACAAGAAGGCCGAGGTGACGGCCGGCGGCGTCGACACCCGCGACCTGTCCTCGCAGACGCTGGAGTCGAAGCAACCCGGCCTGCATTTCATCGGCGAAACCGTCGACGTGACCGGCTGGCTCGGCGGTTACAACTTCCAGTGGGCCTGGGCCAGCGCCAACGCCTGCGCCGAAGCGCTCTGAGCCCCCGAAAAGCGCTCCGGCGTGCCTCCATTCCAGGGACACCGAGGATCCGGCTCCGCCGGTCCTCCGGTGTCGCCCCCGGCGAGGGGGTAGGAGCAGCGACACGAAGTGCGCGGAGCCTGGGGGGAGTGCTATAATCTCTGGCTAACTTTGGCCCTCCCTCAACGGCCGCAAAAGACTTTCAGTTGAGGAACCCCGGCTTTGGGCCTCGATCTCCCCGAGCCAACTTCAGTTCAACGATTCATTCATGACCACAATTCGCGTTAAAGAAAACGAGCCCTTCGACGTTGCCCTGCGTCGCTTCAAGCGCACCATCGAAAAGCTCGGCCTGCTGACCGACCTGCGCGCTCGCGAGTTCTACGAGAAGCCGACGGCCGAACGCAAGCGCAAGAAGGCTGCTGCGGTCAAGCGCCACTACAAGCGCGTGCGCAGCATGCAGCTTCCCAAGAAGCTGTTCTAAGCAGCGCTGGCTGGCCACGCCAGCAGCCACGAGCCGCGCCGGGGAAACCTGCCGCGGCTTTTTGTTTTGCCGAACGACGAACGCATCCCAAGCACAAGAAGGAAGAACGCCATGAGCCTCAAGGAACAGATCACCGAAGACATGAAGACCGCGATGCGGGCCAAGGACTCCGAACGCCTGGCCACCATCCGCCTGCTGCTCGCCGCCCTCAAGCAGAAGGAAGTCGACGAACGCATCGAGCTCGACGACACCATGGTCGTGGCCATCGTCGACAAGATGGTCAAGCAGCGCAAGGACTCGATCGCCGCGTTCACCACCGGCGGCCGGATCGACCTGGCCGACAAGGAAGCCGCCGAGATCAAGGTGCTCGAGGTCTACCTGCCGCAGCGCATGAGCGCCGAGGAAGTCACGGCCGCCGTGCAGGCCATCGTCTCCCAGCTCGGTGCCAAGGGCCCGGGCGACATGGGCAAGGTGATGGGCGCCGTGAAGACGCAACTCGCAGGCAAGGCCGACATGGGCCAGGTCAGCGCCGCGGTCAAGGCCGCACTGTCCGGCGCCTGAGCATGCCCAGCCGCCGCGCCCCGATTCCCAAGGCCTGCGCCTGCCTGGTCGATGCAGGGGGCCGGCTGCTGGTGTTCCGCCATCCCGAGGATGGCCAGTTCCAGCTGCCCAAGGGCACGATCGAGCCCGGCGAGTCGCCCGAGGCCGCGGTGCGGCGCGAACTGCTTGAGGAATCGGGCATCGCCCACACGGGTGCGCTGGAGTCGCTGGGCACGCTGGCGCGCCGTTGCGAGGCGGGCGTCGAGGGCAACACCCACCGCCACGCGCAACTCTGGCACCTGTTCCTGATGCGCGCCGAACACGCCCTGCCCGAGACCTTCGAGCACACGGCCAGCGGCAGCCCCGAGGAAGACGGTCTGGTGTTCGCGTTTCGCTGGCTCGCGGCCGACGAGGCGATCGAGCGCTTCGCCCTGCCCTACCGCCAGACCATCGAACGCGTGCGCGCCGCGCTGCAGCAGACCGCCTGAAGCGCTTCAGGCCAGGGCGCGCACCGCCATGTAGAGCCCCAGCAGCGCCAGCCCGATCAGGAAGCAGCGCTTGAACAGTGCCACCGAGAGGCGCTGGCGCAGCCAGGTGCCCAGCACCATGCCGACGATGGCCGGCACCAGCATTGCGAACGAACCACCCAGCGCGGCCACCGGCAGGCCGCCGTTGCCCGCCAGCCCGATGGCCAGCACCACGGTCGAGGTGCTGAAGGAAATGCCCATCGCCTGGATCAGCGAATCGCGCTCGAAACCCAGCGCCTGCAGATAGGGCACGGCCGGCACCGCGAACACGCCGGTCAGCGAGGTCACCACGCCCGTGGCGATGCCCACCAGCGGTCCCAGCCAACGCGCCTGCGCCGGGCTCACATGCAGCTGCCGGCCCGTGAGCCCCCAGAGCGCATAGACCATCAGCGCCACGCCCAGGGCCAGCGAGGCCCACGCCCCGGCCGGCACGCCGAAGTACAGCGATCCGCCCAGCGTGCCCGCGACCACGCCCGCCTGCATGCCGGCGATGCGCCGCCACACCGACCCGAAGCTCGCGCGCGGCCCGGTCTGCCAGAGGTTGGTGAGCAGCGAAGGCACGATCAGCAATGCCGCCGCGCGCACCGGCGCCATCCACAGCGCGAGCAGCGCCATCGCCACGGTCGGCAGCCCGAGCCCGACCACGCCCTTGATCGCGCCGGCCAGCAGGAACACGGCGGCGGTGGCGGCCCAGTGGCCCAGGGCCAGTTCGTTCGGAATCGTCATGCCGCGCAGTGTGCCGGTCAGTGCCGCGGTTGAAAATGCGGCTCTTGCGCACCCGGCCTCAGGCACAGACTGAGGCCCTTTCCGGAGCCCCCATGCGATTCGATCTGACCGACCTGCAGCTCTTTCTTCATGTGGTCGAGGCCGGCAGCCTGACGGCCGGCGCCGAGCGCTCGCACATGACCCTGGCCTCGGCCAGCCAGCGCGTGCGCGGCATGGAAGCGGTGCTCGGCACGCCGCTGCTCACCCGCCATGCGCAGGGCGTGCGCCCCACGGAGGCCGGCCGCACGCTGCTGCACCATGCACGCGTGGTGCTGCAGCAGATGGCCCGGCTGCGCGGCGAACTCGGCGAGTACGGCCAGGGCCTCAAGGGCCATGTGCGCCTCATGTGCGGCACCTCGGCGCTCACCGAGCACCTGCCCGAGCTGCTGAGCCGCTTTCTCGCGCAGCATCCGCGCATCTCGGTCGACCTCGAGGAACGCCCCAGCCCCGACGCCGTCGACGGGCTGCGCGCGGGCCTGTGCGACATCGGCATCGTCTCGGACGCGATCGACACCGAGGGCCTCGAGTGCCACCCCTTCCGCCGGGACGACCTGGTGCTGGTGATGCCACCCGGCCATGCGCTCGCGCGGCGCAAGCGCGTGCAACTCGCCGAGGTGGTCGACAGCGAATTCGTCGGCCTGCCCGCCGACAGCGCACTCACGCAACTGGTCACGCTGCATGCGCGCGCGCTCGGCAAGCACCTGGCGTACCGGGTGCGCGTGGGCCACTTCGAGGCGGTGTGCCGGATGGTGGCCTACGGCATCGGCGTGGGCGTCGTGCCGCAGGCCGCGGCCGAACGCTGCGCGCGCACGATGAAGATCGCCCATGCCGCGCTGGCCGAGCCCTGGGCGGCGCGCACGCTGATGGCCTGCGTGCGCTCGTCGCACGAGTTGCCGCTCAATGCGCGGCGCATGCTCGAACACCTGATCGCGCCGCCGCCGGCCGCTACGCCGTGACCGGCCGCCCCTGGTGCGCACGCGCCGCCACGAAGGCATCGAAGGCCTCGCTGCTGGTCTTGCGCGGCACGTAGCCGAAGCGCTGCTTGAGCGCGCTGTTGAGCAGCACCGGCCGGTAGCGCAGGAAGTCGAGTTGCTCGGGCCCGTAGCGGCTCACGCCCAGCGCCGAGCCCACCGCCAGTGCGGCCTGGAGCACGCCGGCCGGCCAGTCGATCGCTCGCTTGCCCAATCGCGCGGCGATCTCGTGGAGTGCGAGCGCACCGTCGCCCGCGAGGTTGTAGCAACCGGGCGGTGCGCCCCGCAGTGCATGCGCGATGGCGCCGGTCACGTCCTCGTCCCAGATGAAGACGAAGGGGCTCGCGCTGCCGCGGATCGCGATCAACCGCTTCTTTTCGAACAGCGCGGTGATCTGGTTGTCGACCCGCTCACCCAGGATGGTGCCGATGCGCAGCACCGTCTGGGCGAGCGCCGGGTGCCGCGCGCGGGCCTCGGCCAGCACCTCTTCGACCTGCCGCTTGTGGTCGGCATAGGCGAACACCACGTTGCCGCGCAGGGGCTGCGACTCGGTGATCCAGTTCGGGTTGTCCGCGTGGTAGCCGTAGGCCGCGCCGCTCGACGACACCACCAGGTGCCGCACGCCCTGCGCCACGCAGGCCGCGAGCACGTTGCGCGTACCGCCCACGTCGACCGAATGCTCGAAGGCCCGGTTCGAGCCCTTGCCCGGCGTGACGATGGAGGCGAGATGCACCACGGTGTCGATGGCGTGCGCAGCCAGCGTGTCGGCGATGCCGGCATCGCGCACGTCCTGCTCGCGATAGACCACGCCCGTCAACCGCCGCTCGGCGGGCACTTCGCGCACGTCCAGCGCCACCAGCCGTTCGAGCGAGGACCCCGCCAACGCAGCCAGCACGCCGCGACCGAGGAAGCCGTCGCCGCCCGTCACGAGCACGCGCCGCGCCATCCATCCTTGTGCATCGCTCATGGCTTCACCGGCTTGCGCCCCCACCAGCTCGCGAGCGCCAGGCCCGCGATGATGTCCCAGAAGCCCCAGACGCCGGCCACCACGGCCATGCCGCCCAGGCCGCCGAAGAAGCTGAAGATCAGCACCAGCCCGAGCCCCGCGTTGCGGATGCCGACCTCGATCGCCACCGCGCGCCGGTCGTAGTCGCCCAGCCCCGAGAACCGCGCGCACAGGTAGCCGGTGCCGAAGGCCAGCGCGTCGTGGATCACCACGGCCAGCAGCACCAGCCCCACGTAGTCGAGGAAGTAGCGCCAGTTGCCGGCGATCGCGCCGACGATGAACATGATCAGCGCCAGGAAGCTCAGGATTCGCGCCGGCTTCTTGATGCGCGCGGTCAGCGCCGGAAAGCGGTGCGCGCAGGCCACGCCCAGCACGAAGGGGATGCCGATGATCATCACGATGTGGCCCAGCATGTCGAAGGGGTCGAGCGCGATGGTCTTGAGCAGCGTCGAGGCCGTGGGATGCAGGCCGCCCCAGAACGCGAAGTTGAGCGGCATCAGCACGATCGAGAGCGCGTTGGAAATCGCGGTCATCGACACCGACAGCGCCACGTTGCCGCCCGCGCGGTGCGTGAGGATCTGCGAGATGTTGCCCGGCGGGCAGCAGGCCACGAGGATCATCCCCAAAGCGATGCTCGGCGCGGGCCGGAGCAGCAGCGTGAGCGCGAAGGTCACGGCCGGCAACACGATGAACTGCGCGCCGATGCCCACGGCCATAGCGCCGGGCATGCGCGCCACGCGCTTGAAGTCTTCGATGCGGGTGTCCAGTGCGATGCCGAACATCAGGAAGCCCAGCACCGCGTTGAGCAGCACCAGCGAGGCGGGGTTGAAGTTCAGGCGGATCTCGTCGACGGGCAGCATGGCGTCACTCCGACAGGGCGAGCGACGCCGATGCATCACGCACGGCCGCGCGGTAGCTGTCCTTGTGGACGTAATAGGCCATGCGTTCGAGCTGCAGGTACTTGAAGCCGCCCGACAGATCGGGCGGCGGCCCCTGCGCCGCCGTGCGCAGCGCGCAGGTCTTGGGCGAGTCCGCGGCGCGGGCACGGAACCAGCGCGCGACCAGCTCGGCCTGCTCGTAGCGCCCCTGCCAGCCGATGCCGCTGGCCTCGATCATGCCGAGCACCGCGATGTTCTCGAAGCGCGGCGAGAAGATGTTGAGGTACAGCCGGGGCGCCATGCCCTGCCAGTTGAGCAGTTCGCGCTTGATGAAGGGATAGTGCAGCGCATAGCCCGTGGCCGCGAGGATCAGGTCGTAGTCGCGCGCGCTGCCGTCCTTGAAGTGCACCGTGCGGCCGTCGAGCCGCGCGATGTCGGCGCGAACGCCGATGTCGCCGTGGCCCACGTGGTGCAGCACCAGCGAGTTCACCACCGGATGCGACTCGTACATCTTGTAGTCGGGCTTGGGAAAGCCGAAGCGCACCGGGTCGCCGGTGAACCACTTGAGCACGGTCGCGTCGACCTTCTGCTTGAGCCACGCGGGCAGCGGCCGCTTGCCGCCCAGCGTGTCGGCGGGTTTGCCGAACACGTACTTGGGCACGAAGTAGTAGCCGCGCCGCACCGAGAGGTCGACGCTCTGCGCGTAGTGCACCGCATCGACCGCGATGTCGCAACCCGAGTTGCCGGCACCCACGATCAGCACGCGCTTGCCCTTGAACAATTCGGGGTGCTTGTAGTCACTGGTGTGCAGCAGCGCGCCGTCGAAGTGCCCGTCGAACTTTGGCCGCTTGGGCTCGGCCAGCGTGCCGTTGGCGATCACCACGCCCTTGTACTCGGCGCTCTCGACCCGGCCGTCGCCCGCGTCGATGCTCACGCGCCAGCGGGTGTCGGGTGCATCGCTCACCGGCTCGACGTTGAGCACGCGCGTGTTGAAGCGGAAGTGCTCGCGCAATTCGAAGCGGTCGGCGAAATCGCTGAAGTAGCGCCGCAGTTCGCGGTGGCTCGGGTAGTCGGCCACGCTGTCGGCCATCGGGAACTCGGTGAACTCGGTGGTGCGCTTGCTCGAGATCAGGTGGGCCGAGTGGTAGACGGTGGAGCGCGGGTTGTCGATGTCCCAGAGGCCGCCGACGTCGCTGTGGGCCTCGAAGCCCTGGAAGGGCACACCGTGTTTCTGGAGGTTGCGTGCCCCGGCCAGCCCCGAGGGGCCGGCGCCGATCAGCGCGATCTGTTCATGGGTCGGTTCGGTGGCGGACATCAGAGCGGTGGTTCCTTCGAGAAACCAGGGAGACCGGGAATGGCGGTGGCGCCGGCTTCGCCCACGCGGGGCTTGCGCGGCTGGCCGTGCAGCACGCGGTCGTGCAGGGTGTCGGGCAGCAGGTCCAGCGCGCGCGAAAGCCAGCCGATGCGGCGCGGCAGCACGATCTGCTCGCGGCCCGCGCGCACGCCTGCCAGCAACTGCCGTGCGGCCACATCGGCTTCGAGCAGGCCCGGCATCGCGAAGCGGTTGCCGGCCGTAAGCGCGGTGCGGATGTAGCCGGGGCTGATGGTGTGCACCGAGACAGCCGTGCCCCGCAGTTCGGCGCGCAGGCTCTCGAGATAACGGATCAGGCCGGCCTTGCTCGCGCAGTAGGCGCCGTTGCCCGGCATGCCGCGCCAGCCCGCGATGCTGGCCACGCCGACCAGCGCGCCGCGCTGCGCCCGCATGCGCATCGCCGCCACAAATGGCTGGAAGGTGGTGGCTGCGCCCAGCAGGTTGATCTCGAGCATGCGGCGCAGCACCGCCAGATCGTCGGCCTCCGCGGTGTCGTAGCCGCCCGCGACGCCCGCATTGGCGATCACCAGGTCGGGCACGCCGTGGCGGCCCATCCAGTCGGCGGCCATCGCCTGCATGGCCTCGCCCTGCGACACGTCGGGCGTGTAGGTCGCGCAGCGCTCGGGGGCCAGCGCGGCCAGGGCCGCGAGCCGCCCGGCGTCGAGGCCCACCAGCGCCACTCGCGCACCGCCACCGACCAGTTCGCGCGCGAGGGCCTGGCCCAGGCCCCCACAGGCCCCCGTGAGGACTACGTTGCGAAACGACGGCGAAGGCGAAATCACAGGCGGGCGGCGCGGGCGCCGGGTGGCAAAGACCGAAACACTTTAGCCGCGGCAACCCAGTGCCTCCCCCGGCATTTCCCCTTGCTGGCATCCCGTCAAAGCGGGCGAATCGCGCGGCGCCCGTATGGAACCACGGATGCGCGCATGCGCAAACAACGCGAGCGCGTTTGCTTAGGCGATGCGGCGCATGCCCGGCGCGCCGTGTCGGCGGGGGCGCCCGGCCCGGCTCAGGAGCCGGCGATCTTCATGCGGTTGATCAGCAGCGAGCCCGTGGTCTTGGCGCCGTAGTTGTAGGCGTCGGCACCGACGGCCTGGATGCCCATCAGCATGTCCTTGAGGTTGCCGGCGATCGTGATCTCCTGCACCGGGAACGCGATGCGGCCCTTCTCGACCCAGAAGCCGCTGGCGCCGCGCGAGTAGTCGCCGGTCACATAGTTCACGCCCTGGCCCATGAGTTCGATCACGAACAGGCCGGTGCCCAGCTTGCGCAGCATCTCGTCGAGGTCGTCGCCAGCCTTGGTCAGGCGAGAACTCAGCACCAGGTTGTGCGAACCGCCGGCGTTGCCGGTGGTCTTCATGCCCAGCTTGCGTGCCGAATAGGTGCTGAGGAAATAGCCCTCGAGCCGGCCGGCATCGACCACCTTGCGCGCCCGCGTGGTCACGCCTTCGTCGTCGAAGGGGGCGCTGCCCTTGCCGCGCAGCAGGTGCGGGTCTTCGGACACGTCGATGTGCTTGGGCAGCACCGGCTTGCCGAGCGAATCGAGCAGGAAGGTGCTCTTGCGGTAGAGCGCACCGCCGCTGGTGGCCTGCACCAGGCCACCCAGCAGGCCGGCCGCGAGCGGCGATTCGAACAGCACCGGGCACTCGGTGGTCTTGATCTTGCGCGACTTGAGGCGCGACAGCGCGCGTTCGGCTGCATAGCGGCCCACCGCCTGCGGGCTGGCCAGTTCGTCGGCCGAGCGCATCGAGCTGTACCAGGCATCGCGCTGCATGTCGTTGCCCTTGCCAGCGATCGGCGCCACCGAGATCGAGTGGCGCGAGCTGGCGTAGCCGCCCCGGAAGCCGTGGGTGTGGGCGCTGAAGAAGTGGCTCTGCTGCGCAGAGACGCCCGCACCTTCGCTGTTGGTGATGCGCTTGTCGGTCGACAGGGCGGCGGCCTCGCATTCGAGCGCCAGCGTCGCCGCGCGCTCGCTGTCGATGTCCCAGGGGTGGAACAGGTCGAGGTCGGGCTGTTCACGCACGATGTCGGCTTCGTCGGGCAGGCCGGCGACCGGGTCTTCGGCGGTGAAGCGTGCGATGTCGTAGGCGGCCTGGACGGTCTGCTCGATGGCCGCGCCGGAAAAGTCGGAGGTGCTGGCGTTGCCGCGGCGGTTGCCGACGTACACCGTGATGCCCAGCGACTTGTCGCGGTTGCGCTCGACGTTCTCGAGTTCGCCCTTGCGCACCGAGACGCTCAGGCCGCAGCCTTCGGAAGCTTCCGCCCCCGCGTTGGTGGCGCCGAGCTTCTTGGCATGGGCCAAGGCCGTGTCGACCAGGTCTTCGAAGAAGGAGCGGCTGTAGGCAAAGCCGGACGCGGGGCGCGTGGAGGATGTCGTCATGTGTTGGCTATGATACTTGTCGCCCCCCAGTTTTCTTATCGCGCGGTCCTTTGCGGCCCAGGATTCACGCATGTCCCGCAAACCCAAAAAAGGCTATTTCGTCCGTGGCGAGTTCGTTGCAGAAGGCAGCGAGCTCGATCTCGAGCTCAAACGCGAGCTCAAGGGCACCGACGACGCCAGCAAGACCGACCTCAAGCGTGAAAGCGCCGAGCTGCAGAAGCTCGGCGAAGACCTGCTCGCCCTGCGCGCCGGCCTGTTCGACAAGCTCCCGATCGGCGAAAAGCTGCGCGACGCCGTCATCGAGGCCCGCCGCATCACCAATTTCGAAGGCAAGCGCCGCCAGATGCAGTTCATCGGCAAGCTGATGCGCCTGCAGGACGAAGGCGTGCTCGACGCCGTGCGTGCCGCATTGGACGAACAGCACCACGGCCCGGCCGAGGAAAGCGCCCTGCTGCACGAAGCCGAGCGCTGGCGCGACCAGCTGATCGCCGACGACGATTCGTTGGGCGGCTGGATCGAGACCCACCCCGACACCGACAGCCAGCAGCTGCGCGCGCTGGTGCGCCAGGCCCGCAAGGACCTCAAGGCCGGCAAGCCCGGCGAGGCGCCGCGCCAGGGCAAGGCCTACCGCGAGATCTTCCAGCTGGTGCGCGCCCAGCTCTCGTCCCACGGCGGCGACGACCGTGCCACCGAAGCCGGCGAGGAATCGCAGGCGCGCGACGCATGACCCCAAGCGCGGCTTTCGCGACCTTCGACCCGGTGCGCATCGGCATCGTCTCGGTGAGCGACCGCGCCTCGAGCGGGGTCTACGAGGACAAGGGCCTGCCCGCACTGAAAGACTGGTTGAGCCGCGCGCTGCGCAACCCGATCGAATTCGAAGCCCGCCTGATCCCCGACGAACAGGCCGGCATCAGCGCCACACTGATTGGACTGGTCGACACCGGCTGTTCGCTGGTGCTGACCACCGGCGGCACCGGCCCCGCGCTGCGCGACGTCACGCCCGAGGCCACGCTGGCCGTGGCGCACAAGGAAATGCCGGGCTTCGGCGAGCAGATGCGCCAGATCGGCCTGCGCTTCGTGCCGACCGCGATCCTCTCGCGCCAGGTGGCGGTGGTCCGCGACCGCAGCCTGATCCTCAACCTGCCCGGCCAGCCCAAGGCCATCGCCGAGACGCTCGAGGGCCTGAAGAACGCCGACGGCTCGCAGGCCGTGCCCGGCATCTTCGCGGCCGTGCCCTACTGCATCGACCTGATCGGCGGCCCGTACCTGGAAACCGACGACGCGGTGTGCAAGGCCTTCCGGCCCAAGTCGGCGCTCCGGCCCGCGCACGCGGCCTGAGTTGTCGCCGAGGCGCCTGCAAAGGTGTCTCCTCCCCGTACAAATCCCGACGCTGCAGTGCAGCAACGTGCGGCATAGTCGTTGCCTGTCTGCACACGGGAACGCCCGTCCTGCAGTCTTTCAATCACAGGAGACATCGCATGAAGTTGACCCGACTGGCCGCCGGCCTGGTTCTGGGAATGGGCATGGCCTGCGCCGCATTCGCGCAGACCACGATGAAGATCAGCATTTCGACGGCACAGAACTCGCACCAGGGCGTGGCGATCGACACCTTCGCCAAGGAAGTCGCGACCCGCACCAATGGCCGCTACAAGGTCGAGACCTTCTACAACGGCTCGCTCGGCGGTGAACGCGAGTCGATCGAGGCGGTGCAGCTCGGCACGCAGGAACTGGCCTTCTCGTCGACCGGCCCGGTGCCCAACTTCGTGCCCGAGACCAAGATCCTCGACGTGCCCTTCCTGTTCCGCGACAAGGCACATGCGCGCGCCGTGCTCGACGGCCCGATCGGCCAGGAGATGCTCGGCAAGTTCGACGCCAAGGGTTTCAAGGCGCTGGCATGGGCCGAGAACGGCTTCCGCCACATGACCAACAGCAAGCGCGACGTGAAGGCGCCCGAGGACCTCAAGGGTCTGAAGATGCGCACCATGGAGAACCCGGTGCACATCGCCGCCTACAAGGGCCTGGGCATCATCACCACGCCCATGGCCTTCCCCGAGGTCTTCACCGCGCTGCAGCAGGGCACGGTCGACGGCCAGGAGAACCCGCTGCCGGTGATCATGTCGGCCAAGTTCTCGCAGGTGCAGAAGCACCTGACGCTGACCGGCCATGTCTACTCGCCCTGCATCTTCGTGATGAACAAGGCCGCCTTCGACAAGCTCGGCGCCGCCGACAAGACCGCCTTCCTCGAAGCCGCCAAGGTGGCCGTCAAGGCCAACCGCGACCGCGTCGACCAGGACGATGCCAACGGCGTGAAGGAACTCCGCGCCCAGGGCATGACCGTGATCGATACCATCGACAAGGCCAAGTTCGTCGCGATGCTGGCCCCGGTGAATGCCGACTTCGAGAAGCAGTTCGGCAAGGCCAACCTCGACAAGATCCGCGACGTCAAGTAACGCTCGGGCCGCCATCCCCGCGGGATGGTCCGATGCCCGCCGTGCAACCGGCGGGCTTTTTTGTTTTCTCGAACGGCTTTGAGATGAAAGAAAAATTCCTTGGATTGGAGCGCTGGACGACGACTGCGTCGATGGTGCTCGCCTGCCTGATGCTGGTGATCGCCTCGGCGCTGGGCGTGTTCCAGATCGTCACCCGCTTCGTGCTCGAACAACCCGCCGAATGGAGCGAGATCCTGATCCGGGTCAGCCTGATCTGGATGGTCTTCCTCGGCATCCCCATGGCCTTCCGCCAGGGTGCGATGGTGAGCGTGGACGTGCTCTACCGCTGGAGCCCACCGCGTTTTCGCCGCGTGCTCGACGCCGTCGTGAGCATCGCGGCCCTGACGCTGATGCTGATCATCCTCTGGTACGGCTGGGACTACGCGATGCGTGGCCGCGTGCAGACCATGGCCGGGCTCGAGAGCCTGTCGATGGTCTGGGCCTATCTCGCGCTGCCGGTCGGCGCCGTCTTTTCCCTGTTCGGCATCGCCGGCAATTTCCTCGATCCGAAGCGGCTCGAGCTGGAGACTGCGCAATGACGCCAGTGATGGTGATGACGATGGTGCTGTGTTTCGCACTGTCGGTTTCGGTGGCGGTGTCCATCGGCCTGGCGTCGATGGTGGGCATCCAGGTGACGGGCGCCAACATGCTGATCTCCGCCAAGGAGATCTTCAACTCGATCAACAAGTTTCCGCTGGCGGCGATTCCCTTCTTCATCCTCGCGGGCAACCTGATGGAAACCGGCGGCATCTCGCGCCGGCTCGTCGAGTTCGCCAAGAGCATCGTGGGGGGTGTGCAGGGCGGCCTGCCGATGACCTGCGTGCTGACCTGCATGATCTTCGCAGCGGTCTCGGGCTCGTCGGTGGCGACCACTTTCGCGATCGGCGCGATCCTGATCCCGGCGCTCATCAAGCACGGCTACCCGCGCTCGTACGCGGCGGCCCTGCAGGCCACCAGCGCGGAGCTGGGCGTGATCATTCCGCCGTCGATCCCGATGATCCTCTACGGCGTGAGCGCCGAAGTGTCGATCGGCGAACTGTTCATCGCGGGCTTCGGCCCGGGCATCCTGATCAGCCTCGCGCTGATGCTGTTCGTCTGGGTCTACTGCAAATGGAAGGGCTGGGGCAAGACCGACGGCGAAGGCCGCATGCCCTTCGGCCGCGCGCTGTGGCAGGCCGGCTGGGCCCTGCTGATGCCGGTGATCATCCTGGGCGGCATCTACGGCGGCATCTTCACGCCGACCGAAGCCTCGGCGGTGGCGGTGTTCTACGCGCTGATCGTGGGCGTGGTGATCTACCGCGAGATCAAGCCCAAGGATCTGTACGTGATCCTGCGCAAGTCGGTGCTGTCGTCGGCGGTGATCATGTTCATCATCGCCAACGCAGGGCTGTTCGCGTTCCTGATCACGCGCGCGGGCGTGCCCGACGCCATCGGCCACTGGCTGCAGGAGGTGCTCAAGTCGCCTGCGATGTTCCTGCTGGGCGTGAACGCGGCGCTGTTCGTCATCGGCATGTTCATCGAGACCAGCGCGGCCATCATCGTGCTGGCGCCGATCCTCGCGCCGGTGGCGGTGCACTTCGGCATCGACCCGGTGCACTTCGGGCTGATCATGGTGGTCAACCTGGCCCTCGGCATGATCACGCCGCCCTTCGGCGTGAACCTGTTCGCGGCCTGCACGGTGGCGCGCATCTCGCTCGACCGCATCGTGAAGCACCTGATTCCGTTCGTGCTGGTGATCCTCGCCTGCCTGATGGTGATCACCTACGTGCCCTGGGTCTCGCTGGCCCTGCGCGACCTGGTCTACGCCAGGTAGTCGCGGCGCAGGTACACGCTCGGCGGCACGCCGAGCGTGCGCCGGAACATCGCCGTGAACGCGCTGGGGCTCTCGTAGCCGTGCGACAGCGCCACCTCCAGGATCGACGCGCCGGCCGCCAGTTTCGGCAAGCTCAGCAGCAGCCGCGCCTGACGGCACCAGGCGCCGAAATTCATGCCCGTCTCGCGCTGGAACAGCCGTGCCAGCGTGCGGGGGTTCATGTGCAGCCGCTGCGCCCAGTCGTCGAGCGCGGCGGGCAGCGACGGGTCGCGCACCAGCGCTTCGCACAGCGCGGCCAGGCGCGCATGGCGCGGCATCGGCACATGCAGCGACAGCACGGGCGCGGCCTCGATCTCGTCGAGCATCAGCTCCATCACGCGCTCGTCGCGGCCGCCCGGCGCGTAGTCCAGCGGCAGCGAGGCGGCCGTGACGATCAGCGCACGAAGCAGCTCGCCGACCTGGATCACGCGGCATTGGCGGCCCAGGTCCGCCCGCATGCCGGGTTCGACGAAGACGGTGCGCATGCGCACCGCGCCCGCCATCCGGATCTGGTGTTCCATGCCGCCCGGCACCCACACGCCGCGCCCCGTCGGCACCACCCAGCTGCCGGCGGCGGCGCTCACGATCATCACGCCCGAAATCGCGTGGATCAGCTGGCCGCGCCGATGCGTGTGCGGCGGAATGAAGGCATCGCCCTCGGGGTCGGTCGCCAGCACCGCGACGGCGCGCGGGGTCGACTCGCCCTCTTCGGGCCGCAAATTCAGCGGCGGGATCGGTTTGTCATTCTTTGTCCATTTCGCGACGATTCTTGCCGATTCATAGCGAGATGATCCTTCCATCGCTTCCTACGATGCCTTTTTCCTCCAGGCACACATGAAAGAAGCGATCGAATGAACAAGCGCCGACTCGGGCTGCTCACCGGCACCCATGCCGTCAATGACCTCTACCAGGGCCTCGTGCCCGCCCTGCTGCCCTTCATGGTGCTGGAACGGGGCTACAGCTACACCGCGGCCGCCGGCCTGATGCTGGCCGCCACCGGCCTGTCGAGCGTGGTGCAGCCGCTGTTCGGCCTGTACGCCGACCGCCATCCCCGCAGCTGGCTGGTGCCCACGGGCTTCCTGGTGGCGGCGCTGGGCGTGGTGCTGGCGGGCATCAGCCACGACTACCTGCTGACCTGGATCGCGATCGCGCTGTGCGGCCTGGGCATCGCGGCCTACCACCCGCCCGCCACCGTGGCCGCACGCGCGGCCGGCGGCGCGTCGCAGAAGGCGATGAGCGTGTTCTCGGTGGGCGGCACCATCGGCGCCTCGTTCGCGCCGGTGCTGGCCGCCACGGTGGTCGGCGGCGGCGGCCTGTCGCGCAGCTACCTGCTGGGCTTGCCGGCGCTGGCGATGGGGGTGGTGTGGCTGGTCGCCAACGCCGGCCGCGGCGCCGCCTCGGCGGCCACCGCAGCCGCCGCGCGCCAGACCCGCAGCGAAGTGCTCAAGCCGCACAACGACTGGCGCGCCTTCGGCCTGCTGGTGGCCACCATCGTCGGCTGGTCGATTCCCTACGTCACGGTGCTGTCGATGCTGTCGCTGCGCATCACGCGCGACCTGCACGGCACGAGCTTCCAGGGCGCAGCCGCCTTGACGGCTTTCACCGCCGCAGGCGCCGTCGGCACGCTGCTCGGTGGCTGGCTGGGCGACCGCATCGGCCGCATGGGCACGATCCGCACCGGCTACCTGCTCGCCCTGCCTGCGCTGGCCGGCCTGGTGCTCGCGCCCAGCGCGGGCTGGGCCATGGCCTGCACGGCGCTGCTCGGCCTGTGCATGTTCCTGCCCTTCGCGGCGCAGGTCACGCTGGCGCAGGACTACCTGCCGCGCAATCCCGCCACGGCCAGCGGCATCACGCTGGGGCTGGCGCTGTCGGTCGGCGGACTGGTGTCGCCGCTGTTCGGCATGCTGTCGGACGCACGCGGACTCGGCGTCACGCTGACGGTGGTGCTGGGCGTGCTGTGCGTCGCAACGGTGCTGGCCTTGCGGATGCGCAACCGGTCGATGCAGCCGATGGTCCCGGCGGTGGAAGCGGCCGCGGCCTGAACCCTTTGGCTGTCACCGAAAAATCATGAGGATGTCATCGCGCTGCGCCATGCTCCGGCCCTCGATCCCCGAAGGCTGTGGTTGCCATGTTTCCCTCCAAGACCGACAAGGCGCGCGACGAACTGCATGGCGGGCGTCGCACGCTGAGCCAGCGCGAGCGTGCGCTGCTGCTCATGGCCGACGGCCGGCGCTCGCTGAGCGACTTCAGCCCGCTGTTCGCCAACCGGGACGAAGCCGCGCAGGCGATCCAGACGCTGATGCAGCGGGGCTATCTGGAGGCAGCGGGCACCGTCTCGGCGGCGCCGACCGCCGTGCCGCTGCCGCTCGGCACGGCCGCCGACACCTTCGACGGCAAGCGCTCGCTGGCCACCACGCGCATGTTCCTGTTCGACATCTGCGAACGCATGTTCGTGCGCCGCGACCCGGGGCTCGCGCAGCAGATCCGCAATGCGCTGCGCGAAGCCCGCGAGCGCGAGCCGATGCTGGAGATCGCCGCGCTGATGCTCGCCGAGGTCGAGAAAAGCGCCGGCCCGGAACGTGCCGACGCGCTGCGCGAGCGCATCGACCGGCTGCTGCCGCTCGTTGAAATCGTTCACTGACGCGCCGCCCTGCTCCCGGCGATCCACTACACTTGCGGGGTCAGGAGAGAGCCCCGCGCGACGGGGCCGCCGAAGGCGCAGGGGATTCCCGAACGCTCAGGCAAAAGGACTGACGAGGCGCCGGTGACCACCGGCGTTTCCTTGCTGGAGAGAGGCCGCCGTACCGGAAACGACGCAGCGGCCCACCGAAGGAGCAACCCCCGATCGTGGGGCGAATCTCTCAGGTAAAGCGGACAGCAGGGGTGGCCCGTGGCATTGCAGCCATGGATTTCGACTGCCCCTTTGGAGTGCCGCCTGGTGACTTCTTCCGCCCCCGCTACCGAACTTCTCCAGACCCCGCTGCACGACCTGCACGTCGAACTCGGCGCCCGCATGGTGCCCTTCGCCGGCTATTCGATGCCGGTGCAGTACCCCACCGGCCTGATGGCCGAACACAAACACACGCGCACCGCCGCCGGCCTGTTCGACATCTCGCACATGGGCCAGTTGCGCCTGGTCGGCCCCGACGCCGCGGCCGCCTTCGAGACCCTGATGCCCGTCGACGTCGTCGACCTGGCACCCGGCAAGCAGCGCTACGGCCTGCTGCTGAACGACGAGGGCGGCATCCTCGACGACCTGATGTTCTTCAACGAAGGCCACGATTCGCTGTTCGTGATCGTCAACGGCGCCTGCAAGGTGGCCGACATCGCCCACATCCGGCAGCAGATCGGCGCGCGCTGCGAAGTGCAGCCTCTGCCCGACCACGCGCTGCTCGCGTTGCAGGGCCCGCAGGCCGCGGCCACGCTGGCACGGCTGTCGCCGGGCATCGAGCGCTTCGTGTTCATGACCGGCGGCGCGGTGCAGATCGGCGGCATTCCGGCCTTCGTCACGCGCAGCGGCTACACCGGCGAGGACGGCTTCGAGATCTCGGTGGCCGCGAAAGACGCCGATGCGCTGGCCCGCCTGCTGCTGGCCCAGCCCGAGGTCCAGCCCATCGGCCTGGGCGCGCGCAACTCGCTGCGACTCGAGGCCGGCCTGTGCCTCTACGGCAACGACATCGACACCACGACCACGCCGGTCGAGGCCTCGCTCAACTGGGCGATCCAGAAGGTGCGCCGCACAGGCGGTGCGCGCGCGGGCGGCTTCCCGGGCGCCGACAAGGTCCTGGCCCAGCTGGCCGCCGCGACGACCGGCGCCGCAGGCCACACCGACCACGACACCCTGAAGCGCAAGCGCGTGGGCCTGGTCGCGCTCGAACGCATCCCGGTGCGCGACGGCACGCTGCTGCAGTCCTTCGAAGGCCACGCCATCGGCACCGTCACCAGCGGCCTGCTCGGCCCCACGGCCGACCGCTGCATCGCCATGGGCTATGTCGCCACCGCCTTCGCCGAACCCGGCACGCGCGTGCAGGCCCTCGTGCGCGGCAAGCCGGTGCCGATGGAGGTCTCGACCCTGCCCTTCGTTCCGACGCATTACTACCGCGGCTGAACCCCGCGGCGCCGGCTAGGCTCTGCACCCCTGAACATTTTTTCCACGAGGAGTTTCTTCACCATGAGCATCAAGTACACCAAGGACCACGAATGGGTCGCGGCCGAAGGCGATGCCGCCACCGTCGGCATCACCGTGCACGCGCAGGACGCGCTGGGCGACGTGGTCTTCGTCGACCTGCCCGAAGTCGGCAAGACCTTCGCGCAGGGCGAAGTCGCCGGCGTCGTCGAGTCGGTCAAGGCCGCGGCCGACGTGTTCATGCCCGTGTCGGGCGAGATCGTCGAAGTCAACGAGGCGCTGCGTGCCGACCCCTCGCTGGCCAACAGCGACCCGCTGGCCAGCGGCTGGTTCTTCAAGGTCAAGCTGAGCGAGCCCGCGCAGCTCGATGCGCTGCTCGAAGCGGCCGACTACGACAAGTTCGCTTCCGAAAGCTGATCCCGCTTCTGCTTCTTCGTCCCCGTCTTTTCTTCACCGCCATGTCGACCACCTTCCCCACCCTGCACGAACTTGACACCGCCGACGAGTTCATCGCCCGCCACATCGGCATCGAAGCGGCGGACGAGGCGCGCATGCTGCCGGTCATCGGCTCGGCCACGCGCCAGGCGCTGATCGACGGCATCGTGCCCGCGGCCATCCGCCGCTCGAAGCCGATGCAGCTGCCGCCCGCGGTGAGCGAGGCCGATGCGCTGGCCGAACTGAAGAAGATGGCGGCGAAGAACAAGGTGGCGCGCAACTTCATCGGCCAGGGCTACTACGGCACGCACACGCCCGGCGTGATCCTGCGCAACGTCCTCGAGAACCCGGCCTGGTACACCGCCTACACGCCCTACCAGGCCGAGATCTCGCAGGGCCGCATGGAGGCGCTGGTCAACTTCCAGACCATGGTCTGCGACCTGACCGGCATGGCGATCGCCAACGCCTCGATGCTCGACGAGGCCACCGCGGCGGCCGAGGCCATGACGCTCGCCAAACGCAGCGTCAAGAGCAAAAGCAACATCTTCCTGGTGGCGGGCGACTGCCATCCGCAGACCATCGAGGTGCTGCGCACGCGCGCGGCGCCGCTGGGCATCGAGATCAAGGTCAGCACCGCCTCCGAAACCCTGCCGCACCTGATGGCGAGCTGCGAATTCTTCGGTGTGCTCGCGCAGTACCCGGCCACCACCGGCCAGGTCCACGACCTGCGCCCGCTGGCCGGCCATGCGCACGCCTGCGGCGCGGCCCTGTGCGTCGCGGCCGACCTGCTGGCGCTCACGCTGCTCACGCCGCCCGGCGAGTGGGATGCCGACATCGTCTGCGGCACCACCCAGCGCTTCGGCATGCCGATGTGCAACGGCGGGCCGCACGCGGCCTACCTGGCCTGCCGCGACGCGTTCAAGCGCTCGCTGCCGGGCCGGCTGGTCGGCGTGAGCGTCGACGTGCATGGCGCCCCCGCCTACCGCCTCGCGCTGCAGACGCGCGAGCAGCACATCCGGCGCGAGAAGGCCACCTCGAACATCTGCACGGCGCAGGTGCTGCCGGCCGTGGTGGCCAGCATGTATGCGGTCTACCACGGCCCCGCGGGCCTCTTGCGCATCGCGCAGCGCGTGGCCGCGCTCACGGGTGTGCTGGCCGCGGGCCTGGAGCAGATGGGCTTCGAGCTGGCCCACGCCACGGCCTTCGATTCGCTCACGGTGAAGAGCGGCGACGGCACCTCGGCGATCCTCGAACGCGCCCGCAGCGCGGGCGTGAACCTGCGCCACCGGCTGCAGCAGCACCTGGGCATCTCGCTCGACGAGACCCACACGCGCGCCGACGTCGAGACGCTCTGGGCGCTGTTCGTGCGTCCCGGCACGCCGATGCCGCGCTTCGACACGCTGGCCGAGACCGCCGAGGTGCGCATTCCGCAAGACCTGCGCCGAACCAGCGCCTTCCTCACGCACCCGGTGTTCAACACCCACAAGAGCGAGACCGCGATGCTGCGCTACATCCGCAGCCTCTCGGACAAGGACCTCGCGCTCGACCGCAGCATGATCCCGCTGGGCAGTTGCACGATGAAGCTCAACGCGACCAGCGAGATGATCCCGATCACCTGGCCCGAGTTCGCGAACATCCATCCCTTCGCGCCCGCCGACCAGCTGCAGGGCTATGCCGAGCTCGACGAACAACTGCGCGCCTGGCTCTGCGAAGCCACGGGCTATGCGGGCATCAGCCTGCAGCCCAACGCGGGCTCGCAGGGCGAGTACGCGGGCCTGCTCGCGATCAAGGCCTTCCATGCCTCCAAGGGCCAGGGCGGCCGCAACATCTGCCTGATCCCCTCGTCGGCCCACGGCACCAACCCGGCCAGCGCGCAGATGGTGGGCATGCAGGTGGTGGTGACCGCCTGCGACGCACAGGGCAACGTCGACCTCGACGACCTGAAGCGCGCCTGCGAAAAACACAGTGAGCATCTGGCCGCGGTGATGATCACCTACCCCAGCACGCACGGCGTGTTCGAGACTCGCGTGAAGGAACTCTGCGCGCTGGTGCATTCGCACGGCGGCCGGGTGTACGTCGACGGCGCCAACATGAATGCACTGGTGGGCGTGGCCGCACCGGGCGAGTTCGGCGGCGACGTGAGCCACCTGAACCTGCACAAGACCTTCTGCATCCCGCACGGCGGCGGTGGGCCGGGCGTGGGTCCGGTGTGCGTGGTCGACGACCTCGTGCCCTTCCTGCCCGGCCATGCGACCGCGGGCATCGGTTCCGAAGGCCCGGGCGCCGTGTCCGCCGCACCGCTGGGCAACGCCGCCGTGCTGCCGATCAGCTGGATGTACTGCCGCATGATGGGCGCCGACGGCCTGCAGGCTGCCACCGAAACCGCGATCCTCTCGGCCAACTACATCAGCGCGCGCCTGAAGGACCACTACCCCACGCTCTACGCCAGCCCCAACGGGCACGTCGCGCACGAGTGCATCCTCGACCTGCGCCCGCTCAAGGAAACCAGCGGCGTGACCGCCGAGGACGTGGCCAAGCGCCTGATCGACTACGGCTTCCACGCGCCCACGCTGAGCTTCCCGGTGCCCGGCACGCTGATGGTCGAACCGACCGAGAGCGAGCCGCTGGCCGAACTCGACCGCTTCGTCGACGCGATGATCGCGATCCGCGGCGAGATCCGGCGCATCGAGGAAGGCGTCTGGCCGCAGGACGACAACCCGCTCAAGCACGCGCCGCACACGGCGGCCAGCCTGATGGCGACCGAGTGGGCACGGCCCTACGCGCGCGAACTCGGCGCCTACCCGCTGGCCGCGCTGCGCCAAGCCAAGTACTGGTCGCCGATCGGCCGGGTCGACAACGTCTACGGCGACCGTAACCTGTTCTGCAGCTGCCTGCCCGTGGAGGCGTACGCGGCCGATTGAGGCGGGCGGCACAATCGCTGTTCCCTTTCACACGGAGACATCGATGAGTCAAACGAACCAGCCCCTCGACGGACAGATCGCCTGGGTCACGGGCGGCGGCAGCGGCATCGGCCTGGCCGGCGCGATCGACCTCGCGAAGGCGGGTTGCCGCGTCGTGATCTCCGGGCGCGATGCCGGCAAGCTCGAGGCCGCGGTGGCCGAGGCCGAAGCCAAGGGCGCGCCGCCCGGTCGCATCAGCGCCATGCCGCTCGACGTGGGCGACCGGCCTGCGGTCGACAAGGTCGCGGCGGCCATCGAGGCCGAGCATGGCGGCGTCGACATCCTGGTCAACAGCGCCGGCATCAACTTCCCCAAGCGCTTCTGGAGCGAGACCGACGGCGACACCTTCGCCAAGGTGGTGAACATCAACCTCAACGGCGCGACCTTCTGCACGCTGGCCGTGCTCAAGGGCATGCAGGCGCGGCGCCGCGGCACGGTGATCAACATCGCCTCCTTCGCGGGCTGGCACCAGAGCCTGCTCACCGGCCCGGCCTACGTGGCGAGCAAGGCCGGCCTGATCGCGATGACGCACAACTTCAACATCGAGCAATGCGTGCACGGGCTGCGCGCCACCTCGGTGTGCCCGGGCGAGGTCGCCACGCCGATCCTCAAGAACCGGCCGATCGAACCGAGCGCGGAAGACAAGGCGCTGATGCTGCAGGAGGAAGACCTGGGCCGCACCATCCGCTTCATCGCCGAGATGCCGCCGCACGTGTGCATCAACGAACTCGTGATCGCGCCGGTCCACAACCGGATCTTCATGGGCGGCAGCGAACTGCAGCGGCGCTGAGCCTCGGCTGAGCTTCAGGCGGGCGCCTCCCGGCCCGAAGACGGCACACCCCTGCGCTCAGGCCAGCACGATCCAGGTCGGTGCATGGTCGCTGGCGCCGGGGCGCCCGCGCACCTCGCGGTCCACGCCGGCCTCGCGCAGCCGCGGCGCGAGCTCGGGGTTGAGCAGCAGATGGTCGATGCGCAACCCGGCGTTGCGTGGCCAGCGGTTGCGCCAATAGTCCCAGTAGGTATAGATGCGTTCGTCCGGATGCAGCATGCGGATGGCGTCGGTCCACCCCTGCTTCAGCAGCCGCGCGAAGGCGGCGCGGCTCTCGGGATGCAGCAGTGCGTCGTCGCGCCAGGAGGCCGGGTTGTAGATGTCGGCGTCGGTCGGTACGACGTTGTAGTCGCCGCAAAGCACCACCGGCAGCCCGCTGCGGAACAGCCTGGCCGCATGCGCATTGAAATGCTCGAACCAGGCCAGCTTGTAGTCGAACTTCGGCCCCGGTTGCGGATTGCCGTTGGGCAGGTAGAGGCAACCGATGACGACACCGTCGACCACGGCCTCGAGGTAGCGGCTCTGCACGTCGTCCTCGAAGCCCGGCAGTCCGCGGCCGGTCTCGATCGGCTCGCGGCCACGCGCCAGGATCGCCACGCCGTTCCAGGCCCGCTGGCCATGGAACAGCACGCCATAGCCGGCGGCCCGGATCGCGGCCGCGGGGAAGTTGGCATCGGGCGACTTGAGCTCCTGCAGGCAGGCCACGTCGGGCTTCGACGTTTGCAGCCATTCCAGCAGGCGTTCCAGCCGGCCGTTGACGCCATTGACGTTGAAGGTCGCGATCTTCATGTTCGTTCCCATCGAAAAAGCCGCGCGACCCGCTGCGCGCCGTCAGCGCTTGGTCGCGATCTCACCGGTCGCGACCTGCGCGCGAAAACGCTTGAGCACGGCCTTGAGCCTGCGCTCATGGGCCACACCCATGCGCACCATCATCTTCTGCCCGCTGGAGAGCGATTCGAGCGCGGGGTCGGTGAACTCGTAGCGCGTCCAGGGCCGGGTCGCGGTGAACTCGCCGCGCACCTCGGTCAGCTGAACGGAGATCGGACCGCGGGGCTCCGGCGCGGCCAGCAGGTGGTCGATGGTCGCCACCAGCCGGTCGTTGAAGTAGCGCCCCGGATAGCCGAGCTCTTCGTAGGCCTGCTGGAACAGCGGGTAAAGCCGAGCATAGAGCGCCGCTGCGCGCTCCGCGTCGATGGCCTCGGCCAGGCCCACGACCGCGTCGTAGCGCGCTGCATTGCCAGCGTCGATGCGCTGCACTTGTCCGGCCGGGCCGGCCACGCTGAAGTGCTCGGGCGTGGGCTGCACCGGCCACAGGCGCGATGGGGTCTGGGCCCGCGGCAGGTTGTCGACCGTGGCCACCACACGGCGCACGAAGCCGTCGACGTTGAGCATCGCGGCCACGCGCTTGGCACCCAGCCAGCCGTTGAGTGCCGACGTGATCTGCGCATCGGACGCGGCCAGCGTGGGCAGCACCGCATCGGGTTCGGCCAGCGCGTCGATGGGGTTCTGGGGCCCGGAAGCGGCAGGCTGCGGCGCGGGCGCCGGCACGTCGGCGGGCGCCGCGGCCGCGACCGGCGGTGGCGCGGGCGGCACGGCGGCACGCTGCTGCCACCAGTACCAGCCACCGCCCGCGGCGGCGATGGCGATCAGCACCAGGATGACGATCTTCGAGGCCGAGCTCTCGCGCGCGGGCCTGAATTCGGAGGGTTCGCGTTCGGGCATGAAGGAGATTCCTTGGTTCCATCGCCGCAGGCGCGGCGATGCGGTTCATTGGAAACCATGCCACGCCGCCACGGCGTAACGCCTTGTGTAAGCCGCGGACAACGCAGGACATGGGACTCGCCCGCGCATGGCCTACTTGCCAGCGCCATGAATCGAGGCTCGGGCAAGTCCATGACAAGGGTACGATGGCGACCGGAAAGTTCCCTCCCGTCCTGCCATGACCCCTGCGAAGACCGGCCCGCTGTCCGCATGGGACCCCGCGGCAGACATCCCCCTCTACCGCCAGATCTACGAGCGCTTTCGCGGCGCGATCGCGAGCGGCCTGCTGAAACCGGGCGACCGGATCCCCTCCGCACGCGCGCTGACCCAGGAACTGGGCCTGGCACGCGGCACGATCGAAGCCGCCTACGCCCTGCTGGCTGCCGAGGGCTACACCCAGGCCCGCGGCCAGGCCGGCACCATCGTCACGCCGGGGCTGAAACCGCGAACCCAGCCGACCCCTGAAGTGGTCACCGCGCGCCACGCACCCTCGCTCGGTTTTCGTCCCGATTCCGTGCTGCCCTTCCAGATGGGCCTGCCCGCGCTGGATGCCTTTCCGCGAAAGATCTGGGCCCGCCTGGGCGCACGCTGCGTGCGCGCGATGCAGCCCATCGACATGACGCATCCCAGCGTCTATGGCCTGCCCGCGCTGCGTGCCGAGATCGCGGCCTATCTCCAGGTGTCGCGGGGCATCCAGTGCACGCCGTCGCAGGTGTTCGTGACCTCGGGCTACCGCCACAGCATCGAGCTGATCGGGCTGGCCTTGCTCAAGGCCGGCGATCGCGTCTGGCTCGAGGACCCGGGCTATCCGCCGACCAAGGCCTTGCTGCAGCACCTGCGCATGGCCTGCGTCCCGGTGCCCGTCGATGCCGACGGCCTGGTGGTGTCCGAAGGGCTGCGCCTCGCGCCACGGGCGCGGGCGGCGGTGGTCACGCCCGCGCACCAGAGTCCGCTGTGCGTGTCGCTGTCCCTGCCCCGGCGCATGGCGCTGCTGGACTGGGCCGCGCGCAACGAGGCCTGGATCATCGAGGACGACTACGACGGCGAGTACCGCTATGCGAGCCGCCCGCTGCCGGCGCTCAAGAGCCTGGACCGCGAAGGGCGCGTGCTCTACGCAGGCACCTTCAGCAAGGTGCTGTTCCCGAGCATCCGGCTGGCCTACCTGGTGGTGCCGCCGGCCCAGGTCGAGCGCTTCGAGCAGATTCTTCAGACCTTCGCAGGCGGAAGCCCCGCACTCACGCAGGCCATCGTCACCGCCTTCATCACCGAAGGCCACTTCGCACGCCACATCCAGCGCATGCGCAAGCTCTACGCCGAGCGCCGCGATGCAACCCGCGCCGGGCTCGAAAGCGCGCTCGGCGCGCGCATGCACATCGATTCGCCACCCGGCGGCATGCACCTGATCCTGCGCCTGCAGGGCCGACGCTCGGACCGCAAGCTGGCAGCACGCATGCGGGAGGCCGGCCTCTATGCGGAAGCGCTGACGCACTGGACCCAGGACCACCAGGGCAGCCCGGCCCTGCTGCTGGGCTTCACAAACATCGATTCGCAGCGCAGCGCCGAAGCGCTGGGTCGGCGCATCCTGGACCTGATGTGAGCGCCATCATGGCCCAGTCTCAAACACCGATCATGGCTCTTTTGGTCTAGGCCAAGAATGCGCACCATGGAGTCCTTTCCAACCGTCAAACACAAGGACTTTCCATGACGACCTCTCGCATCGACTACGCCACGATCTCGCCCGACATCTACAAGGCCTTCGGCGCCGTGCACACGGCCGTCCACAAGGGCAGCCTGCCCAAGGCACTGATCGACCTGGTCTAGGGCCTGTTCACACTATTTCCGGGGATCGCGTTGGTTGAGCCAGGGGCTGGATGCAAGGCGCCCGTGCGCAGCAAGGCTGAAGCCTTGCAAGCGCGGGCAACGCCGCAGACGGCCCCTGGCTCAGCCAACCCTTCGGGAAGGCCTGCCATGACGGGCCACTCGGCGTTGCGTTCCTTGCGCGTGCTTCAGCACGCGCGGCGTCACGCGCCTTGATTGGCCCGCCATGGCAGGCCTTCGCGACCCCGGAAATAGTGTGAACAGGCCCTAGCGCGTGTCGCAGATCAACGGCTGCGCCTACTGCATCGACATGCACTCGCGCGACCTGCTCAAGTCCGGCCTCGCGATCGACAAGCTGGTACTGGTGCCGGTGTGGCAGGAAGCCGGCGCGGTCTTCAACGCCCGAGAACGCGCCGCGCTGGCCTGGGCCGAGAGCATGACGCGCGTGGCCGATACCGGCGTGCCCGACGCCGACTATGCCGCCGCCACGGCCGAGTTCGACGACAAGGAACTGGCCGATCTGAGCTACGCGATTGCGCTGATGAATGCGTTCAACCGTTTCGGCGTCTCGTTCCGCATGGCGCCTGCCGCGGCCGTGGCGGCGGCCGGCACCTGAAACCGCGCGAGCGGTGAAGGCGGCAACGTCAATGCCGCAGCACCCTTCAGCATGTTCAACATGGTGGGCGAGGGGCCGCCGATCGTGATGCTCAGCCTGCGTCGGTGCGACGACGCCTCGCTCGAGGACACGGCGGTCAGCCGATCGACCCCGTCTGACAACCCGGCCGGGCCGCTGCCGCTAGCATCGGCCCATGCTTTCTCCTTCCGTCTGCCGTGCGCCCGCGCACCGTCCGTGGGCCACGCCAGTCGGCATGGCCTTGTTGCTGCTGCTCGCCCTGTGCGTGTGGGCCCTGCCCTTGCCGGCTGCGGCCAAACGCATCGCGGTGCCGGCACGGCAGTCGCTGGTGACCGACCTCACGGGCACGCTGAGTTCGAACCAGATCGCCGCACTGCGGGAAAAACTCGACGGGTTCGAGCGTGACCACCAGGCGCAGCTCGCGGTGCTGGTCGTGCCGACCACGGGCGACGACAGCATCGAGTCCTTCGCGACGCGCGTGTTCGCCAGCTGGAAGCTGGGCAGCGCGAAGGACGACGACGGCCTGCTGCTGCTGGTCGCGTTGAAAGACCGGCGCATGCGCATCGAAGTCGGCCAGGGGCTCGAGGGCCAGGTGCCCGACGTGCTGGCGGGCCGTATCGTGGACCAGCAGATGATGCCGCGCTTCAGGCAGCAGGACTACTACGGCGGCATCGACGGCGCCGTCGATGCACTGATCGAACGCGTGGGCGGCGGCCTTGTGGTGCCGCCCTCGGCCATGGGCCAGGACCCGCAGATCGGTGAGGTGATCGACACCGAAGGACAGCCATCCGAATCCAGTGGCGGCGTCACGCCCTTTGGCTGGGCCTTCTTCGCGGTGGTGTTTGCGGCCATCGGCGCGGCCTGCATGAGGTGGCGTTTCGCGCGGCGCTTCTTCGCGGGTGCGGGCGTGCTTGCGGGCGTGATCACCGCATCGGTCATGCACTTCGGCGGCGAGCAGACGCTCACCGGTGTCGGCGTGGCACTGGGCAGCGCCGTCGCGCTGTTCCTGCTGGCCCTGATCGCCGTGGGCATGCGCATGGCCTGGGGCCAGGGACTGGCCGCCTTCGCCATCCGCTGGGTCATCGTGCTGGGCATCACGGGCTACGTGGCCTGGGAGAACCCCGAGGAATGGATTCCGGTCGCGATCGCCTTCGGCCTCTCGATGCTGTTCGCGTTCTTCCCGGCCAGCAACACCGGCGACAGCAGCGACGACGACTCCGACAGCGGCTGGAGCAGTTCCAGTTCGTCGTCCAGCAGCAGCTCTTCGAGCAGTGGTGGCGGATCGAGCAGCGGCGGGGGCGCGTCGGGAAGTTGGTAAGTCGGTAGGTTGGTAGGTTGGTAAGCGCAACCCGGATTCAGACCAGGCCGAGGTCCTTCGCGGCCACGCCGCCGAACACATGGTCGAGCTGCGCGGGCGACAGCCCGTACATGCGCGCGAACAAACCGGCGAACACCGCACGGTACTCGTTGATCACCGGGTGGTCGCGGTTCTGGAACAGCGCCGCGGGCTGCGTCAGTGCGACCTGCTCGCCGACGATGCGCCCGCCGGCCTGGGCCCCGAGCCCGCCGCCCAGCACCCAGTAGACCGTGCCGTGCCCGTGGTCGGTGCCCTTGTTGCCGTTCTCGCGGAAGGTGCGGCCGAATTCGCTGATGACCACCACCACGGTGTCGCGCCATGCGGTCTCGCCCATCGCGTCGGCGAAGCCGGCCAGGCCGCGGCCCAGTTCCTCGAAACGGTTCGCGAGGTAGCCGGTGCCCGCGCCCTGCCCCACGTGCGTGTCCCAGCCGCCGACGTCGACAAAGCCGAGGTCGAAGCGCTCCTGCATGAGCCGCGCCATGCGCTGCGCCACGAGTTCGAAGCCCTTGGCCGTCATCGCGTTGCGGCTGGCCGCGTCCATTTCGGCCTTGACGGCGCGCAGCACCTCGTCGCGCACCGCGAAGCCCTCGGCCACGGGCTGGGCCAGTGCGGTGCCGCGGTACATCGATTCGATCACCCGGCTCTGGCGCGCGTCGATGCCCTGGCGGCCGACGTTGCCCAGCGCCATGTTGGCGGCCTGCGCATCGCCGCGCAGCGCGATCGGCAACTGGTCGGTGAAGGCGATGGGCGACACCGCCGCGAGCGGACCGGCACCCAGCACGCCCGCCAGCCGGTTGAGAAAGCCCGAGCGGTAGTCGCGGCGGCGGTCGAGCGCCTGGCCGAGTTCGATCGAATCCTGGGTCTCGAAGTGGCTGCGCGTGAGGTCGTCGGTGCCGGCAAAGGGAATGAAGGCCGCCTGCTTCTTCTGGAACAGCGGCAGCACGCTCGAGGCCAGCGCGGGGTGCAGCCCCCAGTCGCCGTCGAGCGCCAATGCGCCATTGACCTCGCCGGGCCGCGGCACTGCGATGCCGGGGCGCGAGGCGCGGTAGAAATCGCCGGCCGCGCCCGAGATCGGCACCAGCAGGTTGGCACAGTCGTAGGCACCGCGCAGGAACACCACCAGCAGCTTGGCCCCCTCGGCCGCGGGCGCGGCCATCAGGCGGCCGGCGCCACCGGCGAGCGGTGCGGCGGCCAGCATCTTCAGTACATCACGGCGTTGCATCAGACGTTCTCCTGCAGTGAAGGGTGACAGGCACGGCACCCCAGCGCGTGCGCAAACGAGCAGCCCAGGAACACCGCGGAACCGGCTGCGCCGGGCCGCCGGTGTTGCCCCCTGGAAGGGGGTTGGCGAAGCGACACGCAGTGCGCGAAGCCTGGGGGTGAGCCCAGGAACACCGCGGAACCGGCTGTGCCGGGCCGCCGGTGTTGCCCCCTGGAGGGGGTTGGCGAAGCGACACGCAGTGCGCGAAGACCGGGGGTAAGCCATTTCAGCGATGGTTGAACTCGGGGGACGCAAGGAAGAAGGTGTTCCAGTCGGGCGGCGCGCCAGCCTGCGCCAGTGCCGCGCGTGTGGCCTCGCTCAGCGTCGCCATCTCCGTGCGCACCACCGCCGAGTCGGCCAGCGGCGGGTACGACGGTTTCTCCAGCGGCGCCTTGTCGCCGGCGCGGAACAGCACCGCACCGCTGGCGCCAATGGCCCGCGCAATCTCGAAACGCGTGGCCATCTGGCCGGCACTGGCCCAGGCGTCCTGCGTGAGCGCATAGCCGTCGGGCGTCTCGTGGCCGTAGAGCGGCTGCCCCATGCGATTGAGCCAGCCCAGCATCGGCGCGAGGTCGGTCGCCACGCGCTCGCCATAGGCCAGCCGCACGCTGCCGATCACGTAGTGCACCGGGTCGCGGAACTTGTGGCCCAGCGAGGCCGCGAACTCGGGCGACTCGAACATCGTGCGCAGCACCGCGGCGATGTCACCGTCGCTGCGAAGAAAGGTCGCGCTCATGTGTTCGACCAGCACCGGCGGCGGCACGTCGGCCACGAAGTAGACGGCCAGCTTGCGCGAGACGAAGCGTGCCGTGGCCGGGGCGCGCGCCAGGCGGTCGAGCGCTTCGTCGGCTTCGGCCAGGCCGCGCTGCGTGATCGGCGCGCCCAGCAGCGTCTTGGCGCCGTCGTCATGCCGTGCGGGGTTGAACTCGAACAGTCCCTGGCGCACATAGGCGGCCTGCTGCGCGGCGGACAGCCGAGGCGGCGGTCCCTCGTCGCGCAGGGTCACGCCCAAGCCGCTCAGCACGCGCGCCAGCGACTGCACGTCGGCCTGCGAGTAGCCGCTGCCCACGCCCAGCGTGTGCAGCTCCATCAGCTCGCGCGCGTAGTTTTCGTTGAGCCGGCCGCCCGCGTTCTGCGCGTTGTCGAGGTAGCGCAGCATCGCGGGATGCCGTGCGGTGGCGCCCAGCAGGTCGCGGAAGCGGCCCAGTGCGTGCGGGCGGATGGCGGTCTCTTCGTAGTCGCCGACCAGCTCGCGCAAGCCGCCCTTGCGCGTGCTCACGTTGAAGTGGTTCATCCAGAACCAGGTCATCTGTTCCTGCAGCTGGTTGGGCGAGTACAGCGCACGCAACAGGAAGCGCTGCTGGGCCTCGCGGCTCAGCTGGTTGAGCGCCTGCTGGTAGGCCTGGCGTGCGGCCGCCTTCGCATCGTCATCGGCGAGCGCATCGGCCGCCTTGCGTTGGGCCTCGAGTTCGCGCGCGAGCCGGTCGACCGGCGTGTTGCTGATGCGCATCGCATCGATCTGCGCCTGCGCGGCGGCCGGCAAGACGGCCGGGCCCGGATGCAGTTGCGCGCCGAGCCAGCGCGGCACGCCCAGCGATTCCACTTGGCGCGCATCGCCAGCATTGGCGCCCCAGCTCACGCGATCGAGCCATTGCAGCCGGGCTGCGGCATCGGCGGGGTCGGCGGCAAGCCGGGGCACGGGCACGGTGCTGCAGGCGGCCAGCAGCAATGCCGCGAGCGCGATGCCCGGACGGAAAATCGACAGACGGATCGATGGCATGCCGTATTCAACCTTTCGCAGAGCGCTCAGGTTGACAGGCTCATGTCAACGCCGGATGAAGCCGGGTGACAAGCCGTCGCCGGCTCAGGCGTGCTGCGTCTTCTGCGCAGTGGCTTCGCCGGCGATCTGCCGCAACGCACGCTCGAACACCTCGACCGGCTGGCCGCCGGAGATCAGGTGCTGGTCGTTGATGATGACCGCGGGCACCGAACGGATGCCGGCCTCAGTGTACAGCTGCTCGCGCCGGCGGGTTTCCTCGGCGTACTCGTCGCTCTCGAGGATGACGCGGGCGCGCACCGGGTCGAGGCCGACCTCGGTCACGGCGCGCAGCAGCACCTCGATGTCCGAGGGGTTCTCGCCGTCGGTGAAGTAGGCCTGCAGCAGCCGCTTCTTGAGCGCCTTCTGCTGCGCCTCGCCCTCGCGCTCGGCCCAGTGCAGCAGCCGGTGCGCGTCGAAGGTGTTCCAGATGCGCTTGCGCTTGCCCTGGCCGAAGGTGAAGCCGACCGCAGCGCCGCGCTCGCGGATCGCTTCGGCGTTGGTCTGCGCCTGCTCGGCCGAGATGCCGTACTTGCGCGTCAGGTGCTCGACGGTGTCCTCGCCCTCGCGCGCCATCTGCGGGTTGAGCTCGAAGGGCTGGAAATGCAGCTCGGCCGTGACCTCTGGCGCGACCCGCGCCAAGGCGCTTTCCAGCGCGGTCAGGCCGATGGCGCACCAGGGGCAGGACACATCGGAAACGAAATCGATCTTGAGGCGGGCGGTCATCGGCGGGCTCTTCCAGGGCAGGGACAAGCCGCCATGATGGCGGCATGCGCGCCGCCCCTGCCGGCAGCGGGGCCGATCACCCCACCGCCACAGCGGGTCATTCTTCGCCAGGGCCTGTTCACGCTATTTCCGGGGTAGCGAAGGCCTGCCATGGCGGGCCAATCAAGGCGCGTGACGCCGCGCGTGCTAAAGCACGCGCAAGGAGCGCAACGCCGAGTGGCCCGTCATGGCAGGCCTTCCCGAAGGGTTGGCTGAGCCAGGGGCCGTCTGCGGCGTTGCCCGCGCTTGCAAGGCTTCAGCCTTGCTGCGCACGGGCGCTTTGCATCCAGCCCCTGGCTCAGCCAACGCGATCCCCGGAAATAGCGTTAACAGGCCCCAGTCCACTCCACCTGCACGCCCAGGCTGCGCAGGTTCTCGACGAAATGCGGGTGCGCGCGGCGGATCGGCGTGGCGTTGCGGATCTCGGAGCGGCCCTCGATGCTGGCCGCCACCATGAACAGCGCGATCGCCACCCGGATGATGTAGGGGCTCTCGACCACCGCCGGGGTCAGCGGTCCGCCGCCGAAGGTGATGAGCCGGTGCGGGTCGGACGAGAACACGTGGGCGCCGAACTTCGACAGCTCGCCGGTCCAGCCCAATGCGCCGTCATAGACCTTGTTCCAGAACATCGCGTTGCCCTGCGCCCGCACGCCCAGGGCGATGAAGATCGGCAGCAGGTCGACCGGGAAGTAGGGCCAGGGCGCGGCCTCGACCTTGGTCAGCACGTTGCTGGTGAACGGCGTCTGCACGCGCAGCGCGCCCGGCGTGCTGGCGCGCGACCAGCCGTCCTCGTGGGTGATCTTCACGCCGAACTTGGCGAAGGTGCGGTCGATCAGCGGGAAGTTGCCGGGCGCGGTGTTGCGCACCACCACGTCGCCGCCGGTGATCGCGCCCAGCGCGAGGAAGGTGGTGATCTCGTGGAAGTCCTCATCGAAACGGAACTCGCCGCCGCCGAGCGCGGTGCCGCCGTGCACCGTGAGCCGCGAAGTGCCGATGCCCTCGATGCGCGCGCCGATCGCGACCATGAAGCGGCAGAACTCCTGCACATGCGGCTCGGACGCGGCGTTGGTCAGCGTCGAGGTGCCCTCGGCCGCCGAAGCGCAGAGCACGAAGTTCTCGGTGGTGGTGACCGAGGCGTAATCGAGCCAGTGGTCGACCGGCCGCAACTGCCCCGCGCGCACCAGCAGCGAACCGTCCGCACGCTCGACCTCTGCGCCGAAGTGCCGAAACACCTCGACGTGCGGATCGATTTCACGCACGCCCAGCGTGCAGCCCTTGACGTTGTCCTCGAGCCGCGCCACGCCGAAGCGCGCTAGGAGCGGCGGCACCAGCATGATCGACGAGCGCATCTCCTCGGGCAGCCGATGGCGCACCGCATCGAAGGTGGTCTCGCGGTGGTGCAGGTTCAGCGTGCCGCTCGCGTGGTCCATCTCGACCTGGCTGCCCAGCGTGCGGAAGATGTCGAGGATCTTGCGCACGTCGGTGATGTCGGGTACGCCGAGCAGGCGCAGCGGCGCTTTGCTGAGCAAGGTGGCGCAGAGCACCGGCAGCACGGCGTTCTTGTTGGCCGAGGGCGTGATGCGGCCGCTGAGCGGGCGACCGCCGTGGACGATGAGATTGGACATGGGATGAAAGAGGAAGTGAAGGCGCGCCGGCTCAAAGGCTGCGCCAGAAATCGATGAGCAATTCGCTGAACTCGGCCGGTTTCTCGACCGCGCTCAGGTGCGCCGCGTCGATCGTCGCGCGCTTCGCATGCGGGATGGACTCGGCGATCTGCGCCGACATCGCGGGTGGCGTGGCGAGGTCCTGCGCGCCGTCGATCACCAGCGTCGGCACGGTGATGCGGCGGTTGCTCCCACGGAAGTCGATGCCGGCCACGGCCTTGCAGCTTTCGGCATAGCCGGCCGCATCGGTCGCCACCAGCATGCGGTGCAGCGCGGCGGCGGCCGCCGTGCCTTCGGGCGTAGCACGCCAGGCGGGCGTGAGCCAGCGCTCGACCGCGCCGTCGGCGATGGCAGCCACGCCCTCGGCCTGCACGCGCGCCACCCGCGCCTGCCAGGGCGCGGCATCGGGATAGTGCGCGCTCGAATTCGCGATGACCACGTCGCGCAGCAGTTCGGGCCGGCGCACCGCCAGCGCCTGCGCCGTCATGCCGCCCATCGACAGGCCGACGAAGTGCACGGGCTCGCCACCCGCTTCGCGCTCGATCAGCGCCGCCGCGTCGTCGGCCAGGGCCTCGATGGAGAAGGCCGCGGCCGGCGCGGCCGAGCCGCCGTGGTGGCGGTGGTCGTAGCGGATCACCGTGTGGGCGCGCGACAGCAGCGCGGCCACGCCGTCCCACATGTGCAGGTTGCAGCCGAGCGCATGGCTCAGCACGACGATCGGGCCTTCGCCTTCGCGCAGGAAGTGGAGGGGAATCATGGCGGGGTCTCCTTTTTTCGAATCATGGAAGCAACCGGCAGCCGGGGCAGCCAGAAGAAGGCGATGAGCATCAGCAACGCGCCGGCCAGCGCCATCGGCACCACCATCGGCCAGGCGCCGTTGGACGAGGCCGGGTCGATGAAGCTGGCGGCGGTCTGGCCGACCACGAAGCCCGCCACCATCATGCCGAAGCCCGACCACGACACCGCGCGCCCCGCCAGGTGCGGCAGGTCGCCCACCGCGCCGGCCTGGCCGCAGGGTTGATGGATGCCATGGCCCAGGCAATAGACCGCATGGCCCAGCAGCAACGGCCAGATCGACAGCGGCATCAACCAGCAGCCCAGGGCGGCGAGCAACGGGCCGGCCAGGCTCAGCGTGGCGCCCAGTTGCACGGTGCGCACCGCACCGCGCCGACGCAGCAGACGCCGGCACATCGTGGTGCTGAAGATGTAGACCAGCGAGCCGGCCGCGGGAATCCAGCCGTACTGGATCGGCGTGAGCCCGAGGTAGCCGATGTAGACCATGGGCGACAGCAGCAGGAAGGAGAAGATGCCCGCGTAGGTGCTGGCCGCGACCGAGGCCCAGGCGCGAAAGCTCGCACTCGCGAACACCTCGCGCAGGCTGCCCCTGGGCGCGGCGGCCTCGCCGACCCCCGGGCGCCGCAGCGTCTCGCCGAAGTAGCGGTGGCACATTGCCCACAGCACCACCGCATAGATGGCCATGCCGCCCAGCACCCAGCGCCAGCCCAGTTCCTCGACCGCGAAGGCGCCCATCACCGGCGCGAACAGCGCGACGATGCCCAGGCCCGTGAGCCCGCGCGCCATGATGTGGGGGCCCTCGTGCGCCGGGTAGAGGTCACGCACCGCGGCACGCGCACAGACCAGGATCGCGGCCATCGCGAAGCCGTGCAGCACGCGCAGGGCCACCAGCCAGGCCATGCTCGGCGCGAACACGCCGCCGGCCGACGCCAGCGCGTAGACGGCCAGGCCGGTGAGCAGCACCGGTCGGCGGCCGATGCGGTCGGCCAGCGGCCCGCAGACCAGCTGCGCGAAGCCGAAGGCCAGCACGAAAGCGGTCAGGCTGGCGCTGGCCGAACCGAGTTCGCGCGCGATCTCGGGCAGGGCCGGCAGGTAGCTGTCGGTGGCCACGGGCTGCGCCGCGAGCAGCAGCGGCAGCAACAGGGCAAAGGAAATCGCCGGTGATGGCGCGGAGGGTGGCGCCCCCGGGGCCGCACTCACTTCGGCAGGTCCGAGAGCAAGCCCTTTTCGCGCAGGATCGCGGTCGCGATGCCGAAGGCGTGATTGGCCACCGGCACGCCGCAGTAGATGGCCGCCATCAGCAGCACTTCCTTGATGTCGTCGGGCGTGAGCCGCGATTCGGGCGGCCCGTCGAGCGCGGCCCGCACATGCATCGCGAACTCTTCGTACGCGTGGGTGCCCAGCATCATCGACAGCACCATGTAGCGGCGCGTCTTGTCGCCCAGCGCGGGCCGGCCCCAGATGTCGTTCCACGCGTGGCGCGTGATGAGCTCCTGGAACTCGGCGTTGAAGTCGGTGCGCCTGGCCAGCGACTGGTCGACCCAGGCGTCGCCCAGCACGCGGCGGCGCTGCAGCAGGCCGCGCTCGTAGTCATCGGAAGAAGAGGAGGAAATGCTGTCGTCGCTCATGGCGAAACGTCCTTGGAAGTGGGTGCGCGAAGGGTGTCGAGGCGGGCCTGCAGGTCTTGCACCTGCGCGCGTGCGATGTCGGCCGCGCCCTCGGCCAGTGCCGGGTCGAACCATTCGTCCGTCGCCTCGCGCGGCAGCTCGGCGCGCAGCCCGTCGATCCGGGCGCGCATGCGCGCGGCGTCGACCTGCAATCGCGGCAATGCGCCGGCCAATGCGCGTGCCGCGCCCTGCACCGTGGTCCAGAGCTGCGGCCAGACGGCCAGCTCGGCCTGCCACGGCCCCAGGGCGCGCTGGTGCTGCTGCGGCATCGCGGCAAGCAGCGCGGCCACTTGCTGCGGCGCGCGCTGCGCGGCGGCCAGCGCGACCATCGAGGCCACGGGATTGCGCTTGTGCGGCATGGCCGAGGAGCCACCGCGGCCGGGCTCGCTGCCCTCGGTGACTTCGCCGACCTCATACTGGCCGAGCAAGGACAGGTCGAGTGCGATCTTGCCCAGGCTGCCGGCCACCAGGCCCAGCTCGCAACCCAGCGCCACGGCTTCGTCGCGCTGGGTGTGCCAGGTGGTGCCGGGGTCGCGCAGCTGCAGCGCAGCCGCCAGCCGGGCCCGCACCGCGTCGCCCTGCCCCTTCATCTGCGCCAGCGTGCCGACCGCGCCGCCCAGCTGCAGTTGTAGCGCGCGCGATGCGAGGTCGCCCAGCCGTTCGCGGCTGCGCACCAGCGGCGCCGCCCACTGCGTGCACACCAGGCCGAAGCTGGTCACCGAGGCCGGCTGCATCAGCGTGCGGGCGAGCATCGGCGTGGCGGCGTGGGCCCGCGCGTGGCCGAGCAAAGCTGCGATCGCCGCATCGAGGTCGGCCTCCAGCAGCGCCAGCGCCTCGCGCATGGCCAGCGCCATCGCGGTGTCGATCACGTCCTGGCTGGTGCCGCCCAGATGCACGAAGGGCAAGGCCTCGGGATGGCGCTCGGCCACGCGCGCCTTGAGCGCCAGCACCAGCGGGATCGCGAGGCTGCCGGCGCGGCCGCTGTCGCGTGCGATCTGCGCGGGGTCGAACAGCGCCGGGTCGCAGCAGGCGGCAATGGCTTCGGCCGCAGCGGAAGGGATCAGCCCCACATCGGCCTGTGCGCGCGCGAGTTCGGCCTCGAAGCGCAGCATCGCACCGACGACCGAAGGGCCGTCGAAGACCGCCTGGATCTCGGGATTGGAAAGAAAGGCGTCGAAGATGCTCATGGAAGAAGGCGTTTTCGGGGTGCCCGCATTGTGAACGCGGGCCGTCGCCCCCTGCTCAGCGTCGGGTACCGAAAGGGATCTGCCCGCGCCAATAGCGCAGCGTGAGCCAGCCGCCCAGGATGCCGCCGAGGTGCGCGAAGTGCGCCACACCGCTCATGCTGCCGGTCACGCCCAGGAACAGCTCGATCAGGCCGTAGAGCAGCACGAAGAGCCAGGCCGGCATCGGGATCGGCGGGATCAGCGGCACGATGCGGCGATGGGGGAACAGCATCGCAAAGCCCAGCAGCAGCCCGAACAGGCCGCCCGAAGCGCCCACGGTCGGCGCGCTGCTGCCGCTCCAGGCCGCGACCGCGAGCTGGGCCAGCGCGGCGAACAGCACGCTCACGAAGTAGAAGACCAGGAAGCGCTTCGAGCCCCACACACGCTCGAGTTCGGCGCCGAACATGAACAGGCCGAACATGTTGAACACCAGGTGCGACATGCCGCCGTGCAGGAAGGCGTAGCTCAGCACCTGCCAGGGCATGAAACCGCCCGAGTCGACGGGCCACAGCGCGAACATCGCCAGCCCGTCGACGCCGAGCGACTGCAGCAGGAAAACGACGACGCAGCTGAGGATCAGCGCCTGTGTGGCGGGCGGCATGGCAAACATCGGGACTCCGTTTCTGGGTCGGGAAGAAGATGGGGGGAAGAAGAACGCGCCCGGTGCGACTCAGGCCATGGCGCCAGGTTCCTGGCCCGGGCCCGACATGGCCTCGGCCTGCGCCATGCGCCAGGCGCACAGCGTGCCCAGCACCGCGAGCACCGAGGCCGCCGCGAACATCGCGCCGAAACCGAAGCGGCTGGCCAGCGCCCCGCCGGCCAGCACACCGGCCACACCACCGATGCCGTAGCCGACCACGGTGAACAGCGCCTGGCCGCGGCCGCGCAGCCGGCCCGGGAAATGGCGCGTGATCAGCGCGATGCAGGTCGTGTGGTGGGCCGCGAAGCTCAGGCCGTGCAACAGCTGCGCCAGCACGATCGCGATCAGCCACTGCCCTGCCGCGCCGGTGAGCGCCATGCGCGCGATCGCGACCACGCTGCAGATCAGCAGCCAGCGCGCCATCGGGAAGCGGCCGATGATGCGGCCCTGCACGAAGAACCAGCCGACCTCGGTGACGATCGACAGCGCCCACAGCGCGCCGATCACGCCCTTGCCGTAGCCGAGCGAATCGAGGTAGAGCGAGAGAAAGCCGTAGATCGAGAAATGCGCCGTGATGTGCAGGCACAGCGAGGCCAGGAACCAGCGCACCGCGGGCTGGCGCAGCACCGGTCCGACCGGCACGTGGGCCTCGTCGTGCGCGGCCGGCGGCTCGCGCACGTCGGGCAGGCGCCAGGCGGCCAGCAGCACCAGCGCCAGCGTGATCGACGCCCAGGGCGGGAAGTGGCCCATGCCGAAGCGGTCGAACCATTCGCCCGCGACCGACACGGTGAGCAGGAAACCGGCCGAGCCCCAGAGCCGGATGCGGCCGTAGCGCCCCCAGTCGCCGGCCACCAGCTGCGCCATCGCGGCCTCGGTCAGTCCCATCATCGAGCTGGTGTGGGTGAACAGCAGCAGCAGGACGAAGCCGATCCACCAGGCATTGCCAGGCACCCACAGCCCGAAGGACACGACCGTCGCGATGGCCGCGCTGATGCGCAGCAGCCGCACGCGCTCGCCGGTGCGGTCGCTCAGGGCGCCCCAGGCGTAGGGCGCGAACACGCGGGTCAGGGATTGCACCGCCGCCAGCAGGCTGATGGTGAAGATCGGCAGCCCCTGGTCCTTGAGCCACAGCGGCAGGTAGGGGTTGAAGAAACCGATGTGCGCGAAATAACTTGCCGACAGCGCGGCGAACGCCAGCAGGTGACCGCGGCCCCCCGCGGGGGACGGCGGGGGTGGCGCGGCGGCCACTAGAGGAAGGAGGCCTGCAACGGTGCCGCGGGTGCTTCTGTGTCGGCCGGGGCCTTTTCGCCGTTCTGTGCGCGCTGACGCAGCGCATGCTCCATCACCACCAGCGCCAGCATCGCCTCGGCGATCGGCGTGGCGCGGATGCCCACGCAGGGGTCGTGCCGGCCCTTGGTCACGACCTCGACCGGCTGGTTGTGGACGTCGACCGACTGGCGCGGGCTGATGATCGAGCTGGTCGGCTTGATCGCGATGCTCACCTCCAGGTCCTGTCCGGTACTGATGCCGCCGAGCACGCCGCCCGCGTTGTTGCTCGCGAAACCGTCGGGCCTGATCGAGTCGCCGTGCGTGGTGCCGCGCTGCGCGACGCTGGCGAAGCCGGCGCCGATCTCGACGCCCTTGACCGCGTTGATGCCCATCATCGCGAACGCGATGTCGGCATCGAGCTTGTCGAACAGCGGCTCGCCCAGGCCGACCGGCACGTTCGAGGCGGTCACGCGGATGCGCGCGCCGCAGGAGTCGCCGGCCTTGCGCAGCGCGTCCATGTAGGCCTCGAGCGCCGACACGTCGGCCACGGGCGCGAAGAAGGGGTTGTTCGGCACGTGCTGCCAGTCCTCGAAGGGAATGACGGTCTCGCCGATCTGCGTCATGCAGCCGCGGAACACCGTGCCGTACTTCTCGAACAGCCATTTCTTGGCCACCGCGCCGGCCGCCACCATCGGCGCCGTGAGCCGGGCCGACGCACGCCCGCCGCCGCGCGGGTCGCGGATGCCGTACTTCTTCCAGTAGGTGAAGTCGGCATGGCCGGGACGGAACTGCTCGGCGATGGCGCCGTAGTCCTTGCTGCGCTGGTCGGTGTTCTGGATCAGCAACGCGATCGGCGTGCCGGTGGTCCTGCCCTGGTAGACGCCCGAGAGGATCTGCACCGCGTCGGGTTCGTTGCGCTGCGTGACGTGGCGGCTGGTGCCCGGGCGGCGACGATCGAGGTCGCCCTGGATGTCGGCCTCGGTCAGGGCCATGCCCGGGGGGCAGCCGTCGATCACGCAGCCGATCGCAGGGCCGTGCGATTCACCGAAGTTGGTGACCGCGAAGAGATTGCCGAAAGTGTTGCCGCTCATGGCGCTCGATTATCCCCACAATGCGCGGCCCTTCAGCGCGCCCGCGCATCGAGGCGCTGGATCAGTTCGCCGATCTGCAGGTCGATGGAGAACAGCCGCTCGTTGAGGATCGCGGTCTGCAGCCTCAGCGCCTCGACGATCGCGCGGGTTTGCGGGTCCGGCGCGTTGTCGACCAGCACCGAGAGTTCGTGCAGCTTCTTGCGCAGTTCGTTGCTCATTCGGATGCCTTTCGTGGGGACTTGGTATGGCGACCAGTATCGGCGCGGCCTGAAACGCAGGTCAATCCGGAACCGCCCCGAAACCCTCGGATTTTCAGAACTTCTTGAAGCTTCAGCAGCGACGCGCAACAATCACGGCATGCCCAGCACCAGCAGCCCTCCCCTCGAGCTCCCGCCCCTCAACCGCCAGTTCGTCGCCCACTTCGGCGAGATGGGCAGCAAGTGGGGCATCAACCGCACGGTGGGCCAGATCTACGCGTTGATCTTTTTGTCGGAACGCGCGCTGAACGCCGACGAGATTTCCGAGCTGCTGGCTTTCTCGCGCTCCAACGTGAGCATGGGCCTGAAGGAACTGCAAGCCTGGCGCCTGGTGCGCCTGCGCCACCAGCCCGGCGACCGCCGCGAGTACTTCGAAGCGCCGTCGGACGTCTGGGAGATCTTCCGCGTGCTCGCCGAGGAACGCCGGCGCCGCGAGATCGAGCCCACGCTGTCGATGCTGCGCATGGCGCTGCTCGAGGAACCGACCTCGGCCGAGGAGCGTCATGCCCAGCAGCGCATGCGCGAGATGCACGACCTGATCGACCGGTTGATGAAGTGGTTCGACGACGTGCAACGCCTCGCGCCCGAGACCGCCATGCAGCTGATGGGCATGGGCGCGACCGTGACCAAGGTGCTGGGACTCAAGGACCGGTTGACGGGCGGGGGCAAGCGAGGCAAGGCGGCCGAGAAGTAGGCCGCACGCCGCAGGGATCAGCTTCCGCGACGCGCCAAAAGCTGACGCCTTCATGGCGATCGAGCCGGCAATCAACGGCAGCCGGACGGGCAGAAGCTGCCTGGCCGGCACGCGTCGTTTGCACGCGTCGGCCGAACACAGGAGCGTTCTGAATGTCCGAGACCCACAAGGCAATTCTGCAGAAGGCCAATGCGGCCATCACCCGAGGCGACTGCGAGGGCTTCCTCGCCTTCTGCACCGAGGACACGACCTGGACCTTCGTCGGCGACAGGACGCTGCGCGGCAAGCAGGCCGTACGCGAGTGGATGGCCATCGCCTACAAGGAGCCGCCCCGCTTCGAGGTGCATCGCCTGATCGCCGAGGGCGACGCGCTCGCGGCCCTCGGGGAGATCCTGCTGAAGGATGAAGAAGGCAAGACCAGCCGCCACGCGTATTGCGATGTCTGGCGCTTTCGCGACGGCCAATTGGCCGCGCTGCAGGCTTTTGTCGTCGAGGCGCGCCTGGAAGGTGATGAACTCACGCAACAGCACTGACTGCCCGGTACACGCGCAATCTGGCTACCCCTCTCATCCCCCCTGTTCGCGTCTTCCCGTGCCCACGCCATGCGGCACGGCGCTGAGTCAGCGCGGATGCGCCCGACTCACTGGATGACTGCGAACAACTGACTCGCCGCCCCCCAGCTCATGCCGTCATTTGTGATGGCTATATCGATGAAGCAGCTGAAGGAGCCTGCCATTGTTGGCGTACCGGAGGCGATACCGGTGGCGGGATTCAAGCTCATGCCAGGTGGCAAATCGCACTGACCGGCCCGCGCGGTGTAGGAGAACGTCGGGGACACCAAGGGCAACGGACTCGGCTGTACCTTCTCAGGATTCACGACCAGAGGCACACCAACCGCCCCGAGGGGACTGGAACTGATCGGGTAGCGAACATACACAGGGTCGAAGACCTCGATGCCGGAGAAGAACGATTGTGTCGGGATACTGCCGTTCGGCGACGTGATGGTTGCCAGGATCGTCGCGCTTTGTGCGCTGGCTGCCTTGGTCGGACGGCCTGAAATGATGCCTGTTGCCGCATCGATCGTCACCCCGGCGGGCAAGGCGGGCCCTGAAACACTGAAGTCGCTGAGCGTGCTTCCGGCGGGCGCCCTGGCATCGAGAAACGGCTCCAGCTTGAATGGTTGGCTGACGTAGGCGGCCTGGTACAAATTGCTCAAGCCCGTGCCACCCGTGTTCAGATAGTTGAAGCTGGCAACGTTGACGTTCGCGCTGTAGGCGCTGGTGGCTTCGTACTCGCCAAAGGCGGTCTTCAGCAATACCCGAAGGGTTGCATGGAATGAGCCTGCGGCACCGACCGTCCCGGTGACCGCGCCCGTGCTGGCATCAAGCACCAGCCCGGGAGGAAGGGAGCCGGCCACCACCGAGTAGGTCCATGCGAGCGGCAGATCGGCGGGAGCCGTCCATCCGGTGATCGATGGCCGATCGTTCACGCTGGTCCCCAGCACGAGATTGTCCAGATAGCCGGCATGCCATGGATAGGTGACGGTCGGGGCACGAACCCGCAGCGTCACGCCTGAATTGACCGTGTTCGAGACGCCTGACGCACCCACACGAACGCTGAAATTAAAGAATTCACCCACCTCCGTGGGCCGACCGACGATCGAGCAATTGCTCTGCAGGGTCATCCCGGCCGGAGGCTGCCCCGACACCAAGGTGCAATTAGGCGCATGTCCGTCGAAACCGGAAAAGACGGGTAAGACGGTGGCCGCCTTGAAAAGGTCCAGATTCGATTCCGGCCACGACAGGGCCACGTTCAAGATGCCTCCGTCTCCCGCACCTCCGCCACTCGCACTTCCGCCTCCTTCTCCTCCGCCACCGCCACCGCCACCGCAGGCGGACAGGAAGGCAATACCCAAAAGAAGCAGCAAACGTCCACGGCGCATTATTTCTTCCTGAATCTATAAGGTTAAAAAGTGTAACCTCTCCAATGAGAAAATCGACGAAATAGTCTGAGAGCATCATTGATGCCTTTGGTATCGCCTATCGCTCGAGAAGCGTTCGATCAATAGAAAGCAACGAAGAATCGCCAGGAGTCGTTTTCGATCCATATCGTCGCAGCACGATGGGTGCGGCTTGAGACTTTGTGCATGACTGCGCCAGGTCGACGCCCAAATGCCGGCCAAAACCTGAACTCGCTGGAGCACCTAGTGGAAAACGAACAGGCGGGGCCGGGGGCATGGGATCAGCGGCCCTTTGACCCGGAATGTCTTCGCGACGCCCGGCATCCGGCGATGCACTTGCAGGCTTGCCAGCGCCGCGCCTCGAGATCGACGCGCCGCACGCCCTCTCTGATGTCATACGAGACCGCGAGCAGCCCTCCGCATGCTGCGCGGACGCCTCATGAGCGAGGCCCGCGTGGATCAGAGCATCTTTCGATAGACGACAAAACCGGATCTCTCGGCCATCCTGTCGTAGAGCATCATCGCCGTCGCATTGCTCTCATGGGTCTGCCAGTAGACGCACCGGTGAGCCGCCGGCCTTCGCGCGCCAATAGACGTCCTCGATCAGAGCGCGCGCGACGCCTTTCAGGGGAAGCCAAGCGTCGAAGTCGGCTTCGACGGCGGGACGAACGAGGATGTTTTCTGGCATCGGAGACCTCGACCGAAATTGCGGGGCCAAGAACTGTGGGTTGAGCGTGCAGCGCGAGGATGCATCGGCGGACGAAGAAAGTTCGGTCGCCGAATGGCGGGTCCGATCCGGATCCCGTCCCGCAGCCTTGGCAGGGCCGTCGACGGTACTCCGCCAGACAGTTGCATCGACCGGTTGAATCCTGCGCCGACGGTCAGCCGCCCCTCACGGTATGAACCGCGTCAGCGCTTCCCGAAAGGCAGGCAGATCCGCGCCCACGTGCGTCGTGTCATATGACGCGTTGAGCAGCGTCAACCCGGGAAGCGACTGAGCGGCCATCTGCGCATAGAGCGGTTCGACGATGACGGGGCCGTTGCTGCTCCTGGCACCGGCCAGGAACAGCGTGGCGGGAACAGGTTTGCCGGATGCCTGCAACTGCTTCTCGAAATCCAGAAGGGCAGCGGGCCCGCCCTGCGCGCCAAAGCTGGATTCGGTCGAGAGGTAGTGGGAAAAGCTCAGGTTGCCGGCCTTCCCCTCCAGGATCAGCGCGGCCACGACGAAGTAGCCGCCATGTGACAGGCCCGACAGCGCCCGCTTCTTCGGGTCGGCGCGGTACTGCCGCTCGATCGACGGCGCCAGGTCCTTGGTGATGAAGTTGAGGTACGTCTCCGCGCCAGGCAGCAGAAAGTCGACATTGCGCCTTGCCGTGCCGCCGATGCCAACAAGGATGGCTTGCGTTCCGCGCGATTGCATCTCGTCCTTGAACGCATCGAAGCGCGATTGCCTGCCGCCACCCCCATAGAGCGCATCGCCTTCCGTTGCATAGATGACCGGAAGCTTCGCGGTACCGTCGGCATAGGAGGCGGGCAGGAAAATCTGAATGGGGTAGGTGTTGCCATTCTGCGTGCCATTCACGCTGGTAGAGATCACCTGGCCACCCGTTTGGGACGGCGGCTCGGTGTTGGCGGCATTGGAGCCGCCTCCACCGCCGCAAGCCGAAAGGGTGACTGCGAGCAAAACCCCTGCGCACAGGAAGAGTCTTTTGATCGTGGCGTGCAAGATGATGTCTCCGTGTCGTGAATCGTCAGCTTATATCGCACGCACCTTGACCATCGCATCGAGCCTCCGCTTCAGGCTGCGGCAGCGGCCTTGTGCGGAGGTGCGCGAAGTCGATGTGCGCTCGACCCACGGCACCTTCAATCTGATCTTCGCGTTCCGCGAAGCGCGCCTGACCTTCGTGGCCAATGTCGGCACCGCTGCCCGCGGCGCGGCCGCCTTGGCACTGCTGCCCGCCAGCGTCCCTCTGTCCGAGCGTGCGCGTGCTGCGCTGCAGTCGCCACCGGCTTGACCGGTCCGTCAACAGCCGGCTACAACCGCTCCCGATTCCGCGACGAATCCGGCGCGTCGAACTTGTCGCGGCGAATCGCTTCGTCGTCCATCAGCTCGTACCACATCGCATTGAGCACCGCGAAGGTGGCTGCCAGCGGCAGCCCCAGGATCCAGGCGAAGTACCACATCTCACACGTCCTTTCCAAACATCTCAATATGCATGTCCACGGTCCTCGCGGATCGCGTCGGCGTCCACCTTGCCCCACAGCACGTGGTAGACCCAGGTGGTGTAGGCCACGATGATCGGCAGGAAGATCGCGGTCGCGACCAGCATGTTGAACAGCGTGAGGTGGCTCGACGACGAGTCCCACACAGTCAGGCTGGCGCGCGGGTCGATCGACGAGGGCAGGATGAAGGGGAACATCGACGCGCCCACGCTCAGCACGATGCCCGTGATCGAGAGACCGCTGGCCAGCAGCGTGGCGACTTCGCGCCGCAGGCGCAGGCCGATCAGCGCGAGCAATGCGCCTGCAAGCCCGAGCACCGGCGCCGCCCACAGCCACGGCTTGGCCGCGTAGTTGAGGAACCAGGCGCCCGCCTGCACCTCGGCGGTCTTGAGCATCGGGTTCGACGGGCCGCCGGTCGGCAGCGCGCTGGTCACGCGGTAGCCGTCGATCCAGGTCCAGAGCGCGAAGCCGGCCAACGCATAGAGCACCAGCGTGGCGATGGCCGCCCAGCTGCCGTAGCTGCGTGCGCGCGCGGCCACGGCGCCCTCGGTCTTGAGCTGCAGCCAGGCCGCGCCGTGCATCAGCATCATCGCGACCGATACCAGACCGCACAGCAGCGCGAAGGGGTTGAGCAGGCCGAAGAACGTGCCGTCGTAGAAGATGTGCATGTCGTTCGAAAAGCGGAAGGGCACGCCCTGCAGAACGTTGCCCACGGCCACGCCGTAGATCAGCGCCGGCACCAGCCCGCTCGCGAAGAGCACCGCGTCCCAGCGCGCGCGCCAGGCCGGCTCCTCGCGCTTGCCGCGGAACTTGAAGGCCACGGGCCGCAGGATCAGCGCGACCAGGATCACGAACATCGCGAGGTAGAAGCCAGAGAAGGACACCGCGTAGAGCTGCGGCCAGGCCGCGAAGATCGCGCCGCCGCCCAGGATCAGCCAGACCTGGTTGCCTTCCCAGACCGGGCCGACGCTGTTGATGATCACGCGGCGCTCGTTGTCGTCTCGGCCCGCGAAGGGCAGCAGCATGCCGACGCCGAGATCGAAGCCGTCGGTGACCGCATAGGCGACCAGCAGCACGCCGATCAGCAGCCACCAGATCATGCGCAGGGTTTCGTAGGAGATCAGTTCGTTCAGGACCATGGGGTGCTCCTCGGTTATTCGGCGGCGCCGGTCAGGGGGCGCGGCGACGTGCGCAGCGCGGGTGCTGCCACGGACGGCGGCGCGGGATGCTCCTCGGGGCCCTTGCGAATGGCCTTGAGCATCAGCTTCATCTCGATCAGGAACAGCGTGGTGTAGATCGCCACGAAGCCCGCGATGGTGATCAGCAGCGTGGTCACGCCCAGGTTCGACACCGCCACGGCCGTGGGCAGCACGCCTTCGATCACCCAGGGCTGGCGGCCGACCTCGGCCACGATCCAGCCGCACTCGGCCGCGATCCAGGGCAGCGGGATCGCGAACACCGCGACCTTGAGCAGCCACGGATGCGCATCCAAACGGCGCCGGGTCGACAGCACGAAGAAGGTGCCCGTGAGCAGGATGAAGAACATGCCCAGCCCGACCATGATGCGGAAGGACCAGTACAGCGGCGCCACCGCCGGCACCGTGTCCCAGGCCGCCTTCTTGATCTGCTCGGGCGTGGCCTGGCGCGGGTCGTCGACATAGCGCTTGAGCAGCAGCGCGTAGCCCATCGCATGGCCGTTGACCTCGAAGGCCGCGCGCGCCGCCGGCGGCACGGCGGCATCGCTGCCGGCCGCGCGGATGGTCTGCAGCGCGTCGTAGGCCTTGATGCCGTCGTGGATGTGCACCTCGGCACGCTCGACCAGCTCTTCGATGCCGGGAATCACGGTGTCGAGCGAGCGCGTACCGATCAGGCCCATCACGGCCGGGATGTGGATCGCGTAGTGCGTCTCGCGCGCGGCCTGGTCGGGGAAGCCGAAGGCGGTGAAGGCGGCCGGCGCGGGCTCGGTCTTCCACATGGCTTCGATCGAGGCCAGCTTCATCTTCTGGTGCTCGGTCGAGAGGTAGCCGCTCTCGTCGCCCAGCACCACCACCGACAGCGAGGCCGCGAGGCCGAAGGACGCGGCCACGGTCATCGAGCGCTTGGCCAGTTCCAGGTGCCGACCCTTGAGCACATACCAGGCCGACACGCCGAGCACGAAGATCGCCGCCACCGTGTAGCCGGCCGACACCGTGTGCACGAACTTGGCCTGCGCCACCGGGTTGGTCAGCACGGCGAAGAAGTCGGTGACTTCCATGCGCATGGTCTGCGGGTTGAAGGCCGAGCCCACGGGGTTCTGCATCCAGCCGTTGGCGATCAGGATCCACAGCGCCGAGAAGTTGGAGCCAATGGCCACGGCCCAGGTCGTCATCAGGTGGCCGACCTTGCTGAGCTTGTCCCAGCCGAAGAAGAACAGGCCGACGAAGGTGGCTTCGAGGAAGAAGGCCATCAGGCCCTCGATCGCCAGCGGCGCGCCGAAGACGTCGCCCACGTAGTGGCTGTAGTAGCTCCAGTTCATGCCGAACTGGAACTCCATCACGATGCCGGTCGCGACGCCCATCGCGAAGTTGATGCCGAAGAGCACACCCCAGAACTTCGTCATGTCGCGCCAGACCGTGCGGCCGGTCATCACGTAGACGGTCTCCATGATGGCGAGGATCACCGCGAGGCCGATGGTCAGCGGCACGAAAAGGAAGTGGTACAGCGCCGTGATGGCGAACTGCAATCGGGAGAGGGCGACGATGTCGAGGTCCATGGGGAGGTTCCTTTCGTTTCTTCTTCGGTCGTGGCGTCGGTGGTGGCGTCAGTCGGGGCGCAGAGTGCGCAGCGCGGCCTCGAAGGCCGGGGTGCCGCGTGCGAGGTCGGCCGTGATACGGCCTTCGTGCAGGCACAGCAGCCGGTCGGCCAGCGCGGCTTCGCGGCGCAGATGGGTGGCGATCAGCAGCGTGTGGCCTTGCGCCGCGGCGGCCAGGCGTTGCAGCACGTCGTGGGCCGTGGCGGTGTCGAGCGCTTCGGTCGCTTCGTCCAGCAGCCAGAAGGGTGCGTCGCGCAGCAGCAGCCGCGCGAGTGCGAGCCGGCGCAGCTGCCCGCCCGACAGGCCCAGCCCGCCCTCGCCCAGCGCGGTGTCGAGCCCGGCCGCGGTGGCGCGCACCTCGGTTGCCAGGCCCGCGGCTTCGAGCACCGACCAGAGCCGCGCATCGTCGGCCGCGGGATCGGCCAGCCGCAGGTTGTCGCGCAGGTCGTCCTGGAACAGCTCGGTGCGCTGCGTCAGCAGGCAGTGCGGCGGCACGCGCAGCTCGCCGTGCGTGGGCGTGAGTTCGCCGGCCAGCACGGACAGCAGCGTGGACTTGCCGGCGCCGCTGGGGCCGATCAGCGCCACGCGCTCGCCGGCCGCGATGGTCAGCGAGAGGCCGTGCAGCGCCTGCACCGCGCTGCCCTCGTAGCCGGCAACGATGTCGTGCAGGCGAATGTCGTCGGACGCGGCGGCGGGCACCGGCAATGCTGCATCGTGCATGCGCGGCGCGAGGCGGCGCACCGCCAGCCAGGTGCGGCCGGCCTCGAGCGCGCCACGGCGCAAGGCGGCGAAGGGCTCGGTGGCGGACAGCGCCAGCAGCAAGGCCAATGCCGCGGCCGGCGCGCCGATCGCGCTCTCGCCCATGAGCGCGCCCACGCCCAGCAGCACCGCGACCAGGGTCAGCGTGCCCGCCAGACCGTAGCCCATGCCGGCGCGCAGTTCGAGGCGGTTCAGCGCGAGGTCGGCGCGCGCCAGCCGGCGGTCGGCCGCGGCCAATGCCTCGCATTGCGCGTCGAGCCGGCCCGCCATCGCGAGCTCGGTCTGGCCGGCCACGAGGTCGACCGCGCGGGCGCGCAACGCCTCCATGGCCTGCGCGCGCCGCATCGCATGCGGCCTGGCGCGCTGCGCCACGAACCAGGCCATGCCCCAGCCGAAAGCCACCAGCCAGGCGGCCAGCGCGATGCCCATGCCGACATGCATGAAGCCCAGCACCGTGCCCGCCAGCAGCGCCGCGCCGAGCGCGGCGACGGCCGGCACGATCAGGCGCAGGTAGAGCGATTCGAGCGCGTCGATGTCGGCGGTCAGCCGAAACAGCAGCCGGGCCGGCCGCGCCTGCAGGCGGCGCGCTGCCTCGGGCCGGGCCCAGCCACGGAACAAGCGCTCGCGCAAGTCGGCCAGCGCGGCGAAGGTGGCGTCGTGCGTCACCAGGCGCTCGCCGTAGCGCGCGCCCGTGCGGCCCAGCGCCAGCAGCCGGATGCCGGCCGAAGGCGCGAACACATCGAACACCAGCGCGGTGCTGGCGCTCAGGCCGGCCAGTGCGGCCGCGGTGATGAACCAGCCCGAGAGCCCCAGCAGCGCCATGCCCATGAGCACGGTGAGCGCGGCCAGCGCGGCGCCCAGCGCGAGCCGGCGCGGGGCGGTGGCGAGCAAGGGGCGCAGCACGGTGCGCAGTTCGCTGGCGGCGCGCGGGCTCGGCTGCATCCTGCCAGCGATGCCACGGGACCGGCTGCGGCGGGTCTTCAGGGGAAGGCTCGTGGTCATAGGCGGACTTGCCGGTTCATGCGCGCCGCCAGCACCGGATCGTGCGTCACGGCGATCAGCGTCTTGCCGCGCGCCAGTGCCATCAACGCATCGACCACGCGCTCGGCCGTCTCGGTGTCGAGGTGCGCGGTGGGCTCGTCGACCAGCAGCAGGTCGGCGTCGAGCTGGGCTGCGATGCGTGCCAGCGCGAGCCGCACGGCCTCGCCGCCCGACAGGCCGCTGCCACCCTCGCCCAGCGCCGTGGCGGGATGGGCCTGCGCCACGCCGCCCAGTGCGGCGAAGCGCATCGCCTGTTCGACCTGCGGGCCGTGCACGCCGTCGCGACCCAGCGCCACGTTGGCCTGGACCGAGCCCGCGAAAACATGGGGGCGTTGCCCCATCCAGCCGATGCGGCGGCGCAGGTCGGCGGCGCTCGCGTCGGTCAGCGCGACGCCGCCGATGGCGATCTCGCCCGACGCGGCCGGCACGAGGCCCGCGATCAGGCTCAGCAGCGCGGTCTTGCCGACGCCGCTCGCGCCCATCAGCGCAACGTGTTCGCCGGGCTCGATCTGCAGGTCGAAGCCTTGCAGCACCGGCGCCTCGCCGGCATGGGCGAAGCGCAGGTCGCTGATGCGGACCGAGGGTGCGCCGACCCGCTCGGTCGCCGTCGCTTCGGTTTGTGCGCCGGGCAGCGGCACGCCGCCGTCGGCCAGTCCGTCGAGCGCATCGAGCGCCGCCTCGCCGGCCGCGCGGTCGTGCCACACGGCCGACAGTTCGCGCAGCGGCTCGTAGAAGGCCGGCGCCAGCAGCAGCACGAACAGGCCCTCGCCCAGCGTGAGACGCGTGCCCCAGCTGCCGAAATTCAGCGTGCCCAGCAGATGGAAACCGACATAGACCGCGACCATCGCCACGCCCAGCGCCGCGAACAGCTCCAGCACGGCGGACGACAGGAAGGCGATGCGCAACACGGCCATGGTGCGACGGCGCAGCGACTGCGCGGCCTCGCCCAGCCGGCGCGCGGTGGCATCGACCGCGCCCAGCGCGCGCAGCGTGGCCAGGCCCCGCAGACGGTCGAGCAGGAAGGCGTTCATGCCACCCATCGCCACCATCTGTTCGCGGCTCGCCGCCTGCGCGCGCCAGCCCACGATGGCCATGAACAGCGGGATCAACGGGGCGGTGACCAGCAGGATCAGCGCCGCCACCCAGGAGAACCACGCCACCAGCGGCAGGATGCACAGCGGCACCAACACCGCGCGCCAGCGTGCCGGCTGGTAGCGCGCGAGGTAGGGCACCACCGCCTCGGCCTGCTCGGCGATCGCGCTGGCGGCCAGGCCCGAGGCCGGGCGGCGCGCATCGAGCGGCGAGCGGGCCGCCAGGGCCCGCGCCACCTGCGCGCGCAAGGTCGAGAGCTGGGCCCGCACTTCGCCGAACACGCGGTGTGCACCCCAGGCCTCGCAGGCCGCGCGCGCCATGCCCAGCAGCAGCACGCCGACCGCCGGCAGCCACACCGCCGCCATGCCCTCGCCGGCGCCGAGCCCCTGCACCGCCCAGGCCAGCAAGGCGGCCTGCGGCAACCAGAACAGCGCTGCGGCGCCCTGCACCAGACTGCCGATGCCGGGGGCCGCCAGGGCGCGCAACGCATCGGTCGACCGGCCGGCAGCATCCAGGGCAGGCAGGGTGTGGGAAGGCGAAGAAGGCGTCTTTGTGGAATTCATGTAATTTCAGTATTTACTGAAACTTCCTGAAGTTTAAAGGATGTGCGCTGTGTTTGCACGGCGCATGATGACCGCGATACGTGAATTGGCCTAAGGCCGGCGCGTACCGGCGCCGCCCTCGGCGCCGACGCGGCGGTTCAGACGGCGGTGCTGAGTGCGCCGCAGGCCATCAGCCCGGCGAAGAGCGCAAGCACGCCGCGCCAGGTCGCGGCGCGCAGTTCGACCTGGCGGTAGAGCAGTTCGGCCGCGGCCATCGACAGCGCGAAGGTCGCGCCCATGCCGAGCAAGGCGATCCCCGGCTGCGCCGGCCACCAGCGGTCGACCACCGCATTCACCAGCAGGATCACCGGGAAATGGATCAGGAACAGCGAGTACGAGAGTGCGCCCAGGCGCAGCAGCGGCCGCAGCGCCGTCGGCCAGGCCTGGCCGAGCCACCGGCGGCGCTGTGCCACCACGATCGCCAGCGCCGTCACCAGGGCCAGCGCGATGCGGCTGCGCCAGTCGATGGCCAGCGCCGCGCCGCCGAGCAGCGTCAGCATCAGTGCCGCCCAGCGCCAGGTGCTGACGCGCGTCGCACGCCCGATCCAGAAGCTCAGCATGCCCAGTCCGTAGGCACCGAAGAAGTACAGCGCCGTGTCGTCGAGCACCGGGTGCCGGTTGAAGACCACCAGCGAGGCCGCGGCCAGTGCGAGCACCGGCGCGACCGCCAGCCAGCGCGCCCGCGCCGCGCCGATCTGCCAGCGTCGCTCGAGCCGTTGTGCGCACCAGAACACCGCCAGTGCCAGCACGAAAAGCTGGAAGTCGATCGCCACGTACCAGACGCCGCTCGACAAGGCGTCGTAGCCCAGCAGGTCCTGCAGCAGCAGGCCGTGCGCCACCAATTGCGCGGCGATCGGCGCCTCGGGCACGGCCGTGTCATCGAGCCAGGGCCGCACCAGCGCGGCGATCAGCACGCTGCACGACAGCGCCACGAGGTACGGCATCACGAGCCGCGCGTAGCGGCGCACCACACGCAGCAGCGGCCGGTCGACGCGCAGCACGCCTTCGGGCGCCAGGCTGCCCGCCGCGAGGAAGCCGGCGATCACGAGGAAGACCTGCACCGCGAGCCGGCCATCCTCCGCCAGCCAGCCGAACAGCGCGGGCGCGAGCGTGCCGGCGCTCTCGGCCATCGGGCCGTAGCGCGCCATGTGATGACCGACGATCACCGCACAGGCCAGGCCCTTGGCGGCGTCGATCAGCGGAATGCGTCCGGCCGTGGCGGCGGACATCAGGTCGGCAGTGTCCTCAGAGCGCCAGCCGCGCGCGCGCTGCGAAGTACTCGCGCTTGAGCTTCTCGACGAAGGCTGCGGTGCTGGTCACTTCGGTGATCGCGCCGATGCCCTGGCCCGAGCCCCAGATGTCCTTCCAGGCCTTGGCCTTGCTGCCGTCGCCGGACGCGAAGTTCATGGTTTTGAGGTCGCCTTCGGGCAGGTTCGTCGGGTCCATGCCGGCCGCGACGATGCTGGGCGCCAGGTAGTTGCCGTGCACGCCGGTGAAGAGGTTCGAGTAGACGATGTCGTCCGAACTGCCGTCGACGATGGCTTGCTTGTAGGCCTCGCTGGCGCGTGCTTCCTCGGTCGCGATGAAGGCCGTGCCGATGTAGGCGAAGTCGGCGCCCATGGCCTGGGCCGCGAGCACCGCGTCGCCGCTGGCGATCGAACCCGACAGCGCGATCGGGCCGTCGAACCACTGGCGGATTTCCTGGACCAGCGCGAACGGACTCTTCACACCCGCATGGCCGCCGGCACCGGCCGCCACCGCGATCAGGCCGTCGGCGCCCTTCTCGATCGCCTTCTTTGCGAACTTGTTGTCGATGATGTCATGCAGCGTCACGCCGCCGTAGCTGTGCACCGCATCGTTGACGTCGGTGCGCGCGCCCAGCGAGGTGATGACGATCGGCACCTTGTACTTCACGACCATCGCCATGTCGTGCTCGAGCCGGTCGTTGCTCTTGTGCACGATCTGGTTGATGGCGAAGGGTGCGGCCGGCTTGTCGGGGTTGGCCTTGTTGTAGGCGGCCAGTGCCTCGGTGATCTCGATCAGCCACTCCTCCAGCTGCGCGGCCGGCCGCGCGTTGAGCGCGGGCATCGCACCCACCACACCCGCCTTGCACTGGGCGATCACCAGCTGGGGGTTGCTGATGATGAAGAGCGGCGAGCCGATGATGGGCAGGGGCAGGTTCGCGAGCACGGGGGGAAGCTTGGACATGTTGCTTTGTCTCAGGAAAGTTGTGGAATGCGGGATCGGACTTCCGGACGCAGAAGGAAGACAAAAACGACGCGGAGGTCGCAAAAGAAACTCAAACAAATTTTGGTTTTTCTTTCGCGACTTCTGCGTAACCTTTGCGACTTCTGCGTCCGGAAGCCCGTGTTTCAGAACGCTTCGAGCGCCAGCGCCGTGACGCTGTCGGCGCCCTCGACGATGCTGTCGCGCAGGCCCGGGGCCTTGTTGAGGATGTGCTCGGCATAGAAGCGTGCGGTGGCGACCTTCGCCTGCATGAAGGCCACTTCGTTGCCGGCCTGGACCTGTTCCTCTGCGATCAGCAGCGAGCGCGCCAGCTGCCAGCCGGCCACCAGGTTGCCCGCGAGCATCAGGTAGGGCACGCTGCCCGCGAACACCGCGTTCGGCGATGCCTTGGTCTGGCCGGCCACGAACGCCACCACGTCGACGAAGGCTTCGCGCGCGGCCTTCAGGCGCTTCAGCACGGCACGCGCATCGGCGCTGTCGCGCTTGGCGAGTTCGGCTTCGGTGGTCTCGATCTGCGCGGCGATGGCCTTGGCGGTCTGGCCGCCGTCGCGCGCGGTCTTGCGGCCGACCAGGTCGTTGGCCTGGATCGCGGTCGTGCCCTCGTAGATGGTCAGGATCTTCGCGTCGCGGTAGTACTGCGCCGCGCCGGTCTCCTCGATGAAGCCCATGCCGCCGTGCACCTGCACGCCCAGCGATGTCACCTCGAGGCTCATCTCGGTGCTGTAGCCCTTGACCAGCGGCACCATGAATTCGTAGAAGGCCTGGTTCTGCTTGCGCGCCTCCGCATCGGGGTGGTGATGCGAGGCGTCGTAGGCCGCGGCGGCCACCGAGGCCATCGCGCGGCAGCCTTCGGTGTAGGCGCGCATCGTCATCAGCATGCGCTTGACGTCGGGGTGGTGGATGATCGCCGCGCTGCCGTTGATCGAACCGTCGACCGGGCGGCTCTGCACGCGGTCCTTCGCGTAGGCCACGGCGTGCTGGTAGGCGCGCTCGGCGATGGCGATGCCCTGCATGCCCACTGCGTAGCGGGCCGAGTTCATCATGATGAACATGTACTCGAGGCCGCGGTTCTCCTGGCCGACCAGGTAACCCACGGCACCACCGTGGTCGCCGTACTGCAGCACGGCCGTGGGCGAGGCCTTGATGCCCATCTTGTGTTCGATGCTCACGCAGTGCACGTCGTTGCGCGCACCCAGCGAGCCGTCTTTTTCGACCATGAACTTGGGCACCACGAACAGGCTGATGCCCTTCACGCCCTCGGGCGCGCCGGTCACGCGGGCCAGCACCAGGTGCACGATGTTCTCGGCCATGTCGTGCTCACCGTAGGTGATGAAGATCTTGGTGCCGAAGACCTTGTAGGTGCCGTCCGGTTGCGGTTCGGCGCGACTGCGCACCAGCGCGAGGTCGCTGCCGGCCTGCGGCTCGGTGAGGTTCATCGTGCCGGTCCACTGGCCGCTCACGAGCTTCTCGAGGTACACCGCCTTAAGTTCGTCGGAGCCCGCCGTGAGCAGCGCTTCGATCGCGCCGTCGGACAGCAGCGGGCACAGCGCGAAGCTCATGTTGGCCGAGTTGAGCATCTCGCCGCAGGCCGCGCCGATGGTCTTGGGCAGGCCCTGGCCGCCGAAGTCCGCGGGATGCTGCAGGCCCTGCCAACCGCCCGACACGTACTGCGCGAACGCGTCCTTGAAGCCCTTGCTGGTGGTCACCTCGCCGTCCTTGAAGGACGAGGGGTTGCGGTCGCCTTCGACGTTGAGCGGTGCCACCACGTCCTGGTTGAAGCGTGCGCATTCCTCGAGCACGGCCTGTGCGGTGTCGAGGCCGGCTTCCTCGAAGCCGGGCAGCTTGGCGATCTCGCCGAGGTTGGCCAGGTGCTCGATGTCGAACAGCATGTCCTTGAGGGGGGCGGTGTAGCTCATGGGGTGTCTCCAGATACGAAAAAGGCACCGCGAACGATGCCTTCATGAATGCGGACTGCCGGACGCAGAGGACGCGAAGGTTTCGCAAAAAACGCAGAAGGAAAACCAGATCTGTGTGGTTCCTTCTGCCTTCCTGCGTCCTTGTGCGCTCGGCTGCTCGCGTTTTTTAAAGCGCCTTGACGAGTTCCGGAACGGCGGTGAACAGATCCGCCACCAGGCCGTAGTCGGCCACCGAGAAGATCGGCGCCTCTTCGTCCTTGTTGATCGCCACGATCACCTTGGAGTCCTTCATGCCCGCCAGATGCTGGATCGCGCCCGAGATGCCCGCCGCGATGTACAGCTGAGGCGCCACGATCTTGCCGGTCTGGCCCACTTGCCAGTCGTTCGGGGCGTAGCCCGCGTCAACGGCTGCGCGGCTCGCACCCAGGCCCGCGTTGAGCTTGTCCGCCAGCGGTGCCATCACTTCGTTGAACTTCTCGGCGCTGCCCAGCGCGCGGCCACCCGACACGATGATCTTCGCGGCCGTCAGTTCCGGACGTTCGCTCTTCGTCACCTCGCGGCTCACGAAGCTCGACTTGCCGCTGTCGGCCACGCCTTCGGCGGTTTCGACGGCTGCGCTGCCACCCGTTGCAGCGGCAGCATCGAAGCCGGTCGTGCGCACCGTGATGACCTTGGTCGCATCCGTGCTCTGCACGGTCGCGATCGCGTTGCCCGCGTAGATCGGGCGCTCGAAGGTGTCGGCGCTGACCACGGCCGTGATGTCGCTGATCTGCGCCACGTCCAGCTTGGCCGCCACGCGCGGGGCGACGTTCTTGCCGTTGGCGGTCGAGGGGAACAGGATGTGGCTGTAGTTGCCGGCGATGGCCAACACTTGCGCGGCCACGTTCTCCGCCAGGTTCTCCGCCAGGCTCGGGCTGTCGGCCACGATGACCTTGGTGACGCCCGCGATCTGCGCGGCGGCCTTGCCGGCTTCGGCAGCGTTCGCGCCGGCGACCAGCACATGGACTTCACCGCCGCAGGCCAGTGCAGCGGTCACGGTGTTCAGGGTGGCGGGCTTGACCGTGGCGTGGTCGTGTTCGGCAATGACTAGTGCGCTCATGTTCAGATCACCTTCGCTTCGTTCTTCAGTTTGTCCACCAGGGTCGCGACGTCGGGCACCTTGATGCCCGCACCGCGCTTGGGCGGCTCGCTGACCTTGAGGGTCTTCAGGCGCGGCTTGACGTCCACGCCCAGGTCCTCGGGCTTGAAGACGTCGAGCTGCTTCTTCTTCGCCTTCATGATGTTGGGCAGCGTCACGTAGCGCGGCTCGTTCAGGCGCAGGTCGGTCGTGATGACGGCCGGCAGCGTGAGCGTCAGCGTCTCCATGCCGCCGTCGACTTCGCGCGAGACGGTGGCCTTGTCGCCGGCCACTTCGACCTTCGAGGCGAAGGTGGCTTGCGGCAGGTCGGCCAGCGCGGCCAGCATCTGGCCGGTCTGGTTGGCATCGTCGTCGATGGCCTGCTTGCCCAGGATGATCAGCTGGGGCTGCTCCTTGTCGACCAGCGCCTTGAGCAGCTTGGCCACGGCCAGCGGCTGCAGCTCTTCGGTGGTCTCGACCAGGATGCCGCGGTCGGCGCCGATGGCCATCGCGGTGCGCAGGGTTTCCTGGCACTTCGCATCGCCGCAGGAGACGGCGATGACTTCGGTCACGATGCCCTTCTCCTTCAGCCGCACCGCCTCTTCGACGGCGATCTCGTCGAAGGGGTTCATGCTCATCTTGACGTTGGCGATGTCGACGCCCGTGCCGTCGCTCTTCACGCGCACTTTCACGTTGTAGTCGACGACCCGTTTGACTGGGACCAGAACCTTCATGGGTATGACTCCGTAGGATTGCAAAACTGAGTGAATTCGGGGTAGCCGATCATTCTAGGGGTCGGGCTTTGCGGGCCCTGTCCGTTTCGGCCGGTGCCGAGACAAGCCGGTTCCGACTGGCGGAAAAGAACGACCGTGCTTTTTAAGGGAAAATTATACGGGAGGCGCCGCAGCCGTCTGCTGAAAACCCTCGGGCAAGGACGCGACCCGCAGCACGCGCTGCGGAAAGGGAATGTCGATGCCCGCGGCGCGCAGCCCTTCGAGGATCGCGATGTTGACGGCCGAACGCAGGTTGTCCCGGCCCTTGTCCGGGTCGGCGACCCAGAAATGCAGCGTGAATTCGAGGCCGTCGGGCGCGAAGTTGGTCAGGTAGGCGATCGGCGACGGGTCGGTGATGACCCGCGCCTGGGCCTGGGCCGCCTCGACCAGGATCGACTGCACCTGCGCCACGTTGCTCTCGTAGCCGACCACGATGGCGGTCGTGATGTTGAATTTGCGGTCGGAGATCGACAGGTTCTCGACGCGGCTGGTGATCAGCGATTCGTTGGGCACGATCGCCTCGCGCCCGTTGCCCGCGCGGATCAGGGTGTAGCGGGTCTTGATGTCGGTGATCCGGCCCTCGAAGCTGTCGACCTTGACGTTGTCGCCGATCCGGATCGAGCGCTCGAGCAGGATCACGAAGCCGCTCACGTAGTTGGCCGCCAGCTTCTGCAGCCCGAAGCCCAGGCCGACGCCGAGCGCGCCGCCCAGCACCGACAGCGCGGTCAGGTCCACGCCCACGGCCGACAGCGCGAACAGCAAACCGATCAGCAGCAGGATCGCGCGGATCGCGTTCGACGCCACCTTGCGCATCGAGAGGTCGGTCACGGCCTCGCGCAGGATGCGCTTCTCGATCGTGCTGGAGATCCAGAGCGCCACCACCAGCACCAGGCCGGCCCAGAGCACGCCCTGGAAGAAGGTCAGCAGGCTGACCCGGGTCTTGCCGAAGGCCAGCGTGATGTCGTCGAGCTCGGCCAGCACCGGCGGCAGCAGGCCGACGATCCAGAGCACCGCGCCGGCCCAGGCGACCCACGACACCGTGCGCTCGATCAGCCCGACCAGCGTCGACGCCGGGAACACCGCGCGCAGCACCCGGGCGATCAGACGAATGGCGGCCAGCGACACGAACACCGAGACCGCGATGCGCAGCACCACGACCACCTGGAAATCGTGCACCACGCGGCGCGCGAGTTCGGTGAACACCAGCGCGAGCAGCGGGAACAGCAGGCCGTCGAAGGTGCGCGCGCCGAACCAGATCGAGTCGCGGGGCTGGTCGCGGCCGAACCAGCGGCTCACGCCCCATGCCAGGGCCACGCAGGCCGCCAGCGCCGTCAGCTCGATCCAGAGGCCGCGCGCCTGGACCTGGGCCAGCCGCGCCATGAAGTCGTCGAGGTTCATCTCAGTGTTCCATGGCGCTGCGCGCCACCCCCATCGCATGAAACCAGCATGGCCCATGCCAGGGCACCCGCGGAACTGGCTTTGCCAGGCCCGCCGGGTGCGCCCCTCGAGGGGGAGGCGCCGAAGGCGCGTCGGGGGTGGGCTTCATCACAGGTCGGCCAATACCCGGATGTGGGCTTCGACGCTCTGGGCCAGCGCGTCGAGGTTGTAGCCGCCCTCGAGCAGCGACACGATGCGTCCGTGCGAATGGCGCCGCGCCACCTCGTGCACGCGTTGGGTGATCCAGGCGAAGTCGTTCTCGTTGAGCCGCAGCTGGCCCATCTCGTCGTCGCGGTGGGCGTCGAAGCCGGCGCTCACGAAGATCATCTGCGGCTTGAATTCCTCCAGCCGCGGCAGCCACATCATGTCGATCAGCTCGCGGATGTCCATGCCCTTGGTGTAAGCCGGCACCGGCAGGTTGAGCATGTTCGACGCCGGATGGTCGACGTCGCCGAAGGGATAGAAGGGGTGCTGGAAGAAGCCGACCATCAGCACGCGCGGGTCGTTGGCCAGGATGTTCTCGGTGCCGTTGCCGTGGTGCACGTCGAAGTCGACGACGGCCACGCGTTCCAGCCCATGCACCTCGAGCGCATGGCGCGCCGCGATCGCCACGTTGTTGAGGAAGCAGAAGCCCATGGCCTGATCGCGCTCGGCGTGGTGACCGGGCGGGCGCACCGCGCAGAAGGCGTTCTCGAGCTGGCCCGACATCACGGCATCGGTGGCCGCCACCGCGGCGCCGGCCGCACGGCGCGCGGCCAGCACGGTGTAGCGCATGAGCACGGTGTCGGGGTCGAGCATGGCCTGCGCGGGGCCGCCGGCGGGGTTGTCCTCGATCAGGCGCTGGCTCAGCGCTTCGAGGTGTTCGAGATGGGCCACGCTGTGGGCCCGGGTGATCTGTTCGAGCGTGGCCAAGGGCACGTCGCAGCGTTCGAGGGCGTCGCCGACACCGGTCAGCAGCAGCCGATCCTCGATGGCGTCGAGGCGTTCGGGGCATTCGGGATGCCCGCCGCCCATGTCGTGTTTCCAGCAGTCGCGGTGTGTGAAGTAGCCGGTTTTGCCCATGTCTCGGTCGATCTCGCCGCGGACTCGTCGCTGCGCCCCGCCACCCTTAGCCGGCGTGGGCCTTCGCGCCTTGCGGTATGGTTTGCATATGGATACAAAAATGGACGTCGCCGCAAAGCTCGCCAGTTTGCTGGGTCAGCTTAACACGGTGATCGTGGGCAAAGAGGCGCAGGTGCGCGACTGCGTGGCCTGCCTGCTGGCGGGTGGCCACCTGCTGATCGAGGACGTGCCGGGGGTCGGCAAGACCACCCTCGCGCATGCGCTCTCGCACACCTTCGGCCTGCAGTTCTCGCGCGTGCAGTTCACGGCCGACCTGATGCCGGGCGACCTGTCGGGCGTGGCCATCTACGACCGCAACCAGCAGGCTTTCGTGTTCCACCCCGGGCCGATTTTCTCGCAGGTGCTGCTGGCCGACGAGATCAACCGGGCCAGCCCCAAGACGCAGAGCGCGCTGCTCGAGGCGATGGAGGAGAAGCAGGTCACGATCGAAGGCGAGACCCGGCCACTGCCCACGCCCTTCTTCGTGATCGCCACCCAGAACCCGCACGACCAGCTCGGCACCTTCGCGCTGCCCGAGTCGCAGCTCGACCGCTTCCTGATGCGCATTTCGCTGGGCTACCCCGACCGCGCGGCCGAACGCGAGCTGCTGGCCGGCGCCGACCGGCGCGAGATGCTCGCCACCCTGCCCGCGCTGCTCGATGCGGGCGAACTGCAGGCGCTGCAGCAGCGCGTGCAGCAGGTGCATGCGTCCGAGCCGCTGCTCAACTATGTGCAGGACCTGATCGCCGCCACCCGCGACGGCCGCTGGTTCCTGCAGGGCCTGTCGCCGCGCGCGGGCATCGCGATCCTGCGCGCCGCCAAGGCGCAGGCGCTGCTGGCCGGCCGCGACTACGTGGCGCCCGACGACGTGCAGGCGGTGCTGCCGCAGACCGTGGCGCACCGCGTGACGCCGGTCGGCGACGCCGGCCGCGGCGCCTTCGAGCAGGTGCGCGCGATGGTCGCCGCCATCCCGCTCCCCTGACCTGAACCGTCCATGATCGCCACGCTGCGCCGGCGCATCGACGGCTGGTTCCTGTCCCGTCGGCCGCCCAGCGACCTGCTCGCGCTGACCCAGCGCAACGTCTACATCGTGCCGACACGCGCGGGCTGGATGCTGGCGCTGACGCTCGTCGTGCTGCTGGTCGCGTCGATCAACTACCAGCTCAACCTGGGCTACCTGCTGACCTTCATGCTGGCCGGCTGCGTGGCCGTCGGCATGCACGTGAGCCACGCCACGCTGCGCGGCCTCTCGATGCACCTGATGCCGCCCGAGGCGCAGTACGCGGGCAGCGCCGCGATGTTCCGCGTGGTGCTGCACAACGCGCGGCGCAGCGTGCGCCACGGCATCGGCCTGGCGGTGCGCGGCAGCGGCCAGTGGGCCTGGTGCGACGTGCCGGCCCAGGGCAGCGAGACGGTCGAGATCGCCTTCAAGCCCGAGCGCCGCGGCCTGCATCCGGTGCCGCCGCTCACGGCCGAGACCCGTTTTCCGCTCGGCACCTTCCGCGTCTGGACCGTGTGGCAGCCCGCCTCGACGCTGCTGGTCTACCCCGCGCCCGAAGCGCAGCCACCCGCCCTGCCGCCCGGCGAACCGCTGTCCGGCGACGCCAGCACCTCGCTGGCGCGGGCCGCGAGCGCCGGCGAATACGACGGCGTGCGCGCCTACCGCCGCGGCGATCCGCTCAAGCTGGTGGTCTGGAAGAAGGCCGCGCGCGCCCAGGCTGCGGGCTCCGACGAGCTGGTGAGCCGCGACACGCAGCAGTCGCAGCGGCAGGAACTCTGGCTCGACGCCCAGCACGCCGCCCTGCCCGACCTCGAGGCCCGGCTCTCGCGCCTCTGCGCGTGGGTGCTGATGGCCGACCGGCTCGGCATCGACTACGGCCTGCGCGTGGCCGGCCGGCAGGTGCCGCCGGCGCAGGGCGAGGCGCACCGGCGCCGCTGCCTCGAGGTGCTGGCCACATGCTGAAGCTGACACAACGGCTCGGCACGCTGCCGCGCGATGCGCGCGACACGCTGTTCCTGCTCTGCGTGATCGCGGTCGTGCTGCTGCCGCAGGTCGGCACCCTGCCCCTGTGGTGCACGCTGTTCACGGCCGCCGTGCTGGTCTGGCGCGGCACGCTGGCGGTGCAGTCGCGGCCGCTGCCCGGGCGCTGGTGGCGCTTCGCGCTGCTGGCGGTGGCGCTGGCCGCCATCTTCGCCACCCACCGCACGCTGCTCGGCCGCGATGCGGGCGTCACGCTGGTGGTGGTGCTGCTCGCGCTCAAGACCATGGAAGTGCGTGCGCGGCGCGATGCGCTGGTGATCTTCTTCCTCGGCTTCTTCGTGATGCTGACCAACTTCTTCCAGTCGCAGTCGCTGCTGACCGCGGTGGCGATGCTGTTCGCGCTGCTGGGCCTGCTGACCGCGCTGGTCAACGCCCACATGCCGGTGGGCCGGCCGCCGCTGATGCAGGCCGCGCGCACCGCGGGCGGCATGGCGCTGCTGGGTGCGCCGATCATGCTCGCGCTGTTCATGCTGTTCCCGCGCATGGCGCCGCTATGGGGCACGCCCAACGACCAGATGACCGGGCGCAGCGGGCTGTCGAACACCATGCGCGTGGGCACCATCGCGCAGCTGGCGCTCGACGACGGCATCGCCGCACGCGTGCGCTTCGAGAGCGGCAGCCCGCCGCCCCAGCCCCAGCTGTATTTCCGCGGCCCGGTGCTGTCGAACTTCGACGGTCGCGAATGGACCGCGCCGCCGCCCTGGGAGCGCGGCGCCTTCGACGCCAACCTGCGCGTGCGGGGCGAGCCGGTGCGCTACGAGGTCACGCTCGAACCCAGCAACCGGCCCTGGCTGCTCACGCTCGACGCGCCCGCGCCCAAAACGCTGCCCGTCATCCCGGGCCTGCGCGTGATGGCCACGCCCGACCTGCAATGGGTGGCGAACCGCGCCATCGGCGACCTGGTGCGCTACCGCGCCGAGAGCTATCCGGACTTCCAGAGCGGCCCGCTGCGGCGCACCGCGGCGCTGCAGCCCTACGTGGCGCTGCCCGCGGGCCGCAACCCGCGCACGCTCGCGCTCGCCGCCGAGATGAAGCGCGATCCGCGGTTGGCCAATGCCGACACGCCCGCTTTCGTGCAGGCCGCACTCGAGCGCCTGCGCAGTGGCGGCTACAGCTACACGCTGGAGCCCGGTGTGTACGGCGACGAGACGGCCGACGAGTTCTGGTTCGACCGCAAGACCGGCTTCTGCGAACACATCGCCTCGGCCTTCGTGGTGCTGATGCGCGGGCTCGACATCCCGGCGCGCATCGTCACCGGCTACCAGGGCGGCGAACTCAACGGCGTCGACGGCTATTGGGTGCTGCGCCAGTCCGACGCCCACGCCTGGGCCGAGGTCTGGCAGGCCGGCAGCGGATGGACGCGGGTCGACCCCACGGCCTCGGTCTCGCCCGGGCGCATCGGCAGCTTCCAGCGGCTGAGCACGCCACCCGGCTTCTTCGCCAACGCGATCGGCACCATGAGCCCGACGCTGTCGCAGAACCTGCGCGCGGCCTGGGAAGCGGTCAACAACCGCTGGAACCAGTGGGTGCTCAACTACACGCAGAGCCGCCAGCTCGACCTGCTCAAGTCGCTGGGCTTCGAGTCGCCGAGCCTGCAGGACCTGGCCACGGTGCTGCTCTGGATGCTAGTGATCGCGACGCTGGGTGGCGCGGGCTGGACGCTGTGGGAACGCGCCCAGCACGACCCCTGGCTGCGGCTGCTGCGCCGCGCGCGGCGGCGCCTGGAGAAGGCGGGCCTGGCGCTGCCCGAGCCGGCCACGCCGCGCCAGATGGCCGTGCTGGCCACGCAGCGCTTCGGTGCCGCGGCCCAGCCCGCGCACGACTGGCTGCTCGCGCTCGAGGCCCACCGCTATGCGCAGGCGCCCGCTGCCGCGCTGGGCACGCTGCGCGCAGAATTCCGCCGGCTGCGCTGGCCCGCCTGACACCCGCGGTATTCCCACACGGGGCTTTTCGGGCCGGCGGCACAATCGACGCATGCGACGCCTCTCCCCGACAGCCCCCACCCTTCTCGCCGGCCTGCTCCTCGCGGCCCTGGCCCTGCCGCCCGCGGCCATCGCACAGAACGCGGAGGCGCGGCGCGGCGTGACCGCGGTGCGCGGCACCGTGCCCTACGCCACGCGCGACGATGCGATGCGTTTCGCCGATGACGTGGCCGCGCGCCGCAACCTCGACCGCGAATGGGTGCGCGCCACCATCGGCGCCGCGCAACTGCTGCCCAACGTGCCGCGGCTCATGCTGCCGCCGACCAAGGGCACGGCCAAGAACTGGAACGCCTATCGCGCGCGCATCGTCGACCCCATCCGCATCAATGCCGGCGTGCGCTTCTGGCGCGACAACGCGGCCCTGCTCGCGCGGGCCGAGGCCGAGTACGGCGTGCCGCCCGAGATCATCGTGGGCATCATCGGCGTCGAGACGCTCTACGGCCGCATCATGGGCAACTTCCGCGTGATCGATGCGTTGGCCACGCTGTCCTTCGACTTCCCGCAGGGCCACCCGCGGGCGGCCGAACGCGAGGCCTTCTTCCGCGGCGAACTCGAGAGCTTCCTGAGCATCGAGAGCCGCACCGCGCAAGACCCGATGGTGCCGCTGGGCAGCTACGCCGGCGCCATGGGCATGCCGCAGTTCATGCCGAGCAGCATGGCCAAGTACGCGGTCGACGGCGACGGCGACGGCCGCATCGACCTGGTGAACAACACGGCCGACGTGATCGGCTCGGTGGCCAACTACTTCAAGTCCTTCGGTTGGCAGCGCGGCATGGCCTCGATCTTCCCGGTGCGCCTGGACCCCGAGCGCCTCAAGATGCCGACCCTGATGGCGCCCGACATCAAGCCCACCTTCAGTGCCGACAGCTTCGTCGCCGCCGGTGCCACGCTGCGCGGCGAGGCCTTGTCGCACCCGGGCCTGCTCGCGCTGATCGAGCTGCAGAACGGCCCCGACGCGCCGAGCTACGTCGCGGGCACGCAGAACTTCTACGTGATCACGCGCTACAACTGGAGCAGCTACTACGCGATGTCGGTGCTCGAGCTGGGCAACGAGGTCAAGGCGATCGTCTCGCCCTGAGCCTTCGAAGCCGGATCAGTCCGCCTGCACGCCCGAGGCCTTGATCACCTTGCCCCACTTCGCGGTCTCGGCCGCGAGATGGGTGCGCAGCGATTCGGGCGTGACCTTGTCCATCGGCACGATCTCCGAACTCAGTTCGGCGATGCGCGCCTTGACCGCCTCGTCCTGCAGCGCGGCGCGCAGCGCCAGGTTGAGCTTGGCCGTGACTTCGGGCGGCGTGCCCTTGGGCGCATAGACGCCGTGCCAGACCTTCACGTCGAAGCCCTTGAGGCCCTGTTCGTCGAGCGTCGGAATGTTCGGCATCGAGGCCAGCCGCTGGGGCGTGGTCACGCCGAACACCTTGACCCGCTGGCCGTCCTTGATCACCGGCGCGGTCTGCGTGGTCTGGTCGCACAGCAGGTCGACCTGGCCGCCCATCAGGTCGTTGAGCGCCGGGCCCGCGCCCTTGTAGGGCACCGTCGTGAGCTCGACGCCGATCTGGCTCGCGAACAGCAGCCCGCACAGCTGCGAGACCGCGCCGATGCCGGCATTGGCCAGCGAGACCTTGTCCTTGTGCGTCTTCACATAGGCCAGCAGCTCGGGGAAGTTGTTGGCCGGGAAGTCCTTGCGCGACAGCAGCGTCATCGGCACGTCGACCACCTGGCCGATGTACTCGAAGTCCTTGAGCGGATCGAAGCTGAGCTTCTTGTAGAGCGCCGGCGCGGTCGCCATGCCCATGTGGTGGATCAGGATGGTGTTGCCGTTGGGCGCGGCGCGCGCCACGCGCGCCGGTGCGATGGTGCCGCCCGCGCCCACCGTGTTCTCGACGATCACCGTCTGGCCCAGCGACTTGCCCATGGGAATGGCGAGCATGCGTGCCACCACGTCGGTCGGGCCGCCGGCCGAGTACGGCACGACCAGGATGATGGGTTTGTCGGGCCAGGCCGATTGCGCCAGTGCCGGCGCGTGAAGGGGCAGCAGCGCGGCGGCCAGTGCAGTGCCCAGCCATGTCTTGATCTTCGATGCCATGTCGTCTCCTATTGAATTGATCTGAAAGAAAAGCGGATCGCGGGCCTGTCAGGCGGTGTGCACCTCCTGCGCCAGCAGGCGCTCGGCGAGCCGGACCACGGGCGCATCGACCATCCGGCCGTCAACGTTGACCACGCCACCACCCGCCGCGCGCACCGCATCGCAGACGCGCCGTGCCCAGGCGCGCTCTTCGGCGCTGGGCGTGAAGGCGGCCTGCACGACCGCGACCTGTTCGGGATGCACGCAGAGCTTGGCGCCGAAGCCGCCCCGGCGCGCGCGCGCCGCCTCGGCCGCGAGCCGCGCCGTGTCGCGCCAGTCCGCCGTGATGCCGTCCACCGGCGGCGCCAGGCCCGCGCGGCGCGAGGCCAGCAGCAGCGCGAGCCGCACCGGCACCAGCTCGGCCTCGTCGGGCCTGCAGGCCAGGCCCGCATCGGCCTGGAAATCGAGATGGCCGAACACCAGGCGCAACACCTGCGGCGCGGCGGCCAGCGCATCGAGCGCATCGAGCCCGGCCACCGACTCCACCAGCGGCAGCAGCGCCACGCCCGGGCCCACGGCGTGGGCCAGGACTGAAAGATCGCCGGCACGCTCGGCCTTGGGCAGCAGCACGCCGGCCAGCCGCCGCTGCGCCGCGAGGCGGCCGACCAGCGCAAGATCGTCCGCATGCCAGGGCGTGTCGCAGGCGTTGATGCGCACCAGCAGCCGGCCATGCGCGCCGCTCGGCAAGGTCGCGAAGCTGTGGTCGATCTGCGCGCGCGCCGCGGCCTTGCGTTCGGGCGCCACCGCATCCTCGAGGTCGACGATGACCGCACCGGCACCGCTCGCCAGCGCACGCGCATGGCGCTCGGGCCGGTCGCCGGGCACGAACAGGAAGGTGCGGGCCAGCGCCAATGCCGAGGTCGGCGTCGTCATGCGGCCAACCCGAGCAGCGGCCCGACCGTCGGCGCATCGGCCACGCGCCACAGCGCAGCGATGGCGCTGCGCATCTCGGCTTCGGCCGCGCCGCCGCTGAAGGCCGCGAGCCGCAGCGCCTTGGCCGTGATCTCGTCGCGGCTCAGCGTGTTGCCCGGGTCGCCCTTGGGCTCGTCGACACGGCCTTCGAGCACGCGGCCGTCGCGGGTACGCACCGTGACCTTGCCGATCCAGCGGCGCGGGTAGGCGGCATCGACCTCGGCGTCGAGCGCCATGTGCACGCGCTCGCGCATGGCCACGGTGGCGTCGTCGCGGAAGTGCGCGTCGAACTCGGCCAGCCCGGCCTGGCCGAAGCGCGCGACCAGCGCCAGCACCGTGCCCATCGAGAACTTCGACTGGTGCACCGTGGCCGGATCGACGACCGGCCCCAGCACGTCGATCGCGCCCTGGTGCACATGGGTCTGCACGTGCGCGATGTCGTCGGCGTGCAGGCCGTGTGCCTGCATCACCGCCAGCAGCGCATCGGCGGCCGGGTGGGTGTGGCGGCAGGAGGCGTGGTACTTGAACGAGGTCTCGGCCAGCGCCCAGCGCGTGCCCAGGCCGTCGACCAGCTTCGCGGGGTCGGCATCGCTCGACATGCCGGCCGCCAGGCCCTGCGGCCCTTCGAGGATCTGCTGCGCGCCGGTGAAGCCGTCGCGCGCCAGGCTCGCAGCCATCAGGCCCGCGGCGGCGGCGTGCGCAGTGTGCAGCTGCTTCGAGTCGGCGGCGGTGCGCAGGAACTCCCACAGACCCGCGGCCTGCGTGCCGGCCGAGCCGAAGGCGTGCTGCATGCGCACGGCGTCGAGCCCCAGCAGATGGCCGGCCGTGGCCGCGGCGGCCAGCGTGCCCGCGGTGCCGGTGGTGTGGAACACCTTGTAGTGCGAGCGCCCGAGGAACTCGCCGACGCGGATGCCGACCTCGTAGCCCGCCACCGCGGCCATCAGCAGCTGCCGGCCGCTCGCGCCCAGCGCCTGCGCCCAGGCCAGCGCGACCGGGAACACCACCGTGGCCGGATGGAACACCGAGCCGTTGTGCACGTCGTCCTGCTCGGCCACGTGCGAGGCGGCGGCGTTCACCATCGCCGCGAAGTAGGGGCTGCTGCGGCCGCGGCCCACGAGCAGCTCGCTCGCGCCCCCGGCCGGGCCCATGGCGCGCGCGAAGGCCGCGATGGTCTCGACCGGGCGCGTGCCGTGGCCGGCGACGGCCGAGCCGAACCAGTCGACCAGCAGGTCTTCGGCGCGGCGCAGCACGGGCTCGGGGATGGCCTCGAAGCGCAGTTCGGCCGCAAAGCGGGCCAGCGTGGCGGTGCCCATCAGACGGCCTCCGCCGCGCGCAGCGCCGCGATGGCCTCGGCGCCGCGGCCCAGCGACCGCAGGATCGCCTCGGTGTGCTCGCCCACCGCGGGGATCGGGTCCATGCGGTAGTCGAAGGCGCTCTGTCGACCCGGCGGCAGCAGCGCGGGAATCGGGCCCGCGGGCGAGCCCACCTCGCGCCAGCGCTCGCGCGCCTGCAGTTGCGGATGCGCCCACAGGCCGGCCATGTCGTTCATGCGCGCATTGGCGATCTGCGCCGCATCGAGCCGCTCGAGCACCTGCGCGGTGCTCAGCGTGGCAAAGGTCTCGAGGATGACGGCCTGCAGCGCCTCGCGGTTCGCGTTGCGCCGGGCATTGGCGTCGAAGCGTGCATCGCCGGCGAGCGCGGGCTGCAGCAGCACCTTCTCGCAGAACAGCTGCCACTCGCGTTCGTTCTGCAGGCCGAGCATCACGGTGCCGCCATCGCCGGCCGCGAACGGGCCGTAGGGGTAGATGGTCGCGTGCGCGGCCGCATTGCGCGGCGGCGGCGTGGCGCCCCCGTAGGCGTAGTACATCGGGTAGCCCATCCACTCGGCCAGCGACTCGAGCATCGAGACGTCGATGTGCGAGCCCTTGCCCGTCTTGCCGCGCTGCATCAGTGCGGCCAGCACGCCGGTGTAGGCGTACATGCCCGCGGCGATGTCGGCGATCGAGTTGCCCGATTTGCAGGGCGACTCGGGCGTGCCGGTGACCGAGAGGAAGCCGGCCTCGCTCTGGATCAGCAGGTCGTAGGCCTTCTTGTCGCGGTAGGGCCCGTCCTCGCCGTAGCCCGAGATGTCGCAGACGATCAGCGCCGGGTGCGCCGTCTGCAGCGTTTCGTAGCCCAGGCCCATGCGTGCCGCGGCACCGGGCGCGAGGTTCTGCACCAGCACGTCGGCACCGGCGATCAGCTCCCGCAGCACGGCCAGCGCGGCCGGCTGCTTGAGGTCGAGCGTGAGGCTTTCCTTCGAGCGGTTGACCCAGACGAAGTGCGAAGCCTCGCCGTCGACACGCTGGTCGTAGGCGCGTGCGAAATCGCCCGCGCCCGGGCGCTCGACCTTGATCACGCGCGCGCCCAGGTCGGCCAGCTGCCGCGTGCAGAACGGGGCCGCGATGGCGTGTTCGAGCGAGATGACGGTGATGCCGTCCAGGGGTCGGGTCATGGCAGCCTCCGTCAGAACGAGCGTGGCAGCCCGAGCAGGTGCTCGGCCACGTAGGAATGGATCAGGTTGGTCGAGATCGGCGCCACCTGGTAGAGGCGCGTCTCGCGGAACTTGCGCTCCACGTCGTATTCGCAGGCGAAGCCGAAGCCGCCGTGCGTCTGCAGGCAGGTGTTGGCCGCCTCCCAGCTGGCCTTGGCCGCCAGGTACTTGGCCATGTTGGCTTCGGCGCCGCAGGGCCGGCCCGCGTCGAACAGCGCGCAGGCCTTGAAGCGCATCAGGTTCGCGGCCTCGGTCTCGATGTAGTCGGCCGCGATCGGGAACTGGATGCCCTGGTTCTGGCCGATCGCGCGGCCGAAGACCTGGCGGTCGCTCGCATAGCGGCGCGCCTTGTCGATGAACCAGTAGGCGTCGCCGATGCACTCGGCCGCGATCAGCGTGCGCTCGGCATTGAGCCCGTCGAGGATGTACCTGAAGCCCTTGCCCTCTTCGCCGATCAGGTTCTCGGCCGGGATCTCGAGGTTGTCGAAGAACACCTCGTTGGTTTCGTGGTTGACCATGTTGAGGATGGGCCGCACGGTCATGCCGTGGCCGATCGCGCTTTTCAGGTCGACGATGAAGATCGACATGCCCTCGGACTTCTTCGCCACCGAGGCCAGCGGCGTGGTGCGGGCCAGCAGGATCATCAGGTCGGAGTGCTGGATGCGCGAGATCCAGACCTTCTGGCCGTTGACGACGTAGCGGTCGCCCTTCTTCACGGCCGTGGTCTTGAGCTGCGTGGTGTCGGTGCCGGTGGTGGGCTCGGTCACGGCCATCGACTGCAGCCGCAGCGCGCCGCTCGCGATCTGCGGCAGGTACTGGCGCTTCTGCGCCTCGCTGCCATGGCGCAGCAGCGTGCCCATGTTGTACATCTGGCCGTGGCAGGAGCCCGCGTTGCCGCCGGAGAAATTGATCTCCTCCATGATCACCGAGGCCTCGGTCAGGCCCAGGCCCGAACCGCCGTACGCGGTGGGGATCAGCGCAGCCAGCCAGCCGGCCTCGGTGAGTGCATCGACGAAGGCCTCGGGATAGCCGCGCGCATGGTCGACCTGCTGCCAGTAGGCGGCGTCGAAGCCGCCGCACAGCGCGCGCAGGGCCTCGCGCATGTCCTGGTGCGCGTCGGGGGTGGGAATTTCTGTCTTCATGGTGTCCCGTCGTCGGTTCAGGCCAGGGTGGCGGTCGCGCTCATCGTGAGCCAGCCGTCGGCGTCCTCGCCCCAGAGGCGGAAGGTCTTGCCGTCGGCCTCGGGACGGCCGTGCAGCCGGAACGGCGCGGTGTCGAAGGTGGGCCGCACGGCGCGGAATTCGAAACGCGCCAGGGTGGCGTCGGGCCGCTCGCGGCGCAGCAGGTCGACCAGCAGCGTGGCGATCAGCGGCCCGTGCACGATCAGGCCGGGATAGCCCTCGACCTCGGTCACGTAGCGGCGGTCGTAGTGGATGCGGTGGCCGTTGAAGGTCAGCGCCGAATAGCGGAACAGCAGCACGTCGTCGGGCACGACGGTGCGGCTGAAGGCGGCATCCGTCCGGGCCGGCGTCGGCACGGGCGCGGCTTCGCCGGGGGCCGCGGCGGCGCGGTAGACGATGTCGTGTTCCTCGGTGAGCGCCAGGCCGTGTGCGTTGTGCACGTCGTGCCGCACCCCCACGAACACCAGCGCGCCGCTGCGGCCCGCCTTGTGCGTGACCGAGGCGATGGTCGACACGCGCCGCACCGCATCGCCCACGCGCAGCGGGTTGCCCGCCTCCCACGCGAGCCGGCCGCCGGCCCACATGCGCCGCGGCAACGGCACCGGCGGCAGGAAGCCGCCGCGCCGGGCATGGCCGTCGGGGCCGATCTCGGACTGGCGGTGGTGCGGCAGGAAGTAGAGCCAGTGCCAGAGTTCGGGCAGTCGCGTGCCGGTGGCGGGCGCGGCATCGTCGCGGTCGAGCGTGGCCGACAGCGCGCGCAGCGGCGCGGCCGTGACGAGGTCGCTCAGCGACTCGCTGCGGCCCTGCCAGGCCTGCAGTGCAGCGAGCGCGTCGGCGTCGAGGGAGGAAGGGGTGGAGGTGGAGCTGTTCATGCGAGCCGCCATGGTCGCGCCCACGACGGCTCCGCACAATCTGCAAGTTTGGAATCGAGCCTTCGGAATCCACGAAGCCTTGCTAGCATCGGCACATGCAATTCGACCTGACCGATCTGCGCCTGTTCGTCGCCACCGCCGAGCTGGGCAACCTCACGCGCGCGGCCGAGCGCCAGCACCTCTCGCTGGCCGCGGCCAGCGCGCGCGTCAAGGCGTTGGAAACCCAGGCCGGCCTGCAGCTGCTGACGCGCGAGGCGCGCGGCGTGCGCCTGCTGCCGCAGGGCGAGGCCTTCCTGCACCACGCCCGGCTGGTGCTGCACCAGACAGACAGGCTGCGCGACGAACTGCTGGCCTACGGCGGCGGGCTGCGCGGCCACCTGCGCGTGTTCGCCAACACCACGGCCGTGACCGACTTCCTGCCCGAACTGCTGCCGGCCTTCCTGGCGGCGCATCCGCGCATCAACGTCGACCTTCAGGAAAAACCGAACGCTCAGATCCCGCGCGGCGTGCTCGAAGGCCGGGCCGACATCGGCATCGTCGCGGGCAACGTCGACACGCTGGGCCTGGAAGCCATCCACTTCAGCACCGACCGGCTGGTGCTCGTCACTTCACGCCAGCACCGCTTTGCCCAACGCAAGCGCATCGCCTTCGCCGAGACGCTCGATGAAGACGCGGTGGGCATGGCGCAGGGCAGCACGCTGCAGGCTTTTCTGACCCAGATCACCGAGCACCTGGGCCGGCGCCAGAAGCTGCGCATCCAGCTGGGCAGCTTCGACGCCATGTGCCGGATGATCGGCAGCGGCGTGGGCATCGGCGTGGTGCCCGAATCGGCCGCGCGCCGCAACCAGCAGGGCATGCAGCTCGCATTGATCGAACTCAGCGATGCCTGGTGCGTGCGCGAACGCTACCTGCTGGTGCGCGACCGCGCCAGCCTGCCGACCTATGCCAAGGCACTGGTCGAGGCGCTGTGCGCGCACTATGCGCAAGCGGACAGCGTGGACTTCCGCTGACGCCTGGCACCGAGTCGGCCAAGTATGCTTGGCCGATGCTGACCCTCACGGCCCTCGTCTGCCCGCAATGCGCCGCGCCCCTGCCCCGCGCGGCACGCTGGCGCACCGTGCAATGCCCGTACTGCGGTGCCACCGTCATGCGCGGCGAGGAGATCGTGCAACGCGCCGACTTCCATGCCGCCTGGCTGCGCGCGCAGTCTCATGCGGCGGACGGCCAGATCTTCCAGTGGCGCGAGGCGCGCTACCGCGTGCTGGCGCCGCTGGGCCACGGCCGGCACCACGAACTGCTGCTGGCCCAGCGCCTGGGCGCCGCACCCGAGCGCGTCACCGTGAAGCTCTCGCATGTCGCGGGCCACGCCGACGCGCTGCGCAGGGAGTTCGACGTGCTGGACGCACTGCAGAAGCTGCAAGGCCCGGGCGCCGCCTACTTCACGCGGCGCCTGCCGCAACCCATCGGCGTGGGCGCGGCCACCACAGCGGCCGGCGGCTCGCACGATGCGCTGCTGCTGCGCCACGCGCCCGGCCATTGGGGCAGCCTGGCGGCCGTGGCGCAGGCCCAGCCCGAGGGCATCGATGCGCGCCATGCCGTCTGGCTGTGGCGCCGCATGCTCGAGGTGCTGGGCTTCGTGCATGCCCAGGGCTGGACCCATCGCGACCTGACGCCCGCGCACGCGCTCGTGCATCCGCACGACCACGGCGTGCTGCTGATCGGCTGGCGCGAAGCGCGGCATGCCGAAGGCCGGGCGCTGGCCGATGCGGTGAAACGCGACCTGCAGCAGTCGGCCTGGACGATCCGCGCGGTGTTGCACGGCAGCCGCGACGGCGGCACGCCCGGCCTGGGCGCGCACACGCCCGCCCCGCTCGCCGAGCTGCTGCGCCGCTGCAGCGAGGACGGCACGGCCACGGACGCCGCGGCCCTCCAGACCGCGCTGACCGAGGCCGCGCTGGCCGCTTTCGGCGCGCCCCGATTCATCCCTTTCAACCCCGCGCCGCACGGCGCGTGAAACCCAGGAGTCAACGAGATGGGCTATGGCAACTACTCGCACGCGGCCCATGCCGCGCTGCTCGCCGACCGTGCCGCGCAACCCGGCCAGGAGGTCTTCACCCAGCGCGGCGTGCACCCGCTGATGAACCCGCGCGGCCTCAAGGTGCGCGAGTCGCGCGACAACGCAGACCATCCGAACGCGCTGCCCGTGGTGTTCGCGCTCGACGTCACCGGCTCGATGGGCGACATCCCACAGTTGCTGGCGCGCCAGGAGCTGCCGACCTTCATGAAGCTCTTGACCGACTGCGGCGTCGCCGATCCGCAGCTGATGTTCATGGCCATCGGCGATGCGGTGTCGGACTCGGCGCCGCTGCAGGTCGGCCAGTTCGAATCGACCGCCGAACTCATGGACCAGTGGCTCACCTCGAGCTACCTCGAGGGCGGCGGTGGCGGCAGCGGCGAAGAGAGCTACGAGCTGGCCTTCTACGTGCTGGCCCAGCACACCGACAGCGACGCCTGGGCCAAGCGCAAGAAGCGCGGCTACCTGTTCATGACCGGCGACGAGCTGCCCTACAACGCCGTCTCGCGCCACCAGATCGAAGCCCTGATCGGCGACAAGCTCGATGAGGACATCCCGATCGAGGAAGTGATCGCGGCAGCCGCCGAGACCTATCACCTGTTCTTCCTGATCCCCGACGCGCAGCGCCGCCGCCGCTGCGAAGGCCGCTGGCGCGAGCTGCTGGGCGATCACGTGATCTGCATGGATGCCCCCGAAGACGCCTGCGCCGTGGCCGCGGGCATCGTGGCACTGACCGAGCACGCCGTGCCCGGCCTTCAGGGCCTCACCCAGGTGATGGCCGCGCACGGCACGCCCAAGGAGCGTATCGCCAGCGTCGCGCATGCGCTCGAGGCCTATGCCGAGCTGCTGGACCCGAACGCGCCCCGGCGCGCGCGGCCCACGGCAGCGACCGCGACCACCACCCTGGGCTCGTGGTGGAAGAAGCTGGTCGGATGAACGCCAGGCCACGGTGACGCGCTACGTCTCGCTGCTGGGCCTGGGCTTCGGCGACTGCGGCAAGGGCCTGTTCACCGACCACCTGTGCCGCACCGAGGCCGCCCACACCGTCGTGCGCTTCAACGGCGGCGCGCAGGCGGGCCACAACGTGGTGCTGGCCGACGGCCGGCACCACACGTTCTCGCAATTCGGTGCCGGCAGTTTCGTGCCCGGCACGGCCACGCTGCTGGCGAGCCCGGTGGTCGTGCATCCGACCGGGCTGCTGATGGAGCACGAAGCGCTGACGAAGGTCGGCGTGCACGATGCCTTCGCGCGCCTGCAGATCGACGCCCGCTGCCGCGTCACCACCCCTTTCCATCAGGCCGCCAGCCGGCTGCGCGAATGGTCGCGCGGCGCGCTGGCCCATGGCACCTGCGGCGTGGGCGTCGGCGAGACCGTGCGCCAGGCCCTGGCGCAACCCGACACCGTGCTGCGCTACGGCGACCTGCTGCATCCAGCGCGCGCGCTCGAAACGCTGGAAGCCATCCGCCAGACGCTGCACAGCGAGTTCGCAGCGCATGCGCCGCCACACGCCGCCTGGGCGCAGGAGTTCGCGCTGCTCGCAAGCCCGCAGGTGGCACGGCGCTGGCTGGCTGCGGTGCAACCCTGCATCGAACGCGCGCCGCCCGCGTCGATCGATGCCGTGGCCGCACGGCTCGTCCGGCCGGGCTGCGTGGTGTTCGAGGGCGCGCAGGGCGTGCTGCTCGACGAAGCGCGCGGCTTCCATCCGCACACGACCTGGAGCACGGTGTCGACGCAGGCGGTCGAGGATGTGCTGAGCGATGCGGGCATCCGCGCGCCCGTTCGGCATCTGGGTGTGCTGCGCAGCCATCTGACGCGCCATGGCGCCGGCCCGCTGCCCACCGCCGATGGGGCGCTCGACCGCCTGCCCGAGCCGCACAACGCGGACACCGGCTGGCAGGGCCGCTTCCGCCGCGGCCATCCCGATGCGCTGCTGTGGGCCTATGCGCTGCAGGCCGTCGGCCCGCTCGACGGCCTGGTCGCGAGCCACCTCGATGCGATCGATGCGGCCCATCCACTGCGATGGTGCGAGGCCTACCGGATCGACGGCGAGCCCGACCCCGTGCGTGCGCTGCCCTGCCCGCCCGTGCCCGACCTCGGGGCCCAGGCCGCGCTGACGCGGCGGCTGTTGCGCGCCGAACCCGTGTACGACGTCGAGCCCGTATCGACGCCCGCGCAGTGGATCGAACGCATGCAGTCGCTCGCCGGCCTGCCGGTGCGGCTGGCGTCGTTCGGGCCGACCGCCGCACACGTCCGGACCTGCCCCCTGACCGACGCTTGATCGTGGCGTCCCGAGGTCGCCACGCGCGTGCGGCATCATGGTGGCCCTTGCCACCTGCAGCACCTACGAGGACCAATCGCGATGATCATCGGCATCGACCTGGGCACCACCCACAGCCTGGCCGCCGTCTGGAAGGACGGCCGCCCTCATCTGGTGGTGAACGCGCTGGGCGCCTACCTCACGCCCTCCTGCGTGAGCATCGACGCCGACGGCAGCGTGCTGGTCGGCCAGGCCGCGCGCGACCGGCTGCAGACGCATCCCGAGCTGACCGCCGCGCTGTTCAAGCGCTACATGGGCAGCGACAAGACCTTCCAGCTCGGCGCGCGCGGCTTCCGCGCCGAAGAGCTGTCGTCGCTGGTGCTGCGCTCGCTCAAGGCCGATGCCGAAGCCATGCTGGGCGAGCCCGTGACCGAGGCTGTGATCACCGTGCCCGCCTACTTCTCCGACAGCCAGCGCAAGGCCACGCGCATCGCGGGGCAGCTCGCGGGGCTGCAGGTGGAACGGCTGGTCAATGAACCGACGGCCGCCGCGCTGGCCTACGGCCTGCACCAGGACGAGGACGCGACGCAGTTCCTGGTGTTCGACCTGGGCGGCGGCACCTTCGACGTCTCGATCCTCGAGATGTTCGAAGGCGTGATGGAGGTGCGCGCCACGGCCGGCGACAACTTCCTCGGCGGCGAGGACTTCGTCAACGAGATCGTGCAACTCTTCTTCGCCGAGACCGGCCTGCCCGAGAGCGCGCGCGCCGACGGCGGTTTCATGCAGCAACTCGTCGCGCGCGCCGAGGTGGCCAAGCGCGCGTTGTCGGACCACGAGAGCGCCACCCTCGCGCTGCACTGGCAGGACCGCGAACACACCCTGACGCTCACGCAGGAGCGCTTCCGCGCGATCAGCGAGCCGCTGCTGGCCCGGCTGCGCGCACCGGTGGAGCGTGCGCTGCGCGATGCCAGCATCCGCGCCGGCGAGATCGACAACGTGGTGCTGGCCGGCGGCGCGACGCGCTCGCCCATCGTGCGCCAGATGGTCACGCGCATGTTCGGCCGCTTTCCCGCGATGGACATCAACCCCGACGAGGTGGTGGCGCTGGGTGCTGCCGTGATGGCCGGCCTGAAGGCGCGCGATGCGGCGCTCAAGGAAGTGGTGATGACCGACGTCTGCCCCTACACGCTGGGCGTCGAGACCGTGCACCGCATGCCCGGCGGCGGCGAGGTCGACGGCTACTTCTCGCCCATCATCGAACGCAACACCGTGGTGCCGGCCAGCCGCGTCAAGCGCTACATCCCGGTCAGCGAGGGCCAGCGCATCCTGAGCCTCGAGATCTTCCAGGGCGAGGCGCGGCTGGTGCGCGACAACATCAAGCTCGGCACGCTCGAAGTGCCGCTGCCCCGCGCGCCGCGTGCCGAGGCCAACGTGGAAGTGCGCTTCACCTACGACGTGAACGGCCTGCTGGAGGTCGAGGCCACGGTGCTGGCCACGCAGGAGGTGCACCGGCTGGTGATCCAGGGCAACAGCGGCGTGCTGAGCGAACTCGAGATCGCGGCGCGGCTCGCGCAACTGGCCGAGCTCAAGATCCACCCGCGCGACAAGGCCGAGAACCGCGCGCTGGTGGCGCAGGCCGAGCGCGTGTTCCAGCAGCTGCGCAGCGACACGCGCGAACGGCTGGGCGACGAGATCTCCCGCTTCGAGCTCACGCTGGAATCGCAGGACGAGCGGCAGATCCGGCCGGCGCGCGACCGGCTGCGCAAGGCCATCGGCTTCTTCGAGCGCGACAACCACTTCGACCCGGACTTCGTGTTTTGAGCACCGTGACCGCCGCCTTCGAGCGCCTCGGCATCGCGCCGACCCGTGACCTCAAAACCATCAAGCGCGCCTACGCCGTGGCGCTGAAGGCCATCGACCAGGCCAGCGAGCGCGAGGCCTTCGAGCGGCTGCGCCAGGCCTACGAGCAGGCGCAGGCCTGGGCTGCACGCACGGACGAGGAGGATGACGAAGAGGAAGAGGACGAAGAAGAATACGGCGAGGACAGCGAAGACGAGGAAGACAGCGACACCGACGATCAAGCAGGGCCCGAAAGGCCCGATGTGCCCGCGGCCTCGCCTTTCGATGCGCCCCGCGCGGAGACGCCCGCGCCCTTCGCACCACCGCCCGCACAGGCCCCCGCCGTGCCCGTGCCTCCACCGCAGCGCCCCGACGAGGCGCGCCAGGCCCTGCAGCACTGGACCGCACAACTGCGCGACGCAGCCCCCGGCGCCGTCGCGGCCGTGCTCGAGGACGCGCTGGCCGACCCGCGGCTGCTGCACCTCGACAGCCATGCGCAGCTCGAAGCCCGCATCGCCGACCTGCTGCACGACGACCCGGCCGGTCGCGCCGTGCTGTTCGACATCGCGGCCCGGCGCTTCCACTGGACCGATCGCAACGCCCGGCCGATCGCCAGCACCCAGGCCGCGCACTGGATCTCGCGCGTGATCAACCAGGGCCTGCAGTGGCAGGCGCAGACGCCGGCGGCGATCGCGCTCCAGCAGCAGGCACTGGCCACGGTCACGCGCGTGCCCTCGCCGCAGGCGGAGCAGACGCGCAGCTTCGCCGAGGTTCTCGAACACATGGCCGGCGACTTCCCCGACTGGTTCGCGCTGCACCTCGCCCCGCAGGGCCACGCCCATCTGCCGGCATGGCAGGCGGTGCATGCGAAGCTCGCGCCCCGGTGGGCGCGCCAGGCCGAGCGCAAGGAGCGTCACTTCGGCACGCCCCGCAAGACGCTGAACACGGTCGTCGGCGGCCTCTTCGTGCTGGTGCTGGCCACCGCCGTGCTCTCGGGCGTGATGAACCGCTTGCTCGGCAGCCATGCACCGCCTGCCGTGGCCGCGGCGCCGGGCAAGACCGGCATCGGCGCACCGCCCGCCACGCCCGAACTGGTGCTGGCCTACGAGTTCACCGGCCCTGTGACCCGCGACAGCTGCGAGAGCGCCGAGGAATTCGTGCACGAATCCAACTGGCTGCAGGTCGACGACAGCGACGCGGTCGCACTGCTCGCCACGCGCGCCATCCGTTGCCAGGACAAGGGCCTGTGGTCGCGCAAGGACGACACGCTGATGGCCTGCCTGCGCGCCGAGCGCGCCGCGGCACTGGGGGCCGGCCGGCCCGAGGAAGCGCAGCGCTGCTTGAAGCTCGACGCGGCTGGCAAATAAGGGCGCGCTGCTGCAGCGCGCCCTGGCTGGTCACGCGGCTGACCGTCACCCAGCCCGCCGCTTCATCTTCGATCGGTCGCGAGAACACCTCGCCCCGCAGCTGACAGGCTTCTGAAAGCTTCCTTCGATCACTATCGGCAGCTCCTCCAACGATCAGAGACACCCCATGTTCGACAACACCCCCACCGCGCGAGAAGCCACGCATCCATCCCGCAGAACCCTGCTCCAGTTCGCCGGCGCGCTGGGCCTGGGCGGCGCGCTGCCCGCGGCCTCGCTGGCGCAGCCGGCCTGGCCCAGCAAGTCGATCCGCTTCGTGGTGCCCTTCGCGCCCGGCGGCAGTTCGGAGATCGTGGCGCGCTCGACCGCGGCCGAGTTGTCGAACACCATCGGCCAGAGCGTCTTCGTCGACAACAAGCCCGGCGCGGCGGGCAACATCGCGATGTCGGAAGTGGCGCGCAGCGAAGACCAGCACACCATCATCCTGGGCCACATCGGCACGCTGGCCGTCAACCCCTACATCTTCGACAAGCTGCCCTACGACGCCACCAGGGACTTCAAGCCGGTGAGCCTGCTGGCCAAGGTGCCGAGCCTCTACGTGGTGCACCCCGACGTGCCGGCGAAGAACCTGGCCGAGTTCATCGCCTACGCGAAGAAGAACCCAGGCAAGCTCAGCTACGGCTCGGCCGGCAACGGCAGCGCGGGCCACCTGGCTTTCGAGTACCTCAAGATCACCTCGGGCGTGTTCATGCTGCACGTGCCCTACCGCGGCACCGGCCCCATGCTGACCGACCTGCTCTCGGGCCGGCTCGAGGCCTCGGCCATCGGCGCCGCAGCCATCATCCCCTTCATCAAGACCGGCAAGGTGCGCTGCATCGCCACCGGTTCGGCCAAGCGCCTGCCCCAGCTGCCCGACGTGCCGACCGTGGCCGAGCAAGGCTTCCCTGGCTTCGAGATGACGCAGTGGTACGGCATGCTGGCCCCGGCGAACATGCCGGCCGCCCACATCGCCAAGCTGTCGCAGGAGACGATCAAGGCCATGAAGACCTCGGCCGTGATCGAGCGGCTGCGCGGCGATGCGGCCGAGCCCGTGGGCGACAAGCCCGAGGAGTTCGCCAAGTTCATCGCCATCGAGCAGGAACGCTGGAAGAAGGTCATCGCGCGCGCAAACATCAAGCCCGACTGACGGCCAGCCCGGTGGCCGGAGGGCCGGCCCGCGCGTCTGCATCGCCGCACGTGTGCTCTCCCGCCTACGCCAGCGGCGCGCTCCGACCGCCATAGTGCGATACGCCATCGCCGATGGCACCTGGGAGTGGGCATGAAAGCGGAACGCGCATTGAAGTTGAACCTTGCGTTGCAAGGAGGCAGCGCCCATGGCGCCTTCACATGGGGCGTGCTGGACCGGCTGCTCGAGGAGCCGGACATCGAGATCGATCGCATCAGCGGCACCAGTGCCGGCGCGCTCAACGGTGCGGCGCTGGCCACAGGCTATGCGCGTGACGGCCGGGCGGGCGCCCGTGAAAGCCTGGCGCTGCTCTGGCAGCAGGTCGCGGTGGCCGGTCTTCCCTTCACCATGCTCCTGCTGCCGCTGAAAAAGCCCAGCTGGGGGGTCTGGGACGACGCCATGCCGTTGATCTCGCCCTACGTCGCCAATCCGCTCGGGCTCGGTCCGCTGCGAGCGATCCTCGGCACGCTGATCGACGTCGACGCCCTGCGGAACGGCCACGGGCCTCGTCTGTATGTGAATGCCGTCAGCGCCCACAGCGGCGCCAACCGCGTGTTCACACCGGAGGACATGTCCATCGATGCCATCCTCGCGTCCGCGTGCGCGCCGATGGCTTTCCAGGCGGTGCAGATCGGCGACGACGCCTACTGGGATGGAAGCTACGCCGCCAACCCATCGCTGTGGCCGCTGCACGAGGGCCAGACCGAAGCCGACCTGCTGATGGTCGAACTCACCCCGCCGCAGCGCGACGAGATACCGATGGCCGCCAAGAACATCCTCAACCGCATCAACGAGATCGCCTCCCTCAACGGCCTGGTCTCCGAGCTCAAGGACCTCGCCTTGCTCAACGCCCAGGGGCACGACATCCGCATGCACATGATCAGCCTGCCGCAGGAGGGCTCCGCCCTGGCGATCGAAGCGTCGGTCAAGCGCAGCGTGGGCATGGCGCTGTTCGAGGCGCTCAAACAGTCGGGCCGAGCGGCCTGCGAGCGCTGGCTGGACGAACACCGGTCTTCGGTCGGCGTCGCGTCGTCGGTCGATGTGGCGCATCGATACCTGACACCCTACGCGCCGCATCGCCCGCCGCCGATCGCACCGACGCGCAGCCGGGCGCGGTAGCGCGACCGCAAGGCCGCGACGGCATCGAAGGTGCCGTGTCCGTCGCTCACCTCGCGCTTCGATCGCATTGGTCCTACGCAAGCGCCTGCGGCGCGGGTGGATGTTCAGGTTCCCACGAAACACAACGGAACACCCCCATGGCCACCACCCGCACCCCCGCCGATGCCTGCAGCCTGCTCGATGCCGACCACCGGAACGTCAAGAAGCTCTTCAAGGAATTCGAGCCCCTGGCCGAATCCAAGGCCAAGACAGCGCCTGCCAAACGCCGCCAACTGGCGGACCAGATCTGCCTGGAGCTCAGCGTCCATGCGCAGATCGAGGAAGAAATCTTCTACCCCGCACTGCGGGCAGCCGTGAAGGCCGAGGACCTGCTCGACGAGGCCGAGGTCGAGCACGCGAGCGCGAAGGACCTGATCGCACAGATCCGCGACGGCGACGAGAACGACAGCAAGTGGTGCGCGAAGGTCATCGTGCTAGGCGAGTACATCGACCACCACGTGAAGGAAGAGCGCAACGAGATCTTCGTGAAGGCGCGCGCCGCCCGCAACCTGGACCTGGTCGCCATGCGCGACGAACTGCAGGCCCGCAAGGAAGAGCTCATGTCCGAGACGACGGCCGCCGCCTGATGCCGACGCCCCCGACGCGCGCCGACATCGGCTCGCGTTCCGGGGCATCGCGCAGCACATCGAACCCCTCCAGGACGCAGATGACCGAACCCACCCGAAAGCCGACATCGGTGCAAGGCGCCATGAAGCAGACCGCCAAGACGGAGGCGGAACGCGGCGAGCCCAGGACCGAGCCCGCGAAGGACGCGGCGCCCGAAGTCGAGCGCAAGGTCCGCGAAGGCGACAAGCCGATCGACCAGTCGACCACCGGCGGCAGCTCGCCGGCCGGAAAGCCCGCCACACGGTGAACAGCCCACGCTCCAGCTGAGTTTCAAGGAGATGCCATGACCCCGCGCAGAGGACCCAAGTTGCCCGGCAGCCCCGATCCCAAGGACGTGCCGGCGCCCCGTGCCGGCAGCAATCCCGACGGGAAGACGCCTGCGGAATTGCCCAGCGATACGCGGGAGAAGCGCAAGAAGGCGCAGCGGTAGCGTCACAGGTCATGTCAGGCAGCCCTGCGCAGCCAGTGCGCAGGGCTGCCGCGCCAAGCGGCCCCATGCCCATCACGCTGCGCATCGAGGCCGTGGCGCTTCGCTACCATGGCCTTCATGAACCGAAAGCCAGCGCACGTGCGTACCGAATGGGTGAGGCACGCCGAACCCATCGACGGCGTGGAACGCATCGAGGCGCGCTTTCACGGCAAGGCCTATGCCCTGCACCGGCACAACACCTATGCGATCGGCCGCACGATCGCCGGCGTCCAGAGCTTCAAGTACCGGCGCGGGCAACGCAACAGCCTGCCCGGCAACACGATGGTGCTGCATCCCGACGAGGCCCACGATGGACAGGCCGGTACCGACGAGGGGTTTCAGTACCGCATGATCTACGTCGAACCGGCCCTGTTTCAGGCAGTGCTGCAGGGACGGCCCTTGCCTTTCATCGAAGGCGGCGTGACCACCGATCCGCGCCTGGCGGCAGCGACCTCGACCTTGCTGCAGCACGCGAGCGCGATGCTCGAGCCGCTCGAACACAGCGAGGCACTGGTCGAGCTGGCGCATGCACTGGAAACGGTTGCGGGCGCCGCCCCACGCCGGCCGCCAGGCGACTTCAACGCAGCGCGACGCGCGCACGACTATCTGCACGCGCATCAAGCGCAAGCCGTGACGCTGGCGGAACTCGAAGCGGCGACGGGACGCGATCGCTGGAGCCTGTCGCACGACTTCCGCCTGTACTACGGCACGAGCCCGTACCGCTTCCAGACCCTGCGGCGTCTGGATGTCGTGCGCCGCCTGCTGCGCCAGGGCAGTTCGCTGTCCCAGGCCGCGGCGGCTGCGGGGTTCGCCGACCAGAGCCACATGACGCGGCACTTCACGAAGACCTTCGGACTGACACCCGGGCGCTGGCTGCGCATCACGGCCGGCGTGCACGGCGGCTGACGGTCGCCCACGAACGTTCAATACAGCGGCCATCGCGCTGCGTATCTTCGGCGCTTTCCACTGAAGAAGAACGGAGCGTTCGATGTCCCAGCCCCTCCCCTCCACAGCGGCGCCGTTCGCGCGCGGCCAATGCCAGGCCATCGACCTGGCCGGCAAGATCGACCGGATCGAAGCGCACTGGCAACCGCGCGTCGTCGCCGAGATGAACGACTACCAGTTCAAGGTCGTGAAGGTCCAGGGCGAATTCCAATGGCACCTGCACGCCGACACCGACGAGACCTTCATCGTGCTCGAAGGCGAGCTGCGCATCGCGCACCGCGCCGACCCTTCCGGCGAGGGCGTGATCGTGCTGCGCGCGGGCCAGATGGCGGTGGTACCCAAGGGCGTCGCGCACCGGCCCTCAGCGGCCGCGGAGGTCAAGCTGCTGTTGATCGAGCCGCGCGGCGTGGCGAACACGGGCGACGGGGCGCGGGGCGAGCGGACGGTCGACAACGATCAGTGGGTCTGAACCGGGTTCTTCATCGGACCGGCGCCCAAGGGCCCGCTCTGCAGGGTTTGCAACGTTGCGATCGGACTCGCCACGCCCCGGCATGGGCGCCAACAAATCCTCGACCGCGTGTTCCCCGGCAGTTGGCGGCCTATAGGGAGATGGCGACAACGCCGGACTTGCGGCGCTGGGACCGGTAGCGCCCGCATGCCCCCTGCGGCCTGCTGGTGACCGCGCTGGATGGCACCCTGCTCAAGGTCAACACCACCTTTTGCGACTGGCTGGGCATGCCGCGCCACGAACTCGTGGGCGCCAAACGGCTGCAGGACCTGTTCACCGTGGGCGGCCGGATCTTCCACCAGACCCATTGGGTGCCCACGCTGCAGATGCAGGGCTCGCTGGCCGAGGTCAAGTTCGAGGTGCGCCGCCCCGACGGCCAACTGATCCCGATGATCCTCAACGCGCGCCGCCGCAAGCGCGCCGAGGGCGAGTTCGACGAGGTCGCGGCTTTCGTGGCGCAGGACCGCAACCGCTATGAGCGCGAACTCATGAACGCGCGCAAGAAGGCCGATGCGATGCTCGAAGCCGAACTCCGGTCGCAACGCCTGCTGCGCGACCGCGCGCTGTTCGCCGAGCAGATGATCGGCATCGTGAGCCACGACCTGCGCAACCCGCTGTCGGCCATCCTGATGGGCGTGCAACTGCTGGGCCGCGCCGAGAACGAGCGCCGCATGCGCGTGCTGCGCCACGTGCGCAGCTCGGCCGAACGCGCGCAGCGGCTGATCGAGGATTTGCTCGACTTCACGCAGGCGCGCGTCGGCACGGGCCTGGCTGTGAGCCTGCAAGCGATGGACCTCCACGCGCTGACGGCACACACGCTGGACGAACTCCGGCTCGCCTTTCCCGACCGCGAGATCGCGCACCGCACCCACGGCCCGGGCGCCTGCGTGGCTGACCAGGACCGGCTCGCGCAGCTCATCGGCAACCCGGTCGGCAACGCCACCGCCTATGGACGGGCCGGCACGCCCATCACCGTCACCTCGGCGATCGACGCCATGCAGGCTGAACTCCGGGTCCACAACCTGGGCGATCCCATCGACGCCGCTACCCTGCCCACGGTCTTCGAACCGATGGTGCGCGTCGACACCGGCGGCAGCAACACCGTGCGCAGCGTCGGCCTGGGCCTCTACATCGTCAACGAGATCGCGAAGGCACACGGGGGGACGATGGCGGTGGCATCGTCGGCAGAAGAGGGGACGGCGTTCACCTTGCGGTTTGCGGTGGCGGATGGAGTTTAGGAAGCGGAGCGGGAAGATCAGCGCGCATCCCTCCCGGTTCATCCGCTCGAAAATACCCTGAGGCCCAGGTCTGCGCCAACGCTTTGGCGCGCGCGAGTGCAACGCGATCCGCCTCAAAGTCCACCACCGTCGCCACATCCACCCCCACAGGCCGCACCGGACTCTCCGTACTCCGCCCATCCGTCAACAGCCACAACCACCGCTGTGCGGATTCATGCTTCGCCAGCAGGATCCCCGCCTGTTGAACGCCCAAGGTCAGCGGCGTGCCCCCGCCCCCCGCAATGGGCGCCAGCCAGGCGTCGTTCCAGACCCCTGCGCGCCGCGGTGGCATGCGCAGTTCGACCGTGTTGCCGCCAAAGCACAGCAGGGCCACGCGGTCGCGGCGTCGGTAGGCCTCTTCCATCAGCGCCACCAGCACGCCCTTGGCGCGCGCGAGCTTGCCGTCCTTGAGCATCGAGGCGGAGCAGTCGAGCAGGAAGCAATGCAGCGCGTCGCTGCGGGCTTCCTGCGGGCGGCGGCGCAGGTGTTCGGGGCGCAGTTGGGCCTCGGCGCCGCGGGCCATCAGCGTGCGGGGCCAGTCGTAGGCGGTGCTGCGCATCGACGATGCGATGCGCGACGTGTCCCGTTGCGTGCCCTGCCTCCGGTCACCCTGGCGCGCGCCAGCGGGATCGGCGTTCCGGAGGCTCAGGCTTTTTTTGGGGTGTGGGCCGCGCCTTGCGGTGAAGGCGCCGCGGCCATCAGCGGGCGCAGCGGCTTGACGCGTTCGATGCCCACGGGCTCGGTCGGCATGGCGCCCCAGTCGGTGTCGTCATTGGATGGCGACGTGGACGCATCGCCCCATGCACCGTTGCCCTGGCCGGACGAGGGACGCGGCGCGCCGGCCTGAGAGGAAGCGGGAGCCGGCGCGCTCTTCTCGGTGCCTGGCTTGCGCCGATGCAGCAGCACCAGGTCGGCCACCTGCTGCACATGCGCGGTCGTAAGCGTGTCGGCCTGCTCCCAGGCGGCCAGCGCGCGGGCGGCGCGCAGCATCACCAAATCGGCGCGCAGGCCGTCGACCTGCGCGGCCATGCAGAGCGCGCCAACGGCGGCGTGCACTTCGTCTTCGTAGCGCAGCGCCTCGCGGTCGGCCACGGTGGCGCGGGCGCGGCCCAGGGCCAGGGCCAGGGCGCCCTGGGCGTCGGCATGGTCGGCGCGGAAGCCCTGCGGGTCGGCGTCGAAGGCCAGGCGGGCGCGCACGATGGCCTGGCGCGCGGCGGCGTCGTCGATGTTGGTCAGGCGCACGCACAGACCGAAGCGGTCGAGCAGTTGCGGACGCAGTTCGCCCTCCTCCGGGTTCATGGTGCCGACGAGCACGAAGCGCGCGGCATGGCGGTGCGAGATGCCGTCGCGCTCCACGCTGTTGACCCCGCTGGCCGCCACGTCGAGCAGCGAATCGATCAGCGCGTCGGGCAGCAGGTTGACCTCGTCGACGTACAGCACGCCGCCATGCGCGCGCGACAGCAGGCCGGGCGCGAACTTCACCTGATGGCCGGCCAGCGCCTGGCCCAGGTCCAGCGTGCCGACCAGGTGCTCGAGGCTTGCGCCCAGGGGCAGCGTGACGAAGGGCGCGCCGGTCAGCAGTTCGGCCAGCGCGCGCGCGGCCGTGGACTTGGCCGTGCCGCGCGGGCCTTCGATCAGAACGCCCCCCAGGCCGGGGTCGACCGCGGCCAGCAGCAGCGCCTGGCGCAACTGCGGCTGGCCAGCGATGGCGGCGAAGGGAAAGGGCAGCGGCAATGCGGCGCTGTTCATGCCAATGTCTCCAAAGAAGGGGAAAGGTCTTTGCCAAAAGCACCGCAGAACCGGCTTTGCCGGGCTGCTGGTACTGCCCCCGGAAGGGGGTTGGCGAAGCGACACGAAGTGCGCGAAGACTGGGGGAGAGTCATGCTTTTTCCATTCGTTGTTCTTGTTGGAGCAGCAGGTCTTCAAGTTGTCGCTGGTAGTCGCCAGGCGCCTGCCACAGGCCTCGCTGCATGGCTTCAAGCAACCGGCTCAGCATGTCGTGCAGCGCCTGCGGGTTGTGGTCCTGGATGAACTGGCGCGTGGACGGGTCCATCACGTAGGCGTCGGCCACCATCGCGTACTGGTGGTCGCCGACCACGCGCGCGGTGGCGTCGAAGCCGAACAGATAGTCGACGGTCGCGGCCATCTCGAAGGCGCCCTTGTAGCCGTGGCGCTTCACGCCGTCGATCCACTTGGGGTTGACCACGCGCGCGCGGATCACGCGGCCGATCTCTTCCTTCAAGGTGCGCATGCGCGGCGCCTGCGGGTTGCCGTGGTCGCCGTGGTACATCGCGGGCTGCTGGCCGCTCAGGTGCCGCACGGCCGCGACCATGCCGCCCTGGAACTGGTAGTAGTCGTTGGAGTCGAGCAGGTCGTGCTCGCGGCTGTCCTGGTTCTGCAGCACCACGTCCATGGTCTTCAGGCGCTCGACCAGCGCGGCCTGCGCGGGCACGCCGTCGCTGCCCTGGCCGTAGGCATGGGCGCCGCCGTCGACGTAGGCGCGTGCCAGGTCGTCGTCGCTCTGCCAGTCGCCGCGGTCGAACAGCGGCTGCAGGCCCGAGCCGTAGTGGCCCGGCGCCGAGCCGAACACGCGCCAGCCGGCCTGCGTGCGCGCGGTGGCGGCATCGAGGCCCTTCGCCTCCAGCGCGGCGGCCTCGCGCAGGATGCGGGCGCGGATCGGATTGCGTTCGGCGTCCTCGTCTTCCTGCGCGGACACGGCCTGCACGGCGGCGTCGAACATCTGCACGGCCGCCGGGAAGGCATCGCGGAAGAAGCCCGAGATGCGCAGCGTGACGTCGATGCGCGGACGGCCGATGCCCACGGTGGGCAGCACCTCGAAGTCGACCACGCGCTGGCTGCCCGCCGCCCACTTGGGCCGCACGCCGATCAGCGCAAAGGCCTGCGCCAGGTCGTCTCCTCCGGTGCGCATGGTGGCCGTGCCCCAGACCGACAGGCCCATCGCGACCGGGTACTCGCCGTGTTCCTGCAGGTGCAGCTCGACCAGCCGCGCGGCGGACTTGAGGCCCAGCATCCAGGCCGTGGGCGTGGGGATGGCGCGGGTGTCGACCGAGTAGAAATTGCGCCCGGTCGGCAGCACGTCGGGCCGGCCGCGCGAAGGCGAGCCGCTGGGGCCGGCGGGCACGAAGCGGCCCTGCAGCGCGCGTGAGAGCTGGGTGAGTTCCTGCGTGCCGCAGGCGTCGAGGTCGGGCGACAAGCGATGCGCGATGCGGCCGAGCACGGCCTGCGTGTGCGGCATGGGCTGCGGCAGCGCGATGCCTGCATCGGCCTCGTCGAGCAGCCGCTGCGCGAGCAGTTCCAGCCGCTCGCGCGTGTCGCCCGCATGGCGCCAGGGTTCGTCGCTGACCGACTCCAGCAGCGCGGGCCGCGCGCCCTGCCAGGGCGTGGCGGGCTCGATGTCGAGCGGCTCGAACGCATCGTCGGGCAGCAGGTCGCGCGACAGCGCATCGAGCAGCCCCGCGTTCTCGCCCGCGCCGTCGGCCGAGGGGTAGCGCGCGAGCGCGAGCAGGGTGTCGCGGCGCAGACGGCCTTCGGGCGACTGACCGAACACGTGCAGGCCGTCACGGATCTGCGTTTCCTTGAGCTCGCACAGGTAAGCGTCGACGCGTGCGAGCACGGTGTCGTCGTCGGCCGCGGCCGAGGGCAGCGCGAGCTCCTCGACCAGGTGCTGCGCGCGCACGGTCGCGAGGATCTGCGCGCGCAGCACGCGGGCGCGGCGTGCATCGACCAGCAGCGCGTCGTAGTACTCGTCGACCTGGCGCTCGAGGTCCTGCATCGGGCCGTGGTTCTCGGCGCGCGTCAGCGGCGGCATCAGGTGGTCGACGATCACGGCCTGCGTGCGGCGCTTGGCCTGCGCGCCCTCGCCCGGGTCGTTGACGATGAAGGGGTAGACGTTGGGCAGCGGCCCGAGGATGGCGTCGGGCCAGCAGGTCTGCGACAGCGCCAGGCTCTTGCCCGGCAGCCATTCGAGGTTGCCGTGCTTGCCCACGTGCACCACCGCGTCGATGGCGAACACGTCGCGCAGCCAGAAGTAGAAGGCCAGGTAGCCGTGCGGCGGCACGAGCTCGGCATCGTGGTAGCTCGCATAGTCCTGTGTGCCCTGCACCGCCAGCGAGCGCGCTGGCTGGATGCCGACGAACACGCGGCCCAGGCGCAGGCCCGCGATCATGAAGCGGCCCTGGCGCAACGACGGGTCCTGCTCGGGCGCGCCCCAGCGCGCGTCGATGGCCGCGGCCATGCCATCGGGCAACGCAGAGAGGCGCGCGCGGTAGTCGGCCAGCGCATAGCTCTGCCAGGCGGGCCGCAGCGGCCATTGCGAGGGGTCGTTGGCGATGCCCTGCTGAAGCGTGTGCATCAGCGCGTCGCCATCGGCCGGCAGCTTGTCGGCATCGCCCAGCGCATGGCCCTCGGCGGCCAGCGTGCGCAGGATCGCGATCACCGACGCGGGTGTGTCGAGCCCCACGCCGCTGCCGATGCGGCCTTCGCTGCCCGGGTAGTTGGCGAGGATCAGCGCCAGGCGCTTGTCCGCGGCGGGCAGGCTGCGCAGCCGGCACCAGCGCCGCGCCAACTCGGCCACGAAGGCGATGCGGTCGGGCTCGAGCCGGTAGTTCACCACCTCGGTCTGCGTGAGTTCGTCGCGGTGCGACAGGCCCTTGAAGCTGATGGCGCGCGTCACGATGCGGCCGTCCATCTCGGGCAGCGAGATCTGCATCGCGATGTCGCGCGGGCGCAGGCCCTGGCTGTCGGCCAGCCAGTCCTCGCGGTTGCCACCGCTCACGATCACCTGCAGCACGGGCGCATCGCCTGCGAGTTCGGCCACGGCATCGCCCGCGTTGCCGCCCTGCCCCAGCGCCGCGAAGGCCGTGGTGTTGAGCACCAGCTGCACGCCATGCTCGCGGCACAGGCCGCGCAGCGCGGAGATGCACAGCGGGTCTTTCAGGGAATCGAGCGCGACCGGCAGCGGGTTCAGGCCCTCGGCCCGCAGCGCGGCGGCCATCGCATCGAAGACCGCCGTGTTGCCCGACTGCAGGTGCGAGCGGTAGAACACCAGCGCGACCACGGGCGCACCGTCGCGCCACAGCGCGCGGAGGTCGTCGATGCCGGCCACCGTGTGCGCGGCGCCGAAGCCGCCCGGCACATGCAGCGCCACCTGCGGCAGGCTGCGCGGCGGTTGCGGCGCCTCGCCGTGGCCCAGGCCGTGGAAGGCGATGGCGCGCAAAAACTGCAGCGCATTGGCCGCGCCGCCCGCACGCGTGTATTGCCAGAGCTGGCGGCCTACCGAAGGGGGCAGCGTGCTGCGCGCCAGCAGGTCCTCGTCTTCCTGCAGGTCGCCCGAAAAGATCGCGAGCTGCTGGCCCTTGCGGCGCGCGAGCTTCTCGATCTGCTGCAGCCCGTAGGCCCAGGCCGATTCGGCGCCCAGGTGATCGACGATCACCACGCGCGCATGTTGCAACACCTCGTCGACGTAGAGGTCGAGCGAGGCCGGCTGGCGCAGGTACTGCAGGTTGGCCAGCCGCAGCGAGGGGTAGCCGGGGTCGGTGGCGGCGAGCGCGCTGCGTGCCGCGGCCAAGAGCGCGAGCGTGGTGTCGGCTGAGCTCAGCACCACGATCTCGCCCGGCGTCTGGTCGAGCCGGGTGACGACGCTGTCGTCTTCGACGAAGCGGCCGGGCTGGGTGCTCAGCAGGTGCATCGCGCGCCGGCCCGAAGCGTCAGGCCGCGACGGCGACGGCCGCCTGCAGCGCCTCGCGCAGCACGGCCTCATCGAGGTCTTCGCCGATGAACACCAGCTGCGTGCGACGGGCCTCGCCCTCGCGCCACTGGCGGTCGAAGTGGTGGTCGAAGCGCTTGCCCACGCCTTGCACCAGGAGGCGCATCGGCTTGCCCGGGATCGCCACGAAGCCCTTGATGCGATAGACGGTGTGCGCGGCCACGATCTGCGCCAGCGCGGCCAGCAGGCGGTCGCGGTCGACCGCGGGCAGGTCGATCACCAGCGCGTCGAACGCGTCGTGGTCGTGGTCTTCCTCGTGGTCGTGGTGGCTCGTGCGCTGGTCGATGGTGGTCTCGGCCGCGCGACCCTGGCCCAGCAGCAGGGCCAGCGGCAGCTTGCCCTGGGTGGCGGCGACGATCTTGACCTCGGCCGGGATCTCGGCGCGGATCAGCGCCTCGACCTGCGCGCGCGCGGCGTCATCGAGCAGATCGGACTTGTTGAGCACCACCAGGTCGGCGGCCGAGAGCTGGTCTTCGAACAGTTCGTGCAGCGGCGATTCGTGGTCGAGGTTGGGGTCGGCGCGGCGCTGCGCATCGACGGCCTCGGTGTTCTCGGCGAACTGGCCCGACGCCGTGGCCGGGCCGTCGACCACCGTGACCACCGCGTCGACGGTGAACACGTTGGCGATCTCCGGCCATTGGAAGGCCTGCACCAGCGGCTTGGGCAGCGCGAGGCCCGAGGTCTCGATGATCACCGCGTCGATGTCGGCGCGGCGCTCGGCCAGCTGCAGCATCACGGGCTGGAACTCCTCCTGCACGGTGCAGCAGACGCAGCCGTTGGCCAGTTCGTACAGTGCGCCTTCACGCTCGTTGCCCTCCTCGTCGCAACCGATGCCGCAGCCGCGCAGGATTTCGCCGTCGATGCCCAGCTCGCCGAACTCGTTGACGATGACGGCAATGCGCTTGCCTTCGGCATTGCCCAGGATGTGGCGCAGCAGCGTGGTCTTGCCGCTGCCGAGGAAGCCGGTGACGATGGTGACGGGGATCTTGGCGCTTTGCATGAGGGTGTGGCTTTCTGAGATGGGATGGATCATGCCGGCTCGCGAAGCGCGGGGAGCACCTCGTTCGCAAAGAGCGTCATGCCGGCGAGGGCTTGGGTGTTGTCCCAGAGCCCGTTGGCGTTGAACACGCAGCGCAGCGCATCGATGCCGCTGCGCTCACGCAAGGCGACGATCTGCGCATGGCATTGCGCGGGGTCGCCGTGGATGAACTGCTCGCGCAACATGCGTTCGCGGTCGATGCGCGGCACCTGTTCGGGCGGCACACCGCGCTTGGCGGCGAAGAAGGCGCGGCGTGTCTGCAGCTGGGGCCAGAGGCCGTCGAGCTGCGATTTCACCGAAGCCGCGTCGGCGCCGATGCACACGTAGCGCGCGAGAGAGGAACGCTGGAGCAGCGTCGAGGGCCGGCCCTGCAGGATGTCGGCCACGTGGCCCAGTTGCGTGGTCTCGGGCGGCTCCAGGCTCAGCAGCAGCGGGATGTCGCGCGCGATCGCGAAGCCCAGCGTCTCGGGCGTGGAGCCGGCCACGTAGAGGGGCACGTGCGCGGCGTGGGCCTGCAGCGCGATGCAGTGGCGTTCGAAGCGCGCGCGGGTCTCGGCCGCATCGATGTTCAATGCAGCCAGCGTGGCGGGCTCGGTGCCGCGGCCCACGCCGATGTCGATGCGCCCGCCGCTCTGGAAGGCCAGCTGCGCAATCTCGTCGGCCAGCAGCAGCGGCTGGTGCAGCGGCAGCACCAGCACCGAGGTGCCCACGCGCAGCCGCTCGGTGCGCGCCAGCAGCGCCGCGGCCAGCAGCAGCGGCGACGGGTACGGCCAGTCGGCCGTGGGCAGGCGGAATTCGCTGAACCACACACCGTCGAAGCCCAGCCGGTCGGCGGTGTCGAAGAGCGCGAAGAAGGCGCGCGGGTCGCCCTGCGTGGCTTCGCGGGTCCAGCCTGAAAGGTCGATGCGCATCAGGGGCCGGCCTGTTGGCGCAGCCGCGCGCGCAGCATCACGCCGGGCGGCACACCGATGCGGTCGAACACCACGCCGAAGCTCTCGTCGAGCAGCGCGGCATGGATCAGCTCCTCGCCGCCGTCGATCACGATGCGGCCGTCGGCCACCACCACGATGCGCTCGAAATGGCGGAAAGCCAGGTCGAGGTCGTGCATAGCGACGATCACCAGCCGCGAGCGGCCGCGCTGCGCCAGCGCCTCGACCAGCGTGAGCCGGTGTCGCACGTCGAGCGCGGCGCCGGGCTCGTCGGCCAGCAGGATCGGCGGGTCGGTCGCGAGCACGGTGGCCAGCAGCACCCGCGCCTGCTCGCCGCCCGACAGCGTCGACCAGCGCCGGCCGCGGAAGGCTTCGAGTTGGTTGCGCGCGATCACCTCGTCGACCGTGGGCAACTTGTTGTTCTTCGCAGCCGGGCCGCGCGGCGGCGTGAGGCGCATGCCCAGCAGTTCTTCCAGCACCAGGTCCCAGTGCGGCTCGAAGTGCTGCGGCATGAAGCCGATCGATTGCGCGCGCTCGGCGGCCGGCACATCGACCACGCGCCGCGTGCCCAGCCGCACCTCGCCCTGCGCAGGTGTTTCGAGGCCGGCCAGCAGCGCGAGCAGCGTGGACTTGCCCGCGCCGTTGGGGCCGATGACGGCGACCGAGCCGGTCGCGCCGAAGCCGATCGACACGTCGCGCAGGATGGACTTGTGGCGGCGCGAGACGCCGAGGTGCAGTGCTTCGAGCAGCAGATTCATGAACGCAGCCTCCGCGCGAGCAGCACGATGAAGAAGGGCCCGCCCGCCACCGCCGTGACCAGGCCCAGCGGGATCTCGGCCGGCGGCAGGGCCGAACGCGCGATGGCGTCGGCCACGGTCACCACGATGGCACCGGTGAGCGCCGAGGCCGGCAGCAGCACCCGGTGCAGCGGCCCGACCATCCAGCGCGCGATGTGCGGCGCGGCCAGCCCGACGAAGGCCACCAGGCCGCCGTAGGCCACGGCCGCCGCGACCACCAGCGAACCGACGATGACCGCGACGGGCGTGAAGCGCGCCACGTCGAGCCCGAAGCCCTGCGCCGCGCGCGTGCCCAGGCCCAGCAGGTCGAGCCCGTGCGCGATGCGCGAGGTGGCGAGCAGGCAGGCCACGCACAGCGCCGCGAGCAGGCCCAGGCCGGGCCACGACGGCGTCTGGATGCCGCCCAGCACCCAGTTCATCACGACCTGCAGGCTCACGGTCTCGTCGGACAGCGCGAGCATGAGGAAGGAGCGCAATGCGCCCAGCATCGCGGCGATGGCGACGCCGGCCAGCAGCATGCCGGCGGCATCGAGCGCGCCGGCGACGCGGGAGACGCCGAGCACCAGCGCGGTCGCGCCCCAGGCACCCGCGAAGGCGAGTGCGGGCAACGAATACGACTGAGGCACGCCCAGCGGCACGAGCAGCGCGACCGTGGCCCCCAGCGCCGCACCGCCCGAAGCGCCGAGCAGGTAGGGCTCGGCCAGCGGGTTGCGGAACACGCCCTGGAACACCGCGCCCGACAGGCCGAGCAAGGCGCCGACCAGTGCAGCGGCGAACACGCGCGGCAGGCGCCATTGCAGCAGGAGGCGGCTGCGCAGGCTGTCGTCGCCTGCGAGCGCGCGGTAGAGGGCCTGCGGGGACGACCACTCGTGGCCGGCGCAGGCGGCGAGCAGCAAGGCGACCCCGAGCACCGCGGCGGCGATGAGCCAGGCGCGGGCGGGGTGGCGAGGGGTGGGTGGGGTCACGGGTGTTGCGCCTTTTCCCGCTGAGGGAAGGTGGGGATGGGGGCTCGCACGATGGAGGCGCTGCCGCCCTCACCCCAACCCTCTCCCGGAGGGAGAGGGAGCAAGACAGAGGACGTCGATGCGGACGCTGTGTCAGCGCGCAGGCCCTCTTTCCCCTCTCCCGGAGGGAGAGGGAGCAAGACAGAGGGCATCGATGCGGAGGCTGTGTCAGCGCGCAGGCCCTCTTTCCCCTCTCCCTCCGGGAGAGGGCAGGGTGAGGGCATGGGCGGTGGTCCGGGCCAGCCTCTGTTGAGGCTGAGTGCCCCCACCCCTACCCTCCCCCGGAGGGGGAGGGAGAAAGACCGGGTCAGCTCCCTCGCTGCCTGGTGAAAGAAGCGCGGCTGCTTTGGCTCCTTCCCCCTCCGGGGGAAGGCAGGGATGGGGGCTCGCACGATGGGGGCGCTGCCGCCCTCACCCCAGCCCTCTCCCAGAGGGAGAGGGAGCAAGACAGAGGGCATCGATGCGGAGGCTGTGTCAGCGCGCAGGCCCTCTTTCCCCTCTCCCTCCGGGAGAGGAAGTGAAACCCAAACGCTCACGGCCTGACCTCCACCGACCCCAGCCACTTCGCCAGGCGCTCGATCCCGTCGATGGTCCGCGGCCCCGGAATCAGGAACTCGCTGCGCGACACCGTCACCGCCCGCTTGTCACGCACGGCCCGCATGTCGCGCCAGCCCGGCAGTTGCACCAGGTCCTCGAACGCCGCCTGGGTCCCCGCGAACAGCAGCACATCCGGGTCCGAGGCGAGGATCGCTTCGGGTGACACCTGCGCCACCGCCCCCCGCCCTGCGATCGCGAAGCGCCCACCCGCCATGCGCATCGCCTCGCCCGTGTAGGTGTCGGCGCGCGCCACCAGCAGCATGCCGTTGCCCACGCGCCCGGTGATCATCACCATGCGCGGCGACCTGCGTTGCACGACCTGCTGCGCCACGGCGTCCAGCCGCGCCTGCAGCGACTGCGCCAGCGCCTCGCCGCGGTCGGGCACGCCGGTGGCGCGGCCGATCAGGCGGATGTTGTCGAGCACCTCGCCGACGGATCGGCTCAGCAGCACGATCACCGGCACGCCGATGCGCGTCATCGGGTCGACCAATTGGTTGGCCGCCTGCCGCGCGGGCGTGACGATCACCAGGTCGGGCCGCTGCGCGACCACCGCGTCGACCGAGAAGCCCAGGCGGCCGCCGACCCTCGGCTTGTCCATGACCTCGGGCGGAAAGCGCGTGTATTCCTCGACGCCGACGATCCGGTCGGCCAGCCCCAGCGAGGTCACCAGCTCGGTGTTCGACGCGAAGATGGTCACCAGACGCTGCGGCGGCGCGCTCAGCACCACCGTGCGGCCCAGCGCATCGCGGACCGCGATCGGCGCGGCCTGCCCCGTGAGGGCGGCCACGCTCAGACCCAGGGCCAGCGCGATGCGCTTGAGTCGCATCAGAACGTGACCTGCATGCCGACCTGGAACTCACGGCCCGGCATCGAGGTGCCGCAGCCGCCGTTCTGGAAGCGCGGATCGGCGATGCACGGCTTCTGGTCGAGCGCGATGAAGATCGGGCTGCGGTTCAGGTCGAACAGGTTGTTGACCGCCGCGAACACCTTCACGCGCTTGCTGATGCGGTAGTCGCCGCGCAGGTTCCAGACGGTGAACGCGCCCTTGCGGTGGATGTAAGTGCTGTAGGGCTCGCCCTGCGGGATCAGCAGCGCCTCTTCGGTGTCGTACCACATCGGCCCGCGCAGCAACGCGCCGACCTGCAGGCTCCAGTCGTCGGGCAGCTTGCCCGCGCCGCGGCCGTAGCGCAGGCCCACCGAGGCTTCGTACTTGTACATGCGCTGCACGCGGTCGGTGTCGAGCGCAGTCGCACCCTTGTCGCGCATGGTGAAGTTGTAGTAGCCGTTCGCATACGCGTTGAGGCTGTGGGTGCCGGTCGAGAAGTTCAGCGCCTTCGCCAGGTCGACGTTGGCGCTGGCCTCGATGCCGCGCACCACGATGTCGGCCGCGTTGTTGGCGTAGTCCGAGGTGTTGGTGGTCGGGCCGCGCGACACGGTGATGATGCGATCGGAAATCGTGTTCTGGAACAGCGCCACGTCCGCGTTCCAGACCGGCAGCTGCAGCGTGCCGCCGAACTCGATCTGGCGGTTGCTCTCGGGCTTGAGGTTCGGGTTGCCGAAGCTGCGGCCGCCGCCCACCGCGGTGAAGTCCGAGCCCAGTTCGGTCGAGGTCGGCGCGCGGAAGCCGGTCGAGATGCCGGTGCGCAGGTTCAGCACGTCGAGCGCACGCCAGGTCGCGCCGGTCGACCAGGTGGTCTCGCCGTACGACTGGCTGCCGCTGCGCTGCAGCGGCAGGTTGGGCGTGAAGTCGAAGCCGGTGCGGCCCTCGGTGCGGCGCGCGCCGCCGCGCACGGTCAGGCGGTCGTCGAAGAACTTCTGCGAATCCTCGAAGTACAGCGCGTTGACGTGCTCGGTCTGGTTGTTGTCGTAGGGCGCGACCTGGCCGGTCGGGCCGCCGGGCAGCGCGACGCGGATGCGGTCCGAGCGCAGCCGGCTGCGCTCCCAGTCGTAGCCCAGCAGCAGGTCGTTGCCCTGCCCCAGCTTGAAGCGCGGCTGCAGGCGCGTGCCCAGGATGTCGAGCTTGCGGTCGTTGTAGTCGCTCGAGGTGCCGGGCGTGGCCCGCGTGCCCGAGCGCACCACGGGCGAGGCCCACTTGAATTCGTCCTCGTCGGCCACCGCGTAGATCTGCGCCATCCAGCTGATGCGCTCGTCGGCAGTGCGGCCTTCGTAGCTCAGGTCGGCCGAGGCGTTGGTGCGGTCGTCCTTGCTGACGGTGTTGGCGCCCGATCCGCGGAAGCCCGCGTTGTAGATGCCGTCGGTGCGCAGCTTGAGTTCGAGCCGGTTGCGCTCGTCGACCTGGAAGCCCAGCGCGCCCGCGAAGCCGCGGCGTTCCCAGCCGGTGTTGGCCAGCTTGCCGCCGCCCTTGCCCGATTCGTAGTCGTCGCGCCGGCCGCCCGACACGCCGAAGGTCCAGTCGAAGCGCTCGCCGCCGCCGCTGGTCTGCGCATGGGCCTGCACGCCGCCCCACGAGCCCACGCTCAGGCCGGCCTGGCTCGGCGGCGCGTTGTAGCCGCTCTTCATGATGATGTTGATCACGCCGCCCATGTTCTGGCTGCCGTAGATCACCGAGGCCGGGCCGCGCACGATCTCGATGCGCTCCACTTCGTTGGCGCTGAGCTTCGAGATGTTGGCCGTGCCTGCGCGCCGGCCGTTGACCAGCACCAGCACCTGCCCCTTGTAGTCGCGGCCCTGGCCGTCGCTGGTGGCGCCGCGGATGTTGATCGAGGTCTGCGCCGCGGTCCATTCGCTGAAGAAGCCGACCGCGTTCTCGGCCAGCAGGTCGGTCACCGACTTGGCAGTCGACCGGTCGATGGCGGCGCGATCGATCACCTGCGTGGTCGCGGCGATGCTCGCGCGCGCCTCGGGGCGGGCCGTGGCCGTGACGAAGATCTCGTTCAGCGCATCGGCTTCCTGGGCCATGCCCGGGCCTGCGGCCATCGAGAGAAAACCCAGCACGCCCACACGGACCGGGTTCAGGATCATTGCTCTTTTCATGCGTCTTCCAACTGCGCCCCGCCACCCCGCGGAGCCCAAACCAGTGATGACGCTGAAGAAGAAAGAACGCCTCGCGGCCAAGCCCGGTGCGCATGCACCGACCTGCCCGGACCCTCGCTCTCCCGCAGCGGCCGAAGCGGTTGCGAAGGCCGGTATCCGGGCTTGCGGACCGTCCTGCATGCGCGTTGCATGCACGACCGGAAGCCCCTCGCCTTCCCACGCCCGGAGGCGCAGTGACTGCCATGCCGAAGAAGGCATGGACGTGAGGGATTCCAAGAGATCCGCTGACCGTTGCGGGGGCAGCGCAGGACTTCTCGCGTCGTGTGAAGACGCCAGTCACCTGCTTCCCGTTTAACCCCGAGACCCTCCGAGGCGGAGAGCGTGCGGGGCACCTTCGAACCGTGCGGGCGCGGCGCTCACAGCGCCGGCCCGACCACAGAATTATAGGAAGGTAAAGAAGTCGGACAGCTTGCCGCGCGAGGCTTGCCGCCGAACCGTACTGCTTACTTGGGCAGCAGCACCTTGTCGACCACGTGGATCACGCCGTTCGACTGGTACACGTCGGCGATCGTCACGTTGGCGCTGCCGCCCTTTTCGTCGGTCACGGTCACGGTGCCGCCGCTGCTCTTGGCGACCAGCGTGCCGCCCGCGACGGTCTTGAGCGAGGCCATGCCCTTGCCGTCGTCGATCATCTTCATGAGCGACTTGGCATCCACCTTGCCGGCCACCACGTGGTAGGTCAGGATGGTCGTGAGCGTGCCCTTGTTCTCGGGCTTGAGCAGCGTGTCGACCGTGCCGGCCGGCAGGGCGGCGAAGGCGGCGTTGGTGGGCGCGAAGACGGTGAACGGACCCGGGCCCTTGAGCGTCTCGACCAGGCCGGCTGCCTTGACCGCGGCGACCAGGGTCGTGTGGTCCTTGGAATTGACGGCGTTGTCGATGATGTCCTTGGTGGCGAACATCGGCGCGCCGCCGACGGTGACCTGGGCGATGGCGGAGACCGCACCGACCGACAGAGCGGCTGCGAGTGCGAGGGAAGCGAGACGTGAGAACTTGGCTTGCATGGATGACTCCTGTTGCATTCACCGCCGCGAAGATGCGCGTCGGGTGTCATTCATACGGGGCGCGCCGCCCATTGGATTCATCGATGCGCCAACAAAATCCTTTCTTCGCGCGGCGCCCCCTCGATCACAGCACGCGGAGTTGCGTCATGTCGGGCCGTTCCAGCCATTGCTGCAGTTCGTCGGCCAGCCGCCCTGCCTCGGCCGCCGCGGTGCGCCAGGCCTGGATGCGGCCCGCCAGGTCGTTGCCGTAGCGCAGGAAATCGTTGCGGTCGGGCAGCTTGCCGCCGGGCAAGGTCGCGACCCATTCGGGCGACGGCGCCAGCACCACCATGCCGTCGAGGAAGGGCGTGGCCTTGTGGCGCCACTTCAGGCCCTTGTCGAGCCAGCCGGGCACCACCGCCTGCTGGAAGTGGGGGTACAGCACCAGGCCCTCGGGCCCAGTGCGGTAATCGAGGTGCAGGTGGTAGTCGGTGATGCCACCGTCCCAGTAGGCGCCGGGCGGCGCGCCGGGGATGTCGTGCACCGCCTCGAGCATGAAGGGGATCGAGCACGAGGCTTGCAGCGCGGGCGCGAAGTTGGCTTCGCTCAATGCCACGCGCCGGGTCGCGAAATCGGTGGTCGCGAAGGGCAGCGCCGCATCGGGCGTGGAGAACACCACGCGCTCGAGCCAGCCGCCCAATGCCTTGCGCCGCACGCCGTTGGCCATGAAGGCCCCCAGGTAGCCCAGGGCCGTGCGCCCTCGCCCCTCGCGGCCCAGCAGGTGCCGGCCGTGCGCGGTGATCACGTGCAGGCTGTAGCGCGGGTGGTTCAGTACCTCCTGGGCCCGGCCGCCGTAGAAGCTGCGCAAGCCCTCGCCGAACTGCGCGCTGACCTGCTTCGCCGTGAGCCGCTTCTGGCCCGGCGGCGGTTCGAAGTGCTGCGTGATGTAGCCGTCCTCGAAGTCGCGCAGCGCGCGCATCGGATCGTCGAGGCAGGCGTTGGCCAGGCGCCAGGCGCCGATCGACGCGCCCACGAGATCGATGGGTTGCGTGGAGCGCGGCAGCCAGTCGCCGAACAGGAAGCGGTCGATGGGCCCGAGGATCAGGCCCTTGGGGCCGCCAGCTGCGCCCGGCACCACGCGCACGTCGTCTGGCCGCAGGCCCTGCGCTTCGATCAGGCGCCTGGCCGCCGGACCGGCGTGGATGCGCAGTGCCTTCATGCAGGGCGGCTACTTGCCGCGCAGCCCCTGCAGCTTGGCGAAGGCGCTGGCCATCTGGCCCGCGGGCTGCGGCGCGTTGTCGCGGCGCGGCCCCTGCTGCTGGCCGCGGCCGGCGCCCTCGAAGCGGTTGTCGCGCGGGCCGTCGCGGCGCGCGGGCGCCGCATCGAGGCGCATCGAGAGGCCGATGCGCTTGCGCGCCACGTCGACCTCCATCACCTTGACCTTGACGATGTCGCCGGTCTTGACGATCTCGCGCGCATCTTCCACGAACTTGTTCGCGAGCTGGCTCACGTGGACCAGGCCGTCCTGGTGCACGCCCAGGTCGATGAAGGCGCCGAACTGCGCGACGTTGCTCACCGTGCCCTCGAGGATCATGCCCTCGACCAGGTCCTTGATGTCCTCGACGCCGTCGTTGAAGCGCGCCACCTTGAAGTCGGGGCGCGGGTCGCGGCCCGGCTTCTCGAGTTCGCCCAGGATGTCCTTGACCGTGATCACGCCGAACTTCTCGTTGGCGAAGAGTTCGGGCTTCAGCGTCTTGAGCATGTCGGCGCGGCCCATCAGCTCGGTGATGGGCTTGCCGGTCTTGACCATGATCTGTTCCACCAGCGGGTAGGTTTCCGGGTGCACGCCGGTGATGTCGAGCGGGTTGCTGCCGTCGCGCACGCGCAGGAAGCCGGCGCTCTGCTCGAAGGCCTTGGGGCCGAAGCCCGTGACTTCCAGCAGCTGCTTGCGCGTGGCGAAGGCCCCGTTGGCCTCGCGCCAGCGCACCACCGCCTTGGCCACGCTGGCCGACAGACCCGACACGCGCGACAGCAGCGGCACGCTGGCGGTGTTGAGGTCCACGCCCACCGAGTTCACGCAATCCTCGACCACCGCGCTCAGCGTGCGCGCGAGTTCGCTCTGGTTCACGTCGTGCTGGTACTGGCCCACGCCGATCGACTTGGGGTCGATCTTCACGAGCTCGGCCAACGGGTCCTGCAGGCGGCGCGCGATGCTGGCCGCGCCGCGCAGGCTCACGTCGACGTCGGGCATTTCCTGCGAGGCGAATTCGCTGGCGGAGTAGACCGAGGCGCCGGCCTCGCTCACCACCACCTTGTCGATGGCCATGGGCGGCGCGCCGGCCTGGTCGGCCATCTTCGCGAGCAGCTTGATCAGGTCGGCGGCCAGCTTGTCGGTCTCGCGGCTGGCGGTGCCGTTGCCGATCGCGATCAGGTTCACGCCGTGCTTGGCGCAGAGCTTGCCCAGCGTGTGCAGCGAGCCTTCCCAGTCCTTGCGCGGCTCGTGCGGGAACACGGTGGCGGTCTCGACCAGCTTGCCGGTCGCGTCGACCACGGCCACCTTCACGCCGGTGCGGATGCCCGGGTCGAGGCCCAGCACCACGCGCCGTCCCGCGGGCGCGGCCAGCAGCAGGTCGCGCAGGTTGTCGGCGAAGACCTTGATGGCGGTCTTCTCGGCGTCTTCGCGCAGGCGGGTGAACAGGTCGCGCTCGGTCGAGAGCGAGAGCTTCACGCGCCAGGTCCAGGCCACGCACTTGCGGATCAGGTCGTCGGACGGGCGCGCCGCATGGCTCCAGCCCAGGTGCAGCGCGATACGGCCTTCGGCGATGCTGGGCTTGCCCGGTTCGGGCTCGACCGGCAGCACCAGCTTGGCGTCGAGGATGTCGAGCGCGCGGCCGCGGAACACGGCCAGCGCGCGGTGCGAGGGCACGCGGCCGATGGGCTCGTCGTAGTCGAAGTAGTCGCGGAACTTGGACACATCGACGTTGTTCTCGTCCTTGCCCGCCATCAGCGTCGACTTGAACAGGCCTTCGCTCCAGAGCCATTCGCGCAGCCGCTGCACCAGCGCCGCGTCTTCGGCCCAGCGCTCGGACAGGATGTCGCGCACGCCGTCGAGCACGGCCGGCACGGTGGAGAAGTCGGGGCCCGGCTTGCCGTCGTCGAGCGTCTCGGCGGGCCTGAGGAAGGCCTTGGCCTCGACGGCCGGATCGAGCGTCGGGTCGGCGAAGAGCTTGTCGGCCAGCGGCTCGATGCCGGACTCGCGCGCGATCTGGCCCTTGGTGCGGCGCTTCTGCTTGAAGGGCAGGTAGAGGTCTTCCAGCTCCTGCTTGGTCGCCACGGTGGCGATCGCGATGCGCAGCGCGTCGGTCAGCTTGCCCTGCTCGTCGATGCTCTTCATCACGGCCGTGCGGCGCTCGTCGAGTTCGCGCAGGTACGACAGGCGCGCTTCGAGTTCACGCAGCTGGATGTCGTCGAGGCCGTCGGTGGCCTCCTTGCGGTAGCGGGCGATGAAGGGCACCGTGGCGCCGCCGTCGAGCAGCTCGATGGCCGCTTTCACCTGGTGCTCGCCGACCTTGATTTCGGACGCGAGCTGGCGAATGATTTTCTGCATGTCTGAATGAACCCTGGGCGCGCAATAAAGCGCAGAAGTTTGCCATAGGCCCGCGAGGCGCCGGGGGTCACAATCGCTTGCATGTCGATCCGCTTGCGCCGCCTGCTCCGCCTCGTCGCCACCCTGCTGCTGGTGCCGGTGCTGCTGTTCGAGGAATGGGGCTGGGAACCGCTGGCCGCACAGGTCGCCAAGCTCGCGCGCCTGCCGCTGTGGGGGCGGCTCGAACACTGGGTGCGCAGCCTGCCGCCCTGGGGTGCGCTGCTGACCTTCGCGCTGCCCGTGATCGCGCTGCTGCCGATCAAGCTGCTCGCGCTGTTCCTGTTCGGCCGTGGCCACTACGCGAGCGGTGTGCTGCTCCTGGGCGCGGCCAAGCTCGCGGGCACGGCCGTGGTGGCGCGGCTGTTCCAGCTGGTGCAGCCCACGCTGATGCGCATCGGCTGGTTCGCGCGCTGGTACCCACGCTGGACTGCGTGGAAGGACCATGTGCTGGGCATCGTGCGGCAGAGCGCGCCGTGGCGCGCGGTGCGTCAGATGAAGGCCGGTGCGCGTCGGTTCTGGCGCAGTTTCTGGCGCCTGCGCTGAGCCCTGCGCGCGTCCCTGTTGCGCCATGCGGTGCAGGCATACTGCCGCTTGCCTGGATTCCCGGGCTCGTGCGTCACCGCGCCGTGGGAGACGGCCGCCGCACGGTCATTGACTACAACAGGAATGAACCAATGAAGAAGTTTTTCGCCTTGATCTCGATCGCGGCCGCCCTCAGCGCCTGCTCCAAGCAGGAACCGGCGCCCGCCGCCCCGGCTGCAACCCCTCCTGCTGCCACCGCACCGGCCGCCACTGCGCCCGCTGCCGCCGCGCCAGCCGCCACCGCACCCGCAGCGAGCACCACGGCCGCCGCATTGCCGCAAGACTGCCAGGCCTACCTGGACAAGGTCAATGCCTGCATGAGCAAGCAAAGCGGTGCCGCCGCCGACGCCGTCAAGGCCTCGATGGAACAGACCAAGGCCGCTTGGGCCAGCCTCAGTGCCGACCAGGCTCAACTGGGCACCGCCTGCAAGGCCGCCACCGACGCTTTCGCCGCGCAAGCCGCCGCGATGAAGTGCTGATCCAGGCCTTCCAGGCTTGAACCCGACCCGCCGGCCCCGCCCGATCGGTGGCGCGGCGGGTCTCCAGATTCCCCTCGACGACACGTCCATGCGGCCTCCCGACCGCACGCCCATGGACACCGATCTGCAGGCGAACGATCTGCGCTGAGGCTTATCGCCGCGCGGCTTGCCGCCTGCCCTGCGCGAGCAAGGCGACGAACACCAGCCCGGCCGCCAGGCTGGTGTGGCCGCTGAAGCTCACCAGCCCCAGGCCCCAGCCCTGCACGCCGACCAGCACGCAGAGCGCGAGCGACAAGGCGCCCCATCCCGCCACGCGCAGCCGACGGGTGAGCGCCGGCGCGAAGGCATGCTCGAACAGCTCTTCCTGTTGCCGCTCCATGGCCAGCGCCAGCGCGGCGAAGCCCGGCAGGCACAGCACGAAGGCCACCCCGTGGAACCAGCCGCTCATGCGCCCTCCCCGGCCGTTGTGGCCGTGGTCCCCACCGGCGCTGCTGCGCGGCGCGCGGGCTTGACCTTGGCGCTGTGCCGCGCGGTGCGGATCGCCAGCAGTGCATGCAGCGCGGCCAGGGCCCACAGCGTGAGCTCGAGTCCCGCAAAGACCCAGTCACCCGCCACGAGGCTGCGCCACAGCGGCCGCTCGGTGGTGAAGGCGCTCACGACCGGCAGCAGCGCGAGCGCGGCGGTGGCGATCCAGAGCTGCTCGATCCAGGCCGTCTTCGCGGGCCGCAGCATCGCATGCAGCAGTGCCAGGCCCCAGACGATGAACAGCAGGTCGATTTCCCATTCAGTGCGCTTGGGCAGGTCGAGCGGCAGCAGCCGGTTGCCCCAGAGGAAGGCCGTCATCGCGATCGACAGGCCCGCGATAGCGGCGATGTTCAGGCGCTCCACCAGCCAGAAGCCGAAGTAGGGCTTGTCGGGATCGGGCAGCTTCTGCCGACGCTTCACGGTCCACATCACCAGGCCCGTGCCCACCATCGCGGTGCCGGCCAGGCTCACGAGGAAATAGAGCCAGCGCGTGGCCGTGTCGCCGAAGCGCCCCAGGTGCAGCGCATACATCACGCCGCGCGTCTCGGCGGCGGCGCCCACGCTGTCCTTGGTCTCGAGCAGCTTGCCGGTGGCACCTTCGAACAGCATGTACTGCGGGCTCACCGATGCGCGGCCCTCGTCGCCGCGCGCGATGCTCACGCGCGAGGCGGCATCGCCGGGCAGCGTGATGTTCACGCGCTTGACGTTGTCGCGGCCCCAGCGCGCCTGCGCCTGCCGCACCATGTCGTCGATGGGCGCGAGCGCCGCCTTCTGGCCGCTGGGTGTGCCGGGCGCGATGAAGGCGCTGAGCTCGGCCGAGAGCTGCTGCCGCTCGGCAGCGGTCTTGAAGGCGGCCTGGCTGCCCCAGGGCATGTACAGGGCCGCCAGCGTGATCAGCCCGGTGTAGGTGATCATCAAGTGGAAGGGCAGCCCGAACACCGAGAGCGCGTTGTGCGCATCGAGCCACGAGCGCTGGCCCTTGCCGCCGCGGAAGGTGAAGAAGTCGATGAAGATCTTCTTGTGCGTGATCACGCCGCTCACGATGGCCACCAGCATGAACATCGCGCACAGGCCCGCCAGCCAGCGGCCCCAGAGCACCGGCATGTAGTGGAACTGGAAGTGGAAGCGGTAGAAGAATTCGCCGCCGCCGGTCTCGCGCGACGCGACCTTGTGGCCGCTGACCGGATCGAAGGTGCCGCTCTGGAACGCGCGCCGTCCCTGCACGCCCGGCGTGCGCCAGAAGGTGCTGACGACGTTGTTGCGCGCGTCGGGCAGGCCGATGCTCCACTGCGGGCTGCCGGCCGCGTCGGTCTGCATCGCATCGGCGACGCGCTGCGCCACCACGGCCGCATCCACTGCGAGATCTCGTCCTTGAAGTAGCTCACCGTGCCGGTGAGGAACATCGCATAGAGGAACCAGCCGACCAGCAGGCCCGTCCAGATGTGGAGGTCGGACATGGTCTGGCGGATGCCGCGCGCCTTGGGCGGCGCCTTCTTCACGGGCTTGTCAACGCTCATGTCGAGCCTCCCGCGGGCCACACCGACCAGGCGGCCAGCCCCAGCGGCACGGCCGCGACCAGCAGGCCGGCCCAGGCGCGCCGCGCGCTGCGCACCGCAAACACCCAGACCACCGCCCCCGCGAACACCGCGAAGCTGACCAGCATGCCCGTGAGCACGGCCTGCGGCTTGCTCATGGGCAGGGCCAGCGCGGCCACGCTGGTCAGCGCCGCCAGGCCGTAGCCGCCGAACATCGCGGCCACGATGCGCGAGAGCAGCGGCCCGACGCACAGCGCCCGGTGCAGCACGGCGTTCACTTGTTGGGCGTGGCGGCCGGGCCGGCAGCGATCGGGGCCACGCCCTCGGCCTTGATGTAGGTCAGCGTGGTGACGTAGCTCACGCCGTCGTACTTCTCGGGGCCGGCGGCACCGGGGCGCTCGCCGCCGGTGCGATCGGTGTGGCTGACCTCGGCCACGTAGGTGCCCTTCCAGGGCATGTCGAAACGCACCAGGCCCTGCGCGTCGGTGCGGCCTTCCTTGGACCAGCCCGACTGGGTGACCAGCGTGACCTTGGCCTTGGGCAGCGGCTGGCCCTTGAACACCAGCTTGAACTCGCCCAGGCCGCCGGCCGGCACGAGGTCGAAGGCCAGCTTGGCTTCCTGCGGCGCGAAGCCGGTGATCAGCCGCGCAGCCGGGTGGTACCAGTTCTTCGATTCCTTCTCGCCCTGCTTGAGCGTGTAGAGCGGGTAGCTCGCGTCCTCGGCCACGATCGACTCGCCCTTGGCCGCCTTGAACGGCAGCGCAAAGCCCTGGGCGTCCTTGCGCGCATCGATCTTCTTCTCGCCTTGGGCCGACACCAGCGTGGCGGTGGGCTGGCCGAACTTGTCGAGCAGGCCCGGCGAAGTCTCGCGCAGGTTCTCGCCGAACTCGCCGAAGCGGATCACCGCGCTCTGACCGGTCGGCTGCTCGAGCCAGATCTGGTGGGCCTGCGAGGCGGTCGCGAATCCCAGCAGGGTGAAAGCAGCGGCGAGTGTCTTGTTCATGGAGAGGTGCGGAGAATGTCGATGGAATCGAAGGCGGGGCCGCCGAATGGGCATTCAGGCCGAAGCGGGCGGCAGGTCGCATTTAAACAAATACGAACCATTCTCATTCTATCCGGGTGTCAAAGTGTCTCGCAGCCCAAGCTGTTCAAGGATTTTTACCCGGAGGATATTGAAAACTTCTTTTTATCCGGGTAAATTCCAGGCTCCGCTGCTCACGGCCCATTCCGATGTCCACCCTGCCCTCCTCTCCCCCCTCCGCCGACCGCCTCACGGTCTTCGCCGGCTTCCGGCGCATCGCCGCCGGTCCCCGCGCAGACGTCGTGGCGCAGTTGCGTTCGGCGCCGCCCCCGCAGGAACCGCTGCTGCGCGTGTTCGACGACGCCACCGGCAACCGGATCGATCTCGATCTGCGACCCGAAGCCGCCGAGGACATCGCCCCGCCGCGCGGCGTGGGCCGGCCCAGGCTCGGCGTGGTCGCGCGTGAAGTCACGCTGCTGCCGCGGCACTGGGATTGGCTGGCCAGCCAGCCCGGCGGCGCCTCGGTCGCGCTGCGGCGCATCGTGGACGAGGCACGCCGCACGCACGAAGGACGCGATACGCTGCGCACCGCGCGCGAATCGACCTACCGCTTCATGACCGAGATCGCCGGCGATCTGCCGGGCTTCGAGGACGCGACGCGCGCGCTGTTCGCCGGCGAACGGCAACCCTTTCTCGAACGCATCGCGTCCTGGCCCGACGACGTCCGCACCCATCTGGATCAATTGAGCCACGCCGCCTGGGAAAAAACACAATGAAGAAACCCGATGCCCTGACCGCCGACCTGCAGGCCGACGACCTGCGCGTGGCCGGCGAGATCGTCGCCGCACCCGCCACCGTGGCCGACCCGACCCTGGTCCCCGTGGCACCCGCCGCCAACGCGGCACCACCCGCCGCGACCCGAAGCGGCGCCCCCAGCCCCGATCCGCGCCGCCCGCTCTGGAAGATCTTCCTTTTCTTCCTCGCGCCCATGCTGCTGAGCAACATCCTGCAATCGCTGTCGGGCACGCTCAACAACGTCTACGTGGGCCAGATGATCGGCGTGGGCGCGATGGCGGCCGTGTCCAGCTTCTTCCCGGTGATGTTCTTCTTCATCGCCTTCACCATCGGCCTGGGCGCCGGCGCCTCGGTGCTGATCGGCCAGGCCTGGGGCGCGCGCGACACCGCCAAGGTCAAGGCCATCGCTGGCACCACCCTCACGGTGGGCATCGCCTTCGGCGTGGCGGTGGCGGTGTTCGGCGGCAGCTTCACCGCACCGCTGCTCGCGGCGCTGGGCACGCCGCCCGACATCCTGGCGGACGCCACGGCCTACGCCCGCATCATGCTGATCGCCATGCCCGGCCTGTTCGTGTTCCTGCTCTCGACCGCGATGCTGCGCGGCGTGGGCGACACCGTCACGCCGCTCTACACGCTGGCCATCTCGACCGGCATCGGCCTGGTGGTGACGCCGGCGCTGATCCGCGGCTGGGGCGGCCTGCCGCAGCTGGGCGTGGCCAGCGGCGCGGCGGCCACGGTGGTGTCCTTCGTGGTCGCGACGGTCTGGCTGGCCTTCCGCCTGCGCAAGACGAAGAGCCCGCTGGCGCCCGACGCCGCGTTCGCGCACGCCATGCGCATCGACCCCAAGATCCTGAAGACCGTGCTCAAGGTCGGTGTGCCCACGGGCGTGCAGATGATCGTGATCGCGCTGGCCGAGGTGGCACTGCTTTCGCTCGTGAACAGCTACGGCTCGAACGCCACGGCCGCCTACGGCGCGGTCAACCAGGTGGTGGCCTATGTGCAGTTTCCGGCCATCTCGATCGCCATCACGGCCTCGATCCTCGGTGCGCAGGCGATCGGCGCGGGCCGCACCGAACAGCTCGGCGCGATCGCGCGCACCGGCCTGCTGATGAACCTGGTGCTGACCGGTTCGCTGGTGTTGCTGGGCTACCTGTTCTCACGCCCGCTGATGGGCTTCTTCATCACCAGCGCGCCGGTGCTCGAACTGGCGCAGACGCTCCTGCACATCATGCTGTGGAGCAGCGTGATCTTCGGCATGGCTTCGGTGCTGTCGGGGATCATGCGGGCCAGCGGCTCGGTGCTGGTGCCCACCGCCATCTCGATCTTCTGCATCGCCTTGATCGAAGTGCCGGTGGCCTATTTCATGAGCCACCGCATCGGCATCAACGGCGTGTGGGTGGCCTACCCCGTGACCTTCATCGCGATGCTGGGACTGCAGACCGCCTACTACCGCGGCGTGTGGCGCAAGAAGGCGATCCGCAGGATGGTCTGAGGGCCGCTGGCCGCAGGGCTCAAGTGCCGTACAGCGAAGCGCCGTTGGCGGCGATCGCGCGCGCGCCGGCCCGCACCGCGGCGCGGTCGGCCGAGGCCACCGGCTTGGCCACGCCGGTGCCGCCATTGGTGATCTGCACCGGCTTCAGCGCTTCCTGCGCCACCTCGGCACGCGAGCGCATCGACTGGAAGGGTTGCGGTTGGATGTTGTTCTGCTCGCCCTGGAAGGCCTGGGCACTGAGGCCGGTCAGCCCGGTGAAGGCGGCAACGGCAGCGATGGCGATGAACTTGGTGGACATGATGGAACTCCTCTTGGCAGGGTGACGACCGCCAGCCCGTGAAGGCCGACGGAACCGGTGTGCAGTCCGATTCAGGTCCGCACAGGATCTATACGCAGGGAATTCGCGGATGGATGCAAGGCCACGCGCGACGACACCGGATGCCCTAGCATGCGCACATGCAGCGCCCCCTCCTGCTCTTGCTCCTGACCTGGGTCGTTGCCGGCGCGCACGCGGCCGAGGTCGAGCGCAACAGTCTCGGCATGGCCTTCGTGAGACTGCCGGCCGGCGAATTCCTGATGGGCAGCGACGAGGCGCCCGAATCGCTGGCACGCGCCTATCCGCAATTGCCGGCGGCGCGCTTCGCGCAACTTGACGACGAAGGCCCAGTGCACCGGGCGCGCATCACACGCACCTTCTGGATGGGACAGCACGAGGTCACGGTGGGTCAGTTCCGCCGCTTCGTCGAAGTCTCGGGCTACCTGCCCGAGTCGGAGGCGGACGGGACCGGCGGCTACGGCTGGCGCGCCGACTACGACCCGGCCCGCACGCCGCGCGGCGACGCCTTCGAAGGCCGCGATCTCCGCTACTCGTGGCGCAACCCCGGTTTCATGCAAGGCGACGACCATCCGGTCGTCAACGTGACCTGGCACGACGCCCAGGCGCTGGCGGCCTGGCTCAGCCAGACCGAAGGCCGCCGCTACCGCCTGCCGACCGAGGCCGAATGGGAGTACGCCTGCCGTGCCGGCACCCGAAGCCGCTACCACGCGGGTGACGACCCCCGCACGCTGCTGGGCACGGCCAATGTGTTCGATGCCAACAGCGCCCGCTACTGGCCGCGTTGGCAGGCGATGGCCCTGGAGGGCGACGATGGCCATGCCTTCACCGCGCCGGTCGGCAGCTTCGCGCCGAACCCCTGGGGCCTCCACGACATGCACGGCAATGCCTGGGAATGGGTGGCCGACTGGCACGGCGACGACTACTACGCGCATTCTCCGATCGACGACCCGCAGGGCCCGGTCGACGGCACGGTGCGGGTGCGCCGTGGCGGCTCCTGGCACACCTGGCCCTTCTACGCCCGCGCGTCCTATCGCAACTGGAACGCACCGAGCACGCGCTACACGCTGGTGGGGATTCGGTTGGTGCGGGAGGAATGAATGGCGCGGTTGGACCGCGCTGATCTGATGGCCGGAGGGCTCTCTACTGGCATTGGATGCTTGCTCCGCAGATTCGCGACACGACCAATGACAGGATTCTGTTCAAGCCTTTGGCGCACGCCTGGTCTGTTGAACGATCGACTTGGACCGGCGCCCAGGTGCACATCCACCTTCGCAAGTATCCGGGCGATCAACGACGCCCTTGCGTCGAAGCTTTTGTCGACCACGCCTCGCGACACGGCCGCACAGGCTCATGGGCCGGCAATTTCCACTCTCACGGTCATCGGATGCTCTTCCCGCAATGCATCGAGCCCCAAATCGATTCTCCCAAGGCGCACCAGACCCCTCGAGAGGTGGCCGTCCTCGTAGAAGATCGCCAGGTTTCCCCACGGCGCGTAAAAGCTGATGTCGCCGGACGAAGGTGTGTACGACGCCGGCGCGCCTCGCGTTGTCAGCAGTCGCGGCAGGTCCGCGATCTTTTCCGTCGACGCGTAGTCTTTCAAAGTCAGGTTCAGCGGTAGCAGCGCCGCAAAATCTTTGGCACTGTCGCTGTCGTCGAGCAGGCCCGTCGCAATGACGGCTCTGCCCACGGTGATCAGGATGTTCATGAATGCGTCCTCAGTTGACGGGCAACCAATCCAAGCGCAATGGCTGTCGCGGCGAGGACAGCGAAGGCGCCTCCTGAGAGTTCATGACCTCGCGCATCAAATGAGTTTTTCCGGCGTGATCGGCAGATCGCGCACACGCTTTCCTGTTGCATGGAAGACGGCGTTCGCGATCGCTGCCGGAATGCCCACCATGCCGAGTTCACCCATGCCCTTGACGCCCAGCGGATTGACGACGGTGTCTTCTTCCTCGACGAAGATGGTTTCAATGGAATGGATGTCGGCGTTCACCGGCACGTGATAGTGCTGCAGGCTCGCGGTCATGATGCGACCGTAGCGATGGTCGATCTCTGTCGCTTCCTCCAGCGCCATGCCGATGCCCCAGACCACGCCGCCGATCTCCTGGCTGTGGGACGCCAGGGGATTGAGGATCTTCCCGCAGGCGGTGACCTCCACCACACGGGTCACCTTCACCGTGCCGAGGTCCGGATCGACCTTCACCTCGACGAACTGGGCACCGTGACCCAGCGTCGCATACTTCGCGCGCTCAGGAGACGGCGTCGAATCATAGGTCTCGGTGATCTCGATGGTTCCGGTGCGACGCATCAGGTCGGCGATGTCGACCGAGCGCGACGGATCGCTTTTGAGACGCAGGCGACCATCGAGCATTTCCACGTCGGCTGCATTCCACCCTTTCAGCGGCGACGCGGCATCCCGGTTCGCCAGGTCCAGGAGCCTTGCGACGATGGTCAGCGCAGCGCCCCGGACGGCCGACCCGACGCTGGACGTCGTCCACGATCCGCCTTGCGCCGGCGCCTTGGGCTGCCGCGTGTCGCCGAGCTCGAAGTGCACCTGGTCCAGCCGAAGGCCGAGGAATTCGGCCGCGATCATGGTCATCACGGTGTACGTGCCCGGCCCGATGTCGCTGGTCGCACTGGTCACGCCGGCGGTGCCGTCTGCCTTGAAGGTGATGCGCGCGCTGGCCGGCATCTGCATGGCGCCCCAGACGCTCGAGGCCATGCCCCAGCCGACCAGCAGGCGCCCGTCACGCATCGAGCGCGGCTCGGCCTTGCGCTTCTTCCAGCCGAACTTCTCTGCGCCGAGCCGGTAGCACTCACGCAGTGCCTTGCTGGAGAAGGGCTTGCCGCTTTCAGGATCGACTTCGGCGTAGTTGATGAGCCGCAGTTCCATCGGATCGATCTTGAGCGCATAGGACAGCTCGTCCATGGCGCTCTCCAGCGCGAACATGCCGCTCACCGCGCCAGGTGCGCGCATCCAGGTGGGGGTGGCGAGGTCGGTCGCTGCGACCTTCAGCGGGGCATGCAGGTTGGGACATGCATAGACCTGCCGCGTGAAGCCGGTGGTCGAATCAGAGAACGCCTCGAACGACGAGGTGTTGTGAAACGCCTCGTGGACCATGGACGACAGCTTGCCGTTGCGGTCGGCACCCAACGCAATCTTCTGCAGGGTGTCGGGCCGGTAGCCATGCCCCGTGAACATCTGCGTCCGTGTGTACACCACCTTGACCGGACGCTTGAGTTCACGGGCCGCCATCGCCGTCAGCGACGGGTAGTAATTCGGCTTGAGCGAGGCACCGAAGGCACCACCGACGAACGGGGAGATCACGCGGATGTTCTCGGCCGGAACCCCCAGGCTCTCCGCCAGATGCTTCTGGACGCCGTAGACCTCCTGCGTCTTGTCGAAGATCGTGAGTTGATCGCCTTGCCAGAACGCGATGGCCGCATGCGGCTCGATCGGGTTGTGGTGGTGGATCGGAATGCGGTACTCCGCCTCGATCCTGACCGCAGCGGCCTGCATCGCCGCGACCGGATTTCCGCGGGGCGTGCCCTTCACCGTGGCAGGGTCGGGCTGTGCGCGGTCGAGTACCTTCGAGAAGTCGGTGTTGTGCGGCTCGGTCTCGTAGGTGGCCTTCACCAGCCGCGCCGCGTAGCGGGCCTGTTCGTAGCTCTCGGCCACCACCAGCGCGATCGGCTGGCCGTTGAAGAACACGCGGTCCGACTGCAGCGGCCACGTCCATGCCGGTGCCGCGCCGGCCTCGGGCGCCGGACCGAGCTTGCCGGCGTTCAGGTGCGTGAAGACACGGATGACGCCACCGGCCTTCTCGGCCTCGCGCGTGTCGATCGCCGAGATGCGGCCTTTGGCTACCGTGCTCAGCACGATGAAGCCGTAGGTGACATTCGGGATCTGGAACTCGGCGGTGTACTTCGCCTTGCCCGTGACCTTGGCGAGCCCATCGACGCGCGTCGTTTCTTTGCCTAGATAGCGTGACATGTGATTCCTCTTCTCAAACCATTCGCGCGGCGCGCATCAGCGCCCGGACGACGGAACGCCGACCCAGTTCGACCTTGTAGGCGTTGTGCGCCAACGGACGGGCATCCTGCAGCGCGGCTTGCGCGGCGCGTTGGAAGGTGGCCTCGTCGGCGCGCTGGCCCACGAGAATCGCTTCGGCCTCGGCACTCCGCCAAGGCTTGTGGGCGACGCTGCCCATCACCACGCGCGCCTGACGGATCCTGCTGCCATCCATGTCCAGTGCGGCAGCGACCGAGACCATCGCGAAGGCGTAAGAGGCGCGGTCGCGGACCTTCAGGTAGTGCGCGTTGCGAGCGAAATCACCCGAGGAAACGGGGAGCTCGATGGCGACGATCAGATCGCCATGCGCCAGGTTGTTGTCGCGCTGGGGCGTGTCGCCCGGCAGCCGGTGGAAGTCGGTGATGGGGATCAGGCGCTCGCGTCCGTCCGGCGCGCGAGCGCGCACCTTGGCATCGAGTGCATAGAGCGCCGTGGCCATGTCTCCGGGATAGGTCGCGACGCAGGCCTCGCTCCAGCCCAGGATCGCGCTGATCTTGTTGAGGCCTTCGCGCGCGCCGCAGCCGCTGCCGGCCTCGCGCTTGTTGCACGGCATCGACGTGTCGTAGAAGTAATTGCAGCGCGTGCGCTGCAGCAGGTTGCCACCGTTGGTGGCCATGTTGCGCAGCTGCCCGGAAGCGCCTGCGACGATCGCTTGCGTGAGCAGCGGGTAGTTCTCGCGGATCAACGGGTGGTTGGCGGTTTCGGTGTTGGTGGCGAGCGCGCCGATGGACAGGCCCGCGCGCGTTCGCTGGATCTCGCGCAACGGCAGGCGGGTGATGTCCACCAGACGCGTCGGACGCTCCACGTCCTCTTTCATCAGGTCCAGGAGGTTGCTGCCGCCGGCAAGGTACCTGGCTTGCGGCATGTCCGACATGGCGGCCGTCGCGGAAGCGGCGTCGGACGCGCGCAGGTATTCAAACGGTCGCATGGCCGTCCTCCTTCGTGGCGTCCATGGCCATTGCCAGTTGTGTCTCGGTGGCGAATCCCCAGGTCTGCGCAGCCTGGCGGCCGGAGTGGACCTCCTGGATGGCAGCGACGATGCCCGGGTAGGCGCCACAGCGGCAGATGTTGCCGCTCATGCGCTCCTTGATCTCCTCGTCGGTGAGACGTGTCGTGGTCTTGCCGACGTTCTCGGTGACGTGGCTGACCTGGCCGCGCTGGGCCTCGCCGAGCATGCCGATGGCCGAGCAGATCTGGCCGGACGTGCAGTAGCCGCACTGGAAGCCGTCGTGCTTGATGAATGCGGCCTGCATGGGATGGAGCCGATCGCCCTTCGCCAGCCCTTCGATGGTCGTCACGGCGCGCCCTTCGAGGGTCGCTGCCAGCGTGAGGCACGACAGGACGCGCTGCCCGTCAACCAGCACGGTGCAGGCGCCGCACTGGCCCTGATCGCAACCTTTCTTGGAGCCGGTCAATGCGAGGCGTTCGCGCAGGGCATCGAGCAGCACCACGCGCGAGTCGACCTCCAGCGTCTGCAGCACGCCGTTGACCTGGAAGCTGACCTTGACGACGTTCTGCGCCACCACGGGTGCCGAGGCTGCACCGGGCACCGTTGGCAATTGCGCGAGCGCGGACTCGGTCGCCAGCAGGTTGGCCGCGAAGAGGCCGATGCCACCGCTACCGGTTTGCATCATGAAGGTACGACGGGCCTGGCCGACGTCGCCGAGCACCGGCATCTCGCGGAGGAGCGCCGCTTCGTCGGCACTGAGTTCGGCCGGAGCATCGTTCTGGATTTCGTGGGGCATGGACTTGGTCCTTTCAAAAAAGGGGGTGCGTTGGCGGCCGGGCCGGCATTGCGGGCGTTCTCGTGATCACCTCGCCGTGTTTGAGCGTTCACGGCGGTCTGCGAGCGAGATCGCTCGGCCGTTTCTCGCCAAGCGTGACTTTGACGAACACGCCGGTGATCGACTACGTGACGAATGCTTAATGCCCTTATTAGCCCGGCTAATGGCTTCAAGGCGCGGTGCGACTTCCGGCTTGTGCATCTCGGCTCGCGCTGTTTCCGGGCCAGACCTTCAGTCCCGTGAGAACCGGACCCGTACGTCGCGCTGCCCGAGCGCTTGCGCCAGGCCGTTCGGGTCATCCACCTGACCCAGCCGGGTGTACGAGTACGGAGAGTCGAAGGTCAGATAGAAGAGAACCACGGTGTTCGGCCCATACAGCATGAGGTCACCGTTGCGGATCGTTCCCGGTCGACCGGGATTCGCAGGCAACGCTTCAGGCAAGTCGAACTTCTTCTCGTTGCCGTTGAGGTCGGTCATGTCGAGCGTCAGCGGCAGGCGCTCAGCGAACGCACGCGCGGCGTCCGTATCGGCCAAGGTCAGGGCGAGGCGACGTTCGCCGACGGTCATCCACATGCGGGACTCCTTTGGTTTTCCAGGTGCGGCAACGGCATCCGCAGTGACGGGGACACGCGAACCTGGAACCGACTTTTCGTCGGCGTGACTGCCACCAAGCAGGGCCAGGCCGATGCACAAGCCCGCAAGGTGCAGGCGCGATGGTCGGCAAGGTCTGCTTTTCACTGCAAACGGACCGCGGTTCTGGGTCATTTTGATTTCGTGCGGTCTGCACGCGCTGTCAGGAAAACAAGGAAGGCGCCGACCAGCAACAGGCCTGCGCTGAATGCGAAGGTGCTTCGGTAGCCGCTGCGGTCGAACAGCAATCCGCCCACCGTGGAGCCCATTGCGATCGAAAGCTGCACCACCGCCACCATGAGCCCGCCGCCGGCCTCTGCGTCGTGCGGAAGCGTTCGTGCAATCCACAACCACCAGCCCACCGGCGCCGCGGTGGCCACCAGACCCCAGACGCCCAGCAGCACCGTCGTGGCGGACACCGAGCCGCCGACGACGGTGAGCGTCAACGCGATCGCCGCCATGAGGACCGGGATGATCGCCAACGTGCCGTAGAAGCAGATCTTCAGGAACCGACCCACGACCGTCGTGCCGATGAAGCCCGCGACACCCAGCGTCAGCAACACGAGCGACAACCTCGATGCATCCACCCGTGTCACCGTCTCCAGGAAGGGCCGAAGGTAGGTGAACAAAGCGAACTGCCCCATGAAGAAGACGCCCACCGCCAGCATGCCGAGCACGACCAGCCGGTTCTCGAGGAGCCTGAAGACCGTGCCCGAACCCGGCGCACGTGGCTGCGCCTTCATGCTTGGCAGACTGAACCATTGCCAGACGAACGCGATCACGCCGACCGGCACCAGACAGAAGAAGGCGCCACGCCAGCCGATGATCGAGGCGAGGTAGCTCCCCAGCGGTGCCGCCACGACCGTGGCCAGCGCATTGCCGCCGTTGAAGATCGCCAGCGCCCGCGGTACCTTCGAAGGCGGCACCAACTGCATGGCCGTCGCCGCCGACATGGACCAGAAACCGCCGACGACGACGCCGATCAGCGCGCGGCCCGCCATGTACGTCAGGTAGTCGGGGGCGAGCGCGACGGTGGCGCCGGAGAGGCACATCAGCGCCGTCAGCGACAACAGCAAGGTCTTGCGATCGATCCTCCGGGCGATCGCCGAGATCGACAGGCTCGTGAGCACCGCGAAGGCGCCGGAGATGGCGATGCCCTGTCCGGCCATGCCCTCGGTGACATGGAGGTCGGCCGCCAGCGGCGTCAGCAGGCTGACCGGCATGAACTCCGATGCGATCAACGCGAAAACGCACAAGGTCATCGCGAAGACGCCGCCCCAGTGCGCGGGTTGCGCCTCGCTTCGCTGTTCGAAGGTGGCGCTGCCCGCGGGCGCGCCGATGGCCTGCGCTGTCATCAGGCGCTCGCCGCGACGGGGTGCCTGTCGAACGGGATCGGTGTCACGCGGTCGAAGAACCCGCGTCGATCGAACGCATTGCCGGCTTGCCCTGTGACTGCGGCAGAGAGGGCGTCAGTGAAAGTTCTCATGGTCGATGTCCTTTGAAGATCTGCAGCGAGCAGGCGCTCGCTGTCTTGCTCGATGTGGCGCTTTCGCACCGTGAAGGAAGTTTGCCGAGCCAGGCAAGGGTTGACTAGGTAATGAATGCTTAATACATTTATTACCCCCGCTAATCAGTCCGCGCGCTGCGCACATCGACATGCCAAGACGCAATCTCAATGACCTGCTGGCTTTCGTGACGGTGGCTCGCGAGGGCAGCTTCACTAAGGCGGCCGGCACGCTCGGCGTCACCCAGTCGGCGCTCAGCCAGGCGATCCGCGGACTGGAGGAAGGGTTGCAGATCCGCCTGCTCACGCGCACCACCCGCAGCGTCGCGCCGACGTCGGCCGGCGAGCGGCTCATGAATGCAATTGGCCACCGCTTCGAGGAGATCGAGGCCGAGCTCGAGGCGCTGACCGCGTTGCGCGACAAGCCTGCAGGCACCGTGCGCATCACCTGCGGCGACAACGTGCTGCACACGGTGCTGCTCCCCAAGCTCACGCCGTTGCTGCGCGAGTACCCGGACATCAAGCTGGAGTTCGACATGAACTACAGCTTTCGGGACATCGTGGCCGACCGCTTCGATGCGGGCGTTCGCATGGGAAACACGATCGACAACGACATGATCGCGGTGCCCATCGGCCCGCCGCTGCAGATGGCGGTGGTGGCGTCACCCGACTACTTCGCTGTCCATCCCGTTCCCAAGACGCCGGCCGACCTCACAAAGCATCAATGCATCAACCAGCGCATGCCGACGTCCGGTGGGCTGTATGTCTGGGACTTCGAGAAGCGCGGACGCAAAGTCAACGTTCGCGTCGATGGACCTCTGATCTTCAACACCGCACCGCCTCAGGTGGACGCAGCCTTGGCCGGGCTCGGCATCTCGCTGCTGCCGGAGGATGAACTGATGTCGCACATCGAATCGGGTCGGCTGGTCCGGGTCCTGCAGGACTGGTGCCCCAAATTCGCCGGCTACCACCTGTACTACCCCAGCAAGCGCCAACCGTCGCCGGCGTTTTCGCTGGTGGTGAAAGCGTTGCGCTTCAGCGCGTCGCGGTAGCCGCGGCACGCGCCGGCACGCGATACCTCAACGCTTCGATGACAAGCGCCAAGGCCGGCGCAAGCTGGCGCCGGTTCGCGTGGTAGAGGTGATAGCCCGGAAAGCTCGGCCACCAGTCCTCCAGCACCGGAACGAGCCGGCCCGCGTCGATGTGCGGCTGCACCAGGTCGAAGGGCACGAAGGCGAAGCCCATCCCGTCCAGTGCCGCCTGAAGCATCAGCGTCGTGCTGTTGAACACCGTCTGGCCCTGCACCCGCACGTTGACCGACTTCTTCCCCTTCTCGAAATCCCACGCGTACAGATTGCCCTGCGTGGGAAGGCGCAAATTGATGCAGCGATGCATGGTCAGGTCCTGCGGCTTCCTGGGGATCGGCTTGCCCACGAGGTAGTCGGGTGAGGCGGCGACCGCCATGCGCAGATCCGGCGAGATGCGCACCGCCACCATGTCCTTGTCCACGCGGTCTCCCACCCGCACCCCGGCATCGAAACGGTGGGACGCGATGTCGGTGAAGGCGTAGTCGACGCTGAACTCGATCTGGATGTCGGGGTACTGCTTGAGCAAGGGCAGCAACCGCGGCCAGAGCGCGGTGGTGATCGCATGGTCGTGCGCCGTGATGCGCACCGTGCCGGCGGGCTTGTCTCGCATCGCGCTCAGTTGACCCAGCTCGGCCTCGATCTCCTGCAGCCGCGGCGCTACCGTATCGAGCAGACGGGCACCGGCTTCCGTGGTCGAAACGCTTCGGGTGGTCCGGGTGAGAAGCCGGATGCCCAGGCGCGCTTCGAGCGCGAGCATCGCGTGGCTCAGCGCGGAGCGCGACAAGCCCAATTGCGCTGCGGCCCGCGTGAAGCTCCGCTCGCGCGCGACCGCGACGAACGCTTGCAGATCATTCAGGTTTTCTTTGGCCATTGGTGATTCTCTTGCACATGTGCATGCCGATTCTGCAGTCTTCTCAGCCGAACCGTCCGGCCATAAAGTTGGCCGACCCACCGTGAAAGGCATCCTCATGAAGCTCATCCGCCCCGGCACGCTGCCGTCCGCCAAAGGACCCGCCGAGTTCTTCACCGGCACCGTCCGCATCGACATGCTGAACAACCCACCGCCGCCGGCGCGCGCATCCTGCGCCAGCATCACGTTCGAACCCGGTGCGCGTTCAGCCTGGCACACGCATCCGCTGGGCCAGACATTGATCGTCACGGCCGGCTGCGGCTGGACCCAGTGCGAAGGCGAGCCGATCGTGGAGATTCGCGCAGGCGACGTCATCTGGTGTCCACCCGGTCACAAGCATTGGCACGGTGCGACGGCCACGACCGCCATGACGCACATCTCGGTGGCAGAGGCGCTCGACGGCCGGAATGTCGACTGGCTGGCGCACGTCAGCGACGCCGAGTACCTGGCAGGGTCGCTGTGAACAGACGTCTCCACCAGATCGTCGCGTGCCTTGCAATCGTGCAGCCGTTCGCTGCGGGCGCCCAGCCAGCCCCGGCAGGATCTCCAACTTCGGCAGCCGTCCCGGACATGACCCAGATTCAAACAAACACGGAATCACTCTCCGTTCGCCAACAGGCTCTCATTCCGATCGCCGCGTTTGGCGCTTTGGGCGACATGGCGCGCCTCCATGTCGCGTTGAACCAGGGACTCGACGCCGGGCTGACCGTGAACGAAGCGAAGGAAGTGCTGGTTCAGCTCTATGCGTACGCCGGATTTCCGCGCAGCCTCAATGCGCTCGGCGAGTTGATGAAGGTGGTCGAGGCGCGCAAGCAAAGCGGCCTGCAGGACGCACAGGGGCTGGCCCCGAGTCGCACCATTCCCAAGGGCGACGCATTGCTGGCTGCCGGCACCGCCAATCAGACCCGACTCGTGGGCAGTCCCGTGAAAGGCGCGCTCTTCGAGTTCGCTCCGGTGATCGACGAGTACCTCAAGACGCATCTCTTCGGCGACATCTTCGAGCGTGACAACCTGGACTGGCAAAGCCGCGAGCTGGCGACCGTGAGCATGCTGTCTGCATTGCATGGCGCCGAATCGCAGGTGCAGTCGCACATGGGCATCGGCATGAACGCAGGCATTACGGCCAGTCAGCTGAACCAGTTGACGCAGGTGCTGGCCGAAAAGGTCGATGCCGATGCAGCACGGAGGGCTCGAGAGGCTCTTGCGCGTCAGCTTGCGACGAAAGCCGCGCGCTGACTCGACGGCAGGACGGCCGGTGAGTCGATCGCAAAAACCGATTGCCGGCCGAAGTTGAGCGAAACGATCTCGGCTGATCCGGGAGCTATGGATGCTCGCTCGGACGACGGTTTTCGGCCGGAGCCAGTCGTTCGTGACGCCGCGGAATTCTGGCCAACAGACTGTTGGCGCCGGTCAATCGCGAACTTCAGGTGTCGAGTGGAACCTCATCCCAACTCTTTCCATAGCCGATCATCCAGCTCAACGCATAGCGGCGCTCCAGGACAACGCCTGCGTCGAGGTCGGCACGAACGGCCTGCCCGCGCAGTTGGGCATCGACCACATGCCAGTGCTCGCTGAGCAGGCGACTTTCTTCATCGCCCACCTCATTGTCGGGTCGCAGGCGGGCCCTGGCCACGAGGTCCGCCGGTGAGTGTCGGGCCTGCTGCACGAGCGGAATCCTCCAGATGTCGGCGCGCTGGTGCGAGGGCGGCAGCGCGGGTATACCGCCCAGTGCCCAGACCAACGGCATCATGGCCTCGGCGCGCCACCCGAAGTTGACGATGTCCGGCTGCGCCGGGCGCTGGGCGTGAAAGACGAAGCGCTGCTCCAGCGGGGAAAGAAACGCATCGATGCCATGCTCTTTTGCCCAGGCAATACCCTGTTGCGCGAGCTCTTCGCTGGAATTGGCGCGCCATACGACCACGATCAGCGCCAGCAGGCGTTGCGCGACCTGCTCGGCCGTACGGAACTCCAATTCATGCCACTCACTCTCCAGCGGCGGACTCAATAGATTCTGCAGCGATCGCTCGATGATGATGTCGCGCTCGCCAGCCTTCTTTAAAGAAACAGAGAAGGGGATAAAAAGATTCCACTGCCATTTGCGGCCCCTGCCATCCGTCCACAGAATCCGCGAACGGGTCTGGTCGCCGTACCAAAGTGCACGGACTCGAACGCAGCGAGCAGCGGGATCATGGCGCACCACGGCAGCCCGGCAAAGCTTGCTGAATTCGATCATGCCGTTCTTGAAGGCGTCCCGCTCGTTCTGCCGGCTCCACCAGCGGCGAAGAATGTCAGTCGCTTTCATGGCCTGAATCGTACCGGGTGACGCCGAAACCTCTGCTCAATGAATCGAGTCTTCTCGAAGGCGTGAACAGGCTGTCATTTTTCCCTTGCGAGCAAGGCCTTCGAGTCGCCCCGTTGGCCTTCACAAAAAAGCCGCCTGTATGCAGATGGTGATGTATGCAGCTGAGTTGCAAAGTGCTGACGCAGCGACAGGGACGTGCCAAAGCCCACGTCGGTCGCAACACGCTCAACGGACCATTCCGTGGTTTCCAGCAGCTGCTGCGCCCTGGCGATACGCTCGGCCGTCAGCCACTTCACGAAGGTGGTTCCCGTGGCCTCGCGAAAACGTCGGGTGAAGGTTCGCCGGCTCATGCGCGCCGTGTCGGCCAGTACATCCAGCGTCAAGGACTCCGACAGGTGCGTCCGTGCCCACTCCAACACGCCCGGCAAACGGTTCTCGCTGGGCAGCGAAGGCACCGGCTGTTCGATGTACTGCGCCTGACCGCCCTGGCGGTGCGGCGGCGTCACCAGCAGCCTCGCCACGCGATTGGCCACCTCGGCACCATGCCGCTGGCGCACGAGGTCCAGGCAGCAGTCGATCGCGGCGACCGTCCCGGCAGACGTCATGACGTTGCCGTCGTCTACATAAAGCACGTCACGAAGAAAGTTGGCCAGCGGAAAACGCTTGGCGAAGAGTTCACGACAAGCCCAGTGGGTCGTCGCTCGGCGCCCGTCCAGCAGGCCTGCATCACCCAGCACAAAGGCGCCCAGGCACAGCCCGACGACCTGGGCGCCGCGTGCATGTGCCTCGCGCAGGGCCTCCGACAGCGCAGCGGGGGTAGTCTTTTCGGGATGGTTCCAAGCCGGAACGATGACCAGGTCGGCATCGGCCATGGCGTCAAGGCCGCTGGGCACCTCAATCTCCATGCCTTGGTCGCAGCGAACACGGCCGGGCACCGGCGCACAGTACTGGACTTCATACGCAGGCAGTCCCTCAGGGGCCGGCTTCATGCCGAACACGATGTTCGGGACAGAGAGGTGAAAGAGGCTGACACCCTCGAACGCCAGAACTGCGACTCGCACAGGTTGCATGAACTCTCCAAGAGCAGATCGACAGAATGGCCCGATCGTATCGAACAACGCCCTCTGGGCCACTGGTGCGAAACCCTGCCCCTTCGCAAACTTGACTCCAACGCGAATGGACCTCTTACCGCGCGTCACCAGCAATCATTGAAAAGGAAAACTCATGCAAGTCTCGAACACGTTGCGGAGCGCGCTCGCCCTGGGTGGCACCGCCATGCTTGTCGCCTGCGGCACCGCCTACTCCGGCGCCACCGCCCCGAAGGCGCCTGCTTCCCTGACAAAGACCGTCAAGGTCCAGCACATTCGAAATGCGACCGTCAAGATCGATTTCTCCGGCACCACGTTTCTGGTCGACCCCATGCTCTCACCCAAGGGCGGGTTTCCAGGCTTTCCAAACACGTACCGCAGTGAACTGCGCAATCCATTGGTGGAGCTGCCGTTCTCCGTCGACGACGTCATGAAGAGTGTCGATGCCGTCGTGGTGACCCACACCCATACCGATCACTGGGACGACGCGGCGCAGCGGCAGATCCCCAAGAACATGCCCGTGTTCGTGCAGAACGAAACGGATGCCAGGACCATTCGTGGCCAAGGCTTCAAGGATGTGCGTGTCCTCGGGGGCGCCAACACCTTTCACGGTGTGACGTTGAGCAAGACCGGTGGCCAGCACGGCACAGATTTGTGGTTTGCGGACCCTGCACGTGCCGAGGCGATGGGCCCCGTGATGGGGGTCGTGTTTTCTGCGCCCGATGCGAAGACGGTGTACATCGCCGGCGACACCGTATGGCGTCCTGAAGTGGACCAGGCATTGAAGCAGTACAAGCCGGACGTCGTGATCCTGAACACCGGGAGCGCTCTCATGAGCGGTTTCGAGGAGCATCCCATCATCATGGGAAAGCAGGACGCGCTGCAGGCCGCTCAGGCAGCGCCCAACGCCGCGATCGTGGCGGTACACATGGATTCGGTGAACCACATGTCGCTCAGCCGCAAGGAACTGCGCCAGTTCGTGCAGGAGAAGAAGATTCAGAACCGCGTGACGATCCCGGAAGACGGCGAGGCCATGCAGTTCTGATGATGTGACCCTGCCCGGGAGTTCGGGCAGGCCCCATGACCTGAAGAGAGAAACCCATGAAAAAAGCACTTGTCGTCATCGACATTCAGAATGATTACTTCCCTGGCGGTGCCTTCGTACTGGAGAACGCGGAGGAAGCTTGCAAAGGTGCTGTAGAAGCAATTGAGCAGGCGAAGCGCGAGGGATGGCTGGTCGTCGGCGTGCAGCACGTGAATGCGGCGGATGCCCCCGCATTCAAGCCCGGCACCGAGGGGGTGAAAACCCATGGCCATGTCGCTGCCGCGTTGGGCGATGCACCGATCGTCGTGAAAAGCGAAGCCGACAGCTTCTTCAACACCGACCTGGAGAAGATCGTGCGCCAAGCCGGCATCACCGACCTGTACCTCACCGGCATGATGACGCAGCACTGCGTCACCCACACCGCGCTGTCCCCGCAGGCGCGCGACCTGAGCATTCACATCATCGCCAAGGGCTGTGCCGCCCCTGCCAAGGCCTTGAGCAACCTGGCCCTGCAAGGGCTGAGCGCTCGCTGCCAGGTTGAGTAGAACAGCACCTTGGTGCGCCAAGGTTGAGCAGGCCGTCTGCGCGATGGTCGCCCAGTGCAGAAGATCTTCCGAGAAGCAACCTGGAAAGCCGAAAGCGAACTGGGGCACAACCGCCGACCGAAGAAGACCGCGCTGGCCACCTTCCTCGACGCTCGCTCAATGGTATCGATGCGCAGATAGGCAGATGGCAAACGGGCGACGATTTGGCGCGCAGTGGCGGTTTTTCCGACACCTGGTGGTCCGCCGAGAACGATCAGCATCGGGTTCTCCGTGGTCGATTTGCTTGAAGCTGGTCAGGGGCAAATTGCTCCCCGCCGAACGAGTGACGGGTTCTCGGCGATGGCGAAGAACGGCTGCCGCAGCTTGCGCACCCGCGCACCACCGCTTCAGCTGGCGCCGCGGCAAGCCGCCGCAGGATCCGCCTGCAGCGCCGACAACTGGCGTGTGATGGCCTGCGCCGCCTGCGAGGTGATGCGCTGTGCACCGAGTGCCAGCGCATCGATGCCCTGCCCCACGGGCTCGCTGGCCGACCATTGGCAGGTCGCGCTGCGTTCCGAATCGGAGCGCCGCACAGTCCAGCTGAACGCCGCATCGACGCGCGTGGCCTCGATGGCGTCGAAGCGCTGCACCTGCAGCGCGATGCGCCAGGCCGGCTGGCTGGGCTGGCGGCCACCCTTGGTGACGTCGATGGCACCGAGCCGGCTCGCGATGCCCGCGGCCAACGCGTCGCGCAGTTCATTCTCGAAGGACGACGACCAGCGGTGCTGCTCGAGCAAGGCCACTTCGGCGCCGCCACCTGCGCGCTGCACCAGCATCTGCGGGCGCGCGAGGCGCTCGGGCACCGCGACCGGCGCGAGTTCGATGAAGATCGGCGCGGCCGCGGGCGCGACGACCGTGACATCGGCCGGCGCAGCCAAGGTGTAGTAGCGGTCAGGCGTGCTGGTGGCGCAGCCTGCGGCCAGCAGCGCCAGGGCCAGCGGCAGCGCGCTCAGGAGTCGTCGGGGCAGTCGCTTCATTTCTTGTTGTCCTCCGGTTTGCCGCGCAGCAGCGACTCGGGATGGCGTTCGAGGTAGTCGGTCAGCACGCGCACCGAACCGGCCGCGCGCGTGAGTTCCTGCAGGGTCTGGCGCATGTCCTGCTGCAGCGGTGAGTCCTGCGCCAGCGTGCGCTCGGCCGAGTTGATGGTCTTGCGTGCGTCCTTCATGGCCGCCGTGATCTCGGGCGACACGTCGTTGTTGAGCGTGCGCGTGAGCTGCTCGGCGCCGACCAGCGTCTTGTCGAGCGTGGCCAGCGCCTTGCGCACGTCGGTGCCGATCTGTTCGAAGGGCACCTTGTTGACCTTGGTGACGATCTCCTGCACCTGCGACTGCAGCTCGTCCAGGCTGTTGGTCAGCGTGGGCATCTCGAGCGGCGTCTTGCTCACGTCCACCGTCACCGGCGGCGCCTTGGGGAAGAAGTCGAGTGCAATGTAGTTCTGGCCGGTCAGCAGGTTGCCGGTGCGCATCTGTGCGCGCAGGCCCTTGCCGATCAGGAACTGCAGGCGCTTGTCCTGCGCGATGCGCGACTCGCGGGGTTCGCCATTGGCCTTGGTATGCAGCCGGTCGGGGTAGACCGTGACGATCACGGGCATGCGGAACTCGCGCTCGCTGCGGTCGAACTGGATGCCGATCGACTTGACCTCGCCGATCACCACGCCGCGGAAGTCCACCGGTGCGCCCGGCGACAGGCCGCGCAGCGACTGGTTGAAGTACAGCAGCATGGTCTGCGCCGGACCGTCCGGCGGCTTCATGGCCGAGCTCTCGTCGTCGGCCAATGCGAACGACGTGTTCTCGATCGCGAGCGGGCCGCTGTTGTTCTCGGGCGCGCCGAAGGCGATGCCCCCGATCAGGATGGTGGCCAGCGACTGGGTGCGCAGCGTGATGCCGCTGGCATTGAGCCGCATGTCGATGCCGCTGGCCTGCCAGAAGCGCGAGTTGGCGCCGATGAACTTGTCGTAGGGCGCGTTCACGAACACACGCAGCGTCACGCCGCGGCCGTTCTCGTCGAGTTCGTAGGCCGCCACCTGGCCGACCTTGATCCGGCGGAAGTACACAGGCGAGCCGACGTCGAGCGACGCGAGGTCGGGCGCGCGCAGCAGGAACTGCTTGCCCGAGGCATCGCGCGTGACGATGGGCGGCGCCTCGAGGCCGGTGAAGTCCTTCGAGCTTTCGTCGGCCACACCGGCGTCCGCGCCGATGTAGGCGCCCGACAGCAAGGTGCTCAGGCCCGAGATGCCCGAGGTGTCGAGCCGCGGCCGCACCACCCAGAAGCGGGTGTCGGTGGCGGTGAAGGCGTCGGCATCCTTGTTGAGCTGCAAGGTCACGCGCACATGCGAGCGGTCGCGCGCCAGGCGCAGGCTCTGCACCACGCCGATCTGCACGTCCTTGTACTTGACCGCGGTCTTGCCGGCTTCCAGGCCCTCGGCGGTCTTGAAGCTGACCTCGATCTCGGGGCCGCGGTCGATCAGGATGCGTGCCACCAGCGTGATGCCGACCAGCGCCGCCACCACCGGGATCAGCCAGATCAGCGAGGGTATCCAGTCGCGCCGCTTCGCCACGCGCGGCGCGGGCAATGCGGGGGGTCGCCCGTCGGTCTTCTTGTCGTCTTCACTCATGGCGTGCGTCCCTTGGGTTCTCTTGCTCGGTATCGTCTTCTTCGTCGTCGGGCCCGGTGTGGCCGTCCCAGGTGAGCTTGGGGTCGAAGCTCAACGACGCCAGCATGGTCAGCACCACCACCGCGCCGAAGGCTGCGATGCCGACGCCGGCCGTGATCTCGGCGAAGCCCTGGATGCGCACCAGGCCCGCCAGCAGCGCCACCACGAAGACGTCGAGCATCGACCAGCGGCCGATGATCTCGATCAGGTGATACAGCTTGGCGCGCTCGACGCGGCGCCAGCGACTGCGGCGCTGTGCGCTCACCACCAGCACGAACAGTGCCGCCAGCTTGAACAGCGGCACCAGGAAGCTGGCGACGAAGACGATGGCGGCCAGCCCGTAGGCACCGGTGATCCAGAAGTAGATCACGCCGCTCATGATGGTGTCGTTCTGCGAGCCGAACAGCGTGCGGGTGATCATCACCGGCAGCAGGTTGGCCGGCAGGTACATCACGCAGGCCGCGATCAGCAGCGCCCAGGTGCGGTTCAGGCTGTCGGGCTTGCGGATGTGCAGCGGCGTGCCGCAGCGGCCACAGGGCGCGCCGTCCTCTGCCTCGGCCCAGGCCGTGCCGCAGTGCCGGCAGCCGATCAACCCGGTGGCGATGGCGCGCGGCACGGCCGTCATGCGGCTTCCTCGGGCGCCGAAGGCGTGTCTTCGGCCGCCGCCGTCGCGCCTTCGGCCATCGTCCAGAAACCGCGCGGATCGAAGGCCAGCACCGCGGTCAGCAGCACCGTGAGCGCCATGAAGGCATAGAGCGCAGGACCGGGCAGCACCGTCGCCATGCTCGAGAGCTTGACCAGCGCCACCAGCACGCCCAGCAGGAAGACCTCGACCATGCCCCAGGGCCGCAGCGACTGCATCGCGCGCACCAGCCAGGCAAAACCGGCCACGCGGTGTTGATGCCGCAAGGGGACCAGCAGCCAGATCAGGATCAGCAACTGCAGCAGCGGAAAGAGCAGCGTGGTGGCCAGCACCAGCAGCGCCACCAGCGACATGCCTTCGCCCGCCAGCGCGATCACGGCGCCGGTCAGCGTGGTCTGGCTGCGCAGGCCGCGCAGTTCGATCTCGACGATCGGGAACAGGTTGGCGATGAAGAACATGATCAGCCCGGCCACGGTGAGCGGCAGGATGCGCGCCTGCTGCGCGCCCGGGTGCCGATCGAGCTCGGTGCCGCAGCGCGGGCAGCGGGCGATCTCGCGTTCATGCAGCGGCGCGCGGTGGTACACCGCATCGCAGCCTTCGCAGACGATCGCCTCGGGGATTTCCTTCATTGACGCCAAGCTTAATGGCTTGGCGAAGTCCCCGCCCTCAGACGGAGGCTGCTGCAGATGCCAGCCAATGCCGCACAGGCGGCCGCCAGCACCAGCGCAATGAGCGGCCCTCGCCCCTCGTGCGGGCTCCAGACGCTGAAGATGGCGGCGATCAGCACCGCGCCCAGGGTCTGGCCCGTGAGGCGCGCCGTGCCCAGCATGCCGCTGGCCGCACCGCTGCGGTGCGGCGGCGGCGTGGTCACGATGGTGTGGTTGTTGGGCGACTGGAACAGGCCGAAGCCCGCGCCGCACAGGGCCATGCGCCAGACGATGTCGAGGTTGTCGGGTTGGGCCGGCAAGGCCGCCAGCAGGCCCAGGCCGATCGCCAGCAGCCCCAGGCCGATACCGCCCAGCAGGCCGTCGGGGTAGCGGCCGATGAGCCGTCCGGCGATCGGCGCCATCACCACGATGGCCAGCGGCCAGGCGGTGATCAGCAGGCCGGCCTGCAGATGGGTACGGCCGTACACGTCGAGCAGCAGGAACGGCAGCGCGATGTACGACAGCATCTGCGCGCAGAAGGCCGCGACCGAGGTGCCCATCGACAGCGCGAACACCGGGATGCGCAGCAGGTCGATCGGGAACAGCGGCACCACCAGCGCACGCTGGCGACGCAGGTAGACGAAGCCCACCGCCACGCCGGCCAGCAGCAGCGCCCAGGCCACGGGCTGGGTGCCCTGCGCCGCATCGGCTTCGCGCACGCCGAGCCGGTCGGCGCCGATGAAGATGAGCGCGAACATCAGCACGTTGAGCACCACATCGACCCACGAGAAACGCAGGCCGACGGCCGGCGCCGCGGTGTTGAAGGGCAAGGCGCGCAGGCCCAGCGCCAGCACCGCCAGCCCCAGGGGCACATTGAGCGCGAACAGCCAGGGCCAGGAGGCCACCGACAGGATGGCCGCGGCCACCGAGGGGCCGGCCACCGAGGCCGTCGCCACCACCATCGAGTTGACCGCGATGCCGCGCCCCAGCTGCGCCGACGGATAGATGAGCCGCACCATCGCCGCGTTGACGCTCATGATGCCGGCCGCGCCCAGGCCCTGGACGGCCCGTGCGGCGATCAGCGTGCCGAGGGAATTGGCCAGCACCGCGGCCAGCGAGGAGACGGTGAACAGGGCCACGCCCAGCAGGTAGACCCGGCGGTAGCCCACCCGGTCGCCCAGCGCGGCCAACGGCAGCAGCATCACCAGCGTGGCGATCTGGTAGGCGTTGACCACCCAGATCGAATGCGCGGGGTTGGCATTGAGTTCGCGTGCGATGCCCGGCAGCGCGAGGTTGACGATGGTGCCGTCGAGCACCGCGACCGTGATGCCGAGAATGATCACGGCCATCGCGTACAGGCGCTGCGGCATGGGCAGCCCGTCGCGCGGCGGCGCCGCAGTCAGAGCGGAAGACGGTTCCTCGCGCAGGGTGCCAGCGCTCATTCAGCGCACCGCGGGCTCGCCGGCCGATTCGGCGTCATAGGCGCTGCCGAGCGTGAGCCAGGTCAGCACCACGGCCACCAGCGCGCCGCCGGCCATGCCGGCCACCATGGGCAGGGGTCGGCCGTCGGTGAACAGGCCCACCACGCCCATCACGACCGCGCCGGTCAGCATCTGCAGCGTGCCCATGAGCGCCGACGCGGTGCCGGCGATGCTGCCGTGCTCCTCGAGCGCGAGCACCGAGGTGGTGGGAATCACCAGGCCCATCAGGCCGCTGGCGATGAAGTACAGCACCAGCAGCACCCAGATCGAATCGCCGCCCAGCAGGTAGTAGACGAACATCGCCACCATCACCACGCCGCAGGCCGCCACCGCGCCCTTGACCACGCGTGCCAGCCCGAAGCGTTCGCCCAGCGGGCCGTTGAACTGCGCGGCTGCGAAGAAGGCCGCCGCATTGACGCCGAAGGCCACGCTGTACATCACGGGCGACAGGCCGTAGTGGTCGATCATCACGAAGGACGAGTTGGCCAGGTAGGTGAAGAAACCGGCCATCGCGAAGCTGCCGATGAACACCAGGCCCAGGTAGTGCCAGTCGCGCAGCAGCTGGCCGTAGCCGGCCAGGGCGCTGCCCAGGCTGCTCTCGACGCGCTGCTCGGGCGTGCGGGTCTCGCCGAGCGAGGTGTTGATCAGCACCAGCCCGGCGATGGCCGCCAGCGTGACGGCCCAGAACACCGCGCGCCAGCCGGCCAGCGCGATCACCCCGCTGCCGACTAGCGGCGCGAGGATCGGCGAGATGCTGAACACCAGCATCAGCAGCGACATCAGCCGCGCCGCGTCGTTGCCGGTGTGCAGGTCGCGCACGATGGCCCGCGGGATCGCCATGCCGGCCGCGGCGCCCAGACCCTGCAGGAAGCGCAGCACGATCAACGTCTGGATGTCGCTGGCCAGCGCACAGCCCACACTGGCCAGCGCGAACAGGCCGAGCCCGAAGTACAGCGGCGGCTTGCGCCCGACCATGTCGGAGATCGGACCGTAGAAAGGCTGGCCCACCGCAAGCGCCAGGAAGAACACCGTAAGGCTCCACTGAACGGCACCGATATCGGCGCGCAGGCTGGTGCCGATGGCCGGCAGCGCAGGCAGATACATGTCGATGGCGAACGGACCGATGGCCGACAGCAGGCCCAATACGAGCGCCATCTTGAAAAAACGCGAAGAAGTCATAGGGGGTGATTGTCGCCAACCCGGAAACGGCCATCCGGCAGCGCGGCGGGCGCGCCTGTGCTACGACGCCGGAGCGCCCTGGCGGCCGCATTGTTTCCATTGCCCGAACGCCATGGTTCCGCGCGTGCGCGTTTTCGGGCGCTGTTCAGGCTCAAACTTCATCCCACAGACCAACGAAGCAAGTTGATCTGGGTGAACAGGCCACCGAGCGAAGAGGCCGCTCCCGAAAGGGGCGGAGACACCCACCCAAGACCGGTTCTACATCATCCAAATCATTGAAAGAGAAATTGAAATGAACACCCGCAAGATCCTCGCCGTCGCAGCCCTCTCCCTCGTCGCTGCCGTCGGCGCCCAAGCCGAAACCTATGACGGCGTGCTGACCGTCCGCTCCAGCCTGAGCCGCGCCGACACGCAAGACCAGGCCGTTGCAGCCGCCCGCGCCGGCAACATCTACGGCGACACCTACGGTAGCGGCGTGCTGGCCGTCAATTCGACCGTCGACCGCGCCTCGGTGCGCGCCGAGGCCGTGGCCGCTGCGCACAACCCGCTGCAGAGCCTGGACCGCCGCGCCTTCTACCGTGACCAGGTGCCCACGGCTTACCTGAAGCCCCGCGTGTCGTTCACGCAGCAAGCTTCGCGCTAAGCCGAGGCAGGCGGCCCGCTGTACGGCTCAGAAGTCGTCGAACAGCGAGGCCGTCCCGGTCGGCCGCGCACCCTCGTTGTGCAGCATGCGCATCTTGGCCAGCGCGCCGCCCGGCGCAGAAAACCCGCCCGGCCGGCCATCGGCCGCCAGCACGCGGTGGCAGGGCACGATGGGCGCGAAGGGATTGCGACCCAGCGCCTGCCCCACCGCACGGGCCAGTCCCTTGCCGCCGAGTTCCTCGGCGACCTCCCCGTAAGTCCTTGTCTCGCCCGGCCTGATGCGCCGCGCGATCGCATAGACGCGCCGATGGAATGCCGGCACGCCCTCCTCGTCGAGCACGATCTCCAGCAGGTCGAGCGGCGCGCCGGCCAGCATCGCGGCCGTGGCGTCGATGGCCTCCTGCACGCTCGCCGGTGGCAGCGACTCGACCAGCGCGGGAAAGCTCGCCTGCATGCGCGCATGGGTCAGGGCCTCGTCATGCTCGGGCAGTTGCACGCCCACGATGCCGCGTTCGCTCCAGGCGATGCTGCAATGGCCGATCGCCGTGGCGAAGAGCGCGAAGCCCCCTCGCATCGCGAGGCCTCTACTTGAGCGTCCTGGCGAACGCCAGCACGCGTTCGCCGTCCGCGTCGGTGTACACCGTGGCCGGCGTCAGGCCCACATAGCGCCCGCCTTCGTGCGGCCGGGCCTCGACGAGCTGAAGTCCCACCAGCTTGCCCGAGGGCACGTAGCGGGTCTCGATGTAGATGCCGGTCTGCCCTTCCTTGACGAGGGGCAACTGCGCGACCGCCTCGTAGTCCTCCGCCTTGAGCAGCGCGGTCAGGCGGTCCTTGAGCGCGAAGGCGTACCAGGCCTGCTCGTACACCATCGATTCGCCGGTCTCCACATGCTTGAGCATCACGAGCAGCTTGCGTTTGAAGAGCTTCAGCTCCTCCATCAGGAACGCGAAGAGATCGCCGTATTCGCCCGGTGCTGTCTCAGGGGTACGCAAAACTGCCATGGTGTCGTGCTGCCTTTCTGGAGGGGATCGAAGGGGGAAAGCCAGCGCACTTTACCTCCCCTGCGCAACACCGATTGACCCGCATGTCCGCGCAGATCGGCGACGGCGACGCGGAAGGCGTGGCTGCGTGGGATGTCAAAGAAACAGTGACAGACGCGGCTCGTGGCGCCTATCTGCAACGCAACCTGAATTGAAGACCCTTCAGTTCGGGTCCGCCGCAGGCGCGCCGGTCAGCAGCCGTTCGAGCGCCTTGGGCTGCAGGGGCCGCGCGAAACCATAACCCTGCACGTCGTCGCACTTCAACGCCTCGAGCGCCGCGGCTTGCGCGGGTGTCTCCATGCCCTCGGCCGTGACCTTCATGCCCAGCGCGTGCGCGAGCGACACGATGGCAGAGACGATGGCGTAACCCTTGCCCGGCTGGTCGACGTTCATGACCAGCGAGCGGTCGATCTTGAGCCGATCGAACGGAAATTGCGTGAGGTAGGAAAAGCTCGAGTAGCCGGTGCCGAAGTCATCGATGGCCAGTTCGATGCCCAGCTGGCGCAGCGACTCCAGCGTGGCCAACGCGCGCGCCGCATCGTTGAGGAAGATGCTCTCGGTGATCTCGATCTCCAGGTGCTCCGGGCCCAGCCCCGCATCGACCAGCGCGCTCTGCACCATCTCGACCAGCCCGGGCGACAGCAACTGGTGCGCCGACACGTTGACCGCCACGCGCGGCGCTTCGCCGCCCTTGCGCGCGAGCAGGCGATGCAGCCGGCCCACTTCGCGGCAGGCCTCGCGCATCACCCATTCGCCGATCGGCACGATCATGCCGATGTCCTCGGCCACCGGGATGAAGGCGGCCGGGCTGACCGCTCCCAGGGTCGGCGACTGCCAGCGCAGCAGCGCCTCCATGTGCCGGATGCGTCCGGTCGACAAATGCAATTGCGGCTGGAACACCAGGCTGAACTCGTTGCGCTCGAGCGCTTCGCGCAGCAGGCCCTCGAGTTGCAGCCGCCCTTCGGCCTGACTCTGCATCGCGCCGGTGAACCAGCGCGCCTGCGCCGCGCCCGCGGCCTTGGCCACGCCCAGCGCGACGCGCGCACGGTGCATCAGTTCCCCCACGTCGGTGCGAGTCTCGAGGCTGCTGATCGCCGCGCCGATGCAGGCCGTGAGGCGCAGGCTGCGGTCGGCGCCCTGCATGGGCAACGACAGGCCGTGCAGCATGGCGTCGATGCGGACGTTGACCTCTTGCGTGCCGCCATCCACCAGGCAGGCGAGCAGCCCGCCGCCCAGCGTCGCGAGCACCGCCTCGGGCCCGAGGGCGCCACGGATGCGGTGGGCACACAGTTGCAGCACCTGGCCCAGCATCTCGTCGCCCTGCGAATCGCGCAACCGGTCCATCTGGTCGAGCTCGACCACCAGCAGCGCGCAGGGCCGCTCGCGTTGGCGGGCCGCCTGCAGTTTCAGCGCCGCGCGTTCGCGCAGCCAGGCCACGTTGGGCAGCTGGGTCCAGGTGTCATGGAAGCCGTCGTTCCAGCGGGCCAGCGTCTGCGACTCGCGCGGCGGCAGGGGCACCATCGTGCCGACCCAGCGCTGCGGTGCATCGTCCTGCTGCGGCATGGCCGTGAGCACGAGCTGAAACTGCAGCGTGCGACCATCGCGATGCCGGCTGGTCCACGACGGGCGCGACAGCGACTCGGGACCCGGGGGCAACTCGAATGCGCCATGCACCAGCGCGATCGTCTGGCGATGGACCAACTCGTGGGCCGCGTGGCCGGTCAGGCGCTCGTAGGCGGGATTGACCCGCAGGTAGACACCCAGGGCGTCGCATGCGAAGAGGGCCTGCGGCAGGGAGTCGACGATATCGGCATTCCGGACCGCGGCGGAGGAGGACATGGAACACACCGTTCAAGGATGAGCAAACATTGTAGTAAGCCCTCCTGACGGCTCGCGCCGCGGCCCGCCTGCGCTGTGCTTCAGGACCCCGTCTTCAACCGCGCGTATTCGCTGCGCTTCATGTCGAGGTAGTCCGATCGTTCGGTTTCGTGCAGCTGTCGCGCGTACTGCTCGGTGGCGTCGAACCAGGCGGCCAGCCGGCGATCGAGCTGCTCGGGCCGCGGCGCGTCGAGGAAGGCATCGATCGCCAGGTAGTAGCGCATGGTGTTGCGCTCGACCACGCCGCGCACGCCACCGATGTAAGCCGGCTTGCCGTCGCCGTCGCGGCCGGAGGCCGTGAAGCCGACCTTGTCGCTGCCCAGCGTGCCGAGGTAGGCCTGCATGGCCAGCCGCGCCGCGGTGCCGTAGCCGTAGGCATAGGACAGGTGCACGAAGCTCTGCTTCGCGCCCAGCGGCGTGGCTTCGAAGCCGATGCGGTAGTCGCGCGTCGACATCGGTCCGCTGGCGGCCGACAGGCGCACCGACAGGTAGTCGGCCGTCGACGAGGCACCGCCCCAGGCGAAGGGCACGCGTTGCGCCTTGTCGAGCGGCTGGTCGAACTTGCGCCCGATCGCCACCTCGACCACCGGCGCTGCGGCGCCACCCTTCACTGCGCAATGCTTGGTGTTGAGGTGCAGCATCAGCACCTCGCACCAGCTGGCCGGCCGCTCGAGCGCGGCCAGTTCGGCGAAGGGATGGTCGACCACCGCGTAGATGTCGCCACTGAGGCGATCGGCGCTTTCGGTGGAGTCGAGCACCAGCCGGCGCTGGAACGGGTTGTCCGTCAGGCGCGCCGTCAGGGCCTGGTGCCGGGCCTTGAGCGCGGCCGCGTCCTGGGCGACGGCGGTGCCACCCGCACACAGCAGAGAGAGGCCGAGCGCGACGGCCGGAAGGCCCCGAAGGGCCTGGCGCAGGGAAATGGGATTCAACATGATCCGGTCACCCTACGCGCCGCCGCAGCGGCGCCGTGTAGGAAAACAGGTCGGCTCGCCGGGGCTCAGGCGCGCAGCTGGGCTCGCAGTTGCTGGCCGATTTCCGGCCGCTCGAGGAAGGGGTCGGCCGGGTTGGTGCCCGAGACGATGCCCTCCATGCGACTGCGCACGTTGCCCAGTGCCTTCGGGTGGCTGAAGACGTAGAACTGGTTGTCGCGGATCGCGTCGAACACCTTGCCCGCCACGTCGGCCGCGCTGACCTTGCCGCTGCTCACGGCCTTGGAGGTCATGGCCTGGCCGATCAGCTGGCTCTTGGTCAGCTCGCCCGCGGGCAGGTCGCCCGGGCGGTTGCGCTCGCTGCTGTGGATGCCGGTGGCCACGAAGTACGGGCACAGCAGGCTCGCGCCGACCTGGTCGGTCACCAGCGAAAGGTCCTGATACAGCGTTTCGGTGAGGCTCACCACGGCGTGCTTGCTGACGTTGTAGACGCCCATGTTGGGCGGCGTGAGCAGGCCGGCCATGCTGGCCGTGTTGACGATGTGACCGCGGTAAGACGGGTCCTTCGCGGCGGCAGCCAGCATCATCGGCGTGAACAGGCGCACGCCGTGCACCACGCCCCAGACGTTGACGCCCAGCACCCATTCCCAGTCGGCCACGGTGTTCTCCCACACCAGCCCGCCCGCGCCCACGCCCGCGTTGTTGAAGACGAAGTGCGGCGCGCCGAAGCGCTCCTGCACGGCCTGCGCGAGCGATTCCATCTGATCGGCCTTCGACACGTCGACGCGGCGGGCCAGCACCTGGGCGCCCGCGGCCTCCATCTCGGCCTGGGCGCGGTCGAGCGCATCCTGCTGCACGTCGACCAGCACGAGGTTCATGCCGCGCGCCGCGCCGATGCGCGCGCACTCGAGGCCGAAGCCCGAACCCGCGCCGGTGAGCACGGCGGTCTTGCCCTTGAAATCCTGAATCATGGAAGCGGTCCTTTGCGTTGTCTCTGGGTCTCGATCCCGTATTGAACCGCGTTGCGTGGCCGGGCGATGTCCTGCGCGCGACGGCGCTCAGCCCTCGGCCTTGCGCAGCACGTAGCCGATGCGCGGGAAGTGCACGTGCACGGTGCCCGCGCGTTCGCTGCTGCGTTCCAGCGTGTAGTGCGTGCGCGTCGCGGCGACCAGCTTGCCGGCGGTGTCCTCGAGGCCGAAGCTCTCGGCGCGGATCGTGACCTCGCTGCCGAGCGGGATGCCGTGGTCGTCCTGGAAGGTGCTGTCGGTCAGCACCGTCAGGGGCGTCGACGCCTTGGCCACGGCGATCGCTTCCTGCGCGCTGAACTTCTCCGAATGGCCGTGTCCGATGGCCGCGATGCGGTCCATCCAGTCGACCACCGCGGGCGTGAGGTCGAGGATGCCCTTCACGGCCTCGATGCGGCGGGTGTACCAGAGCGGGTGGTAGGCGGAGAAGTCGGCGATGCAAGGCACCTCGCCGAGCAGGAAGGGCTTGTCGTCGAGCATGTCCGACAGGCGCCGCAGATAGGACTTGTAGGCGCTGGTGGCATCGGCCGGCCGCAGACGCGTCATGTTGCCCGCGCTCATCTTGCCGCGGTCTTCGCCGAAGGCCTTGGCCGCTTCGGGTGGCGCCTTGGCGAACACTTCGGCCGCGCCCCTGGGCTGCAGGTTCCACGCCATCGCCGCCCAGAACAGCGTGGTGTCGGCCCACTGCGACAGGATGCGCGACATGCCCTTCTCGGGTTCCGGGTACAGCGTGGCCTGGGGCTGCAGGTGTTCCAGCACGTCGGCGATGAGCGCCGAGTCGCAGTACATGTCGGCCCCGACCTGCAGGAAGGGCGTCTTGCGGTAGCCGCCCGTGAGCTCCAGCACCTCTGGCTTGGGCATGATCGGCGGGATGAAGACCGACTTCCACGGCAGCTTCTTGATGCCCAGGATCAGACGGACCTTCTCGGAGAAGGGCGAGGAAGGATAGTGATGCAGGATGAGATCGGTCATGCCGCCACCCTACCCGTTCACCCCGGCAACGTCGAGTCCTGGGCGCGACACACCGCCTTCTGGCGCCGCCCGGTTCAGTTGCTCAGACGAGCTTGACCAGCTGCTTGCCGAAGTTGCGGCCCTTGAGCAGGCCCAGGAAGGCCTCGGGCGCCGCGGCGATGCCCTCGGCCACCGACTCGCGCGGGCGCAGCTTGCCGCTGGCCACCAGGCCGCCCAGCTCCTTGAGCGCTTCGGGCCAGAATTCCATGTGCTCGCTGACGATGAAGCCTTCGATCTTCAGGCGGTTGATCAGGATCAGCGCCGGGTTGGCCAGCGGCAGCGGCGCGCCGTCGTAGCCGGCGATCATTCCGCACAGCGCCACGCGGGCGAAGGCGTTGGTACGCAGCAGCACCGCATCGAAGATGTAGCCGCCGACGTTCTCGAAGTAGCCGTCGATGCCGTCCGGGCAGGCTTCCTTGAGCGCCTGCGACATGCTCTTGACGTCGGGATGCTGCTTGTAGTCGATGCAGACGTCGAAGCCCAGTTCCTCGGTCGCGTAGCGGCACTTGTCCGCACCGCCCGCGATGCCCACCACGCGGCAGCCGCGGGCCTTGGCCAGCGCGGCGAAGGCACTGCCCACCGCGCCGCTGGCGGCCGTGACGACCACTGTCTCACCGGCCTTGGGCGCAATGATCTTCACCAGCCCATACCAGGCGGTCACGCCCGGCATGCCGACCGCGCCCAGGTAGTGCGACAGCGGCACGTGCGTGGTGTCGACCTTGCGCAGCGCGCCGACCACCGAACCGTCGACCACGCTGTATTCCTGCCAGCCGCCGAAGCCGACCACCTTGTCGCCGACGGCGTACTTCGGATGCCGGCTCTCGACCACCTCGCCGACGGTGCCGCCCTGCATCACCTGGCCCAGCGGCTGCGGCTGCGCGTAGCTCTTGGAATCGTTCATGCGCCCGCGCATGTACGGGTCCAGGCTCAGGTAGTGGTGGCGCACCAGCACCTGGTTGTCCTCCAGTGCGGGTGTCTCGGCGGTCACGAGCTTGAAGTTGCTCGCGACGGCTTCACCGTCGGGGCGGTTGTCAAGATGCTGCTGGCGATTGGTGGGCATGGAAAGCTCCTGTGCAATGTGGTTGTCTGTCTTCACTCAGGGATACCGCGGAACCGGCTTCGCCGGGCCGCTGGTATCGCCCCCCTCCGGGGGGGAGGCGCCGAAGGCGCTTCGGGGGGCTAGTCAGTCGACGGCGGACGCTGTGCGTTCGCGCTGGCCGGGCCCGTCGGCAGCCGCCGCTTCACGTACTTGAAGGTGCCCGTCGACTGCGCGCAGGCCTGCTCCTTCTCGTCGTAGATCGTGGCCTCGACGAAGGCCAGCGTCGCGGTGCGGTGGATCAGCCGGCCGCACGCGCGCAGCGGGCCGACCGAGGGCCGCATGAAGCTGGTCTTCATCTCGATCGTGACCACGCCGACTTCGGGGGTCTGGCTGCGCGCGGCCGCGGCCATCGCGATGTCGAGCAGCGTCATGCAGGCGCCGCCGTGCGCGACGTCGAAGGTGTTCAGGTGCTCGGGCTTGGGCGTGTAGAGAATCTCGGAGGCGCCGTCTTCGAACTTCGTGAGCTCGAAGCCCAGGTGCCGCGCGAACGGGATCTGGCTGGTGTAGGAACGGACGTTGATGTCGTTGTCGGTCACGGTCGTGTCCATTCAGGCCAGCACGACGCTCACGCCGCCGTCGACCGCCAGCCACTGCCCGGTGATGTGCTTGCCGGCATCGCTTGCGTAGAGCAGCGTGATGCCCTTCAGGTCCTCGTCGTCGCCGAGCCGGCCCAGCGGCACGGCGGCCGTCATCTTGTCCTCGCCCACGTTCTGGATCAGCACCGAGGCCATCTTGGTCATGAAGAAGCCGGGGCAGATCGCGTTGACGTTGATGTTGTACTTGCCCCATTCGGCGGCCAGCGTCTTGGTGAAGCCGATCACCGCGGTCTTCGAGGTGTTGTAGGCCAGGGTCTGGATTTCAGGCCCGTTGCCGTTCAGACCCGCGATCGATGCGATGTTGATGATCCGACCGGTCTTGTTCGGAATCATGTACTTGTTGGCCACCTGCTGCGCCAGCACGAAGTAGCCGCGCACGTTGAGGTTCATCACCTTGTCCCAGGCCGCGACCGGGTGCGACTCGGCCGGTGCACCCCAGCTCGCGCCGGCGTTGTTGACCAGGATGTCGATGGCCCCCATGCGCTCGAGCGTCTGGTCGGCCAGGCGGCGCGTGTCTTCTTCCTTCGCGCAGTCGGCGGCGATCCAGCGCGCGTCGATGCCCGCGGCCTGCAGGTCGGCGGTCGCCTGCTCCAGGTCGTCGGCCTTGCGCGAACTCAGCATGATGCGGGCACCCGCCTCGCCGAGCGCATGGGCCATCTGCAAGCCCAGGCCGCGCGAGCCACCGGTGATGAGCGCGGTCTTGCCGCTGAGGTCGAAGAGTTGTTGAACGTTGCGTTGGCTCATGGGTGCATCTTTCTTTGTTCGGGTTCTCGCCCGCCGCGTCACAACCGGCAGGACCAAATCCAGGGATACCGCGGAACCGGCTCTGCCGGGCCGCCGGTATCGCCCCCTGGGGGGAGGCGCCGCAGGCGCTTCGGGGGGGTTAAATCTGATAATCGAACACGCTGCGCGAAGCGCGTGCGGGCAAGGTGGCCACCACTTCCTGGTGGCGCGGGTGCACCACGTAGGCCTGCAGCGAGGCCGCGTCGTCGAACACCGAGTACAGCGCCACGTCGTGGTTGGCTTCCAGGCCCTCGGCCTGCACGGCGACCTCGAACTCGCGCATGCCGGGCACGATGCCCTTGCAGGTGTCGAGCAGCTGCTTGAATTGCGGCGCCTGGGCGGCGTCGACGAGTTTCCACATCACGATGTGCTTGATCATGCTCAGTCCTTGATGCGCGAACGCAGGTAGATCAGCACGACGCCTGCGACCGCCGCCAATGCGCCGGGCGTCGCCATGCTCCACCCGAGCACCGTGTCGGTGCGAGCGGTGGCGATTCCCAGTGTCATCAGGAACAAGCCGGCGTAGATCAGGATCCAGGTCCACTTCTCCAGCTTCGCGTGCGGCTTGGGCGGTTCGGTCGAACGTAGTTTGGGCATGTAACTTCCGCTGTTCATCAGAATGCTTCCTCGGGCATTTGGGCGCATGTGGGATCTCGGGTCTCGACCACATGGAGCCAGGCGCCGATTTTCGGCAGTTCGTAGTGATAGAAATAGCTTGCGGCCCCGAGCCTGCCGACAGTGGCCGGCGTCGATGCTGCCGCATCGCCCTGAAGGGAGCGATGTGCAACGTCGAGCCAGATCCACGCCAGCACGGTATGGCCGAAAGCCTGCATATAGGGTACCGCGTTCGCGAGGGCTTCTCCCGGATCGCCGGTCGACCAGGCGGCGCGGGTGGCGGCCTCGACCTGGGCGAGCGCCTCGGTCAGGGCTTTGGCGTCGGCCGCGAGCGCCGGCACGGCGGCCGCGCGCGCGGCCGTTTCGGCGATGCGTGCGGCCAGCAGCGCCATGCCGCGGCCCTCTTCCATCAGCACCTTGCGGCCCAGCAGGTCGGCCGCCTGGATGCCGTGCGTGCCCTCGTGGATCATGTTCAGGCGGTTGTCGCGCCAGTACTGCTCGACCGGGAAATCGCGCGTGTAGCCGTAGCCGCCATGGACCTGGATGGCCAGCGAATTGGCCTCGAGGCACCACTCGCTGGGCCAGCTCTTGGCGATGGGCGTGAGCACCTCCAGCAGCAGCCGCGCCTCGTCGGCCGCCTGTGCGTCGCCGGTCTTCTGCACGTCGACGAGCCGCGCGCAGTAGAGCTGCAGCGCCAGCGCGCCTTCGCAATAGGACTTCTGCGCGAGCAGCATGCGGCGCACGTCGGCGTGCTCGATGATGCGCACCTGCGGCTTGGCCGCGTCCTTGCCGGCCGGGCCCACGGGGCGGCCCTGCGGGCGTTGTTTGGCATAGGCCAGCGAGGCTTCGTAGCCGGCCATGCCGAGCATCGAGGCCGCCATGCCGATGGCGATGCGCGCCTCGTTCATCATGTGGAACATGCAGTGCAGGCCCTTGCCGGGCTGCCCGACCAGGTAGCCCACGGCGCCGGCCTTGCCGTCGACCGGGTACTTGCCCTCGCCGAAGTTCAGCAGCGTGTTGGTGGTGCCACGCCAGCCCAGCTTGTGGTTCAGGCCGGCCAGCGCCACGTCGTTCCGATCTCCCAGCGTGACGCTCACGCTGCCATTCGCCCCCTCTCCCGCCTGCGGGAGAGGGTTCTTGATCTCCACCATCCTCTTCGGCACGATGAACAGCGAGATCCCGCGCGTGCCCGGCACCAGCTTGCCGTCGGCGTCGGGGATCTTGGCCAGCACGATGTGCACGATGTTCTCGGTCAGCTCGTGGTCGCCGGACGAAATCCACATCTTGTTGCCCGTGAGGCGGTAGCGCGGGCCCAGCGGGTCGTCCTGGAAATCGGCACCGTCAGGGACGGCGCGCGTGGCGACATCGCTCAGCGACGAGCCGGCCTGCGGCTCCGACAGGCACATGGTGCCGGCCCAGCGGCCCGAGAACTCGTTCTTCGCGAACACCTCCTGCTGCATCGGCGTGCCGTGCACCATCAGCAGGTTGGCGTTGCCGCTGGTCAGCATGTTCGAGCCGATGCTGACCGAGGCCATCGCGAAGAAGGCGTTGGCGGCCGACTGCACCGTGTAGGGCAGTTGCATGCCCCCGATCTCGTAATCCTGCGCGGCGCTGAGCATGCCAGAGCCCGCGAAGGCCGCATGGGCGTCGTGCGTGGCCTGCGGCAGGATCACCTTCTCGCCGTCGAAGCGGGGCTCCTGCGTGTCGACAATGCGATTGGCCGGCGCGTACTTCTCGCGCGCGATGCGCTCGCAGGTGTCGAGCACGGCGTCGAAGGTTTCGCGCGAATGGTCCGCGAAACGCTCGTTCTGATTGAGCGACTCGGCGTCGAGCCAGTCGTAGAGGAGGAAGTCGAGGGTGGGGCGAAACGTCATGGCCGTGCCGTGCTGGAAGAAGACAAGCCGGTCAATGTACTGGAATCAATGCGCAGGCCCTGACTCCTTGAAGACACGCGCCGTATCGCCCGGCCGCTCGCCAAAGCGCCGCTGATAGTGGGCCGCGAAATGGCCCGCATGGAAGAAGCCGTAGCGCTCGGCGAGCCTGGTCAGGCCGCCGGGCACGCCGTGGACCGCGCCGCTCACCAGTTCCTCGCGCACCCGGTCCAGGCGCAGTCCCCGCCACCAGGTCATCGGGCTTTCGCCGGTGGCGGCCGCGAAAGCCTGCTGCAGGCCCCGCGCGCTCACGCCCAGATGGCGGCACAGATCGACCAGCGTGAACGGTTCCGCCGCATGGGCACGCATGAACTCCTGGGCCCGGCGCACCGTGCGCGGCAGCAGGGCACGCCGGGCCGAGGCGTCGAGCACCGGCCGGTGGCTGTGCGGCAACTGCAGCAGCAAGGTGGAGATCAGGTAGCTTTCCGCCTGGCGGGCCAACGCCGAGCCGGCAAAGTTCGGGTCGCCGTCCAGCGCCTCGCACAGGTAGCGAACGAAGGCCACGGCGGGCGCCACGCCCGGTTCGTCCAGCCGCACGCCGGGTTCGAAGACCGGCGCACCTTGCACTTCGCACTGCGCCAGCTGCGCGAGTTGCGTGAGCACGGCGGCCTGCGAGAAGCGCACGATCAGGTGGGGGCTGTCGTCGGCCCACCGCATGCGCAGGGGCTCCATCGGCGATGGCAGGGAGGCCATGGTGCGGTCGGCCCGCACCTCCTTGCCGCCGCACCAGACGTTGGCGCCGCCGCGCAACGGAATCTGCAGCAGGTAGAAGCTGCCCAGATGGCCGGGGTCGATCTCCACAGCCGGGCCGTACTGCACGTAGTTGAGGCTGGCATCCACACCCAGCGGCGCGCTGTGATGGCGGGCGTCCAGTGCATCGCGGGGGTGGCAGGTGTTGAGCACGTGCGGGCAGAACACCCGCGCCACGCTTTCGCGCGCCTGGTCCACATCGCGGGTGTGGAACAGGCTGAAGCGCGACAGGGGCAGCGAAAGGGGCCGAGCCAGCATGGTGATGCCAATCTATCAAAAGGCCGCCCGGTGCACATCGGGGCCGGCCCGGAGCGTCCGGCAAAGAGCTGCGCATTCGGGATTCGCGCTGCGTTTTCCGGCCCCTGCGCGCCCCCTGCCCTGCCTATCGTTCGGCTCATCCCAACGACAGAAGGAGACGGTGATGTTCAAGGGCTTGCAACACAAGGTGGCGATCGTGACCGGCGGGGCGACCCTCATCGGGGCGGGGGTGGTGCGCGCATTGCACGAGGCCGGGGTGCGGGTGACGCTCGCGGACATCGATGCCGAGGGCGGCGCCCGCGTCGCCGCCAGCTGCGGCGGTGACGACAAGGTGTGGTTCCGCCGCACCGACATCACCGATGACGCCCAGGTCCGGGCCTGCGCCGACCAGACGGCTGCACGCTTCGGCCGGGTGGACTTCCTGGTCAACCTGGCCTGCAGCTACGTCGACAACGGCATCGAATCGCCGCGCTCGGACTGGCTCACGGCGCTGAACGTGAACGTGGCCAGCGCCGTCGTGATGTTGCAGGCGGTGCTGCCGCACCTGCGCCGCGGCGGTGGCGGCGCCGTGGTGAACTTCACCAGCATCTCCTCCGGCGTGGCGCAGACCGGCCGCTGGCTCTATCCCACCAGCAAGGCCGCGCTGGTGCAACTCACGCGCAGCATGGCCATGGACCTGGCGCCGGACAACATCCGCGTCAACAGCGTCTCGCCCGGCTGGACCTGGTCGGCCATCATGAACCAGCTCACCGACGGCGACCGCGACAAGACCGATCGCGTGGCCGCCCCCTTCCACATGCTGCGCCGCGTGGGCGACCCAGAGGAAGTCGCGCAGGTGGTGCTGTTCCTGTGCTCCGACCACGCCAGCTTCGTCACCGGGGCGGACTACGCCGTCGACGGCGGCTACTCGGCCATGGGGCCGGAGTCCTTCGAGCCCGCCATTCCGAAGCTGATGGCCTGAGCCGCACCCCCCACCCACTGGAGACATCCCATGCGCAACATCCTCATCGTCGGCGCCGGCCAGTCCGGCCTGCAACTCGCCCTGGGCCTGCAGGCCCGGGGCTACGCCGTGACTGTCGTGTCGAACCGCTCGGCGGACGACATCCGCGGCGGCAAGGTCATGTCCAGCCAATGCATGTTCCACGACAGCCTGCAACTGGAGCGCGACCGCGGCCTCGCCTTCTGGGAACAGGACTGCCCGCCGGTGGAGGGCATTTCCTTCGCCGTGCCCCATCCCGAGCAGGCGGGCGTGAAGGCTCTGAGCTGGAGCCACCGGCTCGACCATGTCGCGCAGTCGGTCGATCAGCGCATCAAGGTGCCGGCCTGGATGGCGACCTTCAGCCAGCGCGGCGGCCAACTGCTCTTCAAGGACGCCGAGATCGAGGACCTGGAGCAGTGGACGCGCGAACACGACCTGGTGATCGTGGCCGCCGGCAAGGGCGCCATCGCCAGGATGTTCGAGCGCGACGCCGATCGCAGCCCCTACGACCGGCCCCAGCGCGCCCTGGCCCTCACCTACGTGCACGGCATGCGGCCGCGCGAGGAGCACAGCGCGGTGAGCCTCAACCTGATCCCGGGCGTGGGCGAGTATTTCGTCTTCCCCGCGCTCACGCACAGCGGCTCTTGCGAGATCATGGTGTTCGAAGGCATCCCGGGCGGCCCCATGGACTGCTGGGCCGACGTTCGCAGCCCCGCGGAGCACCTGGCGCGCTCGCTGGATATCCTGCAATGCTTCCTGCCCTGGGAGGCCGCGCGCTGCACCCAGGTGGAACTCACCGACGCCAACGGCCTCCTCAGCGGCGCGTTCCCGCCGACCGTGCGCAAGCCCGTCGGACGCCTGCCCAGCGGCCGGCTCGTGATGGGCATGGCCGATGCGGTGATGCTCAACGACCCGATCACCGGCCAGGGCTCGAACAACGCAGCGAAGTTCGCGCATGCGGTGGAGACCGCCATCGTCGCGCAGGGCCGGGCAGCATTCGACGAGCGCTTCATGCAAGACACCTTCGAAGGCTTCTGGAACGGCTACGGCACGCATGTGAGCGGCTGGACCAACGCCATGCTGGCGGCGCCGCCCCCGCATGTGATGCGGCTGCTGGGCAGCGCCGCGGCCTCGCCCGCGGTGGCGCGGCGCATCGTCAACGGCTTCAACGATCCGACCGACTACGCGAACTTCTTCATGCGCCCGGACCTGGCCGATGCCTACCTTGCACAGGTCGCCCCGGCCGAGGAGGCCGCATGAGCATGGTCGAAGCGCCCATCGCCCTGCCCCCGCTGCAGGTCTTGCGCCGGTCCGCCTGCCTGCCGCCGGCCGACTTCCGCCTGGCCATGCGCCGGCTCGCCGGCGCGGTCTGCATCGTCGCCACGACCGACGGACAGCGGCTCACGGGCCTCACGGCCACGGCCGTCACGGCACTGTCGGCGGAGCCCGCGCGCCTGTTGACCTGCATCAACCTCAACGGCAGCACCTTCCGCGGCATCACCGAAAGCCGACGCATGAGCGTGAACCTGCTGGCCACGCACCATGCCGATCTGGCGGGGCGCTTCGGCGGCGCCGGGCCCGGCGCGGGCGACCTGTTCGAGGCCGGACTGTGGGACACCCTGACCACGGGCGCCCCCATCCTGCGCGACGCACTGGTGGCCTTCGACTGCGTCGTCGACGAAATGATGGTCGCGCACAGCCACGCCGTGATCATCGGCGAGATCAAGGCCGTGCAACTGCACCCGGGCCGCCATGCGCCGCTGCTCTATGCCGACGGCCGCTACACCACATTGCAAGCACAAGGAGACATCACCCCATGAGCACGAGACCCGAGATGCATGCGAGCCGCATGACGATCCGCGCCACCGACGGCAGCGGCGAATTCGGCGCCTACCTCGCCCTGCCCGCCGCGGGCAAGGGCCCGGGCATCGTCATCGCGCAGGAGATCTTCGGCGTCAACAAGACGATGCGCGAGCTGGCCGACTATTACGCCGAGGAAGGCTACGTCGCGCTGGTGCCCGATCTCTTCTGGCGCCAGGAACCCGGCATCGAACTCGAAGAGTCGCAGTTCGACCGCGCGCTGGCGCTCTACAAAGGCTTCGACGAGGCCAAGGGCGTGGAAGACATCCAGGCCACGCTGGACGCCTTGCGGACGCTGCCGGCCTTCGCGGGACAGGCGGGCGTCCTCGGCTTCTGCCTGGGCGGCAAGCTGGCCTACCTCGCCGCCTGCCGCACCGACTGCGATGTGGCCGTGGCCTACTACGGCGTCGGCATCGAACAGGCGCTGGACGAGGCGCAGGCCCTGACGGGCAAGCCGCTGGTGCTGCACATCGCCGAGCAGGACGGCTTCTGTCCGCCGGCAGCGCGCAGCGCGATCCTGCAGGCCCTGCAGGGACGCGTCGGCGTGGAACTCTACGTCTACCCCGGCGCGGACCATGCCTTCGCCCGCACCGGCAGCGAGCACTTCCACAAACCCTCGGCCCTGATGGCGCATCAGCGCAGCATTGCTGCCTTCCGCAAGGTGCTGGGGCCGCACTGCGATTTCTCGGCGCTGTGGGACAAGCATTGCGAGCATGAATTCGCCACCCGCGATGTCGAGGCCACCATGGCCACGATGGTGGCCGAGCCCTACGTCAACCACATCCCCACGATGACCGGCGGTGTGGGCCACAAGCTGCTGTCGCGCTTCTACCACCACCACTTCGTCGATGCGAACCCGCCCGACACCACGCTGATCCCGATCTCACGCACCGTCGGCACCAGCCAGATCGTCGACGAGATGCTGTTCTGCTTCACCCACAGCTGCGAGATCGACTGGCTGCTGCCCGGCGTGCCGCCGACCGGCAAGCGCGTGGAGATCCCGCTCGTCGCCATCGTGAAGTTCCGCGGCGACAAGCTCTACCACGAGCACATCTATTGGGATCAGGCCAGCGTGCTGGTCCAGATCGGCAAGCTCGACCCGACCGGACTGCCCGTGGCCGGCGTGGAGACCGCGCGCAAGCTGCTCGACGAAAACCTGCCGTCGAACACGCTGATGGCCAACTGGGCGCATTCCGCGTAGACGCGCGCCCCTCGGGACCCGCATGAAAAAGGCCGCGCCGGGCTGGATGCCCGACGCGGCCTCTTCCTGGCCGTTGCGGCGCGAAGATCAGATCACTTCGAACACGCCCGCAGCGCCCATGCCGCCGCCGATGCACATCGTGACCACGACCTTCTTCGCGCCGCGGCGCTTGCCTTCGATCAGTGCGTGGCCCGTGAGGCGCTGGCCGCTCACGCCGTAGGGATGGCCCACGGCGATGGCGCCGCCGTCGACGTTGAGGCGGTCGGCCGGGATGCCCAGCTTGTCGCGGCAGTAGATCACCTGCACCGCGAAGGCTTCGTTGAGTTCCCACAGGTCGATGTCGTTGACCGTCAGGCCCAGCTTCTTCAGCACCTTGGGGATCGCGAACACCGGGCCGATGCCCATCTCGTCGGGTTCGCAGCCCGCGACCGCGAAGCCGAGGAAGCGGCCCAGCGGCTTCAGGCCCTTGCGCTCGGCATAGGCTTCGTCGACCAGCACGCAGGCGCCGCCGCCGTCGGAGAACTGGCTGGCGTTGCCGGCCGAGATCAGGCCGCCGGGCATGGCCGAGCGGATGCCGCTGATGCCTTCCTTGGTGGTGCCGGCGCGGATGCCTTCGTCGTTCTCGACCGTGACTTCCTTGGTGCGCAGGCCCAGCACCGGGTCGGCCACGCCGGCCAGCACGGTGATGGGGGCGATCTCGTTCTTGAAGCGGCCGGCTTCGAGCGCGGCGGTGGCGCGCTGCTGGCTGGCGGCGCCGTACTCGTCCATCGCATCGCGGCCGATGTTGTAGCGCTTGGCCACCTGCTCGGCGGTCTGCAGCATGTTCCAGTAGATCTCGGGCTTGTGCTTGACCAGCCAGGGGTCGGTGATCATGTGGCGGTTGGCCTCGTTCTGCACGCACGAGATGCTCTCGACGCCGCCGGCCACGTAGACCTCGCCCTCGCCCGCGATGATGCGCTGGGCCGCGGTGGCGATGGTCTGCAGGCCCGACGAGCAGAAGCGGTTGATGGTCATGCCCGAGGTGGTGATGGGCAGGCCGGCGCGCAGCGCGATCTGGCGCGCGATGTTGGAACCGGTCGCGCCTTCGGGCGTGGCACAGCCCATGATCACGTCGTCGACGTCGGCGCCGTCGATGCCGGCACGCGCCACCGCGTGCTGCACCGCATGGCCGCCCAGCGTGGCGCCGTGCGTCATGTTGAAGGCACCCTTCCAGCTCTTGGCGAGCGGCGTGCGGGCGGTGGAAACGATGACGGCGCGGGTCATGGTGAGGTCCTTTGGAGAATGGAAGGGAAAGAGGTCACTGCGCGGCCGCGGCCGGGCCGGTGCTGCGCAGAATCTGGTGATAGAACTGGATCATCCGGGCGTAGTTGGCGAGCGCCAGGCGCTCGTTGGTCCCGTGGAAGCGCGACAAGTCGTCGCCCTTCATCTGCAGCGGCGAGAAGCGGTAGACCGCGTCGCTGACCAGGCTGAAGTGCCGCGAGTCGGTGGCCGCCGTCATGAGGCCCGGCGCCACCACGGCCTCGGGGAAGACCTCGCGCACCGAGCGCGCGATGGTGGCGTAGCCGCGGCCTTCGGTAGGCGACACCGGCGAAGGCTCCGAGTTGCCCGGGTACGCCTCGATCTGGATCGCGTCGTTGGCCAGCGTGCGGCGCAGATGCGCCTCGACGCTTTGCAGCGAATCGCCGGGCAGCACGCGGAAGTTCACCGCCGCCTCGGCGCGGCCGGGCAGCACGTTGTCCTTGTTGCCGGCCTTCACGATGGTCAGGGCCGTGGTCGTGCGCAGCATCGCGTTGCTGCTCGGGCTCTTCTCCAGCTGGCCCTGCACCAGCGGCGCGGTCAGCCAGAGGTTGGTGAGCATGAAGCGGTTGACGCCGCCCATCTCGGGCGCCAGCGTGCCGAACATCGAACGCGCGACGCCTTTGATCCCGCCCGGCATGGGCGTGGCCTCGAGCCGGGCCAGCGCGGCGCTCATCTGGCCGATGGCGCTGTGCGCGGGCGGCATCGAGGAATGGCCTGGCGCGGTGTCGAGCGAGAGGAAGAAGGTGGCATAGCCCTTCTCGGCCAGGCCGATCAAGGCGGCGGGCTTGCTCAGGCCGGGCAGCACGCCGTCGAGCACGAGCAGGCCTTCGTCGAGCACCCAGTCGAGCCGCACGCCGCGCGACTTCAACAGCTGGGCAATGGGCAGTGCGCCCCGCAGACCGCTGACCTCCTCGTCGTCGCCGAAGACGAAATACACGGTCTGGCGCGGCTGAAAGCCCGCGGCCACCAGCATCTCGACGGCCTCGAGCTGGGCCATCAGGTTGCTCTTGTTATCGAGCGTGCCGCGGCCCCAGACGAAACCGTCCTGCACGGTGCCGCTGAAGGGCGCGACGGTCCACATCTTCTCGGTGCCCGGCGCGATCGGCACCACGTCCTGGTGCGCGAGCAATGCCACCGGGGCGGCGGCCGGATCGCTGCCGACCCAGGTGTAGAGCAGCGCCTTGCTGCCGACCACTTCCTTCTTCAGCGTGGCGTGCAGCTTGGGGAACTGCTGCGCCAGCAGGGCGTGGAGCTTGTCGAACTCGGCCTCGCTCTGCGCCACGTTCTCCAGGCTCGACACCGTGCGCAACTGCACCGCGCCCGACAAGCGCTGCACGGCCGCATCGAGGTCGATGGCCAGGGGCGGTGGGGCCGCCACCGCCACCTGCTGCGACGGCGTTCGCCAGGTGTTCACCGCCATCGCCGCGGTCAGCACGACGACGATGCCCAGCAATCCGACGAACGCTCGCTTCAGCACGTTGGGCCTTGCGTCAGGCGAAGGACTTGCCTTCGGCCACCAGCTTGCGGATCAGCGGTGCCGGTTCCCAGAACGACGCATCGTCGTGCGGGTTCTTGGCAAAGCGCTTCATCGCCTCGGCCACGTTGTAGAGGCCGACCTGGCCCGCGTAGTGCATCGGGCCGCCGCGCCAGATCGGGAAGCCGTAGCCCGTGAGGTAGACCATGTCGATGTCGCCCGACTTCGAGGCGATGCCGTCCTCGAGGATGTGCGCGCCTTCGTTGACCAGGGCGTAGACCAGGCGCTGCACGATTTCCTCGTCGCTGATCTTGCGCGGCGTGATGCCTTCGTCCTTGCGGTGCTGCGCGATCAGGTCGAGCACGACCTGGCTCGGGATCGCGTCGCGCTTGCCGGCCTGGTAGTCGTACCAGCCCGCGCCGGTCTTCTGGCCGAAGCGGCCCAGTTCGCAGAGCTTGTCGGCCGTCTTGCTGTACTTCATGTCGGCGCGCTCGGTGGCGCGGCGCTTGCGGATCGCCCAGCCGATGTCGTTGCCGGCCAGGTCGCCCATGCGGAACGGGCCCATCGCGAAGCCGAACTTCTCGACCGCGCGGTCGACCTGCTGCGGCGTCGCGCCTTCGTCCAGCAGGAAGCCGGCCTGGCGCGAGTACTGCTCGATCATGCGGTTGCCGATGAAGCCGTCGCACACGCCCGACACCACGGCCGTCTTCTTGATCTTCTTGGCCACGCCCATCACGGTGGCCAGCACGTCCTTGCCGGTCTTGGCGCCGCGCACCACTTCCAGCAGCTTCATCACGTTGGCGGGGCTGAAGAAGTGCATGCCCACCACGTCCTGCGGACGCTTGGTGAAGGCGGCGATCTTGTCGACATCGAGCGTCGAGGTGTTGGACGCCAGGATCGCACCGGGCTTGGCCACGCGATCGAGTTCGCCGAAGACCTTTTCCTTGACGCCGAGTTCTTCGAACACGGCCTCGATGATCAGGTCGGCGTCCTTGAGATCGTCATAGCTCAGCGTGGTCGTCAGCAAGGCCATGCGCTGCTCGTACTTGTCCTGCTTGAGCTTGCCCTTCTTGACCTGGGCCTCGTAGTTCTTCTTGATCGTGGCGACGCCACGGTCCAGCGCCTCCTGCTTCATCTCGAGAATCTTCACCGGCACGCCGGCGTTCAGGAAGTTCATCGAGATGCCGCCACCCATGGTGCCGGCGCCGATCACGGCCACCGACTTGATCTCGCGCTTGACCGTGTCGTCGGCCACATCGGGGATCTTGCTCGCGGCACGCTCGGCCATGAACAGGTGGCGCAGCGCCAGCGACTCGGGCGTGAACATCAGCGCGGTGAACAGGCGGCGCTCTTCGGCCAGGCCGTCGTCGAACTTGAGCTTGGCCGCGGCCTCGACCGCATCGACGCATTTCAACGGCGCCGGGTAGTTCTTCGACATGCCGCCGACCATGTTGCGCGCGAACTGGAAGTAGGCGTCGCCCTGCGGGTGCTTGCACGGCAGGTTGCGCACCAGCGGCAGCGCATCGCCGGTCTTGCCGGCGACCGACTTGGCCAGGGCCACGGCCTCGTCGAACAGCGATTCGGCCGAGGCCGACAGCGCGTCGAACAGCTTCTGGCCCGGCAGGCTGGCCAGCACTTCGCTCTTCACGGCCTCGCCGCTCACGATCATGTTGAGTGCGGTTTCCACGCCGAGCACGCGCGGCAGGCGCTGCGTGCCGCCGGCGCCGGGCAGCAGGCCCAGCTTGACTTCGGGCAGCGCGACGCTGGTGCCGGGTGCGGCCACACGGTAGTGGCAGCCGAGCGCGAGCTCGAGGCCGCCGCCCATGCAGACCGAGTGGATAGCAGCCACGATCGGCTTGGTCGAGGCTTCGAGCGCGAGGATCACGCTCAGCAGGTTCGGGTCCTGCAGCGCCTTGGCGGTGCCGAATTCCTTGATGTCCGCGCCGCCCGAGAAGGCCTTGCCGGCACCGGTGATGACGACCGACTTCACCGCGTCGTCGGCCAGCGCCTTCGCCAGCCCGTCGGTGATGCCCACGCGCGTCGCAAAGCCCAGGCCGTTGACCGGGGGGTTGGCCAGCGTGATCACGGCGACCTCGCCGAGCACTTTGTATTCAGCCGTCATGCTGCTTTCCTTCGAATGAGAGGGTTGGAGAGGATGAACCGCGGAGCGCCCACGCCCGGACGCAGGGCGCCCGGCTGGGACTGTCTCCGAAAAGAACGAGTGTTCTTTTTTTCGGGATTCTAGGCATTTCCAGCGACCGGGCAATGTCGCCCAGTCGCTGGAGGGACAAGTCGTGCAAGACCGGGCCCGCGGTGCAGGCGGCCGGCCCTTCCACTTAAACCTCGAGCCATTCCTTGCGGGTGGCCGCGTCGGCGCGCAAGCCATCGGGCGTGCCGTCGAACACGATGCTGCCGTGGCCCATGACCAGCGCGCGGTCGGAGATCTGCATCGCGATGGTGAGCTTCTGCTCGATCAGCAGCACCGACACACCGCGGTCCTTGAGCCGCTTGAGGTACTCGCCGACCAGTTCGACGATCTTGGGCGCCAGGCCTTCGGTGGGCTCGTCGATGATGATCAGGTCGGGGTCGCCCATGAGCGTGCGGCACAGGGTGAGCATCTGCTGCTCGCCGCCCGAGAGCACGCCGGCCTCGTTGTGCTGGCGCTCCTTGAGGCGCGGGAACATCGCATACATGTCGTCGAAGGACCAGCGGCTGGACTTGACCGCCGCCTTGCCCTTCTGCCCGAGCAGCAGGTTCTGGTGCACCGTGAGCTTGGGGAAGATCTCGCGGTTCTCGGGCACATAGCCGACGCCCAGGTGCGCGATCTCGTAGGCCTTGCGGCGCAGGATGTCCTGGCCCTTCCAGTGCAGGCCGCCCTCGGCATGCACCAGGCCCATGATGGCCTTGGCCGTGGTAGAACGGCCCGAGCCGTTGCGGCCCAGCAGCGCGACGATCTGGCCCGGCTGGACCTCGAAGGACACGCCATGCAGCACATGGCTCTTGCCGTAGTAGGCGTGCAGGTCTTGGAGTTTCAACATGTCAGGTCTCCCGCCGGGCCGCCCCAAGGGAGGCCGTAGCCCCCTCGGGGGGCAGCGAATACACGAAGTGATGAGCGTGGGGGCAACAGTCCCGCCGGGCCGCCCCAAGGGAGGCCGCAGCCCCCTCGGGGGGCAGCGAATACACGAAGTGATGAGCGTGGGGGCAAGGTCATCAGTGCCCTCCCTGCGCGTCGGCGACCGAGGAACCCAGGTAGGCTTCCTGCACGCGTGCATTGGCACGCACCGCCGCCGGCGTGTCGAAGGCGATCACCTCGCCGTAGACCACCACCGCGATCCGGTCGGCCAGGCCGAACACCACGCCCATGTCGTGTTCCACCGTCAGCAGCGTGCGACCCACGGTCACCTCCTTGATGAGCGCGATGAAGTGCGCGGTCTCGGACGTGCTCATGCCGGCCGTGGGTTCGTCCAGCAGGATCACGTTGGCACCGCCGGCGATGGTCACACCGATCTCCAGCGCCCGCTGCTCGGCGTAGGTGAGATTCACCGCCAGCACGTTGCGCTTGCGGTCCAGGCCCACCTGGCGCATCAGCTGCTCGGTGCGCTCGTTGGCATCGTCGAGGTTCGAGAGAAAACGCAGGAAGGTGTAGCGGTAGCCCAGGCTCCACAACACGCCGCAGCGCAGGTTCTCGAACACGCTGAGCTTGGGGAAGATGTTGGTGATCTGGAAGCTGCGCGACAGCCCCATGCGGTTGATCTCATAGGGCCGCATGCCGTTGACCCGCTGGCCGTTGAGCAGCACATCGCCGCTGGTCGGCGTGAGCCGGCCGCTGATGAGGTTGAACAGCGTGGACTTGCCCGCGCCGTTGGGCCCGATGATCGCGACGCGCTCGCCGGCCTTCACCGCGAGGTTGGCGCCGCGGATGATCTCGGTCTTGCCGAAGTTCTTGCGCAGGTCCTTGAGTTCCAGTGCGTAGTTCAGTGTGGCGCTCATGCCGTCTCCCCGCGCTTGATCTCGCGCTCGATCACTTCCTGTGCCGCGCCCCATTCGCGCACGAAGCGGCGACGCACGATTTCCAGCAGCACGCCGCCGACCACCATCAGCCCGATCGACACCGCCCAGGTCGTCGCACTCGAGGTGTCGAGCGTGAAACCGAAGAAGCGCACCGTCGGGCCCAGGGCCGCGTTGAGCTGCAGGTGATAGATCATCTCGACCACGCTGGCCACCCCGGCGACCAGCACGGCACCGGTCGCGAACAGCCCTGCGTAGAGCTTCCAGAAGGGCTTGAAGAGGCCGAACTTGGCCACCCGCAGGTTCATCATGATCAGGCTGGCCACGCCGCCCGGCGCGAACATCACCATGAACAGGAAGATCAGGCCCAGGTACAGCAGCCAGGCCTTGCTGAGCTCGGACAGCAGGATCGAAGCGAACACCAGCAGCACCGCGCCGATGATCGGCCCGAAGAAGAAGGTCGCGCCGCCCAGGAAGGTGAACAGCAGGTAGCCGCCCGAGCGAAGGCCGTTGAGGCTGTCGGCGGCGTTGACGATCTCGAAGTTGATCGAGGCCAGCCCGCCGCCGATGCCGGCGAAGAAGCCCGCGATGATGAAGGCGGTGTAGCGCACGCGCTGCGTGTTGTAGCCGATGAACTCGACGCGCTCGGGGTTGTCGCGCACCGCGTTCAGGATGCGGCCCAGCGGCGTGCCGGTGAAGGCGAACATCAGCGCGGTGCAGATGAAGCAGTAGACCGCGATCAGGTAGTACACCTGCATCTGCGAGCCGAAGTTCAGGCCGAAGAAGGGCGTGCCGTAGACCCGGTTGGTCGTGATGCCGCCCTCGCCGCCGAAAAAGGTGGGGAACATCAGCGCCATCGAGGCCACCAGTTCGCCCAGGCCCAGCGTGATCATCGCGAAGGTGGTGCCCGACTTCTTGGTCGTGACGTAGCCGAACAGGATCGCGAAGAACATGCCGCCCAGCCCGCCCACCAGCGGGATCAGCACCAGCGGCACCGGGATGCTGCCCTTGGCCGCCAGGTTCATGGTGTGGATGGCGATGAAGGAGCCCAGGCCGGTGTAGACCGCGTGGCCGAAGCTCAGCATGCCGCCCTGCCCCAGCAGCATGTTGTAGCTCAGGCAGATGATGATCAGGTAGCCGATCTGCGAGAGCATGGTCAGCGCCAGGCTGCTGCGGAACAGCATCGGCGCGACGATCAGCGCGATGGCGAACAGCGACCACACCAGGATGCGGCCGAGGTTCCAGGGCTTGAAGCGGTGGTAGCGCACGGGCGCTGACGCGGATGCAAGTGAATTCATCTCAGTTTTCCAGCACGCCATTGCGTGGCACACGACACATGAAACCGGCAAGCCCCAAGGCGAGGGATACCGCGGAACCGGCTTCGCCGGGCCGCTGGTATCGCCCCCTTGAGGGGGAGGCGCCGAAGGCGCTTCGGGGGTGGGCCAGGGATACCGCGGAACCGGCTTCGCCGGGCCGCTGGTATCGCCCCCTTGAGGGGGAGGCGCCGAAGGCGCTTCGGGGGTGGTTTTTCATCTCAGTCTTCACGGGTGCCGAGGAGCCCCTTCGGGCGGAAGATCAGGATCAGCACGAGGAACAGGTAGGGCAGGATCGGAGCGACCTGCGAGATGGTGAGCTTCATCAGCTCGTAGCCGAAGGTCTGCTCGGTCACGGCCACGCCCAGGCCTTGCAGGCCGGTGGCGACCGAGTAGTCCATGGCCACGGCGAAGGTCTGCACGATGCCGATCAGCAGCGAGGCCAGGAAAGCGCCGGCCAGCGACCCCATGCCGCCGACCACCACCACCACGAAGATGATCGAACCCACCGAAGCCGCCATCGCCGGCTCGGTGACATAGGTGTTGCCACCGATCACGCCGGCCAGGCCGGCCAGTGCGGCGCCACCGCCGAACACCAGCATGAACACGCGCGGCACGTTGTGGCCCAGCGCTTCGACCATTTCCGGATTCTTGAGCGCGGCCTGGATCACCAGCCCGATGCGCGTGCGCGTGAGCAGCAGCCACACCGACACCAGCATCAGCATGGCGACCAGCATGATGAAGGAACGCGACTTGGGGAACTGGGTGCCATAGAGCGTGAACAGCGGGCCCTGAAGCTGCGTCGGCAAGCCGTAGGGCACCGTCGAGCGGCCCCACAGCAGTTGCACGACTTCCAGAATGAGGTACGACAGGCCGAAGGTCACGAGCAGTTCCGGCACATGGCCGAACTTGTGGACCCGGCGCAGGCTGTAGCGCTCGAACAGCGCGCCCAGCGCGAACACCACCAGCGGCGCGATGATCAGCGCCGGCCAGAAGCCGACCAGCCCCGAGATCGTGTAGGCCAGGTAGGCGCCGAGCATGTAGAAGCTGGTGTGCGCGAAATTGAGCACACCCATCATGCTGAAGATGAGCGTAAGGCCCGAGCTCAGCATGAACAGCAGCAGCCCATAGCTGACGCCATTGAGCAGCGAGATGACAAAGAATTCGACGTTCATCGTTCCGTTCGGTGGTGAAAAGAAAAAGGCCCGAGTTGCGAAGTCGGGCCTCGACACTCAGGCGCGGGTGCGCGTCAGGAGGGCCGCTTCATCTCGCAACTGGTCGGTGTGCTCGAGACGTAGGACTCGTAGTACTTGACCGGTGCCAGCGTGTAGCCGGTGTTCTCCGGGCTATAGGGGTTCTTGGCATCGGTCTTCTGCCAGCGCGTGATGTACAGGCCCTGCTGCAGTTGGTGGTCGGACTTGCGCATCTCGACGTCGCCGTTGAAGCTCTTGAACTTCATGCCTTCCAGCGCCGCCGCCACCTTGACCGGATCGGTCGACTTGGTGCGAACGAAGGCCTCGCTCAGCATCGCGTAGGCGGTGTAGACGGCGGTGGTGTACATGTCGTCGTTGAAGCGCTTCTTGTACTCGGCCATCAGCGGCACCATCGGGCCCGGTGCGTTGTAGTGGCTGTAGCCCACCTGGTAGACCTTGCCGTCGGAGGCCGCGCCCATGGCGGTCGGCGTGCCGGTGGTCACGGCGTAGTAGGTGTAGAACTTGACGTTGAGGCCGGCGTCGTTCGAGGCCTTGATCAGCAGCGCCAGGTCGGAGCCCCAGTTGCCGGTGATGACGGTGTCGGCACCCGACTGCTTGATCTTCGCGATGTAGGGCGCGAAGTCGCGCACCTGGGCCAGCGGATGCAGGTCGTCGCCGACGATCTGCACGTCCGGACGCTTGGCCTTGAGGTTCTCCTTGGCGTATTTGGAGACCTGCTGGCCATGCGCGTAGTTCTGGTTGATCAGGTAGACCTTCTTGATGTCGGTCTGGTCCTTCATGAAGGTGGTCAGCGCTTCCATCTTCATCGAGGTGTCGGCATCGAGCCGGAAGTGCCAGTAGCTGCACTTGCTGTTGGTCAGGTCGGGATCGACCGCCGCGTAGTTGAGGTACAGCACTTCCTTGCCGGGGTTGCGGGCGTTGTGCTTCTCGAGCGCATCCATGATCGCCAGCGCCGGGCCCGAGCCGTTGCCCTGCACCACGTAACGGGCGCCCTGGTCCATGGCCGAGCGCAGCGCGCTGGTGGTTTCCTGCGGGCTCAGCTTGTTGTCGATGCCGATGATCTCGAACTTCACGCCCGCGACGTTCTTCTTGTTGAACTCCTCGGCCAGGAACTGGAAGGTCTTGAGCTGGTTGGTCCCGACCGACGCCATCAGGCCCGACAGTGGATCGAGCCACGCGATCTTCACGGTTTCGCCCTTCTGAGCCCAGGCGCCGGCGGCGCTGGCGGCAATCAGGGAGGCGGCGAGAAACTTGACTGGAAATTGCATGGTTGTCTCCTGGGTCGTTGGTCTGAGTGCGAGCGAGATTACAAGCCTTTGCAGGCGGGACCGTCAGGGAATGCCCGTAACGGCCGCCTCGCCGGGAGCGTTTCTATCGCCCACGCGACAGAAGACACGGAAAAATCCTACCGCGCGGTAGAACTTCACCGTGCACCAGTTCAGGGACGCTTCATCTGGCACGAGGTCGGGGTGCTGGCCACGTAGGGCTCGTAGTACTTGACCGGTGCCAGCGTGTAGCCGGTGTTCTCGGCGTCGTAGGGGTACTTGGCGCTCTTCTTCTCCCAGCGCGTGATGTACAGGCCCTGCTGCAGCTGGTGATCGGACTTGCGCATCTCGATCTCGCCGTTGAAGCTCTTGAGCTTCATGCCTTCCAGCGCCGCCGCGACCTTGACCGGATCGGTCGACTTGGTCTGCGCGAAGGCGTTGTCGAGCAGCGAGAACACATGGTGGATCGAGGTCTGGGTCATGTCGTCGTTGAGCTTCTTCTTGTAGCCGTCGATGCTCTTCTGGATCTCGCCACCCATGTTGTAGTGGCCGTAGCCGACGGTGAAGACCTTGCCGTCGGAGGCCGCGCCCATGGCCGTCGGCGCACCCGCGCCGTAGGCGTAGTAGGTGTAGAACTTGACGGTGTTCAGGCCCGCGTCGTTGGCGGCCTTGATCAGCAGCGACAGGTCGGAGCCCCAGTTGCCGGTGATCACGGTATCGGCACCCGACTGCTTGATCTTCGCGATGTAGGGCGCGAAGTCGCGCACCTGGGCCAGCGGGTGCAGGTCGTCGCCGACGATCTGCACGTCCGGGCGCTTGACCTTGAGGTTGTCCTTCGCGTACTTGGCCACCTGCTGGCCATGCGCGTAGTTCTGGTTGATCAGGTAGACCTTCTTGACGTCGGTCTGGTCCTTCATGAAGGTGGTCAGCGCTTCCATCTTCATCGAGGTGTCGGCGTCCACGCGGAAGTGCCAGTAGCTGCACTTGGCGTTGGTCAGGTCGGGATCGACCGCCGCGTAGTTCATGTAGAGCATTTCCTTGCCCGGATTGCGCGCGTTGTTCTTCTCGATCGCGTCCATGATCGCCAGCGCCGGGCCCGAGCCGTTGCCCTGCATCACGTAGCGTGCGCCCTGGTCCATGGCCGAGCGCAGCGCGCTGGTGGTTTCCTGCGGGCTCAGCTTGTTGTCGATGGCGACAATCTCGAATTTCGCGCCCGAGAGGTTCTTCTTGTTGAACTCCTCGGCGAAATACTGCGTGGTCTTGAGCTGGTTGGTGCCCACGGCAGCCATCAGGCCGGACAGTGGGTCGAGCCAGGCGATCTTGACCGTCTCGCCCTTCTGGGCGAATGCGCCTGCGGCGGCGGATACGAGAACGACGGCTGCGATGGCCTGCAACGGGAACTTCATGACTGTTTTGTCTCCTGCGATGAAATGGAACGGAAAAGAATCGCGGGCAAAGGGTTCAGGCCGCTGCCCGCGCGGAGGGCCGGCGGCACGGCCGACCTACCCTTCGGCAGGAAGGCCGCGCCGACAGGGTTTCAGAGTCCGGGCAGCTTGTAGCCCTTGAGCTGCTCGCGCAGCTTGGTCTTGAGGATCTTGCCGGTAGCGCCGATCGGAATCGCCTCGACGAAGATCACGTCGTCGGGGATCTGCCACTTGGCGGTCTTGCCTTCGTAGAACTTCAGCAGCTCCTCGCGCGTGACCTCGGCGCCGGGGCGCTTGACCACCGCGACCACCGGCCGTTCGTCCCACTTGGGATGGAACACGCCGATGCAGGCGGCCATTGCAATGGCGGGATGGGCCACCGCGATGTTCTCGATGTCGATCGAGCTGATCCACTCGCCGCCGGACTTGATCACGTCCTTGCTGCGGTCGGTGATCTGCAGGAAGCCGTCGGCGTCGATGGTCGCCACGTCGCCCGTGGGGAACCAGCCGCGCTGCTGATCATCCAGAACCAGCGGGTCGCCGCCTTCGGCCTTGAAGTATTCCTTGACGATCCAGGGGCCCTTGACCAGAAGGTCGCCGTAGGCCTTGCCGTCCCAGGGCAGTTCCTTGCCGTCGCCGTCGACGATCTTCATGTCGACACCGAAGATCGCCCGGCCCTGCTTGAGGCGGATCGCGTCCTGGGCCTCGGCCGACATCTCCAGGTGCTTGTTCTTGAGCGTGCAGAGCGTGCCCAGCGGGCTCATCTCGGTCATGCCCCAGGCGTGCAGCACCTCGACGCCGTAGTCCTGCTGGAAGGCGTGGATCATGGCCGGCGGGCAGGCCGAACCGCCGATCACCGTCCGCTTGAGCGTCGAGAAGCGCAGGCCCGCGGGCTTCATGTGCGTGAGCAGCATCTGCCAGACGGTGGGCACCCCGGCGGCGTAGGTCACCTTCTCGGCCTCGATCAGTTCATAGACCGACTTGCCGTCGAGCGCCGGGCCGGGGAAGACCACCTTGGCACCGGTCAGCGCGGCCGAGTACGGGATGCCCCAGGCGTTGACGTGGAACATCGGCACGACCGGCAGCACCGAGTCGCGTGCCGACAGGCCCATGACGTCGGGCAAGGCGGCCGCGTAGGCGTGCAGGATGGTCGAGCGATGGCTGTAGAGCGCGGCCTTGGGATTGCCGGTGGTGCCGCTCGTGTAGCACATGCTCGAGGCGGAGTTCTCGTCGAAACTGGGCCAGGCGTAGTCGGTGGACTGGCCGCCGATCCAGGCTTCGTAGCTCACCAGACCGGGGATGCCGCTGTCGGCCGGCAGCTTGTCGGCGTCGCACAGCGCGATCCACTTCTTCACCGTGGCGCACTTGGCGTGCACGGCCTGCACCAGCGGCAGGAAGCTCAGGTCGAAGCACAGGATCTGGTCTTCGGCGTGGTTGGCGATCCAGGCGATCTGCTCGGGGTGCAGGCGCGGGTTGATGGTGTGCAGCACGCGGCCCGAACCCGACACGCCGTAGTAGAGCTCCAGGTGGCGATAGCCGTTCCAGGCCAGCGTGGCGATACGGTCGCTGAACAGCAGGTTCTCGCCGTCCAGCGCATTGGCCACCTGGCGCGAACGCCGGGCCACGTCGGCCCAGGTGTAGCGGTGAATGTCGCCCTCGACCCGCCGCGAAACGATTTCGCCGTCGCCGTGGTGACGTTCGGCGAATTCGATCAGGGACGAAATCAACAACGGTTGGTCTTGCATCAAACCCAGCATCTACAAACTCCTGTGTGAAATAACTTTTAAAAGCTTACCGACCGCAGATTCACGCAAGCTTTCGAAGCTTCCACAATGACACAAACCCGCACTGCAGCAAACGCTCAGGGAGGCGCGGCAGCCTGCGACGTGATCTTCGCGACCGAAGGAGTGGCGTCGAGCAGCAATCGCGCCGGCCAGGGTGCCCAGGTGGCGCCCAGCGCCGGCGTGTTCGGGTCGCCGTTGCGCATGAAGGCGCCGACGCTGGCCATGACCGCGTTCGACAGCGCGATCCGCCCGGGCTTGTTGGCCTGGCTGAACTCGGCATTGGTGAGCAGGGCCGGGCCGAAGTTGCCGAAGACGAAGGCCAGGTCGAAGGCATGCGCCGCGCCGTAGACGTCGTTCCAAGGCGCCGGTGCCTGCGCCCAGTCGAAGCGGTAGTGCCAGATGTTCGACTGGTGCTTCTGCATCGCGCCGAGCAGGTTGTCCCGGTTGGCTTCGAACAGGCCGCGCGTGATCAGACCCGTGGCCGCGTTGTAGCCCGTCCCCGCTTTGTCTACCGGCAGGTAGAAAGGGTCGATGATGTTTTCCACGGCGAGCGTGGGCGGCGCATCGGGGTTGTAGTCGAACATCATCTTGAAGCGCGTGGCGTCGTCGACGATCCAGCCCGCCTTGAAGCCCGGGATGCCGAGCGAACCGAGCAGGCCCGCGAACAGCTTGCCTTCGTCGCGGGTGTTGCCCGTCAAGGCCGGCACCTGGATGTAGTTGCCGGCGGTGATGGCGCCGATCGGATCGAGCGGGATCACCGTGCCGTCTGGAATCGGATTGGCGCTGTTCAGGCCGGAAGCCTGCACCGTGCGCAGCAGCGCCTTGCCGTCCTGGGCGCGCAGGTAATCGGCCACCTGGGCGGTGGTGCGCGTCGCGAGGTAGGTGCGTGCGGCCGCGGCATCGACCGCAGTGCCATCGGCGACCAGCAGCTTTTCGAGCAGCGTCTCGCCCTGCTTCGTCGAGGCCGGCGACAGCGTGGGCAGCGTGCCGGGCGGCAGGTTGCTCGCCAGCGAGATCCCGCCGCTCATTTCGAAGACCTTGTGGAACAGGCCCTTGGCCATCGGCGAGGTCATGAGCGCCAGCAGGTTGGTGGCACCGGCCGATTCGCCCGACAGCGTGACGTTGCCCGCATCGCCGCCGAAATTCGCGGCATTGGCCTGGATGTAGCGCAGCGCCGCCAGGATGTCGAGCAGCGCGAAGTTGCCCGAGTCGTCACCCGCCGTGCCGCCGGGACGCAGCTGCGGCACGTTCAGGAAGCCCAGGATGCCGAGCCGGTAGTTGGTGGTGATGACCACTGCGTTGGCGGCCTTGGCCAGCGCCGCGCCGTCGTACAGCGGGTCGGCCGTGTAGCCCGAGATGTTGCTGCCGCCATGAACGAACAGCAGCACCGGCAGCTTCTTGTCGGTGGTGGCCGGGCGCCAGACGTTGACGTACAGGCAGTCTTCGCTGCCCACCGGCTGGCCCAGCGTGGCGCCGATGGTGGCGTCGTAGGTGTTGTTCTCGCCCGGGCCGAACAGGCGGCCGAGCTGCAGGCAGGCATTGCCGAACTTGGCGGCCGGACGGATGCCGCTCCAGGCCTCGGGCTCGACCGGCGCGCGCCAGCGCAGTGCGCCGACCGGCGGCTTGGCAAACGGAATGCCCTTCCAGGACCAGGTGCCGGAGCGCGCGCTGTCGTCCACGCCCTCGATCTTGCCCGCCGTGGTCTGACGCACCATGGGACCATCGGCTGCGGGGGGCGGTTCGACCGTCGGGGGCGTGGGGGGCGGGGTCGTCGGCGCGGCCTGCGAGGAGCCACCGGAACCGCCGCAGGCCGCGAGGGCCAGGCAGGCGGTCGCCGCCAATGTCGAAGCGAGCGCGCGGGCGCCCACCACTGTCTTCTTTGTCTCGTTCATTTTTGTTGTATCCACACCGGGTTAATCGGAATTTCTGGATTGGTGTCCGGTGACCCATACTGCGAAGCCATCGAACCCGTCGAAATTCTAGGAACGGTCGCCGTTTTCCCCGCTATCGCAAGCGAGCCAAAGCAATGACTTCAGGAGCCCAAATCTCTCGCCATCCGCGTCGGCCGGTGCGTCGACCCGGTTGTGCGCAACAGCCGGAACTGCGCACCAGCTCGGCCGCCTGGCTCGAGGGCGTGTTGTCGATGTTCGAGGCCGAGGGGCTCGACGTGCCGTCGCTGCTGCGCGATGCCGGCTTCGAGCCCGACTCGCTGCTGCGCCAGAACGCGCGCATCCCGGTCGACGAGATCACCGTGCTCTGGCAACTCGCGCTGGCCCGCGCCGGCAAGACCACGCTGGGCCTGCACCGCGACCTCGCCGCCACGCACAGCAAGCTGGGCACGGTCGGCCACGCGATGGCCTGCAGCCCCGACCTGGGTGCGGCGCTGGCGCGGCTGGCGCGCTACATGGCGGTGATCTCCGACGCGACCGCCTTTTCGCTGCAATCCGACACGCGCGGTTGCTGGCTGGTCATGGTGCACAACGGTGGCCGCCTGCCGATCCCGCGCCAGCGCGTCGAGTACGCGCTGCTGACCACGCTGATGCAATGCCAGTGGCTCACGCGGCGCGAACTGCAGCCGCTGGCCACGGAATTCGTCTACCCCACACCCGCCAGCGACCGACTGCACCGCGAGGCCTTCGGCTGCGACGTGGGCTTCAACGCGGTCGCCAACCGCATGCTGCTGTCGGAAGCCGACATGACGATGCCGCTGCCCACCCACCATCCGGCGCTGGGCGAGATGCAGGAACACCTGCTGGACGACCAGTTGAACCTGCTCGGGCAAACCACCACCAGCACCCTGGTGTGCGCCGAGATCGCGCGCCGGCTGCAGCAGGGCGAGCCGCGCCGGCAGGACGTGGCCGCCGGACTCGGGCTGGCCGAACGCACGCTGCAGCGCCGCCTGCAGGAAGAATCGGTGTCCTACCAGTCGCTGCTCGACCGCACGCGCCGCGAGCTGGCGCAGCAGTACCTGGCCGAAGACCGCCACACGCTGACCGACGTGGCCGACCTGCTGGGCTTCGTCGACAGCAGCAACTTCTTCCGGGCCTGCAAGCGCTGGTTCGGCCTGCCGCCTGCGCAGTACCGGGCGCGGATCTGGCACACGCCCTCCCTCAGCCATTGAACGATTGACGGGCCCCGGCGCGGGGATGGCCCGCTCGGCCTGGGGTTTCGCGCTCTGCCGGACAATCGGCCCATGAGCCTGCTTGCCGAAGACCTCGACGTCGCCGACCTGGGATTGCGCTGGAAGCCCGGCTTCACCACCCTGGGCCCTGCCTTTTTCACCGCCCTGCGGCCCACCCCGCTGCCCGCACCCTACTGGGTCGGCCACAGCGACGCGGTGGCGCGCGAGCTGGGCCTGCCCACCGACTGGCGGCAATCGGACCGCACGCTCGCGGCGCTGACCGGCAGCCTGCCGATCGCTGGCACCCAGCCCTACGCCACGGTCTACAGCGGCCACCAGTTCGGCGTCTGGGCCGGCCAGCTGGGCGACGGCCGTGCGATCGCCATCGGCGAAACCGAGGGCGGCCTCGAGATCCAGCTCAAGGGCGCGGGGCGCACACCCTACTCGCGCGGCGGCGACGGCCGTGCCGTGTTGCGCTCGAGCATCCGCGAATTCCTCTGCAGCGAAGCCATGCACGGCCTGGGCATCCCCACCACGCGCGCGCTCAGCGTGACCGGCTCCGACCAGCCGGTGCGGCGCGAGACGCTGGAAACCGCTGCGGTCGTGGCGCGGGTCGCGCCCAGCTTCATCCGCTTCGGCCACTTCGAGCATTTCGCGGCCGCCGAGCGCATCGACGAGCTGCGCGCGCTGGCCGACCACGTGATCGACCGCCATTACCCTGCCTGCCGCCACACCGAACGTTTCGGCGGCAATGCCTACGCGGCCTTCCTCGAAGCCGTGAGCGAACGCACCGCCGCGCTGCTGGCCCGCTGGCAGGCGGTGGGTTTCTGCCATGGCGTGATGAACACCGACAACATGAGCATCCTCGGGCTCACCATCGACTACGGCCCATTCCAGTTTCTCGACGGTTTCGACCCGGCCCACATCTGCAACCACAGCGACACCCAGGGCCGCTACGCCTTCAACCAGCAGCCCAACGTGGCCTACTGGAACCTGTTCTGCCTGGCCCAGGCGCTGCTGCCGCTGATCGGCGACCAGGAACTGGCGATCGCGGCCCTCGCGTCCTATAAAGCCGTCTTCCCGCGCGAATTCGACGCCCGCATGGGCGCCAAGCTGGGTCTTTCAGATGCCGGCGAGGCCGACCGCCCGCTGGTCGACGGCGTCCTGCGCGTGCTGGCCGCCGAGCGCACCGATTGGACGATCTTCTGGCGCCGGTTGTCCGACGCGGTGGCCACGGGCGATCTGCAGCCGGTGCGCGACCTGTTCGTCGACCCCGCGGGCATCGATGCCTGGCTCGCCACCTTCACGCAACGGCACGCCGGCCTCCCCTCGGCCCCCGCCGGTGCGGCGATGCGCGCCGCCAACCCGAAATTCGTGCTGCGGAACCACCTGGGCCAGCAGGCGATCGAATCGGCCGCGGCCAAGGACTTCTCGGGCGTCGCCACCTTGCTGAAGCTGCTCGAAACCCCATTTGAAGAACACGCCGGCCACGACGCCTCTGCCGGTTTCCCGCCCGATTGGGCCTCCACGATCGAAATCAGCTGCTCCTCATGACCTCCTCTTCATCCCCCAAGATCCAGAAGACCGATGCCGAATGGAAGGCGTTGCTGGCCGAGAAAGGCGCCGAGCGCGCCGCTTTCGAGGTCACGCGCCACGCCGCGACCGAGCGCCCCTTCACCGGCAAGTACGAAGCCCACTGGGAGGACGGCACCTACCATTGCGTGTGCTGCGGCGCCAAGCTGTTCGAGGCCGCGACCAAGTTCGACGCCGGCTGCGGCTGGCCCAGCTTCTCGGAAGAAGCCGTGCCGGGCGCCATCACCGACATCGTCGACCGCTCGCACGGCATGACGCGCACCGAGAATGTGTGCACCCAGTGCGGCGCCCACCTCGGCCATGTGTTTCCGGACGGCCCCACGCCGACCGGGTTACGCTACTGCATGAATTCGGCCTCGCTGGATTTCGAACCCCGCAAGGACTGACGCCTCCCCGCTCCGCATGAAACTGATCCTCGACTTCTTCCCCATCCTGCTGTTCTTCGGCGCCTACAAGCTGGCCGACATCTATGTCGCGACCGGCGTGCTGATGGGCGCCACCGTGCTGCAGATGGCCATCACCTACGCCATCGAACGCAAGCTGCAGACCATGCAGAAGGCGACGCTGGTGCTGATCCTGCTGTTCGGCACGCTGACGCTGGTGCTGCACGACGACCGCTTCATCAAGTGGAAGCCGACCGTGCTGTACGGCGCCATGGCGATCGCGCTGGCCGTCGCGCTGTGGGGCTTCCGCAAGAACTTCCTGCAGGCCATGCTGGGCGCACAGCTGCAGCTGCCGCAGCGCATCTGGACGCACCTCAACGTCGCATGGATCGGCTATTGCCTCTTCATGGCGGTCATCAACGGCTACGTCGCGCTGTACTTCAGCACCGAGGCCTGGGTCAACTTCAAGCTCTGGGGCTATGCCTTCCCGATCGTGTTCCTGATCGCGCAAGGGCTCTACATCTCGCCCCACCTCAAGTCCGAAGACACGCCCGCCGCATGACGCTCTACACCGCCGCCCAGCTGGACGCGGTGCTGCGTGAAAAACTGCAGCCCACGGCCCTCGAAGTGATCGACGAAAGCGCCGCGCATGCGGGCCATGCAGGCGCCGGCGCCGAGGGCTACGGCACCCATTTCAGGGTCCGCATCGCCAGCCTCGAATTCGCCGGAAAGCCCCGCGTGGCGCGGCATCGGCTTGTGTATGATGCGCTGCACTTTTTCATCGACGAGGGCGTTCACGCCATCGCCATCGAAACGCTCTGAGCCGCACGATTTCCTCCGCGGACCGCCCTCTCCTACGGCGGCACGAGTCACCCCCTTTCACCCCTGCGCTTTGCGCGATCTCACCCTGCGAGTCCTGAGGACCATTTCATGAAACAACCTACCTTGAAGACCCTGGCGGCAGCCCTCGTGCTGAGCGCAGCTTCCGTCGGCGCGTTTGCGCAAAATGTGGCGATCGTCAACGGCAAGGCCGTGCCCAAGGCCCGCATGGAAGTGCTCGCCCAACAGCTGGCCGCTGCCGGCCGCCCGGTAACGCCGGAAATGGAACCGCAATTGCGCGAAGAAGTCATCGCCCGCGAAGTGTTCATGCAGGAAGCCCAGAAGCTGAGCCTGGACGCCAGCGACGACTACAAGAGCCAACTCGAACTCGCCCGCCAGGCCATCCTGATCCGCACCCTGTTCGACAACTACCGCAAGACCCATCCGGTGACCGATGCCGACGTGCAGGCCGAGTACGACAAGTTCGTGGCGGCCAACGGCGGCAAGGAATACAAGGCGCGCCACATCCTGGTGGAAACCGAGGACGAAGCCAAGAAGATCATTGCCGATCTGAAGAAGGGTGCGAAGTTCGAGGACATCGCCAAGAAGCAGAGCAAGGACCCGGGATCGGGCGCCAACGGCGGCGACCTCGACTGGGCCAACCCCGCGAGCTTCGTGCCCGAGTTCTCGGAAGCCATGATCAAGCTGGGCAAGGGCGAGACCACGCCGGCCCCGATCAAGTCGCAGTTCGGCTACCACATCATCCGCGTCGACGACGTCCGCCAGGCCGAGCTGCCGAAGATCGACGAAGTCAAGCCGCAGATCACGCAGCAGCTGCAACAGCAGCGCCTGCAGAAGTATCAAGAAGAGCTGCGCGCCAAGGCAAAGATCGAGTGATCGACGGCTGAGCTCGTGTAAAAGGCGGCCTCGTGCCGCCTTTTCTTTTTCCCGATCCACGAGGTCCCATGAGAACTTCCATTTGCTTGGCCGGCGTGGCGCTGTGGGCGCTGCTGAACGCTTCCGCCGGCGCCCAGCCCGCACCGGAGCGCTGGCAAGCGCTCGAAGGCATGCAGTTCGGCAACGACGTGCGTGGCATCTACGTCGATCGCCGCGGGCTGGTGGAAGTCCAGAACCACAACACCGACGACGACCGCGCCTACCCGGCCGTGCTGGTGCTGGTCGACATGGAGAAGGAACGCGACGCCGGCCTGCTGGGCAGCTACCGCTCGCTGGCCTACCTGGTGGCCATCGACTGCCGCGGCCGCCGCGCCCAGAACGTGCAGAGCCGGCTCTATGCGCAGAACGGCGGCGTCGAGCGCACCGCGATCATGGGCACGCTGTCGATGTGGTCGTGGGAGCCGAAGCAGGCCACCGACCCGCGCATGGCGCGGCCGCTGCTGCAGCGCTATTGCTGAGCGCCGCGTTCAGCCCCAGACGACCGAACGCATCGAGATGGAGGCCGACTGGAAGTCGGCGTTGAAGAAGCGCGGCGCTTCCTTGCCGGCATCGACGGCGCCGGCTGCATAGAGCAGCGGCAGGTAGTGCTCGTGCGTCGGATGCGCCTGCTGCGCCACGGCGCCCAGCGACTGGAAGCGCGGCAGCGACGCGAGGTCGCCCTTCTCCAGTTGCTCGGCCACGATGCGGTCGAAGGCATGGGCCCAGTCGTAGGCCTGGTCCGGGGCCGTGCCGCGGCGCGTCACGCGCAGGTTGTGCACCAGGTTCCCGCTGCCCACGATCAGCACGCCGCGCTCGCGCAAGGCCTTGAGCTGCCGGCCCAGCATCGCGTGCTCGGCCGGCGGGCGGCTGTAGTCCATGCTCAGTTGCATCACCGGGATCTGCGCCTGCGGGAACATCGGCTTCAGCACCGACCAGGTGCCGTGGTCGAAGCCCCAGTCCTCGCGATCCAGGCCCAGCGCTGCGCCGCTCAGCGGCTGGCGCACGGCCTGCGCGATCTCCGCGGCCGCCGCCGGCGCACCGGGCGCCGGGAACTGCTGGTCGAACAGCTCCTGCGGGAAGCCGCCGAAGTCGTGGATAGTCTTGGGCTTCGCCATCGCGGTGAGGAACCAGCCGCCCTGCGTGAGCCAGTGGGCCGACACGCAGAGGATCAGTTGCGGCGTCGGGTATTGGCGGCCGAACTCCGCGCCCAGCGCCTGCCAGCTGCGCCGGTAGGCGTTGTCGCCGATCGCGTTCATCGGGCTGCCATGGCCGAGGAACAGTACCGGCATGCGCGGCGACTTCTTCAGGGCGCGAAAGGGCTCGGCCGCCGACACGTCGGTCAGCGCAAGCATGGCGCCCAGGGCACCCACAAAGTCACGGCGATTCAGCATCGGGCGATCATCGGGGCGGCCGCGGGCGAGCGCTGTGCGCCAGCGCACACGACACGACCAAAGGTCGGCGTGAGCTCAGCCGACCCACTTCCGCGCATTGCGCCAGATCTGCATCCACGGGCTGAGCCCGCTCTTGTCTTCCGAGGTCCAGCTCATCTGGATGTTGCGGAACACACGCTCCGGATGCGGCATGACCGCGGTGAAGCGGCCGTCCGCCGTCGTGACCGAGGTCAGGCCGCCCGCGCTGCCGTTCGGATTGAACGGGTACTGCTCGGTCGGTTGACCGTGGTTGTCGACATAGCGCATGGCCGCGATGGCCTTCGTCGCGTCGCCGCGGTGTTTGAAGTTCGCATAGCCCTCGCCGTGCGCCACCGCGATCGGCAGGCGGCTGCCGGCCAGGCCGCCGAAGAAGATGCTGGGCGACTCCAGCACCTCGACCATCGCCAGGCGGGCCTCGAAGCGCTCGCTCTGGTTGGTGGTGAAGCGTGGCCAGGCTTCGGCGCCCGGGATAATGTCGGCCAGTTCGGCGAACATCTGGCAGCCGTTGCACACGCCCAGGCCGAAGGTGTCGGCGCGGCCGAAGAAGGCCTGGAACTGGTCGGAGAGCTTGGGGTTGAAGGTGATGCTGCGCGCCCAGCCGATGCCCGCGCCCAGCGTGTCGCCGTAGCTGAAGCCGCCGCAGGCGACCACGCCCTTGAAGTCGGCCAGGTCGGCGCGGCCGGTCTGCAGATCGGTCATGTGGACATCGAAGGACTCGAAGCCGGCCTCGTTGAAGGCATAGGCCATCTCGACATGCGAATTGACGCCCTGCTCGCGCAGGATCGCGACCTTGGGCCGCGACTGCAGGATGGCCGGCGCCGCCAGCGGCGCATTCGGCAGGAACACGTGCAGGCCCGGGTTCGAAGGCTCGCCGGCCGCGGCATGCTCGGCATCGGCACAGGCCGGGTTGTCGCGCTCGCGCGCGATCTTCCAGCTGACCGAATCCCAGACCTGGTACAGGTCGTGCAGCGTGGCGCTGAACACCGACTTGGCATCGCGCCAGACTTCGAGCTTGCCCTTGCCCACGTCCAGCGCCGAAGCCTCGGGACGGGTCTTGCCGACAAAGTGGCTGTGGGTGCTCAGGCCGTGGGCCCGCAGCAGCTGCATCACCTCGTTGCGTTCGGCCGTGCGCACCTGCAGCACCATGCCCAGTTCCTCGCTGAACAGGGCCTTGAGCGTGAGTTCCTCGCGCCGTGCGCTGACCTGCTGCGCCCAGTTCTTGGCGTCGCCGGTTTCCATGCGGCTGTCGGAGATGCCGTCGCCTTCGGTGACCAGCATGTCGACATTGAGCGCCACGCCGACCTGGCCCGCGAAGGCCATCTCGCAGGCGGCTGCGAACAGGCCGCCGTCGCTGCGGTCGTGCAGCGCGAGGATCTTGCCTTCGGCGCGCAGCGCGTTCACCGCCTTGACCAGGTTCACCAGGTCTTCGGGATGGTCGAGGTCGGGCACGGTGTCGCCGCTCTGGCCCAGCGTCTGCGCCAGGATGCTGCCCGCCATGCGGTGCTGGCCACGGCCCAGGTCGATCAGCACCAGCGTGGTGTCGGCCTCGTCGCGGTTCAATTGCGGCGTGAGCGTGCCCCGCACGTCGGTCAGCGTGGCGAAGGCGGTGACGATCAGGCTCACCGGTGAAGTGACCTTCTTCTTCTCGGCGCCGTCCGACCACTGCGTGCGCATCGACAGCGAATCCTTGCCGACCGGAATCGAAACGCCCAGTGCCGGGCACAGCGCGAGGCCGACCGCCTTCACGGTTTCGTACAGCGCGGCGTCTTCACCGGCTTCGCCGCAGGCGGCCATCCAGTTGGCCGAGAGCTTGACGCGCGAGAGTTCGATCGGTGCGGCCAGCAGGTTGGTGATGGCCTCGGCCACCGCCATGCGGCCGGAGGCGGGCGCGTCGATCGCAGCCAGCGGTGTGCGCTCGCCCATGCTCATGGCCTCGCCCGCAAAGCCGCTGTAGTCGGCCAGCGTGACCGCGCAATCGGCCACCGGCACCTGCCAGGGGCCGACCATCTGGTCGCGGTGGCTCAAGCCGCCGACGGTGCGGTCGCCGATGGTGATCAGGAAGCGCTTCGAGGCCACGGTCGGGTGCGAGAGCACGTCGATCGCGGCCTTCTGCAGCGACACGCCGGTCAGGTCGAGCGGCTTGAACTTGCGCGCGATGGTCTTCACGTCGCGCAGCATCTTGGGCGGCTTGCCCAGCAGCACGTCCATCGGCATGTCGACGGGTTGAGCCTGCGCGCCTTCATCGGCCACCAGCAGCTGGCGCTCCTCGGTCGCCACGCCCACCACCGAGAACGGGCATCGCTCGCGTTCGCAGAAGGCCTTGAACTGCGCGAGCGATTCGGGTGCGATGGCCAGCACGTAGCGTTCCTGGCTCTCGTTGCACCAGATTTCCTTGGGCGCCATGCCCGATTCTTCGAGCGGCACCGCGCGCAGGTCGAAGCGCGCGCCGCGGCCGGCGTCGTTGGTCAGTTCGGGGAAGGCGTTGCTCAGGCCGCCCGCACCCACATCGTGGATCGCCAGGATCGGGTTGGCCGCGCCCTGCTGCCAGCAGTGGTTGATGACCTCCTGCGCGCGGCGTTCGATCTCGGGGTTGCCGCGCTGCACCGAGTCGAAATCGAGCTCGGCCGCGTTGGCGCCGGTGGCCATCGAGCTGGCGGCACTGCCGCCCATGCCGATGCGCATGCCCGGGCCGCCCAGCTGGATCAGCAGCGAACCCGCGGGGAACAGGATCTTCTTGGTCTGCGCGGCGTCGATGCTGCCGAGGCCGCCCGCGATCATGATGGGCTTGTGGTAGCCGCGCTGCACGGTGTCCGCATCGCTCTCGATCGCCTGCTCGTACTCGCGGAAGTAGCCGAGCAGGTTGGGCCGGCCGAATTCGTTGTTGAACGCGGCGCCGCCCAGCGGGCCCTCGGTCATGATCTGCAGTGGGCTCGCGATGTGGGCGGGCTTGCCGTAGTGCCCTTCCTCGGGCCAGAGCTTGGACACGGTGAAGCCGGTCAGGCCGGCCTTGGGCTTGGAGCCGCGGCCGGTCGCGCCCTCGTCGCGAATCTCGCCGCCGGCGCCGGTCGAGGCGCCCGGGAACGGGGAGATGGCGGTCGGGTGGTTGTGCGTCTCGACCTTCATCAGCACATGGCTCAGCGCGCTTTCCTTGTCGTAGCGGCCGCCGGTCGCACCCGCGCGCGCCACGAAGCGCTCGATCTGCGAGCCTTCCATGATCGACGCGTTGTCGGCGTAGGCCACCACGGTGTGCTGCGGGTTCTGCTTCTCGGTGTGGCGGATCATGCCGAACAGGCTGATCGGCTGCTGCTCGCCATCGATCACGAAGTCGGCGTTGAAGATCTTGTGGCGGCAGTGCTCGCTGTTGGCCTGCGCGAACATCATGAGCTCGACGTCGCTGGGGTTGCGCCCGAGCCTGGTGAAGGCCTCGACCAGGTAGTCGATCTCGTCCTCGGCCAGCGCCAGGCCGAAGGCCGTGTTGGCCGAGACCAGTGCCGAGCGGCCGCCGCCCAGCACGTCGACCTGCGCCATCGGCTGCGCGTCGAGCTCGGCGAACAGCGCCGCGGCGCCGTCGAGCGCGGGCAGCACCGATTCGGTCATGCGGTCGTGCAGCAGGCCGGCCACGGCCAGCAGCTTCTCGCCTTCGAGCACCGGCGCCTTGCCGATCAGCGGCGACTTCAGGCTCAGGTGGTACTGCACCACGCGCTCGACGCGGCGCAGCGCCAGGCCGCAGTTGTGGGCGATGTCGGTGGCTTTCGACGCCCAGGGCGACACGGTGCCCAGGCGCGGCGTCACGATCAGCTCGGTCGCGCTTCGGGGTGCCGCGAAAGGCTCGCCGTAGCTCAGCAGGGCCAGGAAGCGCTCGCGCGCGGCGGTGTCGGGGGCGGCATCGGTCACGACCAGATGGACGAAGCGGGCCGCGATGGCCTCGATCTTCGGCTCGATGGCCTGCAGCCGGGGCAGCAGCTGGCGCGCGCGGAATTCACTGAGTGCGCTGCCGCCCTCGAACACGGTCACGACGGGTTGGGCGGTGTGGGATGGCTGCGTCACGGTCGGATGGGCTGGCGGGGCCGGCTGGGCTGGTGGTGAATGAAGAAAACGGCAAACGCACCGGAGAGTCGCTGACTGGGGCCCTCCGTGGAAACCCCGAATTTTAGCCGCCGGGCCACACCGCCGGCCGGCCAGAGGTCATGCGCGCACGCGCCGGCCCGCTCCGATGCCGGATGGGATAATTCCGCCATGAGCATTACCTATCACGACGCGGCAGGCATTGCGGCCATGCGCGCAGTCGGCCGCCTGACCTCGGAGGTGCTGGACTACCTCACCCCGTTCATCAAGCCCGGCATCACCACGAACGAAATCGACCGCCTCGCCTCGGAATTCATGGTCCGGCAGGGCACCACCTCGGCCACGGTCGGCTACATGGGTGCCAGCTCGGTGCCCTTCCCCAAGTCGCTGTGCACCTCGGTCAACCACGTGGTGTGCCACGGCATCCCGAACGACAAGCCCCTGAAGAAGGGCGACATCATGAACATCGATGTCACCGTCATCAAGGACGGCTGGTTCGGCGACAACAGCCGCATGTTCGTCATCGGCGACGCCTCGATCGCCGCCAGGCGGCTGTGCTCGGTGACCTACGAAGCGATGTGGCACGGCATCCTGCAGGTGCGCCCCGGCGCCCATCTGGGCGACGTGGGCCACGCGATCCAGAAGTTCGCCGAGGCCCAGGGCTATTCGGTGGTGCGGGAGTTCTGCGGCCACGGCGTGGGCCAGAAATTCCACGAGGAGCCGCAGGTGCTGCACTACGGCCGCCCGGGCACCATGGAAGAACTCAAGCCCGGCATGATCTTCACCATCGAGCCGATGATCAACGCCGGCAAGCGCGACATCAAGGAAGACGCCAAGGGCGGCCAGTACGACGGCTGGACCATCGTCACGCGCGACCATTCGCTGTCGGCCCAGTGGGAGCACAGCGTGCTGGTGACCGAGACCGGCTACGAGGTCCTGACGCTGTCGGCGGGCAGCCCGCCGCTGCCGTCCTTCGTGACCGCGACGGCCACCTGATCCCCCGGGAGACGCGCACGTGATCGAAGTCGCCAACACGGTCGACGTGGCGTCCTTGCGCGAAGCCCATCGTGCGCAGAAGCTCGCGCTGTTCGACACGCTGCGCCACGGCCACGCACCCACGCGCAGCGTCCATGCCACGCTACGGCAGTTCTCGGCGCTCGCCGACGAAACGCTGACCACGCTGTGGGACGATGCCGGCTTCGGCAACGACCTGGCGCTGGTCGCGGTGGGCGGCTTCGGCCGCGGCGAGCTGTTCCCCTGCTCCGACGTCGACGTGCTGCTGCTGCTGCCGGAAGTGCATGCCTCGAACGTCGATCCGACGCGGCTCGAAGCCTTCATCGGCCGCTGCTGGGACGCGGGCCTGGAGATCGGTTCCAGCGTGCGCACGCTGGAGGAATGCCTGGACGAGGCGGCCAAGGACGTCACGGTCCAGACCTCCTTGCTCGAATCGCGTCTGATCACCGGCGACAAGAAGCTCTACGCGGCGTTCCGCAAGCGCTTCTGCGCGGCCATCGACCCGCAGGCCTTCTTCGCTGCCAAGTCGCAGGAGATGCGGCACCGCCACCAGAAGTTCGACGACACGCCCTACGCGCTCGAACCCAACTGCAAGGAATCGCCGGGCGGCCTGCGCGACCTGCAGACCGTGCTCTGGATGACCAAGGCCGCGGGCTTCGGCAAGCGCTGGGAAGACCTGGCGAAGAACGGACTCGCCACCGCCTTCGAGGTGCAGCAGATCAAGCGCAACGAGGCGCTGCTGAGCCTGATCCGCGCGCGCCTGCACGTCACGGCCAACCGCCGCGAGGACCGGCTGGTGTTCGACCTGCAGACGGCCGTGGCCGCCACTTTCGGCTACGAGGGCCTGTCGCAGCGCAAGGCCAGCGAGGCGCTGATGCGGCGCTACTACTGGGCCGCCAAGGCGGTCACGCAGTTGAGCCAGATCCTGCTGCTCAACATCGGCGAGCGGCTCAAGCCGCAGGCCGAGGAGCCGACCCCGATCAACGAGCGCTTCTTCGAGAAGGCCGGGATGATCGAGGTGGCGAGCGACGACCTGTACCTGAAGCATCCGCACGCGGTCCTCGAGACCTTCCTGCTCTACCAGAAGACCATCGGCGTGAAGGGCCTGTCGGCCCGCACGCTGCGCGCGCTCTACAACGCACGCTCGGTGATGGACGCCAGGTTCCGCAACGACCCGGCCAACCAGGCCACCTTCATGCGGATCCTGCAGCAGCCGCGCGGCATCACGCATGCGTTCCGGCTGATGAACCAGACCTCGGTGCTGGGGCGCTACCTGCGCCCGTTCCGCGACATCGTGGGCCAGATGCAGCACGACCTGTTCCACGTCTACACGGTCGACCAGCACATCCTGATGGTGCTGCGCAACGTGCGGCGCTTCTTCATCGCCGAGCATGCGCACGAGTACCCCTTCTGCTCGCAGCTCGCGGCCGGCTGGGACAAGCCCTGGATGCTCTACGTGGCGGCGTTGTTCCACGACATCGCCAAGGGCCGCGGCGGCGACCACTCGACGCTGGGCGCGCGCGACGTGCAGCGCTTCTGCCGGCTGCATGCCGTGAGCCGCGAAGACTCGAAGCTGATCGAGTTCCTGGTGACCGAGCACCTGACCATGAGCACGGTGGCGCAGAAGCAGGACCTGAGCGACCCCGAGGTGATCGCCGCGTTTGCCAAGCGCGTGGGCAGCGAGCGCTACCTGACGGCCCTGTACCTGCTGACCATCGCCGACATCCGTGGCACCTCGCCGCGCGTGTGGAACGCGTGGAAGGGCAAGCTGCTCGAGGATCTCTACCGCGCCACCTCGCGCGCGCTGGGCGGCCACCTGCCCGACCCCGACGCCGAGATCGAGGCCCGCAAGCGCGAGGCGCTGGTGCAGCTCGCGCTGCACGCCATGCCCTTCGAGGTGCACAAGGCCCTGTGGGAGACGCTGGACGTGGGCTACTTCATGCGCCACGACGCGTCGGAGATCGCCTGGCACACCAAGCAGCTGTCGCGCCACGTGCCGCACAAGGGCGTGCCGGTCGACCCGAAGGCGCCGCCGATCGTGCGGGCGCGGCTGTCGCCGGTGGGCGAAGGCCTGCAGGTGGTGGTCTACACACCCGACCAGCGCGACCTGTTCGCGCGCATCTGCGGCTACTTCGACCAGTCGTCGTTCAGCATTCTCGATGCCAAGATCCACACCGCCACCAACGGCTATGCGCTCGACACCTTCCAGATCGTCACGGCCTATGCGCCCGAGCACTACCGCGACCTGATCAGCATGGTCGAGACCGGCCTGGCCAAGACGCTGGCCGAGGCCGGCCCGCTGCCGGCCCCGAGCATGGGCCGCGTGTCGCGCCGCGTGCGCAGCTTCCCGATCCAGCCGCGCATCAGCCTGATCCCCGATGACAAGGCCCAGCGCTGGCTGCTGAGCATCTCGGCCAGCGACCGCGCGGGCCTGCTCTACTCGGTGGCGCGCGTGCTGGCGCGGCACCAGCTGAACCTGCAACTGGCCAAGGTCACGACCCTGGGCGAACGGGTGGAAGACACCTTCCTGCTCAGCGGGCCCGAATTGCAGGGTCAACGCGCGCAGCTCGCGATCGAGACGGAGCTGATCGAGGCGCTTTCGGCTTAGGGTCGGTTGCCCGCCCCCAGCCTGCGCTCGAGCCACGCGCTGTAGCGCGACAGGCCGAAGCACATCACCCAGTACACCAGCGCGAGGAACAGGTAGCCCTCGAGGTAGAACGGCCGCCAGGTCGGGTCGCCGCCCAGCGCCAGGCCGAGCGCGCCGGTGAGCTCGAACAGCCCGACCACGGTGACCAGCGAGGTGTCCTTCAACGTGCCCACCACGTTGTTCGTGAGGGCCGGCACCACCAGCCGCAGCGCCTGCGGCAGCACCACGTCGCGCTGCACCGGCCAACGGCCGAAGCCCAGCGCCACCGCGGCATCGGTCTGCCCGCGCGGCACGGCCTGCAGGCCGCCGCGGATGATCTCGGCCAGGTAGGCCGCGACGAACAGCGACAGCCCCGCGAGCACGCGCACCAGCACGTCGGGCTGCCAACCCGCCGGCCACAGCAGCGGCAGCAGGAAGGAGGCCATGAACAGCACCGAGATCAGCGGCACGCCGCGCACCAGCTCGATGTAGGTCGCACACAGCGCGCGCGCCGCGGGCCATTGCGAGCGGCGGCCGAGCGCGAGCAGCAACGCCAGCGGAAACGCCATCGCGAGCCCGACCACCGCCAGGCCGATGGTCAACGGCAGGCCACCCCAGCGGTTGGTCGGCACGTAGGCCAGGCCGGCCACGCCGCCGCGCATCAGCACCACGAACAGCGCCAGCGCCAGCACCCACAGCGGCAGCAGCCACCAGCGCCAGCTGCGCGGCCAGGCGCTCAGCAGCGTGACCGCCGACAGCACGACGACGGCCACGGCCGGCCGCCACTGCGCCTCGTAGGGATAGCGGCCGAACAGCATCGGCCGCCACTTCTCGGCCACCACGCCCCAGCAGGCGCCGTGGCGCACCGCGCGGCAGGCCTCGGCATCGGCACGGAACACCGCATGCAGCACGGCCCACTCGAAGGCATGCACCGCGGCCCAGCCGATCGCGAGCAGCAGCAGCACCGAAGCCAGCGCGCGCCAGGGCGAACCGAACAGCTCGGCGGTCCAGCGTTTCGACGCACCGGCGAGCGGCGGCGGCGCCGTGCTCATTGCCAGCCCCGCAGCGCGACACGCGCGTTGTAGAAGTTCATCACGGCCGAAATGGCCAGCGACAGCAGCAGGTAGACGAGCATCACGACCGCGATGCATTCGAAGGCGCGGCCGGTGGCGTTGAGCGAGGTGTTGGCCACCGAGACCAGCTCGGGGTAGCCCACGGCCACCGCCAGCGAAGAGTTCTTGGTCAGGCTCAGCAGCTGGTTGGTCAGCGAGGGCACGATCACGCGCAGCGCCTGCGGCAGCACCACGATGCGCAGCTGCTGCCCCGACGACAGGCCCAGCGCCTGCGCCGCGAGCTTCTGGCCGGACGACACCGACGCGATGCCCGCGCGCACGATCTCGGCCACGAAGGCCGCGGTGTAGAGCGCGAGCGCGCCCACCACCGCCAGGTACTCGGGGCTCAGCGCGGCACCGCCCGTGACGTTGAAGCCGCCCTGCTCGGGCCAGTCGAGCCCGCGGGGCCAGAACGCGCCGGGCTCGCGCAGCGGCCAGGGCATCGCGAGCCCGCCCTTGCTGAGCCAGACGCCCGGCAGCAGTTCGATCGCTTCCATCGAGTCCGGCAGCAGCTGGGTCAGCGCGAAGTACAGCATCAGCATCTGCACCAGCAACGGCACGTTGCGCACGGTGTCGACGTACACCGCGCACAGGCCGCGCAGCAGCGCATGCGGCGCCAGCCGGCCGATGCCCAGCAGCGTGCCGAACGCCACGGCGATCACTGCGGCCGGCACGGCGGCGCGCACGGTGTTGATCAGCCCTGCGAGAAAGGCACGCCAGAAGGGCTGGCCCGAATCGAAATCGAGCCAGCCTTCGGAGATGTCGAAGCCGGCCGACTGCGACAGGAAGTCGAAGCCCGAGCGCACGCCGCGCGCCCGCAGGGTCTCGAGCGCGTGGTGCACGAGCCAGAAGGCGCCACCCGCCACGGCCGCGATCAGCAGCAGTTGCAGCGCGCGCCCGCGCCAGACGGCACGGCGCGATGCCGGGAGAAAATCGCTCATCCGCTCACTGCCCGCGCAGTTGATTCAAGCGGCCCGACGCGATCACCGGACCGGCAGCGCGTAGAGAAGGCCGCCCTTGTTCCAGAGGTTGTTCGCACCGCGCGGCAGCTTGAGCACGGACTTCGGTCCGACGTTGCGCTCGAAGATCTCGCCGTAGTTGCCCACGGCCTTGATCGCGCGATAGGACCAATCCTTGTCCAGACCCAGCAGCTTGCCCAGATCGTCGCCGCTGCCCACCAGCCGCTGCTGCGCCGGGTCCTTGCTGCTGCGCTTGAGCTCGTCGATGTTGGCCTGCGTGATGCCGGCTTCCTCGGCCTCGATCAGCGCGTTGGGCACCCACTTCACGATCGCGAACCACTCGTCGTCGCCGCGGCGCACGAGGGGCGCGAGCGGTTCCTTGGAGATCAGCTCGGGCAGGATGAGGTAGTCGTCGGGGTTCGGTGCTTCCTTGTTGCGCAGGCCGGCCAGCGCCGAGGTGTCGGTGGTGAAGGCCTGGCAGCGACCCGCGAAGAAGGCCTTGAACGAGGCCTCGAAGCTCTCGAACACCACGGTCTTGACTGGAATGCCCTGCGCCTTCGACCAGTCGGCCACGTTCTTCTCGTTGGTGGTGCCCGACTGCGTGCAGATGGTCGCGCCCTTGAGCTGCTTGGCGCTCGTGACCTTGATCTTCTTGGGCACCAGGAAGCCCTGGCCGTCGTAGTAGTTGATGGTGGTGAAGTGGAAGCCCAGCGACGCGTCGCGCGTGAGGTTCCAGGTCGTGTTGCGCGCCAGGATGTCGACTTCGCCGGCCTGCAGCGCGGAGAAGCGCTGTTGCGAATTCAGCGGCACGAACTCGACCTTCTTCGCATCGCCGAGCACGGCGGCCGCGACGGCGCGGCAGGTGTCGACGTCCAGGCCCGACCAGTTGCCCTGGGTGTCGGGCGCGGAGAAGCCGGCCACACCGTTGGTGACGCCGCACTTGACGCTGCCCCGCTGCTTGACGGTGTCGAGCACCTTGCCGGCGAAGGCGGGCGCGGCGCTGGCCAGTGCAAGGGTGGCGGCCAGGGTGGCCAGAGCGGGGCGAAACGTTGTGTTCATGGGCAGGAATTCCTCAAAAGACGGCCCGCGCAGTTTACGGGCCGGGCCGTCTCTCTGCAGCGCGCGAGCGGCGGAGGCCCATCGATCGGCGAAATCGCCCGAACATGGACCACAATGCGGCCCTCTAGGCTTGAAAGGATTTTCGACATGACCCGTTCCGACGACACCGGAAAACTCGTCCTGCGCTTGGCGCTGGGCATCCTGATCCTGCTGCACGGCATCGCCAAGCTCAGCACGGGCGTCACCGGCGTGGGGGGCATGCTGGCTTCGCACGGCCTGCCCTCTGTGCTGGCCTATTTGGTCTACATCGGCGAGATCGTCGCACCGGCCCTGGTGATCATCGGCTTCTACACCCGCCCCGCCGCGCTGGTCATCGCCATCAACATGGTCGTCGCGATCTGGCTGGCGCACCTGGGTGACCTGTTCTCACTGGGCAAGAGCGGCGGCTGGGCCCTCGAACTGCAGGGCATGTTCCTGTTCGGCGCGATCGCGGTGGCCTTCCTGGGTGCGGGTCGCCTGAGCGTGGGCGGCGTCGCCGGCAAATACAACTGAGCCGGACGCGGGTCTCGTTCAGTCGTCGTCCGACGCGTCGAGACCCGGGAACAGCACTTCGGTGAACCCGAAGCGCGTGAAATCGCGCACGCGCATGGGGTACAGCTTGCCCAGCAGGTGGTCGACTTCGTGCTGCACCACCCGCGCATGGAAGCCGCTCACGGTGCGGTCCACCGGATCGCCGTACAGGTCGAAGCCGGTGTAGCGGATGTTCGCAAAGCGCGGCACCACGCCGCGCAGGCCGGGCACCGACAGGCACCCTTCCCAACCCTCTTCCTCTTCGTCGCTCAAGGGCGTGATGACCGGATTGAGCAGCACGGTGCGAGGAACCACCGGTGCATCGGGATAACGGGGATTCGGCTCCCCGGTCCCGAAGATCACGATCTGCTGATCCACACCGATCTGCGGCGCGGCCAGCCCGGCGCCGTTGACCGCATGCATGGTCTCGAACATGTCGCGCACCAGCAGGTGCAGTTCGTCGGTGTCGAAGGCGGCCACCGGCTGCGCGATCCGCAGCAGGCGCGGATCGCCCATCTTCAGGATGTCTCTGACGGTCACGATCGATCGCTGCGCCGTTGTCCGAACTTCAATTGACGTACTGGCCGTTCGGTTGCACCGGCGACGGCGAACCTGGGGCGACCTGAGGATAGCCCGAGGACGGTGCCGGGCGGTTCGGCCGCACGACCGGCGGGCGCGGATCGGGACGGTTCGGGCGGTCCACGTTCTGCGGCGGCCGGTTCGGGCGGTAGCCGGGGCGGTGGTCGCGGTCACGATCTCGGTAGTCGCCACGGTAGTCGCCGCGGTAATCGGGGCGGCGGTAGTAGCCGCCGTTCACGTAGACCGGCGGTTGCTGGACGATGACCGGGGCCGTGCCGGGGTAGTAGCCGCCCTCGTAGGCGTTGTAGCCGCCACCATAACCATAGCCACCACTGCTGTAGCCGCCGCCGTCATAGTAGGTTCCCGCGGGATAGGCCGCACATCCGGCCAGCACCACCACGGCGCTCAGGCCCAGACCCATCACCAACCGACGCATGTTCATCTTCATAGCGATCTCCTTATTTCAACGCCATTCGGCGCCAAAAATACATTCTGCTGACGTCGCTTGCGCAAAGCGCGGTAACGCAACGTAAGGCGGCCCTGCGAAACCTGGCGATTCCGTGCAGGGTTCACGGAAGAGAGGGGGTCTCGAGCAGCATCTGCAGCATGCCCCCTTCATCGATCACCGCCACACCCAACAAGTTCGCCTTTTCGAGCTTGCTTCCCGCCTCGGCGCCGGCAACGAGGTAATCGGTCTTCTTGCTGACCGAGCCGGCCACCTTGGCGCCGGCCGCCTCCAGTTTGTCCTTCGCCTCGTCTCGCGAGAGCGTAGGCAATGTACCGGTGATCACGAAGGTCTTGCCCGCGAGCGGTTTCAACGCGCGCGGCGCGGGCTCGCCCTCTTCCCACTGCACGCCGCTGGCACGCAGCTGCTCGACCACCTCGCGGTTGTGCGGCTGGTCGAAGAAGGTGCGCAGGCTGGTCGCAACCACGGGGCCGACGTCGGCCACCTCGAGCAACTGGTCCTCGCTGGCGTCCATGATCGCGTCGAGCTTGCCGAAATGGCGCGCCAGTTCCTTGGCCGTGCTCTCGCCGATGTGGCGGATGCCCAGGCCGAACAGGAAGCGCGGCAGCGTGGTCTTCTTCGACGCCTCGAGCGCCGCGATGAGGTTGTTCGCCGACTTGTCGGCCATGCGATCGAGCCCGGCGAGCGTGACGAAGCCCAGCTTGTAGAGATCGGGCAGCGTGCGGATCAGTTGCGCATCCACCAGCTGCTCGACCAGCTTGTCGCCCAGGCCTTCGATGTCGAGCGCGCGGCGCGCGGCGAAATGCAGGATCGCCTCCTTGCGCTGCGCCGCGCAAAACAGGCCGCCGGTGCAACGGTAGTCGACCTCGTCCTCCTCGCGCACCGCATCGGAACCGCAGACCGGGCAATGGTGCGGCATGGTGAACAGCGCGCCGCGCTGCTCCGCGGGCCGCGCCGCGCTCTCGGGCGTGACGCCCACCACCTCGGGGATCACGTCGCCGGCGCGCCGCACGATCACGGTGTCGCCCACGCGCACGTCCTTGCGGCGCGCCTCGTCCTCGTTGTGCAGCGTCGCGTTGGTCACGGTCACGCCGCCGACGAACACCGGCGCCAGCTTGGCCACGGGCGTGAGCTTGCCGGTGCGGCCCACCTGGACCTCGATCGCCAGCACCTCGGTCAGTTGCTCCTGCGCCGGGTACTTGTGCGCCACGGCCCAGCGCGGCTCGCGCGAAACGAAGCCCAGCTGCCGCTGCAACGCGACGCTGTCGACCTTGTAGACCACGCCGTCGATGTCGTAGGGCAAGGCATCGCGCGTGCGGCCCGTGAGCTCGTGGAAGGCCACCAGCGCCTCGGCACCGCCGGCGCGCGCGGTCTGCATCGCCACCGGGAAGCCCCAGGCGCGGAACTGCTCGAGCCAGTCGAACTGCGTCGCGCAGTCGGGCCCGCCCTGCTCGGGCGTCGACACCTCGCCCAGGCCGTAGGCGAAGAAGCTCAGCGGCCGTTCGCGCGCGATCGCGGGATCGAGCTGGCGCACCGCACCGGCCGCGGCGTTGCGCGGGTTGACGAAGACCTTCTCGTTCTTCTGCCCGGCCGCGATCCGGTCGCGCTGGCGGTCGTTGAGCGCCTCGAAATCGTCGCGCCGCATGTAGACCTCGCCGCGCACCTCGACCACCGGCGGTGGCGCGTCGCCGTGCAGGCGCAGCGGGATCTGCGCGATGGTGCGGATGTTCTGCGTGACCTCCTCGCCGATCTCGCCGTCGCCGCGCGTCGCGGCCTGCACCAGCACGCCGTGCTCGTAGCGCAGGTTCATCGCCAGGCCGTCGAACTTGAGCTCGCAGACATAGGCCACCGGCGGCGCGTCCTCGGCCAGGCCGAGTTCCTTGCGCACCCGCGCATCGAAGGCGATCGCTCCGCCGGCCGTGATGTCGGTTTCGGTGCGGATCGACAGCATCGGCACCCGGTGGCGCACCTTGACGAAGCCGTCGAGCACCTGGCCGCCCACGCGCTGCGTGGGCGAGTCGGCGGTGCGCAGTTCGGGGTGCTCGGCCTCCAGGGCCTGGAGTCGCTGGAACAGCTTGTCGTATTCGGCGTCCGGCAGTGCCGGCGCATCGAGCACGTAGTAGAGGTGCGCGTGATGGCGGAGCGTCTCGCTCAACGCGGCGGCTTCGCGCGCGGCATTTTCGTCAGGGGCAGTCATGGCAACAGGAGAACGCGGTCAGGAACGGGCACAGCGCGCTCCGGCGAGGCCCGACCGCGGCAGTAAGAAGAGGCGAAGCGACAGGACATGTGCGCGACGCCGGGAAAATCATCTAGCTGAACAGCCGCCGCGCCAGCGCGGAGCCCGCGCCCAGATCGCGCGAGTCGAGCATGTCGTAGAGCTCTTCGAGGTCGGCGCCGATCACGTCCATGGTCTCGTCGCGCAGCAGCTGGCCGTCGCCGTCGGTCACGACGCCGTCCATCTCGCGCGCCAGCGTGGCGGCCGACTCGCGCATGCGCACGAAGGGGCGCTCGGCGCGGTCGACCTGTGGCACGTCGAGGCTCAGCGTGAGCTCGCGGATCGCCGACTGCGCCGGGTCGTCGGCCAGCGCGGCCTGGGTGTCGAAGGACAGCCCAATGATCGGCGGCAGACCGGCCTCGCCGGCCGGCAGCACCATGCGACCCGGGATCAGTCCGGCCACGAAGCCCAGCCGCGCTGCGTTCTGCTGCACATAGCCGGGGCTCCACGCTGCATGGCGCGCGCGCAGCACGAAGCCCAGCTGCGCATCGTGCGCGCTGGCGAACTGGTCGAGTTCGCGGGCGCGCGCGACCTCGTCGAGCATCTCTGGAAACTCGGGCGTGCCGTTGAGCGTGTCGGCGAAGGCCTGGGCCTTGACGACGAACTCCGAGTACTCGATCTCGTTGAGCGCGCCGGTGCGGTTGGCCAGCTGCACGCCGACCTGGAAGGCGCCGTAGCGCTGGCCCGCCACCGGCGGCTCCCATTCGCCGTTGTGTTCGTTGAGCCCTTCGATGGCGACCGGCTTGCTGCCCGCGCGGCGCGTGGCCGGCATGGCGGCGATGGCGGCGTCGCCCGAGACCAGGCCGTCGAGCGAGACCGGCGCGATCACGTCGATCAGCGGATCGAGCCCGCCGCGACGGTCGGCCGTGGGGATCGGCAGCGCCGTGGGCGCGGGCAGGTCCGGGTCGAACAGCGGCTCGTGGCGCTCGTTGCCGGGCACGGGGTGCGGCTCGACGTGCAGCGTCGGCCCGTCGTCGGCGGACGCCGGGTCGAGCCCGGTAGGCGGCGGCGCGTCGGGCTGGCGCGGTGCATTGCGGCGCGAGGACCAGGTGTTGAAGGCCACCAGGCCGGCGAGAACGAGTCCGCCCAGGATGGCGAGGGCGACGGTGAGGCTGCTCATGTGGTGCGGGACCCGATCAGGCTTCGATCATGGATGCGGCGGACTCCATGTCCACCGCCACGATGCGCGACACACCCTGCTCCTGCATGGTCACGCCGATCAGCTGCTCGGCCATCTCCATCGCGATCTTGTTGTGGCTGATGAAAAGGAACTGTGTGCTCTTGCTCATGGCGGTGACCAGTTTGGCATAGCGCTCGGTGTTGGCGTCGTCCAGCGGCGCATCCACTTCGTCCAAAAGGCAGAACGGCGCGGGGTTGAGCTGGAAGATCGCGAACACCAGCGCGATGGCGGTGAGCGCCTTCTCGCCGCCCGAGAGCAGGTGGATGGTCTGGTTCTTCTTGCCGGGCGGCTGCGCCAGCACCTGCACGCCGGCGTCGAGGATCTCGTCGCCGGTCATCACCAGGCGCGCATTGCCGCCGCCGAACAGCTCGGGGAACATGCGGCTGAAGTGCTCGTTCACGATCTTGAAGGTGCCGCCGAGCAGCTCGCGCGTCTCGCCGTCGATCTTGCGGATCGCGTCCTCGAGCGTGCCGATGGCCTCGTTCAGGTCGGCCGACTGCGCATCGAGGAAGGTCTTGCGCTCGCTGGCCATGGCCAGCTCGTCCAGCGCCGCCAGGTTGACCGCGCCCAGCGCCGCCACCTCGCGGTGCAGCCGGTCGATCTCACCCTGCAGGCCGGTCAGGCGCACCTTGTCGGTCTCGATCGACAGCGCGATCGCCTCCAGGTCGGCCTGGGCGTCGGCCAGCAAGGTGGCGTACTGCTCGAAGCCCAGGCGCGCGGCCTGTTCCTTGAGCTGGAATTCGGTGATGCGCTGGCGCAGCGGATCGAGCTCGCGCTCGAGCTGCAGCCGGCGCTCGTCGCTGGCGCGCAGCTTGAGCGTGAGGTCGTCGTACTGGCTGCGCGAGGCGCCCAAGGCGGTCTCGCGCTCGAGCTTGAGCGACAGCGCATCCTGCAGGCCGGCCTGCGCGGCCGCATCCGACAGCCGGCCGAGTTCGGCCTGTGCGCGTTCCTGTTCGTCGGCCAGCGCCACGGTCTGCTGCGCGGCCGTTTCGATCGCGCGGCTCAGTTCGCCGCGGCGTGCGTCGACGCTGCGCTGCGTGAAGGTGGCCTCTTGCGCCTGGCGTTCGAGGCTGCGGTGCTGGTCGCGGCTGGCCGCCAGCGCGCGGCCGGCCTCGATCACGCGCTCGTCGAGCTGGGCGTGGCGCTCCTGGCTGTCGGCCAGCTGCATGTCGAGTTCCTCGAAGCGGCCTTCGGCGGCGACGCGGCGCTCCTGCAGGTCTTCCAGCTGCGCATCGACCTCGCCGAGGTCGGCGGCCAGCTGTTCGCTGCGCGCGCGGGTCTGCTCGGCCAGCTGCGTGAGGCGCAGCGTCTCGACCTGCAGTTCGTGCGCGCGCGATTGCGTCTCGCCGGCCTCGCGGCGCGCCGTGACCAGGCGCTGCGCCGCATCGGCGTACGCTGCTTCGGCGCGCACCAGCGCGGTCCGCGCCTCTTCGCTGAGCAGCGTCTGGGCGCGCAACTGGCGGTCGAGGTTCTCGATTTCCTGCTGGCGCCCCAGCAGACCGGCCTGCTCGGAATCCTGGGCATAGAAGCTGGCGCTGTGCGCGCTCACCGCATGGCCGCTCTGCACGAAGATCGCCTCGCCAGGCTGGAGCTGGCCGCGCTGGGCCAGCGCTTCCTCGAAGCTGGCCGCGGTGTAGCAGCCGTGCAGCCAGTCGACCAGCAGCGCCTGCAGGCCGGCGTCGTTGACGCGCAGCAGGTCCGACAGGCGGGGCAGCGTCGCGCCGCCGGGCGGCAGGCCGGCCGCGGGCGGGCTGTAGAAGGACAGCTTGGCCGGCGGGGCGTCGCCGCCGAAGGCCCGCACCATGTCCAGCCGCGAGACTTCGAGCGCACCCAGGCGCTCGCGCAGCGCGGACTCGAGCGCGTTCTCCCAGCCCTGCTCGATGTGGATCCGGCTCCACAGGCCCTGCAGCCCGTCGAGGCCGTGCTTGGCCAGCCAGGGGGCGAGCTTGCCGTCGGTCTTGACCTTTTCCTGCAGCGCCTTGAGCGCCTCGAGCCGGGCCGACAGCTCGGCATGGCGTGCGCCCTCGGTGTTGACGGCCTGCTGCCGTGTGCGGCGGTCGTCGTCGAGCTGCGGCACCGCTTCCTGCAGGTCCTGCAGGCGGGCATCGGCTTCGGCCGCGGCTTCCTGCGCGGCGGCAAACTGGAACTGCAGGTCCTGCAGTTTTTCCTCGTCGGGCGCGGCCAGCGCCTGCTTGTCGGTGCGCAGGCGTTCGCTGCGCAAGGTCAGCTGGCGGCTCTGTTCCTCGATGTTGCGCTGGTCGGCGGCCAACACCTGGATCTGCTGCTGCACCTGCACGACGGCCGCGCGCTGCGCATTGGCCTCGTTCTGGGCGCGCTGCTGCGCGTCTTCCAGCTCGGGCATGCGCGCATCGTGTTCCTCGAGCTGCGCGGCCAGCAGTTCGGCCTGCTCCTCGGCATCGACGCCCTGCCCGGCCAGGGTCTCGATCTCGACCTCAGCCTGCTCGCGGCGGCCGCTCCATTGGCCGATCTGCTCGCGCAGCTGGATCAGGCGCTGCTCGACGCGCTGGCGACCCTCGACCACGAAGCGGATCTCGCCCTCGAGCCGGCCGACTTCGGCGCTGGCCTCGTAGAGCTTGCCCTGCGCCTGGTTGACGTGGTCGCCGGCCGCGTAGTGCGCCTGGCGCACGGTCTCGAGTTCGGACTCGATGCGCCGCAGGTCGGCGGTGCGCGATTCCAGGTCGTTCAACGCGCGGTCGGCATCGGCCTTGATCTTGGCCTGGTCGGCCTCGCTCTCGGTGCGTTTGAGGAACCACAGCTGGTGCTGCTTGCGTGTGGCGTCGGCCGTCAGCGCGTTGTAGCGCGCCGCGACCTCGGCCTGCTTCTCGAGCCGCTCGAGGTTGGCGTTGAGCTCGCGCAGGATGTCCTCGACGCGCGTGAGGTTCTCGCGCGTGTCGCCCAGCCGGTTCTCGGTCTCGCGGCGGCGCTCCTTGTACTTGGACACGCCCGCGGCTTCTTCCAGGAACAGGCGCAGTTCCTCGGGCTTGGATTCGATGATCCGGCTGATCGTGCCCTGGCCGATGATGGCGTAGGCGCGCGGGCCCAGGCCGGTGCCGAGGAACACGTCCTGCACATCGCGCCGGCGCACCGGCTGGTTGTTGATGTAGTAGCTGCTAGTGCCGTCGCGCGTGAGCACGCGCCGCACCGCGATCTCGGCGAACTGCGCCCACTGGCCGCCGGCCCGGTGGTCGGCGTTGTCGAAGACCAGTTCCACGCTCGAACGGCTGGCCTGCTTGCGGGTCGTCGTGCCGTTGAAGATCACGTCCTGCATCGACTCGCCGCGCAGTTCTGAGGCACGCGACTCGCCCAGCACCCAGCGCACCGCATCCATGATGTTCGATTTGCCGCAGCCGTTCGGGCCGACCACACCGACCAGTTGGCCCGGCAGCAGGAAGTTGGTGGGCTCGGCGAAGGACTTGAAGCCGGAAAGCTTGATGGAATTGAGACGCACGAGGGGTCGTTCCGACCTGGCAAAAAAGCCAAGGTGTTGATTTGTAAGGAAAATTGCACAGCCGGCCGGCTGCCGCCCGAGGCCGCGATGATAACGTGCACACCATGCGCGATTCACTCTTTCCCCGAGCCCGCGACCGCCGCGCTTTCACGCTTCGCCGCACACGGATCGTCGTCGTGGCCGCGCTGGCGCTCGGCCTGGCCGGCTGCGCCGCCACACGCAGCACCGAGCGGGCCGAAAACTACGACACCCGGGAGTGGCGGCAATCCGGCGCCAACCGGATCGCGAACCTGGCGCTGCGCGACAACCTGCAGTCGATCCGCCGGGTGCAGCTCTCGCTCTACCGCCGCAATCCACGCGAATGGCGCAAGTGGGCGACCAGCCCCGAGGACGCGACCGAGCGCACCTGGAACGCGGTCATGCAGGGCACACCGCTGGCCGCGCTCCGGGGCACCAGCGGCATCGATGCGGTGCGCCTGGCCTTCGACGCCGGCCCGCCGCCCTACGCCGGGGACCGGATCGCCGCGCTGGTCTATGGCTGGGCCACGATGCTCAAACAGGCGAACGGCGACACCTGGGAGCAGACCATGATCGACGGCGTGAATGCCGAGAACAGCTACCGCGCCGCGCGCAACATGGAAATCTCTCTGTGGCTGATCGGCTCCAGGACGGGCCCCGACGGCCAGCCGCTGCTGCTGGCCACCGAGGTCAGCGAGCGCGGCCGCAATCTGCTGGTGGACCGCGAGCTGTCGAAGATCGTGGCGCGGCTCGACCTGCTGGCGGCGCAGGCCGACGAGAAGTACCGTCGCGCCGCGCTCGACTTCGCCCAGGGCTGGCTCATGGGCAGCCTCGGCCCCTTCCTGTCGATGGCCAAGCAATAGGAAACATATTTCCTTTTTTCCATAAAAAGGTATTATGTTGCCGTGGACAAAAAGGCACTCATCGAGCAACTGGCGGCGCGGCGCGATGCGCTCGGGCTCACGCTCGGCCAGGTCGCGGAACGCTCGGGCCTGACCGAGCGCTCGGTGCGCAATGCGCTGGGTCCGCAGGCCAATCCCCAGCTCTCGTCGCTGCTGGCGCTGGCCGACGCCCTCGAGCTGGAGTTCCATCTGACGCCGCGCGGCTTCGGCGCCCCCGCCAGCGCGGCTGACGACCCGGCCTACCGGCCCGTAGCCACGCGCGTGGGTGCGGCGGTGGCGGCGAGCCCATCGGGCAAGCCCCCTTCGTCCGCGTCATGAACGTCAAGATCCTCGAGATCGCGCTGGGGGGCCGGCCCTTCGGCCAGCTGTTCCAATACGCCGACCTGTGCCGCTTCGTGGCCGATCCGGCGCTGGTCGCGGCACCGCCCGCCGAGGTGCTGTCGCTCTCGATGGTGGCCGCCGACGCCGCGGTGCAGTCGGCGCTCTGGGCCGACGTGAAGAACCCGCTGTTCAACGCGCAGGGCGGCAAGCTGCCGCCCTACTTCCAGAACCTGCTGCCCGAAGGCGTGCTGCGCACCCACATCGCGCAGTTGCGCGGTTGCCGAGAAGACGATCACTTCGAGCTGCTCGCGGCCTGCGGCGGCGACCTGCCGGGCGCGGTCAGCGCGCGGCCGACCACAGTCGACCGTGCCACGCTGCAGCGCCTGATCACGCAGGACCAGGACGCGCTGGAGATGTCGGTGGTCGAGCTGCCGTTGCCGCAGGGCATCTCGGTGTCGGGCGTGCAGCCCAAGCTGGGGCTGCGGCGCCAGGGCGGGCGCTACGTGGCGCGCACGCGCGCCGGCAAGAGCACCCGCGTGATCGCCAAGCTGCCGGTGGCGGGCCGGTCGCACATGCCGCAGCTGGAGATGCTTTCGCTCGACCTGGCGCGTGCCGCCGGGGTCGAGGTCTGCCATGCCGAACTCGCGCCGCTGGCCGCGATCCACGCCGAGCACAGCTACGCGCTGCCCGACGAGCCCGACTTCCTGGCCGTCACCCGCTTCGACCGCGACGGCGCCCGGCGCATCCACTTCGAGGACTTCGCCCAGGTGCTGGCGATCGACCCGCAGCACAAGTACGGTGCCAGCTATCTCGACATGGCGCTGGCGATGCGCGCCTTCCCCTCGCTGGGCGAAGACGCGGTGCTCGAGCTGGTGCGCCGGCTGGTGGTGAACGACCTGCTGGGCAATCCCGATGCGCACCTGAAGAACTTCGGCGTGCTCTACCCCGACGGCCGCACGCCGCGCTTCGCGCCGGCCTACGACATCGTGGCCTACGCCGCGATGCAGGGCGTCGAGGGCCACGGCCTGCCGCTGATGCCGGCCGCACCGGGCGCCCGCACCCCGGCACCCCGCAGCGCGCTGTTCACGCCCACGCGCATGCGGGCCTTCTGCTTCGCGGCCGGCCTGCACGAGCCGCGGGTGCGCCGGGCCATCGCCGACACGGCACGCGCCGCGCGCGCCGCCTGGCCCGCGATGATCGCGGCAGCCATGCTGCCCGCGCCTTGGAAGGCCCGACTCGAGATCCGCCTTCGCGATCACGCCTTGCTCGAGGGCCTGGCAAGACGTGGCACCTAAAATGCTTCGCAGGTTCCAGAGAATCCTCTCCCCTTCTTCCCAACCCCTGACCAGGCACACCCTCATGAGCTCCCTCAATTTCATCGGCGGCGAAAAAGGTGGCGTCGGCAAGTCGGTCACCGCACGGGTGCTGGCGCAGTACTTCATCGATCACAGCCGGCCCTTCACCGGCTTCGACACCGACCGTTCGCACAGCTCCTTCACCCGCTTCTACGAAGGCTTCGCCTCGCCCGTGGTGGTCGACAGCTTCGAGGGCCTGGACAAGGTGGTCAACGGCTTCGAGAACAACCCGACGCAGAGCGTGATCGTCGACCTCGCGGCGCAGACGCTGGCACCGCTGTCGCGCTGGATCAAGGAATCGAACCTGCTCGACCTGTTCGAAGAAATGGGCGTGGCCGTCAACTTCTGGCACGTGCTGGACGACGGCCGCGATTCCACCGACCTGCTGGGCACGCTGATCGACACCTTCGGCGACCGCCCCAACTACATCGTGGTGCAGAACTACGGCCGCGGCAGCGACTTCGGCATGCTGCTGGCCTCGCAATCGCTGGCCAAGGCGACCGCGCACGGCGCCCGCGTGATCGCGCTGCCGCGCCTGCACGATGCCAGCATGCGCAAGATCGATGCGCAGAACAGCAGCTTCTGGAAGGCCGTGAACGACCGTGAAGGCCCGCATGCGCTGGGCCTGCTCGAACGCCAGCGTGTGAAGACCTGGCTGGCCACGACCTACGCGTCCTTCGACACGCTGCCGCTGTAGGCCGCGGCCGGCAGCAGCCAGCCGCGGAAAGCCTTCATCGCCTCGCTCTCCGGCTTCGACTTGAGCCGCGTGAGCCAGTAGCGGCCGTTCTGCGTCTCGGTGGCGAAGGGCCGCACCAGCCGTCCCTGCCGCAGCTCGCGGCCGAACATCGCGACCGGCAGCAAGGCCACGCCGGCCCCTTGCGCCACGGCCTCGGCCATGGTCATCGACGAATCGAAGACCGCGCCGCGCACCACCGGACATTCGACGCCCGCCGCCGCGAACCAGGCCGGCCATTCGTCGCTGCGGTAGGAGCGCAGCAGCGTCGTGCGATGCAGATCCGCCGGCCGCTGCAACCCGGCTGCCAGCACCGGCGCGCACACGGGCGACAGCGGCGACGGCATCAAGGGCTCGGCCTCGGTGCCGTGCCACGCGCCATCGCCGAAGCGCACCGCATAGTCCAGCCCTTCGCCGGCGATGTCGACCCGGTTGTTGTGGGTGAACAGACGCAGGTCGACGAAGGGATGCAGCTGCTGGAAATCCTGCAGCCGCGGCATCAGCCAGCCGACCGCGAAGGTGCCGACCACGCCCACCGTCAGCGGCTCGCGCGCCTGACCTTCGCCGAACTGCGCCAGCACGCTCTCGATGCGGCCGAAGGACTGCGCGAGCACCGGCAGCAACGCCGCACCTTCGTCGGTCAGCGCCAGGCCGCGCGGCAGGCGCCGGAACAAGGGCGCGCCAATGCGCTCCTCGAGCTTCTTCACATGCTGGCTCACCGCCGTCTGCGTGACGTGCAGCTCGAGCGCCGCGCGGGTGAAGCTGAGATGGCGCGCCGACACCTCGAAGGCGCGCAGGGCATTGAGCGGGAGTTGCATGGGTGCTGGACGGAATGCTTGAGGCCCAGATTTTCTTATGGCTCGCCCTCATTCTTAGCATTGGATTCGACGCCCGCCCTTCGATATCGTCCGACGCTCTATCACAACGAACAAGAGAATCATGCAGAGACGCCATTTTTCATTGGCCATGGGCAGCGCACTGGCCGCGCTCGCGACGGGCGCCCGCGCCGGCACCCCGGCGGACACCCGCATCGCACAGGCACTCCAGCGCATCGAGACAGAGAGCGGCGGCCGGCTGGGGGTGTGCATCCTCGACACCGCGGACGGCCGCCGCATCGGCCACCGCGCCGACGAGCGCTTCCCGATGTGCAGCACCTTCAAGTGGCTGGCGGCGGCGCTGGTGCTGCAGCGCGTCGAGGCGGGCCAGGAGACGCTCGAACGCACGCTGCCCATCGAACGCGCGGACATCCTGCCGCACTCGCCGCTGACCGAGCCCCGCGTGGGACAGCGCATGCGCATGGCCGCGCTGTGCGAAGCCGCCATCGTCCAGAGCGACAACGCCGCGGCCAACCTGATGCTGGACAGCTTCGGCGGGCCGGCCGCGCTGACCGCCTGGCTGCGCTCGCTCGGCGACGCGGTCACGCGGCTCGACCGCACCGAGCCCACGCTCAACGAGGCGTTGGCCGGCGATCCGCGTGACACGACCACGCCGGGCGCGATGCTCGACCTGCTGAACAAGCTGCTGCTCGGCGACGCCCTGAAGCCACCGTCACGCGAGCGGCTGCGCGACTGGCTCGTGGCCAACCAGACTGGCGACCTGCGCCTGCGCGCCGGGCTGCCGGCCGGCTGGACCGTGGGGGACAAGACGGGGGCCGGTGCCTTCGGCACCAACAACGACGTGGCCATCGTCTGGCCGCCGAAGCGGCCGCCGCTGCTGGTGACGGCCTACCTCACGCAGACGAAGCTGGCCTACGGCCAGAGCAACGGCACGCTGGCGGCCGTCGGCGCCCTGCTGCCGACGCTCTGAACGCGGATTGACCTCAGCGTGCGCGCCTGAACAGCAGCACGGTCAGCAGCAACGCGAAGCCGACGAAGCAGACGAAGGACCAGTTCGCGATCGACAGGCCGAGGAAGGTCCAGTCGATCTTGGTGCAGTCCCCGCTGCCGCGGAAGATCATGGGAATGGCGCGCTGCAGCGGGAAGGTTTCGATCATCCCGTAGATGTCACGGCCGCAGGAACCGAACTCGGGCGGGTACCACTGCAGCCAGCTCTGGCGCGCTGCCGTGTAGGCGCCGCCGACGGCCGTGACCAGCGCCAGCGCCGCGGCCGTCTTCTGGACCACCGGCTTGCCCGACAGCGCGGCCAGGCCGGTGAAGACGGCCAGCAGCACCAGGGCATAGCGCTGCACGATGCACATCGGACAGGGCTCGAGCCCGACCACGTGCTGCAGGTACATGCCGAAGGCCAGCATGGCCACACAGGCCAGGCAGATCAGCGCCAGGGCGCGGCGCGGTGCCGCGAAATACCAAGAAATCAAGGGGATACCCAGTCTTCCACGAATACCTTGGCCTTGCGTGGCGTGGCGACGACCGTGTCGCCCTCGACCAGACCCAGGTCCCGGAACTGTTGCGCAGGGAGTTGCGCTTCGATGATGGTTCCGGACGCAGGATTATGCTGATTCGATTCGACCGGCAGGAGTTCCAGCCGCGCGATCGGTCCGACCACGATCGCACGCGAAATCGTCGCGACCAGGCCGCCGACGGTCGAACCCGTGACATAGCGCTCGACCGTGAGGTCGTGCGGACGCACATAGGCGAGCGCCTTGCTGTCCTGCACGCTGCTGTGCTCGGGCGATTGCAGCCGGATGCCTTCGAGCTGCACCTCGCCCTCGTGGGCACGGCCGTGGAACAGGTTCACGTCGCCCAGGAAGCCGTAGACGAAGGGGCTGGCCGGATGGTCCCAGACCTCTTGCGGCGAGCCGACCTGCTCGATCCTGCCCTTGTTGATCACCACCACGCGGTCGGCCACCTCGAGTGCCTCTTCCTGGTCGTGGGTGACGAAGATCGAGGTGACGTGCAGTTCGTCGTGCAGCCGGCGCAGCCAGCGGCGCAGTTCCTTGCGCACCTTGGCGTCGAGCGCGCCGAAGGGCTCGTCGAGCAGCAGCACCTTGGGTTCGACCGCCAGCGCCCGCGCCAGCGCGATGCGCTGCCGCTGGCCGCCGGACAGCTGCGAGGGGTAGCGGTCGGCCAGCCAGTCGAGCTGCACCAGCTTGAGCAGGTCGGTCACCTTCTGCTTGATCTGCGCGTCGCTTGGCCGTTCCTTGCGCGGCTTCACGCGCAGGCCGAAGGCCACGTTCTCGAACACGGTCATGTGGCGGAACAGCGCGTAGTGCTGGAACACGAAGCCGACCTGGCGCTCGCGCACATGCACGTCGGTGGTGTCTTCGCCCGAGAACAGGATGCTGCCCTGGTCGGCCGTTTCCAGGCCCGCGATGATGCGCAGCAGCGTGGTCTTGCCGCAGCCCGAGGGGCCCAGCAGCGCGACCAGTTCGCCGGAGGCAATGTCGAGATTGACGTCGTTCAGCGCGCGGAAGTCGCCGAACTGCTTGCTGACGTTGCGGATTTCGATGCTCATGGTGTTCTCTTCTTCGTCAAGCCGCCGTGGCGGGTTGGGGCCGCTCGGGCGGCAGTTCGGCAATGGCCTTCATCTCGCGCTCGTGGCGCCACTCGATCACCGACTTGATGACCAGCGTGACCACCGCCAGGATGGCCAGCAGCGAGGCCACGGCGAAGGCCGCGACCGACTGGTACTCGTTGTAGAGCACCTCGACGTGCAGCGGCATGGTGTTGGTCTGGCCGCGGATGTGGCCAGAGACCACCGACACCGCGCCGAACTCGCCCATGGCGCGTGCGTTGCACAGGATCACGCCGTACAGCAGGCCCCACTTGATGTTGGGCAGCGTCACGCGCCAGAAGGTCTGCCAGCCGGTCGCGCCCAGCACGATCGCGGCCTGCTCCTCGTCGGTGCCCTGTGCCTGCATCAGCGGGATGAGCTCGCGTGCGATGAAGGGGAAGGTCACGAACACGGTCGCCAGCACGATGCCGGGCACCGCGAAGATGATCTTGATGTCGTGCGCGGCCAGCCACGGGCCGAACCAGCCCTGGGCGCCGAACACCAGCACGTAGATCAGGCCGGCGACCACCGGCGACACCGCAAACGGCAGGTCGACCAGCGTGGTCAGCACGGCCTTGCCGCGGAACTCGAACTTCGCGATGGCCCAGGCCGCGGCGACGCCGAACACCAGGTTCAGCGGCACGGCGATGGCCGCGGTGATCAGCGTGAGGCGGATCGCGCTCCAGGCGTCGGGTTCCTTGAGCGCCTCGAGGTAGGCGCCGAAGCCCTTGCGCAGCGCCTCGGTCGCCACCGCGGCCAGCGGCAGGATGAGGAACAGGAACATGAACAGCAGCGCGATCCCGATCAGCGTCCAGCGGACCCAGGGCGCTTCGGTGGTGCCGGCGGTGGCGCGGCGTATGACTTTTTGGGGAGCGCTCATTTATTTTTCCATGGCTCGAGATACCAGGGACATCGTGGAACCGGCTTTGCCGGGCCACGGATGTCGCCCCCTCGAGGGGCTGAGGGCCGCGGCTCCGAGTCTGCAAGTGCAGGCTTGGACGGCCAGAAGAGCCTCGGCCTCTGGCCGAGAGCACGGGGCGCCGAAGGCGCATCGGGGGTGGTTCATGATTCCGATCGGCGGCGTTGCCAGCCTTGTAGGCCGTTGATCACCAGCAGCAGCAGGAATGAAATCGCCAGCATCACCAGCGCCACGGCGGTCGCGCCGGCGTAGTCGTACTGCTCGAGCTTGCCGATGATGATCAGCGGCGTGATCTCCGAGATCATGGGCATGTTGCCCGCGATGAAGATCACCGAGCCGTACTCGCCGATCGCGCGCGCGAAGGCCATCGCGAAGCCGGTCAGCAGCGCCGGCAGGATCGACGGGAAGATCACGCGCGTGAAGGTCTGCAGCCGCGTGGCGCCCAGCGAGGTGGCGGCCTCTTCCAGTTCCTTCTCGGTGTCTTCCAGCACCGGTTGCACCGTGCGCACCACGAAGGGCAGGCCGACGAAGATCAGCGCAATCACCACGCCCGCGGGCGTGAAGGCCAGCTTGATGCCGTGCGGCTCGAGGTACTGGCCGACCCAGCCGTTGCCGGCCAGCAGCGCGGTCAGCGAGATGCCGGCCACCGCGGTCGGCAGCGCGAAGGGCAGGTCGACCAGCGCATCGATGATCTTCTTGCCCGGGAACTTGTAGCGCACCAGCACCCAGGCCAGCAGCAGGCCGAACACCAGGTTGACCAGCGCCGCGATCAGCGAGGCGCCGAAGGTCAGCCGGTACGAGGCCATCACGCGCGGCGAGGTCACGGCCACCCAGAACTGGTCCCAGGTGAGCGTGAAGGTCTTGAAGACCAGCGCCGACAGCGGGATCAGCACGATCAGGCAGAGGTACAACAGCGAATAGCCGAGCGTCAGGTTGAAGCCCGGCAGCACGCGGTTGTTGCGCCGCCCGGTACGCGAAAGCGGCGCTGTCGCGGACGACAGCGCCGAAGAAGTCACACCACTCATGTTCAGCCCGTGTATTCAGTCGTGGAACACCGCGGGGCCGGCTTCGCCGGACCGCCGGTGTTGCCCCCGGTAGGGGGAAGGAGAAGGCGACACGCAGTGCGCCGCAGCCTGGGGGCGAGTCACTTGATTCGAGTCACTTGATATAGAGCTTGTCGAACTGGCCGCCGTCGTTGAAGTGCACCTTCTGCGCTTCACCCAGGCTACCGAACAGTTCCTGCACCGTGAAGAGCTGGACCGGCTTGAAGGTGCTGGCGTATTTCTTGAGTACGGCCGGCGAACGCGGGCGCAGCGCATGCTTGGCGGCGATTTCCTGGCCTTCTTCCGAGTACAGGAAGTCGAGGTAGGCCTTGGCCACGTCGGCAGTGCCCTTCTTGGCGACCGTGCGTTCGACCACCGCCACCGGGTTCTCGGCCAGCACGCTGATCGAGGGGTAGACGGCGTCGACCTTGCCGGCGCCGAATTCGCGGTCGATAGACAGCACTTCGGATTCGAAGGTGATCAGCACGTCGCCGATGTTGCGTTGCAGGAAGATGGTGGTGGCGTCGCGGCCGCCCTTGCCCAGCACCGGCACGTTCTTGAACAGCTTGCCCACGAACTCGGCGGCTTGCGCGTCGCTGCCGCCCTTCTTCTTCACGTAGCCCCAGGCCGCGAGGTAGGCATAGCGCCCGTTGCCGCCGGTCTTGGGGTTGACCACCACGACCTGCACGCCGGGCTTGGTCAGGTCGTCCCAGTCCTTGATGCCCTTGGGGTTGCCGTTGCGCACCAGGAACAGCATGGTCGAGGTGGTCGGCGATGCGTTGTCGGGAAAGCGCTTGGACCAGTCCTTGGCGACCACGCCGAGGCCGGCGAGGTAGTCGACGTCGGTGGTGGTGTTCATGGTGACCACGTCGGCGTCGAGGCCGTCGCCCACCGCACGCGCCTGGGCGCTCGAACCGCCGTGCGCCTGATCGACCTTCACGTCCTTGCCGGTGGCCTTCTTGTAGCTGGCGATGAACGCCGGGTTGATGTCCTTGTAGAACTCGCGGGCCACGTCGTACGAGGCGTTGAGCAGGGTCGTGGTCTGCGCCAGCGCGGCGGAGCCGGCCGCGGCGAGTGCAACGGCGACGAGGAGGGTCTTGATTCTGAAAGTCATGAGGTTGCCAAAGGTTCTGAAGAGGTTCGGCCCGCCAGCATCTGGTTGGGTGCTTGGGTCAAAGACTGGAGCAGTGCCAGGCCGAGCGGCCAGTCCCCGTGCCCCGAGTCGACGTTGATGTGGCCCGCATTCTGCATGCGGACGAATTCGCTGCCCCAGGCACGCGCATAGGCACCGGCCAGGCGCACCGGGCAGAAGGGGTCGTTGCTGCTGGCCACCACGATGCTGCGGTAGGGCAGCGCGGCGTAGGGCACCGGCGCGAAATCGGCCAGCGCCGCCCGGCGCTCGGGGTCGGCCGGCGCCACCAGCAAGGCGCCCGCGATCCGCTCGGCCACGTCTGCGGGCAGGTGTGCGACCGCGATGCAGCCCAGGCTGTGGGCGGCCACCACCACCGGGGCGTCCTGCGCCAGGATCAGGTCGCCGATCGCCCGGATCCAGGATTCGCGCCGGGGCGACACCCAGTCGTCCTGCACCACGCGGGCCGCATCGGCCAGGCCTTCGGCCCACAGGCTCTGCCAGTGGCCCTGGCCCGAATCGCGCCAGCCCGGAACGATGACGACGCGATGGGTCACGGCGCCCGTCCGGAGGACGGCGCCCGCACGCCGGTGATCCACGCCAGCTTCATTGCTTCTTACTTGTTCGGCTGGGGCGTGACGCGCAGGTACGGGCGCACGGCCTTGAAGCCCTTGGGGAAGCGCTGGACCAGTTCGGCCGGATCCTGCAGGCTGGGGATGATCACCACGTCGTCGCCGTCCTTCCAGTTGGCGGGGGTCGCGACCTTGTGGCTGTCGGTGAGCTGCAGCGAATCGATCACGCGCAGGATCTCGTCGAAATTGCGGCCGGTGCTCGCCGGGTAGGTGAGCGTGGTGCGCACGACGTGCTTGGGGTCGATGATGAACACGCTGCGCACCGTGGCGGTGGTCGACGCGTTCGGATGGATCATGTCGTACAGATCCGCCACCTTGCGGTCGGCATCGGCCAGGATCGGGAAGTTGACCGTGGTGTTCTGCGTCTCGTTGATGTCGGCGATCCAGCCCCGGTGCTTGTCGACCGGGTCCACGCTGACCGCGATCGGCTTCACGCCGCGCTTGGCGAATTCGCCCGACAGTGCGGCGGTCTTGCCCAGCTCGGTGGTGCAGACCGGCGTGAAATCCGCGGGATGCGAGAACAGCACGACCCAGGACTCGCCAGCCCACTGGTGGAACTGGATCGGACCTTCGCTGGAATCCTGCAGGAAATCGGGGGCGGTGTCGCCGAGTCGAAGGGTGGCCATGGTCGTCGCTCCTCAGTGGAATGGGGTTGGAGCACCGATTGTGGAAAGGCCGGCTCGGATAACAAACGAATATCTAATTGTTTGAATATGTCGTTTTGGCACTAAGGGCGACGCGAAGCGCCGTCTCTTCCTCGCTCGCGCAGCCCACCGGCTCGTGCCCGTCGAGGTGTTCGGCCAGGAAATCGAGCAGGTGGCGCACCGCCGGCACCAGCGCCCGGCGCGGCGCATACATCGCGTGCACCACACCGGCCTGCGGCGCCCAGCCGGGCAGCACCTCGACCAGTTCGCCGCTCGCGAGCTCCCGCCGGCACATGTAGTCGGGCAGCATGCCGGCGCCCACGCCCTGCATGATCGCAATCTTGAGCGTCAGCAGGTCGTCGGCCACGTAGCGTGGGTGGTGCACCGCCTGGTGCAGGCGGCCGTCGGGACCGGCCAGCGCCAGCGTGGCACGGCCGTCGCCCGCGGACATCGCCACCGTGTCGATGCGCGCCAGATCGTCCGGGCCTTGCAGCGGCCCCTGGTGCGGCAGCCGTTCGGCGCTCATCACCAGCATGCCGCGGCTCTCGCCGAAGTTGCGCGCCGCCAGCGTGGCGCTGTCCTCGATGGTCGAGCGCACCCGCAATGCCAGGTCGACGCCCTCCTCCACCGGGTCCACCGGCCGGTTCACCACCCGCATCTCGATCCGCACCTTGGGGAAGCGACGCATGAAGAGGGGCAGCAAAGGCCCCACGCTGCTCTGCGCGAGGGTGACCGGGCAGGTGATGCGCACCGTGCCGCGCGGCTCGGTCTGGACCTGTGCGACGGCCTCGGCGGCGGCCTGGGCCGCATCGCGCATTTCGACGCAGTAGCGCAGGTAGAGCTCGCCCGCGGGCGTGAGCGACAGCCGCCGCGTGCTGCGCTGAAGCAGTTGCACACCCAACGAGGCTTCGAGATCGGCCACGCGCCGCGACAGCCGCGATTTCGGCACGCCCAGCGCCTTGCTGGCTGCAGTGAAGCCGCCGCGCTCCGCCACTTCGGCGAAGAAAACCATGTCGTTGAGGTCTTGCATCGTCTTATTGTCCCAAATAAAGAACGATGTGGCTCAGATTTCCTGGCTTATCAACCACTCGACTCAAAAATAGAATTATCTACATGCCGGCCTTCGTGCCGACGCCTCCAATCCCGAAAGTGAGCGACTGATCATGAAACTGCTGCAAGTGGACGCTAGCGTTCTGGGCGCCAACTCCGTCTCCCGCCAACTCACCGCCGACATCGTCGCCGAATGGCGCCGTGTGCATCCCGACACCACGGTCGACTACCTCGACCTGGCCGTGGACGCCCCCAACCATTTCGACGCCAATGCGCTGGGCATCAAGCTCGGCCTGCAGACCGAACCGTCCGAGGCGCAGAAGCGCGAAAATGCGGTCTCGGAAAAGCTGGTGAGCCAGTTCCTGGCCGCCGACGTGATCGTCGTGGGCGCGCCGCTCTACAACTTCAGCATCCCGACCCAGCTCAAGGCCTGGATCGATCGCCTCGCGCAGATCGGCCGCACCTTCAAGTACACCGACAAGGGCGCCGTCGGTCTGGCCGGCGGAAAGACCGTGATCGTGGCCTCCTCGCGCGGCGGCATCTACTCGACCAGCGAAGGCGGCCAGGCGACCGAGCACCAGGAGAGCTACCTCAAGGTGGTGTTCGGTTTCTTCGGCATCACCGACGTGCGCATCGTGCGTGCCGAGGGCCTGGCGATGGGCGAAGCGCCCAAGGCTGCGGCCATCGAATCGGCCCGCGCCGACATCCGTACCGCCACGGCCGAAGCGGCCAACCAGGCCGTCAGCCAGCTGGCCGCCTGAACCCGACGGGCCCTGGGGCCCGTCGGAGCACAGCATCTAGAACGCGCGCAGGAACCGTCGCGAGCGCCCCGAGCCTGCATCGAGGACCGGAGCCGCACTCCCGTGCGGTGAGGACCGCAGATGCGGGATCGGGGTGCGCAGCAGGTTCATGCGCGTGTTCAGTTGTGCCGTTTGACCCAGGCCACGTACTTGTCGACCCAGCTTTGCAGGAACTGCTTGCTGGCTTCCGACACGTGGCCCTTCTCGTCGAAGAGCCCTTCCTTGTTCTGGATGAAGGCCTCGGGCTGGCCCAGCGTCGGCACGTCGAGGTAGGCCAGCACATTGCGCAGGTGCTGCTGCGCCAGCGCGGTGCCGATGGCGCCCACCGACACCCCGATCACACCGGCCGGCTTGCCGCCCCAGGCGTTCTGGCCGTAGGGTCGCGAGGCATGGTCGATCGCGTTCTTCAGCACGCCCGGGAACGAGCGGTTGTATTCCGGCGTGACGAACAGCAGGCCCTGGGCCGCCGCGATCTCCGTCTTCAGCCGCTTCACGGCCGGCGCCTGGTTGCCGTCGTCGTCCTGGTTGTAGAGCGGCAGGTCGCCGATCTCCAGGTGCTCGAAGGTGAAGTCCGAGGGCGCGAGGTGGGCCAGCGCGAGGGCCAGCTTGCGGTTGAACGAATCCTTGCGCAGGCTGCCGATGAGCACCGCGATCTTGTACTGACTCATGCAATCTCTCCAGAGGAAATGGAAGTGGAAGAAATGAGGTTCAGGCGGGGTCGAGCACGCGTTCGATCGCCTGCTGCAGGTGCAGCAGCCCGAAGGACACGTCGACGAACTCGCCGTTGAGATAGAAGGTCGGCGTGGCGCGCACGCGCAGTTGTGTCGCGACCTGCATCTGCTCCTGCACGCGCTGCAGGTAGACATGGTCGCGCAGTTCGTTCTCGAAGCGCGCCATGTCCAGGCCGGCCTGCTGCGCATGGTCGCGCAGGTGTGCCGCGCCCAGCCGATGCGGGTGGGAAAACAGCAGGTCGTGAAAAGGCCAGAACTTGCCCTGCGCGCCCGCGGCTTCGGCGGCCTCGGCCGCCAGTTCGGCATGCGGGTGCACCTCACGCAAGGGAAAGTGCCGGAACACGAATCGCACCTTGGGCCCGAAGTGGTCGAGGATGATCTTCACGGCCGGGTAGGCTTGCGCACAGGACGGACACTCGAAGTCGCCGTACTCGACCAGCGTGGCGCGCGCGCCGGGCGGGCCAAACACATGGTCCGTCGAATCGTCGGGTTCGAGCAGGCGCTTGGGATTCACTGCGGCATTCATGGCGTTCTCCAGAGAGAGGCGGAACGCACAGTATGACCCCGAGACATGTCTCAGGATGTGTGCATCAGGTACACGGTTTTTTCTGCAGGCTGGCCTGGGTGACGCTCGCGCCCGCCGGCACGTCGTCGGTGATCCAGACATTGCCACCGATGGTCGCGCCCTTGCCCAGCGTCACGCGCCCGAGGATGGTCGCGCCGGCATAGATCACCACGTCGTCCTCCACCACCGGATGGCGCGGCAGCCCCTTCTGCAGGTGGCCTTCCGCATCGGTCGGGAAGCGCTTGGCGCCCAGCGTCACGGCCTGGTAGAGGCGCACGCGCTCGCCGATCACGGCCGTTTCGCCGATCACCACGCCGGTGCCGTGGTCCATGAAGAAGCCCGCGCCGATGGTCGCGCCCGGATGGATGTCGATGCCGGTCTGGCCGTGTGCGAGTTCGGCGACGATGCGCGCCAGCAGCGGCAGGCCCAGGCCGTAGAGCCGGTGCGCGAGGCGATGGTGGATCATCGCCAGCACGCCCGGATAGCACAGCAGCACCTCGTCGACGCTGCGCGCCGCCGGGTCGCCCTGGTAGGCGGCCAGCACGTCGCTGTCGAGCAGTCGGCGGATCTGCGGCAGCGAGGCACCGAAGGCCTTGACCGCCGCGCTGGCCTGCGCATCGAGCGCCACCTCGTCGAGCGAGCGTTGCCGCCCGACATAGCGCAGCTCGAGCCGGGCCTGGGCCACCAGGCCCATCAGCGCCGCATCGAGCGTGTGGCCGACGTAGAAGTCCTCGCTCTCGTGGCGCAGGTCGGGCGGGCCCAGCCGCATCGGAAACAGCGCGCCCTTGAGCGCCTCGACGATCTCGGTCAGGGCCTCGCGCGAGGGAAATTCACGGCCCACGGGTTCACGGGCGCGCTTTTGCGAGTCGCGCCACTCGTGGCGTGCGTCGCGCAGGGCGCGGACGATGTCGTCGACGTCGAAGGATTGCATGTCGGATCCGCCTTGCGGCGCAGAGAAAAGAGAACAGGTCGGCTTCGGGTTTTAGCGCAAAACCCCCGACCTCGGCGGCCGGCCCGGCTTTCGTCCGCGCCGCGCGCCGGGACATCCGACCGCGTTCATTCCGAGGTCTGGATCGTCTCGCCCCTGAGCGCGCCGTGATCGCGGATGTTGCCGCTGCGCCGCTTCCAGCCGGCAAAGGTGCGGCGCGGGTGGATCAGCGACACGAAGTAGTAGATCAGCTTGAACATCCGCAGCGACTGGCGGTAGGCCGGCCCCTGGTTGTGGATGTCGGCGGCCAGCAGCGACATCAGGCCCTGCTTGGCGTTGAACGCATTGTTGGGGTGCATGAACATGTCGCGGATCGTCGGGTTCGTGACCCGGTAGATGAACCACGAGTAGTCGCGCGGCCCGACGCGCATGCGTTTTTCCAGCGCACGGCGCGCGGCCGGCAGCTCGACGGGCTTGTCGAGCGCGGTGGCGACCAGTTCGGCGCCGTCGAAGGCACTCTGCATCGCGAGGAACACGCCCGAGGAGAACATCGGGTCGATGAAGGTGAAGGCGTCGCCGACCATCAGGTAGCGTTCGCCCGTCGCATGGGTGCTGGCGTAGGAGAAGTTGCCGGTGGCGTGCACCGCGTCGTCGACCAGCGTCGCGTCCTTCAACCGGTCGGCCAGTTCGGGGCACAGCGCGATGGTGTCGTAGAAGTAGTCCTTGAGCGGCTTGTCGCGCGCCTTCAGGTAGTAGGCCCAGCACACCGCGCCCACGCTGGTCGTGCCGTCCGCCAGCGGGATGAACCAGAACCAGCCGTGCTCGAACCAGCAGATGCTGATGTTGCCCTCGCGCTTGCCCTCGAGCCGGCGCGCGCCGCGGAAGTGGCCGAACAGCGCGGTGCTGTTGTGCTCGGTGTTCTTCTTCTTGGACTTGAGCTTGGTGGCCAGCAGCGTGTCGCGCCCGCTCGCATCGACCACGAACTTCGCGCGCCAGCTGCGGCGCGCGCCGTCGTCGAGCACGGCCTGCACCGTGGCGCCGCTGTCGTCGAAATCGACCTGCCGCACCTGCGCGCCCTCGAGCGTCAGCGCGCCCTCCTTCGTCGCGTTGCGGAACAGCAGCTCGTCGAGCTCCGAGCGGCGCACCTGCCAGGCCGAATCGAGCTTCGGGTTCCAGCCCTCGGAGAAATCGACATAGCTGCGGTAGGGCAGATCGGGCGGCACGAACTCGATGCCGAACTTGGGCATGCCGATCTTCTCGACCTGGTCGCGCACGCCCAGCTTGTCGAACAGCTCGACGTTGCCCGGCAGCAGCGACTCGCCGATGTGGAAGCGCGGATGGTGCGCCTTCTCGAGCATCACGACGCGCCGGCCCTGGCGCGCGAGCAGCGTGGCGATGGTCGAGCCGGCAGGCCCGCCGCCGATCACCAGCACGTCGCATTCTTGGCTTGCATCCATGGCGTCCATATCTCTTGTCTTGTCTTGTTTGATTCGGAGGCACGCATTGTGCCGTCGGCTAGGGCCTGTTCACACTATTTCCGGGGTCGCGGAAATAGTGTGAACAGGCCCTAGCGGCCTGCCGCCGCCCCGGCCCGCGCGCCGCCGCGCCGCTCGATCAGCGTCAGCAGCGGCCCGGTGGCCGCGGTCGTCGCCAGCGCCATCACCAGCAGCATGGTGAACAGCTCGGGACCGATCAGGCCCGCGTCGAGCCCGACCTTGATCACGATGAGTTCCATCAGGCCGCGCGAGTTCATCAGAGCGCCGGTCGACAGGCTCTCGCGCCAGTCGTAGCCGCAGACCCGCGCGCCGGCCGCGCCGCCGACGATCTTGCCCACGGTCGCGACCGCCAGGATCAGGCCCAGCGCGCCGAGGCCGGCGTCGGTGAAGGCGCCCGGGTGCGTGCCCAGCCCGGCCAGCGCGAAGAAGATGGGCATCAGCACGATGATCGACAGCGGCTCGATGCGCTCGACCAGCGCATGCAGCAGCCGGTTGTCGCGCGGCAGGCTGATGCCGAACAGGAAGGCGCCGAACACCGCATGCAGGTGCAGCCACTCGGTGACCATCGCGCAGGCGAACAGCCCGATCATCAGACCGGCCAGCAGCATCGGCGTGGGCGTGCCGTCGGGCGCGTAGCGACGCAGCGCCCAGGCCAGCAAGGGCCGCACCACACAGAACACCACGGTCACCAGCGCGGCCAGGCCGCAGGCGATGCGCGCGAAGGCCGACCAGCCGCCGCCCGCGCTCGCCAGCGCCACCACCAAAGCCAGCAGCACCCAGGCGAAGGCGTCGACCACGCCGGCCGCCGCGAGCGAGAGCTGGCCGACGCGGGTCTGCGTCATCCCGCGGTCCTTGAGGATGCGCGCCAGCACCGGAAAAGCGGTGATCGAGAGCGCCACGCCGATGAACAGCGCGAAAGGCCAGAAGGCCACGCCCGCGGGCGCCAGCGAAGCGTGCAGCATCGGCGCGATCGCCAGCCCCAGCACCATCGGCAGCGCCATGCTCGACAGGCCGACCCAGCCGGCCGCGCGCAGTTGTGCACCCATGCCGCTGGGCGCGCGCAGTTCGGCGCCGACGATGAACATGAACAGCACCACGCCCACCATTGCCAGCGACGAGAGCGCGGACAGCGAGGCGGCCGGGAAGAGCTGGGCGTGCCATTGCGGGAACAGCGCGCCGAACACGATCGGCCCGAGCAGGACGCCCGCGGCCATCTCGCCGATGACCATCGGCTGGCCGAAGGCGCGCAGCAGCAGTCCGCAGCCGCGGGCCACCGCCAGGATCACGGTCAATTGAAGAAGCAGGAGGGTCAGCGACATGGCGGGGTCGGGTAGCGAGGGGAGGCAATGGTAGGGCCTCCCCTGCCACCCTCTCCCCCCACTCAGCGCGACAGACGGGCAGCGCCGCGCCCTGCACGACCACACCGCCGCCCTCTGTCACCTTCTGTCGCCCATGCGATAGCGGTCACGGGTAAGCCCGGGGTGAAGCGGCAGCCCCTCGCCATAGGCTGTGGACGACCCGGCTGGCTGGGGTTGCGGACAGGCCCCTGCCCGGCGGCCGGGTGCCCCACCCCCACGTACGGAGACATCCCGATGCACATGACAAGAAGCGCCCCCCTGCTGGCCCTGACCGTGACCCTGAGCCTGGCTGCCTGTGGCGGCGGCGGCGGCGATCTCGTCACGCCGGTCGCACCGGAAGAAACCCGCCTGCAGGACAGCCGCAACAGCTTCGCGCCGGTCGACCCCGCTGCCACGACCTTCGCCGCCATGGCCCGCGCGGGCGACACGGTCGACCCGGCCACCACCAGCCGCTGGGCCGGCGTGCTCGGCGGTGCCGCCTACCGCGTCGAAGTGCCGGCCAACTGGAACGGCAAGCTTGTGATGTACGCCCATGGCTACGCAGGCGAAGGCAATGCGCTCGCCGTGACCAACCCGTCGATCCGCCGCTACCTGATCGCCAACGGCTATGCATGGGCGGCATCGAGCTACAGCAAGAATTTCTACGACGTGCGGGTGGGCGTGGAAGACACCAACGCCCTGGCGCTGGCCTTCAACCGCATCGCCTCGGACAACAAGCGCCCGCTCGCGGCGCCCACGCGCCTCTACATCACCGGCCATTCGATGGGCGGCCACATCACGGCGGCCGCGATCGAGAACGAGGCCTTCGCCACTGCGAAGAACAAGGTCCGCTACAACGGTGCCGTGCCGATGTGCGGCGTGCTGGGCGACACCGAACTGTTCGACTACTTCGCCGGCGCGCAGGTCACGGCGCAGGCGATCGCGGGCGTCGCGAACAACCCGTTCAGGAACTGGGGCGATGTACAGGCCAAGGTCACGACCGCGCTGTTCACCCAGTTCCCGACCGCACCGGTCACCACCACGGCGCTGGGCAACCGCTACAAGTCGGTGCTGAAGAACCTCACCGGCGGCGAACGTCCGCTGTTCGACCTCGGCCTGGCCTACGGCGGCTCCTTCTCCGCCGTGTGGGGCGTGTTCGGCCGCGACGGCACGGTCAACGGCATCCTCAACAAGGACGGGGTCGACACCCATCGCTTCGTCTACACCATCGATGGCGACCCCACAGGCTCGGCCGCGCTCAATGCCGCCGCGCTCCAGGTCACGGGCGTGGCCGATGCCAACCGCCTGCGCCGCGACGGGCTTCGCTGGATTCCCACCACCCCGGGCGAATTCAAGATCCCCGTGGTGACGCTGCACACGCTGGGCGACCTGTACGTGCCCTTCAGCATGGAGCAGATCTACAAGAAGCGCGTGACCGCCAAGGGCAACGACGGCTGGCTGGTGCAGCGCGCGATCCGCGGCGCCACGCACTGCGACTTCACCGTCGCCGAACAGGCCGAGGCCTTCGACGCGATGGTCAAGTGGGAGCGCGACGGCGTGAAGCCCGCGGGCGACGACGTCGTGACGCCGGCCACCGTGGCCCAGCCGAGCTATGGCTGCACCTTCACCCGCAACACGATCGGCCCCGACGACTCGGCCAGCACCGCGCAGTTGCGTGGCCTGATCGCGCAGGCGGGGCTGCGCTGCCCGGCACAGTGACGGGCTGACGTCCGGGTGCCGCTTTTCGTCGCTTCGATATCTGCCGCGCAGATATCGAAGCACGCAAAGCTTCCTTGGGCGTGCGGCGGCGGCCGCCTAGAGTGGATCGCCTGACCTTCCGCGGCATCGACGCCATGGCCCCGGCACAGGCCCGCTTCGGCGGTGCGTGACGTGGCGGCCCATGGGTCCTCGCGATGCTTCGGCGGCGCTCAGCCCTGCCACCCTTCCTGCCCGAAGCACCGATGAGCCGCTCCCCCACCCCGCCTCGCCAACTCCACCTCAACGTCAACATCCTGCACTCGGGCTTCGTGCCCTCGGCCTGGCGCCTGCCCGAGAGCGACCCGCACGCCTTCATCGACGTGCAGCACTACATCCGCGTGGCGCAGATCGCCGAAGCCGGCAAGCTCGACGCGGTGTTCCTGGCCGACAACGCGGCCATCGTCGACCAGATCCACTTCCGTCCGATCACCGCGCTCGAACCCACGGTGCTGCTGGCCAGCATCGCCGCGGCCACCACGCACATCGGCGTCATCGGCACCGCCTCGACCAGCTACAACGAGCCTTTCAACATCGCGCGCCGCTTCGCCACGCTCGACCATGTGAGCGGCGGGCGCGCGGGCTGGAACGTGGTGACCACGGCCGACGTGCCCTCGGCCCGCAACTTCGGCCGGGATGCCGCACCCGACCATGCGCAGCGCTACGGCCGCGCGAGCGAGTTCACCGACGTGGTCAAGGCGCTGTGGCACAGCTGGGCCGACGACGCCTTCATCGGCGACAAGGCCTCCGGCCGCTTCATCGACCCCGCCAAGGTGCGGCCCATCGCCCACCGCGGCGAGCACTTCGCGGTGGCCGGCGCCTCCACACTGCCGCGCACGCCGCAAGGCCACCCGGTGCTGGTCCAGGCCGGCGGCTCGTCCGACGGCCGCGAGCTCGCCTCGCGCCATGCCGAGGCGGTGTTCTCGGCCTCGCAGTCTTTCGAGGAATCGCTGGCTTACAGCCAGGCGCTGAACCGCCGCGCCGCCGAACTGGGCCGCGGCCCGCATGCCGTCAAGGTGCTCGCGGGCCTGACCACCATCATCGGCGCCACCGAGGCGCAGGCCCGCGCGCGCCGCGATGCGCTGGTCGACCTGATCCCCTGGGACTACAGCGTGGCCCGGCTGGCCGGCATCCTGGGCGTGACACCCGACCGGCTGCCGCTGGACAAAACGCTGCCGGAGGACCTGGCGCTGCCCGCGGGCGGCAACGGCAACCACACCTTCTTCCAGGCCACGCTGGCGGCGGCGCGCGGGGGCGGCCTCACGGTGCGCCAGCTGGTGCGCGAACTCGCGGGCGGCGGTGGCCACCGCGTGATCGTCGGCACGCCCGAGCAGATCGCCGACGACATCACGCACTGGTTCAAGGGCGGTGCGGCCGACGGCTTCAACCTGATGCCCGACCAGCTGCCCGACGGGCTGCAGGACTTCGTCGATGGCGTGGTGCCGATCCTGCAGAAACGCGGCCTGTTCCGCACCGAGTACAGCGGCCGCACGCTGCGCGAGCACCTGGGCATCGCGCTGCCGGGTTACCCCGGCCATGTGCCGGCGGCCGACCTGCACAGCGCGAAGCCCGCGCTGGCGAACGTCGACTGACCTCCGCTCAGTCCGCTGCCACCAGCGGCTTGGGCACGGCCGAGAGCAGCGCGCGCGTGTAGGCGTGCCGTGGCCGCAGGAACACGTCGTCCACCGGCCCGTGCTCGACGATGCGCCCTGCGTTGAGCACCAGCACACGGTCGGCGATGTGGTGCACGAGGTTGATGTCGTGCGAGATGAACAGCAGCGCCGTGCCCAGGCGCGACTGCAGCTCGCCGATCAGATCGACCACCTGCGCCTGGATCGAGATGTCGAGCGCCGACACCGGCTCGTCGCACACGATGAGTGCGGGCTCGGCGGCGAGGGCACGCGCGATCGCGACCCGTTGCCGCTGGCCGCCCGACAAGGTGCGCGGCGACCGGTCGGCCACCGCGGCGCCGAGGCCGACCTGCTCGAGCAGCGACCCGATGCGGCGCGACGCGGCTGCACCCGCCAATCCGCCCAGGTTCTCCGCGATCACGTCGCGCACCGTGTAGCGCGGGTCGAAGCTGCTCAGCGGGTCCTGCGGGATGTACTGCAGCCTGGGCCGCAGCGCGCGGCGATCACGCTCGGACCGGCCCGACCACGGCTGGCCCAGCAGCTGCACGCGGCCTTCGTCGGGCGTGAGCAGCCCCAGCACGATCTTCGCGCAGGTCGATTTGCCCGAGCCCGATTCGCCGACCAGCCCGAGCACCTCGCCCGCGCCGATGGCAAAGGACACATCGCTCAGCGCAACGAAATCCTGTGCCGCCGCCCCCCGCCCGCTGCGGGCAAAGCGCTTGCCGATGCCCTCGACCTCGAGCACGACATCGCCGCTCGACACCGCGCGCGGCGGTAGCGGGTCGCGCACGAGGTGCGTGCGGCCGTCGTCGGCCGAAGATTCGAAGCGTGCGGACGCGAGCCTGCTGCCCTTGGACGAGGCCGAGGGCACGGCCGCGATCAGCTGGCGCGTGTAGGGGTGGCGCGGCCTGGACAGCACATCGGCGGTCAGGCCCGACTCGACCACACGGCCGCCGCGCATCACGAGCACGCGGTCGGCGATCTCGGCCACCACCGACAGGTCGTGGCTGATCAGCAGCAGGCCGACGCCGTCGTCGCGCACGCGCCGCGACAGCACCTCGATCACCTGCTTCTGGATGCTGGCGTCGAGCGCGGTCGTGGGTTCGTCCGCGATGATCAGTCTCGGCCGACCCGCGATGGCCGCGGCGATCAGGGCGCGCTGACGCAGCCCGCCCGACAACTGGTGTGCGTACTGCCGCATGCGCACTTCCGGATCGGCGATGCCGACGCGCGCGAGCGTCTCGATCGTGCGCTGCACGATGGCGCTGCGCCCCCGCAGCAGCCGGTGGTGGGTGAGCACCTCACCGACCTCCTGGCCGATGGAGCGCAACGGGTCGAGCGACACCAGCGCGTCCTGCATCACCAGGCCGGCGAAGGTGCCGCGCTGGCACCGCCAGGCGGCCTTGTCGAAGCGCTGCGCATCGGCACCTTCGAGCAGGAAGCGCCGGGCCGACACCTGCGCGCCCGGGCCCGCGAGATCGAGCAGGCTGCGCGCGGTCACGCTCTTGCCCGAGCCCGACTCGCCGACAAGCGCCACGCACTCGCCCGGCCGGATCAACAGGTCGACCGACTCGACCACCGCGCGCCGGCCCTCGGGGCCGTCGAAGTGGATGCTCAGCCCTTCGATGTCGACCAGCGGCGCGGCCAGGGCATCGACACTGCCGGCACCTTCATCCAGTACCGCGCTCATGGTGCTCGCCCTTCGAAACGACGCTGCAGATGGTGCCCCAGCACCGTGAACGCGATCACGGTCAGGGTGATCGCGGCACCGGGGAAGACGCCCGGCCACCAGGCCACGCGCAGCACGTCGCGGCTCTCGGCCAGCATCACGCCCCACTCTGGCGTCGGCGGCTGCGGGCCCAGCCCGAGGAAGCTCAGGCCCGAGGTGGCCAGGATCGTCGAGCCGACATAGATGGTCGCGGTCACCGGCACCGCCACCAGCACGTTCGGCAGCACGTGGCGCAGGAAGACCTGGGCGCGGCTGCGACCGTAGATGTAGGCGTGCGTCACATAGTCGGCATTGCGCACCACCTGCGTCTGCGCGCGCACCACGCGGCCGAACTTCGGGATGCCGGCGATGCCCACCGCGATCGCGATGTTGGCCATGCCCTGCCCCAGAAAGATCACCACCAGCATCGCCAGCAGCACGCCGGGGAACGACGAGATCACGTCGAGCAGCCGCGAGATGCCCTCGTCGAGCAGCCGGTTACGCTGGCCCGCGGCCATGCCCAGCAACACGCCGAAGAACACCGAGATGGCGGTGCTGCCCAGGCCGATGGCCAGCGAATGGCGCGCGCCGTACAGCGTGCGCGCCAGCACATCGCGGCCCAGCCGGTCAGTGCCGAACGGATGCTCGGCGCCGGGCGGCTCCAGCACGGCGAGGAAGTCGCCTTCCAGCGGATCGTGCGGCGTGAGCCAGCCCGGCGCGATGGCCGCGGCCAGCAACAGGAGCACGAACAGCGCCGACAGCAGCGCGGCGATGGGCGGGCGCGGCAGGCGCCGGCGCCGTGGCGGTGCGGCCTCGGCGGTGCCGGTCAGCACCAGCCCGGCCATCGCCTGGGAAGAAGCGTTCATGGTGTTTTCAACCTCGGATCGACGAGTACGTAGAGCAGGTCCAGCAGCGTCGACGCCGCCACATGGATGAAGGCCGCGAGCAGCACCACGGCCAGCACCACCGGCACGTCATGGCTCAGCACTGCGTTGAGCGTGACGGTGCCCAGGCCCGGCCGGCCGAACACCTTCTCCGTGATCACCGCACCGCCCAGCAGGCCGCCGATGAGCCAGCCGCCCAGCGTCATGACCGGCAGCGCCGCGTGGCGCAGCACATGGTGGGTGCGCACCCGCCATTCGGTCAGCCCGCGGGATCGCACCGTGACCACGAAGGGCTGGTCGAGCGTCTTCTCCATCGCCTCGCGCAGCACCTGCGCGAGCAGGCCGGCCGTGGGCAGCGCGAGCGTGATCGCCGGCAGCACCAGCGAGGCCCAGCCCTCGTCGCCGGACACCGGCAGCCACTGCAGCGTGAACGAGAAAGCCATCAGCAGCAGGATGCCGAGCCAGAACACCGGCGTCGACGCGCACACGAGTTCGACGGTGCCCGCGATTGCGCGTCCGATACGGCCCTGGCCCGAGGTCAACGTCGCCACCACGAAGGCGACCACCAAGGCCAGCACGCCGGCGCTCACTGCGAGCTGCACGGTCGACCCGATCTGCGACGCGACCACGTCGGCGACCGGCGTGCGCAGTTCGTACGAAGTGCCGAAGTCGCCGGTCACGATGCGGCGCAGGAAGTCGACGTACTGCGCGGGCAGGCTGCGGTCCAGCCCCCATTCGGTGGCGATCGCTTCGCGCAGGCCCGGGTAGTCGAGGTCGCCGGCCAGGATGTCGGCGATGTTGCCCGGCAGCGCGTGCAGCCCGAGGAAGGCGGCCGTGGTGCTGCCCCAGGCCACCAACAAGCTTGCGCCGAGGCGCGAGGCCACGCGCCGCGAGAGCGAGGAACTCATTTGGCGTCCAGCCAGACGTCGTGGAAGTTCGAGGGTGAGTCGAGCTGCGTCTCGAAGGACAGGCCACGCACGTGGGCCTTGGCTGCCAGCTGGTAGTTGGCCGAGAACAGCGGCACGATGATGCCCTGGTCGACCGCGCGACGCTGCGCGTCCTCGACCAGCTTCTTCTTGGCTTCGGGGCTGGTGGACGCCAGGGCGTCGTTGATCAGGCGGAACAGCTCCTTGTCGCCCTTGTCGGCCACCGCGCGGATAAAGCCGCTGTCGCCGATGTTGCCCTGCAGCTCCTGCGCGGCGTCGGCCGGCAGGTAGGTGTTCGGGTAGATCGTCCAGTTGCCCTTCTGCAATTGCTGCGCCCATTCGCCGCCGGTGATGAAGCGCAACTTGAGGTCGAAGCCCAGGTTCTTGCGCAGCTGCGCCTGCAGGCCCTGGATCAGCACCTCGCGGTTGTCGCGGATGAAGGGCTGCGGATAGCCGACCTCGATAGCCAGCCGCTGGCCGTCCTTGGTGCGGTAGCCCTCGGCGTCGCGCGCGGTCCAGCCGGCCTCGTCGAGCAGCCGGTTCGCGCCCTTCACGTCGTTGCCCCAGCTGTTCTCGAGCCCCTTGTTGTAGAAGTGGTTGTCGGGCCCGATGTTGGACCAGGCGCGGCGGTAGGTGCCGCGGTAGACGCTGTTCACCAGCGCACCGATGTCGGCGCCGTCGCGCAGCGCACGGCGCACGCGCACGTCGGTCGCGGGTGCGATGGTGTAGTTCACGTTGAGCGTGAACGAGGTCTGCGCACCAGCAGGCCCGACCAGGAACTGGAAGCCCGGCCGGCCCTTGAACAGGCCCACGTCGGTCGGCTGCACGCCTTCGATCACGTCCACCTGGCCCGAGGACAACGCGCCCGCGCGCACCGCGTACTCGGGCAGGAAGCGCACCGTGACCCGGTCCAGGTAGGCCGCACCCGGGTGCGCCGCATAGCCCGGCGCCCAGGCGTAGTCCTTGTTCTTCACGAACGACGCCGACTGCCCGCGCGTGTAGTTCTCGAACACGAACGGGCCGGTGCCGGCCAGCGCCGGGCCGCCCGCGCACAGGCCGTCGCCCGCCTGCAGCGCCTTGGGCGAGATCAGCCCCAGGCGCACGCTGGCGATCGATTCGAGCAGGCCCGAATCGGGCCGCTCGAGCTGCAGCCGCACTTCGGTCGGCGACACCACCTGCACGCCGGTGACCGACTTCAGCAGCTCGCCGGCCGCGTTGGTGTTCCGGGTGTCGCGCACGAAGTCGAAGTTGAACTTCACGGCCTCGGCGTCGAGCTTGCTGCCGTCATGGAACACCACGTTGGGGCGCAGCTTGAAGCTGTAGGTCTTGCCGTCCGCCGACACCGACCACTCCTGCGCCAGCCAGGGCAGGAACTTCCCGCCGGTGCCCTTGGCCACCAGCGAGTCGATGTAGTTGCGGATGACGATGTAGGAGTTCTGCTGCGTCGAGCGGTGGGGGTTGAAGCAGATCGGATCGGTCGTCACGCCGAAGGTGACCTGGCCGCCCGACCGCGGTGTCTCGGCCGCCGTTGCGGCGCCGAGGAACAGCACGCAGGCTGCGGCGGCACCGAACGAGAAGCGAAGGCTGCGACCTGGCACGCGGCCGGAGACGAAGGGAAGAGACATCCTGGAGTCCTGAGTGAGTTGCGCGGGGCACGGCATCGTCGGATGCGGACCGCCGTCGCGGGGAGAAGAAAGGGGGTCGCGCGAAGGGCGACGCCTGCGGATTCTTCGTGCTGCCTTGCGCCGCGGGAACGAAGCGTTCGGCAGATGCTTAGTTGCGCAGCGAGGAAGCGAGATACATCCGGCGCGGGGCACACCCACGCTCTTCATGCGCTGCGCGCATTTGCTCGTTCGTTTTTCTTCCTTGGAAAGCGGGATGTGCTTTCTAGGATGGGACCTTTCGCACTGTTCCGTCCGCCGCGCACCGCGCGGCCCTTTCACATGCCCCACCCTGCCCCCACAGACGCGCAACTCGCTGCGCGTTTCCGCCCCGTCTTTGCCCGCATCGCCGAACACGCCCCCCGCCGCGAACACGAACGCGCACTCGCCCACGACGCCGTCGGCTGGCTGCGCGAGGCCGGCTTCGGCGCGCTGCGCGTGCCCGCGGAGCACGGCGGCCTCGGCGCCACGCCCGAGCAGCTCTACGAACTGATCATCGAGCTGGCCGAGGCCGACTCCAACCTGCCGCAGGCGCTGCGCGCGCACTTCGGCTTCGTCGAGCGCGTGCTGGTGGAATTCGCGCCCGAGCATCGCGCACGCTGGCTGCGCCTGGTGGCCGACGGCGCGATCTTCGGCAACGCCACCACCGAGGCCGGCGACGGCGCGCTCGGCCAGCTGCAGACCCGCGTGTTCCAGGAAAACGGTGCGTGGCTGCTGAGCGGCGAGAAGTTCTACAGCACCGGCACGTTGTACGCCGACTGGGTCGCGGTCACGGTACAGCGCGAAGACACCGATCCCGCACAGTGGCGCACCCTCGCCCTGGTGCGCACCGATGCGCCCGGCGTGACGCGCCTGGACGACTGGAACGGCTTCGGCCAGCGCCTGACCGCCTCGGGCACCACGCGCTTCGATCGCGTGCCGGTCGACGCGGCGCACATCGTCGATTTCTCGCGCAGTGGCGCGACGCTGATGACCGCAGTGTTCCAGCTGTTCCACATCGCGACGCTGGCCGGCATCGCGCGCGCCATCGAGCGCGATGCGGTGGCCTTCGTGCAGCCGCGCAAGCGCGTGTTCAGCCATGGCAGCGGCGCGGTACCGCGAGAGGATCCGCTGGTGCAGCAGGTGATCGGCCAGCTCGCGAGCACGGCCTTCATCGCCACGCTGGCGGCGCGCGAGGTGGCACGCGGCCTGGGCGAACTCGACCGCGTGCGGCTGAGCGGTGCTGCATTGCCCGAGGACTTGCTGATCGACGTCGAACTGCGTTCGGGCAAGGCCCAGATCGCCGTCACCGAAGCCGTGCTCGGCGCGGCCACGCGGCTGTTCGACGTGGGCGGCGCCACCGCGCTGCAGGAGAACCGCCGGCTCGACCGCCACTGGCGCAACGCCCGAACGCTGGCCTCGCACAACCCGGTGATCTACAAGTCGCGCGTGGTCGGCGACCACGCGCTCAACGGCACGCGGCCGACCTTCTACTGGGGCGTCGGCACGCGCGCGGACTGACGGCGCGCGAAGGCGCCGTCGGTGCCCCTCACTGCTTGTTCAGTTCGAGCTTGGGCACCAGCGCGGCGTAGAAGGCACGGTCCTTGTCGATCACGGTCTGGAAGGCCGCGGCATCCGCGTAGGCCCAGCCCAGGCTGGCCTTGCTCAACGCATCGCGGAACACCGCGTCGTCGGCCGCCTTGCGCGCCACGTCGCTCAGGGTCTGGACGATGTCCGCCGGCGTGCCCTTGGGCACCGCCAGACCGCGCCACACGCCGACCGTCAGGTCGACGCCGCGTTCCTTGAGCGTCGGCACCTTCTCGAAGATGCCGCCCACACGCTGGTCCGACATCACGGCCAGCGTGCGCAGCTTGCCGGCCGCCACGTGCTGCGCCACTTCGCCCGGGCTCACGGTGATCGCGTCGACGTGGCCGCCCAGCAGCGCCACCACCGCCGGCGCGGCGCCCAGGAAGGGCACGTGGTTCACCTTCACGTTGGTCTTCTCGGCGAAGGCCGCCGCGGCCATGTGCCAGATCGAGCCCATGCCCGCGTTGCCGACGGGCATCGGGTCCTTGCGCTTGCGCGCATCGGCGAGGAACTCGTCGATGGTCTGCCAGGGCGCATCGGCGCGCACCGTCACCGCCGACGGGTCGGCGTTCAGGCGTGCGATCGGGCGCAGGTCGGCCGCCGTGTACTTCGTGATCCCGAGGTTCGGGATGATCGTGATTTCGCAGATGATGATGCCGATCTTGTAGCCGTCCGGCTTGGCGTTGATCAGCTCCGCCGTGCCGATCGCACCGCTGGCGCCCGGCTTGTTGATGACGATCATCGGCTGCTGCGGCAGGTACTTCTTCGAGGCCTCGGCGAAGGCGCGGCCGACCAGGTCGGTGCCGCCGCCGGCCGCCACCGGCACGATCAGCTCGATGGTCTTCGAGGGGTACTCGCTGGCAGCCTGGGCCGCGGTGCCGAGGCCGGTCGCGACCAGCGCGCAGGCGGAGGCGATGACGTCGCGTCGTGTGAATTTCATGGTCTTGTCTCTGTTGTTCTTGAGGAAAAGGGATCTCAGTAGGTCGCGCGACCGCCGGAGAGGTCGAACACCGCGCCCGTGGTGAACGAGTTGTCCTCGGACACCAGCCACGCCACCATGGCCGCGACCTCCTCGACCTCGAGGAAGCGCCCGCGCGGGATCTTCGACAGCATGTAGTCGATGTGCTGCTGCGACATCTGGTCGAAGATGCGCGTGCGCGCAGCCGCCGGCGTGATCGCGTTGACCGCGATGTTCTTGCTCGCCGTTTCCTTGCCCAGGCTCTTGGTCAGCGCGATCACGCCGGCCTTCGAGGCGCTGTAGGCCCCCGCGTTGGGGTTGCCTTCCTTGCCCGCGATCGAGGCGATGTTCACGATGCGGCCGTAGTTGCGCGCGACCATGCCCGCGACCACCGCGCGGTTGACGTGGAAGGCGCCGTTGAGGTTCACGTCGACCACCTTGTGCCATTCGGCGGGCGAGTAGTCGGCCACCGGGGCGTTGGCGCCCGCGATGCCCGCGCTGTGCACCAGCATGGCGATCGGGCCGCAGGCCGACTCGGTCTGCACGACCGCCGCCTCGACCTGGGCGAGGTCGGTCACGTTGACCTGCACCGTGTGCACGGTCTGGCCCGACAGCGCTTCCTGCGCGGCCGCCAGGGCGGCGGGGTCCGCATCCCACAGCGAGACGCGTGCGCCGCCGGCCAGCAGGCGCTGCGCGACCGCGAAGCCGATGCCCTGGGCGCCGCCGGTGATGACAGCGGTGCTGCCGTTGAAATCGTAGGTGATCATGTGCGTCGTTCCTTCAGGCCGCGACCGTGCGCTGCTGTTGTTCGCCCAGGCCGTCGATGCCCAGGCGCATGGTCTGCCCGGGGCGCAGATAGACCGGCGCGGGCTTGCAGCCCATGCCCACGCCCGGTGGCGTGCCGGTGGAGATCACGTCGCCGGGTTGCAGCGTCATGAAGCGGCTCAGGTAGGCGATCAGCTGCGGCACGCGGAAGATCATGGTGCGGGTGTTGCCGTTCTGGTAGCGGTGGCCGTCGACCTCCAGCCACAGGCCCAGCGCGTGCGGATCGGGCACCTCGTCGGCCGTGACCAGCCAGGGGCCGGTGGGGCCGAAGGTGTCGCAGCCCTTGCCCTTGTCCCAGGTGCCGCCGCGCTCGAGCTGGTAGTTGCGCTCGGACACGTCGTTGATCACGCAATAGCCGGCGACATGGTCCATCGCATCGGCCTCCTCCACGTAGCTCGCGGCCTTGCCGATCACCACGCCGAGTTCGACTTCCCAATCGGTCTTCTCCGAGCCGCGGGGAATCTTCACGTCGTCGTTGGGACCGACCACGGCCGAGGTCCACTTGCCGAAGACCACCGGTTCGGCCGGCACGGCCATGCCGGATTCGGCCGCGTGGTCGGCGTAGTTCAGGCCGATGCAGACGAACTTGCCGATGTTGGCGACGCAGGCGCCGAGCCGCGGCGAACCGTCGACGGCGGGCAGGCCGGCCGGGTCGAGGGCGCGCAGCCGGGCCAGCGTGGCGGCGTCGAGCACGCTGCCATCGACGTCGGCGATGTGGGCGGAAAGATCCCGCAGGGTGCCGGCCGCGTCGAGCAGGCCGGGTTTCTCACGGCCGGGGGGGCCGTAGCGCAGCAACTTCATTCAGGTCTCCTTGTTGCCGCGGATTCTCAAAGGCCCGGCCCTTGCTGCATAGTGAGACCTGTTGATCTGGCAATAACTTTGAGTGATCCCCCATGGTTCCCAGCCTTTCCTCCATCTCTTCCCGCCTGCGCTTTCGCCAGCTGTCGCTGCTGATCGCGCTGGAGGAATGCGGCTCGTTGCACAAGGCCGCGGACCGGCTGGGCATGACCCAGCCCGGGCTGACCAAGGCGCTGCGCGAGATCGAGCTGACCTTCGGCACCGAGCTGTTCGTGCGCACGCCCAAGGGGGTCCATCCCAACGAGCTGGGGCTCTGCATCATTCGCTACGCCCGCCTGATCGATGCCGACCTCGGGCACCTGCGCGAAGAGATCGACGGCGTGCTGCGCGGCGGCGGCGGGCGGGTGGCGGTGGGCTCGATCACCGGCGCGCTGCATTCGGTGCTGATCGGCGCGCTGTCCGAGCTGCGGCGGCTGCAGCCCGCGCTGTCGATCGACGTGCGCGAGAACATCAGCATCGAGCTGCTCAACCAGGTGAACGAAGGCCGGCTCGACCTGGCGATCTGCCGCACCACGGTGTCGAGCCAGGCCGAGCAGTTCGACTACGAACCGCTGTTGGACGAAGCGGTGGCGGTGGCCGTCGGCCCGCAGCACGCCTTGGCGAACGCGCGCCGCGTGACGCTCGCGCAGCTGGGCAAGAGCCGATGGATCCTCTACCCGGGCAACATGCCGTTGCGGCAGCTGCTCGAGCGCGAGTTCCTCGAGGCCGGGCTGCCGCTGCCGCCCTACCCGATCGAGACCGCATCCTCGCTGGCGACCATGCTGCTGCTCAAGGAAGACCCGCAGGCGGTGGCGCTGATGGCGGCCGCGACCATGGACTTCTGCGAGGAACACAGGATCGCGCGGCGGCTGCCCCTGCAGATCCGCTCGCGCCACGAGGCCTACGGCATCGTGACCCGGCGCGGTGCGCGGCTGTCGCCCGCCGCCGGCATGCTGGTGCAGTGCCTGCGCGCGGCGGCGCAGGCGCAGCGGGCGGGCGCCTGAGGCGCAGCGTCGCTCAGAGCTTGGCGATCGACACTTCGGTCGACTTCACCAGCGCGACCACGTCGGAGCCGGGCTTGAGCTGCAGTTCGTCGACCGAGCGGGTGGTGATCACCGAGGTGACGATGCCCCAGGGCGTTTCGACATCCACTTCGGAGACGACGTCGCCGCGGATGATTTCCTTGACCTTGCCCTTGAACTGATTGCGGACGTTGATGGCTTGGATGGACATGGTGATTTCTCTTTCGGGTTGAAACGGGATAAAGGGATGGGTCGGAAAAAACGGGCCGTCAGCTCGCTGCGGCCAGCGCCACGTCGAGGTCCGCCAGCAGGTCGTCGATGTGCTCGATGCCGACCGACAGGCGCACCGTGTCCTCGGTCACGCCGGCCCTGGCCAGTTCCTCGGGGTCGAGCTGCCGGTGGGTGGTCGACGCGGGGTGCGTGGCCAGCGAACGCACGTCGCCGATGTTCACCAGGCGCGTGAAGAGCTTCAGCGCGTCGAGGAATTTCGCACCGCCTTCCCGGCCGCTGCCGATGCCGAAGGTCAGCACGCCGCTCGACTTGCCGCCGAAGTACTTCTGCGCCAGCGCATGGTCGGGATGGTCTTCGAGCGCCGCGTAGTTGACCCAGTTCACGGCCTTGTGCGCCTTCAGGTGCTGCGCCACCGCGAGCGCGTTGCTGCTGATGCGGTCCATGCGCAGCGCCAGCGTCTCGATGCCCTGCAGGATCAGGAAGGCGTTGAAGGGCGAGATGGCCGCGCCGGTGTTGCGCAGCGGCACCACGCGCGCACGGCCGATGTAGGCCGCCGGGCCCAGCGCCTCGGTGTAGACCACGCCGTGGTAGCTCACGTCGGGTTCGTTGAGGCGCTTGAAGCGTTGCTTGTGCTCGGCCCACGGGAACTTGCCCGAGTCGACGATCGCGCCGCCGATGCTGGTGCCGTGGCCGCCGAGGTACTTGGTCAACGAGTGCACCACGATGTCGGCACCGTGCGCGATGGGCCGGCTCAGGTAGGGCGAAGGCACGGTGTTGTCGACGATCAGCGGCACGCCGTGGCGGTGCGCGATCTCGGCGATGGCCGCGATGTCGGTCACGTTGCCGGCCGGGTTGCCCAGCGACTCGACGAACACCGCCTTGGTCTTCTCGTCGAACAGCTTCTCGAAGCTCGACGGATCGCGGTGGTCGGCGAAGCGCGTGGTGATGCCGAACTGCGGCAGCGTGTGGGCGAACAGGTTGTAGGTGCCGCCATACAGCGCGGTGCTGCTGACGATGTTGTCGCCGGCTTCCGCGATGGTCTGGATCGCGTAGGTCACGGCCGCCTGGCCCGAGGCCACGGCCAGCGCCGCGATGCCGCCTTCGAGCGCGGCCACGCGCTGCTCGAGCACGTCCTGGGTCGGGTTGTTGATGCGGGTGTAGATGTTGCCCGGCACCTTGAGGTCGAACAGGTCGGCGCCGTGCTGCGCGCTGTCGAAGGCATAGGCCACGGTCTGGTAGATGGGCGGCGCGACCGCGCGCGTGGTGGGTTCGGGCGAGTAGCCCGCGTGTACCGACAGGGTTTCGAATTTCCAGTTCTTTTGCGACATGCGGAGGCCTTTCAGGGTGGAAAGAAGAAGATGAAGATGAAGAAGAAGAAATAGAAAGGAAGAAGAGGAGGAGGAAGAAGAACAACAACAGTCCGTTCACGCTGAGCTTGTCGAAGCGCTGCGCAAGGCTTCGACAGGCTCAGCCCGAACGGTTGTGAACATCAAACGGTTGTGAGCATCAAACGGTTGTGAGGATCAAACGGAGTGAGCATCAAACGGTAGTGAGCATCAATCGGTTGTGAGCATCAAACGGTAGTGAGCATCAAACGGTTGTGGGGCATCAAATCGCCCAGCGCAATTCGTGCGCCGGGGTTCTGAGCCAGCTGGCGTCGGCGCTCCCGGCCTCCGCGTCAGGCTTCTGCAGCACCCTGTCGAGGATGCGCTTCTCAATCGCCGCGAAGGCCGGGTCGCCCTGCGAGCGCGGGCGGGCCAGTGCGATGTTCTCGTCGAGTGCGATGCGGCCGTCCTCGATCAGGATCACGCGGTCGGCCAGCGCGACGGCTTCCTGCACGTCGTGCGTGACCAGCAGCGCGGTGAAGCGGTGACGCTGCCACAGGTTCTCGATCAGCCGGTGCATCTCGATGCGGGTGAGCGCGTCCAGCGCGCCCAGCGGCTCGTCGAGCAGCAGCAGCCGCGGGTGGTGCACCAGCGCGCGCGCCAGCGCCACGCGTTGCCGCTGGCCGCCCGACAGCCGCGCCGGCCATTCGTTCTCGCGGTCGGCCAAGCCGACCTGGGCCAGCACCTCGCGGCCGCGCTCGCGCAGGTCGGTCGGCAGGCCCAGCGTGACGTTGTCCAGCACGCGGCGCCAGGGCAAGAGACGCGCCTCCTGGAACATGATCCGGGTGTCGTCGTGCAGCCCGTCGATGGCGCGGCCGTCGGTGGACAGCGTGCCTTCGGTCGCCGACTCGAGTCCGGCCACCAGGCGCAGCAGCGTGCTCTTGCCGCAGCCGCTGCGCCCCACGATGGCGATGAACTGGCCGGGCTCGATGCTCAGCTGCGTGTTGCGCAGCACGTCGCGCGCGCCGTAGCGCTTGTGCACGCCGCGCACTTCGAGCTTCACGCCGCCAGCGATCAGGGGTGCCGACGGCACCCCGTCCGCGGACGCGCCGAGGGCGCCGTCGCGCGAGAGATAGAGCGATGAGTTCATGGTGTGTGTCTCCGGCTCACCTGGATTGATAGCCGGGGTGCCAGCGCAGCCACCAGTGCTCGAGGCCGCGCGCGAACAGGTCGGCCAGCTTGCCGAGCAGCGCGTACAGCAGGATGCCCACCAGCACGATGTCGGTCTGCAGGAACTCGCGGGCGTTCATCGTCAGGTAGCCGATGCCGGCCTGCGCCGAGATGGTCTCGGCGACGATCAGGATCACCCACATCAGGCCCAGCGAGAAGCGCAGGCCGACCAGGATCGACGACAGCGCGCCCGGCAGGATCACTTCGCGGTAGAGCTGCCAGCGCGTGAGGCCGTAGGTGCGGCCCATCTCGATGAGCTGCGGGTCGACGTTGCGGATGCCGTGGAAGGTGTTGAGGTAGATCGGGAAGAACACCGACACGCTGATCAGGAACAGCTTGGCGGTCTCGTCGATGCCGAACCACAGGATGACCAGCGGGATCAGCGCCAGCGCGGGGATGTTGCGCACCATCTGGATGGTGGAGTCGAGCAGCGTCTCGGCGAACTTCACCGAGCCGGTCAGCAGGCCCAACGCTAGCCCGGCACCGCCGCCGATCGCGAGGCCGGCCAGCGCACGGCCCGCGCTGACCTTCACATGGGTCCAGAGCTCGCCCGACACCGTGAGCGTCCAGGCGGCCTTGACCACGTCGATCGGCGCCGGCAACACGCGCGTCGACAGCCAACCGAAGGACGATGCGATCTGCCAGAGCACGATCAGTCCCACGGGCACGAGCCAGGGGATCAGTCGCCTGGCGACGCTCACGCCGAAGCCCTTGAGCGCGCCAGCCACACTATCGGTGGCGACGACGGCCGGCAGTTTCTGCACTTGTTCGTTCATGGCCGTCCTCAGCTTTGCGAAGCCAGACGCGAAGGCGCGTCGAGATTGGCCACGACTTCGCCGAAGGGCCCGGTCGGCAGGCCGCCGGCCAGCCGTGCCTTCACCTTGTGCGAGAGCAGCGGGAACACCAGCTCGGCGAAGCGGTAGGCCTCCTCGAGGTGCGGGTAGCCCGAGAGAATGAATTTGTCCAGGCCGAGTGCCGCGTACTCCTCGATGCGCGCCGCCACGGTCTTCGGATCGCCGACCAGCGCGGTGCCCGCACCGCCGCGCACCAGGCCCACGCCGGCCCACAGGTTGGGCGAGATCTCGAGGTCGGCGCGCGTGCGCTTGGCGCCTTTCGAATGCAGCGCGGCCATGCGGCGCTGGCCTTCGGAGTCCATCTTCGCGAAGGCGGCCTGGGCGCGGATCACGGTGGCGTCGTCGACGCGGCTGATCAGGTCTTCGGCGGCCTGCCAGGCGGCTTCGTCGGTTTCGCGCACGATCACGTGCAGGCGGATGCCGAACTCCACCTTGCGGCCCTTGCGCTCCGCGCGGGCACGCACGTCGGCGATCTTCTTCGCCACGTCGGCCGGCGGTTCGCCCCAGGTCAGGTAGGCATCGACCTGCTCGGCCGCGAGTTCGTGCGCGGCCTCGGACGAGCCGCCGAACCACACGGGCGGGTACGGCGTCTGCACCGGCGGGTACAGCAGCTTGGCGCCCTTCACCGTCAGGTGCTTGCCTTCGTAGTCGAAGCTCTGGCCGTCATGGCTGCGCGCCAGGATCTCGCGCCAGATGCGGATGAACTCGGCCGACTGCTCGTAGCGCGAAGCGTGGTCGAGGAACACGCCGTCGCCTTCGAGCTCGGTCTGGTCGCCGCCGGTCACGAGGTTCACCAGCAGGCGGCCCTCCGAGAGGCGGTCGAAGGTCGCGGCCATGCGCGCGGCCAGGCTGGGCTGGTGCAGGCCCGGGCGCACCGCGACCAGGAACTTGAGCTTGGTGGTCGCGCCGATCAGGCTCGACGCGATGACCCAGGGGTCCTCGCAGGAACGGCCGGTGGGAATCAGCACGCCTTCGTAACCGAGGCGGTCGGCGGCGCCGGCGATCTGCTGCAGGTACGACAACTCGACCGGCCGCGCGCCCTCGGCGCTGCCGAGGTAGCGGGTGTCGCCGTGCGTGGGAAGGAACCAGAAGAATTGCATGGCGGCGGACTCAGGCGATGCTGGCCGCAGCGGCCTCGAGCACGTTGATCTTCTTGGGAATCAGCTTCAGCGCGAAGAAGGTGTCGGCGATCTGCTGCTGTTCGGCCAGGATGGCCTTGGTGATCGGACCGGTGCCGTAGCGGCCTCGGCTCGCCGTCAGGTCGAGCACCGGCTTGGGCAGGCCCAGCAGCGCCGCGAGCTCGGTCGCGAACGCGTCCTTGTGGGCTTCGGCCCACTTGTCGATCACGTTGATCTCCTCGGTCACGATGGACAGCACGTCCTGGTTCTTCGCCACGTAGTCGAGCGACGAGAAGTAGAAGGCGCGGTTGCCCACCACGCCGGTGGCGTCGGCCAGCACGCGCGCGTCGAGCGTCTTCTCGGCGGCGGCGAGGAAGGGGTCCCAGATGACCCAGGCGTCGACCGAGCCCTTTTCGAAGGCGGCACGCGCATCGGCCGGCGGCAGGTAGACCAGGTTCAGGTCGGTATAGGCCAGGCCGTGCTTCTCGGCCAGCTTGACGATGAAGTAGTGGACGTTGCTGCCCTTGTTGAGCGCGATCTTCTTGCCCTTGAGATCTGCCGCGGTGCGCAGCGCCGAGCCCTTGGGCACCAGCACCGCTTCCGACGCGGGGCGCGGCACGGTGGCGGCCACGTAGGCCAGCGGCGCGCCCGCGGCCTGCGCGAAGATCGGCGGCGCTTCGCCCACGTCGCCGAAGTCGATCGAGCCGACGTTGAGCGCTTCGAGTTGCACCGGGCCGGCCGTGAACTCAGTCCACTTCACCGACACGTTGAGCGGCGCGAGCCGCTTCTCGAGCGTGCCGCGGCCCTTGAGCAGGCTCAGGTTGCCCTTCTGGTTGCCGATGCGCAGCGTGCGCGCCGGCGGCTGTGCCAGTGCGGCGAAGGAAGGCAGCGCGATAGCGGCGGCGGCGCCCTGGATCAGGCGGCGGCGGGGGATCGAGATCGATGTCATGGCGGGCTTTCTTCGGACAGGTCGAATGAAGGGCGAATCAGTTCAAGGGCGCCGAGGTGGCGGTCAGGAAGGCCGTGATCAGCGCGATGGCCGCGACCACCAGCAGGCTCAGCGCGAGGTCGCGCAGCGACTGCCACAGCGGGCGCGGATCGGAATCGATCGCGAAGTCTTCGGAATTCACGGGATGCATGGAGATGTCCTTTTGCGAAACACAGGCAAAGCCTTCCCCATGGCCACACCACGGCGGCGCCACGGGACTCTGTTCGTGAAACACCGCGGAACCGGCTTCGCCGGGCCGCTGGTGTTGCCCCCTCGAGGGGGAAAGCCAAGCGACACGAAGTGCGCGCCGGCTATCGGGGGGGAGCTAAAAACTACATCGCACCTGCGAAAACGGCACCGGATCGAAGCCGCGCCGCGGCGCCAGCTTCAGGCCTTCCGTGGCCAGCGCCTCGGCCGCGTCGTCGAGCCGGCGTGCGAGGTCGGGGTGCACCTGGTAGGCGCCCTCGGGCGTGAGCGTGACCTGCGCATCGGTGGCGTAGACGCCCGGCAGGATCTGCCGCGCGGCCAGCGACTGCAGCACCGGGCGCAGCGCATAGTCCAGCGCCAGCATGTGGTGCGGACTGCCGCCGGTGGCCAGGGGCAGCACCGTCTTGCCCTTGAGCGCGTCCTGCGCCAGCAGGTCCAGCAGCACCTTGAGCACGCCGCTGTACGCGGCCTTGTAGACCGGCGTCGCGACCACCACCACCTGCGCCTCGGCCACCTGCGCGATCACGCGCTGGACGGCCGGATGGTTCCAGTCCGCATGCAGCAACGGCTGGGCCGGGAGCTCGCGCACCGCGATGCGATCGAGGCGGGCGCCGCGGCCTTCGAGCCGCTGGCCCACCGCTTCGAGCAGGGCCGACGAACGCGAGGGGGCGGTCGGGCTGCCGGCAATGAGGAGAACTGTCACTGTAGCTTTCTGAGGTTTTTAGGCGTGAGGGCCGCCGCGCGCGGCCGCCCGAAGCGGCCGGCCCGCCCCCCGGTAGGGGGGGTGGGAGGAGGCGACACGCAGTGCGCCGGAGCCTGGAAGGCGAGCACTTATTTGTTCGTATAGATCTGGTCGAAGGAACCGCCATCGGCGAAGTGCGCCTTGTCGGCCTTGGCCCAGCCGCCGAAGGCGTCGTCGATGGTGAACAGCGTCAGCTTCGGGAACTGCTTGTCGTACTTGGCCTTCGCCTTGTCCGAGGTCGGGCGGTAGTAGTTGCGGCCGGCGATGTCCTGGCCTTCGTCCGAGTAGAGGTACTTCAGGTATTCCTCGGCCACGGCGCGCGTGCCCTTGCGGTCGACCACCTTGTCGACCACGGCCACGGTGGGCTCGGCCAGGATGCTGATCGAGGGCGCGACGATGTCGAACTTGTCCGGACCGAATTCCTTCAGCGCCAGGTAGGCCTCGTTCTCCCAGGCCAGCAGCACGTCGCCCACGCCGCGCTGGACGAAAGTGATGGTGGAGCCGCGCGCGCCCGTGTCGAGCACCGGCACGTTCTTGAACAGCTTGCCGACGAAGTCCTTGGCCTTATCCTCCCCGCCGTACTTGCGCTTGGCGAATTCCCAGGCCGCGAGGTAGTTCCAGCGCGCGCCGCCCGAGGTCTTGGGGTTGGGTGTGATCACCTGCACGCCGGGCTTGATCAGGTCGTCCCAGTCCTTCAGACCCTTGGGATTGCCCTTTTTCACCAGGAACACGATGGTCGAGGTGTAGGGCGCCGAGTTGTGCGGCAGGCGCTTCTGCCAGTCGGGCTTGACCAGGCCGCCATGCTTGACCAGCGCGTCGGTGTCGCCGGCCAGTGCCAGCGTGGCGACGTCGGCGTCGATGCCGTCGATGATCGAACGGGCCTGCTTGCCCGAGCCGCCATGCGACTGCTTGACCACCACGTCCTGGCCGGTCTTGCCCTTCCAGTAGGCGGCGAAGGCCTTGTTGTAGTCCACGTAGAGCTCGCGCGTCGGGTCGTACGAGACATTGAGCAGGTTCACCGTCTGGGCGAACGACGGCAGCGCCGTGAGGGCCATGCTGCTCGCGAGGGCGGTGCCGATGGAAAGCTTGATAAAGTCGCGGCGAAGGCTCATGGTGTTCTGCTCTCTGTTCAATGCAAGGGGCATATCGATGAAGCTGCCGATTCTGAATTCGGCATAAGGAACTTGGAACGACCGAGTTCTCAGTTCTAAATAGCGAAATCAACTAAGGAGCCCCACTCAAGGCGCTCCGCAACCCACACGCAAAGGCAAATCCAAATGGCTCGCATGGTCCAGTGCATCAAGCTCGGCAAAGAAGCCGAGGGACTCGACTTCCCTCCCTACCCTGGTGACATGGGCAAGCGGCTCTGGGAAAACGTCAGCAAGGAAGCCTGGGCCGCCTGGCTCAAGCAGCAGACGATGCTGGTCAACGAGAACCGGCTGAACCTGGCCGACCAGCGCGCCCGGGAATACCTCAAGCGCCAGATGGAGAAGCATTTCTTCGGCGAAGGCGCCGATGTGGCGCAGGGCTACGTTCCCCCGACGGCCTGACCCGTCTTCCTCCTTCCCCGCCAGGGGAAGGCCGGGATGGGGGCACGGTGTCATCCATGGACACGCCGGCGGCCCTCACCCCCGCCCTCTCCCGGAGGGAGAGGGAGTCACTCCCCATGACCGAATCGACCGTCTTCCTCCTTCCCTCGCCGGGGGAAGGCCGGGATGGGGGCACGGTGTCATCCATGGACACGCCGGCGGCCCTCACCCCCGCCCCCTGCCGGAGGGAGAGGGAGTGAATTCCCCATGACCGAACCCGTCACGTGGCGTGCCGATGGCGTTCCGCTGAGCGAACGCTTCGGCGACATCTATCACACCGAAACCGGTGCGCTGGCGCAGTCGCGCCATGTGTTCCTGGGCGGCTGCGGCCTGCCCGGCGCCTGGGCGGACCTGCCGCAGTGGCGCATCCTCGAGACCGGTTTCGGCTTCGGCCTCAACTTCCTTGCGACCTGGCAGGCCTGGCGCGACGACCCGGCGCGTCCGGCGCTGCTGCACTTCGTGTCGATCGAGGCCCATCCCGTGGGCGCCGAGGACTTGCGCCGCGCCGCGTCCTCCTACCCTGAACTGCATGCGTTGGCCGAGGAACTGGCCGCGCAATGGCTGGAGCTGCTGCCCGGCTTCCACCGCCTGGCCTTCGACGGCGGCCGCGTGCTGCTCACTTTGTGCGTGGGCGACGTGCAGGCCGTGCTCAAGGCCCAGCGCTTCGAGGCCGACAGCCTGTTCCTCGACGGCTTCAGCCCGGTGCAGAACCCCGACATGTGGTCGGCCGACACGCTCAAGGCGGTCTCGCGCTTCGCCCGGCGCGGCACCGGCCTCGCGACCTGGACCATCGCGCGCGCGGTGCGCGACACGCTCGCGCAGCTCGGTTTCCAGGTCCGCAAGGCGCCGGGCTTTCCGCCCAAGCGCGACTGCCTGCGCGGCGTGTTCGACCCGGCCTGGACGCCGCGCCAACGCACGCCCGCCACTGCGGCGGCCACGCCCGGCCGTTGCGTCGTGATCGGCGCCGGCCTCGCGGGCGCGGCCGTGGCCGCGAGCCTGGCGCGGCGTGGCTGGCAGGTCGAGGTGCTCGAACGCGCCGACCGTGCAGCCGCGGGGGCCTCGGGCCTGCCCGTGGGCATGATCGCGCCGCACGTCTCCTCCGACGACGCCCTGCTCTCTCGCCTCACGCGCGCGGGCATCCGCGCCACCTGGCAACAGCTCGAGGACCTGCTGGTCGAGGGCCGCGACTGGCGCGCCAGCGGTGTGGTCGAACGCCGGCCGGCGGTGCCGACACCGCGGCTGCCGCCGGGCTGGACGCCCGCCGGCCCCAACCTCTCATGGCACGCCGATGCCGGCCGGCTGGCCGCGGCCGGTCTGCCCGCCGACGCCGCTGCGCTGTGGCATGGGCGTGCAGGCTGGGTCAAGCCGGCGGCACTGGTCGCGGCCTGGCTGGCACAGCCCGGCATCCGGCTGCGCACGGCGGTCGACGTCGCGCGGCTCGCGCCCTCGGCGCCGGGCTGGCAGTTGTTCGATGCGGAAAATCGCCTGGTCGCCGAGGCCGACCGCGTGGTCGTCGCGGCCGGCTTCGACAGCCTGGGCTTCGCGCCCGCGCTGCCGCTGCAAGCGGTGCGCGGGCAGGTCGCCTGGGGCGCGTCGCCAGCGCCGCTGGCGGCCACGCCGGTCAACGGCGACGGCCATCTGATCCCGCAGGTGCCCGGCGCCGATGGCAGCTGGCACTGGCTCAGCGGCGCGACCTACGAGCGCGGCAGCACCGACACCACGCCGCGCGAGGCCGACCACGCGGCCAACCGCGCGCAGCTCGAACGGCTGCACCCCGCCACCGCCGCGGCGCTGGGCAGCACCTTCGACCAGGCCGCGCCCTGGGCCGGCATCCGTTGCGCCTCGGCCGACCGCAGGCCGCTGGTCGGTCCATTGGAAGAGCGACCCGGGCTGTGGGTCTGCACCGCGCTGGGCTCGCGCGGCCTGAGCTTCGCCGCGCTGTGCGCCGAGCTGCTGGCCGCGCAGTGGCATGGCGAGCCGCTGCCGCTGTCGAACGCGCTGGCGAAGGCGCTGTCGACGCAGCGGCGCTGACGCGGGCCGCTCAGGCGGCCGGTGCGTGCTTCAGGCTGAACAGCCCGACATTGACCCGCCCCGACCTGAAGCCCGCTTCGCAATAGCAGAGGTAGTACGCCCAGAGGCGCTTGAACGCGTCGTCGAAACCCAGCCGCTCGATGTCCTGCCAGGACGCGAGGAAGCGGCGGCGCCATTCGGCCAGCGTGGCGGCATAGCTGAGACCGAAGAGCTCTTCGACCTGCAGCGTGAGACCGGCACGCTCGGCCTGCGCCTGCATCGCCTCGATCGACGGCAGCATGCCGCCCGGGAAGATGAAGCGCTGGATGAAATCGGGCGTGCAGCGGTAGTGGTCGAAGTGCGCTTCGGCGATCGTGATCACCTGCACCACGGCCGTGCCCCCGGGCGCCAGGCGCTCGCGCAAGGTGTCGAAGTAGACCGGCCAGTAGCGCTCGCCCACGGCTTCGAGCATCTCGATGGAGACGATGCGGTCGTAGCGGCCGTCGACGTCGCGGTAGTCCTGCAGCCGCAGGTCGACCTGCTGTTCGCGCTGCTCGGCCACCACGCACTGCTGGGCATGCGCCAGTTGCTCGGTCGACAGCGTGAGGCCGGTGATCTGCGCGCCCTGCTTGGCGAGGGCCAGCGCCAGCGCGCCCCAGCCGCAGCCGATCTCGAGCACCTTCGCGTCGGGCTTCAGGTCGAGCAGTTCGACGATGCGTTGCAGCTTGGCGGCCTGCGCCTGCTCGAGCGTCTCGTCGCCCGAGGCGTAGAGCGCGCTCGAATAGACCATGTCGGGGTCCAGCCACTTCGCATAGAACGCGTTGCCCATGTCGTAGTGGAAGGAAATGTTCTGGCGGCTGCCGCGGCGCGTGTTGGCGCGCGCGCGGTGCAGCAACCGGCCGGCCCAGCGCGCGGGCAGCGAGGCGTCGAACACGCGGCCCCACCCGGCTTCGTTGCGGATGCCGAACTCGAGCAGCGCCGTGAGGTCCGGCGTCGACCAGTCGGCGTCGCGGTAGGACTCGGCCAGCCCGATGTCGCCGCGCAGCAGCATGCGCGCCAGCGGACGCCAGCGGTGCAGCGTGATCGCCGCATGCGGGCCCGGCGCCGCGCCGCGGCCCTCGACCCGCTGGCCGTCGGGCAGTTCGACGACCAGCGTCCCGCAGGCCATGCCGCGCATCAGGCGCGCAAGCAGGCGGCGCAGCGGATGCCGCGTCCAGCCCGGGCGCAACGCGGCCGCGGCCTGCTCGAGGGACTCGGCCTGCAGGCCGTTCGACGGGGTGGAGGAAGTGCTCATGAGTCTTTGGTTCCGGCGATGGTCACGGCGTGCGCGGGGGCGGCGGGGCAGGCATGGAAGCGCGCGCCCTTGAGCCACAGCCGCAGGGCTTCCCAATGGATGGCACCCACCACCTTGAGGGTCAGCAGAGGATGGGAAAAGAAGACGGCGGCCAGCGCGGCATCGCCGAGCGCACGGCGCGTCGCATCGAAGCGCGCCACGAGCACCGGGCCCGTGTCGTCGGCCACCGTGATGCCGATCGCCAGGCCGGGACGCGCCGGATCGGGCGCCTGCATCCGGAAGTCGTAGCGCAGGTCGAGCCCGAGGAAGGGCGAGACATGGAACTGCTTGTCGCAGCGCTGGGCGATGTCGCGGCCGTCGCGCCCTTCGGCGTCGACCGCGATCAGGTAGCTGTGCCGCTGGCCGAAGGTGTTGTTGACCTCGTAGAGGATGGCCTGCAGCCCGCTGCCGTCCGGATGGTCGCAGTAGTAGACGCTCAGCGGATTGAAGGCATAGCCCAGGATGCGCGGCATGCTCAACAGCCGGATCGCGCCGCCCGCGCGCAGGCCGGCTGCGACGAGCTGGCGCTCCACGTAGGGCCGAAGACCGAGTCCGTCACCGGCGCCGTAGTCGCGCTCGTGCAGGCTGAACAGGTTGAAGCGGTTGAGCGAGAACAGCCGCAAGCGGCGCGCGAGCGCGGGCAGTTCGTCGATGTCGAGCAGCAGCGAGAACACGCGGTAGCCGAGCCGGTGCTTCGCGGGCCGCAGCCGCTGGTGCATCACGCGGCCGGCGTAGAGCGCGGACGCCGTGACGGCGGCGCTGTCGGTGGTCACGCTGCGACCTCTGCGCTCGACGGGGTGTGAATGCGGATGCGGCCCGATTCGTTGGCCACGTTCCAGGGCCGCCGCACGCCGCCCAGGGCCTCGGCCACGGCCAGCCCGGCCTGCAGGCCGTCTTCATGGAAGCCGGCGCCGAAGTACGCGCCGCAGAACCAGGTGCGGCGGCGGCCCTGCAGGCTCCAGAGTTCGTCCTGCGCGCGGATCGCCTTCATGTCGAAGACCGGGTGCTCGTAGATCTCGCTTCGGATCAGGTGCTCGCTGCGCGGCTCCAGCGTCGGGTTGAGCGTGAGGAACATCGGCGTGGTGTCGGGGATGGCCTGCAGCCGGTTCATCCAGTAGGTCACGCAGGGCGCCTCGGCGCGGCTGCGGTTGGCCGCGTAGTTCCAGCTCGACCACACGGCGCGGCGTTGCGGCATCAGGGCCGGGTCGCTGTGCAGCACCGCGCGGTTGCGGCTGTAGTCGAAGGCGCCCAGCACCCGCTGCTCGTGGGCGGTGGCGTCGGGCATCAGGCGCAGCGCCTGGTCGGCGTGCGTGGCGATCACCACCTGGTCGAAGCGCTGCGGCGCGGCCGCGCCCTCGGTGCGCACCCAGACGCCCTCGGCGGTGCGCCGCACTTCGGTGACGGCCTGGTCCAGGCGCAGGCCTTGTCCCAGCCCGGCCGTCAGGCGTTCGACATAGCGCGCGCTGCCACCGGTGACCGTGCGCCAGGCGGGCCGGCCGCTGAGCTTGAGCAGATGGTGGTTCTCGCAGAAGCGCACGAAGGCTTCGGTCGGGTACTCGCCGACGCGGGCCGCCGAGGTCGACCAGATCGCCGCGGCCATCGGGTAGAGGTGGTCTTCGCGGAAGGCCTTGCCGAAGCCACGCACATCGAGGTAGCTGTCGAGCGGGATCAGGCCGAAGCGCTCGGCGTCGGCCGGCGCCTGGCGGTAGAAGCGCACCAGGTCGCGCAGCATCGACCAGAAGCGCAGGCTCAGCAGGTTGCCGCGCTGCGCGAACAGGCCGCGCAGGTCGGTGCCCGAATACTCGAGCTGGCCGCCGTCCAGGCTCACGGCGAAAGACATCTCGGTGGCCTGCGTCGCCACGCCCAGATGGGCGAACAGCGCGCTCAGGTTCGGATAGGCCGGCTCGTTGTAGACGATGAAGCCGGTGTCGACCGCCACCGGACCGGCCGCCGTCGGCGCCTCGACCGTGTTGCTGTGGCCGCCGGGCCGGCTGTCGGCCTCGAACAGCGTGACGCGGTGGCGCTGCGCCAGCAGCCAGGCCGCCGACAGCCCGGAGATCCCGCTGCCGATCACGGCGATGTCCTGCGAAGAGCCGTCGTGCCCATGGGTGGGGGCCGAGCCGTCGGGCGCAAAGGCGGTCGTCATGGGGGTGCTCCGAATGGGTTGTTGCTGCTTGTACGCAGCCATCGGCGATTTGGATTTGCCCGGCGAACAGGGGGAGCACGGCGAAGCCCCTGTGATCTAATTCCGCGGGCGGTGCGTAGGAGCACCATGAACACCGCCCGACACCCCGCGGCCTCCCTTGCGCCAGCCAGAAGAACGCTGCGTGCGCCCTGGCTGTCGATCGTGAGGCTGCATCACAGCCAAAGCGAGATGCCGACAAGCGATGAACTGAACGAGTGGGCACGTGCCATCGCACGCAGCGGCGACCGGCAGGCCTTCGCCGCGCTGTTCAAGCACTTCGCCCCGCGCGTGAAGTCCTACCTGATGCGCCTGGGCACCTCCGACAGCCTGGCCGAGGAACTCGCGCAGGAAGCCATGGTCAACGTATGGCGCAAGGCCGACGGCTTCGATGCCAGCCGTGCCAGCGTCTCGACCTGGATCTTCACCATTGCCCGCAACCTCCGCATCGACCATTTCCGGCGCCAGGGCAACCGGCTCTCCGAGGGCCATGCCAGCGACATCGGCGACGAAGTCGAGCTGGCCGACACGCTGCCGGCGCTCGACGAGCAGTTGCTCGCGCGCCAGCGCGAAGCCGGCGTGCGCGAAGCGATGAACCGGCTCTCGCCCGACCAGCTGCAGGTGCTGCGCATGTCCTTCTACGAGGAGCAGCCCCATGCGCGGATCGCGCAGGAACTGGGCATCCCGCTGGGCACGGTCAAGTCGCGGGTGCGGCTGGCCATGCACCACCTGCGCCGGCTGCTCGACGGACTCGAACCATGACGACCACGATCCAACACCATCCCGACGACGACCTGCTGCTGGCCCACACGGCCGGCCGGCTGTCACGCGGCCCGGCGGTGGTCGTCGCGACCCACGTCGAAGGCTGCGGCCATTGCCGCGAGCGTCTGCGCCTGCTGGAAGCCGTGGGCGGCGCGCTGCTCGAGGCCCTGCCGCCCGAAACGCTGGCGCCCGACGCGCTGACGCGCACGCTGGCCGCCATCGACGCGCTGCCCCGCACGCCCGTGGCCCCGCCGAACGCGGGCCCCCACCCCACCCTGCCACCCGACATGCAATGGCCGCGCGCGCTGCGCGACTGCAGCGCGACGCCCTGGCGCTGGCTCGGGCCCGGCATGCGCTGGAGCCGCGTGACCTTGCCCGACGACCCGAAGGCCAACGTGTTCCTGCTGCGCATCGGCGCCGGCAAGCAGTTGCCGGTGCACACCCACAGCGAATGCGAACTCACGCAGGTGCTCTACGGCACCTTCCACGACGGTCGCGCGCTGTTCGGTCCGGGGGATTTCGACGAGGCCGACGGCAGCTTCCACCACCAGCCGACGGTGCAGGCCGGCGGCGACTGCATCTGCCTGGCCTCGGTCGAGGGCAAGGTGCTGTTCCGGGGCGCGCTGGCCCGCATGCTGGGGTCGCTGGTCGGCATGTGAGGCCGACCGGCAGCTTCAGCGCCCGCCGAAGGCCATCGTGAGCCGCGCGGCAGCGGCCGCCGACACCGCCGTCACGAAGGTGCCCCAGCACAGGTCGGCGATCGTCACCTGCCACGACCAGTCCTTGAGCGTGGCCTGGTTGGTCAGGTCGTAGGTCGCATAGGCCAGCAGGCCGAGCAGCGCGCCGAAGCCCAGCGCCGTGGCCCAGCGACCGCTGGACAGCGCCGGCATGACCGCGAACACCACCACGCCCGCGACATAGATCAGATAGAACAGCACGGCCGGGCCGACCGCGAAGGGCTCGCGCATCAGGTGGCCGATGGCCGGGCGATAGAGCCGGTCGGCCATGGTCGTGAGCCAGACGGCGTCGAGCGCCAGGAAGACCACGGCCGTGGCCAGGTAGGCGACGGCGGTTTGCCGGAAGGTCATGCGTAGCTCCTGTGCGTGAGAGGGAACGAGGCGCGGCGGCCTCGCGCTGCATACGCATCGACCCCTGCCGCGGATCACTTGAGCCGGTAGCTGAGCTGGCGTCCGCCCTCGAGCGTCGAATCGAGTCCGACCCATTCGCCCTGCGCCGAGTACCAGACGTCGATCGGCTGCGGCGGCCCCTCGATGCGCCAGCGCGTGGCCGTCAGCGGCTGCCCGCGGACCTCGATCGGGCCGCTGCCGACGCGACTCACGCGCACCGTCTCGGCCTTGCCGGTCTGGGCGTTGAGCAGCCGGCTCTGCTGGCGCATGGCGGGGTTCCAGTAGGCGAAGCTCATCACGCAGCCCGGCAGCACACGCACCGCCTGCACCGCCCCGGTCTCGGCCGTCACCGACAGGCCCTCGCCCGCCGGCTCGGTGCGCACGCGGCTGACAGTGCCGTCGTCGTCGGTGGTGGCGCTCAGCTGGTCGAGGCAGTCGCCGCGCCAGCGCTCGGTGGCCTGGTGCCGGTAGCGGTAGACCGTGAGGCCCAGCAGCTTGACGGCGAAGCGCGCATCGCTCTGCACCTCGCGCGCCTCGGGCGGTCCGCCGACCACGAAGCGGTGCTCGCCGATCGGCTTGCCGTCCAGGAAGGCGGTGAAGTTGGATTCGGCCGCCGTCGCGGCGCCACCCGCCGCGCACAGGCCCCAGGCGCAGACCCGGAGCCATGTCATGGCGCAGACCCCTTCCCGGCGCGGCGCACCGGACCGGGCACGAAGGCGTTGGTGCGCGCGATGTAGTCGCGGTAGGCCGGCCGACGCTCGGCGATGTCCTTCTCGAGCAGTTTCACGCCCGAGACCTTCAGCAGCAGCACCGTCATGAGCAGCGGCGACACGACGCTCCAGGCCCCGGCCCAGCCCGCGCCGGCCAGGGCCGCGAGCCACAGCCCCCACCAGACGCAGGCCTCGCCGAAATAGTTGGGATGGCGTGTGTAGCGCCACAGGCCGAGGTCCATCACCTGGCCCTTGTGGCCCGGGTCGGCCTTGAAGCGCGCCATCTGCGCGTCGCCGATCGCCTCGAAGACGATGCCGAAGGCGGCCAATGCGAGGCCGAGGGCATCGAGCGCATTCAGCGGCCGTGCAGCCGCCGCCCCGACCAGGAACGGCGCCGACACCACCCAGGCCAGCACGGCCTGCAGGCAGAACACCAGATACAGGCTCTTGAAACGGTAGCCCGGCTGGTTGCGCTCGCGGATCTCCCGGTAGCGCCGCTCCTCGCCATGGCCCCAGTTGCGCCAGGTGATGAACAGGGCGAGGCGCAGCGCCCAGATGCTGCCCAGCGCCAGCATCCAGAACGCCCGCGCACCGACGTCCGGCGTCAGCAGCAGGTAGACCCAGCCCGCGCCGACGATCAGCAGCGACCAGACCCTGTCGACCAGGCTGACGTCGTCGCGTCGCAGGCTCGCGAGCCAGGTCAGCGCGGCGAGCGCCACGGTCAGCGCCAGACCGGCGAAGGCGGTCGACGCGCTCATGGCTTCGGCTCCTCGGCGCGCACGCCGTCGAAACGCACCGACAGCCGCACCAGCAGCGGCAGCACCCCGCCCCAGACCAGCGCCAGCGTGAACAGCGCCGGCACGGTGTGGACGAAGGCCGCGCCGCCCAGCCGCACGCCCGAGGAGAACGCGACCGGCCCGACGATCGCGCCCAGCAGCGCCGCCAGCCACAGCCGGGGCCGGAGCCAGCGCAGGCTGACGTTGAGCGCGATGCCGAACAGTCCCCACAGAGCCACCATCCAGTAGGGCGCGAAGTGCGGATCGGGCTGGCCCGACGGGTAGGCGACGTGGCCCTGCAGCGCCACCACCGTCTCGACCGAAAAGCCGATCGCGCAGGCCAGCGCCACCAGCAGCGCCTCGCGGCCCGGCTGCGCCGACACCGACAGGTGCCAACAGATCACGGCCACCACGCACAGCGTGCCGGCCAGCGGCATGTGGTGGGCGGCACCGAGCACCGCCGCGAACCAGGCCAGCTGCGACAGCGCGACGTTGGCCAGCAGCACCGTGCGCGTGGGTCGGCCGGCGATGGCCGCGGGCGAGGTCGGAGGCGCCGCCATGGGGGCCAGGGCGACCGTCATGCGCGCCGCTCGAACAGGTAGTGGCTGACCCACCAGCGCTGGCCGTCGTCGTAGCCGAACAGCTCGGCCACCGACATGAAGAACAGCCGCCAGCGGACCCACCACACGTCGGCCTCCTCGCCGTAGGTCTCGCGGAACAGCGGCATCAGCGTGGCGCGGCGCTGGTCCATGTTGCGCAGCCAGGCCTCGGAGGTGCGCTGGTAGTGGGTGCCGTCCCAGCGCCACTGCTGCAGCAGCCGCAGGTCGTCCTGGCAGCGCAGCGGCAGGTCGTCGCTGGGCATCATGCCGCCCGAGAAGAAGTAGCGGCTCATCCAGTCGCTCGCATCGCGCTCGACGAAGGGGTACGGTGCGCCACGGTGCGCGAACACGTGCATGAAGAAGCGGCCATCGGGCCGCAGCCAGCGCGCCACGTTGGCGAAGGCTTGCGGCCAGTTGCGCAGGTGCTCGAACATCTCGACCGACACCACGCGGTCGAAGCGATCGGCGGTGTCGAACTGGTTGATGTCGCGGGTCAGCACGCGCACGTTGGCGAGCCCGCGCTGCCTGGCCTCGGCCTCGATGTACGTACGCTGCGAATTGGAGTTGGACAGCGCCGTGATACGGCTGTGCGGATAGTGCTCGGCCATCCACAGCGTGAGCGAGCCCCAGCCGCAGCCCAGCTCCAGCACCACCTGCCCGTCGACCAGCCCCGCGCGTTCGCAGGTGGCCGCCAGCGCCGCCGCCTCGGCGTCGGCCAGCGTCTCGACACCCTCGGGCCAGTGGCAGCTGCTGTACTTGCGATGCATGCCCAGCACCTCGCCGAAGAAGGCGGCCGGCACCTCGTAGTGCTGCGCGTTGGCCTTCTCCGGCAGCGGCGCCAGCGAAGCGGCCTGCAGCTCCTGCACGAAGGCCTGCTTGAGCGCGGCCGATGCCTCGGCATCGTGGTCCTGCAGTTCGACCAGGCGCTGCGTCAGCAGGCGGCGAATGCCGAGGCGCACCAGGCGATCGGGCACCAGACCCCGCTCGACCGAGCGGATGGCGACTTCAGTGGCTTGCGGCATGCGCGTGTCCTCGTTGGGTGGCACCGCGATGGGGCGCCGCTAGCAGGCTATACGCAGAAAAAGCCCGACTGGATCAACCTGTCGCACGGCGCGCGCAGAATGGGCCATGCCCACCCGCTACGACATCACCCACACCACGGTCTACCGCTACAGCACGCCGGTCACCTTCGGCGAGCACCGCGTCATGTTCCGTCCGCGCGACAGCCACGACCTGCGGGTGCTGGCGACCGACCTGCAGGTCAGCCCCGAGGCGATCGTGCGCATGATCCAGGACCCGCACTCCAACTCGGTGGCGCTGGTCCAGCCGATCCAGCCCTCGCTGGAACTGCGGCTGGTGGCCTCGTTCACCATCGAGCGCGCCGACGTCACCCAGGACCTCTCCCTGCTCTCTCCCTCGGCCGAGTTCCTGCCCTTCGCCTATTCGCTGCAGGACCGGCTGGACCTGGAGCACTACCTGCGCCCGCACCACGACGACCCCGACGGCACGCTGATCGCCTGGGCGCACCAGTTCTTCCGCCACGACGGCCCGACCGGCACGCGCGACCTGCTGGGGCGCATGAACCAGCACATCAACCAGAACTTCCGCTACGAGACACGCGACGAGGAAGGCACGCAGACCCCGCTGCAGACGCTGGCGCTCGGGGGCGGAAGCTGCCGCGACTACGCGCTGCTGATGATGGAGGCCATGCGCCGCCTGGGCGTGGCGACGCGCTTCGTCTCGGGCTACCTCTACGACAGCGCGCTCGACGTCGCCGCACCCGCAGGCGAAGGCGCGATGACCGGCGCCGGCGCCACGCACGCCTGGCTGCAGGCCTACCTGCCCGGCGCGGGCTGGGTGGCCTACGACCCGACCAACAACCTGCTGGGCGGCAGCCAGTTGATCCGCGTCGGCGTGGCGCGCGACCCGGCCTTCGCGGCGCCGGTCTCGGGCAGCTGGTTCGGCGAGCCCGATGCCTATGTGGGGCTCGAAGCCTCGGTGCAGGTCAAGCGGCACGCGAGCTGACCGGACACCGGCAGACGCAACAGAGCACCTGTCCTACGCCAGCGCCGGGCGTTCGGCGCTGCAATCGCTTCCCGGAATTTCCGGAAGGAGACCGCCATGCTCGCCAACAAGGAAGCCATTGCCAATCTTGCCGTCAAGGACATCGAGGCGGCGCGCCAGTTCTACGAGGACACGCTGGGCCTGACCCAGGTCGCATCGGAATGCGAAGACGTGCTGACGTTCCAGAGCGGCGCCTCGCAGTTCTTCGTCTACCGCTCCGACTTCGCCGGCAGCAACCAGGCCACCGCCATGAGCTGGGCGGTCGGCGAGGAGATCGAGCAGATCGCGCGGGCGCTCGCCGCCAAGGGCGTGCGCTTCGAGCACTATCCGGACATGCCCGACACGCAGCTCGAGGGCGACGTCCACCATTCGCAAGGCATGCGCATCGCATGGTTCAAGGACCCGGATGGCAACATCCTGAGCCTCGTGACGGGCTGAGCCCGCACCGTCGGGGTGTCGCCGACACCCCTGATTTCCTTATCCAGAAAAGGTCTTGAAAGGGCCGGAAACCCGCATGAGCGCTCGCGCATAAGCTTATCCACATAAGCCGCGAACCAAAAAATAGTTGGTTTCCGTGCCTTGCCCTCCTACAGTCGCCGGTTCTTGGTGGCGCCGGACGCACCGCACTTCAAGACTTTCACACGATGTACCAATACACAGATTTCGATCGCCAGTTCGTGCACCTGCGCGCGGCGCAGTTTCGCGACCAGCTGGAACGCTGGCAGGCCGGCAAGCTCCCGGAGGACGATTTCCGTCCGCTGCGGCTGCAAAACGGCTGGTACGTGCAACGCTACGCACCCATGCTGCGCGTGGCCGTGCCCTACGGCGAGCTCTCGAGCCGCCAACTGCGCGTGCTGGCCCGCATCGCCCGCGAATACGACGAGCCCGAGGCGGCCGTCTACCAGAAGGCGATCGAGACGCAGGGCAAGTTGGGTTCGCTCAAGCTGCCCACGCACTACGCGCACTTCACCACGCGCCAGAACGTGCAGTACAACTGGATCCCGCTGGCCAAGAGCGCCGACGTGATGGACCTGCTGGCTTCGGTCGACATGCACGGCATCCAGACCAGCGGCAACTGCATCCGCAACATCACCAGCGACGAGCGCGCGGGCGTGGCGGTCGACGAAGTGGCCGATCCGCGCCCCTTCGCCGAAATCATGCGGCAGTGGAGCACGCTGCACCCCGAATTCGCCTTCCTGCCGCGCAAGTTCAAGATCGCGATCAGCGGCGCCACCGAAGACCGTGCCGCCACCGGCTGGCACGACGTGGGCCTGAAGCTGATCAGGAACGAGGCTGGCGAGCTCGGCTTCCGCGTCCAGGTAGGCGGCGGCATGGGCCGCACGCCCATCGTCGGCAGCGTGCTGCGCGAGTTCCTGCCCTGGAACCAGATCATGAATTACCTCGAGGCCGTGGTGCGGGTCTACAACCGCTACGGCCGTCGCGACAACATCTACAAGGCGCGGATCAAGATCCTGGTCAAGGCCGAAGGCCAGCGCTACGTCGACGACGTCGATGCCGAGTACCAGCAGATCCTCGAGCACGACGGCGCGCCGCACACCATCACGCAGGCCGAATACGACCGCGTGGCCGCCTCCTTCGTGCCGCCGACGCTGGCCACCCGCGTGCTGCAGAGCGCCGAGCAGACCGAGGTCGCGCTGCGCCAGCAGGCCGCCGACGACGTGCAATTCGCACGCTGGCTGGCGCGCAACGTGGCGCCGCACCAGAACCCGGCCCTGCGCGCGGTCACGCTGTCGTTCAAGCGCCTCAAGCAGGCCCCGGGCGATGCCTCGGCCGACCAGCTCGACACCGCCGCCCGCCTGGCCGACCGCTTCAGCGCCGGCGAAGTGCGTGTGACGCACGACCAGAACCTGCTGCTGCCCTGGGTGCACGCCGAAGACCTGCACGCGCTGTGGCTGGCGGCGCGCGAGGCCGGCTTCGCGAGCGCCAACGTGCACCTGCTGACCGACATGATCGCCTGCCCCGGCGGCGACTTCTGCGCGCTGGCCAATGCACGCTCGATCCCGATCGCCGAAGCCATCACCGAGCGCTACCAGGACCTGGACGAACTCGACGACCTGGGCGAGATCGACCTGCACATCAGCGGCTGCATCAACTCCTGCGGCCACCACCACAGCGGCCACATCGGCATCCTGGGCGTCGACAAGGACGGCAAGGAGTGGTACCAGGTCACGCTGGCCGGCTCCGACGGTTCCGACCTCAGCGGCCCGGCCCAGGCCGGCAAGGCCGTCGGCCCTTCGTTCTCCGCGGCCGAAGTGCCCGAGGTGATCGAGGCCGTGCTCGGCGCCTACCGCGACACCCGCAAGGTCATCGACGGAAAGAGCGAGACCTTCATCGACACGCTGCGCCGCGTGGGCCACGACCCGTTCAAGGCCGCGGCCAACGGTGCGCGCTTCAAGGCCGAAGAGGTCACCGCATGAGCCAGACCCTGAAACTTCTTGCCGCCGAAGACCACATCGACGACGGCGATCCGCACGTGCTGCAACTGGCCAACGACGCCGACCCGCAGGCGATCGCGGTCTGCCTGCAGGACATCGACCGCATCGACCTGCACTTCCCGAAGTTCACCGACGGCCGGGCCTACAGCCAGGCCTTCCTGCTGCGCCGTCGCATGGGCTTCAAGGGCGAGATCCGCGCCACGGGCGACGTGCTGATCGACCAGCTGGTACAGATGGAGCGCACCGGCTTCACCAGCGCCGTGCTCAAGGAAGGCGTCGACGCCTCGGCCGCGCAGCGGCAGTTCGAGCGCTTCTCGGCCTTCTACCAGGGCGACGCGGTGAACGTCGCACCGCACTTCGTGGCGGCCCCGGGCACCTGAAGCCCCCTGTTCAGCCGCGCTGCGACTCTTCGAAGGCGGCGCGATTGAACAGCGCGAAATACAGCACGTCGGACCACTGCAGGCCCAGCGGGTTCTCGGTGGCGCCGCTGCGGGTGCTGTCGCAGTCGTCGTCCAGGCGCAGGCCGAAGAAGGCGTCGAGCGGCTCGTCGCCTTCTTCCCGCAGTGCCTCCTGCAGCCGCCGTGCCGCCTGACCGATGTCGTCCGGCAGCGCGTCCAGCGCCGCCCCCGCGGCGATGCAGCGCACGATCTCCTCTTCCACGCAGTTGCGCAACCCGTCTTCCGTTTCTTCGGACATGCAGTCCAGCTCGACCGTCTCCAGCAGCAGGTGGGTGTCGCGATGGGCCTCGAGGAAGGCGATCGTCTCGTCGAGCCCGGCCAGCAGCTGCGCGGTCGCCACCGGCTCCGCAACCGCGGCGACCGGCGCCGCTTCGGCCTGCGGCGAGACGAAGCGCTTCAAGCGCTCCGCCAGCGTCAGCGCCTTCGGCACCGGGGGCGCCGCGGGCAACGGCGGCAGCGTGACGAGATGGCGAACGATCGCGATGAAACGCTGCACGCGCGCATAGCCTGCAGCGAAGTCGCTGCCGATCGCGTGGAGTCGGATCTTTTCGTCCGGCGTGTCGCCTTCCAGGCCGTCGGAGATCAGCGAGGCGCAGAGCTGCGGGTCGCCGGACATCAGCAGCCGGTACATGAAGGGCACGTCGTAAGGCCACTCGGACAGACCCGAGATGGTCTCCGGACGGTCCGCATACGACGCGGGGCGGTTGCTCAGGCTGTAGAGATAGGAGCGGTTGGCCATCGGGGTTGAACGGGTGGTGGGGGTCCGCGCATTCTAGGAAGCGAGCCCGCGCCTTATCCAACCTGGCCTGCAAACCGCGTCGCAACCCGCATGGTTGCTGGTGCATTTGCTTATCCGCATGAAGCGCGAACAAAAAGATCGTTTGTTTTCATAAGGCCTCTGCCTAAAGTTCGGGCCTCCACCGGAATCCTCCCAAATGAGCAGCATCGACCTCGCACACGTCAACGCCGAACTCGGACGCAACGCGCCCGGGCTCGTGGACTGGGCCATCGGCCTGGGCCAGCCCGCGATCATCACCACCAACTTCCGGCCCTTCGAGGCCGTGATCCTGCACATGGTCACGCGCGCGAAGCGCAACGTGCCCGTGGTCTGGATGGACAACGGCTACAACACCGAAGCCACCTACCGCTTCGCCGACGAAGTGACGAAGCAGCTGGGCCTGGACCTGCACATCTACCTGCCGCGCCGCTCGCGCGCGCACCGCGAAGCGGTGGACGGCGCCACCCCCGCGCTCGACGATCCGCGCCACGCGGCCTTCACCGAAGAGGTGAAGCTCGAGCCCTTCGCCCGCGCGCTGCGCGAGACCGCACCCAAGGTCTGGTTCACCGCGCTGCGCGCCACCGACACGGCCGTGCGCGCGCAGATGGACCCGGTCAGCATCAACCCCGACGGCCTGATCAAGGTCGCGCCGCTGCTGCACTGGTCGTCGAAGGATCTGTATGAATATTGCGAGGCGCACGGCCTGCCGAACAACTTCGACTACGTGGACCCGACCAAGGGCGAAGACAACCGCGAGTGCGGCCTCCATCTCTCGCACTGACGGCATCGTCCCACCGCTCCCACCATGAACGCCCGCACCGACATCGACATGCTGCAACCCACGCACACGGCCCCGCGCCTGTCCAACACGCACCTCGACGCGCTCGAGGAAGAAGCGATCTTCATCCTGCGCGAGGTGGCCGCGGCCTTCGAGCGCCCGACCTTGCTGTTCTCGGGCGGCAAGGATTCGCTGGTGCTGCTCAAGTGCGCCGAGAAGGCCTTCGGCAGCGGCCGCATCCCCTACCCGCTGCTGATGATCGACACCGGCCACAACTTCCCCGAAGTGACCGACTTCCGCGACTTCCGCGCCGAGGAACTGGGCGCCGAGCTGATCGTGCGCAGCGTCGAGGACTCGATGGCGCGCGGCACCGTGCGCCTGGCCCACCCGGGCGAGTCGCGCAATGCGCACCAGTCGGTGACGCTGCTCGAGGCCATCGAGGAATTCCGCTTCGACGCGCTGATCGGCGGCGCCCGCCGCGACGAGGAAAAGGCGCGCGCCAAGGAACGCATCTTTTCGCACCGCGACGCCTTCGGCCAATGGCAGCCCAAAGACCAGCGCCCCGAACTCTGGACGCTTTTCAACACGCGCCTGGCCCCGGGCGAACACTTCCGCGTGTTCCCGATCTCCAACTGGACCGAGCTCGACGTCTGGCAGTACATCGAGCGCGAGCAGGTCGCCCTGCCCTCGATCTACTACACGCACAAACGCGAAGTGGTCGAGCGCCGTGGCCTGCTGGTGCCGGTGAGCCCGCTCACGCCGGCGCGCGACGGCGAGACGGTGCAGGTGCGCGACGTGCGCTTCCGCACCGTGGGCGACATCACGACCACCTGCCCGGTCGAGAGCCTCGCGGCCGATGCGGCAGACGTGGTGATCGAGACGCTCACGGTCGACGTGAGCGAGCGCGGCGCGACGCGCATGGACGACATGACGTCCGAAGCTTCGATGGAAAAACGCAAAAAGGACGGGTACTTCTGATGAGCGCGACGACTACTACGGCGAATGCAACCCCGATCTCCGTTCGCACTGAGCCTGTCGAAGTGCCGCACGCGGCGTCGACAAGCTCAGCCCGAACGGGCGGGGATGCGCACGGCGACACCGGCGCCGCGCTGCGCTTCATCACCTGCGGCTCGGTCGACGACGGCAAGAGCACGCTGATCGGCCGGTTGCTGGTCGACAGCAAGACCGTGCTGCAGGACCAGCTGGCCGGCGTGCAGCGCGGCGGCGAGACCGACCTGGCGCTGCTGACCGACGGCCTCTCGGCCGAGCGCGAACAGGGCATCACCATCGACGTGGCCTACCGCTACTTCGCGACGGCGAAGCGCAAGTTCATCATCGGCGACGCGCCGGGCCACGAGCAGTACACGCGCAACATGGTCACGGCCGCCTCGAGCGCCGATGCAGCCGTGGTGCTGGTCGACGCGACCAAGCTGGCCTGGGCCGCCGAAGTGGGCGACGGCGAAGTGGTCAAGGGCGAGCTGCTCGCGCAGACCCGCCGCCACGCGCTGCTGTGCCACCTGCTGCGCGTGCAGTCGATCGTGTTCGCGGTCAACAAGCTCGACGCCATCGCCGATGCCGAGCTGGCCTTCGAACGCATCACGAACGCGCTCCATGCCTTTGCGGAGAACGCGGGTGTGCAGGTCGCGGCCATCGTGCCGATCTCCGCCCTCAAGGGCTGGAACGTGGTGTCGGCGCATCCGGACTGGTGCGGCTACCAGGGCCCGGCCCTGCTCGAGCTGCTCGAGGGCCTGCCGGTCACCGCGCAGGACGAGGACGTGCCCTTCGCCTTCCCGGTGCAATGGGTCGAGAAATTCTCGTCGTCCGCCGACACCTCCCAGGGCCGTCGCGTGTTCTGGGGCCGGGTCGCGAGCGGCCATGTCGAGCCGGGCCAGCGCATCACCGTGATGCCCAGCGGCCAGAGCGCGACCGTCGCGCAGGTGCTGGGCCACACGCGCCAGCCCAAGGCCGTGCATGCCGGCCACAGCGCGGGCATCGTGCTCGACCGCGAACTCGACGTGTCGCGCGGCGACTGGCTGCTCGCGCCCGACGCCTTCACGCCGGTGCGCGAGATCACCGCCACGGTCGCCTGGCTCGACGACGAGCCGCTGGTGCCGGGCCGCATCTACTGGGCGCTGCAGGGCCACCGCTGGGTCAAGGCCAAGGTGGCGCGCATCGTCGATCGGGTCGACATCGCCACGCTCGAATCGAAGCCCGCCGCGCAGCTCGAAGCCAACGCCATCGGCGACGTGGTGCTCGCACTGCAGCAGCCGCTGGCCGTGCTGCCCTTCACGCGTTCGCGCGCCCTGGGCTCCCTGGTGCTGGTCGACACGGCCAGCCACAAGACCTCGGCCGCAGTGCTGATTCGCCCTGCCCTCGGCTGACCGCTGCGCAACGCCCCTAAAATGCGGGGTTTCCCCCGATTTCAATTGACCGAGCGCCCTCGGCAACAGACCCCATGACCCACGTCGTCTCAGAGAACTGCATCCGCTGCAAATACACCGACTGCGTCGACGTGTGTCCCGTGGACTGTTTCCGCGAAGGCCCCAACATGCTGGTGATCGATCCGGACGAATGCATCGACTGCGCCGTCTGCATCCCCGAATGCCCAGCCAACGCGATCTTCGCCGAAGAAGACCTGCCGGCCGACCAGCTCGCCTTCATCAAGCTCAACGCCGAACTCGCGTTGGCCGACGGCTGGAAGAGCATCACCAAGCGCAAAGCGCCGCTGCCCGATGCCGACGATTGGAAAGACAAGCCCAACAAGGTCGCCGAGCTGGTGAAGTAAGGGGCGTCGATGACGTCGACCTTGTCGATCGCACCGATCGAAACCGACGCGCTGATCATCGGCGCCGGCCCGGTCGGGCTGTTCCAGGCCTTCCAGCTGGGCCTGCTCGAGATGCGCAGCCACATCGTCGACACGCTGCCCCACGCGGGCGGTCAGTGCGTCGAGCTCTACGGCGACAAGCCCATCTACGACATCCCCGGCACGCCCGCGACCACGGGCCGCGGCCTGGCGGATGCCCTGCTCGCGCAGGTCGCGCCGCTGAAGCCGGTGATGCACCTGGGCCAGCAGGTCGCCACGTTCGCACGCGAGCCCGACGGCCGTCTGCGGCTGGGCACCAGCGCCGGCACCGAGTTCCTCGCCAGGACCGTGTTCATCGCGGGCGGCGTGGGCGCCTTCGTGCCGCGCCGCGTGACCGTCGAGGGCATCGAAGCCTTCGAGGGCACGAAGCTGTTCTATCACCCCTCCGACCTCTCCCGCTTCGCCGGCCAGTCGGTGGTGGTCCAGGGCGGCGACGATGCCGCGCTCGACACCGCGCTGGCGTTGGTCGACGTGGCCGCCGAGGTCACGCTGCTGCACCGCCGCGACGGCTTCCAGGCCGACCCGGCCAAGGTCGCCCTGCTGCGCGCCCAGATCGCCGCAGGCGCGCTGCACTTCGTGGTCGGCCAGCCTTCGGGCTTCGACGGCACCGAGCTGGAAGTGACCCTGCCCGACACGCAGGTCGTCGCGCGCCCCGTCGACGCGCTGATCGCCTGCCTGGGCATCTCGCCGCGCCTGGGCCCGATCGCCGACTGGGGCCTGGAACTCGAGCGCAAGCAGGTGCCGGTCGAGACCGAGGGCTACCAGACCCGCGAACCCGGCGTGTTCGCGGTGGGCGACATCAACACCTACCCGGGCAAGCGCAAGCTGATCGTCTGCGGCTTCCACGAGGCCACGCTGGCCGCCTGGGCCGCGACCGCCATCGTGTTCCCGGGCAAGGCCGTGCCGCTGCAGTACACGACCACCAGCACGCGGCTGCACCAGCTGCTCGGCGTGGGTTGAGAACGTGCGAATGAACCTGCTGCGCACCCCGATCCCGCACCTGCGGTCCTCACCGCACGGGAGTGCGGCTCCAGTCCTCGATGCAGGCTCGGGGCGCTCGCGACGGTTCCTTCACCCGTTCTGGCTCAGGCCCGCTTGATGAAGCGGACCTGCCCGTCGTCCTGGAGGCCATCGTCGGTCCAGCCCAGGTGGCGGTAGAAGCCGTTGGCCCGCACCGCCAGGTCGCTGTCGGTGACCAGCCAGATCTCCGCGCAACCGCGCGCGAACAGCCACTGCTCGGCCTCGGCCATGAGCAGCCGGCCCAGCCCCCGACCCTCGCAGCCGTCGCGCACGAACAGCGCGAAAACGGTCGCATCGGCCGCGTCGGCCATCGCGAAGGCCATCACCCGGCCCTCTTCCTCGGCGACCCAGCCACGCCCGTCGCCTGTCAACATGCCAGCCAACGTGTCGGGCGTGACGCCGATGGCGGCCAGTTCGGCCATCGACATGTGGTTCTCGCGCACCCCCGTGCGGACTTCGAAGACGGCGGGGATGTCGGCGGGAATGGCGAGGCGGATCTTCATGGCGGAAGGCATCGGGTGAAATGGAAAGACGGTGATCGTACGGGAGCCGTGCACCCGTCTGCGTCGGCCCACTCCTTCGCACTGATCGCGCATCGACCCAGCGCCGCCCACCACTCACTCACTCGATCTTGAAGACGAACTCCTGCGTGGCCAGGATCTCCGCATCGCCCGTGGTCTGGCATTCGTACTTCATCATCGCGGAGCGCACCGCGCCGTGATAGACGCGCGGCCCCGACAGGAAGCGCACCTCCGTCACCTGCGTGCCCTTGATGCGCACTTCGGCCTTGACGACGCCGCCGATGCCTTCGTCCAGCGCCTTGCGCGGCATCTCGGGCTTGACCTGCTTCGGGCAGGCCACCGCGATGTCGGTGGAAGTGGCCTTCGGCGTTGGCGGCGCCGGTGGTGCGGGCGGCGCAGGCGGTGCGGCGGGCGGCGGCGCCACGGGCTCGACGCTCTGCACCGCGGTGATGGCGGGCGCCGCGCTCACGGGCGGGGTCACGGCCGGTGGCGGCACGTAGGCCGGTCGCGGTGGCGGTGGCACCTTCGCCACTTCCTGCCGCACGATCTTCTTGGGAGGCGGCGGTGGCGGGGGAGGAGGCGGCGGCGGTGGCAGCTTGACCTCGGTGATGATGGTTGCCTCCATCGGCTTCTTGATCAGCTCGAGCGCATGCCCGCCCAGGCCCGAGACCAGGCCGTAGCCGATCAGGCCGTGGGCCAGCACCATCACGCCGATGCTCACCGGGCCGAAGCGGGACTTGGGGTTGAAGTCTTGCGAGCGCGTCATGGGATGAACTGCTCCGATCCGACGATGCCCAGCTTGGTCAGGCCCGTGCGCTGGGCCGCAGCCATCAGGCCGGCCACGGTCTCGTACCTGGCGCGCTTGTCGGGGCGCAGGTGTACCTCGGGCTGCACGGCCTGCGCGGCCACCACCTCGAAGCGGCGCTCGACCTCGGCACGGTCGGCCACGACCTCGCCGTTCCACAGCACGTTGCTGCGTTCGTCCACGTCGATGCGCAGCACCTCGGGCTTGATGTCGCTGGGTGGCGGGTTGCCCGTGGGCATGTTCAGGTTCACCGCGTGCAGCTGGATCGGGATCGTGATGATCAGCATGATCAGGAGCACCAGCATCACGTCGATCAGCGGCGTGGTGTTGATGTCCATCATGGGCTCGTCGGAGGGCGCGCTGCGGCGGCGCCCCGGCTTGTCTTTTCGCATGGCTGTGTCTTTTCCTGTGCGCTCAGTTGCGCGCGGGCGGCTCGGTGATGAAGCCGACCTTGGCGATGCCCGCGGCCTGGCAGGCATAGATGATCTTGCCCACCGGTTCGTAGTCGGACTGCCAGTCGCCGCGGATGTGCACCTCGGGCTGCGGGTTGAGCGCGGCCACCTTGGTCAGCTTGTCGGCGAGGCTCTTCGTGTCGCGCACCGGGGTGTCGTACCAGTAGATGCGGCCGGCCGCATCGACCGACAGCACGACGGTCTCCGGCTTGCTCTCGCGCACCTCGTTGCGTTCCTTGGGTACCTGCACCGGCACCGAGTAATTGACCACCGGGATGGTGATGAGGAAGATGATCAGCAGCACCAGCATCACGTCGACCAGCGGCGTGGTGTTGATGGCTGCGATGACCTGTTCCTCGTCGCCGCCGGCGGAGGGGATGTTCATTGCCATGGCGCGCCTCGGGGATCGTTGAGCGGCAAGCGCTTCAAGCCGTGGTGGTGCTGCCGGCCAGGATCACCGAGTGCAGCTCGCCGCTGAACTCGCGCACGTCGTCCATCACCGCGACGTTGCGGCGCAGCAGCCAGTTGTAGCCCAGCACCGCGGGCACGGCCACGGCCAGGCCGATGGCGGTCATGATCAGCGCCTCGCCCACGGGGCCGGCGACCTTGTCGATCGAGGCCTGGCCCGCGACACCGATGGCGGTGAGCGCGTGGTAGATGCCCCAGACGGTGCCGAACAGGCCCACGAAGGGCGAGGTCGAGCCGACGGTCGCGAGCAGCGACATGCCGTTGCTCAGGCGGCGCTGCACG